>JAJFJV010000021.1 GCA_021773635.1 Gammaproteobacteria bacterium | reverse complement strand
TGAATTTACTGCCGCGCTGGTGATTAACGAACCGCTCACTATCGATAGTTTCACCCTCACCGAACCCGCAGCGTAAGGAACCCTCCCCGTGGGCTTCGCTACCTGGAATCCGGCTGATAAAGACCCGGATATCACCCTATCCAACGGGAATCTGACCGCCACAGGGGCCGGGGGGAATGATCTCGTTCGGGCCACGATCGCCAAGGGCGGCGGCAAGTTCTACTGGGAAATCACCATCGGCACGGATGCCGGCAATATCACGGTGGGCGTGGCCACTTCGGTGCACAGCCTGGCAATTCTGCTCGGTGCCCAGGCCCAGCCGGCGGACTCGGGGATGGGCTACGAAAGCTCATCCGGGCAGAAATACCGGGCCGGCGTGGCCGGTGCCAGCTATGGATCTACCCCCGCTGTTGGGGATGTTATTGGGGTGGCATTGGATCTCGATAACAATGCTGTGTGGTTTTCCCTCAATGGATCATGGATAGACGGCGACGGATCAGACTCCAGCGCGACCGTGCTGGCCGAAATAGAGGCCGGCACCACCACCAGCGCGGCCTTTGCCAGCATCGCGGCGGGCAGCTATTTCCCGGCGGCCACCGTGCCCTGGCCGGGGGTGCTCACCGCCAACTTCGGCGCCAGTGCTTTCACCTATTCTGCGCCTAGCGGCTTCACCGGCGGCGTGGACAACCCCACCGTGGCCAATGGCACCATCAATCTGCCCGCGCTCGGGGTTTCCGGCGCTGCCTCCGTGCCCACGGTGCATGGTGATGGGGTTATCAATCTCCCACCGCTGAGTGCCGGCGGCGCCGCCACAGTACCCACCATCCATGCCAATGCCACAATCAACCTACCCTTGATCGGGGTGGCCGGGCAGGGAGAGCAGAAATTGCGCGCCCGGTTGCGTATGCCTTGGGACATCCGCGTTGGCACGCGCCTGCGTTTGCCCTGGCGCGTGCCGGTGACCGCACGGCTGCGCATTCCCATCCATTATCGCGTGAGCAACCGCCTGCACCTGCCCTGGTCCATCGAGACACCGGTGCAGGGCCGGCTGAGGATGCCGTACACAGGCACCACGCCAGTGCAGGCAACGCTCCGGTTGCCCTGGGATCTGACTGCGCTGAATCCGGTACAGACCCGACTCCGCATGATTTACGATCTATCCAGCCCGGCCACGGTGTTCAGCAGCGATTCCATCCAGATGACCGTTGCCGGCCTGCCGATCGAGGTGCTGCAGGCATCCCTCAGCGCCAGCGGCACCTTCTGGGCCGCCAACGTGGAGCTGGCGCGGGTGGAAGATTACGCGGGGCTGGCGGAGGACGATGCCTTCAGCCTGGCGATCGCCGGCGAGACCTATGCCTTCATCATCGACAACAAGAATCTCAACCGCACCGGCGTGAGCGCACCGCAGGCGATCATTACCGGGCTTTCGCCGGGGGCGAAACACGCCGCACCCCGCGCCACCCGCCTCACCAAGACCTGGGCATCTCCGATCGGCGCACGCGCGGCGGCGGAAGAAGCAGCGGGGGAGGCCATCATCTGGCAGATCCTCGACTGGCAGATCCCTGCCGGGCGGCTTGCGGTGACCGATGCGGAACCCATCGAGGTGGTGCGCTCCATTGCCCGGGCCGCCGGGGCGGTGGTGGAGAGTGCGCGGGATGGCACCCTCATCGTCCGGCACCGTTTCCCGACCCGTGTGCCGGATTGGCCTACAGCGACGGTGGATCATACCTACACCGACGCGGCCGATAACCTGACATCCCAGGAGACAAGAAGGCCCACGCGGCGGGTGGACAGGATTACAGTGCGCGATGCCCCGGCGGACTCCGGCTTCCTCTCCGCCGAGGTGGACGGCCGGGAGGATGGCCTGAACGCGGGCGCGAGCAGCTTCGCCGGCGGCGAAACCGCCCACCTGCTGGCGCATCTTGGCCCCGGGGTGGAGGTGGAAACCGTCACCGGTTCCGCCGGCAGCCTGTTGGCTGGCCCGGATCTCAGCTATCAGCTAACCGAGGACTTGAGTTTTGACGGCGCCACCGCCCGCCTGCGCCTGCCCGCCGTGTCGATCGACACGGTCACCTGGCTGGGAACGGCCCTCGGAGCCCTCACCCTGGCGGACGATCGCATCACCCTCAACGCCGCCGGCGCCGGCGTGGCCATCGCCCGCGTGCGCTACACCGTATCCGCCAAGGCCTGGGGCCTCGACTCGCCCCAGACCGCCGGCGGTGAGGCGGAATTCCCCGTGGACGTGCTGCTGCAAGCCAGCACCATCGAGGACCGCCCCGGCGGAGGCCGGGTCAACATCATCGCCCAGCGTGGCGACGGCCTGCACCCGGGAACCGAGGTCATTGAGCCCTTAATCGGTAGCGTTCCGGTCGCTTTGGAGCGGGGAAGGGCCGACATCGATGTAGGCGAAGGCCTACAAACGGTGCGGCTAACGGCGATTTTTCGTGTAGGCGTGGAGCCCGGGCAGCTACTGGAAGTCCACGACGCCCTGCAAGGCGCGAGCTGGCGCGGCCAGGTGCAAACCATCGAACACCGCGCCGCCGGCCCGAAACTGGAAACCCTGCTGGAGGTGCTGCGCCCATGAGCCTGGAACCACTACGCGAAATCCTTGCCCCCAGCCGTGATATCGCGGGGAAGGTGGCCAAAATCCAGGGCGGTGAACTCCACATCGCCACCCCCGCCGGCATCATCCTGGCACCGGACCCCGGTGGCATCAGCATCGATGATCGCGTGACGTTGCGGGATGGTCGGGCCCAAGCAGCCGCAGCCGCCCCGGCGGAGGTTTATTTTGTGTGAGGGGCCGCTAACCAGCGGCGGGAACGACCGGAGTGAATAGCACGGTTAAAGTCTCGTAGATCCCATAGACACCGCAGCCGAAGAGCGCATAGGCGGCAATGACAAGCAAGATGGACAGACCGTTAAAGGTGTGGCCAGTTCCTTCCAAATCTGATGCGTAACACCATTGGGCGAGGTACCGCACACCAAACCCCACGGCTGCCGCCAGGACCCCGCTTCCAAACAGAAGGAGCGAAGAAGCCAGGCCAAGACCCAAGGCCGAAGGCGCCGCCCTTGAAAATATAGCCCCGATAAAACCAAGTGCGGCAACGGCAGCACCTCCATTGATTAGAACCACCGCCTTTAAGGCTTCGCGCCCGGCTTCTATGACAGACCGGAACATCTCTATGCGGTCCGTCATTTGGGCGTTGTAATAAGCCAATGAGCTTTCGTGTTCCATCTTTCTGAACTCTAGCGACTCATCAGACCGTTTTTCGAGTTCGGAAAGATATTTATTTAGGGCAATTATAGAGACCGTATCTTTATGGAGATCCTCAACTTCTTTTAGTGCGGACCGTAGATCATCAATAACTTCCTTAGCTTCCATACCCGCTGGCTCCGATTAAGATGATTCACAAGTCTCCCGAGCCCGGCCGGGGCCCTGGAATTCTTCGGGACTACTTCAGCCGCCGCGTTCCAGTTCCTTGATCCAGTTTTCCCGGTCGTCTCCACCCCCTGCGGACTTCGTGATTTCCATGCCCACGGGGCTGTCGGTGGATACAAGATCCGGCTTTCCGCAGGATGGGCATATGAGTGCCTTGGAAGCGAACATCCAGATGGTGTAGACGAGGGCGATGATCAGGACGGGGATAGCCCATAGGGGGCCCAGCAGCAAAAGGAAGAAGAGCCCAACGCCCCATAATCCCACGGCGAGCTTTCCGCTCCCGCGTGTTTTTTCAGCCCCGTAGCTTGGGCTGTGGCAACTCGTGCAGATGTATTGGGTTTTCACTGCCTGATCTCCCTTCAGCCTTCCTTCCCGCCATCCTCCTGTGCTCTCGCAACCCCAGATGATTGGGCCTTGCGGCGTTTAATAGCGGCAGCAACCTTGCGTATTCGGACTTTGGCATCGTCGGCGGCATCACCCTCAACCACGTCTCGCTTAAGGACCTCGCTCTCCAGTATCCTGCCAATTTCATCGGGGGTGACTTTGATTCCGGGTGATATCTTCCGGATCTCACGCCGCACGACATTTACTACTGCGTCGGAAGCCACTATCGCCCCGATCACGAAGCGGTTGACGTTCCGGGTGTGGTCATGGAAGGCGTCGATGGCTGCCTTAACCACTCCGTCGCGGCAGAGGATATATAGCCGCTCCAAATCTTCTTGTTGGCGCGGATTTACATCCAGGAAGTTGAAGGAGCAAAGGTGGTCCCATGCGATGGGTTGTTCAAAGCGGATGCGGTAGATGTCCCACGTTAAGCCATTTGTGAGAACGACCCAGGGAATTCCGTGATTTGCGCCATAGTTGACGACCTGGCGGAGGTGGTTTTCCTTGAGCGTGAGGCCGATTGCCTTGACCTCGATCAGGTATTTCATCTTCCCGTCC
Organism: Gammaproteobacteria bacterium; assembly: GCA_021773635.1. Lineage (GTDB taxonomy): Bacteria > Pseudomonadota > Gammaproteobacteria > HK1 > HK1 > JAJFJV01. Next base: position 227,779 of record JAJFJV010000021.1, on the reverse strand, counting down.
AGGCACACAGCGAGATCGCAGTATGTTCCCCGGATGGCCTGTTCGCTGGTCACTTCGGTATATTTGTCGAATCCAAACACGGCGGCCAGCATGTCCGTGACGATGGTGACCGTATCAGACTCGTTCACGTCCCGGTCACTCGCGTTTTCAAGGATCTTCTTGAACCGTGCCACCTCCCGAACAAGCCGGTCCTTCACCTTCTTCGGTATATTCGCCATGATTCCTCCCTAGCTAAATCGCGCTTGATCACCCTTCAGCCTTCCTTCCCGTCATCCTCCTGCGCCTGCAGCAGCTCAGTCAATGCCTTCTGACGCCTCTTGCTCATCCTGGCGATGATCCTCAGTAATTCCGGCATTATGGCGTCCGCCAGCGTGTTGTAAGCGCCCCCATCCTCGGCGACCGCCCCTTGTCCACGGGGGCTTGTTGGAGGGAATCTCCACGGTTCTTCCCCGTACAGTATCCACCGCGGGTTTACCCGCATCGTGTGCTGGAGGGCCAGGAGTGCGTCACGCTCTGGCTTGGTTATGCCGCGTTCCCACGCGGAGACGGCAGCATTTGTCACGCCGGCCTCTCTTCCAATTTCCTTTTGTGTAAGCCCTAGTCGGTGTCGCAGCTCCCTGATTCGTTCGTCGATAGGGGCCATGGGGGTCAAGCGTACTTGACTCTTTGTGAATCGTCCTTCATATTTATACTCAACGACACTTCACTTGTGGCTGTCATGACCAAATCGCAGGCAATCAAGATATTCAAGACCCAAGGCAGGCTGGCGCGGGCGCTCAGGATCAGCAAGCAGGGTGTTTCCCAGTGGCCGGAGGAATTGGATCAGAAGCGGGCCGATTGGGTTATGGCAACTGCCCGGCGGGAGGGCCTGCTCCCGGAGGGTGCGGAGGAGTCCGCAGCGGCATAGGCCGCGAAGGGAGACAGATTTAAGGAAGGGTGCCCCAGGCGGTTGTTCTAGCAACCACCCGGGGCGATTGAGGCGATTGGCTTTACAGAGCACCTTAGCACCTCGGGTAAAAGCGTAGCACGCACGTATTTACCCTAGCCAATCGCCACCACACAGTCGACGTGAGGGGGCGGCATGGGATCACATCCCGGGGCGGACTGGACTCCGCTACAACAGGCGGCCTGGCTGACGGTCCACGAGTTCCGTGGCCATGGGCCGGGCACGCCTTCTGGTGCCAGGGCGCTGGCTGCGGCCACCGGCAAATCCGCCGGCACCATCTCCAATGAAGTGAATCCGGACGTTCTCACCCACAAGCTGGGGCTGGAGGACGCCACCCTTTACCAGCTGCTAAGCCACGACCACCGCATGCTGCATGCGCAGGCGGCCACCTTGCACGAGGTGTGCGTTCCTCTGCCTGATTTTTCCCGCGTTTCTGACGTTGAACTGCTCACCGCCTATGCCGACTGGCAGGCCTTCATCGGCCAGACCTGCGGCGCGGTGCGTGATGCTTTGGCCGATCACCGTATTGAGCGCCACGAGGTGGAGGAAATCCGCCAGCGAGGCAATAAGCACGTGCAGCGCTTTTTCGAGTTTATGTCCCGGCTGGAGGCGCTCATCGATGAGTGAGATCTGGGATCTGGTGCGCGACTGGCTGGCCGTCCTGTGGCTGCTTTTGTCTGCGCTGCTGTTCGTCTTCGTGGCAGGCATCTTCTGGATTGCCCTGGTGGTTTTTGAACTGCCTGGGCTTTTGTTGCGCCGGGTGCAGAGAGGCTGGAATTGAAATGCCCACCCGGATTGCCACCTCTCGATATCCGCACCAACGGCGAGGTGGCGGCACCAAAGGGGGCGATTCTTCGCTGCTTCGGGCGCGAGATTGCCGACTGGCTGGCGGCGCGTCGTGAACGGGCAGATCAGCCTGCCGGGGATGCCGGAGCCGGGAGTGGAGCACGGGGCGTTGGAAGCCGCGTTTCAAAGGGCCCCTGGCCTGGCTCGACGGATGAGCCTGGATGAGGCGCTGGCCTCCCCCAACATTGCTCGGGCGCTGACCGCCCAGGCGAATGCAGAGCAGGAAAAGAAGCAACGGAGAAGGAGAGGGCGATGGCCGAATTATTTCAAATCATAAATGCCCTGGAAGGCGAGCGGGATGCGGCACGTCGACGCTTTTGGGTGCTGCCCGGCGACATCGTCAAGGTGGATGGCTATGCAGTTTCGATAGAGGTGGACGAGCAAGACGGCGTGCGCCTGGCACCGAAGGTGGTGATCAACTGGCCCTGGCGCCAGCGCACCGCGTGGGATGCCTTTGAGGGCGTGCCGATGGATGCCGGGCGGCTCTGCTGCCGGGCGGTGGAGTACCTCCCATTCGGTGTCCGGCGTTACTTGATGGAACTGACGGCCAAGGCAGGGCACGACGTGTTGGATGTGGCGGTTTGGTAAATGACGAGGAGAAGGCGCATGAAAAGCCGAAGTTTTGATCGATATTTAACGGGCCCGGAGGAGCGGAAGCTGCTGCGGACGGTGGGTGCTTTTGGCAACGTGCTGGCGCGGCGTGACCACGCCTGGATGCGGGTGCTGAGGCAGACGGGGGTGCGGATTACGGCCTTTTCGCGGCTCACGGTGGCGGATGCCCAGGCGGCTATCCGTGAACACCGGCTGGAGCTGGCGGGGGCGATACAAAAGGGTAAGCGGGAGCATGGCATGCACGTTACCCGCAAGGCGCGGCGGGCTTTTTCTGATCTGCTGCGCGTGCGCAAGGAAATGGGGGCCACCCCGGACCCGGACGGCCCGCTGGTGATGAGCCGTAAGCACCAGCGCATGAGCGTGCGCAGCTTCCAGGCGCGGCTGCGTTATTGGGGTGCTCAGGCGGGGATTAGCGTCCCGGTCTCCCCCCACTGGTTCCGCCACACCCTGGCCAAACGCCTCATCGATGCATCGACCTCGCAGGATCCTTTGGGCGTGGTGCAGGCAGCGCTGGGGCATGCCTCGCGCAATTCCTCTGCCATCTACGCCGCGCCAGACCGCGAGCAGGTGGCCATGGACCTGGAACGCGCGAGTTAGGGGGATGGCTATGCAACCCACGAAAGATCAAACCACCTCATTCTCCGCGCTCAACGAGGCAGCGTGTTACGAAGAGGATGAGACCTTGGCCGACGGGCGCATGGTGGTGAAAAGCCCGGATCACGGTGCGCGCATCGCCATCCACCGCAACGGCCAGATGGAAACCCTGCGCACCGGTTCCAACCACCCCATCACCAACTGCGGGGGCGGATCATGAATGGCGTGGCAAGGATCGGGGCGGAGATGCCAGACGTGGATTCGGTAGTCAGCGCCATCGAATCATCCAAGAGGCTGCAAAGCGCACTGGACCATATGCGACGGGCGAGGGAGGAGATCCAACTCATACGCTCGCTGATTCACGGGGGCGGGCACGCGGCGGACATAGGTAATCAGCGACGCTTTGACTCTCGCCTGGGCGAAGCGGAGGGCTTGCTCGGCCTTGCATTGATGCCCGCCATCCGCGCTGGGCAAAGCCTGGTGGCTGAGACCAAGCGCTTGGCGGAGCAGGTAGAGGCGGTCGAGCTGTCTGGAAAGCGTTATGCGTCTGGTCACGATGATCTCGGCTGCCGGGTGGGGAGTCCTAACGAGGTGGTAGGGGAGGGCGCATGAAAAACCGACTGACCGACCTCAACGACCATCTCTTTGCCGCCTTGGAACGGGTCAACGATGAAAGTTTGAAAGGTAAGAAGTTGGAGCAGGAGATACAGCGCTCCCAATCCGTGACCAAGGTTGCCCGCGAGATCATAAGTAATGCCTCACTGGCCCTCAAAGCCGAACAGCTACTCAGGGAAGGGCTCGTTAGAAACAAGCCCCCCATGATGCTGGAGCAGGCGAAGGAATCCTGATGGCGGGCACCACAAATAGGTTTATCTACACGTCAGAAATGGATGCCTTTATTCGCGAGCATTATCGGCTGCCCGGCGGCGAGCTCGCCGCCAAATTCAACGCGCGATTCGGCACCCAACAGACTCCGGAGCAGTTGAGCCATGCCCGCCGGGCGCGCGGGTTGAAGACCGGACGAGACGGGCGATTTAAGCCCGACCATGTCTCGTGGAACAAGGGACGGAGACACCCGTCGCACCCGAACTCAAAGCGCAGCCAGTTCGCGCCTGGAACAGTCCCCCCTAACATCACGCCGCTCTACACAAAACGGATCAACAAGGATGGGTACATCGAAATCAAGGTGCCAGAGCGTGACCCATACACCGGTTTCCCCACCCGCTACCGGCTCAAACACCAGTGGCTGTGGGAGCAGGCACACGGGGCAATTCCCAAGGGTCACATCGTTGTGTTCATCGATAGCGACCGCACCCGCTGCACGCTGGAAAACCTGGAGTTGATTACCAAACGCGAGAATCTGGAACGCAACCGCCTGGGCCTGAACAAACATCCCGCCCAAGTCCGGACCTCGATCAAGGCCGTGGCAAAACTCAACGTGGCGACACGCGAGCGCCAGGAGGCACAGCTAGGTTAACGGGACCGACTGCAAGCCAGTGTGGGTGTCCGCTTCCGAGCTCGGCAGCACCCGCAGCGACACTCCTGGCCACCAATAAGCTCGGAAGGGGGCCATTGTGGCCACGCCGGGCGGACCCGGACGGGTGCCCTTCACACCTGTCTGCAGGCCCGGCCTAATTAGGAGGTTTATATGGATATGTTGCTTATTTTCATGGCGGGGATTCTCTACGCGGTGGTGGGGCTGTACGTCTGCATGTGGATTGACGAGGGCCAGGCGCCGGGGTGGTGGAACAGCCTGTGGGGGGTGATTTTCTCGGTCGCTATCTGGCCACTGGTCACCCCTTGCCTGCTGCTCTGGCAATGGTGGCAGCGCCGGCGCAGGAATGATTTGGCCTTCTGATGGCGCTTCCCTACCAAAACGCCACCGCCGGCGATCGTGCCCTGCAGGATATCCAGAAGATCCTGCGGGGCTTCGGCTGCGCAAAATTCGGGGCGCTGAATGATTTTGAAACCGGGGAGATCATCGTCCAGTTCCAGCACCGTGAGCGGCAGGTGGAGTTACGGGCCTCGGCCAAAGGCTACGCCGCCGCCTGGCTGAAGGAGAACCCGTGGTCTACACGCCGCAGCAAGACTGAAGCAGCCTATAAAGCCAAGGCGCTGGAGATTGGCTCCGTTGCCATCTACTCCATTCTGCGCGACTGGATAAAAGGCCAGGTCACCGCCGTGGAAATCGGTCTGATGGACTTCGACGCGGCTTTCCTCTCCCACATCATGCTGCCCGATGGCAGGCGGGTGGGCGAGGCGGTGCGTGACAAGAAATTTCTGGCGCTGCCGGAGGCTGAGTGATGCTCGACATCCTGTTCCAGCCCAAGATTTTCAACTACGTGACCATGGGCCTGTACACCGCGAATATCGCCTGGCAGTTCTTCCATAGCCGCCCAATCGATGCCTGTTATTGGATGTCGGCATTAAGCATCACGGCTGTTGTGACCTTCGGGTATCAGCGCTGATGCATCGATGAGCACCTATAAACACAGCCGCCGCGGGCAGCGGGATACAACCTCGGCCACTACCCCGCGGGCCAATCCCGGGCTGGCCGAAGCCAGCATGCGCCTGGGCGATGTGCGTTATGTCCGCATTACCAACCGCACTGCCACCGAGAAGCGCTCGCTGTGGGAACGCATTCAGAGCGCGAAGCCGGCGCTGGCAAGGATGCTGCGCGAGAGCAAGAAAATTGCGGCCGTGGTGAAGGCCTTTGATGCAGATATTTATGTGGAGATTTAATCCCTTTTTCGGGCTCCGGCGCTCCCTTCCTACCCCTCCTTATGGCGTCGGGGCCCATTTTATTTGCGAGTATCCATGGCCACTATTGAAGAGCTGAAAACCTGCATCGATCTCCACGATCTGGCCTTGAGGCTGGGGCTGGAGCGACCCCACGGCAGTGGCAATTACCGCAGCCCGCTGCATAAGGATAAGTCTCCCTCGCTCAGCATTTTCAAGGACGGCACGCGGTGGAAGGACCACTCCGGGGATTCGACGGCGGGTGGGAGCTGCATCGACCTGGTGATGTATGTAGATGGGGTAGAGGCGGGGGAGGCGGTGCGGCAGTTGCACGAGCTGTATGACATCTCGATGGATAAGCCGGAGCGGACGGGGCCGCGGGAGCAGAAGACCCGGGAGGAGTATGTGGCCGGGCGCTGCCTGGCGCAGGCGGGGGAGGCGGTGGCGTATCTGACTGCTGAACGGAAGATCCCGGAAAAGACGGTGCAGGCGGCCATTAAGGCCGGGAGCCTGGGCTTTAATGCCTGGACCAGCGACAAGGTGCCGGCCGGGGAGCCGATGCACGGTGGGCCGGCAGCGGCCTTTGTGGTGCGTTCGCTGAACCCCGGCACGGTGCTGGCGGTGGATATGCGTTATCTGGATGCGGAGCTCAACGGCGGGGTGAAGACGCAGACCCTGGGGGAGAAGCGGGCGGTGTGGTTTTCTGACCGCCGGCGGCTGGAGCGCTCGAAGGTGGTGTATCTGGTGGAGAGCCCGATCAATGCGCTTTCCGTGGAGGCGGCACTGCCTTATGCCGCAGCGGTGGCCACCCGCGGGGTGGGGACCATGGCGGAGCTGGAGCTTAATTTTTTGCGCGGCAAGCAGGTGGTGATCTGCATGGATTCGGATGAGCCGCAGGATGGTAAGCGACCCGGCCAGGTAAAGGGCCGGCGGCCAGGGCAGGAGGCGGGCTGGGTGGCGCATGAGCGCCTGACCGCGCTGGGGATTGCGGCGCAGATGGTGGATCAGATCGACTGGGAAGAGGCTGGCTGGAACGATGTGAATGATGTGCTGCAGTCGGAGGAGCCGGAGGGGCTGCGGCATGTGCTGAAGAAGCTGGAGCCCTGGGCGATTTCGGGCCTGCCGGGAAAGGTGGTGACGGGGCGATCGAGGATGTTCTTGCCGCCGCATGATTTCGCGGAATACTGGCGTTTCCGGGTGCATGAAGATTTCACCCGCTGGGTGGCGAAGCGGGGCAACGAGGAAGGCGGGGAAGCCGACGTTATCAAGGATCTCGTGGGCTTTCGGATTCAATCGATATCGCGGGTCTCGGTGCAGAGCTATCAGGCGACCATGACCGGGGAGGAAGATGCCGAACCAAATACCTATTTCGCCGCCGCTGTGCAGGTGGAGAGGCACGGCCCCAATCTGCTGCGGCGCGTGCTTGATGATGATCAGATCCACAACGTGCAGCGGTGGCGAAAATTAGGCCCGGTGTTCCTGCCGGATCAGTTCGCCCGCATGCTGGTGATTCTGGCGCGAGGGGCGGAGCTGGGGGCCCACAATGCGGTGAACTTCGTGGGCCTCGCCTGGCGCGATGGCAAGCCGGTGGTGAATGCCGGTTCGGATTGTTACTTCACCGAGCCGGAAAAGCAGTGCCCCTATAACAAGCTGACCTTCCCCTCGGGGAGCAAGGCCGATGCGCGGGCGGTGATCACGGCCTATGGCGAGACCTTCAAGCGCAACGCAGCCCTGCACCTGTTGGTCTGGTCTATCGGAACCCATCTCAAGGCCTTCCTGGGCTTCTGGCCGCACTGTGTGTTGCAGGCGGACAAGGGCGCGGGGAAGTCCACCCTGGTGAAGCGCCTGGAGCGCACCATCGCCTTCACCATGTTCTCCGGCGAGTCACTGCAAACCGCCTTCCGCATGCTGACCTCGGTCTCTCATACCTCGCACCCGGTGGGCTGGGAGGAAATCAGCGCGAGGCGGCAAGACATCATCGACCAGGCAGTCTCCCGCTTGCAGGAAAGTTACCAGTACACCGTCACCCGCCGTGGCGCGGAGCTGACCGAGTTTCTGATCTCGGCACCGGTGCTGCTGGCGGGCGAAGACGTGCCGGTGCGGTCCTTGCTCGGCAAGCTGGTGCGCGTGGAGCTGACCGGCCGCAAGGGCCCGCTAATGCCCACCAGCACGCCACGCTTCCCGCTGCGGCAATGGCTGGAGTTTCTCGCCGGTTTCACCCGCGAGCAGGTGCTGACGGTGTATGAGCGGGCCAAGGATTACTTCGACGCGCGATCCAGCGCCTCCGCACAGGATGACGGGGCGACCCGCATGGTGGGCAACTATGCCGCCGTGGCCACCGCCTGGTCCCTGCTGTGTGAATTTTCCGGGATTGAAAAGGCGCAGAGTGGCTTTCTCGATGACCTGGTGGCGGACATGAACGACCACGTGATGGAAAGCAGTGCGGATCGTGAGCCTTGGGTGTGGATCACCGAGATCCTGTTGTCCGAGATCGAAGCCCACCGCTATAAGCACCCCTTTGCCTGGGGCGAAATCGCCGCCAAGGATAGCAAGGAGCCCTGGAATACGGAGGCGTGCCTCATCGTCCGCACCAGCCACGTCATGGACCACATCGCCCGCGAACAGGGCCTGCGCGATAAATGGAACGGCCTGCCGGTGAAATCCTCCCGCGTCTATAAGCGCCAGCTTGCAGCCGCCGGCGTCATCGTCAGCGACGAGGTGGAGAAGACGATCGACAAACGCCGACTGTGCCACATGGTCGCCCTGAGCGTTGATCGCCTGGCGCGCTATGGCCTGCACGCGGCGGTGCCGGAGAACATCGGCTGAGACCAGCCATGAACTTGCAGCTATCCCAACGAGCGCCTATGCTTTCCCTGTCGCTGCACATTCAGCGGCCGGGATTGGAACCCCGAACCCAAGAGCGCACAAGCGCTCACTCGATAGCGCTTTTTTTGTGCCCCCAGTTTATGGCGGGGCGATTCAGGCGCCTTCGCGGCGGCCGTTCTCTTGGGCGGTAGTTCCAACCTGTTTCGTCCTGCCACCTTTTGCCGATTGGAACCGGTGGTGGCAGGTCTCTCAGCACCAGGAGATCGTCATGCCCAGAAAACCCATCGAATGCATTAACGTCGCCGCCTCCCCCGAGGAATACTTCCAGATCCCGCCCGATGCCCCTGTGGGGCTCGACATCGACACCCTCAACACCGTGCTGGCCCGCGCCAGGGCCGTGCTGGTGCTGCTCACAGCCGAAGGCCAGGACACCAAGGAAGGCTTCAACATCAGCCACCGCATCCTCATGGACGCGATCTGGTGCATCAGCGGCTACATTGAGCAGGCCCAACAGATCGCGGATTACCCCTTTAATCGCACCAATCGGGAGGATTTATGAGTAATTACACGGAGGAAAACAGCACGGGGCGCGAGCCTTGGGAGTTGATCACCGAAATCCTGCTCTCTGAGATCGCCGCCGGGCGCTATAAGCACCCCTTCCTGTGGGGTGAGGTCTGGGGCTTGTCCGCGCAAGGCCGCAGGAAAGAGATGTCCTTGCTGGTGCATCCAAGGCACGTCATGGCCCACCTCGCCGCTGATCCGGGCCTGCGCGAGCAGTGGGAGGCCCTCCCGGTTAAATCTGCCCGCATCTACAAGCACCAGCTCGCAGTTGCCAACGTCATCCTTGGGATCAAGGTGGAACGCGTTATCAACCATCGCCGCCACAGGGGGCTGGTCGCACTAGTCTGTGACCGGATGGTGAGCTATGGGCTGAGCTTTAAGGTGCCAGAGGATGCCAGGCGGCTGCTGGGCGGATCGGCTGCGGAGATACATAACGCGATGTTTTAGGAGGATGGGGCCGGCATCAGATAAAGCCCCCGTGCCTTTGGGGTGTGTTTAGCGGTTCATGAATCGACGAAAAGCCATGAGCATGATCCAGCCGATGCCGAAGCCGCCAGTGCCCGTCCCCAACGTAGAGAGCAAGGCCTTGGCCGCCTCGCGTTGGGTTGGATCTCCGAAGAACCCCATCAATAGCAGGAACCCCAGGAATACTGCGCTGATACCGCTAATGCTCCAGATGAGAAGCATGCCGGACTTGCGGCGATCGCGCCGGTCTTCGTCGTCTCGACGAAGCTTGTCCATGTGGTAGTTGTATTGCCTTTCGTCAGAGTCGGCCGCTGCGTTGAGTGCTTGGCTGGATATTTCCGTGCGGCGATCGTGGCTTTTTATCCGATCTCGCTCCAGTTGAACCATCTCGGACATCTTCAACAGCTCTCCTTGCAAGGGTGCGTCGGAGCCTTCAGACGTTTCTCGCAGCTCTTCCTCGCCGCCGGGGTCTTTTCCCTCGTCCCTCATTGGTAGGCGACTTTCTTTTCGCCGAACAGGTCATGCACCTGATGTCTGTTGGTCCTCGGGCTCGAGAGATCGTCCACGAAGATTTCAGCAGGGAGGCTGAAAACGCGATATCCGCTGTATTTGGACAGCTCTACGCGCGTGATCATCCCGGCAGCCGCGTTTGCCGTACGCCTCTTCCCGGCTTCTCGAAACGCTTCCTCCATGGATTCGCAGTAGAAATCTGAGAGCGCTAAATCAGCTGTAGGGCCCATATTCACTCCTTTGGTGACGCACCGTCCTTATTGTTATCGGACCGTGTGAGGAAGACTTAAATTCCGCTCCAGCCTGGCGTATAGGCAGGGGACCGGTGGGCCGTCCCTGCTACAAAGTATAGACATAAAGCGCAGCCCGGAGAAATGCCGACCGTTCCCGTGCCCTTCCCGCGCGGGCTTTTTTCACCCTCCATCAGCATCACAAACCGTTGGTTTCGGGCGCTTTCAGCCCTAATTTCAACTTCTAGAGGCAGGGACATACACAGAAACCCGCGGGGCGGAGCACCCCATTACCCCTCTAGCCCTTATACCCCTAAGAGAAATGCGATCTCCGAATTGCTCCGAATCCCCGCTTTTTCGTCTCGAATCCACGCTTTTTTGCGCCGATTCCACTCATGAGCGTTTGTTCATGCCTCCTTGTTTATATATATATCTCTTTGAAAAATAAGAAGAAGAAGGAAGGAAGCGCAGAGAAACCAGGAAACCCCTAAAATGCGTGGATTTGGGACTGGTTAAAAAATCACCCGCGGTTTGGGATTCTGAAAATCGCTAACCCGCGGGTCTGTCAGATCCCTTGTCTTCTTTGTTATCAGTGGGTTACGCTGTTTTTCGGCCTCACCCGCGGAACCGCGGGTTGTTTTGCCTGGGGTCCCCGGAGAGAGAGGTTCTGAATATGGCGACTGACAACAATCCAATAGCCGATTTTCTGGACTACAAAGCCCACAATGAGGGGCTGGCTGACGCCACCATCTATAAGTACGACGGCTATCTGTCCGGACTCTCTGAGTGGCTGGATGGCCAGGGTGTGCCGCTGCTGGATGCCGAGACGGACCACCTGGTGGAGTTCACCGGCCTGCATGCCCACCGCCAGGGTCAGAGCCCCCGCAGCCGGCGCCCGATGATTTCTTCGGTTCGAGGGTTCTTTAAGTGGGCCGAGAAAAAAGGCCTCATTGCCACTGACCCGGCCAGCAGCCTTCCTTATCCCAACGCCCCGCGCCGTCTGCCCAGGGCCCTGCAGCTCAAGAATGCTGAAGCACTCATCATGCAGCCGGACATCTCTACCTTCCTCGGGGTGCGGGATGCGGCGATCATCGGCGTGCTCATTGGCTGTGGCATCCGCCTCTCTGGCCTGGTGGCCATCGATGAGGAGGATCTGTTCTGGGTGGATGAGGATGGCATCGAGTGGCTGGTGCTGCGGGTAACTGAGAAGGGGGGCAAGGAGCGCATGGTCCCAGCCCCTCACGAGTGCGGGCTGCTGGTGCGGGCCTACCTGGGGCATCCGGATCTGGATCTTATTGATCGTCGCCTGGAGGATGGCCATCAGGTGCTCTTTGTCAGCACCAACTCCAAATTCGTCCCCGAGCACGAGTACCGGGGCGCGCGCCGGCGGATCTCCCGGGATGCCGTGCAGCGGCTCATCATCAAGCACGGCACAGCAGCAGGCCTGCCACGTGCGGAGCTGCACCCCCATGCTATCCGTCACCTCTATGGCACCGAGCTGGCCGAGGACGAGGTGGATGTACTCCGCATCCAGGCCCTCATGGGCCATGCCAAGCCCGAGACCAGCGCTGAGTACGTGCGCCTGGCCGTGCGCACCCTCTCAAAGACCGTGGCCAAGAGCTCTCCCCTGGTCAAAATCAACACCCCGGTCAGTGAGCTAGCGCGTGACATCGTGCGCCTTCGCAAGTCTCGCAAGCTCCGCTAGTAGCAGATGTCTGCAGCATTGCCCACGTGAGCCTGCCTTTCTTCTTCACGAGCAACGGAGCGGTACTTGCCCTGCCCGGGCACTATGCTTGAACCGTAGTAATGACTGATGTTTTGGGATGGGTGTGCGTGCGCTGGAAACTCACCCTTAAAGCGGGCAAAGACATATGGGGCCGTGGAGCTCCTGAACTGCGCCTACTGACATAAAGCGCAGTTCGCAGGGTAGGCCACCGCGTAGTTATGCGGCTCTCCACCCGGTGCTTACGCAGTAAAGCGCAGTTCGTCAGCCGGAATGATGAGCACTTACGCCTTGGTCCAGGGGGTGGGGGCTCGGCATAAGCAAACCCACCCACCCCTATGGGGGGCCGGGTACCTAGATATCTGCACGGAGTAGAAGCATGAAAAAAACGGCCGTGATTTATGCGCGTGTCAGCACTGCCCGCCAGGCTGCTGAGGAATTACCCATAGAGGGACAGCTTGAGAGGTGCCGAAAAAAGGCAGAAGAAATGGGTGCTGTGGTAATGCACGAATTTGTGGATGCCGGCCTGTCCGGACGAGCGGAGAACCGCCCAGAATTCCAGGCCATGCTCTCATTTTGTGAGGCTCACGAGCCAGATTATCTGGTGACCTGGTCCACCTCCCGCCTTGCCAGGAATCGCCTGCTCGCCGTCGTGACCAAGGGGCACCTAGAGCGCGCGGGCACGCAAGTGGTCTACGTCGCCATGAGCATAGACAGTACAACCGACTCCGGTTGGATGACCGAATCGATGATGGAGATTTTCGACGAGTACTTCAGTCGACAAGTTTCCAAAGACACCATGCGTTCCATGATGAAAAACGCCGAATCGGGTTTTTTCAACGGAGGAACCCCACCTCTGGGCTATCGCTCCGCCCCAAGCCCAAAAAACCATGCCAGGCGCGTGCTGGAAATCCATCCACATGAAGCCGAGCAGGTTAGAGATATCTTCGAGATGCGGCTCAACGGAAAAGGAGCCAAAAGCATCGCAGAACAGCTCAACACCCAGTGCCAAACTCGCCGTGGCAGCCCTTGGCGAAAAAATGCCATCCTCTCGCTGCTAAGAAATGAAGCGATGGTTGGCCGCGTCGTCTTTAACCGAAAAGACAGCCGAACAGGCAAAAAACGCCCCCGCAGCGAATGGGTCGTTGTCGACGCCCACAAGCCGCTCATTGACTCCGGTACCTGGACCGCAGTGCAAAAAATAATGGACGACGAATCCCACCCGGCAGCAAACGGATCAGGAACCAGCACCCACCTGTTCACCGGCCTGCTTCGCTGCGGGGTTTGCGGCGGCTCCATGCAGATCCGCACCGGCACGGGCCGGTCCAAGACCTACAGCTACTACGCCTGCCGAAATCGGGTCTACAACGGCACAGACTGCACCATGCCGAGCCTCCCAGCCCAAGCCCTGGACGACTACCTCATCGACGTCATCTCATCCAAGGTTTTTAAAGAGGAAAACTTGCGGGTTGTTGTCCTGGAACTAATGGATGCCGCCGGCGACTGGAGCATCGACCACGATCGGCGAGTCAAAGGCCTTGAGAGAGAGCTCGGAAAAGCCACAAAAAAGAACGATCGGATCTTCGAAGTAATGGAAGAACTGGGGAAGAACACCCCAAATCTCCACGATCTAACCCGCCGCCTGCGCGGCAACAACAAAGAGATCAAAGATATCGAGAGCCGCCTGGCTGACCTAGAAGCGGAGCTTCCGCCCGAAGTAGACATCACCCCTGACGACGTTGACGAGTTGCGCGAAGTGCTTACGGCAGCTATAAAGGGGAAGGAAAACCCGAAGAAGATCAGGACCTTTTTGCGGGGATTCATCAAGCAGATCGTCGTTGACGATGAGCACTTAACTATCCGCTACTACGCGGATCGGCTCACAACGCCACCGCCGGTTCGCAGAAAGGATCGCACGGTGTGTAATTGGCTCCCCCGGACGGGCTCGAACCGCCGACCTAGTGATTAACAGTCACCCGCTCTACCAACTGAGCTACAGGGGAATTGCAGGGCGCGTATGTTATTGCTGTGGTCGGGAATGGTCAACCGTCAGGCGCGCTTGTTTTGCAGTCTCCCATTCCCGCAGCCATTACCCCTTACTCAGTCCCGAGCACGCCCTCAATGCGATCCAGGGCAGTGCTTAGCTTGTCCATGCTGGTTGCGTAGGAGATGCGCATGTAGCCGGCGGCGCCAAAGGCGGAGCCAGGCACCATGGCGACGCCTGCGTGCTCGATGAAATGCTCTGCCAGGGCAATATCATCTTCCACGCCATTGAGGGCAGCGATGGCCTCACCCATTTCCGGGAAGGCATAGAAGGCCCCCTGGGCTGGCAGGCAACGGACGCCTTTGAGCTTGTTGAGACGCTTGAGGACGTAGGCGTGGCGCTCTTCAAACACCTCCGCCATGGGTGCCACGAAGCTTTGGTCGCCGTTGAGGGCGGCTTCGGTGGCGAGCTGGGCCATGGTGGTGGGGTTGGATGTGCTCTGCGATTGAATTTTTTTCATGCCCTTGACCAGATCGGCGTTGCAGGCGGCATAGCCAATGCGCCAGCCGGTCATGGCGTAGACTTTGGATACACCATTGATGACGACGGTGCGGTCGTAGAGTTCGGGGCAGGCCATAGCGATATTGCAGAAGCTGCCTTCCCAGAGGATGTGCTCGTAGATATCGTCCGAAGCGATGATGACATTCGGATGGGCGAGTAGCACCTCTCCCAGTTCAGCCATCTCCTCAAGGGTGTAGCAAACCCCGGTGGGGTTAGATGGGCTGTTGAGAAAGAGCAGGCGAGTGCGCGGGGTAATAGCCGCTTCCAGCTGGGCCGGAGTGATTTTGAAACCCTGCTCAATGCCGGCCTCGATGACCACAGGCTTGGCACCAGCCAGCAGGCTCATGTCGGGGTAGGAGACCCAGTAAGGTGCGGGGATCAGCACCTCATCGCCCGGATTGAGTAGCGCCTGCATAAGATTGTAGATGGAGTGCTTGGCACCGCAGGAGACGATGATCTGTTCCGGCGCGTAATCGAGCCCGTTGTCACGGGAGAACTTGGCGATAATCGCCTGTTTGAGTTCTATCCGGCCGTCCACCGCGGTGTAACGGGTAAAGCCATCATCCAGGGCTTTCTTGCCAGCTTCACGAATGTGCTCGGGGGTGTCGAAATCCGGTTCCCCGGCACCCAGACCAATAATGTCCTTGCCTTCAGCGCGCAGTGCCGCGGCACGGGCGGTGACGGCAAGGGTAGGGGAAGGTTTGATCGCTTGGGCGCGCTCGGATAGTTTCACTTTCGGATACTCCTGATGTCAGAATGGTCGTTTGCCGTGGCCGCAAGGCCAAACACGGCGGATTCTACGCAAGCAAGCCCCTAAATGGAAAATACCACGCGCTCCCTCTTCGACCTCAAGGCCGATTTTTCTCCAGCCGGTGATCAACCGGAGGCTATTGCTGCACTGGTGGCAGGACTGCGGGATGGTTTGTCCCATCAAACGTTGCTGGGTGTAACCGGCTCGGGCAAGACCTTCACCATGGCGAACGTCATCCAGGCGGTACAGCGTCCGGCCCTGGTGATGGCGCCCAATAAAACTCTGGCGGCCCAGCTGTATGCCGAAATGCGGGCCTTTTTCCCCCAGGGTTCGGTGGAGTATTTCGTTTCCTATTACGATTATTACCAGCCCGAGGCCTATGTGCCTGCCTCGGATATGTATATCGAGAAGGATGCCTCGATCAACGAGCAGATCGAGCAGATGCGCCTTTCCGCCACCAAGGCCATGCTGGAGCGGCAAGACACGGTAATTGTCGCTACGGTGTCGGCGATTTATGGTCTGGGTGACCCGGAGTCCTTTCACCAGATGGTGCTTCATCTGAGCCGTGGAGAGCGGGTGGATCAGCGCGCCATACTTCGTCGTCTCGCCGAGTTGCAGTACACCCGCAACGATACCGAGTTGCGACGCGGCTGCTATCGGGTACGGGGGGAGGTCATTGATGTCCATCCGGCCGATTCCGAGCGTGAGGCGGTACGTATTGAGCTGTTTGATGATGAAGTGGAAGCTCTCGCTCACTTCGATCCTCTGACGGGAGAGGTGTTGCGGCGTTTGCCCAGGCTGACGATCTATCCCAAAAGTCATTACGTGACGCCGCGCTCCAAGGTGCTTGCGGCGGTGGAGGAAATTAAGGGGGAACTGAAGGAACGGCTTGCCCACCTTTACGATGCCAACCTTCTGGTGGAGGCGCAGCGGCTGGAGCAGCGGACCCGCTTTGACCTGGAGATGATGCGGGAGTTGGGTTACTGCAAGGGGATCGAAAACTATTCGCGTTATCTTTCAGGGCGGGCGCCTGGCGAGCCACCCCCGACATTGTTTGATTACCTGCCGGGCAACGCGCTGATATTCATTGATGAGAGCCATGTGACCGTGCCGCAGATTGGTGGCATGTATAAGGGTGACCGCTCGCGCAAGGAGACCCTGGTTCAGTATGGCTTCCGCTTGCCGTCCGCACTGGATAACCGGCCGCTGAAATTCAATGAATTTGAGCGTATTGCACCACAAACTATTTTTGTTTCCGCTACCCCGGGTCCCTATGAGGGGCAACATGCGGGCGCGGTGGCGGAGCAGGTGGTGCGTCCCACGGGCCTGCTCGATCCGGAGATCACGGTGCGCCCGGCCTCGACCCAGGTGGACGACCTGCTTTCAGAAATCAATCTGCGCGTGGCGCAGTCCGAGCGCGTGCTGGTCACCACCCTGACCAAGCGCATGTCGGAAAATCTGAGCGAATATCTGGCCGAGCACGGGATAAAGGTGCGCTATCTTCATTCCGATATCGATACCGTGGAGCGGGTGGAGATCATTCGTGATCTGCGTCTCGGAAAGTTTGACGTGCTGGTGGGTATTAACCTGTTGCGTGAAGGCCTGGATATGCCGGAGGTCTCGCTGGTGGCGATTCTCGATGCCGACAAGGAGGGGTTTCTGCGCTCCGAGCGTGCGCTCATCCAGACCATCGGTCGTGCTGCACGTAACCTCAATGGCAAGGCAATCCTCTATGGCGACCAGATAACCGGCTCCATGCAAAGGGCGATAGATGAGACGGAGCGTCGGCGCGGGAAGCAATTGGCCCACAATGAGGCGCACGGGATCACTCCGCAGGGGATCCGTAAGGCGGTGGTCGATATTCTGGAGTCTTCCTATACGGACTCAAAGGGTACAGCCGAGCGCTTTTCTCAGGTGGCGGATGAAATGGTGGAATATCGCGCCATGAAACCTGCAAAACTGGCGGCTCTGCTGCGGCGATTGGAGAAGGAAATGTTCGCTCATGCCGAAAATCTTGAGTTTGAGCAGGCAGCAGCATTGCGTGACCGCATTCATCGTATTTCGGAGCTGAATCTGGAGCTTGACCCGGTAGAGGCTTCACACTGAATTTGTCCGCTTGGCCACCCCCTCTGTTGACGCTTGCTGCGGTGGCAAATCAATGCCGGTAAGCTCTTGCCTCAAGCCAAGCTCCACTGTATCGTTTGCCGCCGTTTACAGGCGCGTAGCTCAGTGGTAGAGCACTATCTTGACATGGTAGTGGTCGGCGGTTCGACCCCGCCCGCGCCTACCAATATCATCATCCTTTTTAGGACTCCCTCATGCCAGCTATCAGGCTTCCGGACGGCTCCGTCCAGGATTTTGAGCAACCCGTCAGTGTGCTGGAGGTTGCGGCCCGCATAGGTCCGGGACTTGCCAAGGCCACATTGGCCGGAATGGTGGACGGGCGCCTGGTGGATGCCTCGTCCCAGGTCGACGGCGACGCGGAAGTTCGCATCATCACCAACCGTGACCCCGAGGGACTTGAGGTCATTCGCCACTCCACGGCCCACTTGCTGGCCCAGGCGGTAAAGGGACTGTTTCCCCAAGCCCAGGTCACCATCGGCCCGGTAGTGGAAAACGGGTTTTACTACGATTTTGCCTTTGATCGGCCCTTCACGCCCGAGGATCTTGAGGCGATAGAAAAGCGCATGATGGAGTTGGTGGCGGCGGATCACCCCATCGAGCGCTCGACCATGTCGCGTGAGGAGGCTATTGAATTTTTTGCCGGGATGGGCGAGGCCTACAAAGCCGAGCTCATTGGTGATATTCCCGCCGGCGAGGAGATATCTCTCTATCGTCAGGGGGATTTCATCGATCTCTGCCGTGGCCCCCATGTACCCCGCACCGGCCTGCTCAAGGCCTTCAAGCTTACCAAGGTGGCGGGGGCCTATTGGCGCGGGGATTCACGCAATGAAATGCTACAGCGCCTCTATGGCACCGCCTGGCCCGATAAAAAGCAGCTCCGGGGTTACCTGCATCGTTTGAAGGAAGCGGAGAAGCGCGACCATCGGCGTATCGGCAAGGAACTCGACCTGTTTCATTTCCAGGAAGAAGCGCCGGGTATGGCCTTCTGGCACGACCGTGGCTGGATTATCTACAAGGAAGTGGAGCAGTACATTCGTGCGGTGCTACGCAAGAACGATTATCAGGAAGTGCATACCCCGATGATCGTTGATCGCTCGCTGTGGGAGCGCTCCGGGCATTGGGGTAAGTATCAGGACATGATGTTTACCACGGAGTCGGAAAATCGTGACTACGCGGTCAAACCGATGAATTGTCCGTGTCACATCCAGATTTTCAACCAGGGCCTGCGTAGCTATCGGGAATTGCCCTTACGCATGGCCGAGTTTGGCTCCTGCCATCGTCGCGAGCTCTCCGGCGCCTTTCATGGCCTCATGCGGGTGATGGCCTTTGTGCAGGATGACGCCCATATATTTTGTACCGAGGACCAGATTCAGAGCGAGGTTTCCAGCCTCATTGATCTGGTATTTGAGGTGTATCGGGATTTTGGTTTTGATGAGGTACTGGTGGCACTTTCCACCCGCCCCGAGCAGCGGGTGGGGGAGGATGCCATCTGGGACAAGGCGGAAACCTCACTGCAACACGCCCTGGATGGCAAGGGGCTCGATTGGACGCTGCAACCGGGTGAGGGGGCCTTCTACGGCCCTAAAGTGGATTTCTCGCTAAAAGACAGTATCGGTCGCATCTGGCAGTGCGGCACCATCCAGGTAGATTTCTCCATGCCCGGGCGCCTGGATGCCGACTACGTTTCCGAAGACGGCAGTCGCCAGGTGCCGGTCATGTTGCACCGCGCCATCCTCGGTTCGCTGGAGCGTTTTATCGGGGTGCTCATTGAAGAATACGCCGGGCGTTTTCCACCCTGGCTGGCGCCAGTGCAGGCGGTGGTGCTGAATATCACCGACGGCCAGGCCGAATATTGTACCGAGTTAGCTAATAGCCTGAAGAATCAAGGCTTCAGGGTGAAAACGGACTTGAGAAACGAGAAGATCGGCCTTAAGATCCGCGAGCACACATTACAACGTGTTCCTTATCTGCTGGTTGTTGGCGATAGGGAAGTAGAAAACCATCAGGTGGCCGTACGCACGCGAGGTGGGAAGGATTTGGGCGGTATGGGGCTGGACGCCTTCGCCGAGCAACTTTCCCGGGATATCGCGCGCCGCGGCCGTTCTCGTTTGGAGGAATAGGTATCGCTGCACCAAAGAAGAATCGGCTGAATGAAGATATCCAGGCGGAAAGCCTGCGTTTGATTGGAATTGATGGGGAACAGGTTGGAATTGTTTCCCGGGTGGATGCACTTGCCCTGGCTGCCGAGGCCGGCGTGGATCTAGTGGAGATTTCACCCAATGCCGAGCCACCCGTTTGTCGGGTGATGGATTTCGGGAAATTCCAGTTCCAGCAGAACAAAAAGCGCCAGGAGGCACGCAAGAAACAGGTGCAGGTGCAGATTAAGGAAGTAAAATTTCGGCCCGGGACGGAGGTGGGAGACTACAACGTCAAGCTGAGAAATCTGCGGCGCTTCCTGGATCACGGCGACAAAATCAAGGTCACTGTGTGGTTTCGGGGGCGGGAAATGGCCCACCAGGAACTGGGTATCAAGTTGTTGAAGCGGGTGGAGGCAGACCTGGACGAAATCGCCAAGGTCGAGCATTTCCCCCACATGGAGGGACGGCGGCTATTCATGGTAATGGCCCCGCGAGCTCCGAAAAAGTAAGGGTTGATGTCGCGTATTTCTGACTGACCCTATAACCGGTTATTTGCCATGAGTTATCGTTGCAAATAATCCCTATTGGTTTCCGGCCACACGGCATCCGTGCCGGGACCATTAACGAAAGAGAGAAACGGACATGCCAAAAATAAAGAGTATCAGTGGCGCTTCCAAGCGCTTTAAACGAACGGGTAGCGGGCGCTTCAAGCGCGGACAATCCCATACCAGTCACATCCTTACCAAGAAAAGCACCAAGCGTAAGCGCCATCTCCGTTCCGGAGAGTTGGTTGCCCAGGCGGACACTCCCGCCGTGCGGCGCATGTTGCCGTACAGCGTTTAACGGAGGAATGAACCATGCCTAGGGTAAAACGTGGGGTCACTGCTCGTGCCCGCCACAAAAAGGTTTTAAAGAAGGCCAAGGGTTATTACGGTGCCCGTAGTCGGGTATACCGGGTTGCCAAGCAGGCCGTCATCCGTGCCGGTCAATATGCTTACCGCGATCGTCGTCAACGCAAGCGTCAGTTTCGAGCCTTGTGGATCGCTCGCATCAATGCAGGTGCACGGGAATGCGGTTTGTCGTATAGCCGGTTCATCAATGGCTTGCTAAAGGCGGATATTGAACTGGATCGCAAGGTTCTGGCCGATCTCGCGGTGCATGATCAGCCGGCCTTTGCAGCGCTAGTAGAAAAAGCCAAGGCGGCTCTTTAGCCGGGATACGCGTCGCGATGTATGCGCGGCGCCTTCTCTCCTGATTGCTTCTGTATATTCAGCCCGGCTGCGTCGAGCCGGGTTTGTCGTGTCTTGCCGGATTGTTTCCTATGGAAAATCTTGCTGATCTTTTAGACCGGGCGAATGCCGAGATTCAGTCTGCTACGGATCCCGCCGGGCTGGATGAGGTAAGGGTTCGCTACCTCGGCAAGCAAGGGGCCCTGACGGCTCAATTAAAAGGTTTGGGGAAGCTCTCTGCCGAGGAGCGTCCACAGGCGGGCAAGGCGATCAATGAGGCCAAGCGCGCCCTGCAAGCGGTGCTGGGTGAGCGCAAAGGTGTGTTGGCTCGAGCACAACTTGATGCCCGCCTGGAAGGGGAGCGTATCGACGTCACGCTGCCGGGACGAGGGCAGGGTGCCGGTGGTTTACACCCCGTGAGTCGAGCCCTGGAGCGCATTGAAGATTTTTTCGTGCGCGCCGGTTTCGAGGTGGCTGAGGGACCTGAAGTTGAGGACGACTACCACAACTTCGAGGCACTGAATATTCCGCCCCACCATCCGGCCCGGGCGATGCATGATACCTTCTACTTCAATGCCCACCAGCTGCTGCGCACGCATACTTCACCGGTGCAGATCCGGGTGATGGGCAAGCGTCAGCCGCCGTTACGTATTATTGCCCCCGGGCGCGTCTATCGCTGTGACTCGGATTTGACCCATACCCCTATGTTTCATCAGGTGGAGGGCTTGCTGATCGACGAGCGGGTGAGTTTTGCGCACCTTAAAGGACTGCTGGAAGATTTTGTCCGCACCTATTTCGAGCGTGACTTCGAGCTTCGTTTCCGGCCTTCCTATTTCCCCTTTACCGAGCCATCGGCCGAGGTGGATATTCGGGGTGAGCGCGGCTGGCTGGAGGTGCTGGGTTGCGGCATGGTGCATCCGAAGGTACTGGAGAATGTTGGCATTGATAGCGATCGCTATCAGGGCTTTGCCTTTGGTCTGGGGGTCGAGCGTCTGGCCATGTTGCGCTACGGCGTTCGCGATCTGCGCCAGTTCTTTGAAAATGATCTGCGTTTCCTGCAGCAATTTAACGCCTGAACAATGAAATTCAGCGAACAATGGTTAAGAGAGTGGGTAAACCCACAAGTTTCCAGCGAGGAACTGCTGGCGCAGCTTACGATTGTGGGGCTTGAGGTGGATGGCGCGGAGCCCGTTGCCCCGCCGCTGGATGGAGTTATTGTCGCCCGGGTGTCATCACTCGCCGCTCATCCTAATGCCGACAAGCTGCGGATCGTCGAGCTGGACACGGGCAGTGGCCAGCAAAGCGTGGTGTGTGGTGCCCATAATGTGCGGGAAGGGGGCTGCTTTCCGCTGGCGACTCTGGGAACGGTGCTTCCCGATGGAACAAAGTTAAAGCCGGTCAAGCTGCGGGGAGTGGAGTCCTCGGGCATGTTGTGCTCTGCCCGTGAGTTGGGGCTGGCCGAGAGTGCTGACGGCCTGCTGGAACTCCCGGATGATGCAGTTGCGGGGACCAGTATTGCTGACTATCTCAAGCTCGATGACTTTTCTATTGATGTGGACCTGACCCCTAACCGGGGTGACTGCTTCAGTATTGCGGGCATTGCCCGTGAGGTCGGTGCAAAAAACCGCTGCATCCCCGATGGGCCTGCCTTGCGAACGGTCAAGGAGGCGGTTTCCACCCGTTTTCCTGTCCATCTGGATGCCCCTGAGGATTGTCCCCGCTATGTGGGGCGGGTCATCGCGAACATTGACGCCACGGCCCGGACCCCCCTGTGGATGGAGGAACGTCTGCGTCGCAGTGGCCTGCGGGCCATCCACCCGGTGGTGGATGTCACCAACTACGTCATGCTGGAACTGGGCCAGCCCATGCATGCCTTCGATCTGGACCGCCTGGACGGCGCAATTCGTGTGCGTCGTGCCGCCGCCGGGGAGCGTCTCGTGCTGCTCGATGAGCAGGAACTGGAACTCCAGGCCGGTAGCTTGCTGATTGCCGATGAGGCGGGTCCGTTGGCGCTGGCCGGCATCATGGGTGGGGCGCATTCTGGTGTGGTGGAGGGGACGCGGAACCTGTTCCTGGAAAGTGCCTATTTTGCCCCCGAACGGCTTAGCGGCGTTGCTCGTCGCTATGGTTTGCATACCGATTCCTCCCTGCGCTTTGAACGAGGTGTGGACCCCGAGTTACAGGAGCGCGCCATGGAGCGCGCCACAAGCCTGTTGCTGGATATCGTCGGGGGTGAGCCGGGGCCGATTATTGAGCAGCAGGTGCCGAGATACCTGCCCCAACGCCCTGCCATACACCTCCGGGCCAAACGCATAGAGCGGCTGCTTGGACTGAAAGTTACTGATGCCGAGGTGCTGGATATCCTCCAGCGGTTGGAGATGGAGGTCGAGGTGCTGGAGGACGGGTGGCGGGTGACGGCACCTAGTTTTCGTTTTGATATCGCCCTGGAGGCTGATCTCATCGAGGAGATCGCGCGCCTGGTGGGTTATGACCATATTCCCAGCACTCGCATCAGCCTTGGCCATATACGTAATGAGCAGGATGAAGCGACGGTGGGACTCCCGCGCCAGCGTCAGGTACTGGTGGAGCGGGGATACCAGGAGGCGATAAGTTACAGTTTTGTCGATCCCGCCCTGCAGTCCCGTATCGATCCGGAACTGGATGCATTGGCGCTTGCCAATCCGATTTCTACTGAACTATCGGTTATGCGCACCAGCCTCTGGCCCGGCCTGCTTCAGGCGCTAGCCTATAATCGCAAGCGCCAGCAGCCGCGGGTACGGCTATTTGAGTCGGGGCTGGTGTTCCGGCCACAGTCGGATGGCAGCCTGCTACAGGAAAAGCGTCTGGGGGGAATCATTGCCGGCCCGCTTGAGCCCGTGCAGTGGGGATTGGCCGAGCGTGCGGTGGATTTCTATGATCTCAAGGGTGATGTGGAGGCGTTGCTTGGCCTGGGGATGCATGCCGACGAATACGCCTTCTCTCCCGCACACCACCCGGGGTTGCACCCGGGGCAGTCAGCGGAAATCCGCGTGGGTGAGCGGATAGTGGGTACCTTGGGTGGGTTACATCCGGAAATTGCGCGGAATCTGAAAATTGGTGGCGAGGTTTTTCTCTTCGAGTTAAGACTTTCGGAGATAGGATCGGGGCATCTGCCGCGTAGTGTTGAGCTTTCACGATACCCGGCGGTATCTCGGGATATCGCTATCATCCTGGATGAGAATATTCCGGCAGAGCGTGTTCTGGCCTGCGTGCGAAAGGCCGCCCCCGGGAGTTTGATGAACTTAGAGTTGTTTGATGTATATCGTGGCGAAGGTGTTGATTCAGAGAAAAAAAGTCTCGCACTTGGCTTGACCTTTCAGGATGTATCGCGCACTCTTGATGACGCAGAAGTGGATGGCGGCCTTAAGGCCATCGTGTGTGCCCTGGAAGAACAGCTGGGTGCCTTGCTGAGGAGTTGATGTGGCATTAACCAAGGCTGATATGGGTGAAAAGCTCTACGAGGAGCTCGGTCTCAACAAGCGTGAGGCCAAGGAACTCGTGGAAATGTTCTTCGAGGAAATGAAACTTGCGTTGGAGAGCGGTGATCAGGTCAAACTTTCCGGTTTTGGGAATTTTGACCTGCGCCAGAAAAACGAACGTCCCGGGCGTAACCCCAAGACCGGCGAAGAGATTCCTATCTCTGCCCGTCGGGTTGTGACCTTCAGGCCCGGCCGGAAACTAAAAACCCGAGTAGAAGCCTATGCTGGATCCCTCGAGCGGTAGCGAACTGCCGGTTATTCCCGGCAAACGATATTTCACCATTGGTGAGGTCAGCGATCTGTGCGCGGTTAAACCGCACGTGTTGCGCTACTGGGAACAGGAATTCCCGCAGCTGAAACCCCTCAAGCGACGGGGTAACCGCCGTTACTACCAGCGCCAGGATGTCATCCTGATCCGGCAGATTCGTAGTCTTCTTTATGAACATGGTTTTACTATCGGCGGGGCACGCCAGCGCCTTTCCGGCGAAGAGGCCAAGGTTGATGTCAACCAAAGCCAGCAAATTATCCACCAGCTGCGGGTGGAACTCGAAGATGTACTTTCTATCCTGAAACATTAGCCTGATCGCGCGCGGCATAAGGAATTTACACACCGCCGCGTATCCCATAGAATCCGTTTCCTTTCGGGGCGTAGCGCAGCCTGGTAGCGCACCGCAATGGGGTTGCGGTGGTCGGAGGTTCAAATCCTCTCGCCCCGACCATATTCACCTTATTCCAGGAATAAATCTTCCCTTCGTAGTGAGGCCTCCGACCACTGCGTGGCGGGGGCGGATGCGGACCCTTCCTGGTTTGCCCTCAAGTCTTGGACACCCCATATTCAGGGCAAATGAAGCAGTGTTTTTTCTCGCTCGTCTTCGTTACCATCTAGCAGCTCCAACAGGCTATTGCCGATCCGCTGGAGCGGGCGCAACTTTTCTTGATGCCACCCTATAAAATCAATAACATATCGGTTATTCTTCGCGTATAGCATGTGATTTAAGTTGCATCCAGAGGACTCTGGCAGCACTCTGGGTGGCGTGAGCGGGAGGAGAGGGTGTTTGGATAATCAGTGGAAAACCGTGTGCTGGCGTGCCGCATGTTGGGTGCCGGCCTTGCTCCTTGGAGCGCATGCGGCACAGGCGCAACTGGTTCCCACTCCCGGGACGGTAGAGACTCCACTGCGCAAGCCTATTATTGAGGCACCTACCGGCCGCCTGCCCGAAACCGCTGTCCCCAAGCTCGCGAAGCCCTCTGTTCCCGCGGGCGGGCCGCAGATCCCCATCCAGAATTTTATCTTCAAGGGCAATACCCTGTTCAGCGATGAGCAATTGCTGGCGGTGATTTCTGAGTTCAAGGGCCAGCGCCTCACGCTCCTGCAGATATATGAAGTCTCGGACAAGCTGAGTGATTTTTACCACAGCAAGGGATTCAAATTGGCCAGCGTGGTAGTGCCAGCGCAGAAGATTTCCACGGGTACGGTGCGTTTTGAGGTGATCGAAGGACGTGTGGGTGCCATTCATTTCAAGGGGAATGCCCGTTATACCGAACAGTTTCTTGGCCATCATCTGGATAGTCTTTCGCCCGGCGAGATTCTTACTAACGCGGCGCTTGAGCAGGAGTTGCTATTGCTCAACGACATGCCTGGCCTGGCCGCACGGGCGGTTATTCAACCGGGAGCAGAGTACGGAGCGGCGGACCTCGTCATACACACCCAGGAAACCCGTACCGAGGGGAGCCTGCGGCTGAACAACTATGGTCGACAGGGCATCGGAGAATGGCGCCTGGAAGGCGATTTCGCCCTCAATAATCCGCTGGGCCGGGGTGACCGGGCAGAAATCTCACTGGTGCACTCACAAGGCGCCTCCCTGCGCCATGGTCGATTCCGCTACAGTCATCCAGTCGGGGTGCGTGGCGCGCGCGTGGCGGCCAGTTATTCGCGCTTTCTCTATGATGTGATCACCGAGGAGCTGGGTCCGACATTTGTTGGCCGCACTCTGGCCGGTGACGGCAACGAGTACCGTGTGGATCTCAGCTATCCCTGGCTTCGAAGCCGGCGCGAGGATCTCATTTTTGGGGTAGCCCTTAGTCGCAATGAATCAGGGCAGTCTGGCAGCCTGGTGCTACCGGGTACCAAGGGCACCTTTGTCAATTTGTTGAGCGCGTCAGCACTCTGGAACCTGACACACCCGAACAATTCCGTGAGCCGCCTGTCGGCCACCTTCTCCAGCAACTTCACCCGCAACCGGGATGGCTCTCGTAATAATGCACAGCGGGCCAAGCTGGCGCTGGATGCCAGCCATCTCAAAGCGTTTGCCGGTGGCTGGTCCGTGCTCGGGCGTTTGAATGGCGTGGCTTCCCTCGACCCGCTGATGGATATCCAGAGTTTCCGTATTGGTGGACCCGGCAATGTGCGCGGCTTCCCATCGGCTGAGCTGGCGGGCGATCAGGGCTTTATGGCAAGCCTGCAGCTCAACCGGCGCCAGGATGTGTTTTCCGGCGTACCTACTACGTGGCGTGTTTTTGCTGATGCCGGCATGGTGCACCGGCGAGTTCCGGCAGCGGGGACAGACAAGACGGCATCGCTTAGCAGCATCGGCCTGGGACTGACGGCACAAATTTCAAAGCGCTATACCTTCGACCTGGAATGGAGCAGGCCGACAAATAACCACGCGGTAAGCGATGGTCGACTGAATAACAGGGTTTGGGCGCAGATAGGAGCCAGTTTTTGAGGATTGCAGGTTTGATAGTGGGTGCTCGGTGATGTCTGCTGTCAAAATCCTTTACATACTCTACAATCATTGTAGGGCGTGAATCGGATGTATAGGCGGCACATTTTTTTATGTCTATGATTTCTTTGGCATTATGTGCCAATGCTGCCGGGCAGGCGTGTCAGTGGTTTTTACACATCAGGCGTGACCTTTTTGAAGTGTGTGGTAACTGACTGAATAATAATAACTATATGGGTTTGGCGTAGTATTTGCAGTAAGCACGTTGTGTTATTGTGGGATAACGCATCGGGAGGCGTGATGAAGGGAGTCCCCCGCTTCAGGCCGGGTGAACTAGCTAAAAGGGTGCGCGAGGCCTTGGCCCCGCAGCTCCCTTGGACTTTACTTGCCTGCGCTCCCGGGCTGGCCCTTGCCAATCCCACCGGGGGCAATGTGGTTGCCGGCTCGGCCACCATCACCAGTCTCGATCCCAACACCACTCGCATCGACCAGGCCTCTGCCCAAGCCATTATCAACTGGCAAAGTTTCTCCATTGGCAGTCAGCAGTACGTCCAGTTTCGTCAACCCGACAGCACCTCACTGGCCTTAAACCGCGTCGTCGGCGGCAGTCCTTCCTCTATCCTCGGACGCCTTTCCGCTAATGGTCAGGTCTTTCTGGTCAACACTCGCGGAGTTTATTTCGGCCCCGGCGCACAGGTCGATGTGGGCGGGATGGTTGCCAGCATTCACGACATCAGTAATGCCGATTTTCTCTCGCGCAACTACCGCTTCAGTAAATCCCGGGATGCCCCTGAGGGAGCTTCGGTGGTCAATGACGGGACCATCCGCAGCGCGGAGGGCGGTTATGTCATTCTCGCCGGTGGGGAGATCGTCAATAACGGCTTTATAGAAGCGCGCCTTGGCTCTGTAGTGCTGGCTTCCGGTGCAAGCGTCACCCTGGATCTGGAGGGCGATGGCCTTATAAGTTTTGCAGTGGATCAGGCGGCCTTGAGCCAGGCAGCCGGGGTAAAAAATACCGGACAACTGCTTGCCGATGGCGGGCGGGTGCTCATGAGTGCCCGGGTAGCAGCGGATCTCATGCGTACCGTGGTCAACAATGAGGGCCTGGTGCAGGCACGCAGTGTGCAGGAGAGTCCGGGCGGTGTCTTCATCCTCGCTGGCGGCGGGGATATCGAACATAGCGGTACCGTAGATGCCTCGGGGATGAATGGTGCCGATGGTGGCCGGGTACATATTGCCGGCAACCAGAACATTACACTCGCTCCGGATAGCGAAATCCACGCAGGCGGTCTAAATGCGGGTGGCTCCGTGCGGGTCATCGCGGAAGAAAATCTACGTTTTGAGGAAGGGGCGCACATCAGCGCCACCGCGGAAGATCCAGCCGGGACGGGCGGCTTTGTTGAGGTCTCTGGCCATGGCGGACTGACGCTCCGTGGTCAGGTAGATCTGGGTCAGGGCGGGCGGCTGGCCATTGATCCCGAAAAGCTCATTATCACGACGGGCAGTGCGGCCCCCAATAGCACTTTTTCGAGCACGGGCACGGGCTCAAGCAGCAGTAGTCCCAGCGGGACCACCAATAACACGGTAGGCAAGGGCTTCATTGAGACCCAGCTAAAGGCTGGTACCAGCGTGGTCCTCGTCGCCAATGGCGATATCACCTGTGATACCGGTGCAGGTAACTGTACGACTGGAGTCATGACTATTGACGGGCGCAATGCCGGTGCGGGCGGTGGCCTGGAGGTCAAGGTGGGTACTGTTGGCTCTTCTGACACCGGCTCCCTGGGACCAAGCATTGGATCGCCTCAATGTGGCAGCTTCGGTGTCTGTTCAGCAGACCCCAGCGGCAATCTGAAATTCACTTCCGGTAGCAGCGGCGATATCAGGCTGAGTGCAGTGAACATTCAGATAGATGGCAATTTTGTTGCACTGGCCGGGAATGGCGATGTGAGTGTCGGGCAGGTGACGGCCGGTGGCAACGTGGCCGTCAGTGCCAGCGATGATATCGTGCTGCAAGGCGTCAGCGCTCAGACCGGCATCGCTCTTAATGCCATAGGTGCTAGCAACGCCTCGGTAACGGTCAATGGCTCCCTGGTGACCACTGCTGGAAACGTGCAGGTCCAGGCGGGCAGTAATGGTACGGAATCCGGCTGGCTAACTGTCGCTGGCAACGTCAGTGCTGGAGGCGCAGTTACCCTCAACGCTCAAGGCTCCATCGAAGGAGTGGTATCCATCAGTGGTTCCGTGAATGCTGGTGCCGGGGTTGGCATCAGTGCTTCCACCGATGTCGATACCGGCCCCATCAATGCTGGTGCCAATGTTTCCGTAGTTTCCGGCAACGACATTAACCTCGGTCCTATCGATACCGCTAGCAGCTCGGTAAAGATCAGCGGCGGTGGAGATGTGACGCTGGGTGGCGTCACCCTCACGAGTAGTGGTACCGGTGTGTCCAAGATTATCCGCATCGACGTGGATGCCGGCGGGACGCTGGACGTTAATGGTCCGCTTACGGTGAACACCACTCGCCCCGGCGATAGCGCCTTTATCGATCTCGATGCGGTTGGAGCCGCAACCCTCGACGCCCGTCTGTTAGCCCAGGCGACCCAGGGTCGGGGTCGTGTGGACGTAAACGGTAACGGTATCACCGTTAACGCCTCAATCGAGGCAGTGGGTGGGGGTCGCTCTGCCACCCGGGTTCAGATAAATGCCGGAACCGGCGATTTCGTATTTAACAATGGCAATATCCTGGCCCTCGGGCAGGGGCTGGATACCGGTGAGAGTCCTGTGGCTTTTGGTGTCAGTGCGGGCGGGGCGGTGGTCTTTCCTGATTTCGCTATTTGGGGGGCGGAACCCCGCGTTCAGATCACCGGCAAGAATGTCCTCCTCAATGCACCCTTCCAGCCTGATGGCGCCAATCCGCGAGGTGTGAACGGCCTGATCCTTGCCGTTGGCAGTGAATCACCGGATGTCTGGATCACCGCCAATGGCCTCACCTCGGGCGATGGGCGCATCACTATGACTGGACCCATGGTGGCGGCTATGGGTTCTATTGATTCCGACAGTTCTCTGGAGGTTAGTTTTACCGCCAAGGGCAAGGTCACCATTGCAGCGCCTACGACTGCGGTAGTGGATCCCTTAACCAGTGCGGTGCGCAAGATTGCGGTGCTGGCGAGTGCCCAGGGTGGTAGCTCATGCTGCACGAATGAAATCAATGTCCGGGGCGGACGGGTGGAAGTCCAGGCGGGGGCCCTGTTGGTGTCGCGTGCCTCCACCTCTGACAGTGTGGAAGCCTCAATTAATATTCGTGCCTCCGACCAGGGAGTGCCCCAGCCGCTCGGTTTTGACGTGGTCATGGATGGCGCCCTGGAAGTGGTGGTGGGCGGTTCTGCCACTGACAGCGCTCAGGTATGGATCAATGCAATCCATGGCAGCGTGTTTGTCAATGGCCCAATCTCAGCGACCGCCGTTTTGGATGGCGCTACGGTGGACATTTCCGCACGGGATGGCGTGACCATCAACGGGCCGATTACCGTTACCGGTGGAACTCCGACCTTTGCGGATGCCCAAATCCGCATTGATGTGACCGCGGGGGATCTTACTGTAGGTGCTGGCGGTGCTCTGACGGCAATCGCCCGCGGGGATAATGCCAACATTTGGCTGGGTAGAACCAATCCGCCGCCCCTGAATATGAACGTCGGCGGTGCCCTGGTGGCCACTGCGGGGCCCAATGGCTTTGCGTCCGTTTATGCTCGTGCCGGCAGTGACCTGACGATTGGCAATACAGTAAACGCGACGGGCCCGGCTGCCGTGGTGAACTTTACCGCCGGCAATGACCTCACGGTGAATGGCGCCGTGGTAGCCACCGCGAATGCCAGCGGTGGAGGAACCGTGCTGGGGATTAGTGGTTTCGGTAGCGCCGGCGACCCGGTTACCATTGGCGCGGCCTATATCTATCCCCAGCGGGTAGGTCGTCATGTCACCATCAACGCACCCATGACCGCCAACGCCAACGTGCCTGATGGCGATGGCGAAATCGAGATCAACGCGGTGGGCGGTGATGTTCTGGTTACCCAGGCGCTGACGGTCAATGTGGGTTCCGGTACTGCTGCGGATGCGGATATCCAGTTTGCCAACATCCTCGGTAATGTGACCGTCGATGGCGCCCTCAATCTCACCGTCGGTAATGTGGGCGCGGGTGAGTCATCGTGGGAGTTTAGTTTCGATACCATCGGTGGCGATCTTACCCTCAATGGACCCATGACACTGCGTGCCGGGCGCGCTCTGACCGGTTCTGATAATGATGTTGAGATCGATATCGAGGATATCGGCGGCCATGTCACGGTCAACAGTACCGTTCTGATCGAGGCAGGCAATAATCTGGACGCGCAGATGGAATTTGACCGCATTGGCGGGACGGTAACAGTTACCTCGGGCAATATTTTTGGCGGCAGCGCGGTGTTTGCCTTCGCGCCGGGTGGGACCGCCGATCTGGCCCTCAATGGCCCGGTTACGATCACCGTCAACTCCAATCCTGCCTTTGCGAACGGTGACAGTGATGCCCAGGTAGATATCAACGGGGTACTTGGGAATGTCTCGGTGGGTGGTCGCATGGCTTTCACCGCGGGCAGCGGCGGTGGTACCGCGGAGTTCGATATTGGTGGTGGTGGGGCCTCGTCCTTCGGGGTGGCTGGTAATGCGAGTTTTACCGGCGATTTGGTGATGCGTGCCAGATCCGGGGGCGGCGCCTCGCTGGACGTGGACAACGTGGCCGGCAACGTCTCCGTGAGTGGGCTATTGGACTTTGCTATCGCCGCCGGTCCAACCGCAGCGGGTACTGGTGATGGTATTCGTTTCAATCTCGACCAGGTAGGCGGTAACGTCATGGTGACCGGCCAGACCCTGATTGTGGCCCCGGCCGGTACGGCCGCGCTGGCAAAATTTGATTTCAACTCCGTGGGTGGCGACGTATCTGTCAGTAATCCCATCAACTTCAATGTAGGCGCCGGCATAGATAGCCGTGTGTCTGTCCACGATGTGGGCGGTGGGGTGACAATTGGCGCGATCTCCATGGTCGCGGGAACGGGTGCGGGTACGACGGCCGGATTGGACATCGGCCGGATTGGGAAAAACGTGGTGGTGGGAGATGTAATTATCGGGGCAGGTGGTGCCGCGGTTGCCACTATCCATAATGTGGGTGGTGTCCAGACCATTACTAACAGCATCTATAACAAGACGGCTGTCTTTGCTTTTGCCGATGGCGGCTGTGGTGCGCCTTGTGGTGGTGTGACTGCCGGAGCGATTACCAATCCGGGAGGCGCCGTTACTGTCACTGGCTTCAGTGGCG
This sequence comes from Gammaproteobacteria bacterium, assembly GCA_021773635.1. Classification (GTDB taxonomy): domain Bacteria; phylum Pseudomonadota; class Gammaproteobacteria; order HK1; family HK1; genus JAJFJV01. The sequence continues at coordinate 195,358 of JAJFJV010000021.1, read as the reverse complement.
TTACTCTCGGGCAAGTGGTCTCCGGGGCCAACGTATCCGTCGCTGCCGCCAGCGGTAGTGTGACTACTGGCCCCGTTAATGCCGGCGGCAATGTGGTCGTAACCGCGGGAAGTGATATCAGCCTTGGCCCGATTGTAGCGGCCAGCAGTCTGGTAAAAATCAGCGGTGGAGGGGATGTCACTCTCGGTGGGGTAAGTCTCACCAGCAATGGAACGGCGGCCCCCACCAACGGGATTATCCTTATTGATGTCGATGCAGGTGGAAACCTGCTGGCCAATGGAGCGCTGACCGTTAATGCCTTGAGCTTTAGTCCGTGGATAGAGCTGGACGCGGGTGGCTCTGGCTCGGTGACCGTCAATGCCTCAGTCGAGGCCGTTGGTATGGGCTCTGGCCTGGATGCCCTGGTGGATATCCAGACCTCATCAGGCAGTATTTCCGTTAATGCGGGCGCCTCCGTCAAGGCCAGTGGCGATTCCAATGTCTGGGTGACGATCCAGGCCCAGGGGGAAGGCACGGGCGTGACTATCGACGGTCCCGTGCTGGCGGTAGATACGGGGAGTGCCGGCGCAAATGCTGCCCTCCTGTCGATCGGGGCCTCATCGGGTAGCGTACTCGTTAACGCGGCTCTGACCGCCCAGTCGCTGGTGGGTGGGTCGGCTTCGGTATACGTGGCGGCCGTGGGCAGTGACATGACCCTCAATGCTCCGGTAAAGGCGCTGGCAGAGGCGGGATCGGGGGCACAGATTTTGATCGGAGTGGATGGTGACCTCACCGTAGGGGCCAACGCGAGCCTGACCGCGCTTGATGGCCCGGGGGGTGGAGTAATAGGGATTGGTGGCGGCGGTCTTGAAAGTTCTGGCAGCCCCGCAGGGGGTGCGGTGTTCGGCGCGCTCAATGCCACTGCCGGGGTATTCTCGCTAGACGTGCCCGGTGGCTTCGATGCGGTTAACCTCCTTTCCACTGTCAATGGCATCCTGAATACCGACATCTCAGCCAGCAATTTCACCTTTCAAACGGGTGGGAATCTGGACGTGCAAAACCGGACCATCAGTGCCACCGGTCCGGCCCAATTGATGGCCGGTGGAAATGCATTGCTCAGCGGAGCGAACATCAGCGCGTCCACCCTGTTGGTGAGCGCCGGGGGGAATATCCAGAATATTGCAGCCACCACCCTGAGTGCGAACGGCATGACCCTAGCCGCACAGGGGGACGTGTTGCTCGGGGCCACCACCCTCAGCGTTGGCGGCGGTGCGGCTCCCGGAACGGTGACTGATCCGATATTGGCAGCGGTCATGGCGGATGAAGGATTAGGGGCCTTGCCCGCGGCACCAAACGGCAGTTTCAATGCTGGCGGACAACTCGATCTCGGTACCCTCGATCTGCAAAGTGTTCCCTCCAGTTATCTCGTATTTCAGGGTAGCTCCATCGCGCTGGGCGGCGTGATTAACGCGCCTTCCGATGTCACTGCCCAATTCTTCCACCCCAGTCCATCAGCCACCATCGGGGTCGAGGCTGGCGGAGGGTTGTGCGGTGGTGTGGCCTGTGGTCTGAGCCTGAGTAACGCAAGCCATTTTTCCAAGTTTCCCGGCACTACGGTAGTCGTGGGTGATGCTCTGCAGACCGGATCGATCTATGTGGACCCGGTCAACATGGGCTCGCAGAATGCAGTATTCATGGCAGCGGGAGGGACCCAAAACGTTATTGGTTATGACAGTGTTACTCAGGTGGCGCAGGTAGAGGATGTGGGTGGTCTGGGCCCGGTAACGACCGGTGGCCGGGTGCTGGTGGTTGACCCGGTATTTGGGGGTTCTATTTTTGAAATTCCCCAGAATGAAGAGGGGGAGGATGATGGCGAAGATGAGGACAAGAAAGATGAGGTGGTAGAAGACGAGGAAAAGAAGGGCGAAGAAGACACGTCTATCGTGAAGAAGACGGGCGGGGGGGCAATGTGCTCCTGAAGCTGCGTAGTCTGACGGTGCTTTTTATCCTGTTGCTGGTTCTGCCTGTGACCCAAGCTGCAACCCGTGCGGGTAAGGTGCATACCTCCATCGGTCGCTCCATGGCGGCATCGCCCGATGGTGATATTCGGGTACTGAAACGGGGTGGTCCCCTGTATTCCGGGGAGACGATTACCACCGGTCCTAACAGCTATGTCCGCATGGCCCTGACGGACAAGGGATTTATTATGCTGCGCCCCAATACCCGCTTTGTGATTGAGGAATATCGTCATACCGGTGTTGCCAAGCAGGAAAGAGGCTTTTTTTCGCTGTTGCGGGGCGGTTTTCGTGCTGTTACCGGTCTGGTGGGTAAACTGAATCGCCGGAATTTCCGTGTGCGTACCCCGGTGGCGACCATTGGTATCCGCGGCACCGACTTCGAGGCACGCTACTGCCTGGGGGACTGTGATGCCCCTGATGGGCTCTACCATCGGGTTTTTGTTGGTGGGACCGATCTTTCTAATCCGGGCGGTAGCCGCTCAGGAAATCCCGGGGAGTTCTATCACGTGCCCGGCCCCAATAGCCCGCCTCAGGGAATTGGTAGCCAGCAGGCAAAACCCCTGACCGACGAGCCCATGCCACCTGCCGATCCCGAAGGTTGTCCGGTCAACTAACCAGCATGTTTCCGTGGAACTGACCGTCCCGGCGGGCTATCGGGGCCTGGTTCCCTTTGACCGCACCCGGCATAAAGGCCAGGGTGTAGTCGACCTCGGGAATTTCCGTTTCGCCAGCACACTCCACGTTATCTACGTTTCTGCCGAGGAATTCTTCATGGCAGCACGTCACTATCCCATCGCCTTTGGTCGGGACGAGGCCAGCGATAGCTTCGTACCGATATCGGTAACCGGTATGCGGGCAGGCCAGAATCTGTTTGTCGATGAGGCCGGGTTGTGGCGAGAAGACAGCTATATTCCCGCTTATGTGCGTTGTTACCCCTTCTACGGAGTAGAGGTCAGGGATGAGGCGGGCAGTGATGCCCGGCGGGTTATTTGTGTCGATGAAGAGGCACTGGATGTCGATGCGAAGGAAGCGTTGCTGGACGGAGCGGGAGAACCTACACCTGCGTGGCAGCCCATTGAGCGTCTGCTCGAAGATGTTGCCGCAGCCCGGGCGCGTACCGTTATTCTTGGCCAGCGGCTAAAAGAGCTGGAACTTCTTGAGCCCTTTGAAGCCCAGGCCCACCCTCACGGCGGCGAGGCCTTGCGTTTGCGTGGCCTCTATCGGGTAAGCGAGGAGCGCCTTAACCGTCTCTCGGGAAAGACCATCCGTGAGCTGATGGCTCAGGGGCAACTCTCCCGCATTTACGCGCATCTCATGTCGCTGGATAATTTTGGTCGCTTGCTGGATCTTTCGGTTGCCCGATAGCTTCAACGGGTAGGGCGCACGATGTGCGCCGTGCCATTACGGTTGCGGTATGGCGGGCGGGGCTTGTGGAAAGTCCTGCTTGTACCCATCCCGCGAATCTTTATGATCTCTCACATTATTTTTCTACGGAAACCTTTTCATGGGCGTTGATATCAAGCTAAGCGACAGGGAGCTGCCGGTTTCACCGGTATTCATGGATTTTCTCGCCCATGTGGTGGAGGACAAGCCTTTCGAGACCGCCAAGTGGGGTGACCAGCTAAGTGAGGAATTGTCTTCCAACCAGAAACAGATCCTCGAGCAGGCGGCAGAAAACGCAAAGACGGTGATGGCCAAGCCGGAAGGCCAGCGATCCATCGGGCGGGCCTACGAACTCCTGGTCTGCCTGATGACCGGCGATCTGGAGAAGATCAAGGATATCCAGCTCAAGTTCCACTTTATCAATATTATTGGTGTGCCGCGGAATGGTGGCTCCTACCTCACCAAGGAGGTCTATCGTTCCCTGGGACATGATCCGGAAAAGGTCCCTAACGTGGTGGCCCATGATGGCTTTCCGGAGGCCGCGCCCTTCCGTTTCGACAAGGGGGTCAATAGCTGGATGACCAGCCTGCAGACCATGGCGGAGTTCCTCACCATGGTGGAAATCTATTTTGGCAAGGAGCGTCCCCACACCGGCAAGATCGTGGTACCAAAGAAGCTCACCAAAGGCACCTACGCCGGCGGATTTTTCCATCGTATCCTCGGCTCTTCGGTGGAGAATATTCTCACCGTCCGCCATCCGGTCACCTCCTGTATTTCCACCTATGAGAAATCTGGTGGTCTTCCCGAGGACGGCAAGTTTCGTGTCAGGGGGAATATCGAGGAGTGGGTGCGTCGGGACCTGGAATATACCGGCATGTCCACCGAGGAAATCGGGCAAATGGACTATTTTGATGCCTACCTGCGCTACTGGGAGCAATATCACTATTACGTTGCCACCACGGGGCTCAGTGCCAACAAATTGACCCGCATCGTGCCCTATAGCAGTGAGGCAATGATGGACACGGTGCTCGATTACCACTATCGCTTTGGAAATCGAAATCCCCAGCCCGAGGAGTTCAAGGTTTTCGACAAGCGCGACCGTCACCCGGACTGGTTCAAGCAGGCGGAACCGGTAGTGCGCCGAGTACATGAAATCTGGACTCGTGTAGGTTTGGAATTTCCGCTGGAGCAGGTTGTAGAGGCTTGGTAAGGCAGATTTCTATTGGCGAAACAAATAGATAAACGCCTGGCTGAATTGAAGGGGCGCATTCCGGAATTGAGCCCTGGTGAGGCCCTGGCCTTGCAGCAACAGGGTGCGGTGCTGCTGGATATCAGGGAAGCGGGGGAAGTTGCCCAGGGGAGTCCCGGGGGTGCCGTACATCTGGGCCGTAGCTTCCTGGAACTGGAGGTGGAGGAAAAACTTCCTGACCCTGAACGTACGGTGCTCGTGCTTTGTGCTGTGGGACAGCGCTCCCTGCTGGTTGCGGAAGCCTTGCGGCTACTGGGTTATGGGGATGTACGCTCGATAGCCGGCGGTTTCGATCGTTGGAAGAATGACGGCCTCACATTTGAGATGCCAAAGGGACTGGATGCCGAAGCCCGTGAGCGATATTCCCGCCACCTGCGTATGCCGGAGGTAGGAGAGGCGGGTCAGTCGAAATTACTGGAGAGCAAGGTGTTGCTTATCGGTGCCGGGGGACTTGGTTCACCGGCGGCGCTCTATCTTGCCGCTGCCGGCGTGGGCACATTGGGGATCGTCGATCACGATGTAGTGGATCGCAGCAATTTGCAGCGCCAGATCCTGCATACAGAGGCCCGGGTCGGGCAATCCAAGGTCGCTTCCGCGCGCACCGCTATCCAGGCCCTCAATCCCTCGGTAGACGTTGTGGAACATAAGCTGCGCCTGGATAGCGATAACGTAGATGACATCTTTTTCGGCTATGACTTGGTGATCGACGGCTCAGATAACTTTCCCACTCGCTACCTGGTGAACGATGCCTGTGTGCGCCACCGTATCCCTGATGTGTATGGCGCCATCTACCGCTTTGAGGGTCAGGTAAGCGTATTCTGGCCAGCTGCCGAGCAACATGGGCCCTGTTATCGCTGTCTTTATCCGGAGCCGCCGCCAGCTGATATGGCGCCATCCTGTGCCGAGGCGGGGGTGTTGGGCGTGCTGCCGGGGGTGATTGGCCTGTTGCAGGCGGTGGAGGCGGTCAAGCTACTGCTTGGCATAGGCGAGCCGCTGGTGGGAAAGCTGCTTTATTACGACGCCTTGCGTACGGATTTTTCCATTCTTAAGCTGGAATCGAATCCGGAATGTCCTTATTGCGGCAAGGGAAAATCATTTCCAGGCTATGCAGATTATCAGGCCTTTTGTACACCTCCCGGCAGCTGAACATCCATAAACGGCCTCCCTTCACTGGGGTGCCACCCCTTTCCCCCGGGTCAAACGGGTGCTGTTAGCATCCTTCTCCCATCCCATAAGATTCAAGAACAGGCGTATTTTGCCGAGACTGTTAGTTAGCGGAGGACACCTCCGGAATCTTTTGGAAAAGGCATATTGCTGATGGCACAGAAAGGAATGCGTTCGGCCGACAGGCAGTCTGAAATATTGTTGGTGATTGACAATATGGCGGAGCGCACGCTGCTCCAGGCCGAACTTGAGGCAATTGGCTTTCAGGTCAGAACGGCGGGGAATGGTCTTGAGGCGCTGGAGCAGACTACCCGAAAGCACCCTGACGCGATATTGATGGATATTGCCATGCCGGTGATGGACGGCTATGAGGCGGCGCGGCGCATCAAGGCCGAAACCCGGGGGCATTTTTTCCCCATACTGTTTCTTTCCACGGAGACGGATGAATCGGTGTTGGCCCGCTGTGTGGAGTCCGGGGGTGATGACTTTCTGATCAAACCAGTCGCCCGCTTCGTACTGAAGGCGCGGCTCGATGCGCTGCTGCGAATCGCAGATCTCTACACCACGGTGCACACCCAGAATCTTGCCTTAGCGGATTACAAGAGTGAGCAGGAGCAGGAATACGCGGTTGCGGAGCGCTTGTTTTCCAATGTCGTTCATTCCGCCTGTCTGGACAGCCTGCCAAACCTGCGCTACCTGCATTCCGCGATGTCCGTATTCAATGGAGATTTGCTGTTGGCAGCGGAATTGCCCGGCAATACCTTTCGCCTGCTGGTCGGTGATTTTACCGGCCATGGCCTGGCTGCCTCCATTGGCGCGTTGCCGGTCAGTGAGGTTTTTAATGGCATGTCGGCCAAGGGTTTTGCGATCGCCGAGCTGGTTCGGGAAATTAATCGGAAACTTCGACGCTTGTTGCCGGTGGGGCGCTTCTTTTCCGCATGCGTTATGGACTGGGTCTGGGAGGAAGGGCGGCTTTCGGTCTGGAACGGCGGCCTGCCGGAAATCCTGATCGCCGATGGTGGCGGGCATTTGATTCAGCGCTTGCCTTCCCGGCATCTGCCCCTGGGCACGGTTCCAACAAGGCGCATGGATACCGGGGTGGAGGAGTGCGAGTTGCTTCCGGACCATCGTGTCTACGCATACTCGGATGGAATCATCGAGGCCGAAAATCCCGCCGGACAGATGTTTGGTGAAGGGCGTCTGGCAGCCTGCTTTGATGGCACAACGGCAGCCGGGAAAATTTATCCACGGATAGTGGGAAATGTAGCTGAATTTTGTGAAGGGGAGTCCCAGTCCGATGATCTGACTGTCGTAGAATTACACTGCGATCCGTCGGTTATGGTGGAGCGGGCGAGGGACCGGCAGCAGGGAAAGAATACCCGGCCCCCTATGCATTGGTGCTTCCAACTCGATTTTGAGGCGGACATGTTGCGTAGTGCCGAACCTATTCCGCTTCTGACCCAGATGCTCCTTGATTACCAGGGCCTGAGGGGGCACTGGAGCCGGATATTCACGGTACTGACCGAGTTGTACACCAACGCCGTGGACCACGGCATCCTTGGGCTGGATTCACGGATGAAGAGTTCCGCCGAGGGCTTCGCCCGTTACTATACGGAGCGGGAGCAGCGGCTCTCGAGCCTGAAATGCGGCCGATTGGAGATCAAATTACGGCATGTCGCCCACGGGCCAGGTGGCAGGCTGAGCATCAGTTTCAAGGATAGTGGTCCGGGCTTTGATCTTGCCATGCTGCGGGGGAAGGCATCTGACAACCTTGCGCTCTCGGGTCGAGGTATTCCGCTGATGCGTTCGCTGTGCCACTCACTCACCTACCATGGCAAGGGAAATTCGGTCACCGCGGTCATCGACTGGGACTAAAGTCGACAGAGGTACCCCTCCTTCGTTATTGCTGACGCCCCGTGGCGATCTGCCATGCGCGCTTTCCAGCCTGTTACAATCGCCTCCAGACTGGGATATCAGGAGGTGTGGACGTGGATGAGCAAACCCGTATCGAACTGGAGGCTGCGGCCTTCCGTACCCTTGTGGGTTATCTGCAGGAGCATCCAGAGGTACAGAATATTGAGCTGATGAACCTCGCAGGTTTTTGTCGCAACTGCCTGGCCAAGTGGTACCTGGCCGCCGCCAAAGAGCAGCGGGTGGATATGAAGGAGGATGAGGCCAGGGAGGCAATTTACGGTATGCCTTACGGGGAATGGAAAAAGCGCTACCAAACGGAGGCAACAGCCGAGCAACTGGCGGCCTTTAATGCTCGAAAGGCAGCGGAAGATAGCTAGGAATCTGCTGGCGGGATAGATGTGGATCGTTCACCAATTTCGGTTCTGAGGCCCCGGAGTTGGCGGAATTTTCCAGTGCCTGCTCTGTACTTGTTGTGCGCCAGGTTTTCGGCACATGTCCCTACCGATAAAGGGGGATTGAAGTGAGCGCGAAGCGACCCGATCTGCGTCTGATTCGTGAGGACCCGGATCAGGTTGCCGTGGAGCAGCTTGCCCTGCTGGCCGAGCTGATTCAGGAATTTGCCAGTTCACTAAATCTTGATGAGACCCTGCAGACCGCCATAGAGCGCTTTATGGCGTACATGGATGCCGAGGCAGCGTCCCTGTTTCTCCTCGAGAACGAAAACCGGGAACTGGTTTGTTACAAGTGTGTTGGTCCGGTCGATATCTCGGGACTACGGATGGATGTTTCCGAGGGGATTGTCGGCAAGTGTGTCCGCGAACAGGCCTGCCAGATGGTTCGGGACGTACGCCGTAGCCACGATTTCAGCGGCACCATCGACCACAGCTCAGGCTTCTCCACCCGCTCACTGTTATGCGCCCCCCTGAGCGTGCGTGGGGAATGTGTCGGTGTGCTGGAACTGGTCAACAAGCGGACTGGAGATGGATTGTTCAACCCGCGTGATGAGGCACTGGCCAGCGTGCTGGCATCGGCGGCGGCGCTGGCCATCCACAATGCGCGCATGGCCGCCTCGCTGGTGGAGCATGAACGCCTGAAGCGGGAGCTGGAACTGGCGGGGGATATTCAGCGACATTTATTGCCACCGTCCTGTGATTCAGACTTCCCGGTAAATGGTGTCAATTTCCCTGCCTACGAGGTCTCCGGGGATTTTTACGACTTCTTTCCGCTGGACAACGGACGGATATATTTCAACCTTGCGGACGTCTCGGGAAAGGGCATAAATTCGGCCCTGTTGATGGCACAGACCAGCAGCTTGCTGCGTTGTCTGGCACGGGATTTTAGTGATCCGGGCGAGTTGTTGACGCGAGTTAACCGGGAGCTGTGCGAGACCGCATCCCACGGCATGTTTGTCACGATTGTCTCCGGTTTTATCGAGCCGGAAAGCGGGCGGGTCTGCTTTTCCAATGCCGGCCATCAACCGCCACTGCAACGCGGGGTCGATGGCAGCTTTTCCGAGATTCCCGCCGGTGCGCCGCCGCTGGGTGTGGTACCGGAGACGGTATTTCCGGTGAGTGAAATTTCCCTCGCGGGCGGCAGCCTGTACCTCTTTACCGATGGTGTCACCGAGAGCCTGACTGCGGAGCACCTGCCACTGGACGTGTCGGGATTGATCACCCTGATCGAGCGCATGTCAGAACTGGAATCCTGTGAACGCCTGCAAAATATTGTCGCGGAGATTCGGCGTCCCGGGGCGCGCCAGCGGGATGACATCACCATGATGTTGATCGAGAGTCAGGATACCGGGCTGGGTGAAAAGCTTTTTGAGCGGCGATTCAGCGCCGACCCCGAGTGCTTGCATGGGCTTCGGACCGAGCTCAAGTCGGCGGCACTACAGGCCGGTTGTAGCGCAGAGGTGGCGGGGGAAATCGTGCTGGCGGTTAATGAGGCTTGTATGAATATCATGCAGCACGCTTACCAAGGAGATTGTGCCGGTGAGATCCTGCTCGAGATGCATAATAATGACGGGGAGCTGGTTTGTGTGCTCAAGGATTGGGCTGCGCCGGTGGACCCCTCACAGATTCGGCCGCGGCCACTGGATGAGCTGCGTCCGGGCGGGCTTGGCACCCGCTTTATTGATGAATTAATGGACGACTGGGTTTTTGATACGACGCCACAGGGATGTGGAAATTGTCTCACTTTGAGAAAGCGGATCGCATGAAGCAGGGAGAATAGAGTGGGCTTTGGACACAGAACAGAAGGGGGTTATGCCGTGGTGGAGTTGCGGGGTGATGTGGATCTCGCCCGTTCTCCCGAGGCGCGGGCATTGATTCTCCAGTTCCTGGAACAAAGGAGCGATCTGTTGGTGGATCTCTCGGAGGTGGCCTATATTGATAGCTCCGGTGTCGCCAGCCTGGTGGAGGGATACCAGGTGGCCAAGAAAGAGGGCCTGAAGTTTGGCCTTATCGGGGTCAGTGAAGCGGCGCTCAGCGTCTTGCGTCTGGCCCGCCTCGATCAGGTCTTTCCCATTCATTCTGATCTGGATGCGCGGATCGCGGACGATGGCTGAGGCCCGCCTTATGTGGGTGGAACAGCTTGGAAGGCGTACCCTTGGCCTGGTAGCCGAGGCAGGTTATCTCTCGGCTTTATTGGCAGAGAGCCTTTATTGGCTCTTTGTTGGCAGTTTTCAGCGACAACCGGTGCGGGTGAGCGCGGTGTTTTCCGAGATGATGCGCGCCGGGGTTAACGCTATCCCCATTGTCTTTCTGCTTTCCTTCTCCATCGGCATCATGCTGGCCATCCAGGGAATTCACACGCTGCGTACTTTTGGCGCCGAGTCCCAGGTGGTCATCGGGATTGCACTTTCCATAACCCGGGAATTCGGGCCGCTGATCACCGGGATTGTGGTCGCCGGACGCACGGGTTCCGCCCTCGCGGCGCGCATTGGCACGATGGTGGTTTCCGAGGAGATCGATGCCTTGCGGGTGATGGGGATCCAGCCGGTTCGCTACCTGGTTTCGCCGGTGTTGCTGGCCATGCTGGTTATGCTGCCGGCGCTAACCGTTATGGCGGATTTTGCCGGTTTGCTTGGCGGCGCGGTCTACAGCGCCTTGGACCTCGGTATCAGCTACGGGGCCTACGCCGATCGGGTTATCAGCGTGCTCAAGACGGGGGATGTCCTGCAGGGGCTCACCAAGAGCTGTGTCTTTGCCACCATAGTCACCCTCGTTGGCGTCGCCAACGGTTTCTCGGTAAGCGGTGGAGCCGAGGGAGTGGGGCGGGCGACCACCCGCTCCGTGGTACTGGCCATTTCGGGTATTGTCATTGCCGATATGGTGTTTACCTGGTTTCTCAACCGATAAGGAGTCTGCCAGACTTAGGACTGCCCTGCTGCGGAAAAGCCGTATTGGCCATATTTTCTGCTCCTTTTCGTCTAATAGACTGACTATTATCCTCAAACGACCAAAAAATCTGTCTCAATATGGCTTCCCCTCGCTACGAGCGCCTAAATCAGACAGGCTCCTCGCCTCATGGTGACCCCCGACGCACAGGAAAGTGATATCGCGGGTAGAGCGGAAGCGGTAGTTGAGGTCCAGGATCTGGTTGCCCATTACGGTCGCCACAAGGTGCTCGATGGGGTCAACCTTTCGGTAGAGGCCGGTGAAATCCACATCATTATGGGGGGTAGTGGCTCGGGGAAGAGCACCTTGCTGCGGCATTTGCTGGGGCTACGGCGGGTTAGTTCGGGGCGGATCCGCCTGCTCGGGCAGGAGCTGGAGGGTATTCATCGACAGGCGCTGCAGGAACTGCGCAAGCAAATCGGCGTGTCCTTTCAGGGTGGGGCGCTGCTGAGTTCCATGACGGTGGGGGAGAACGTCACCCTGCCGCTGCGCGAACATACCCGGCTGGATGAGAGCACCATGGCGATCATGGCGCGAATGAAGCTGGAGGTAGTAAATCTGGGCGGTTTCGAGCACTTTATGCCGTCACAATTGTCGGGCGGAATGACCAAGCGTGCGGCGCTTGCCCGGGCCATCGTGATGGACCCGAAGCTGCTGTTTTTTGACGAGCCGTCGGCGGGGCTCGACCCGGTGGTATCGGCGGAACTGGATGAGCTTATCCTGCGGCTGCGGGAGGCCATGCACATGAGTATCGTGGTGGTTACCCACGAGCTGGAGAGCGCCTTTCGCATTGCCGACCGGATTACCGTACTGGATAGCGGCCGGATATTGATCAGCGATACGGTGGAAAAGGTAAAGAGTTCACCCAATCCACGGGTCCAGGACTTGCTTAATCGCCGGCCACGGGTGGAGGAGCTGGATGCCGACGCCTACCTTGCGCGCCTCACTGGAGAATAATTGCTCGTGAAACGGGACAACATACATTATCTGGCGGTGGGGAGCTTTGTGATCATCAGCCTGGCGGCATTGCTGGTGGCTATAGCCTTGCTCAGCGGACGTACCGGGGCCACTGATGCCTATTACCTCTACTACCAGAACGTCGCCGGGGTAAAGTTTGGTACCCCCGTCTATTACGAAGGCTTCCAGGTAGGGCAGGTGGAGGAAGTTGAGCCGCGACGCGAGGCGGGAAGCCTGCGCTACCGGTTGCGCCTCCACATTCGTCGCGATTGGCCAATTCCCGAGGATAGTGTTGCCAAAATGACGGCCTCGGGTTTGCTGTCCGCAATCTCTATTGAGATTCATGGAGGGCAAAGTGGTCGCATACTTTCGCCCGGTGGCGAAATTGCCAGTGCACCCCGGGTTAATCTCCTCGCCACGCTCAATGACACCGCCGAGGATTTTCGTGCCTTGTCACGGGACACCATTCGCCCTCTGGTCAACAACCTGCAGGTGCAGTTGACGGGGCTGTTGGAGGAATTGCGCGGGCTTAGCAAGGATAGTGTGCGTCCGCTTATGGACAAGCTGCGCTCTGACCTGGAGCGGGCTGATCTGGTGACCGAGGCCAGCAGCGTATTAACCCGCCTGAACGGGGCTGCCAGCTCGTTGCAACAATGGCTGGGGGAGGAAAATCGCAGCAGTGCCGAGACGACGCTTGCCAACCTGGAGCAGGCTTCGGGGAAACTCCATACTGTGTTGCTCGACCTGCACCAGGTACGCGAACACGCGGACCGGGTGTTGGATGATGTGGAAGGTATGGTAGGTGAGAATCGGGGTGATCTGCGCGCGGCGGTGGGCGAGCTGCGCCAGGTTCTGACGGCGCTTTCCCAGCGGGTGGATACGGTGGGTTATCACCTCGAGGGCAGCAGCCGAAATATCCATGAATTCACCCGCCAGATAAGGGAGAACCCCGCGTTGCTCATCAGTGCACCGGCGCCACAAAAAGCCAAAGGGAAGGAGCAACCATGAAAAAGCTGCTGGTTTTGGGGGTGGGGCTACTTCTGGGTGCCTGTGGTCGCCAGGCATCGGTCCCGGAGGACCACTTTTACCGGCTTCCGGCGCTACTCCCGGCTACAATTTTGAACAGTCCGGTTGTGAATGAATCGGTGCTGGTAAGGGTACTTGAGAGTGACGGGGTACATCGTGAGCGGGCCATCGTCTATACAGAAGACTCCCGGGGTATCCGTTTGCAGCAACATCATTATCACTTCTGGCTGGAGCCACCGCCGCGTTTGCTGCAGCGCCGGTTTGCCCGCTACCTGCGTGCCATCGGCTTTTCTCCCATAGTGCTCACCGAGGGTGGGGGCGCTTCGCAGGGAATGGTTATTACCGGACGAATCCTCCGCTTTGAGCGTGAGCTCGCAGGTCACTCCGCACAGGCCGTGGTGGGACTGGAGCTACAACTTGAGCAGATGGGAAGTGGGCGGCGGGGAGTGCCACTGTTACTCAGAGAATATGAAGCGGTGATACCTGCGGGGGAGTCATTTTCGGCTAGTGCCGTGGCCTTTGGGGAGGCCCTCTCCAAAATTTTTGCGGACTTTGTGCGGGACGCCCGCAAGGTCTTGCCAAGGCGGTCTCAGGCCAGCGGATAACGGGTCGTTACCAACATCCAGACTATGTAAAAGTGGGTGAGGTGATGAACCATCTGATCGAAGCCCAGACAGTTCCAGAAGGCCTTTTTGGATAAATCGTTATAGCGCCCGAGGTAGTGGGGGCCTGCCTTGATTCGGTCCATGAGGAAGTGGACCACAAAATCGAGCAGTGCCAGCCACCACAGGCTGGCGCTCAATGTCAGCACGACAGCAAGCGTCAGGCCCGCATGGAAAGCACAGTGGAGGGCCAGTGGTGGTGCAAAATCCCAGCCGGGACGAACTTTTTTCAGCATGTACTGGGACTGAAAAGGAAAATCCGCGGCAAAGTGCTTGAGCTGAAACAGCACAAGGAGCACAAAGGTCAGGATAAGGGCAGATTCATATTCCATTAGCAGGAACCTGTGTTTTACTTATTCCAATAGCTCAATATTGGTTTAATAAGTGATTCTATGCAACTGTTATTATTGCAGATAACCCATCTCCTCAGGCTAACTATAGCGCCCCCGCAGATAGCGGAATATGCCTCGCAAGCCCATCGCTTCACCGCCTGCCGGGCGCCCCGCCCGATTTTCCAGGTTCCAGGCCATGAGATCGAAATGGGCCCAGGGGATTCCCTGAGGTACAAACTCCTGCAGGAACAGGGCGGCGGTAATGGCGCCGGCGTAGGGTGTTTTGCCGGCGCTGGATATCTCGGCGATCTGACTCTTTAGCAGGCGGCGATAGGGTGCATGCAGCGGGAGGCGCCAGACCGGATCGATCTCCGCCTGGGCCGAACCCATGAGGCTGTGTGCAAGCTCGTCATCGTTGCAAAACACCGCCGGTAGTTCGGTGCCCAATGCCACCCGAGCGGCGCCCGTGAGGGTGGCAAAATCCAGCAGCAACTCCGGTTTTTCCGCCGCTGCGTCGGTGAGTGCATCCGCCAGCACAAGACGTCCCTCTGCATCGGTGTTTTCCACCTCGATGCTAATCCCCGCGCGGGACGCCAGGACATCGCCGGGGCGGAAGGCGTTTCCCGCCACCGCATTTTCTACGGCGGGGACGAGTACCCGCAGACGGACCGGAAGCTCCGCTGCCATAATCATCCGTGCCAGACCCAGGGCATGGGCGGCACCCCCCATATCCTTTTTCATCAAGCGCATATTGGCCGAGGACTTGAGGTCCAGTCCGCCGCTGTCAAAGCACACACCCTTACCAACCAGAGTGACGCGGGGATGCTCCATATTTCCCCAGCGCAGGTCGATGAGCCGGGGGGCGTGGCAGCTTGCGCGGCCTACCGCGTGAATGGCGGGATAGTTGGCCTTTAGCAGGGCATCACCGGTAATTTCCCCAAACTCGGCATCAAATTTTTCAGCCAGCGAGCGGGCGCTTGCCGCCAAATCGGCAGGCATCAGGTCAGCCGCCGGGGTATTGACCAGGTCACGAACCAGTCGCAGGGCCGTTGCCTGATTGGTTATGAGGCTGGCATCGCAGTGGGCATCAAGTACCAGACTTACATGGCGCTCTTCATGCGGGCGATAAACGGAATAATTGTAGGCACCAAGATTCCAGCCGATGGCGGCCCGCTCAAGGGTTTCGGGTTGCCAGTTGCACTCGAGTCTATAGGTGCCGGGCGGTAGTTGTTTTGGGAGGCCTGCCAGCGACCACGGATCCTCCACCTCGCCGACACCCAGCAGTACCCTTGCCAGGTTGCCACGGTCATCGGGCAGGAGGCAGATTTTTCCGGGTTTGGCATTGAATCCGTTGGCATCTACCCAGCGTTTAGTCTTGCTCTGCTGGCACTTCAACCAGTCCTCAAGTTCCTCGCTGAGGATGGGCTCCAGAGGGATTGCCCCTGATGTTCCCGCATCAAGCAGGCTGTTTTCCATAGAATTACAGAAGGAACAGAAAAGCGATGACCAGGGCTACCCCGAGAATCATGATCCACCAGTGGCTATTGCTAGTCGCGGATTTGGGTGCCGGTCGTTTTGCTGTGCTTGTCGTTTTTGCCCGGGGAGGCGTGGCCGCTTTTGGGGCGGGTGGCGGTGGTGGTGGCGGTGCTGCCTTGGCGGGTTGTGGTGCGGGTTTTTGCTGTCCGGCCTGTGCCGTGATTTGTTGTTTGACCGTGGGCCGCATTATTACGGTCTTTTCAAAAGCATCTTCCTCATCGTCTTCGTCCAGATCCGCTGACGCGGGTGCCTGCTGCTCCAGCGTGAGGTATTTGTAGGTCACGGTGCCGATGAGCAAGGTATCACCGGGCTTGAGTAAGGCCTTATCGACCCTGTTTCCATTTACCAAGACCCCGTTGGTGCTGCCCAAGTCCTCTACACCCCAACCCCCGTCACCCGCGTAGAGTCGGGCGTGAATACGGGAAACCCCGTCTGCTTTGAGGGCGATGTTGTTGGCTTCGCCCCGCCCAATGGTGAGTTCAGCGCCCGCAAGTTCAATCTTTCCCAATACGGGGTGGGCTGCCAGCGCTTCATTCTGGCATTCCAGCCGCGCCCTGAGGCCGGCCGGCCCGGACGGGCTTTCATCACTGCCGTTGAGATGTTTTTCCATTTCCAGATTCCCTGTTAAGAATAAATCATAACCACATGATTAAACGCGAGATTATCACGTACGAAGCTGTTGCGCGAGATGCCGTAAACGGATTCTTAGTAGCCGAGAACCGGAGCCAGCCAGCGCTCTGCCTGGGCTGTTTTCACGTTCCGGCGTGCAGCGTAATCAGCCACCTGATCGCGCCCTATCTTGCCGGTACCAAAGTAGCGCGCCTCCGGGTGGGAGAAGTAAAAGCCACTGACCGAGGCCGCTGGCAACATTGCAAAGCCCTCGGTTAGTTCGATATTTGCGTTCTCGGGGGCAGAAAGCAGGCGCCAGAGGACCTCTTTTTCGCTGTGGTCCGGGCAGGCAGGATAACCCGGCGCCGGGCGAATGCCGCGATAGGCTTCTTTGATGAGCGCTTTGTTATCCAGCGCCTCATCTGCGGCATAACCCCAGAATTCCTTGCGCAGTTTGGCATGCAGGTGTTCTGCAAAGGCCTCGGCGAGCCGGTCGGCAAGGGATTTCAGCAAAATGGCATGGTAGTCATCGTGGTCGGCCTCGAAGATGGCGAGATGAGCCTCGATACCAAGTCCGGTGGTGACAGCAAAGGCCCCGAGATAGTCGGGCACGCCGCTTTCCACCGGGGCGATGAAGTCCGTCAGGCAAAGATTGGGTGTCCCGGTACGCCGCTGCATTTGCTGGCGGATGAAATGAAATGTTGCAACCGTTTGGGAACGGTTTTCGTCACTGTAGATTTCGACATCATCATTGGCCGTGGCGTTGGCGGGAAAGATCCCGAACACCGCGCGTGCCGTTAGCCATTTCTCTGCAACTATACGATTGAGCATTTCCCTTGCGTCGGCGTATAGCTGGCGGGCGCTTTCGCCCACTACCGGATCATCAAGGATCTCCGGGAAGCGGCCCGACAGTTCCCAGGTCTGGAAGAAGGGTGTCCAGTCGATGTAATCGAGCAACTCGGCCAGCGGAAAGTCATCCAGTACCTGCAGGCCCGGTTGCGCCGGTCGTGGCGGGTGGTAGCTTTTCCAGTCGGTGGTCAGGCGATTGGCGCGGGCGGCTTCGATAGGAAGGCTGTTGCGGCGTTGCTGCTGCCGGCTTCTTTCTTCCCGGAGCTTTTGGTATTCACTACGAACCTGTGCGGCATAGTCGTCACGCTGTGCCTCATTCAGCAGCTTGCTGACGACCCCGGCGGCGCGTGAGGCATCCAGTACATGCATAACCGGCCCGCTATAGGCCGGCTCAAGCTTGACCGCGGTGTGGACCCGGGAGGTGGTAGCGCCCCCAACAAGCAGGGGCAGGCTGAAATTTTGTCGCTCCATCTCGGACGCCAGGTACACCATCTCCTCAAGCGAGGGGGTGATCAGGCCAGACACGCCGACGATATCGCAGTTTTCCTTGCGTGCGGCCTCAAGGATACGCTCACAGGGCACCATGACCCCAAGATCGATGACCTCGTAACCATTGCACTGGAGTACCACGGCGACGATATTCTTGCCAATATCGTGGACATCGCCCTTGGCGGTGGCGATAAGTATGCGACCCTTGCTGCTGCTGACGCCCGCCTGCTCCGCATCCATGTAAGGCAACAGGTGGGCCACTGCCTTTTTCATGACGCGTGCTGATTTCACCACTTGTGGCAGGAACATTTTGCCGGCGCCAAAGAGATCGCCAACGATGTTCATCCCGTCCATCAGCGGCCCCTCGATGACGTCGAGTGGCCGCGCGGCGGCCAGGCGGGCTTCCTCGGTATCTTCCTCGATGAACTGCACGATGCCCTTGACCAGGGCGTGGCTCAGGCGCTCATTGACGGGGTTATCCCGCCAGGCCGTGTCTTCTCCCGGGCCGCTGCGGGCCTTTCCACCGACATACTCCTGAGCGGTTTCCAGCAGCCGGTCGGTGGCGTCTTCGCGGCGGTTAAGGATGACATCCTCCACGCGTTCACGAAGTTCTGCGGGGATCTCCTCGTAGATGGCGAGCTGACCGGCATTGACAATACCCATATCCATGCCGGCACGGATGGCGTGATAAAGGAACACCGCGTGCATGGCCTCACGTACCGGATTGTTACCGCGGAAGGAAAAGGAAACGTTGGAAACACCGCCGGAAATCAGGCAACCGGGAAGCTTCTGCTTGATGATTCCGGTGGCCTCGATGAAGTCGAGCGCGTAACGATTGTGGGCCTCAATGCCGGTGGCAACAGCGAAAATATTGGGGTCGAAGATGATATCTTCCGGGGAAAAACCAGCCTGTTCCGTCAGCAGTCCGTAGGCACGGCTGCAGATATCCACCCGTCGTTCGGTGGTCTCAGCCTGTCCTGCCTCGTCAAAGGCCATGACGATGACTGCCGCCCCATAGCTGTGGACCAGGCGGGCGCGGCGGAGAAATTCTTCCTTACCTTCCTTGAGGCTGATGGAATTTACGATGCCCTTGCCCTGGATATGTTTGAGGCCGGTCTCCAGTACGTCCCAGCGTGAGGAATCGATCATGATGGGGACGCGGGATATCTCCGGCTCTGCTGCCACCAGATCCAGAAAGCATGTCATCACCGCCGGTGAATCGAGCATGCCCTCGTCCATGTTGATGTCGATGATTTGGGCGCCGTTCTCTACCTGCTCCCGGGCCACTTCCAGGGCGGTCTCGTAGTCCTCCTCCTGAATCAGGCGGCGGAAGCGTGCGGATCCGGTGACGTTGGTACGCTCACCGACATTTACAAACAGCGAATCCGGCGTAATGGTCAGTGCTTCCAGCCCGGACAGGGCGCAATAGCCGGGGTTTTCCGGGACCTTGCGCGGTGCTACATCCGCCATGGCCGCGCTGATGGCGGCAATGTGTGTCGGCGTGGTGCCGCAGCAGCCGCCGACGATGTTGAGTAATCCGGCATCGGCCCACTGGCGGATTTCCTGTGCCATAGCTTCGGGCGTTTCCTCGTACTCCCCGAATTCATTGGGCAGACCGGCATTGGGATGGGCCGATACCCGGGTGTCGGCAATGCGTGAGAGCGTTTCTACGTAGGGACGCAGCTGTTTTGCGCCGAGTGCGCAATTGAGGCCAAAGGACACCGGACGGGCGTGGCGCAGGGAGTACCAGAAGGCCTCGGTGAGCTGGCCCGAGAGGGTGCGCCCGGAGGCATCGGTAATGGTGCCGGAGATCATCACCGGCAGGCGTATCCCCTCGGCCTCGAAGTAGCGCTCTACTGCGTATACCGCGGCTTTGGCGTTGAGGGTGTCAAAGATAGTCTCAATGAGAATGATGTCGGCGCCACCATCCACCAGCCCGTGCAGTGCTTCATCGTAGGCGGTCGCCAGTTGCTCGAAACTGATATTGCGAAAGCCGGGATTATTCACATCCGGAGAGATGCTTGCCGTGCGATTGGTTGGGCCGAGCACACCGGCGACAAAGCGGGGTTTATCCGGGGTTTGCGAGCTCATCTCATCCGCGCAGCTCCGTGCCAGGATGGCGGCCTCACGATTCAGCTCATAGGCCAGCGATTCCATGCCGTAGTCGGCCAGCGAGATGGTCTGGGAATTGAAGGTGTTGGTCTCCAGGATGTCGGCACCGGCCTCCAGGAAGCTGCGATGAATATCACTGATGATCTGTGGTTGGCTCAGGGTGAGCAGATCGTTGTTGCCTTTGACATCCTGACCCCAGTCGGCAAAGCGCTCGCCCCGGTAGCCGGCCTCATCGAGACCATAGCCCTGGATCATCGTCCCCATGGCGCCATCAAGGATCAGAATGTGTTGTTTCAGGGCACGCAGGAAGCGTGCGGAGCGTTGTGTATCAACTTGGGACATAGGACGGGCTTCGATCGCAAAAAAGAGGCGCATTTTCCCACATCCAGCGCCTTTATTCAGAGCCCTTTCTGTCTATATTTCCGGTTTTTCAGGGGGATGGGGAGCTTCTCATGAAGCTGAAAATGGGGGGTGAGCAGGCGCGCAACGCGGTGCGTTGCAGCGTAACTCAAATACATTCAGATGCCGGGTGAGTTTTTAGAGTCCGCGCAATCGATTGCGTGCAGCAAAGCGCTTCTTAAGGAAATCCATTTGGTCAGCGAGAATTCGCCGGTTGCTGAGGGCCAGATATTCCGCCTGATTGGGTACATAGGGGACGGCCAGTAGCCGCATACCGGCTTCTTCCGGGGTGTGTGCGCCCTTGCGGTGATTACAGGACTTGCAGGCGGCCACCACATTGCTCCAGTAATCGTTGCCGCCACGGGAAAGCGGAATAACGTGATCCCGGGTCAGTTGATAGCCTGGAAGCTCCTCGCCACAGTACATGCACAGGTGTCCGTCACGGGAGAAGAGTTGCCGATTTGAAAGCGGTGGAACGGTTTTGTAGTAGGCCGGGTGGTGGGCACCGCCGGCGACGGCAATGATTGAACTGACTCTGATTTCAGAGCGTGCGCCCGTTTGTCGGTTGGTACCACCGCGGAAGGTGAATACCGTATCCCCGGCGTCCCACGCAATCATGTTCCGGGCGTGCAGGGTGACGGCTTCCTGCCAGGGAACCCAGCGTACGGGATAGCCGGTGACAGCCAGCCTGAGTATAAGAGGTCTCATCATATTGCCTGGATACGATTCCTATGTTCGTTCCAACCGCGCCTAATGTTGCATGAACAATACGCTATTTCAACGCCAACGCGCACGCTTTATGGGTATGGCTTTGGATTGCATTGCAGCGGAGGCAGGGGTAGCTTTGATTCCTCGCTATCCTTCCGAGTATTTCCTGGTCAAATGAGTGACAAAAAACTTCTGGGTGCACTGCGTTTTGTTAGCCGTACATTTGAGGGCGGCTTCAAGGAAAACCCCTATGTACTTGATATGGATGCGAATCTCTACGTGGGACCCGCAGATCATATTGCCCGGGACGAGCATGGGGCGGTGGAGGTTATCTTTCATTTTCTGAATGAAACGGGCAAGCAAACCCTGTCGATGCGGGAATTATTTCGTAATCGCCTGTCCTTGCTGGAGGCCTTCGCGATATTTGATGAAGCGAGGAGTGATGATGGTGCTGAGGAGTTCCGGATCCTGATCTTCGGAACCTATGATGGTGAACCGCTAATGTCCCCGATAGACGACGGCTTGCCAGCCGGGCCGTGCGGGAGAACGGTGAATGAGATCAAACAGCGGATGTATGCAATCTGTGCCCGTGAGGACAAGGCCTTCAATACCCGCCACCTGACTCCGGAACTGCAGCGGGTGGAATCCCGTTTTCAATGAGTTGCCAGGGCATAAGCCTGACAACTCATTGGTGCCGGAAGTCGCTTGCTATTTTGCGTCGGCGTCGTCGTAGGAGAAATTAAAGCCGGCGTCGGCGTAGGTGATCTCTCCGGTAATTGCCGAGGCGAGATCGGAGCAGAGAAAGGCGGCTACGTTGCCGACTTCATCAATGTTGACGTTGCGCTTGAGTGGCGCGTTATAGGCGACGATATCCAGTAGTTTGCGAAAGTTGCTGATACCGGCGGCGGCCAGAGTACGTATGGGGCCTGCCGACAGGCCATTGACCCGAATTCCCTCCGGCCCCAGGGCACGTGCCATATAACGGACATTGGACTCCAGACTGGCCTTTGCCAGGCCCATGACGTTGTAATTGGGGATGGCTCGCACGGCGCCCAGATAGGTCATGGTCAGGAGGGCTGCGTTGCGTCCCTGCATCAGCGGGCGGGCCGCCTTTGCAAGTGCCGCAAAGCTGTAGGAGCTGACCTCGTGGGCCGTCCGAAAGCCCTCACGGGTGACTTTATCGAGATAATCCCCGTCCAGTTCCTCGCGTGGTGCAAAGGCAACGGAGTGGACGAGGATGTCCAGGTGCCCCCACTCGTCTTTCAATGTGGCCATGGCCGCATCGATTTCCTCGTCACTACTGACGTCGCAGGGGAGGGTTAAATTGACTCCCAGGGTTTTGGCAAATTTTTCAACCCGGCCTTTCAACTTGTCGTTTTGATAGCTAAAGGCGAGTTCTGCACCTTCCCGTTCCATAGCCTTGGCAATTCCCCAGGCAATGGAGCGATCGCTCGCCAAGCCCACGATTAAAGCTTTTTTACCCCTCAAAAACCCCATGAATTTGTTCCTTCTTTAAGCTTTACGCCCAGTTCGGACCAGTGCCCCGAAACTGCCATTTGATGATGAGTTTGCTGTGCTGGTTAAAGCGACCGCGTATTTTCCCGTGTTCGCGGCTAAAAGTATAGGGAGGGCCTTCAACTTCTCTTATGTGCAAGTTGTTCACTGGTTCGTGCCAGGCGCTCGATGAGCGTTTGCAGAAAAACATGGCTGAAATGGAGTTGGCAATCGGTGGATGTCTTTTCCATCAGGGTGGCGTTGATCTTGATTAAACAAACCTCGGTGCGGGAAATAATGGTGGCGGTACGTCGAGCCCTGGCCAGGTAGCCCATTTCTCCAAAGCAGTCACCCTTGCCAAGGGTGCTGATGAGCCTGGAGCCCTTAAGCACCGATACTTCTCCCGAAACAATGATGAAAAAGGCCTGGTCAAGATTTCCTTCCGCGATGATCTCTTCTTCCGGGGCATATTGTTCCCAGATGCAGGCATCGACAATTTGAGCAACCTCCTGCTCCGAAAATTGCTCAAAAAAGCTAAGTTTTCGGACTCGTTCGCTCATTTCCTCCCGGGATGGGCGCTCCTCTCCAAGATGCAGATCCTGGTATACCAGCGCCAGGTCGGCGGCCATGGCCTTGCCCGATGGATAACGATCCTGCGAAGCCTTTTGTAGCGCGCGCTGCACAATGTCATCCAGACGTGATGGCAATTCCTGCCGGATTTGATGCAAGCAGGGCGGTGTTTCATGCATGAGTTTTTGCAGTAATTGCGAAAAGCCCGCTGCAATAAAGGGTGCACGACCGGTCAGCAATTCAAACATCACGACCCCAAGGGAATAGAGATCGGTCTGCGGGCCTATGGTCGCATCCAGCGCCTGCTCGGGAGCCATATAGCGGGGAGAGCCAAACACGCCGAGTATCTGGGTGGTATCGGACTGGGTGCGCCGCGCCACCCCAAAATCACAGATCTTGGGTGTGAGTTCCCGGGTCAGGAGAATATTCGCGGGCTTGATATCCCGGTGGATCACGCCGTGCCGATGAGCATAATCCAGCGCTTTGGCGAGGCGGAACAATATAGCTACCACTTGTGGCAGGGGTAGCAGCGCATCCGCCCGGCAGTACTTCGTAAGAGGTTCGGCATCCGCTACATATTCAAGCACCAGATAGGGGCCTTCGGCATCATCGCCGGCGTCCAGGACACGGAGAATGCCCGGGTGATGCAGGTTGCCGGCGCTGCGGGCCTCGTTGAAGAACAGCTTGTGGCCAATGCGGTCGGAGTTGTCGAGCTGGCAAACCTTGATCGCAACCTTGTCATTACGATAGGGATCGTGGGCGAGATAGACCGTTCCCATGCTGCCCTGGCCCAACAGGCCGAGAATTTTAAACTTTCCTACTTTGGCTGGATGCTCGCTCACAATGAATCTGTTTGCCCTGAGGTGGGCCTGGTGTTTATGGCCGAAAAGATGGCCGAAAAGCTTGGGCGGGCCCAGATTTGCCCTCTATAGGGGACAAACAACGTTAGCTGTTGTCACCAGTATTGGTGACATCCACAAACAGCTTGATGCGCTGGCCGGGCTGGAGGTGTCTTTTCCCGCTCAATCGGTTCCAGCTTTTTAGCGCCGCAATGCTGACCTTGAAGCGGTTGGAAATCAGCCACAGGGAGTCGCCGCGGCGGACCGTGTAGTTAAGCTTTTGCCGCGTCAGGCCAGCCCGTCCAGCGCCGACAGCAGGAGCTGTGACATTACTCGGGATTTCCTTGCTTGTCTGCCAGAGGGTGAGGCGTTGACCCGGGCGGATAGGATCACCCCGGTTTAACCCGTTCCAGGCGCTGATCTGGGAAATCCGGAGATTTTTTCGGCGTGCAATGCTCCACAGGCTATCTCCTTTCTTCACCTGGTAGATCTTGCGGCTACCCGAAGCCGGGCTTTTAATTGAACGCTGGCGGCGCCGATCGGCGCTCTGGCGGTAGCTCCGCAGGGATTTCCTGGCAACCGGAATGAGCAGGTTATGGCCAGCTCGAATGAGATTGCCGCGTAGCCGGTTTGCCTGCTTTAGCACCGTGGGCGTGGTGCGGTACTTATGGGCAATGCCGCCAAGGGTTTCTCCGCTGCGGATACGATGGCGACGCCAGTTGACCCGTTGATCCCGGGGATAAGAGGCCAGTGCGGCCTCAAATTCTGCCACCTGTGCTACCGGTAACAGGAGCCGGTGGGGGCCGTCCGGCGCTGTTGCCCAGCGGTTAAACGCGGGATTAAGCCGGTAGATCTCGTCCAGGGAAACTTTTGCCAGGCTGGCAGCCAGCGCCAGGTCGATCTGGCCATCCAGTTCCACCCGCTCAAAGTAGCTTTCGTCGGCGATGGGGTCGAGTTTCAGTCCGTAGCGTGCGGGCTCGGCGACTACTGCAGCAATGGCGAGCAGGCGGGGCACATAGCCCCGTGTTTCCCGGGGCAGTTGCTTGCGGATGTGCCAGAAACCAGGGGTTTGGGCACTGCCCTTATAGCGGGACAGGGCGCGCTGCACGTTGCCCTCACCACAGTTGTAGGCGGCAACGGCCAGTAACCAGTCGCCGCCGAACTCTCTGTGCAATTTGGAAAGGTAGTCCAGTGCTGCACGGGTGGATTCTTCCACGTCCCGGCGTCCGTCATACCACCAGTTTTGGCGCAGCCCGTAGTGTTTGCCAGTGGCTGGAATGAATTGCCAGAGTCCCGATGCGCGCCCCGCGGAATAGGCAAAGGGCTGAAAGGCACTTTCCACCACCGGTAACAGCGCCAGTTCCGCCGGCATTCCGCGCTTCTCTATTTGCGCCACCAGATGATGAAGGTAGGGACGGGCGCGGTTTCCCACCCGATAGAGGAAATCCTGGCGTTGGCGATACCAATCGAGTTCTTTGCGATAGTGCGCCGGGTCGGTCTCCGGAATGCCATAACCGGCCCGGAGCCGGCTCCAAAGGCCATCACGTGCCGCGGTTTCGGTCTCTTGCTGGGGCAGCTTTGCAAGTGCCGCCAGGCTGGAGGCCTGAATTTCCGTTGCTGGAAGGGAGCCCAATGTACTGTCGCTGCTTTCCGTCATCGCAGCCGACGGGGCAGTCTCGGGCAAGGGAATAGTGCGGTTGTGAGTTTGGGGCGCCGGCGCGCAACCCGAGCTGACAAGCATGGCGACCAGGCACAGTAACGAAAAAAGGCTGCGTATATGCATGGCCGGCCATGCTAGGGAAGGGTCCCGTCAGGGTCAAGCGAGTGCTTCACATTCGCGGCGATGAGATACACTGGATCCAGGGATCAAAAACAGCGGGAAACTCGGATGACGCACCATCTCCATGGGCAACACGGACCTGCTTCACAGCAACTGGAACACTGGTTCAAGGGTGACGCCGGACGCTTGATACGGGCTGCGGAAAGGGGAATTCTGGGTGCCCATTTGCCGAATCTCTTCGGTTACCATGCCCTGGAAATAGGTTGTGTCGGTGGCGGAGGGTCATCGCTTGATGCCAGCCGAATTCGCAATCGGGTGCGCCTGTGCACTACCGTAAAGGGCTCCGTGGATGAATATAGCTCGGTCTGCACGAGGGCTCAGTCGCTGCCTATCGCGAGTGACAGCGTGGACGTGGTGGTTTTACCCCACCTGCTTGAATACGAGCATGAGCCCCATGCGGTGCTGCGTGAGGCAGGGCGGGTGTTGATGCCCGAGGGATATTTGCTGGTGAGCGCGTTTAATCCCTGGAGTCTCATGGGTCTCCGCCGTTTCATCAGCGGTTTTCTCCGGCCACGGTGCCCGCAAGGGTATTTTTTCTCCGAGACGAGAATCCGTGATTGGTTGGCGCTGTTGGGATTCGAAATCCTTGGTGTAGACCGTTTTTTCTACCGCCCGCCATTCGGGAGTGAGCGCATGTTGGGGAAACTGGAATTTTTGGAGCGGATTGGACCGCGCTGTTGGCCGATTTTTAGCGGCTGTTATCTGTTGCTGGCAAAAAAACGGGTGACCACCCTGACCCCTTTGCCAAACCCCTGGCGACCACGGCGACGACTGGCCAACGCTGGAATCATGGAGCCCTCAACGAGGATTGCGAAACAGTGAGCGAGCGGGTGGAAATATTTACTGATGGCTCTTGCCTGGGAAATCCTGGCCCGGGGGGCTGGGCGGCCCTGATGCGCTTTAACGGAGTGGAAAAGAGCCTGAGCGGGAGCGAGTCGGGCACCACCAACAACCGGATGGAGCTGATGGCGGCAATACGCGGGCTGGAGGCTTTGAAACGGCCTTGTAAGGTCCACCTGATGACGGACTCACAGTACGTTCGGCAGGGCATTACCCAGTGGCTGGTGGGATGGAAGCAGCGAGGCTGGAAACGCGCGGGTAATAAGCCGGTAAAGAATTCGGATCTCTGGAAGCGTCTGGATCAGGCGCGGGAAGGACATGAGATTGAGTGGACCTGGGTCCGGGGGCACTCCGGTCACGCGGAAAACGAACGGGTGGATGACCTGGCTCGCGAGGCGGCGGAAGCGCTCCAGGGGAAAGGCTGAATGCGTCAAATATTGCTGGATACGGAAACCACCGGGCTGGACCCGGCGCAGGGGCACCGGATTATCGAGATCGGTTGCGTGGAGCTGGTAGATCGGCGTCTCACCCAGCGGACCTTTCACCAGTATTTACAGCCGGATCGGGCGATTGATGCCGGCGCGGAAGAGGTGCATGGCATTAGTGCCGAATTCCTGAAAGACAAGCCGCACTTTGGTGACGTTGTAGACGAGTTTCTGGATTTTGTCCGCGATGCCGAGGTGGTGATTCATAACGCCCCTTTCGATGTGGGTTTTATCGACAAGGAGCTCAGTTTGCTCGGGGGCAAGCGAGGAAGCTTCGAGCAATATTGCAGCGTGCTCGACACCCTCATACTTGCTCGCAAGATGCATCCGGGACAGAAGAACAATCTGGATGCCCTGTGCAAGCGCTACGGGGTGGATAATTCTCAGCGTGAGCGCCACGGTGCCCTGTTAGACGCCGAAATTCTCGCCGATGTTTATGTGGCAATGACCGGTGGGCAGGTAGCTTTTAAGCTCGGGATTCAACAGCTTGTGTCGCAGGGCCAGAACCCGGGGACGGAATCTCCAAACGTGACTCGCGGCCCACTGAAAATACTTAGAGCCAATGATGATGAGCTTGCGGCACACGCCGATCGCCTGCAGGCGATCGACGAGGCCAGTGGTGGGGAATGCCTGTGGAAAAGAAGGGAACCCTGAAAGATTACCCTGCAGCTGCCTGGGATTTGGCAATTGCCTCAGCCGCCATAGTCTGCAGCTCGCCCTTTTGATACATCTCAATGGTGATGTCGCAGCCACCAATCAATTCGCCATCAATATAAACCTGCGGAAAGGTAGGCCAGTCGGCAAATTTTGGCAGGGCGTTGAAAATCTCCGGATCCGCGAGAATGTTGACGTGGGCAAACTCCACCTCGCAGGCCTGCAGGGCCTGAACCGCGCGGAAGGAAAATCCGCACTGGGGAAACTCTGGCGTGCCCTTCATGTAAATAATGACGGGGTTTTCCGCGACCTGCTGGCCGATTGTTTCTAAAGCATCCATCAAACTTCCTCTCTAAAAAATAGGGTCAGGGATGTCTCCTGAGCCGGTCAATTGTAATACGAAAATCTTCAGCCAAACACTTGAACCGGGTATGGGCTTT
This sequence comes from Gammaproteobacteria bacterium, assembly GCA_021773635.1. Lineage (GTDB taxonomy): Bacteria > Pseudomonadota > Gammaproteobacteria > HK1 > HK1 > JAJFJV01. The sequence continues at coordinate 167,412 of JAJFJV010000021.1, read as the reverse complement.
CTGGTGCGGGCGTTAATGGCCGTCTACATTGAGCTGCAGCCACCACTCCAGCAGGGCCGCGTGCCACAGCTTATTACCGCGCAAGGGGCTCAGATGACGTTCTGGTGCGGCCAGCAATGCCTTGATATGGCGGGTCTGGAATAGCCCGCGTTCACGACAGGCCCGGGAGCTGAGAATATCGGTCATCAACTTCAGGAAATCTCCACGCACGTATTTCAGTGCCGGCATGGGGAAATAGCCCTTGGGTCGATCGATGACGCTGTCCGGGAGCAGACCACGGGATATGGCCTTGAGGGGGAATTTGCCGCCACCTTTCAGCTTCAGTTCTGGTGGCATCTGCGCCGCCAGCTCCACCAGTTGGTAGTCGAGAAAGGGCACCCGCGCCTCCAGACCCCAGGCCATGGTCATGTTATCCACGCGCTTCACGGGATCATCGGTAATCAGCATGTTGACATCCATGTGCAATACGCGGTCCATGAAACGGTCAGCGACAGGTTGTGCCAGCCGTTTTCGTACCAGCTCCGAGGTGTGATCCCGGCCGTGATAGCGCGGATTGATGGCCGCCAGCAGTTCTTCGTGGCTGCGGTCAAAATAGTGCTGACGGAAACGCTCAAGGTCGCTGCCGGCGGTGGCCTGCATCTGCGGATACCAGAAGTAACCGGCGAATACCTCATCCGCACCCTGGCCGCTGAGCACCACCTTGATGTCCTGTGAAACCCGTTCTGCAAGGAGATAAAAGGCGACGGCATCCTGTCCCACCATGGGCTCACTCATGTGGGCCAGGGCTTCGGGCAGGCGTTCCAGCACGGCTGAATTGGGTATGCGCCAGCGATGATGTCGGGTGGAGAAGCGCTCTACCACTTGATCGGAGTACTCAAACTCGCTGCCAGACTCCTCCAGGCTGTCTTCAAAGCCTACGGAGAAAGTACGGATGTCCGGATGTCCGGCCTCGGCCAGCAGGGCTACCAGCAGACTGGAATCGAGCCCGCCGGAAAGTAACACACCCACCGGGACGTCGGCGGCGTGGATGCGCTTGTCCACTGCCTGGGCCAGGCTGGCGTGGGTCGCCTCGATCCACTGCCTTTCATCCAAAGCCTCATCGGGCCGGCAGGCATCCAGTTGCCAGTAGCTGCGTTGCCGCTGTCGCCCGCTGAGGTCAATGCTCAGGGTGGTGGCCGGCGGTAATTTACGGATGCCTGTGAGCAGGGTTCTGGGGGCGGGCACTACCGCATGCAGGCTCAGATGATGGTGCAGGGCTATGGGGTCGAGTTCAGTATCCACGTCCCCGGCGGCGAGCAGGGCCTGGGTATTGGAGGCGATGCGGATGCGTTTGTTGTCACAGCTGTAGTAAAGCGGCTTGATGCCGAGGCGATCGCGGACCAGAAAAAGACGTTGCTCGCGAGCGTCCCAGAGGGCGAAGGCGAACATCCCGTCGAGATGCCCGGGGCAATCTTCCCCCCATTCGGCATAGGCTTTGAGGATAACCTCGGTATCACTGCTGGAATCGAAGTGATATCCCTTGGCCTGCAGCTGGGTGCGTAATTCGCGATAGTTGTAAATGATGCCGTTGAAGGCCAGCACATTGCCGTTGCCGGGGTCCAGCATGGGCTGGTGACCGCGTGCTGAGAGGTCAATGATGGCAAGGCGGCGGTGCCCGAGCGCTACCGGACCGGCAATATGCAGGCCGTCATCATCCGGCCCCCGGCGTGCGAGCTGGTCCAGCATGCGTTGCATGGGCGCGGCTGCGGGTGTTTGGCCGTCAAAGCGAAGTTCGGTACAGATTCCACACATGGGCGGTTTCGGGGAAGTGGGAGAAGCTTGGAGTTGGCCGGATTTTCCGGAACACTGGGGAAAATCCGGGAACTGTCAGTGACAGCCCCCGGAGCTTGTAACTAACCGAGGTTGGCCGAGGCAAATTCCCAGTTAATCAGGTTCCAGAAGGTATCCACATAGCTCGGACGCGCGTTCCGGTAGTCGACATAGTAGGCATGCTCCCATACATCGCAGGTCAGTATAGGGGTCAGGCCACTGGTCATCGGGTTGCCGGCATTGCCTTCCTGACGGATTTCCAGTTTGTCGCCGTTCTTCACCAGGAAGACCCAGCCGGAGCCGAACAGGGTGAGGGCTGCGGTGGTGAAAGCCTCCTTGAAGGCCGCAAAGGAACCAAAATCACGGTCAATGGCCGCGGCAATGGCGCCAGTGGGCTCGCCGCCGCCGTTGGGGGACAGGGAGTTCCAGTAAAAAGTGTGATTCCAGATCTGGGCGGCATTGTTGAAGATACCGGCCGAGGCCTTGCTGATGATTTCTTCCAATGTCGCGTTCTCGAATTCACCACCTTTGGTCAGGTTGTTCAGGTTGGTGACATAGGTGTTGTGATGTTTGCCGTGGTGATACTCCAGGGTCTCCTGCGAGATATGTGGCTGCAGGGCATCCAGGGTGTAGGGCAACTCAGGTAGCTGAAAACTCATTATTCAGGTTTCTCCAATCGTTTTTTTATGGGTGTTGGGTCAGCGGGCGAGGAAGTCGAGACGGGGTCCGCGGTCCTCACTTGCACGCTGACGGGGCATGCTAACGGGCTCGAAGGAAGGGGGTCAAGGTAACTTGGAGGCAAAGGTTATGGTTAGGCGATTTGCTGAACTGTTTCCATAAATATAAAATTTCCCGTTTCGCCAAAGATTTGCAGGGATTTTTATGAGTGATTCATTGATGTCCACCTATGCTCCGTTGCCGGTGAGCTTTAGCCGGGGAGAGGGGGCGTGGCTGTGGGACACGGCTGGCAAGCGTTACCTGGACGCGCTGGCGGGGATCGCTGTCTGTGGGCTGGGCCATGCGCACCCGGGCGTGAGTCAGGCCATCTGTACGCAGAGCGCTCAGTTGTTGCATACATCGAATCTTTACGGCATTGAAAAACAGGAACTTCTGGCCGAGCGCCTGACGGCTATTTCCGGCATGGACCGGGTCTTTTTTGCCAACTCCGGGGCCGAGGCCAACGAGGCCGCGATCAAGCTTGCCCGTCTGCATGGCCATGGCCAGGAGATAGAGACCCCCGCCATCATCGTTGCGGAAGGCAGCTTCCATGGGCGCACCCTGGCCACCCTGAGCGCCACTGGAAATCGCAAGGTGCACGCCGGCTTCGAGCCGCTGGTCAAGGGCTTTGTACGGGTGCCCTATGATGACCTTGAGGCCATTGTCCGGGTTGCCGAGTGCCGCAGCGACGTGGTTGCCGTGATGCTGGAGCCCATTCAGGGTGAGGGTGGCGTAGTCGTTCCCGATGCTGCTTACCTTGAGGGGGTACGGGCGCTGTGTGACCAGCATGGCTGGCTGATGATGCTGGACGAGGTGCAGACCGGTACCGGACGCACCGGGCGCTGGTTTGCCTGGCAGCACACAGCTGCTCAACCAGATGTCATGACCCTCGCCAAGGGGCTTGGCAACGGCGTGCCTGTCGGGGCTTGCCTGGCCCGTGGTGCGGCGGCAGATCTCTTCCACCCAGGCAACCATGGTTCCACCTTTGGCGGGAATCCACTGGCCTGTAGTGCAGCTTTGGCAGTGCTTGATGCGATTGAAACCGACGACCTGGTGGCCCGTGCCGGCGCCCTTGGCGAAAGTCTGCTCTCCGAGTTACGGGCAGGGCTGGATGGTGTGGCCGGGGTGCAGGATATTCGTGGCCTTGGCCTGATGATGGGTATAGAGCTGGATCGGCCGTGTGGGGAGCTGGTTACCAGAGCCCTGGAGGCGGGGCTATTGATCAATGTTACTGCAGAGCGTGTGGTTCGTCTGCTGCCGCCGTTGATTCTTAGTGACGATGAAGCGCATCAGGTAGCCGGGAGTGTGATCACGCTAATTGTCGAATTTCTCGGCTCGGCGCAGTCGTCTGTGACCTAGGATTTAGTCTGTTCAAGGAAGTTTTTCTATGAGTGTTCGTCATTTTCTCAGTCTTGCTGACTGGAGCAGCGCCGAGCTGGAGCAATTGGTGGCGCGTGCTATCGAGTTGAAGGCCATGCGTCAGCGCGGCGAGCAGTACGCGCCGCTGAAAAACAAGGTGCTGGGCATGGTGTTTGAGAAATCTTCCACCCGTACCCGCGTCTCCTTCGAGTCGGCAATGGTTCAGATGGGTGGTGGTGCGATCTTTCTTTCCTCCCGGGACACCCAGCTGGGGCGGGGAGAGCCAGTGGAAGATACCGCCCGGGTGCTCTCGCGCATGGTCGACGTGATCATGGTGCGGACCTTTGCCCACGAGAAGATCGAGCGTTTTGCCGCCAGCTCCTCGGTTCCGGTGATCAACGCACTCACTGATCTTTCCCATCCCTGTCAGTTGCTTGCGGATATCCAGACCTACGTGGAGCATCGCGGCAGCATCGCCGGACGCACGGTGGCCTGGATCGGTGACGGTAACAATATGTGTCACAGTTATATGGAAGCGGCGCTACGGTTTGGCTTCAAGCTGCGGATTGCCTGCCCCGAGGGTTTTGACCCAGACAGCCAGCTATTGTCCAAGACGGCCGCAGTGGCCGAGATCGTACGGGACCCGCTGTTGGCAGCTGAGCAGGCAGATTTGGTGGTGACGGACGTGTGGGCGAGTATGGGACAGGAAGAGGAGCAGGTGGCGCGCGAGCGTGCCTTCGATGCCTATCAGGTAAGTGATGAGGTGATGGCTCACGCCAAGAGCGATGCCCTGTTCATGCACTGCCTGCCGGCACACCGCGGAGAGGAAGTGAGTGCCGCGGTAATTGATGGCCCCCAAAGCGTGGTTTGGGATGAGGCGGAAAATCGCCTGCATGCACAGAAGGCCTTGCTGGAAAAACTCGTTGTCTGCTGAATCGGGTGTTTCTATGGCCCCAGGTTCAGCAGACTCCTCAGGGCAGGTTTCCTGAAACAAGCGGATAGTTCGAGGATGGGAGAGAGTCACAGGTGAGTGCCGATGTCCTCCTGGAGATAGATCAGATGTATGCCGGATACCCCGGGCATCGGGTGATCCGCGGGCTTTCCATGCAGGTTCAGGCGGGGGATATCGTTTGTCTGCTGGGCCCCAGTGGCTGTGGAAAAACCACGGTGCTGCGTGCTATCGGTGGCTTCACCCCCATACTGGATGGCGAGATTCGCCTGCGTGAACGTGTGGTTTCCCGTGCCGCCTACACCCTGTCACCAGAAAAGCGACGCATTGGCATGGTGTTTCAGGACAATGCCCTCTTTCCTCATCTCAATATCGCGGCGAACATCGCCTTTGGCCTACGCGGGCGCTCCCGCCAGGAACAGCGGAATATAGTTGGCGGGCTGCTTGAGGTAGTGGATCTGATGGGTCTGGAGGCGCGCTATCCACATGAGCTGTCCGGTGGCCAGCAGCAACGGGTAGCGCTGGCCCGGGCCCTTGCCCCGGACCCCGATCTGTTATTACTCGACGAGCCTTTTTCCAATCTCGATGTAGATCTCCGCTCCCGCCTCAGTGCCCAGGTAAGGGGAATCCTGCGTGAGCGTTCCACAACCGCCATCCTGGTGACTCATGATCAGAATGAGGCCTTCGCGCTTTCCGAGCATATTGGCGTGATGCACGCGGGACGGATTCTCCAATGGGACAGTGCCTATAACCTCTACCATCGGCCGGTCGAACGTTTCGTGGCAGATTTCATCGGTCAGGGGGTTTTTCTGCGTGGCAAATTACTCGATACGCAGCAGATAGAAACCGAGGTGGGGATTATTCGTGGCCGGGGTCATTTCGATTGGCCGACTGGCAGTGCAGTGGATGTGCTACTGCGGCCAGACGATGTGCAGCAAGATGCCGATGCGGCGGTACAGGCCACCGTTTCCAACAGGGCTTTCATTGGGCCCAAGATCCTTTATTCTCTGGCTCTTGCTTCCGGCGCGACCTTGTTGTCGTTGTCGCCCAGCAGCCGGGAACTGGCGCTGGGGGACAAGGTGGGCATACGAGTCAGTGCAGAGCATCTGGTGGCTTTTCCGGCGGACCCGTCAGCATCCCCATAGCGAGTGAAAATGTGGGTGGCAGAACCCGGGAAGCCTCATCTTTTGGAGATCAACGCATCTTTAACGGCTGGCTGAATTTCTCCTTGTGGTCATGAGCGGCTCCTATCGCGGCGTGGGAATGACCTCACAACGTACCCGTGACCGCCTGGTGGAAACTCTCCGCGCCGAGGGTATAGCCGATGCCACGGTGCTGGAGATCCTATCCGAGGTGCCTCGACACATCTTTGTGGATGAGGCCCTGGCCAGCCGGGCCTACGAAAATAACGCCCTGCCCATTGGCCACGGCCAGACCATCTCCCAACCCTATATCGTGGCGCGCATGACCGAGGCCATGATCGCCGGGCAGCATTTGGGAAAGGTTCTGGAGATAGGTACCGGTTGCGGTTATCAGGCGGCGGTTCTCTCTCATGTGGCGGATTCGGTTTACAGCATTGAACGCCTGCCGGCGCTGGCCAGCCGTGCCCGTGAACGCATGCATCTGCTGGGCATCCGCAACGTCCGCATTCGAGAGGCTGATGGCTTCGATGGTTGGTCTGCCCATGCACCCTATGACGGCATCATCGTCACTGCAGCACCAGCGGAAATTCCTGAAATACTCAAGCAACAATTGGCTGAGGGTGGCCGTATGGTGATTCCGGTGGGAGGGCGGGGTGCGCAGCGCCTTATGCTGGTGCGTCGGGAGGGCGATGAGTTTCTCGAAGAGGTGCTGGAGCAGGTACGCTTCGTTCCCATGTTGGCTGGCAGTGGTTCCGGGGCAGGCATTTGAACGCCGTGTTTATTCAAGTTGGCCATGAGCGTCGAACAAAGCCGCAATAAGTCCCCGGGGTGGATAGTCACCCCGGTACCGCATCGGCTCGCGGGCCCGTTGCTGGTCTGCCTGGGACTATTATTGCTTGCGGCATGCAGCACGCCGGACCTTCGTGCGCCCCTGGGACGCACGCCGGTGGCGGCGAAAAAGGCCTCCTTCCGGCATGTGGTGCATCGTGGTGAAACCCTGTACGCCATCGCCTGGCAATATCATCTCGATTATCGTGATCTTGCGAGCTGGAATGCCATCACAAGCCCCTACACGATCTACCCGGGTCAAAAATTACGCGTCAGCAAGAAGGCCGCCAGTCAACGGCCTCGTGCTCGAAGTCGCCCCGGCAAGACCACTGTCCGGGCCCCGAGTGCCTCCACCCGGCAATCAACCCGGACCACAGCTCGGAAGCCCGGGAAAAGTACTACGAGTCCAATCAAACGGTGGAAATGGCCGGCTCGTGGCAAACTTGTCGCACGCTTCAAGCTGCCAGATAAACAAGGTATCAATATCTCCGGAAAGTCGGGTCAGGCGGTAATGGCCACCGCTGGCGGGCGAGTGGTTTATGCCGGGAGTGGACTACGTGGCTACGGGAAGCTTATTATCGTCAAACATAATAAACGTTTCCTAAGTGCCTATGCGCACAATAAAAAACTGCTTGTATCCGAAGGGCAGACGGTGGCCTCGGGGGAACGGATTGCGGAAATGGGACGTAGTGGAGCCCGGCGCGTTATGTTGCACTTCGAGGTGCGGCGCGATGGCAAACCGGTGGATCCCATGCGTTACCTTCCGGGCTAGCGGCAAGGAACTCAGCCTGGGCTTGTAGTTCATACAAAAATAAAAACCAGGCGGATTGGATGCATGTCTACGACAGATAAAAAGCCGAAAGTAGCAAATTCAGGTAAACGGTTCGCATACCCGACATCCTCCGAGGATGTACGGCCGCGAGAATTGGATGCCACGCGTCTGTACCTTGGGGAGATCGGTTTTTCTCCGTTGCTGAGCGCTGAGGAGGAGGTTTATTTCTCCCGCCTGCTGCAACGGGGTGATGAGGCCGCGCGCAAGCGCATGATCGAGAGCAACCTTCGTCTGGTGGTAAAAATCGCACGGCGTTATATGAATCGGGGCCTGCCGCTGCTCGATCTCATCGAGGAAGGCAATCTTGGCCTTATTCGCGCGGTGGAAAAATTCGATCCCGAGCGCGGCTTTCGCTTTTCCACCTATGCCACCTGGTGGATTCGCCAGACCATCGAGCGCGGGTTGATGAATCAAACCCGCACCATCCGTCTTCCCATACACGTGGTTAAGGAGATCAACGTCTATCTGCGTGCGGCGCGCCAGCTGGCGCAATCGCTGGATCGTGAACCCAGTCCGGAAGATGTGGCCGAGATGCTGGACAAGCCCATTGAAGATGTAAAAAGAATGTTTCGGCTCAACGAGCGCACCGCCTCGGTGGATACGCCGCGAGCCTCGGGCTCTGACAAGCCCTTGCTGGATTCTATTCCCGACCTGTCGAATCCGGACCCGTCTGTTCTGCTGCAGAACAGCGACGTTCAGCAGCATGTTCATACCTGGCTGGGTAAGCTTAGTGACAAGCAACGTTCCGTGGTCGAACGCAGATTTGGCCTGCACGGGCGTGAGATTGCGACGCTGGAGCAGGTCGGGAATGAGTTGGGTGTCACCCGGGAGCGGGTACGCCAGATTCAGATTGAGGCGCTGCGTCGGTTGCGGGACATCCTTGAGCGCGAGGGTTTTTCCGGCGCCTGGGCTTTTGAATAGCGCGAAGGCTTATTCCTGAATCATCAGCAAGGCACCGGCTACTTGACGGCCTTCAGCGGCAAGGATATTGAAGGTTCGGCAGGCGGCGGCGGTGTCCATCACCTCCACCCCCAGACCCCGTGCTGACAAGAGCGCAAAAGCATCGGGTTTTGGAAAACGCTGTTGTTTGCCCGTTCCAAGTAATACCACCTCGATATCGAATTCAAGCAGTTTCCCCATATTTTCCGCATCAATGTCCTCAAACTTCTGTGGGCGCCAATCTTCGAGCAGGGTCTGCGGAGTGAGAATCAGGCTGCGTTCCAGTCTTTTCTCCCCAAGGGCGATGTAGCCAGGTCCATAGCCCGTGATCCGGTAGCTCTGATCATTTTGTTCCAGGTGTAATTTCATTTGCGTATTGTCGCTGGCGACCCCTTGAAGGCATCGGCATAATAGGCGGGTTCTGTATTCCCACTATCCTGTCTGGAGCCACTAATGCGCTTAATCCTGTTAGGTGGTCCGGGTGCCGGAAAAGGTACCCAGGCCAGTTTTCTTTGTGAACGACTTTCCATTCCCCAGATTTCCACCGGCGATATGCTGCGTGCAGCGGTCAAGGCGGGGACTCCGCTGGGACTCGAGGCCAAGAAGGTCATGGATGCCGGCGGACTGGTGTCCGACGATATCATTATCGGGCTGGTCAAAGAACGCATCGCCGAGTCCGATTGTGCCGAAGGTTTTCTGTTTGACGGATTTCCCCGGACCCTGGCACAGGCCGAGGCGCTCAGAAGCGAAGGCGTGCAACTGGATTTTGTGGTGGAGATCGCAGTGGATGATGACGAAATCATCCGCCGTATGAGCGGGCGCCGTGCTCATCTGGCCTCTGGCCGCACTTATCATGTGGTCTTCAATCCGCCCAAGGTGGAAGGCAAGGACGATGTGACCGGCGAAGCGCTGGTGCAACGCGACGATGACAAAGAAGACACAGTGCGCAAGCGCCTGGAGGTCTATCACGCCCAGACCAGCCCGCTGATTGAGTATTTTTCCTCCTGGGCCGGTCAGGATGGGGATGATGCTCCGCGCTATGTCCGCATTGATGGCATTGGTGCCGTGGATGATATCCGTGGACAGATCGAGGCGGCGGTAAAGTAGGTACTGTCCGCTAGTCCCGTAGGCTGATAATCGGCCAGCCCCGGACCTTGGCCGTCTCCCGCAGGCGGTCGTCCGGGTCCACGGCCACGGGCTCGGTCACTTTTTCCAGTAACGGCAGGTCGTTGTGGGAGTCGCTGTAAAAGCGGCTGTCCTGCAGATCAAGTGCCCGTGCTTTCAGCCAGGCGTCGAGCCGTGTGACCTTACCTTCCGCGTAGCAGGGAATCCCTTCGGGTCGACCGGTGTATGCGGCTCCGTCAAATTCCGGATCCGTGGCAATCAATTCGTCGATTTCCAGCAGTTTGGCGATGGGCTCGGTAACAAAGCGGTTGGTGGCGGTAATGATCAGCAGGCGCCGCCCTTCGGCCCGATTGCGGGCGATGAGCTCAGCGGCCCGGGGGAGCAGAATTGGCCGGATCTTGCGGGCAATGAAATCCTCCCGCCAACTCAGCAGATCGGGCAGGGGATGGGTTGCCAGGGGCTCCAGGGCAAAGGCAAGAAATTTGTAGATATCCAGCCGTCCCTGCTTGTAGTCTTCGTAGAACGCATCGTTTTTCTGGCGGTAGACTTCCTCCGAAAGTACCCCGATTTCCACCAGATACTCCCCCCACAGATAGTCGCTGTCGCCACCGATCAGGGTGTTGTCGAGGTCAAAAATACAAAGGCTCAAGTCTTTCTCTCTTATCTAATGGGTGGAAGAGGCGTGACGGATGACCGCCGTTGCCGGCTCCGCTGGAACGTGGAAGAATACAGCGCGTGGAGTTTGCCCCCGGTTGTTGATACCGCCGGTGTGGCCGTGGCTACAGCGCCCACTCCCGTCAGGCGGAGCTATTCTAAGTGATTGACTCAGAAGGTTATAGAGCGAATATCGGCATTATCGTCTCGAACCACGAGGCCAAAGTGCTGTGGGCCCGGCGCCTGGGGCAACAGGATGCCTGGCAATTCCCCCAAGGGGGCATGAAATCCGGCGAGAGTGCGGAAGATACACTCTATCGAGAGCTCCAGGAAGAACTGGGACTGGCCCCGGAAGACGTGGAAATCCTTGGCTCTACCCACAAGTGGTTACGTTACAAATTACCCAAGCGCTACATCCGTCATCATAGCCGGCCCGTATGTATCGGCCAGAAGCAACGCTGGTTTCTGTTGCAACTCACCGCTGGCGAAGATGCCCTCCAGCTCGACGCCCACGAAAAACCCGAATTCGATCACTGGAAGTGGGTGGACTACTGGCACCCTCCTACCGAGGTCATCGTTTTCAAGCGCGAGGTGTATCAACGCGCGCTCACGGAGCTACAGTCTTTTTTGCAGCCGGAAAAGGCGTCGGCCTCAAGCCTCTGAAGGGAGCCATCATTCGTACCAACCTGCCAATAAAAAGGCCACCCGTGTGGGTGGCCTTGTAGGTTGGTGGAGGCGGCGGGAATCGAACCCGCGTCCGAGAGCACTCCGCCCTTGGATCTACATGCTTAGCCGCGTCTTTTTAGTTTGACCGGAGCCTTCCCGACGGGCAGGAAATGGAGCCGGCGATCCCTTTAGGTTTTAGCAGATTGGCTCAGGGCAGACCTTTCCGCGATCTTGTGTGAGTCGACCCCCGGGGTCCGGGCGCACAAGCACACACCGGTCGGAGGCTAGCAAGCCTAAGCTGCTAGAGCGTAGTTGTCGTCGTTGGCAACTATCTAGGTTTGCAGCTGGATTTACGAGGTATGCTGCACCTCGACATGCACCTTGGGTTTTGCTACCCGCGTCGAAACCGATCGCCCCCGGTTTGCAACTGGGACAGTCTATACCCGCCCAGAGTTCCGTGCCAGCAGTTAGGGTGCTAGTGCGCCTTGAGCAGGCGCTGCTTCTCCCGCTGCCAGTCGCGTTCCCTCTCTACCGCCCGCTTGTCGTATTGCTTCTTGCCTTTAGCGACGCCGATCTCGAGTTTGGCGCGCCCTCTTTTCCAGTAAAGACGGGTGGCTACCAGGGTGTAGCCCTGACGCTCCGCGGCACCAAAGAGGTGGCTGAGCTCGCGCGTATGCAGCAGCAGTTTGCGGCTCCGCTGGGGGTCCGGGTTAATGTGGGTGGAGGCGGTGATTAGCGGAGTGATATGGGCGCCAAAGAGCCAGGCCTCGCCGTCCTTCAGAAGCACATAGCTTTCCTTCAGGTGAACCTGGCCCGCACGGAGGCTTTTGACCTCCCAGCCTTCAAGAACGAGTCCCGCTTCCAGGCGTTCTTCGATAAAATAGTCATGTCCCGCCTTTTTGTTGCTGGCGATGAGGCTGCCCTTGAGCGCGGACTTGGATTTTTTTCTTGCCATTTGTTGTAGGAATTCCCCGATGCATCGGATTCAGCGGGTTTACAGTTAGTGTCGGCCCACGTTAACAAAAGTGCGCTCGTGCCCTTCAGCACGGCGGCAATGTATGAGCTGGTGCAGGATGTTGCATCTTATCCGGCATTTTTGCCCTGGTGCGAATCCACCGAGGTGGAGCCGGTGCATGCCAATGAGGTGCTTGCCACCATCCATTTTCGTCGTGGACCTTTGCGCAAGGCCTTTTCCACCCGCAACCACATGATAAAGGATCGCCGGATCGAGATGCGCTTGCATAGTGGCCCATTTCAGCAGCTTGAGGGCGCGTGGTCCTTCGAGCCGTTGGGTCCTGATGGCTGCAAGGTCTCCCTGCGGCTCGATTTTGAATATGCCAATGCATTATTAAAGGCGAGCATTGGTCCATTATTCAATGAAATTGCTCACTCCATGCTGAATGCTTTCTGTCAGCGAGCCCGGGAGCTGTATGGCGAAAAAAGCACCGATTGAGGTAGAACTCGCCTGGGCTGGTGAGCAGGATCAGCTTGTTATTGAGGTGCAGCTTCATGCCGGAGATACCGTTGGTGATGCTATCACCTCGTCGGGAATTCTGGAGCGCTTTCCGGAGATAAAGCCTGGCCAGAACCGGGTTGGGGTCCATGGTCGACTGGTGGAGCTGGGGCACGTCCTGCAGGCGGGTGATCGGGTCGAGATCTATCGTGGGCTAAAGGTGGATCCGCGCGTGAGCCGGAAGCGTCGTGCACGGCGTCGCGGCGAGTAATCAGATTACTTCGCGGGACTGGAGTCGTTTTCCGAAGTCTCGCTGTCTTCCCCGGTATCCCGGGTTTCTGCGTCGTCTTTTTCGCCAAGACCAATTTTTCGTTTCAGGCGCTGAAAGAATCCGTCCTCGCTTTCAGCGGAGTCGACGCCTGGTTTTTTCTTCTTTTTGATACTGCTCGTGCCATCAGGCATGAGCCGCCCGAAGAAGCCCTTTTCCTTTGGCTCGGGGACCGTGACCACCTTCTCCCGGGCGGGCTGGGTGTCTGCAGCACGGCCTGTTCCCGGTTTTACATCGCCTTTGATTTGGTCCAGACGTTCGTTTTTAAAGAGCAGTGAAATGCGTCGTTCCACGCGCTCGCCACCACCCTCCTGGAAGGTATAAATATAGTCCCAGCGCTGCTGGTGAAAGGTGTCCACGATAGCGGGCGTGCCGAGGATACGCCGCACCTTCTCCTTGCTCATGCCGTGCTCCAGGCGCGCAAGCATGTCCTGGGTCACGACATTACCCTGCTGGATATCGATGCGGTAAATCCCGGGAAGCTTTTCAACGGAGCAGGCCTGGAGCAGCACGGTTGCGGCTGCAAACAGAAAAATGAGAAGCTTGCTGACCTTGAGATGGCCAGTTTGATATGCGGGTTGGGGCCAGGAACGTACTTCGCTCATATTATTATGATGTCTTTATATCCGGTTGATTATTATGATAAATACGGCGCGTGTTAATTGCTGAAATCAAGATGTGTCTGGTGTTTCCTGGTGCGGAACGAGCCCGGTTCAGCGCCGCATTATACAGCCTTGCGTATCCGATACAGGGAGTCATGAGATGAGCCGGAAGGCATTGAAACTGGCAGGACTCAAGGCCACGGTGCCACGGCTACGGGTGCTGGATGCGCTGGAGAAAAATGGCCAGCAGCACTTGAGTGCAGAGGAACTGCACGCACTATTGCGCGATGCGGGTGAGGAGGTGGCGCTGGCGACCGTTTATCGGGTACTGACCCAGTTTGAGGAGGCCGGTCTCGTAGTTCGGCACCATTTTGATGGCGCCCAATCGGTGTTCGAGCTGGATACGGGGGCCCACCATGATCACCTGCTCTGTGTCGAATGTGGCGGTATTACCGAGTTTACCGATGAGACCATCGAGCGCAGGCAGCGTGAAATTGCATTGCGTGCGGATTTTGAGGTGACCGGGCACTGCCTGTATCTCTACGGGATTTGTGCCCGCTGCCGCAAGACGTCGCACTGACGGATTAGTGTTGCTCCGCGTTTGCACCCAGCATCTCCCGGGCATGGGCAACAGCCTCGGTGCTGATCTCGACCCCTCCCAGCATGCGTGCAATTTCCTGAACACGCTCCTTTTCCTGCAAGACCGCGAGGCAGGTTTGGGTTTCATTCTTGATTTGATGCTTGCTGACCTGTAGATGACCGTGGGCCTGAGCCGCCACTTGGGGCAGGTGGGTAATACATAACACCTGCCGCTTCTCTCCCAGGGCACGCAGGCGCGCACCCACGATTTCAGCCACCTTGCCACCGATGCCTACATCCACCTCATCAAAAATTAGTGACGGGACGCCATTGTCCGAGGCGACAATGACCTGGATGGCGAGACTGATACGTGACAGCTCGCCGCCAGAGGCAACTCGAGCGAGGGCCTGGGGCGCCTGTCCAGGATTGGCACTGACCAGAAATTCGACCTCATCGGCACCGCTGGGTCCTGGTTCCTCGAGTGCCTTTAGGTGGATTTCAAAACGCCCGCCGGCCATGCCGAGTTGGGCCATGTCCTGGCCAAGTTTTTGTGCCAGTTTTTGTGCTGCCTTCTGGCGCCGTTGATGCAGGGTGACCGAGCTCTTTAACAGCTTCTCCCCGGCCGCGGCGATCTCCGTTTCCAGCTCGGCGATATGTGCACCGGCATTTTCCCGTTCACTGATTTGCCGCTGCAATGCGGGCAATACGGTGTGCAGTTGGTCACTTGATAACTGATGCTTGCGTGCCAGATCGTGTATGCGCTCCAGCCGATTTCCCACCTCCTGGAGACGTGCACCATCCACTTCGATGCGATTCAGGTGGCTTTGCAGCTCGCTGCTGGCCTCTTCCAATAGCACGCCGGCGTCTGCCAGTAACGTTTTGCCGGCGGCCAACCCGGGGTCGATGCTCTCCAGCCGGCTAAGGGTGGAAATACTCTGTTGCATCCAGTTGGATGCGCAGACCTCGCCGCCGGTGAGTTGCTCCAGTATGTGGTTGTATTCGAACTGCAGTTCCTCGGCGTGGTTGAGACGCTTGAACTCGAGTTCAAGCTCAGCTGCTTCTTCGGCATCCAGCGCCAGGGCTTCCAGCTCGCCCGCCTGATAGTGAAGGAATTCCAGATCACCCTCGGGACCTTCGGAAGTTAGCGCGGATCGTTTTTCACGCAGACTTTTTAGCGCCTTCCACGTTGCCCGGCAGGTCGCCAGCAGGGCCCCGTGATTTGCCCAGTCGTCAAGAATTTGCCGTTGGGTGGCGCCGTGCAGTAATGACTGATGCGCATGTTGGCCGTGGATGTCTACCAGTCGGTCACCCAATTCCCGCAGTAAAGAGATTGGAACGGTATGGCCATTGATGTAGGCGCGGGTGCGGCCGTCTTTGCCGAGGGTGCGCCGCAGCAGGCATTCCCCGTCACTTCCTTCCAGTTCCTGTTCTTCGAGGTAGCCCCGCAGGTGGGGCAGGGCAGATAGCTCGAAGGTGGCGGTTACATCGGCCCGAGGGCAGCCCTGGCGCACCATGTGGGCATTGCCACGCTCGCCCAGGGCGAGGCTTACGGCATCCACCAGGATGGACTTTCCCGCCCCGGTTTCACCAGTGAGAACGGTCATGCCGGGGCCGAACTCCAGCTCCAGCTCAGAGACGATCGCAAAATCACGCACCGCCAGATGAGTGAGCACTAGAGCTCCCGGTTCCAGTCCAGCTTTTGCCGTAAGGTGGCGAAATAATCATGCCCCGGCGGGTGTATCAGATGCAGATGTTTACGCTTTTTGTGAATCAGAATGCGATCCCCGGGCTCCAGGTTGAGCGTGATCTGTCCATCGCTGGCCAGCTGCGCCCGGGTTGGGCTGCGTGGGCCTATAACAATTTCAATTTCACTATCCCCATCCACCACGATGGGGCGGCTACTCAGGGTGTTGGGGCAGATGGGGACCAGCACGATGGCGTCGAGACCGGGGTGGAGGATAGGGCCACCGCCGGCAAGGGCGTAGGCAGTGGAACCGGTGGGAGTGGAGACGATCAGGCCGTCAGAGCGCTGGCAGCTCACCAGCTGGCCATTGATGTAGGTCTCGAATTCAATCAGTCGGGCAATATTGGCATTGTGGGCGACGATATCGTTGAGGGCATCCACCTCGCTCAAGGCCTCACCCTCGCGCATGATGGTGGTGTGCAGTAGAAAGCGCTCCTCCTGGGTAAAATCCCCTGCCAGCACCTGATCGAGTTGTACGCACATGCGTGGAGGCGTCAGATCGGTGAGGAAGCCGACTCGGCCCATATGGATTCCCAGTAGCCGAACTTCATATTCAACAAGGGTGCTGGCAGCCCGCAGAAAGGTGCCATCGCCACCAACGATGATGACCAGATCGCATTTTCTTCCCATGGTGGGCAGGTCGGCACTCTTGATGTCCGCCGTGGAAAGCAGGTGTGCGTTATCGGGGTCAACCGTGACGCTGACTCGATGTGCCTGCAGGTAGGTGATCAATTTGTCGAGGGTTTCGAGCACCTCAGGAACCCGATGTTTTCCGACCAGCCCGATATGTTTAAACATCCGTTATTCCCGCCCAATTCCATACAGGAGGCGAAACTTAACACGCGCACCGGGGTGCGCCAATCAGGGGCTAAAATTCGTCTTTGCACTCGTTTGGGTAGAGTGCTAAATTCGGCGCCGATCCGGCTTTGGTGAGCCCGGATTTGGTGTGGCCTGAAGGCCTTTTGCTGTGCGTTCTTCACCACTGTAACGTGGCCCCGAGAGCTTTCTATGAACACCCCTATTTCAGAGCAGGCGCTAAATCCGCGGGCACGACACCTGCTCAAGGTGTTGGTGGAGCAATATATACGCGACGGGAACCCGGTAGGTTCACGCACGCTGGCCCGCGGATCCGGGCTGGACCTGAGTCCGGCGACTATTCGCAATGTGATGGCGGACCTGGAGGATATGGGTTTGCTGGCCTCGCCCCACACCTCGGCCGGACGCATCCCCACCTCCCTGGGTTACCGTGTGTTTGTAGACTCCCTGTTAACCGTCCACGCGCCGGACTCACAGGAGGTGGCGCGCCTGAACTCGGGTATCGGTGCCCGCCGCAGCCCCTCCGGTCTGACCACAGAAGTTTCCTCCCTGCTTTCGGATCTCACCCATTTGGCGGGTCTGGTGATGGTGCCGAAGCGACGGCCGGTCGCGGTGCGTCAATTGGAGTTTTTGAAGTTATCGGACAATCAGGTGCTGGCCATTTTGATCAGCGATGATGGCGAGGTGGAGAATCGCATCATTGCCACGGGCCGTCAGTACAGTGCGGCCGAGCTGGAGCAGGCGGCGAATTATCTCAATGAGATTTGCGCCGGTCGGGACCTGCGCCAGATGCGGAAGGTTTTGCTGAAGGATATGCAGGACACCCGTAAACATCTCAATGGCGTCATGGTGGCGGCTATCCGCATGGCCGAACGGGCTTTTTTCAGCGGCTCTGAAAGTGACGATCTGGTGGTCTCGGGGCAGACCAATCTGATGGAATACGGCGATCTTCTCGATATGAGTCAGTTACGGGAGATTTTCGAGGCCTTCAACTGCAAGCAGGACATACTTTATCTGCTGGATCACGCCATGATGGCGCGCGGAGTGCAGCTGTTTATCGGTGAGGAATCGGGACACTCCATACTCGATGGCTGTAGCGTAGTGACCTCACCCTATGAGGTGGATGGCGAGGTGCTGGGTGTGCTCGGGGTGATTGGCCCCACCCGGATGGACTATGAGCGGGTGATACCCATTGTTGATCTCACCGCAAAATTATACGGGGTGGCCTTGAAGCAGCCCCATTAGACCCCATATACCCACCGGTACGATGGCCAGCCTGCCCATCTTCGTGGGTGGGCTTGTCCTTGTTCATTTAGATTAACCATACGCCTGGACCCGGTTCCGGGGTGTCGCTGAATACAGGAATACGATGAACACAAAGAAGCAGCCAGCAACTGAAAATGGAATCGAAGCGGAGCAGCAGCCAATCGACCCGGAAGCTGAATCTGTCGGGCCGGAAGCCCTGGATGGTGAAGTCGAGGCAACGGCCGAGGTCGTGTCGCCCGAGGACTTTGGTCGTTTGCTGGAAGAAAAAGGCAACGAGGCCAATCAGCATCGGGATGCCCTGTTGCGTGCCCAAGCGGAACTGGAAAATTTTCGCAAGCGCGCGGCACGGGAGTTGGAAAATGCCCACAAGTACGGGCTTGAGCGCTTTATCAGCGAGTTATTGCCGGTAAAGGACAGCATGGAGCTGGGAATCAGTGCGGCGGAAAATTCCGATGCCGAGTTGAGCCATGTCCATGAGGGCATGGAGCTGACCCTGAAAATGCTGCAGGGGGCGATCGCCAAGTTTGGCGTAGAAGAGCTCAACCCGGCAGGAGAACCCTTCAACCCCGACTTTCACCAGGCTATGACCCTGCAGGAGTCCGAGGAGGCTGGATCGGGCACGGTGCTGACGGTGGTGCAGCGTGGTTACCTGCTCAATGGTCGTCTCGTTCGCCCGGCCATGGTTATCGTGGCGAAGTAAATGCGGGCTTGAAGTCTGCGAGAGTGCCCTTATATACCTAACGGTTAACGAAATTTTAACGGCGTACCGAATACAAACCGGATGCCAGAACAAGCTTTAAGTGGAGAAAGAAGTCATGGGTAAAATCATCGGAATCGACCTGGGAACAACCAATTCCTGCGTTGCGGTCATGGACGGCAAAGAGGCCCGGGTGATCGAAAACAGCGAGGGGGATCGAACTACGCCGTCGGTGGTTGCCTACACCAATGATGGCGAGGTGCTGGTGGGTCAGTCGGCAAAGCGGCAGGCGGTTACCAATCCGGAACATACGCTATTCGCGATCAAGCGTCTCATTGGTCGCCGCTTCGATGATGATGTGGTGCAAAAGGACATCCACATGGTGCCCTACAAGATCGTCGCCGCGGATAATGGCGATGCCTGGGTCGCGGTGGATGGAAAAAAAATGGCTGCCCCGGAAATCTCTGCCCGAACCCTGATGAAGATGAAGCAGACCGCCGAGGATTACCTTGGCGAGCCGGTTACCGAGGCAGTTATTACGGTGCCGGCCTATTTTAACGATTCCCAGCGTCAGGCCACCAAGGATGCCGGGCGTATTGCCGGCCTGGAAGTAAAGCGCATCATCAATGAGCCCACCGCGGCGGCTCTTGCTTACGGCATGGACAAGAAGCGGGGTGACTCCACCATCGCGGTGTTTGATCTCGGCGGTGGTACTTTTGACATCTCTATCATCGAAATTGCCGAAGTGGATGGTGAACACCAGTTCGAGGTGCTTTCCACCAATGGCGATACCTTCCTTGGTGGTGAGGATTTCGATCTGCGCATCATCGATTACCTCTCGGCGGAATTCAAAAAGGACTCGGGCATTGATCTGCATAACGATCCGCTGGCATTGCAACGGCTAAAAGAGGCGGGCGAGAAGGCGAAGATTGAGCTTTCCAGCTCCCAGCAGACCGAGGTTAATCTGCCCTACATCACCGCGGATGCCAGTGGTCCCAAACACCTCAATATCAAGTTGACCCGGGCCAAGCTGGAGTCCCTGGTGGAAGATCTGGTGGCGCGTACCGAGGATCCGTGTCGCACCGCATTGAAGGATGCTGGTCTTTCCGCGAGCGATATTTCCGACGTCATTCTGGTGGGTGGTCAGACGCGTATGCCCAAGGTGCAGGAGATTGTTGCCTCCATCTTCGGTAAAGAGCCGCGCAAAGACGTCAATCCGGATGAAGCCGTGGCCGTTGGCGCCTCGATTCAGGCGGGCGTGCTGGCCGGTGATGTTAAGGACGTGTTGTTGCTGGACGTGACGCCGCTGTCGCTTGGAATAGAGACCCTGGGTGGAGTGATGACCAAGCTCATCGACAAGAACACCACGATTCCCACCAAGGCCACGCAGACCTTCTCCACGGCTGAGGACAACCAGCATGCGGTGACCGTGCACGTGCTCCAGGGCGAGCGCGATGTGGCCTCGGGTAATAAGTCTCTGGGGCGTTTTGATCTTGCGGATATCCCGCCGGCGCCACGAGGTGTGCCTCAAATCGAGGTGGCTCTGGACATCGATGCCAATGGCATCCTCAATGTTTCGGCTCAGGACAAGGCAACAGGCAAAAGGCAATCCATCGTTATCACCGCCTCCAGTGGACTCGATGATGATGAGGTGGAGCGCATGGTTTCCGATGCCGAGGCGCATGCCGATGAGGACAAGAAATTCCACGAGCTGGTGGACGTGCGCAATCAGGCGGACAACCTGATTCATGGCACCAACAAGTCCCTCAAGGAACTGGGTGAAAAGGTGGAAGAGCAGGAGCGCTCGGACATTGAGGCAGCCATTTCTGCTTTGGAAGAAGCCGCAAAAACTGATGACAAGGCTGACATCGAGGCCAAAACTGCCGCACTTGCGGAAGTCTCCGGGAAATTGGCTGAGCGGGTCTACAAGCAGGCCGAGGCCGAAGGTGAGGCGGCGGGTGAAGGTGCTGCCGATGCTGATGCCGAGGCTTCCGAAGGCGGGGATGACGTGGTGGATGCCGAGTTTGAAGAGGTGGACGAGGGCAAAAAATAGCCCGGATTCGTTATGTTGGAGGCAGGCGGGACGGCGTTGATAACGCGCGTCCCGTCTTGCCGTTTTGAAAGAATGAAATTGCTACGGGTACAGGCACGGACCGGGCCATGAAGAAAGACTATTACGAAGCATTGGACGTGGCCCGGGACATAGACGGGCCCGGATTAAAAAAGGCCTATCGCCGCCTGGCGATGAAGTACCATCCGGATCGCAATCCCGGGGATGGCGAGGCCGAGGGGCGCTTCAAGGAAATCAAAGAGGCCTACGAGGTCCTTTCGGATAGCTCCAAGCGCGCGACCTATGATCAATTTGGTCATGCCGGTCTTGAAGGTGGCGCCGGAATGGGCGGAGGTGGCGCCGGCTTCAGAGACGTTTTCGATGATGTCTTTGGCGATATTTTTGGTGGTCGTGCCGGTGGACAACGTAGTCAGCGTGGTTCTGACCTTCGTTACACCCTGGAACTGGATCTCGAGGAAGCAGTTGCCGGCACCACGGTCAAAATCCGTATCCCCTCCCGTGTCAGCTGTACTGATTGCGGCGGCACAGGAGCCCGCAAGGGCAGCAAGCCAGTTAGTTGCGAGACCTGTAACGGGGTTGGCCAGGTGCGCATGCAGCAGGGCTTTTTCTCTATTCAGCAAGCCTGTCCACGTTGTCATGGCCGTGGTTCTATCATTACTGATCCCTGCGGAACTTGCCGTGGCCAGGGCCATGTGCAGAAGGAAAAACAGCTGTCGGTGAAGGTCCCGGCAGGGGTGGATAATGGCGATCGCATTCGCCTGGCCGGCGAGGGTGAGGCGGGAGAACGGGGCGTAGCTCCGGGCGATCTCTATGTAGATATCCAGGTTCGTCCCCATCCGATCTTCAGCCGTGAAGATAACCACCTGTACTGCGAAGTGCCCATAGGCTTAGTCAATGCCACCCTCGGGGGTCAGCTGGAAGTACCCACCCTGAATGGTCGCGTCAAGCTGAAAATTCCCGCCGGTACCCAGACCGGAAAACTGTTTCGTCTGCGTGGTAAGGGTGTACGCCCGGTGCGCGGTGGAGATGTCGGAGATTTGGTTTGTCGGGTGGTGTTGGAGACCCCGGTGCGGCTCAATGAGAAGCAGAAATCCATGTTGCGCGACTTTGGCGATTCAATGGAGAAAAATGGTAATAAACATAGCCCCAAGGCGAGCTCCTGGCTGGACGGGGTGAAAACATTTTTTGAGGGTATGAAATCGTGAGCGATGGAATATTGAGAGTTGCAATTGCCGGTGCCGCCGGGCGTATGGGCCGGACTTTGTTGGCGGCTTGCCAAGACGAGCCCGGGATCGCCTGTACCGCGGCCCTGGAGCGTCCGGGCAGCGACTGGATAGGTGTGGATGCGGGTATCCAGGCAGGTCTTGGTGAGCTGGGTGTGCCCATCGTAGAGGTGCTCAATGAGGTTGCCGATGACTTCGATATTCTTATCGATTTCACCCGGCCCGGCCCGACCCTTGACCACATGGAAATATGTCGCGAGACCGGGCGACGAATGGTCATTGGCACGACGGGTTTTTCCGCTCCCGAACGGGAAAAGGTCGCGCTGGCCTCCACGGAGATCGCGATAGTACTGGCGCCCAATATGAGCGTCGGTGTGAACCTGTGTTTCAAGCTGCTGGAGGTGGCTGCGGGGGTGCTGGGTGATGAGGTGGATATAGAAATTATCGAGGCCCACCATCGCCACAAGGTCGATGCACCCTCGGGTACGGCGGTGCGCATGGGCGAGATCGTGGCCGAGACCCTGGGTCGAAAGCTGTCTGAATGTGCGGTTTATGGCCGTGAGGGCCACACTGGCGAGCGCGACCGTGCCACTATTGGTTTTGAGACCATCCGCGCCGGCGATATAGTCGGCGAGCATACGGTGATGTTTGCCGGCACGGGCGAGCGGGTCGAAATCAGCCACAAGGCCACCAGTCGGTTGAACTTTGCTCGCGGTGCGTTGCGGGCCTCAAACTGGGTGGCCACCCAGCCCCGTGGCCTGTTTGATATGCAGGACGTGCTGGGGCTGCGCTGATTTGCCGTGCGGGGTGAATGGCGGTTTCAACCGCCGTGCAGGTAGATTAGAATCCCCGCCCACCAGGCCTTTGGTGATGGGCCAAAAAAGCGCCCGTTTTTCCTCCAGACGCGGGCTCTGTTTCCATCTTACAGCGGAGTTAATAATGAGCATGGCGACGCCTTCCAGAGGACGTGCCAGGACGTATTGCGGGTGGGATACACCCCAGAGGGCAGGGACGATGCCCTCTATAACTATTTTTTTCACCAAGGTGTCCAGGTGAGCGTTCCCGCGATACTCGCATTGGCGGATGGCACCGTGTTCAAGGGTGAGTCCGTAGGCATGTCCGGGCAGTCGGTGGGGGAGGTGGTGTTCAACACTGCGCTCACTGGTTACCAGGAAATCCTTTCCGATCCTTCTTACTGCCGACAGATCGTTAGCCTGACCTATCCTCATATTGGAAATACCGGGACTAATCCGGAGGACGATGAAAGCGTGCAGGTTTTTGCCGCCGGGCTGGTGATCCGCGACCTGCCGGTGGTCTACAGCAATTGGCGCGCCACCGAGGGACTGGGGGATTATCTGCAACGCCGGAAGGTAGTGGCCATTGCCGGCATCGATGTCCGCAAGCTCACCCGGATCCTGCGTGAGAAAGGCGCCCAGAGTGGTTGTATTCTTGCCGGTGATTCCATAGATGATGCCGCCGCTGTGGCCGCTGCCCGGGAATTTCCCGGATTGCAGGGAGTGGATTTGGCACGCGAGGTGAGTGCTGCCAAAGCTTATAACTGGGACCAGGGCAGCTGGTCCCTGGCCGATGGATTTGGCAAGCCGGCCGACGCCCCGGAGCGGCCCTGGCGGGTAGTGGCCTACGATTTCGGCGTCAAACGCAATATTTTACGTTTGCTGGCAGAGCGGCATTGTGAGATTACCGTGGTACCGGCCAGCACATCGGCCAGTGAAGCCCTGGCCTATCAGCCCGACGGCATATTCCTTTCCAATGGCCCGGGTGACCCGGAACCCTGTGCTTATGCCCTGGATGCCATCAGGGAATTTCTGCAGCGGAAAATACCCCTGTTCGGCATTTGCCTGGGGCATCAGCTATTGGCGTTGGCGAGCGGGGCCGAGAGCCTGAAAATGAAATTTGGTCATCATGGCGCCAACCACCCGGTACAGGACATCGCCAGCGGTCGGGTCATGATCACCAGTCAGAATCATGGTTTCGCTATAGACGAAGACTCTCTGCCCGCCACCTTGCAGGCGACCCATCGCTCCCTGTTTGACGGTTCCTTGCAAGGAATCGAGCGTAACGACCGGCCGGCTTTTGGTTTCCAGGGTCACCCGGAGGCGAGCCCCGGGCCTCATGATGCCAGTCTCTTGTTTGACCACTTCATCAAGCTTATGGCCGTAGCCCGGAGCTAAGTATTTGAGTTTCCATCGAACCAGCAGAGTTGAGCATGCCCAAGCGTAACGACATCAAAAGTATTCTGATTATCGGTGCGGGACCGATCATCATCGGTCAGGCCTGTGAGTTTGACTACTCCGGGGTGCAGGCGTGCAAGGCACTGCGTGAGGAGGGTTACCGGATCATCCTCGCCAACTCCAATCCGGCGACGATCATGACCGACCCGGGTACGGCGGATGCCACCTATATTGAGCCACTCCATTGGCGCACCCTGGCGAAGATCATCGAGCGTGAGCGCCCGGATGCCCTGCTGCCCACGATGGGCGGTCAAACGGCGCTTAACTGTGCCCTCGATCTGCATCGTGAAGGGGTATTGGAGGAGTTCGGGGTCGAGCTCATTGGTGCCAGTCGGGATGCCATCGACAAGGCCGAGGACCGTGAGCGTTTTCGCGAGGCCATGAAGCACATCGGCCTTGAGACGCCACGCTCGGTGGTGGCTCACAGCATGGAGGAGGCCAATCAGCTGCAGGGCAGTATTGGCTTTCCTGTCATTATCCGCCCCTCATTCACCATGGGTGGTACCGGTGGCGGCATTGCCTATAACCGTGAAGAGTTTATCGATATCTGTGAGCAGGGGCTGGCGGCTTCGCCCACCAGTGAGGTGTTGCTGGAGGAATCGGTACTTGGCTGGAAAGAGTTTGAGATGGAGGTGGTGCGGGATCGCAAGGATAACTGCATCATCATCTGCTCCATTGAGAACTTCGATCCCATGGGGGTCCATACCGGTGACTCCATCACCGTTGCGCCAGCCCAGACCCTGACGGACCGCGAATACCAGATTATGCGTAATGCCTCCCTCGCGGTATTGCGCGAGATTGGGGTAGAGACCGGTGGCTCTAATGTGCAGTTCGGGATCAACCCCGATGACGGGCGCATGGTCATCATCGAAATGAATCCGCGGGTCTCACGTTCTTCGGCGCTGGCTTCCAAGGCCACCGGCTTTCCCATTGCCTGGGTCGCTGCCAAGCTGGCCGTGGGTTATACCCTGGATGAGTTGGGCAACAACATTACCGGTGGCGTGACCCCGGCGTCCTTTGAACCCAGCATTGATTACGTGGTTACCAAGATTCCGCGTTTCAACTTCGAAAAGTTTCCCCAGGCCACTGCACGCCTCGGCACGCAGATGAAATCCGTGGGTGAGGTGATGGCCATGGGTCGCACCTTCCAGGAATCCCTGCAAAAAGCCTTGCGTGGTATCGAAACCGGCATTAACGGTTTGAGTACGATGTTTGAGGGCGGGGAGATCGATGCCGGGGAGATTCGCCAGCAATTGCAGCAGCCCGGACCGGAGCGTATTCGTTATCTTGCCGATGGTTTTCGCTGCGGTATGGATATGGAGGAGCTGTATACGCTTTCACGTATCGATCCGTGGTTTTTGCATCAGGTAGGCGATCTCATCAGGGAAGAGCAGGCACTCAATGATGCAAGCCTGGATAACCTTGAGCCATCCACCCTGTGGCGTCTGAAGCGCAAGGGATTTGGCGATAACCGGCTGGCACAGTTGTTGGGCAATACTGAAACCGCGGTGCGAAAATTGCGTTTGCAGCACGGCATTTCGCCCGTCTTTAAGCGGGTGGATTCTTGTGCTGCCGAATTTCCTGCGACCACTGCCTACCTGTATTCCACCTACGAGGAGGAATGCGAGGCACAACCTGATGAACGGCAGAAAATTATGGTGCTGGGTGGTGGGCCTAATCGTATCGGTCAGGGTATCGAATTCGATTACTGCTGTGTGCAGGCCGTGCTGGCGCTACGCGAAGACGGCTTTGAGACCATCATGGTCAATTGCAATCCGGAGACCGTATCGACGGATTACGATACCTCTGACCGACTCTATTTTGAGCCCCTGACGCTGGAAAATGTGCTGGGGATTGTGGCTTGTGAGAAGCCTGCCGGGGTGATTGTTCATTACGGCGGTCAGACGCCTCTGGGCCTGGCTCGGGCTCTGGAGGCGGAGGGCGTGCCTATTATAGGGACCTCACCGGATTCCATTGATCTGGCTGAGGATCGCGAGCGCTTCCAGCAATTGGTCATAGAACTGGGTTTGCGCCAGCCGGAGAATCGCACTGCGCGCAATCCGGAATCGGCGGTAGCGCTTGCCGAAGAAGTTGGTTATCCCCTGGTGGTGCGGCCGTCCTA
Source organism: Gammaproteobacteria bacterium (assembly GCA_021773635.1). Taxonomy (GTDB): domain Bacteria; phylum Pseudomonadota; class Gammaproteobacteria; order HK1; family HK1; genus JAJFJV01. Next base: position 141,239 of record JAJFJV010000021.1, on the reverse strand, counting down.
TGTACTGGGCGGGCGGGCGATGGAAATCGTCCATGATGAAGAAGGGCTGCGCCGCTATATTCACGATGCAGTTTCTGTGTCCAATGATTCGCCGGTACTGCTGGACCACTTTCTGGACGATGCTATCGAGGTGGACGTGGACGCTGTGTGCGATGGCACGGCAGTGGTTATTGGCGGCATCATGGAGCATATCGAACAGGCCGGCGTGCATTCAGGGGATTCCGCCTGTTCACTCCCCCCCTGCAGTCTGGATGCTGCAATCCAGGATCGCATCCGCGAACAGACCCGGAAATTGGCTCGCGGTCTCGGGGTGGTGGGGCTGATGAATATCCAGTTTGCGGTTCAGGGCAAGGATATCTATGTACTGGAGGTCAACCCGCGTGCCTCACGTACCGTGCCTTTTGTATCCAAGGCCTGCGGCGTTTCCCTGGCCCGCGTGGCCGCCCTTTGCATGGCGGGAAAATCCCTTGCCGAGCAGGGAATCACCCATGAGCAGGTGCCGGGATATTTTTCGGTGAAAGAGGCTGTTATGCCCTTTATCAAATTTCCCAGCGTGGATCTGATCCTTGGGCCCGAAATGAAATCCACCGGCGAGGTGATGGGAGTTGGCCGCAGTTTCGGTGAGGCCTTTGCCAAGGCCCAGTGGGCGGCCGGGGATGCCCTGCCGCGCAAGGGGCGTGCCTTTCTCAGCGTGCGTCGACGGGACCGGGCCTTGTGTGTCGACGTGGGGCGTGAATTGGTACGGCTTGGTTTTGAGCTGGTTGCCACTCGTGGCACTGCCAGGGCGCTCGATAAGGCCGGGATAGAAAGTCGGGTGGTTAACAAGGTTAAGGAGGGGCGTCCGCATATCGTGGATATGCTCAAGAACGACGAAATTACCCTTATCGTTAACACCACGGAGGGCAAGCAGGCGATTCTGGATTCCTACACGATTCGTCGTACCGCGTTGCATCGTGGCGTGACTTACACTACGACGATGGCCGGTGCGCGGGCGATGATGCTGGCGCTCGGTGAGCCGGTGCGTGACCGGATAAATCGCCTGCAGGACCTGCATCAGGAGCTTGTGTCATGAGTCGTCCCCCCCTTACTTCGACCGGTGCCGATGATCTGCGCGATGAGTTGCATCACTGCAAAACGGTTAAACGCCCTGCAGTTATACAGGCTATTGCCGAGGCCCGGGCACACGGCGATCTGAAAGAAAATGCCGAATACCATGCCGCAAAGGAGCAGCAAAGCTTCATTGAAGGGCGTATAGCGGCTATCGAGGATGTCCTGTCCCGGGCCCAGATTATCGAAGTGGCGGCTCTGGACGCCGGTGGGCGCGTGGTTTTTGGGGCCACGGTGGAGCTGGTCAACATCGATACCGATGAGGAAGTGGTCTATCAGGTCGTGGGTGACATGGAGGCCGATATAAAGGCCCACCGTATTTCCATTAGTTCGCCCATTGCGCGAGCACTTATAGGCAAGAGCGAGGGCGATACTGCAACCGTCCATGCCCCTTCGGGGGAGAAAACCTACGAGATCCTCGAGGTCAAATATCTCTAGTTAGCCGGCATGTCCCCACCGTGGGGACGGGCATTTCCCTATGGCGAGATCGAGAAGTAGCCACCGCTGGATCGAGGCCCACGAAAAGGATAGCTACGTTCAGCAGGCGCGGGAGGCCGGCTTTCGTTCACGTGCCGTCTACAAGCTTGCCGAGATCGATCAGCGCGACCATCTTCTGAAGCCTGGCATGACGGTAGTGGACCTCGGTGCCGCCCCCGGTGGCTGGTCTCAATACGCCGCCGGGCGGGTCGGTCCTCAAGGAATGGTCTTCGCGCTCGACATACTCCCTATGGATCCGCTGGCCGGGGTCGAGTTTCTGCAAGGCGATTTCCAGCAGGAGTCGGTGCTGGACGAGCTGCTGGCCCTGTTGGGTAAAAGAACCGTAGGGCTTGTAATATCGGATATGGCCCCCAATATGAGTGGTATCCGGGCGGTGGACCAGCCACGTTCCATGGGGCTTTCAGAGTTGGCCCTGGATTTGGCTCACCAGGTACTCGCTCCGGGTGGGGCATTGCTGATTAAGGTGTTTCAGGGAGAGGGCATTGAGGCCCTTACCCGGGCGCTGCGGGATAGTTTTCAGCGTGTGCAGGTACGTAAGCCACAGGCGTCACGGGCTCATTCCCGTGAACTTTATCTGTTGGCGCGAGGCTATGGTGTATAGTGATTTCAGGTCTGTTGGGTGGCAGAACACTGTTCCCCTGACGCTGGCAACTGAGGTTTATGATTTTGAATGAGATGGCAAAAAACCTGATTTTGTGGGTCGTGATCGCACTGGTTCTGATGTCCGTGTTTCAGAGCTTTGGACCACAGCGCACGAATACCCGGCAGGTGGAATATTCCCGTTTTATCGCTGATGTGAAGCAGGGGGTGGTGCAAAAGGTGGTGCTCGAAGGGCGCAATGTAAAGGCGACTTTGCAGGGTGGCGAGCAGGTAAACACCTATGTGCCGGAGACGGATAATCGCGCGCTCATTGGCGATCTCCTGGAAAATGGCGTGGTCATCGATGCGCGCCCGCCGGAACAGCAAGGATTGCTGATGCAAATCTTTATCTCCTGGTTCCCGATGCTGTTACTCATCGGGGTCTGGATCTTTTTCATGCGCCAAATGCAGGGCGGGGCCGGTGGACGCGGTGCCATGTCCTTCGGCAAGAGCAAGGCGCGCTTGCTGGGCGAAGATCAGATCAAGATCACCTTCGCCGATGTGGCCGGGGTGGAAGAGGCCAAGGAAGAGGTTGGGGAACTGGTCGATTTTCTCCGTGATCCGGGAAAATTTCAGAAGCTGGGTGGCAAGATTCCCAGTGGCGTTCTCATGGTGGGAAGCCCGGGTACCGGCAAGACCCTGTTGGCCAAGGCCATCGCGGGTGAGGCCAAGGTACCGTTTTTTACTATTTCCGGTTCCGATTTTGTGGAAATGTTTGTCGGCGTGGGTGCATCCCGGGTCAGGGATATGTTCGAGCAGGCAAAGAAGCATGCGCCCTGCATAATCTTTATCGACGAGATTGACGCGGTGGGTCGCCATCGCGGAGCGGGTCTCGGGGGTGGGCACGACGAACGTGAACAGACCCTGAACCAGTTACTGGTGGAGATGGATGGTTTTGAGGGTAACGAAGGTGTCATCGTGATTGCCGCAACCAACCGCCCGGACGTGCTCGACCCGGCGCTGTTACGCCCGGGACGCTTTGACCGCCAGGTGGTTGTGCCACTACCGGATATCCGCGGGCGGGAGCAAATCCTCAAGGTGCACATGCGTAAGGCACCCCTGGCTGACAAAGTGGACGCCAGTATTATCGCCCGTGGCACCCCCGGTTTTTCCGGTGCGGATCTCGCTAATCTGGTGAATGAGGCAGCGCTATTCGCGGCTCGCGGCAACAAGCGAGTGGTGGAGATGGACGACTTCGAGCGCGCCAAAGACAAAATCATGATGGGTTCGGAACGCAAATCCATGGTGATGAGCGACGAGGAAAAAAGTCTGACCGCCTATCACGAGGCAGGGCATGCCATCGTGGGGCGGCTGGTGCCCTCCCACGATCCGGTCTATAAAGTCAGCATCATTCCCCGCGGCCGTGCTCTCGGTATAACAATGTTCCTGCCCGAGGAGGATCGTTACAGCTTCAGCAAGGAGCGTCTGGAAAGCCAGATATCCAGCCTCTTCGGTGGGCGTATTGCCGAGGTGCTCATTTTTGGGGCGAATAATGTCACCACCGGGGCGAGTAATGACATCCAGCGTGCCACCGAGATTGCCCGCAATATGGTGACCAAGTGGGGCTTGTCTGAAAAGCTTGGTCCGCAGGTCTATAGCGAGGAAGAAGGTGAGGTTTTCCTGGGTAAAAGCGTCACCCAGCACAAGGTAGTTTCCGACGAAACTTCGCACGTAATCGACGAGGAGATCCGTCGCGTAATCGATAGCAACTACCAGCGTGCCGAGACGCTACTGCAAGAGAATCTCGAAAAGCTTCACCTCATGGCCAAGGCGCTGATCCGCTACGAGACCATCGACGCTGCGCAGATTGATGCCATCATGGAAGGCAAGGAACCGCCGCCTCCCGCGGATTGGGGTAGCTCGGACCCGAAGTCGGATGGGGGTGATCCCACGCCGGGTGAGAAAAAAGATGCCTCGTCCTCGAAGATTGGTGATCCGGCCGGCTCACACTAGCTACTCCTTTGGAAAACTCTTGCGTGGCCGTTAACGTGTTATCGCGGTTGCCGGGCAGTAGCGGGCCATGATGGCCGGAGCGCCCTGGTTACACGACCCTGATAGTGGTTTTGTCGCGCCCCGGATCATGGGCGTACTCAATGTTACCCCCGATTCTTTTTCTGATGGCGGACGTTTTGTTGCGCCCGAGGCGGCCTTGGTGCGGGCGCGGGAGATGGTGGCGGAGGGGGCGGCGATTATTGATGTGGGAGGAGAGTCCTCGCGCCCTGGTTCAAGGCCAGTGCTGCCTGAAGATGAACTTGACCGCGTAATCCCGGTAATTCAGGCCATTGCCACCGAAATGCCGGTCATGATTTCGGTAGATACATCCAAGCCGGAGGTGATGCGGGCAGCCGTCGCTGCCGGTGCGACCATGATCAATGACATTCGGGCACTGGCGGCCGAGGGTGCGGTTGAGACCGTGGCGGAACTCGGCGCAGCCGTTTGTCTGATGCATATGCAAGGGGCACCACAGCATATGCAGCGGGCACCCCATTATGAGGATGTAGTCGCTGAGGTGGGTGTATTTTTGGAACAGCGGGTAGCGGCTTGTCTGAAGGCGGGTATCCCGCACCATAAACTGCTGATTGACCCCGGGTTTGGCTTCGGCAAGAGTCTTGCCCACAATCTCGCGCTACTCGCCAATCTGGGACAATTTGTCGCTATGGGCTTACCGGTACTGGTGGGGATCTCCCGCAAGTCCATGCTCGGTACGCTGACAGGGCGAGCGGAGGGGGGACGGGTGGCAGCGGGTATCGCTGCGGCGATGATAGCGGCAGATCAAGGCGTGCACATCATTCGTACTCACGATGTGGCGCCTACGGTGGATGCATTAAAGGTACAGACAGCGGTAAGGGGGACGTAGCGACTATGGCGCAGGAACGCAAATTTTTTGGAACCGATGGAATCCGGGGAGAAGTGGGAATCCATCCCATTACACCGGATTTTATGCTCAAGCTGGGATGGGCCGCGGGGCGGGTACTTGCCAAGGGCGGACGTGGCAAGGTCCTCATTGGCAAGGACACGCGGATCTCCGGCTATATGTTTGAATCGGCGCTGGAAGCCGGGCTGTCGGCGGCCGGGCTCGACATTTACTTGCTGGGACCGATGCCGACGCCGGCGATTGCCTATCTTACCCAAACCCTGCATGCCCGTGCCGGGGTTGTTATCAGCGCATCCCACAATCCCTTTGCCGACAACGGGGTGAAATTCTTTTCTGGCGAGGGTATGAAGCTGGCGGACGAGGTGGAACGGGCCATTGAGGCTGAAATGGACAAGCCCATGCAGAGTGTTCGCTCCGAGGCACTGGGCAAGGCGCAGCGGGTAGATGACGCCCCTGGCCGTTATATCGAGTTCTGCAAGAGCACCATTCCTCACGGTATCGACCTGAAGGGGCTGAAGCTGGTTGTGGATTGTGCCCACGGGGCCACCTATCACGTCGCTCCTGACGTATTTTCAGAATTGGGTGCGGAGGTCGGCTGTATTGGGGTCAATCCGGATGGCCTGAATATCAATGAGGCCTGTGGCGCCACCCAGCCGCAGGCGCTACAAAAAGCAGTTCTGGATAGCGGGGCCGATCTCGGTATTGCGCTTGACGGGGACGGTGATCGCCTGATTATGGTGGATCATGCTGGCGAGATCGTGGATGGCGACGAAGTGCTGTTTGTGATCGCGGAGTCGCGGCGGGCGGAAAATGCTCTCAGCGATGCCGTTGTGGGCACCCTGATGACCAATCTTGGCCTTGAGGAGGCGCTGCGCGCCAAGGGCACGGAACTTCGCCGGGCTCAGGTGGGCGACCGATATGTGTTGGAAATGATGCGGCAGGGAGGCTGTAATCTGGGTGGCGAGACATCCGGACACATCCTCTGTCTGGACCGGATTTCCACCGGTGATGGCATCGTCGCTGCACTCCAGGTACTTGCCGCCATGCGGAGTACCGGCAAGTCCCTGCACGAATTAAAGCAGGGTATGAGCAAGTACCCTCAGGTGTTGGTTAATGTAAGACTTTCCCGGCAGATGGACGTGCTGACCTTGCCAGCCGTACAGGCGGCCGTGCGTGAGGTGGAGGAAACCCTGGCAGAGAATGGCCGGGTGTTGTTACGGCTCTCTGGTACCGAACCACTGGTGCGTGTCATGGTGGAGGGACGGGAACGCGAGCAGGTGGAAAGCTTGGCAAAAAGGATTGCGGATACCGTTCAGGAGGCCGTCGCAGCAGTCGCCTAGCGTCGCTATCTCAAAAGGGGTTTCGGCGCAAAAAGAATCATGAAACGGGGGCCCCTGTCCAGCGCCTTTTTCCGTGTTCAGGAGAAGCAAAAAAAAGCGCTCCTGCAAATTGATTTTCCCGACCCCAGCCGCTAAGCTTTGCGCCGTTTTTTCCGAATCCTCAGGACCCCCGAATGCGCCGCAAGTTTGTTGCCGGAAACTGGAAGATGAATGGTTCGCTGGAGAGCGCGAATGCGCTCGTAAAGGCGTTGGTGGCAAGCATCGGAAACAGTCCTGCGGCAGATGTTGTCGTCTGCCCCCCCTTCATCCACCTTGAAAGCGTTGCCGCACTGGTTAACGGCAGTGGTGTGTCCCTTGGGGCCCAAAATTTGGCGGATGAAGAAGCCGGTGCCTATACCGGAGAGGTGTCCGGGGCGATGTTGAAGGATGTTGGTTGTGAATACGTGATCATCGGCCATTCGGAGCGTCGTACACTTTATGGTGAAGACGATGCGCTGGTTAGCAAGAAATTTCTGCGGGCTCGTGATGAAGGGCTGATCCCCATCCTGTGTGTGGGCGAGAGCCTGGAAGAACGGGAAAGCGGTGCTATGGAATCTGTGATTGCCCGGCAGATTGACGCGGTACTTACCGCCGCGGGTGTGCAGGCTTTATGCAATAGCGTCATTGCCTACGAGCCGGTCTGGGCCATTGGCACTGGTATGACAGCTACTCCGGAGCAGGCCCAGGACGTGCATGCCTTCATTCGCAGTCGTATTGCTGCAGAGGATGCAGCGGCCGCGGAGGGTGTTCGTATACTCTACGGTGGCAGTGCCAATGCGGCTAATGCAGCCACTCTGTTTGGCCAGCCTGATATAGATGGTGGTCTGATTGGTGGTGCGTCCCTCAAGGCCGAAGACTTTGTTACCATCTGCGCGGCGGCGGCCTAGCGATGCAGACTTTTTTGCTCTCGGTGCATGTCCTGGTTGCCCTGGGGCTTATCGGCCTGGTGCTGTTGCAGCACGGCAAGGGCGCAGATGCAGGTGCTGCCTTCGGTAGCGGTAGCGCCGGTTCTGTATTCGGAAGTCGCGGGCCGGCAACCTTTCTTACCCGTACCACGGCTATCCTCGCAGTGATTTTTTTCAGTACCAGTCTCGGCCTGGGCTACCTCAGCGGTCGCAACGTGGAGCGCCGGAGCATCGTCGAGCGGGTGGAGGCACCGGTAGTGGATGGTGGCCTCCAGACCGGAAAAGAAAAAGCTGCACCGGTATCCGATCTGCCCTCAGTTCCGGGTGGGAAGGAAACGGGGCAGGGCGGATAATGGTGCTCCGCCCAGTTTGAGAACCCTATTGCCGATGTGGTGGAATTGGTAGACACGCTGTCTTGAGGGGGCAGTGGCGCAAGCCGTGCCGGTTCGAGTCCGGCCATCGGCACCAGGTTTTATTTAAGTGCGAATACGGGATACTGAGTATCCAATTGGGGATGTGCGTGAGCGACAGGATGGCTGAACATGCTTGAGAATTATCTGCCCGTGCTGGAGTTTATCGTGGTCAGCCTGGTGATGGGCTCGATGATGATTATGGCCGGCTCAATTCTTGGTCCCCGGCGGCCGGATGATCAAAAGCTGTCTCCCTACGAGTGTGGCTTTGAACCCTTTGATGACGCCCGCATGAAGTTCGATGTGCGCTACTACCTGGTGGCCATCCTGTTCATCATCTTTGATCTCGAAATCGCCTTTTTGTTTCCCTGGGCGGTAGTGCTGGATCAGATCGGAAGGTTTGGTTTGCTGGCACTGTTGCTTTTTCTCACGGTGCTGACCATCGGCTTTATCTACGAATGGCGTAAAGGGGCACTGGAATGGGAATAGAAGGGGTGCTCCCGGAGGGCGTGGTAACCACCACGGCCGACAAGCTGATTAACTGGGCCCGCACGGGTTCCATGTGGCCCATGACCTTCGGGCTGGCCTGTTGCGCGGTAGAGATGATGCACGCCGGTGCGGCGCGCTACGATCTGGACCGTTTTGGTATGGTCTTCCGCCCCAGTCCGCGGCAGTCAGACGTGATGATCGTTGCCGGTACCCTGGTCAATAAGATGGCGCCGGCGCTACGCAAGGTTTATGACCAGATGTCAGAGCCACGCTGGGTGATCTCCATGGGCTCCTGTGCCAATGGCGGTGGCTACTATCACTATTCCTACTCGGTGGTACGCGGTTGTGACCGCATCGTGCCGGTCGATGTCTATGTGCCCGGTTGCCCCCCGACGGCGGAGGCGCTGCTCTACGGCATTCTCCAGTTACATAACAAGATTCGGCGAACCAACACCATAGCGGCGCGCTAGGCAAACTCATGGCGACAAGCAACGAAATCCTGCGGGACCTGCTGGAAGCACAGTTTGGGAGTGAGCTGAGTGCCTGCACCCTTGCTGCCGGCGAACTGACCATCGAAGTTGATGCAGCCCATATCCTCGGAGTGGCGCGGGCGCTGTGTGACCGTGATGAATTTTCCTTTGAACAACTGATCGACCTCTGTGGCATCGATTACTCGGGCTACGGACTGGGCGATTGGGAGACCAGTGAGACTGCCACTGCCAGTGGTTTTTCCCGGGCCGTTGGTCAGGGCGACTTTGGTAACTGCAGCTGGCCGGGCAAGGAACGTTTTGCGGTGGTTTATCACTTGCTTTCCATCCGCCACAATCGTCGCCTGCGGATACGCGTACCAGCCCCTGGCGATACACCACAGGTGCCTTCAGTGGTGGATATCTGGAACTCTGCCAACTGGTACGAGCGCGAGGCCTTTGATCTGTTCGGTATCCATTTCGATGGACATCCGGATTTGCGCCGAATACTGACTGACTATGGTTTTGTTGGACATCCCTTCCGCAAGGATTTCCCTCTCAGCGGACATGTGGAAATGCGTTATGACGCGGAGCAAAAACGCGTGATTTATGAACCGGTAGAGATAGAGCCGAGGACCCTGGTTCCGCGGGTTATCCGCGAAGAACCGCTTCAGGTCGAGCCGGTTGTGGAAGAGGAAGGCCAAGATGCCTGAAGTCCGCAATTTCACCCTGAATTTTGGTCCTCAGCATCCGGCGGCCCACGGTGTGCTACGTCTTATTCTGGAAATGGACGGCGAGGTTATCGAAGGCGCGGACCCGCATATCGGCCTGCTCCATCGGGGCACCGAGAAGCTCGCAGAAACCAAACCCTATAACCAGAGCATCGGTTATATGGACCGCCTCGATTACGTCTCCATGATGTGCAATGAGCACGGTTACGTGCTCGCGCTGGAGAAATTGCTGGGGATTACCGCGCCAGTGCGGGCCCAGTACATCCGGGTGATGTTTGATGAGATTACCCGCGTTCTCAATCACCTGATGTGGGTGGGTACGCACGGTCTTGATATCGGTGCGATGACCATCTTTCTGTATGCGTTCCGGGAGCGGGAAGATCTGCTGGATGTGTACGAGGCCGTCTCCGGCGCGCGCATGCACGCGACTTATTATCGGCCGGGTGGCGTAGCCCGGGATTTGCCGGATCAGATGCCCCAGTACAGCCCCTCACAGTGGCGTGACGCCCAAACCCTGCGGGGACTTAACACTCCCCGGGAAGGTTCGGTGCTCGATTTTATCGAGGATTTCACCGATCGGTTCCCGGCTTGCGTGGACGAATACGAGACCCTGCTGACGGACAATCGCATCTGGAAGCAGCGCACCGTAGGTATCGCGGCGGTTTCTCCCGAACGCGCACTCCAGCTTGGCTTCACAGGCCCGATGCTGCGCGGTTCCGGTGTGGAATGGGACCTGCGCAAGAAGCAGTCCTACGAGGTCTACGACCAGCTCGATTTTGATATTCCCGTGGGTGTTAACGGGGATTGTTATGACCGTTATCTGGTTCGCGTCGAGGAAATGCGTCAGTCCAACCGCATTATTCGCCAATGTGTGGACTGGCTGCGTGCCAACCCCGGCCCGGTAAAACTCGACGATCACAAGTTTTCACCGCCTCGCCGCGAAGAGATGAAGGGGGACATGGAGGCCCTGATTCATCACTTCAAGCTGTTTACCGAGGGTTATTGCATCCCTGCAGGCGAGGCTTATGCCGCGGTAGAGGCGCCCAAGGGCGAGTTTGGTGTGTATCTCGTCTCCGACGGTGCCAACAAGCCGTATCGGCTGAAGGTGCGGGCGCCGGGCTTTGCCCACCTCTCATCCATGGATGAAATGGTACGTGGCCATATGCTGGCGGATGTGGTGGCAGTTATTGGTACCCAGGACATTGTATTCGGGGAGATTGACCGCTGATGAGTGTACAGCCACTTTCAGAGAGCCTGCGGGCCGAGATTGACCATTGGTGCACTAAATTTCCTCCTGAGCAGCGCCGTTCCTCAATTTTGGGGGCACTGCGGGCTGCCCAGCATGAAAATAATGGTTACCTCAGTAAAGAATTGATGGATGGTGTTGCCGACTATCTGGACCTGACACCTATCGATGTCTATGAGGTCGCAAGCTTCTATTCCATGCTGGAAACTGAGCCCTGCGGGCGTCACAGTGTGTCCGTCTGTAACAACATTTCCTGCATGTTACGAGGTGCCGACGACATCATTGCCCATCTCGAAAACAAGCTGGATATCAAGCGTGGCGAGAGTACCGCTGATGGCCGTATCCACCTGAAGGCAGAGGAAGAATGTCTGGCGGCGTGTTGCGGGGCGCCGATGATGATGGTGGATCACGTGTACCACGTCGACCTGACCCCTGAAAAGGTGGACGCCATACTGGATACCCTGGAGTGACCCGCTATGGCGAATGACGTTTGCTTTGTGACTATGAAATTCGACCAGCCGTGGACGCTGGAGAATTATCTTTCCATTGGAGGCTACGAGGGCTGGAAAAAAGTCCTGAGTGAGAAGCAGGCCTCCGATGACGTGATCGGCGAGCTCAAGGCTTCCGGCCTGCGCGGGCGCGGCGGTGCCGGTTTTCCCTCAGGCCTGAAATGGAGCTTCATGCCACGCAACGGCAACGACCAGAATTATGTGGTTTGTAACGCGGATGAAAGTGAGCCGGGTACCTGCAAGGATCGCGATATCCTGCGCTTCAATCCGCATCAGTTGATTGAAGGCCTTGCCATCGGCGGCTATACCATGGCCGCCAGTGTTGGTTATATCTATATGCGCGGCGAGTTTATGGATGAGCCCTTCAAGCGCGTGGAGGCCGCCCTCAAGGAGGCCTACGATCTGGGCATGTTGGGCAAGAACATCCAGGGCTCTGGCTGGGATTTTGAACTCTATGTCGTGCTGGGTGCCGGCGCCTATATCTGCGGTGAAGAAACGGCGCTGATCGAATCCCTCGAAGGTAAAATGGGCAGGCCACGTTTCAAACCTCCATTTCCGGCCAACTTCGGGGTCTATGGCCGACCCACGACGATTAACAATGTCGAGACTTTTGCCTCAGCCGCGGCGATTATGCGTAACGGTGCCGAGTGGTTTACCAGTCTCGGCATTCCCTCGGCGGCAGGAACCAAGGTTTTTTCCGTCTCTGGTCACGTGAACAAGCCGGGCAACTATGAGATGCCCATGGGTACCCCTTTTTCCGAATTGCTGGAAATGGCTGGCGGGATGCTCAATGGAGCCAAAATAAAGGCAGTTATTCCCGGTGGTTCCTCGATGCCGGTGGTGCCAGGCGAGATCATGATGGAAACCACCATGGACTATGACGGTGTACAGAAGTCTGGCTCCATGCTGGGCTCCGGTGCGGTTATCGTTATGGATGAGCACACCTGCATGGTCAAGGTGCTTGAACGCCTGAGCCGCTTCTACCAAATGGAATCCTGTGGCCAGTGCACACCCTGTCGCGAGGGGACCGGCTGGATGCACCGGATTGTGAGCCGGATTGAGCATGGTCAAGGTGTGCCTGAGGACCTCGACCTGCTGTTCGATGTTGCCAGCAATATCGAAGGCAAGACGATTTGCGCCCTGGGCGATGCAGCAGCGTGGCCGGTGAAGGGCTTTTTGAGACGGTTCCGTGAGGAATTCGAATACCACATAGAGCACAAACGTTGTCTGGTCGGACCGGGTAGTGTCCGCAGTGACGCCGCCTGATTACAGATGAAACCATGAGCGACGACCTGATAAATTTAGAAATCGACGGTATCCCCGTACAGGCCAAGCCTGGCTCACGGGTGATCCAGGCCGCGGATGATGCCGGGATAAAGCTCCCGCGCTTCTGCTATCACCCCAAGCTGTCCATAGCGGCCAACTGCCGTATGTGTCTGGTGCAGGTAGACAAGATTCCGAAGCCGCTACCGGCCTGTGCGACCACCGTGGCTGAGGGTATGCAGGTCTATACCGGTTCACCACTTGCCCGCGGGGCGCAGAAAGCGGTCATGGAGTTTCTGCTCATCAATCATCCGCTGGATTGCCCCATCTGCGATCAGGGCGGCGAGTGTGAACTGCAGGACCTGGCCCTGGGTTATGGCAAGGATGTCTCGCGCTATCAGGAAGGCAAGCGCGCGGTGCGGGAAAAGGATATCGGACCGCTAATCGCCACTGAAATGACCCGCTGTATCCATTGCACCCGTTGCGTCCGTTTTGGCAAGGAGGTTGCCGGGATGCCTCAGATGGGGGCCACCGGGCGTGGTGAGTGGGTGGAGATCGGGACCTTCATCGAGCAGAGCCTGGATTCGGAATTATCCGGCAACATTATTGATATCTGTCCTGTGGGTGCCTTGACCTCCAAGGTTAATCGTTTCCAGGGGCGTGCATGGGAATTACGTCAGCATGCGGGCATCGGTGCGCACGATGGCGTGGGTTCGAATATTTCGATTCATACTCTGCGCAATCAGGTTTTACGTGCGGTGCCGCGGGACAATGCCGCTATTAACGAGGTCTGGATTTCCGATCGTGACCGCTTCAGCTACCAGGGTCTGTATACCGAAGATCGCCTGCAGAAGCCGATGTTGCGGCGTGATGGCAAGTGGAAGGAAGTAGATTGGGATACTGCCTTGCAGGCAGCAGCAGAGGGCCTGAAAAAGCACGCTGGTACGGGCCTGGGTGCGCTGGCTTCGGCCTCGCAGACCGTTGAGGAGCTCTATCTGTTACAGAAACTGGGGCGTGCTCTCGGCAGCGAAAGTATCGACCATCGTCTACGCGTCCAGGATGTGCGTGACCAGCAAACTGCACCTTTGGCCCCGGGCCTGGGTTGCACTATTGCAGAACTCGAGCAGCAGGATGCCGTACTACTCATCGGTTCCAATTTGCGCAAGGAGCAGCCAATGCTCCAGCATCGGGTACGCAAGGCGGTGCAGGCGGGTGGCGCATTAATGGCGGTTAATCCGGTGAATTACGCCTTTAACTGCAAGCTTGAAGAACAGATTGTCGTACCCCCTGCTGAATTGTTCGATAACCTGGCTGGAATTGCCGCGGCGCTTGACGCGACGGATGTCACGGCCCAGGCCAGCGACGGTCAGGCGGCTATCGCCAAGCGGCTGAAGTCGGGCGAGCGCAGTATAGTCTTGCTGGGGGCTTCAGCCCTGAATCATCCCGATGCGGCGGCATTGCGTGCCATTGCCGAGCGGATTGCCGGTGCCTCTGGTGCGGTGCTCGGCACCCTGCCTGAGGGGGCGAATGCTGCCGGTGCCTGGCTTGCTGGCTGCGTACCCCATCGTGGCCCCGCTGGTGCATCCGTGAACACGGGTCTGGCGACGGCGGAAATGTTTGCACAGCAGCTTGATGCCTATCTGCTGCTCGGATTTGAGCCGGAACGTGACTGCGCTGATGCCGCTTTGGCGCGCGAGGCCCTTAACAAGGCGGAGTTCGTGGTCATGGCATCGGCTTATCACAGTGCTGAAATGGAAGCCTATGCCGACGTGTTACTTCCCGTCGGGCTGTATCCGGAAACTTCTGGCACCTTCGTCAATCTCGCTGGAGAATGGCAAAGCTTCGCCGGTGCGGCAGCTCCACCGGGAGAAGCTCGCCCGGCTTGGAAAGTATTGAGGGTACTGGGGAATCTGGTGGATGCGGACGGTTTTGAATATGGGGATTCCACCGGGGTTCTGACCGAACTGCGTGATTTGGTTAATCGTCCCAGGATACCGTTTGGCACTGATTTCCCGATGCCGGAACGGCTTATGAGTGTTGCCGTGAGTGAATTGCAACGCATCGGTGACACGGCGCCTTATACGACTGATAGCCTGGTTCGTCGCGCGAGCGCCTTGCAGCAAACTGTCGATGGTGATGCAGACTATGCCGCCATTAATCCGGCACTGGCGGAACGGCTTGGCCTGCTGGAGGCTGAAGAGGTGATGGTCTCCCAAAACGGTGCACAGGCGCGCTGTGCCTTGCGTATTGACGGGGCCGTTCCGGATGCCTGCGTGCGAGTGCCCGCGGGAACGGCCACGGATGCCAGTCTGGGGGCGAGTTTTGGCAGCATCACGCTGACAAACAGCGCGGAGGGACAAGCAGATGCCTGAGATTCCATTGCTTGACCTGTTGCCAAGCGGCCTGCAGACCCTGACGCTGATCTTGCTGAAGATCATCGCCATCGTGACGCCATTGTTGCTCTGCGTGGCCTATCTGACCTACGCCGAACGCCGGGTTATTGGCTTTATGCAGGTGCGTATGGGGCCCAATCGAGTGGGGCCCATCGGTCTCCTGCAACCCATCGCGGATGCCGTGAAGCTGGCCTTCAAGGAAATCATTATCCCCGCGGGAGCCAATCGCTTCCTCTTTATTCTTGCTCCGATTGTCTCGCTTGCCACGGCCTTGTCGGCGTGGGCGGTAGTGCCCTTCGGAGCGGGTCGGGTGCTGGCGGATCTCAACGCAGGTTTGCTCTATATCCTCGCAATGACCTCGATGGGTATTTACGGTGTGATCATCGCCGGTTGGGCCTCCAACTCCAAATATGCCTTGCTTGGTGCCATGCGTTCGGCGGCGCAGATGGTTTCCTACGAAATTGCCATGGGGTTTGCGCTCGTCGGGGTGCTTATGGCGGCGGGTAGTCTCAATCTGGGTGAAATCGTAAATGCCCAGGCCGGTGGTTTTGGTCACTGGTTTGTGTGGCCCTTGTTGCCCCTTTTTGTGGTCTATTTCATTTCGGGCGTGGCCGAGACCAATCGTGCTCCCTTTGACGTTTCAGAGGGTGAGTCAGAGATCGTTGCCGGCTTCCACGTGGAATATTCAGGCATGAGTTTCTCGGTATTCTTCATGGCCGAATACGCCAATATGATCCTGATTAGCGTGCTCTCCTCGGTCATGTTTCTGGGTGGCTGGTTGTCTCCCTTTGAGGGCATGGCATCGGCAGAGACCCTGGCGAGTCCGCTGGGTTCGCTATTGGATTCCGGCTTCCACTGGTTCGTGTTTAAGGTCGCGCTGTTTCTATTTTTCTATCTCTGGTTCCGCGCAACCTTCCCGCGTTACCGTTATGACCAGATCATGCGTCTGGGGTGGAAGGTATTTATTCCCGTTACCCTGGTATGGATCCTGGTAATTGGCGTGGCGATTGCTGCTGGCATTGGCCCCTGGTTCGACTAGTTAGGAAAACGCCATGAAATCTGCTCAACACCTTATCAAGACTTTTCTGCTGTGGGAGCTGTGGAAGGGCCTGTTTCTGACCGGGCGATATTTGTTTGCGAAGAAGTTTACGATTCGCTACCCCGAGGAGAAGACCCCTCAGTCACCGCGTTTTCGTGGCCTGCATGCGCTGCGTCGCTATGAAAATGGCGAGGAGCGGTGCATTGCCTGCAAGTTGTGTGAGGCGGTTTGCCCGGCGTTGGCCATTACGATTGATGTAGAACCTCGCGATGATGGATCGCGTCGTACCACACGCTATGACATTGATTTAAGTAAATGTATTTTCTGTGGTTTTTGTGAAGAGGCCTGCCCGGTGGATTCTATTGTCGAGACCCGGATCTATGAATACCACGGCGAAAAACGCAGTGATTTGCTGATGAATAAGGTGAAGTTATTGGCGGTAGGTGCGGACGAAGAAGGGCGCATCGCCGAGGATCGGGCGGCGGACGCGAAGTATCGCTAAGCCGGAAAGATAATTAGCTGAAGCCCGGTGGGATAATTCCTTCCGGTTTGAGGTTGAAAAAGACCCTGGTGGCTTTTTCAATGTGATTTAAACAAAACAGACTGTCGGTCGTTTTTTATGGTGGAACAACTCGTCTTCTATGCGCTGTCCGGTATTCTGGTTTTTGCCGGAAGCATGGTGGTTACGGTGCGTAATCCGATCCATGCGGCGCTCTTTTTGGTGCTGGCATTTTTCACCACCGCCGGAATCTGGCTGTTACTGGACGCGGAATTCCTGGCCATGACCCTGGTGCTGGTGTACGTCGGCGCGGTCATGGTTTTGTTCCTGTTCATCATCATGATGCTCGATATCAATCTGGTGGTGCTGCGCGAGGGTTTTAGTCGTTATCTTCCCGTGGGGATTCTCATCGCGGTGCTGTTGGGGCTGGAAATCGTCATGGTGCTCGGGCCCAGTCAGTTTGGGCTGGACATTGTGCCGGCACCGGCACATCACGGCCCCGCCTATAGCAATATCGAAGAGCTTGGCGGCGTGCTGTACACCGTTTATGTCTATCCCTTCGAGATAGCCGCGGTAATCTTGCTGGTAGCTATCGTTGCCGCTATTGCGCTGAGCCTGAGCGGGCGCGTCAAGAAACGCCGGGGGCAACGGCCGGAAGAGCAGGTGGTGGTTAATCCGCGGGAGCGGGTGCGCCTGGTGAAGATGGCGGCCGAACGGCCGGACTCGGAAACACCTTAAGGGGCTGAATATCATGATTGCCTTATCAGACTTTCTTATCCTCGGGGCCATAATGTTCTGCCTCGGTGTGGCCGGCATTTATATCAATCGCAAGAATTTGATCATCCTGATGATGTCGCTGGAACTGATTTTGCTAGCGGTAAATATCAATTTTGTGGCTTTTTCTCATTTTCTCGGGGATGTTGCGGGGCAGATCTTTGTCTTCTTCATCCTCACCGTGGCCGCGGCGGAGGCGGCTATCGGCCTGGCGATTCTGGTGGTGTTATTCCGTAACCGCCAGACCATTAACGTCGCCGAACTCGACTCCCTGAAGGGTTAAGACGTGGCGCAAAATTCACAAACCATGTACCTGGCAATTATCCTTGCTCCGCTATTAGGGGCTCTGCTGGCAGGATTTTTCGGCAAGATTATCGGGCGCATTGGCGCTCACATGGTGACCATCATCGGCGTGGCCATCGCCTTTGGCCTTTCCGCGCTCACCTTCAAGGGCATCGTCCTCGACGGCGGCCCAATCTACGACGCTACGGTTTACACTTGGGGAGTAATTGAAGGTGTGCATCTGGAGGTTGGCTTTCGCATTGATGAGCTGAGCAGCCTGATGATGACCGTGGTGACCTTCATCTCGCTGATGGTGCATATCTACACCATTGGTTATATGCATGATGACCCGGGTTACCAGCGCTTTTTTAGTTATATCTCGCTATTTACCTTTGCCATGCTCGCTCTGGTGATGTCCAACAACTTCCTGCAGCTGTTCTTCGGCTGGGAAGCCGTCGGTGTGATGTCCTATCTGCTCATCGGATTCTGGTATCAGCGTGAATCGGCCATTTACGCCAACCTCAAGGCCTTCCTGGTCAATCGGGTGGGGGATTTTGGTTTTCTGCTGGGTATTGCCGCGGTGCTGATGTATTTCGGTAGCCTGCATTACGCCACCGTTTTCGAGACAGCTCCGTTGCTTCGGGACCTCACCATCCAGGTGTTCCCCGGAGTTAACTGGTCGCTGATGAGCGTTATCTGCATCTTGCTATTCATTGGCGCGATGGGTAAATCCGCACAGATGCCGCTGCATGTATGGCTGCCAGATTCCATGGAAGGCCCTACACCTATCTCCGCGCTGATCCACGCGGCAACCATGGTGACCGCCGGCATCTTCATGGTGGCGCGTATGTCGCCGTTGTTTGAATTGTCGGAGACCGCGCTGAGCGTGGTTATGGTCATCGGCGCAATAACCGCCCTCGCCATGGGCCTGGTGGGCATCGTTCAGAATGACATCAAGCGGGTCATTGCCTATTCCACGCTATCTCAGCTGGGCTACATGACGGTGGCGCTGGGGGCCTCGGCTTACGCCGGAGCGATCTTCCATCTGGCAACCCATGCCTTCTTCAAGGCGCTGTTGTTCCTGGGCGCGGGCTCGGTGATTATCGCCATGCATCACGATCAGGATATCCGCAACATGGGTGGCCTGCGCAAGTACATGCCCATTACCTGGCTGACCGCGCTGATTGGCTCCATTGCCCTGATCGGCTTCCCGGGGTTCTCCGGATTTTTCTCCAAGGATTTGATCATCGAGGCAGTCCATCACTCCGAACTGGCTGGTTCCGGTTTTGCCTACTTCAGTGTGCTGGCCGGGGTGTTTATTACCGCCCTTTACAGCTTCCGCATGTATTTCCTGGTGTTCCACGGCAAGGAACGCATGAGTGCAAGTGTACGCTCGGGCCTTCGTGAAACGCCCGCTGTGGTGACCGTGCCGCTGATTTTGCTGGCGATCCCGTCGGTAATTATTGGCTGGCTTGGGGTGGAAGCAGTCCTCAACGGGGAGTTGTTTGGTGGTTCCCTGCTGGTGTTACCGGGGCACGACGTACTCGGGGCGATCGCGGCTGATTTTCACGGCGCGGGCGGTTTCGTACTCCATGGCGTAACGGGCGCGCCCTTCGTGCTGGCCATGGCCGGGGTGGCGGTGGCCTGGTATCTGTATCTTGCCCGGCCAGAATTACCCGGGCGTATCAAGCAAAGTTTCGGGCTGCTCTACAATGTGCTCGATCAGAAATACGGCTTTGACCGGTTCAATGAATTCTTTTTCGCGGGCGGTGCGCGCGGAATCGGTACCTTGCTGTGGCGCGGTGGTGATGCGGCGATCATCGATGGTTTGGTGGTTAACGGATCAGCCCGTACCGTAGCCTGGCTCGCTTCTGTAGTGCGACACATTCAGAGCGGCTTTCTCTTCCATTACGCGCTGGCCATGATTTTGGGCCTGCTCCTAATGATCACCTGGTTTGTAACTCTCTAAGGAAGCCTTAGGGCTGAGCGTATGCTGGCGGATATCCCACTTCTGAGTCTCATCATCTGGGCCCCAATCCTTGGGGGCATCTGGGTACTGGTTGCTGGTGGTGAGCGTAATGTGCCCACCGCGCGAGTCATCGCGTTGGCGACATCAATCCTCACCTTTTTGCTGTCCTTGCCGCTCTATACGCGCTTTGATCTGGGCAGCTCCGATATGCAGTTCGTCGAGCGGATGCCTTGGATTTCAACCTTCGACATTCATTACCATCTTGGTGTTGATGGTATCTCCATGCCGCTGATCATTCTTACCACCTTTATCACGGTGGTGGTCATTATCTCCAGCTGGTCGGTGATCAAGCAGCGTGCGGCCCAGTATCTGGCGGCATTTCTGGTGCTCGAAGGCCTTATGGTGGGCGCCTTTGCAGCGCTGGATTCCATCCTGTTTTATGTTTTCTGGGAGGCTCTGCTGATTCCCATGTTCCTGATTATCGGAATTTGGGGTGGCCCGCGGCGGGTGTACGCCACCATCAAGTTTTTCCTCTTCACCTTTTTTGGCTCAGTCCTGATGTTGGTGGCGCTGCTTTATCTCTACGCCCAGGGTGGCAGCTTTGCAATCCACGATCTGTACCGCTTGCCACTGGGCATGACCGAGCAGATCTTGATATTCCTCGCGTTTCTGGCGGCCTTCGCGGTCAAGGTGCCGATGTGGCCGGTCCATACCTGGCTGCCGGATGCGCACGTTGAGGCACCTACCGGTGGTTCGGTTATCCTGGCGGCGATTATGTTGAAACTCGGTGGTTACGGGCTAGTGCGTTTCAGCCTGCCCATCACCCCGGATGCGAGTCAGGAATTGGCATGGCTGATGATTGGACTGTCCCTTATCGCCATCGTTTACATCGGCTTCGTGGCCATAGTTCAGCCCGACATGAAGAAGCTCATTGCCTATTCCTCCATTTCACACATGGGCTTCGCCACCCTTGGCCTGTTTATCGCCTTCCGTATTTTTGATGATACGGGCAGCATGGCCGGTGCCGGGATGGGGGTGCAAGGCAGTCTGGTGCAGATGATTTCCCATGGCTTTATTTCGGCCGCGATGTTCCTGTGTGTCGGGGTGATGTATGACCGTCTTCACAGTCGCGAAATCAAGGATTATGGCGGGGTAGTGAATACCATGCCGATCTTCGCCGCCTTCATGATGCTGTTTGCGCTGGCCAACAGTGGCCTGCCCGGAACCTCCGGTTTTGTCGGCGAGTTCATGGTCATTATGGGTAGCTTCAAGGCCAACTTCTGGATCGCTTTCCTCGCGGGCCTGACGCTGGTTCTGGGAGCCGCCTACACCCTGTGGATGTACAAACGGGTGATCTTTGGCCCGGTGGGCAATGATGGGGTTGCCGGCCTGAAGGATGTTAACGGGCGTGAAATTGTTTTTCTGGTGCTGCTTGCTCTGCCCGTACTGTGGCTTGGCCTGTGGCCGGCCCCATTACTTGAAATTCTGCAGCCCAGTGTTGATAACCTGCTGCAACACGTTGCTGTATCCAAACTCTAGCCACTGGTTTTTAGCCAGTACCGAGTCGGACAAAACATGAGCCTTATGCTAAACGACTTTCTGCCCGCGGCACCCGAGATATTTCTCCTAGCCATGGTTTCGCTGATTCTGGTGATCGATGTCTATCTGCCAGAGCGCTACCGACTGGTGACCTACCAGCTCTCGCAAGCCACTTTGGTGGCGACTACCGTTTTGGTGGTCCTCCTTTATCCGGTCGAACCAGTACTCACCTTCAGTGATAGCTTCGTGCTGGATCGCATGGGCAGTGTGCTTAAGGTCTTCGTATTGCTGATGAGTTATTTCGCCTTCTTCTACTCGAAGGAATACTTGCGGGCTCGCAACCTGTTCAAGGGCGAGTTCTATCTGTTGGGCCTGTTCGCGGTGCTGGGCATGATGGTGCTGATTTCCGGCCACAGCTTCCTTACCCTCTATCTCGGCCTGGAATTGCTCTCACTGTCACTCTACGCCATGGTGGCCCTGCATCGTGATTCCACCGCGGCTTCTGAAGCGGCCATGAAATACTTCATCCTTGCCTCCCTGGCCTCGGGCATCCTGCTTTACGGGATATCCCTGCTCTATGGGGCGACCGGGACCCTGGATCTAGCTGAGTTACGGAGTGCTATCGGCGCGGAAGGCGAGGGGCGTAATGTTGTTCTGATGCTGGGCCTGGTTTTTGTGGTGGTGGGTATTGCATTCAAGCTGGGTGCCGTGCCATTTCACATGTGGGTTCCCGATCTTTATCAGGGCGCCCCGACCCCGGTCACCCTGTTTATCGGTACCGCTCCGAAACTGGCGGGTTTTGCCATGCTCATGCGTTTCCTGGTGGATGGCATGGGTGGGCTACGGGGCGATTGGAGCGATATGCTGGTAATACTTGCGATCCTTTCGCTCGCCGTCGGCAATATCGTCGCCATCGCTCAAACGAACCTCAAGCGTATGTTGGGATATTCCACCATTGCGCACATGGGTTATATGTTCCTGGGCATGATCGCTGGTACTACGGCGGGTTATGCCGCTTCGATGTTCTATATCATCGTCTATGCGCTGATGGCGATGGGTGGTTTTGGCATGATCATCCTGCTCAGCCGTGCCGGTTTCGAGTCGGACCGTCTGGATGACTTCCGTGGCCTCAACGAGCGCAGTCCCTGGTACGCCTTCCTGATGCTGGTGTTGATGATGTCCATGGGTGGCTTGCCGCCTTTCCTGGGATTCTGGGCCAAGTGGTCGGTATTGCGTGAACTGGTTGCCGTGGACATGGTATGGCTGGCGGTGGTCTCGGTGGTATTCTCGCTGATCGGGTTGTTCTACTACATCCGCATCGTACGCCTGATGTATTTCGAGAAGCCTGCGGATCATTCAACCGTGGCTGCGCCCGCAGACATGCGGGTGATGATCAGTACCAATGGGTTGGCGATCCTCGCCCTTGGCCTCTATCCCGGCGCCCTGATGGCCGTTTGCATCAGCGCCTTTGCAGTCTAGATATCCAGATATTCCACTTCAGAATGGCGGCTAAATACCGCCTCGGGGCAAGCAGGCCCCACGCGTCGCCGTTTTTCCTAGGCTACGGTTCTCCCAATAGTCTCCCCAAGCCTGAGCGGTTCGTCAGCTAACAAATTCTGCCTCCACTCGATGGCATTTTTGGGGAACAGCAAAATTACCGTCGAACCCATATTGAAACGTCCCATCTCGGCCCCCTGGGACAGATAGACGCTGCCTTCTCCCTTTGCGGGATAAGTGGAAACCGAGATCGCCTTGCCTCTGGGCGGGGTCACCGATCCGGCCCACACCATCTCGATGCCGCCAACGCAGAGCGCTCCCACCAGCACCATTGCCATGGCTCCATGCGGTGTATCAAAGATGGCGACGACGCGCTCATTGCGGGCGAAGAGGCGGGGAATGGCACGTGCGGTACGCCCGTTAACACTAAACAGGCCGCCGGGAATATGGATCATCTCCCGGAGCTGGCTGGAAATAGGCATATGAATCCGGTGATAGTTACGTGGTGCCAGGTAAATGGTACTGAAGCGTCCATTGTGAAATGGTTTGGCACGCTCTCGGTCATCCCCGAGCAACTCGCAGGCACTGTAGCTTCGCCCCTTGGCCTGAAATATCCGGCCTTTCTCAATTTGGCCCAGCTGACTGACGGTTCCCTCTACCGGGGAAAGGAGACGGTCGTCTTCCGCGGACTGCGGGAGTAGCTCGGGACGCAGGGCGCGGGTGAAGAAACTGTTGAAGTCGGGGTACGTCGATAGATCAGGGTTGGCGGCGGTATCGAGGTCCACCCCGAATTGATGACTGAACCACTTGATTTGGCGCGTTTTGAACCAGGGAGCGCGGACCCGCGTGGCACGCAACACCTGTCGTGATAACCAGTGTTGTGGACACAGATATTGTACCCAGCCGCAGGCAAGATCGAGGCAGCTGGCACCGCCGGCATCGGCACGGGCGGGCTTCGGTCCTTCTCTCATCGCTGTCGTTTCCTCTGGCGCTTCCATCGACAGGTCACGAGACCGGCTATCGACAGACGACTGTATGGGTATTTCCAAGTGAATATAAATGGCGCCCCGGGGAGGATTCGAACCCCCGGCCTTCCCCTTAGGAGGGGGACGCTCTATCCAACTGAGCTACCGGGGCGCAAGGTGGAACCGGGCGCATAGTACACGCTGTGTTGAACGCAGACAAAGTGATGCCCAAGGCTTAAGGAGGGCCCTGCTGACCTGTTTGAAAGCGATGTAGTGTGTTGGCAGATAGGAGCGTTTAGCAGCTCCCGACTATAGGTTATTCTCTGGCTATGGACGCAAATACCAGTGGACAAGAGATTGAGCTTAAGCTGCTGTGCACTCCGGCGGCTTACGATGGGTTACGGGAACTGCCCGCAATTCAGCGTTTGGCGACGGCAGCGGCCACAACCACTCATCTCCGTACCTGCTACTTTGATACGGCCACTCACGATTTACGTCAGCGGGGCTTGAGCCTTCGGCTTCGGTACGATGAAGACGGGATCATCCAGTGCGTTAAATCCCGCAAGGGACGCGTGGGCGGGCTGGAATTCCGTGGTGAATATGAATCAAGGCTGACGGAGCCCGTGCCGGATCTCGCTACAATTCCTGATTCCAAGGTGCGGCGCCGGCTCAGGCGGTTAGGCAAGGCAGGTTTTGCCCCGCTCTTTGAAACCCGGTTTCAGCGTACCAGTTGGCCTTTGTTAACCTCTCAAGGCACGCGGCTTCGCCTGGACCTCGATCGTGGGGAAATTTGTGTCGGAGAGCAGTGTGAGGCCCTGTGTGAACTGGAACTTGAATTAGTACACGGTGATCCGGCGGAACTCTTTGAACTGGCGCTTGAAATTCACCAGCAGGTGCCCCTTCAGCTTTCCACACTGAGTAAGGCCGAGCGCGGTTATGCCCGGTTGACGGGGCAGCCGCTGGATGCGGTTAAGGGTAAGCCCGTACAGCTTCCTGCCGATGCCAATACTGGCATGGCCCTGATGCAGATTATGCAGAACGGACTTGAACATCTTGTCAGTAATGAGACCGGTCTGCTGCACGGGGCAGAAAATGAAGCCGTTCATCAGGCGCGGGTGGCCCTGCGTCGCCTGCGTACTTTTGAAGGCCTCTTTCGCAAGCAATTTCCCAACAACAATACACAGTGGTTGCGGACTGAATTGAGATGGTTGCACCATGCTTTTGCCCCGCTCAGGGACTGGGCGGTACTGAAATCGGAGCTGGTTGAGGAGGTCAAGTGTGGTTTGGAGCAAGAGCCGTCACTGGAACCCCTGGTTGCGCATTTGGAGGTTTTAAGGAGGGCCAACGCTATAGCGGTGGCAAACGTTTTTCGGTCGCCACGCTGCACCCGATTTCTGCTTGCCTTCGGGCTATGGCTCTTTAGGCTGGGAGAGCAGAGCACTTCTCCCGAACGGCAGGAAAGGGCGCTTGTTAAACCAGCCAGGGTTTTTGCACAAAAGGTGTTGGCCAGGCATTTTTTGCGCGTGACTCGAAGAGCGAAGAATTTTCAGTCGAAAACGGATGAAGGGCGTCACCGTTTTCGCATTGAGCTAAAAAAATTGCGTTATGCAGCCCAGGGGTTCCAGTCATTGTATCCGGCAAAACGGGCAAAACCTTTTCTTGCCGCCGCCGGGCGTTTGCAGGATGCCTTGGGCCACCTGAACGATGTGGCAAATGCGCGCAAATTATTGTCCGATTTGGGTGATGAGGCGTCGGATAGCCCGGAAGCGGAGCTTCACTTTTCCGCAGGCGTCGTTTTGGGGTGGCATATGCGTAAAAGGACCCGGCTGCTTCGCCAGGCCGAGCTTGCGCTCAATAAATTCGGCCAGTGCAAACCGTTCTGGTAAAAGTAGGGGGCCTGGCTCGTCTGTCCCGGGGATATACTCCCATTTGGCATGAGGGTATTCCATATAAGATGGATATATGATAACTCTTATTGTTTAAGAGATATTTTCTGCCCGGAACATGTCTGCCTTTCATCCACTGCCTGTGGAGTAACCATTTATATGGGGTTAAAGATCTATGGCCAAGTCAAAGGAAAGAGCAAAAGGTATGCGCACTAAGGCACCAAACCAGGTCCGCGTGGCACCCAACAGCGAGATCAAGACCGAGGCTGTCCTGGCCAGAAAAAATAAGAAGATTCAAAACAAGCTCTACGAGAAAGAGTTACTCAAGCTCCAGATTGAGCTGGTCAAACTGCAGGAATGGATCAAGCACTCGGGTCTGAAGGCGGTGGTTATCTTTGAGGGTCGGGACGCGGCCGGGAAGGGTGGAGTAATAAAGCGCATCACCCAAAGCCTGAATCCACGCGTTTGTCGAGTGGTCGCTTTGGGAACGCCTACGGAGCGGGAAAAGAGCCAATGGTATTTCCAGCGTTATGTTCCCCATCTTCCAGCCGCGGGCGAGATGGTTCTGTTTGACCGTAGCTGGTACAACCGCGGTGGCGTGGAGCGGGTGATGGGATTTTGCTCGGATGAGGAATACTGGGAATTCCTGCGCGCCTGTCCTGAATTTGAGCGCATGTTAGTGCGCTCGGGAACCATCCTGATTAAATACTGGTTTTCAGTCAGCGATGAGGAGCAGGAGCGACGTTTCCAGTCACGCATTGGTGATCCCACCAAGCACTGGAAACTGAGCCCGATGGATCTGGAATCCCGTTCCAGATGGGCCGAGTACTCCCGGGCGAAGGATGACCTTTTTGCCCACACTGATATCAAGCAGGCACCCTGGTATGTAGTGGATGCCGACGTAAAAAAGCGCGCCCGACTCAATTGTATTCGGCACCTGCTGAGCATGATTCCCTACGAGGACCTGACACCCAAGCAGATAAAACTACCACCACGGCAAGGGGATGCCGGCTATGTGCGCCCGCCCATGAGTGACCAGAGTTTTGTTCCTGACGCCTACTGATTACGAATGATCAGCCTGGTGCGTCCTACTACAGGAAAAGAGAGAAGCTAAAATGGCAGCCGAAGAAAAACCCGTAGCAAGCGTAACGGAAATCCTGGACAGCATCATTTCCTCAGCCAAGGAAGAGGAGGCGTCCACGCGAGCAAAAAAATCCGAGCCTGGAAAGGCTGAACTTTTACCCGTCAAAGAGAAGGGTGTTGCCGAGGTGGCCGATAAGGCCGCGTCCGATATCGACCTGGATAGTCCTCAGCTTTATCTGAATCGCGAGCTGACCTGGCTGAATTTTAACAAGCGGGTGCTACACGAGGCTCAGGACCGGCGTACGCTCCTGGGTG
The DNA here is from genome assembly GCA_021773635.1 of Gammaproteobacteria bacterium. Lineage (GTDB taxonomy): Bacteria > Pseudomonadota > Gammaproteobacteria > HK1 > HK1 > JAJFJV01. The sequence goes on along the minus strand of JAJFJV010000021.1, from coordinate 114,480 downwards.
AACGGGTGAAATTCCTTTCCATCGTCGACTCCAATCTTGACGAATTCTTCATGAAACGTATCGGCGGTCTCAAGCATCTGGTTGCCGCCGGCGCCCACGAGCCCACCATCGACGGGCGTACCCCACAACAGCAGATTGACGAGTGCCGTGCGGTGGTGCTGGAATTGCAAAAGGGCAAGCACCAGACTTTCTTGCAACTGCGTCGAATGCTGGAGAAGGAAGGCATCCAGTTGCCCGCCTGCTACAGTGAGTTGAATGAGGAAGAGCAGGCCGTCATGCGGGAGCATTTCCGTACCGATATATTTCCGCTAATCACCCCGCAGGCGATGGATCCGGCGCATCCCTTCCCGTTCCTTTCCAATCTTTCCCTCAACCTGCTGGTGACCCTGAGGCATCCGGGTGAGGAAGAGCTGCTACTGGCACGACTGAAGGTGCCGCAGGGCAATGGTATCCCGCGTTTTCTGCGTGTGGGCGAGCGCGATTGTTTCATCCCGGTGGAAGAGGTCATGGGGCACAATCTTGATTTCCTGTTTCCGGGGATGGAAGTGGTCTCCTGTGAATTGTTTCGGGTTACACGGAATGCCAATACCGAGCAGGATGAAGAGCTTGCAGATGATTTGCTCGACATGATCGAAACGGAGCTGCGAGATCGTAAATTCTCGCCCATGGTGCGTCTTGAAGTCACCGGCAATATGAGTGCGTTGCACCGGGGAATGCTGGCTTCCGAACTGGGCCTGGATGAGGAAGCGGACGTTTATTTTGAGGATACCCTGCTCGGGATGGGGGACCTGATGAGCCTCGCAAGCTTGGGTGGGCCGGAGCTCCACGATGCTGAGCATCACCCGGTGGAAAATGCCAAGTTGCACGATTCCCGAAATATTTTTCATATCATTCGTGACGTTGGTCCCATTCTTTTACAACACCCCTACGAATCCTTTGCCACCTCGGTGGAACGCTTCGTCAAAGAGGCCAGCACTGATCCAAAGGTACTGGCGATAAAACTCACTCTTTACCGAACCTCGGCGGCTACGCGAATCATCGACTATCTGGTGGATGCGGCACGCAACGGCAAGCATGTTTCGGTGGTAGTAGAGTTGAAGGCGCGCTTTGATGAGGCCGCTAATATCAGATGGGCGAATCGACTGGAAACGGTTGGCATCAATGTGACCTACGGTGTGGTGGGTCTCAAGACTCATTCCAAGGTCTGTCTGGTGGTGCGCAGGGACTATGAAGGTTTACGGCGCTACGCTCATGTGGGTACTGGTAACTATCATGCCGGTACCGCACGTTTGTACTCCGACCTTGGAGTTCTCACCTGTGATGCGGAGATTGGTGAAGGGTTGACCGAGCTATTCAACTACTTGACCACGGGATACAAGCCAAAGCGTAATTACGGGAAGTTATTGCCAGCACCCAAGGTGCTCAAACAGTCGCTACTGGATAAGATTAAGCGGGAAATCGAACTCCACTCCGAGGAACAAAGCGGACTTATCCGGCTTAAAACCAATGCCCTGGAGGACCCGGACATCACCCGTGCGCTCTACGAGGCTTCGCAAGCCGGGGTTCGGGTAGAACTGGTGGTTCGTGATACCTGTCGTTTGCGACCGGGGCTCGCCGGCATTTCAGACAATATCCGGGTCATCAGTATCGTTGGCCAGTTTCTCGAGCATGCGCGGATCTTCCACTTTCGTAATGGTGGGGCGGATGAATATTTCATTGGTTCGGCGGATCTGATGAAACGGAATCTGGAGAGCCGGGTAGAGTTGGTCATTCCGGTGGAGGAAGTCGCGTTACAAGAGGACCTGGACTTTATCCTTACGAGTCAGTTAAATGACAATCGTACCGCCTGGGATATGCAATCTGACGGCAGTTACCGGCAGCGACGGCCGGGGCGGGGGAATGAAACTTTCTCGGCCCAGCAAAAATTCATTGAGGTGGCCCAGCGGCAGTATTTTTCTGCCACTCGCTTGCGCAAAAGAAAACCCAAGGGAGTTGCACGCCGCCGCGGGGGAGATGGGCGCCGCTAGCGGACTAGCTGAACCAGGGCTGCTTGTGAACCAGTGAATGCCCGACTGTATCTATTGCGTCACGCCAAGTCCGACTGGGGGGATCCGGCCTGTCCGGATTTCGACCGACCTCTCAACGAACGGGGTCGTGAAGGTGCGCAGCGTATAGGGTGTTTTCTCCGCCAACAGCAACTGATGCCGGAGCAGGTCCTGTGCTCTCCCGCCGCCCGCGCCCGTGAAACCCTGAGCGAAATATTGGCAGAGTTGCCGCAATCGCCCCTGGTGCACTTTGACGAGGCACTTTATCTCGCCAGTCCCGCAACCATCCTGAAAAGTATCGGTCAGATCGAATCGTCTCCCCGCTCACTGACGATCATCGCCCACAATCCAGGGATGCAGCAGCTGGCTGAACAGCTGGCTCAGGGAGGGGACTCACGCTTACGTGCCGAGTTGGGCAGAAAATATCCCACCGCGGGCCTGGCGGTACTGACAGCCCGCTTACCATCCTGGCGGCAAACTGGGACTGCGGAGTGGAAGCTGGAACACTTTGTGACCCCGCGAAAATTGGGCTAAGCGTTGCCGGGCCGGTTGCCGGGGTCCTGTACAGGGAAGCTAAGAAGGGGAAATTGGTGGAGCCGAGGAGGATCGAACTCCCGACCTTCGCATTGCGAACGCGACGCTCTCCCAGCTGAGCTACGGCCCCACAGGCGCGCTATTCTACCGTGCGCTTATCAACGCTGCCACAGGATTCTCGCCAAGCAAACAGGGAACCTTCCACATAGCGTGCTTCTCTAACTCCCGTTATTATCCGCGGTTCACTCAGAGGAACACCGATGCACGACGTTTTGCCCCATATTGCAAAAACCGATTTTCCACCGATTCGTCGCAGAGAGCTGGATACGCTCCAGATCAATCTGGGTTACCGCTGCAATCTCTCCTGCCTGCATTGTCACGTGGCTGCCAGCCCACGACGCAAGGAGCAGATGAATCGAGAGACGGTTAACTTGGTACTTCGTTTCCTAAAGCTGTCGGGGGCCGGCGCCATCGATTTGACCGGGGGTGCACCGGAGATGAATGCCAATTTTCGCTATCTGGTGGCAAGTGCCCGGGAGATGGGAGTGCGGGTTATCGATCGCTGCAACCTCACTATTCTCGAAGAGCCCGGCTACGAGGACCTTGCTGAATTTCTTGCGGATCAGCAGGTGGATATCGTGGCCTCTTTGCCCTGCTACCTGGAGGAAAATGTCGATGCCCAGCGTGGTGACGGGGTCTTTGATTCCAGCATCCGCATGTTGCAGCGACTGAATTCGCTGGGCTACGGGAAAGCCGATAGCGGACTCGAACTCGATCTCATCTATAACCCCCAGGGTGCCACCTTGCCGCCCGCTCAGAATGAGTTGGAGGCGGACTACAAGCGGATTCTGGATGAGCGCTATGGCATCCGCTTTAATGCCCTTTATGCGCTGGCAAATCTGCCGGTCGGCCGTTTTGGTAGCACGCTGATTTCAAAGGGAAAGTTGCAGGAATATGTTTCACTATTGCGGGATGCTCATCAACCCGAGAATCTGAAAAGCGTGATGTGCCTGAATCAGCTGAGCGTGGACTGGCAAGGCCATGTCTACGATTGTGATTTCAATCAGATGCTCGGTGTGCCCTTGCGCTACAACGGTAGCTCTCGCCCCCATCTCTCGGAACTTCTGGATGCAAAACTCCTGGGCCTGCCGATTCAGGTCTACAACCATTGTTACGGATGCACCGCCGGGCAGGGCAGTAGTTGTGGTGGAGCACTGACTTGAGTGAAAGGCCACGTCGGGAAGTCTGGTGTTCGATTGTCATTCCGGTTCTCAACGAGGCCACGACCATTGCCGATACCCTGGAAAGCCTGCAGGGGTTGAAGGTGCAGGGGGTGGAACTCATTGTCTGTGACGGTGGCAGTGCTGATGCCACCCTGATGCTGGCCAACATGGGTGCCGACCGGGTGGTGGAGTCCGGATGCGGGCGGGGTCGTCAGATGAATGCAGGGGCTGCGATAGCCCGCGGCGATGTCTTCCTTTTTCTCCACGCGGATACCTGCCTCCCCATGGATGCCCTGGCCCTGCTAAGAAATGGCCTGCGCCCTCCCGGGCACTGCTGGGGGCGCTTCGATGTGAGACTCTCCGGACACCAGCGCTTGTTGCGGGTTGTGGAGTTCTTCATCAATCTGCGTTCGCGGCTGAGCGGTATTGCTACCGGCGATCAGGCGATCTTCATGACGCGCCAGGCATTTCTTGCAGTGGGTGGTTTTCCTGATATCCCGCTAATGGAAGACATCGCCATAAGTCGGGCGCTGAAGCATCGTTCATCTCCCCTGTGTTTGGGCGAGAGGGTGACGACCTCCAGCAGACGCTGGGAGGAGAAGGGTATTTTGCGTACCGTATTGCTTATGTGGTGGTTGCGTCTGTCCTATGCCCTGGGTGGAGACCCGGCGGGGTTGGCGCGTCGTTATGGCTAGTGCTGAGGCCATCCCGATCATTATTTTTGCCCGGGCCCCGATTGCCGGAAAGTCCAAGCGGCGGCTGATTCCGGCCCTGGGTCCTGCCGGTGCAGCAAAGCTCCACACGCGCATGCTTGAGCACATGGTCGATAGCGCGTGCCGTGCCGGAACAGGACCGGTATTGCTGTATGTCACCCCCACGGTAGAGCACGAAAGCTTTGCTGCACTTGCCAGGCGGAATGAGCTGGAAGTACGGCTGCAACAGGGAGTCGATCTCGGCGAGCGTATGGCGGCGGCCTTTGAATCTGTCTTGGCTGCATATCCGGGGGCGGTTCTGATTGGAAGCGATTGTCCCGGGATAAGTGTTGCGGACCTGCGGCAGGCGGCGCGGATAATTCACGAGGGGGCAGATGATGCCGTGCTTGGGCCGACCGTGGATGGGGGATACTGTCTTATTGGCCTTGGCAAAAAACCGGCAAGCCGAATATTTGAGCAGATATGCTGGGGTCAGGAGACGGTGCTGGCCAAAACCCGCAAAAGGATGCGTGAGTCAGAACTGCGCTGGGTTGAGCTGGCGGTAAAGCGGGACATCGATCGCCCGGAAGATCTGGTGGCTCTGCCCCGGAGCTGGCCTGAACATCCGCTCAGTAGTTCAGATGCCTGAAAAAGCACGGGCTGAGCTCGATGGAAGAACTACTTTTTTGTGCTGCGATCGGCGATTCGTGCTTTGCGGCGCGCCTGTTCTCGCGCCAATCCTGCCGTGAAACGGCGCAAAACCCTGCGGGCTGCCGGATCAAGATCAACGAAACGTCCGCCGACAGCCTGGAAAGAAGCCGAAGGATCTCCTGTGTATCGAAGCTCAAGACGGCTGCTTAGAGAAATATTTTCGGGCAAGGACAGGGTGCAGCGTGTTAATTGACTGCCGGGAGCGAGTTCCGGCAGGGTGGAATCGGGCAGGTAGATACGTAGCCCAGAGACCGAAATATCCGTGAGTTCACCCTGATAGAGTTCCCCCTCCAGATCCTCCAGTTCCACCCTTATCCGTGTGTCATGGGTGATATGAAAACGGTATTGTTGCCGGCGCTGCTCAAAGTGGGCAGTTTCAGGTACCGCCATTACGTAAACTGCAAAGCGGCCACGCCTTTTTATTTCCAGGACCTCGGCCGAGAGGATGAAGGGAATTTCGTCAATTTTCGCCTGTATTACCAGCTTGGCACCCTTTGTTACCACCTGATGAGCGGTGCGGGAGCGAAATTCGTCTAGCTCAAATCTACCCTGCTTTTCATCCACTGCGAGGATGCTATTTATATGGCATTCCGTGGTTTCCGGAAGGGCCACATTCACCAGGGAATGATCATTACTCAGGCGTTCGAGCAGTAAGAAAATCTGGCTCCGTTCGGTAATTTTGTGGGGATCGTCACTAAGATATTCGGACTTTGCTGGTGACATGGGCATTAACGGAAAGCGATGGAGCTGAGAGGGGCGACTGGCATCAAGCCAGAGCAGTGTAACGACTGGGAGAAACTGGAGTGCGGGCCCCGTCGCGGGAGTAGGTGCCGTCTCGATCGTTACCCCCGAATAGCAGGGAGAGGGCTCGGCCATTGTGTTGGCGTGCCAGTTCCAGTGCCTGGCCATTGATCTGATTTTGCTGCTGACAGCTGTGAAGCAGATCCAGCAATGTCTCCCATTTCAGTCGCAATTCGCGCATGCCGGGTGGTGCGAAAAGTTGCCGGACCGTGTTATCCCGATTGTCCTGAATGCCGAGTTCCCGAAGCAAACTGCCCTGGGATTGGGCAAGGGCGTTGAGGCTGGCAATCTCCCGTTCCTTTCCTGCAGCCATTTCCGCAAGCTCGGAAAAATCATTGTGCTGCAGGAGTTGATGTTCCGCTCGAAGCATACGAAGCATATTGTCCGCACCACTTATCTCCCGGGCAAGGATATCGCCCAGTTGTACCAGGGCCGGATGCAGGGTGTTCTGGTTAAGCGCCATGGAGTCGGGTCTCGAACTGGATGAGATGGTCCGCCAATTGTTGGGGGTCGACTTCGTAGCGTCCCTCCACAATGGCTTGTCGGGTTTCCGCAACATGTGCTGTATCAACCACGGGAATACTGCGCAGACTCTCCTCTAGCTGCTGGAGTTTCGCTGCGGTCGTGGTGAGGCTGAGGGTATCCGGGGAGCCAGAGTTCCCGGCAGTGACACTTTTTCCTCCAGTGGCACTGCTTCCCGTCGACGCGGCCGGCCCACGAGTATTCGAGGCGGGGATGCGGCGACCACCTATCCCTTTGATTTCATTTGACATATTTACCTCTGAGCCGGATATGCAACCGGGTCAATCCAGTATGAGTACATACTTATGAGCCTTAGCGGCATTTAACGGGTGAAACTTTAAGCTTGCGCTGCATGGGCCCTACATGTTTATCCGCAAGGTACCGCGTTGGCTTACAACACCTTCCACTATGCGGCCCGAACTTTTGTTTTTTGCAGTGATGCGTTCTCCCAACGTGCCATTGGCAAGCGCAGTGCCTTTCATCCGCACCCTGATGCCACCCAGGGATGCAAGCAGATCGATTTGATCACCGCGGCTTATCAATTGCAGGGCTTTTAATACGCCCTTGTGGAGCATAAACCCTGATGGCAGATTGCGTTGCGCGCGCATGCCGAGCAGGGGGCCTGTCTCCTCTGCATAGGCGGCGCCCAGGGTGCTGATATCATGTTTTTCAAGCCGTATATGCTCTTTGGTGACGGGTTCCCCACGTGCTATGGATTTGTTCAGAACAACCACCTTGCGGTACTGCCGGACATTAGCGGCAACATAGAGTTTCCAGGGCTTTGGCTGCAGGCAACGTACACCAACGATTATATTGCCATATTCCCGGCTGCCCGGAGGCAGAAACAATTTCAGGCGATGGCTGCAGGCGTCCAGCTGGAGTCGTCGGTCAGGCGTAGTGACGTCCACCTGGCGTTCTCCTGATGAGGGGTGCGAAGCCTGGGTGAGAAAGTCTTCCACCGCACGGCTAATCTGATCAAGTGACTGTTTGGCCACGGCCTCGCTCACCGGCATCAACAGGGTAAGTATCAAGGCAAGAAGTACACGCATTGGCTGCTTTCTCCTTAAGGCGTTGGCGAAACCAATGCACGAGACGTGCCAGCGGTGTTCTCTACAGCGGCTACATAAGCTGGTGAGGAATATCCTGGCTTTACCCGGATTCGGGGCACCATTTGGCGTCCATGCAACGTGGCAGCCGTTTGCCGCCCGGGGCAGGAGCTTGCCCCCATTTTTTGCATCCCTCCACCCGGTCAGCCCCGACAACGGCCTTTTAGTTGGGCTTTTGCTATTGGCACGATTTCTGCTATTACATCTCCAGGAAATATCTGGAGGCTGTATCGGTGCCACTCGCAACAGACAAATTATATGGAGTACACGCTCAGGCAATGATGCTGAGAAGCCAGCGTGCCGAGGTGCTCGCCGCCAATCTTGCCAATGCGGATACCCCGGGATACAAGGCGCGGGATATCGATTTTTCGCAGGTTCTGGCCACCGAGCAGGGACGTCGGGGTTTGCCACCAGTGCAGCTAAAGCGTAGTTCCGCCGGTCACCTTAAGTCGCTCGAGAGTGGTGCCGGGGGCTTTCCGCTTCGCTATCGCAATCCGATGCAGCCCTCTCTTGATGGCAACACCGTGGAGACTCAGGTGGAGCAAGCGGCCTTTACCGACAATGCCCTGCGTTACCAGGCCAGCCTGCGTTTCGTTGAGGGCCGTGCCAGAACCTTGTTAACTGCAATCAGGGGTGAGTAGAGATGTCACTGTTCAGCGTGTTTGATATCGCCGGTTCCGGGCTCAGTGCCCAGGCTCTGCGGCTCAATGTAACCGCCAGTAATCTCGCAAATGCCGATAGCGTCAGTAGTAGCGTCGGGACTACGTATCGGGCACGGCATCCGGTATTTGCTGCCGCCCTTGCGGGGGCTCGCAGTGCTTCGACGGCTACTGTGGGCGTGCAGGTCAAGGGCATCGTGGAAAGTCAGGCGCCCTTGCCAAAGGAATACCAGCCCGCCCATCCATCGGCGGATGCCGAGGGCTACATCTTCCGCTCCAACGTTAATGTGGTGGAGGAAATGGCCAATATGATTTCTGCTTCACGCAGCTACCAGAGCAATGTGGAAGTCATCAATGCGTCGAAGCAGATGTTGCTGCGCACCCTGTCCATGGGGCGCTAGGAGTTTGAGATGAGCGAATTACCCAAAGTATTGCCCCCGGGCTTTGAAGGTATCGGAATTCAGCAGCCGGAAACCAGCAAGGCTCGCAATACAGAGCTCGGCCAGAACGAATTTTTTGCATTGATGGTGGCCCAGTTGCAAAACCAGGACCCTCTGAAACCCCTGGAGAGCAATGAATTTATGAGTCAGGTGGCCCAATTCTCTACCGTGGATGGCATCCAGCGCATGGAACAGTCGCTCAATGGTCTCGCGAACTCGTGGCAGTCCAGCCAGGCCTTGCAGGCTTCGACGCTGGTAGGACGGGAGATCCTCGTTGCAGGGAACCAGGGGGTGCTGGAGACGGGCAGGAGCCTGCGTGGTGCAACGGAACTTGCGAGCGCGACCGGGCAACTCAGCGTCAGCATATTTAATACCGCAGGGCAATTGGTGCGGCGTCTCGACCTGGGTCCGCAGCCGGCCGGATTGAGTCATTTCAGCTGGGATGGTCTGGATGAACAGGGGGCCTCGGCACCAGCTGGGAGCTATCGTGTTCAGGCCCAGGCCGTCATCGACGACGAAATACAGGCATTACCGGCATTGATGGTGTCACGGGTAGAAAGCGTCACTCTGGGGAGTGGTGCTGAGGGCGTGAGCCTCAATCTGCAGGGTTTGGGTACTGTCGCTATGAATCAAGTGCGGGAACTGCTGTAAGTACGACTAAACGAGGAGAATAGACCATGGCTTTCAGAATAGCAGTGAGTGGAATTCGTGCCGCAACCGCGGATCTGGACGCAACCGGCAACAATATTGCCAATGCAAACACCACCGGATTCAAGGCATCGCGGGCACAGTTTTCCGATCTCTTTGCCGCTTCAAGCCTCGGCACCAGTCAGAATGCCATTGGCCAGGGTGTGCAAATTGCTGCCGTTTCCCAACAATTTAATCAGGGCAACGTGGCCTTTACCGACAACAGTCTGGACCTTGCTATCAATGGGCAGGGTTTTTTTGCCCTGGAAGATCCGGCGGGCAGTCGCCTCTACTCCCGCGCAGGGACCTTTGGCGTGGATAAAAATGGCTCCGTGGTGAATGCCTCGGGACAGCGTCTTTTGGCCTTTGGAGCCAGCGCGGGTGTGATTACCGGGGCCCTGGGACCTCTGCAATTTAATTCCGCAAATATTCCGCCTCAGGCCAGCACCACGGCCCAGGTAGGCATCAACCTGGATGCCGGGGCGAGCATTCCTGCGGGCGCTTTTAATCCTGCCGACCCCAATACTTTCAATAACTCGGTTTCCACCACAGTGTTTGATTCACTGGGACAGGAGCATCTGGCCACGCTGTTTTACAGGAAAACCGGCGTAAACACCTGGGACACTCATCTGCGTGTCGATGGAGACAATACCCAGACCCTTGCGGCCCAAACCCTTACCTTCAGTAATGCCGGTGTGCTGACGGGCGGCTCTCCCACTACCCATGGCGCCTATACGCCGACCACCGGAGCGGCGGCCTTTAGCTTGTCTTTTGACTATGCCGGCAGTACCCAGTTTGGCGCTGAGTTCGGCATTAATGCGCTGGTGCAGGATGGTTTTACCACGGGTCGGCTGAGTGGTATCGATATCGATGAGAACGGGATTGTGTTAGCCCGTTTTACCAATGGTCAGGCTACGGCTCAGGGACAGGTGGTGCTCGCGAATTTCAGTAATCCCCAGGGGCTACAGGCGCTTGGCGACTCCGCGTGGGCAGAAACCAATGGCTCTGGTACCGCGCTGGTGGGCGCGCCAGGAACGGCCAGCCTAGGGGTATTGCAGTCTGGTGCCTTGGAGGAATCGAACGTCGATCTCGCCGAGCAACTGGTCAATATGATCGTCGCCCAGCGTAACTTTCAGGCCAATGCGCAGATGATTCGTGCCGAGGATGAGGTCACCCAGACCATCATCAATATCCGCTAACCGGAATGATGGTGTACGGGTTCCGGAAATAAAGACAGCAGGAAGATAGCCATGGATCACATGCTCTATGTCGCAATGACCGGCGCCCAACAGGTGATGGTTGCACAGGCGGCGAACAGTCATAACCTGGCCAATGTCAGCACCACAGGTTTTCGTGCGGACCTTAATCAGTTTCGCAGCCAGCCGCTGTTTGGCCAGGGTTTGCCATCCCGAGTCTATGCCATGAGCGAGCGGCCGGGCGTGAACCTGAGTCCTGGCGCTATCCAGATCACCGGGCGGGATTTGGACATGGCCGTCAAAGGCGATGGCTTTATCGCCATTCAGACTCCTGATGGTGGTGAGGCCTATACCCGCGCCGGCAATTTTCGCCTGACCAGTAGTGGCTTGCTGGAGACTGGAGCCGGTCAGCTGGTGCTGGGCAATGGGGGTCCTATCGCTATTCCACCTGCAGAAAAGGTGGAAGTGGGTGCTGATGGCACCATCAGCGTGCGTCCCCTGGGACAAGCGGCAAAGGCCCTGGCGGAGGTCGATCGGATTAAGTTGGTACGGCCGCCACTGGAACAACTCGTCAAAGGGGTGGATGGGCTGCTTCACATCCCGGATGCAAAACCACTGGAGCCCGATGCCGAGGTGCGCCTGGTTTCTGGCGCCCTGGAGGCCAGTAATGTCAACGGTGTTGAGGCCATGGTCAAAATGATCGACCTGGCGCGGAAATTCGAGTTACAGGTCAAGATGATGCGCATTGCCGAGGAAAACGCCGAAGTCACCACCCAGATTATGCGGATCTCGTAGCCGGCAAGTACTGAGACAGGGGATAGAAAAAATGGACCGAGCACTTTCGATAGCAAAAACCGGACTGGACGCTCAGCAGACACGCATGGCGCTGGTGGCCAATAATCTGGCCAATGTAAACACCATGGGTTTCAAGCGGGATCGCGGCGTGTTTGCCGACCTGCTCTACCAGAATATCCGTCAGCCAGGCGCCCAATCCACCCAGAATTCACAACTCCCCTCCGGGTTGATGCTCGGTACGGGGGTGCGCACGGTGGCTACCGAGAAACTTTTCAGTCAGGGCAACATCACGCAAACGGAAAATTCCCTGGATCTTGCAATTCAGGGGCGCGGGTTCTTCCAAATCCTTCAGACCGACGGCACCTTTGCCTATACCCGGGATGGAAGTTTTCAACTGGATAATGCCGGCGGCATTGTTAATTCCGAGGGGCTGAGTCTGACCCCGAGTATCACTGTGCCAGCCAATACCCTGAGCTTGACAGTTGGCTCTGATGGCGTGGTATCGGCGCTGGTGGCGGGCAGTACGGCACCCACCCAGATCGGCACGCTCCAACTTGCGGACTTCATCAATCCCACCGGGCTCGAGCCACGTGGCAATAATCTGTTTGTAGAGACCGCCGCCAGTGGTTCCCCGCAAACCGGTACGCCCGGACAAACGGGCATTGGCACCCTGGTCCAGGGTGCCCTGGAGAGTTCCAATGTCAACGTGGTGGAGGAGCTGGTCAACATGATTGAGACCCAGCGTGCCTACGAGATGAACTCCAAGGCAATCGCCACCACCGATCAGATGTTGCAGTTTGTAAGTAATAACTTGTAAGTCTATGAATAACCGGGGTTAATGAGATGTCTTATTTAGCTAAAACAAAGGCATTGTTACTGCCGCTATGCCTCGTTGGACTTGTGGGATGTCAGTCTGCTCCGACGCGGGATCCCGCCTTTTCCGTTGTGCGTCCCAGCGCCATGCCACCATTGGAGTCACGCAATGGGGCCATTTATCAGGCTGGCTACTCGGCTCCGTTATTTGAGGATCAACGGGCCAGATTGGTGGGGGATATGCTGACTATCATCCTCAATGAGAGCACCGATGCCTCCAAGACGGCGGAGACGGATTTCACCAAAACCAACACTACCACGGTGACTAACCCCACCATTCTGGGTTCCAGTCCGGAATTCGATCTGCCGGGTGTTGTGCCGCTTGCCAGCACCAAAAAAAATAATCTGAGCTCCAGTCTGAGTTCCAACCATGCCTTTGACGGGGAGGCCGAGAGTGTGCAGAGCAATGCATTGACCGGCGAAATTACCGTCACCGTGGCCGAGGTGCTGCCCAATGGCAACCTGGTGGTTCAGGGGGAAAAGATCCTGACCCTGAATCAGGGCCACGAGCACATTCGTTTTTCCGGCATCGTGCGGGCCGCTGATATCGATGCCAACAACAGCGTGGCCTCTCCACGGGTTGCCAATGCCCGTATCATCTACGCGGGGGAGGGCGCGCTGGCCGACAGCAATGCAGTTGGCTGGTTGGCCAAGTTCTTCATCGGGGCACTGATGCCGTTCTAGTCGCTTTGTTCCCAATCGGTGCGGGTCGTGCCCACCTTTAGCACTGGGTACACGCTTTACCCCGGACTCTCCGTGGGGCGAGGCACCAAGGCGGACACGGTCCGCCCTACGCAAAATCCATTCCAAACCCGGGCCGCTCCCGGGCGTCCTGCCCTTCGCGACATAAATCCATCCGTGGATAAAAGTATATCCATGTACAAGCGCTGCTCCTGGGCATCCATGCCCCCGCAGCATAAGTGCATCCATGCACAAAATATGCGGGAGCGGCGCTTGGCCCGATAGTTGCAGTGAAGATGGGTAAATCCTCTTGTGAGAGCGCAACATGATGACCAGGGTCAAAATTCTTAGTACCGCCACCGCAATTTTTCTTCTGCTGGCGACGGGCACGGCGCAGGCCGAGCGAGTCAAGGATATTGCCGCTATAGCTGGCGTGCGCGACAACCAGTTGGCGGGCTACGGGCTTGTGGTTGGGCTCAACGGCACCGGTGACCAGACCGGCCAGACCCCGTTCACGGTGCAAAGCCTGAAGAGCATGCTTAATCGCTACGGCATCAGCTTGCCGGCAAATGTCAGCCCCCAGCTGAAAAATGTTGCCGCCGTTACCCTCCATGCCACCTTGCCGCCCTTTGCGAAAACCGGGCAGAACATCGACGTTACTGTCTCTACCATCGGCAACGCCAAAAGCCTGCGTGGTGGCACCCTCATCATGTCACCGCTCAAGGGCGCCGATGGGCGTGTCTATGCCATTGCCCAGGGTAATTTGGTGGTCGGTGGCTTTGGTGCCGCCACGGAGGATGGCAACCGCATCACGGTCAACATCCCTACCGTGGGTCGTATTCCCAACGGTGCCAGCGTGGAACGTCCTGCGCCGACTCTTTTTGGTCAGGGTGATTATCTGGTGTGGAATCTGCATCGCCCGGATTTCACCACCTCCAAACGTCTGGCAGACGCAATCAACCTGGCCATCGGTGAGGGCGCTGCCTTGGCCACCGATGCCATTTCCGTGCGGGTCAACGCCCCGCGTAATTTGGGGCAGCGCGTCGGCTTTGTTTCACTGGTGGAAAATGTATCGCTGGAACCCGGAGAAGGATCTGCCAAGGTGATTGTTAATTCCCGTACCGGGACGGTGGTGATCGGACGCCATGTACGGGTAACGGCGGCGGCGGTGACCCACGGTAGCCTGTCAGTCACCATCAGTAATGTCACCGGGGTGAGTCAGCCCGCGCCCCTGGCGGGCGGACAGACGGTGGTCGTGCCGAACTCCCGCATTGAGGTCAGTGAAGAGAATAATCGCATGTTCCTGTTCACCCCGGGGATTGCCCTCGACGAGATCGTCAGGGCCATCAATCAGGTGGGTGCGGCGCCGGGTGATCTGGTGGCAATCCTGGAGGCGCTAAAGGAGGCCGGCGCACTACAGGCCCAGCTAATAGTGATATAAAACAATGTTATATAGAGAATATATAGAAAATACATTAGCTGTGGGCATCCTGTGTATTCACGTATTGGCGGGGCGCTTATGAGTACTCCAGCCGCCCTTGATAGCTATACGGATTTCTCGGCCTTCGCCAGCTTGCGGGCCGATGCGCGGGCGCAATCTCCACAGGCAGTGAAAGAGGTTGCTCGCCAGTTCGAGGCTCTGTTCCTGCAGATGATGCTAAAGAGTATGCGTGCCGCTACCCCGGGCGACCCGATTTTTGGCGGTGACCAGGGCGCGTTGTATCGCGACCTCTTCGACAACCAGATCAGTCTGCAAATGGCAGCGGGCAAGGGGATTGGGCTCAGCCAGATCCTGGAGCGGCAATTGCAGGATGCCTCGGGTATCCGCATGCCGGTAACGCCTGGTAGCGAGGCAGCTAATGGGCCTGTAGCCAGATCATCCACGCCGCCACCAAGTGAACAGCCAGGGTTGGTCGGGCGGCATGCAGCACTGTTTGCTACCCCGGAGTCCTTTGTCAGTGCCGTCTTGCCCCACGCGGAGCGCGCGGCCCGTGCTATTGGCGTCGAGCCACGGGTGCTCGTGGCCCAGGCGGCGTTGGAGACCGGCTGGGGAAAGGCCGTTATCCACGATGCCACGGGGCGACCCAGTTTTAACTTCTTCGGCATCAAGGCCGACAGCCGTTGGCAGGGTGATCGTGTGGGAGTGCCAACGGTGGAATATGAACAAGGTGTGTTCAGTAAAATCCGGGGCCATTTTCGGGCCTACGAATCTATTGCGCAGGGCTTTGATGATTACGCCCGCTTCATTCTTGGTTCTTCCCGCTACCAGCCTGTGGTCGCGGGAGCCAAAGATGACTCGGCCTACCTCAACGGTTTGCAGCAGGCGGGATACGCGACCGACCCGGCCTACGGAGCAAAAATCCTGGCGCTCACGGGAGCTGGGCCCATAGCTGAAATTAAGTATTCCGATAGCGTGGCCCTGAACTAGGGTCTGTTAAAAATGCTTTATCGAGGAAGCACCCATGTCGATTCTTGATAATGGAGTATCCGGTTTGCTGGCAGCCCAGAGGGGGCTGACTACCGCCGGGCACAATATTTCCAATGCCAATACCCCGGGTTTCAGCCGTCAACGGGTAGATTTTGCTCCCCGGACCCCGCAGGCGCAGGGCAATGGTTTTATCGGCAAGGGCGTTGAAGTTGTCGGCATCCGTCGTGTCTTTGACAGCTTCATCACTGAGCAGCTGCGCGCAAGTACATCTGGCAGTGAGCAGATCAAGGTATTTCAGGAGCTCACGGCTCAGGTGGATAATCTCCTCGCGGATCCGGATGGCGGTTTAAGTCCGGCGCTCCAGGACTATTTCTCCTCGCTGCAGGAATTGGGCTCTGACCCGAGCTCCCTGGCCTCCCGACAGGTTCTCATTGGCAACGCAGAAAATCTTGCCCAGCGCTTCCATTCCATTGCGGCGCGGTTGGGTGATCTGCGCGCAGAGACCAATGAGCGCTTGCGCGGAGTGGTAGCGGAGGCAAATGCGATTGCCCAGGGGATTGCTGATTTGAACCAGCAAATCGTGGTTGCCCAGGGGGCGACCGGTGGTCAGCCAGCCAATGATCTGCTGGACCAGCGTGATGAATTGGTGCGGCAGCTTTCGGAGCGGCTCAATGTAAACACGCTCGTGCAAGACGATGGCGCATTAAATGTCAGCGTCGGTTCGGGGCAATCGCTGGTGGTGGGTACTACCGTGGGTACTCTCGGTGTGGTTCGCAACGCCTTTGATCCGGGTCGTGAAGAGGTGGCACTCACTACCGGTGGCACCAGCATACCCATCAGCGATTTTCTGACTGGCGGAGAGATGGCCGGAATTCTGAATTTTCGCGACCAGATACTCAATCAGACCGAAAATTCCATAGGTCGGGTCGCAATCGGTCTGGCGGTGGAGATAAATCTCCAGCATCGGCTGGGCGTGGATCTGAACGCGGTGGCGGGGGGTGACTTTTTTCAGCCAATCGATGCCACCGCTCCAAATATACTCTCGAATCAACAAAACACGGGTGCTCCTCCCCCCCAGTTCACCGCCACGGTGACCGACATTGGCGCACTTACAACCAGTGATTACCGGCTCGATTTCGATGGCGCGACACACACCTTGACCCGGCTATCCGATAACAGCGTGACCACACTCGCTACCTTTCCAGGGGGCTCCGAGACGGTAGATGGAATCACCCTGGGAGCGCTCACGGCAGGGACCATTGCGCCAGGGGACAGTTTTGTCATCCAGCCTACGCGTGGAGCGGCAAGGACTTTTAATCTTGCCGTTAGTGATCCACGCACCGTTGCCGCCGCTGCTCCCCTGCGTACCGCGGTTGCAGTGGCGAATCTCGGTACCGGCACTATCGGTGGAGAATCGGTGACCAATACCACCAATCTGCCGCTTTCCGGCTCTGGTGGAACCATCACACTGAGCTTCGATCCCGATGCACTGGGCGTCGGCATCCCCGGATTTACCGTCACCAACGGCCCGGGAGGTACGCTTGCTTATGACCCCGCGACCGAGAGTGGTGGCAAGAGCTTTACCTTTGCCGGTTTTGGTGGCGTCAGTTTTAATGTAAGTGGTGTTCCCCGGAGCGGAGATACTTTTAGCATCGGCGATAACAGCAACGGCGTGGGAGACAATCGTAACGCGCTGTTACTCGCTGCAATCCAGACGACGAATGTGCTGACTGGTGGTAGCAGCACCCTGGAAGAGGGTTATGGGCAATTGGTAACGGAGGTCGGCACGCTCACCCGCCAGGCTGAAATCAGTGTGGCGGTTCAGGACACGCTGCTAAGCCAGGTCACCGAACGTCGGGAAGCGAGTTCCGGTGTCAATCTGGACGAAGAGGCGGCAAACCTGCTGCGCTTTCAGCAGGCCTATCAGGCCAGTGCCCAGGTGATTTCCACTGCCAACCAACTGTTCGCCGATCTAATCAACGCCGTCGGGAGATAAGCCGTGCGTATATCCACAGCCCAGACCTTTACCCGCAGCCTTGAGGCAATGCTCGAGAGCCAGGGCAAAATGGCTCGAGCACAGCAGCAGGTTGCATCGGGTAAACGCATACTCAGTCCGGCTGATGATCCCGCCGGTGCCAAGCGGGTACTGGATCTGAATCAGGCGGTGGCTGCAACCCAGCAGTTCCAGCGTAACGCAGACACCGCGAACGCTCGCCTGGGGTTGGAGGACAGCACCCTGGGGGCGGTAACCAACTTGTTGCAGCGGGTCCGGGAGCTGGCTCTCCAGGCCAACAATGCGCCCCTGACCGATGCGGATCGCGCTGCTATTGCGGGAGAGGTGAGTGCCCGCCTGGGCGAGCTAGTGGGGCTTGCCAATACCAAGGATGGTAACAATGAGTACCTGTTTGCCGGGCATGCCACGCAGACCAAACCTTTTGTGCGCACTGCCGGCGGGGCCTTCGTTTACAACGGTGACCAGGGCCAGCGGGAACTGGATCTGAGCCCGGATTACCGCATCACAGTGGATGATTCTGGCAGCAGTGTTTTCCAGTTTATCCGCAACGGCAACGGGACCTTTGTTACCGCGGAGAATCCGGCCAATACTGGCTCCGGGGTCATCGATCCGGGCGCTGTCCCCAATCCTTCAGCCTGGATTCCAGATACTTACACCATTAGTTTTTTGAGTGCTACCAGCTACGAGGTGCGCGACAGTGGCGGGACCCTGGTAAGTGGCCCTGCACCCTATGAAGATGGGGTAGCCATCAGCTTTAATGGGGTTCAGACCGCTATCAGTGGTACGCCTGCGATCGGGGACAGTTTTCAGGTGAGCCCCAGCACCCACCAGGACCTCTTCACTACGGTGAATAACCTGGTTAATGCCCTGGGAATTAAGGGGGATGGCACCGCTCCCAGCACCCGCCGAATCAATGCCCTCAACCGTTTTCTGTCGGACGTGGATCAGGGAATGGAGAACCTGCTGCGAGTACGAGCCGGGGTGGGGGCCAAGCTCAATGCCGTCGATAGTGAAAAGGCGGTTAACGAAAGTTTTGAGGTGCACCTTCGCGGGGTACGTTCCGCTGTGGAAGATATCGATCTTGCCGAGGCCATCACCCGTTTCAATCAGCAGGCCAACATACTGGAGGCAGCACAGCTTTCTTTCTCCCGTGTGGAGGGCTTGTCCCTGTTTAATTTCCTGTGAAAATTAATTTTAAAATAAGCCTAAAGTTCCTCTCTACCGGGCCGTTAGCGTATGCGGAGGCGGTAAATATTCAATGTTGAATATATCCGCCATGTTCGTAACCGCTCTGGTGTGGTCAAAGATTAAGCACCGTCCAGGGCGCGTAGAGGAGTCACTCTGATGGCACAAATCATCAACACAAATATTGCATCCTTGAATGCACAGCGGAACTTGAACCGTACCGCGGGAGACCTGGCAACCTCCCTGCAGCGGATTTCTTCCGGTCTTCGTATTAACTCAGCCAAGGACGACGCTGCGGGACTGGCAATTTCAGACCGTATGACCGCTCAGATTCGAGGCATGAATCAGGCCGGTCGGAACGCGGCAGACGCCATCTCCCTGGCGCAGACTGGTGAGGGCGCCTTGCAGCAGATGACCAACAACCTGCAGCGGATGCGTGAGCTCTCGGTGCAGTCACGTAACGCCACCAATACCGCGGCTGACCGCGCCTCTCTCGACGCGGAATTCCAGCAACTGCTTTCGGAGAATGATCGAGTGGCCCAGACCACTGCATTCAACGGCCGCAAGGTGCTGGACGGTACTCTCGGTACCAGTGTCTTCCAGGTAGGTGCCAACGTCGGCGAGACCATTGATGTCAACGTCAGTTCCAGTATGCGCACCAACGCCATTGGCAACTTCGCCACGGTGGTCTACCAGGTGCCGGATCTTACAACTCTGGCGCAGGGTGCCGCGGCAGCCAGCATCGTCGATACGCTGGATGTGGATGCTACCGGTGAGATCAACATCAATGGCTTTGATGTCGCAGCAGCGACTGACGGTACATCGGGGCGGGGTGATGGCAGTGCCTTTGCTATCGGAGCCGCCATCAATGCATCGACGGACAATCATAATGTTAGCGCAACCGTCGGGGCGGCTACGACCACCTTCACCGCGGCGCAAATTGCCGCTTTCGCCTTTACCGACAATGTGGGTACGGACGATACGCTCACCTACACACTGGGCATCAACGGCCAGCAGATTACCCAGCAGACTGAAGGGGCACAAACCGTTTCAACCGCTGCGGATCTGGTCTCGGTGATCAATGCCCAGCAAACCATCACCGGCGTGACTGCCAATGCCACTTCGGGTGGAGATCTGGTCCTCACTGCCTCAGATGGCCGTAACATCGAGATAAATGAGAATCTCGGTACCGCGGGCTCCGATGTGACTGACCAGGTTGTCGGGTTTTTTGGCAATACCCTGGTGGGTAGCGGAGCAGTAGGAACGGAGCAGGAGCTGAATATCTTCAAGGGCACCGTGACCTTGTCTTCTAATGCCAATATCACTGTCACTACCGATGATGTGGGTAATGAGGTTATCTTCACCGGTATTGCGGATGCTGGTACGGCAACCAGTAATGCCTCGACCCTGAGTCAGTCCAACATTCTGACCAATACGGCCATTGATGCTTCTATCAACCGTATCGACCAGGCGATTACGGATATCGACGTACTGCGCGGTACTTTTGGTGCGGTACAGAGTCGGTTTGAATCCACCATTGCCAACCTCGAAACCTCGGCGGAGAACATCAGTGCTGCCCGGTCACGAATCACGGATGCGGACTTTGCCCAGGAAACTGCGGCACTGGCCCGCGCCCAGATTCTGCAGCAGGCAGGTCTGTCGATTCTGTCCCAGGCCAATTCCTTGCCGCAGAACGTGCTGGCGCTGTTGCAGTAAGAGGCCATTTGGCGGAGACATGCCCGGGACCCGTCGGGGGTTCCGGGCATCATCCGTACACTAAGTGCGTAGGGTGGTGAGCATCATGATTTCCATCGATTTATCAACACAAATCGCCGGGCGTGTGACTGCCAAACCTGCTGATGTGCCCACTGGCCAGACGGAAAGCTCCAGGATTGTAGCTTCCAGTGCCGCAGAGAGCCCTCCCGCGGGAGGTAGTGTGGTTGCGGTATTGGAAACAAGACCTGTGAGTAACCAATCTCAAGTCACTGATGAACAGCGCTTAAATGAGCAAAATCTGGATAAGCAGAGTCTGTCGGCGGCTGTGGAGCAGTTGAACGATATTGTTCAGAGTCTTCACCGTGAGTTGCAGTTTAGTGTCTCGGAGGATTCGGGACGTACGATTATCACGGTGATAAACAAGGAAACGGAAGAGATTGTCCGGCAGATTCCACCAGATGAAGTACTACAGGTACTTGAGCATCTGGAGAACCTGGATGGTGGTTTGCTAGCGGGTATCAGGGCCTAGCCTGACAAACAGGCAGGCACAGTGGGGCCTGGATGGCCTGTGTTTTGTTGTTGTTTCCCCCGAGAGGGGGAAACATTTCAGGTTCTAAGTGAGAGGGTGGCGCTGGAGCCCAAGTTACCGGCGCTGTGAGGAGAAAGGCGGGAATGGCCACAATCAGTTCACCGGGGACCGGATCAGGCATTGATATCAGTGGACTGGTCAGCCAGATCCTGAATGCTGAGGCTGAGCCGACCCTGCTGCGTTTGAATGGCCAGGAGGCGCGTTTTCAGGCCCAGATCTCGGCCAATGGTTCCCTCAAGAGCGCTCTTTCCGGTTTTAACTCATCTCTGGCAAGTCTCAAGGATCTTAGCGATTTTCAACTCCGCTCCGCCCAGTCGGCGGATACGGATCTATTTACCGTCAGTGCCACCAGCAGTGCGGCGCCGGCGACATACGATGTGGAGGTAGTCACCCTGGCCAGCGCCCACAAGCTGGCGGCTACCGGTTTTAGCAGTTCCAGTGATGTGGTGGGTTCAGGCACCCTCAATATCACCTCGGGAAGCGAGAATTTCAGTGTCAGCATCCCATCCTCCGCCAAGACCCTGGCGGATATCCGCAGTGCCATTAACGATGCGTCGGGCAATACCAGTGTGTCTGCCACCATTGTCACCGTGGATGATGGCTCGGGCGGGAATGAGAGCCGTTTGGTGCTGAGCGCCAATGGTTCGGGCACGGACAACAGTTTGCGGCTAACGGTGGTGGATGATGACGGCAATCACACGGATAGCAGCGGTCTGTCTCAACTGGTCTACGATCCATTGCCACTTGGCAGCGGCACCACTAATTTGACGCAGCTCAGTGCCGCGGTAGATGCCCAGATTAAGGTAGATACGCAGACCATTACCCGTTCCACCAACAGCATTGGTGATGCCATTGAGGGCGTGACTATAGACCTGCTCAAGGTCTCCGCCGCCCCCGGGGCGACGACGGAGTTGAGTGTCAGCCTTGATAGCGCGGCCGTTAGCAGCGCCGTTCAGAGCTTTGTCTCCAGCTATAACAGTTTGCGCTCAACCATCAATGATTTGTCCGTATTTGATGCGCAGTCGGGTGCCCGTGGCATTCTCCTGGGAGATGCTACCTTGCGTGGAATCAGCAGCCAGATACAGCGGGAACTGGGGTCAGAGGTCAGTGGGATTAACTTGGCTTTCAACAGTCTGGTGGAAATTGGCATCACCACCCAGGCGGACGGTTCTTTGAAGCTTGATAGCAGTGTACTCAACACGGCACTGGACACTGATTTCGACGCGGTGGGCGATCTGTTTGCCAGCAACGATGGCATCGCCACCCGGCTCGACTCGGTCCTCGATGGCTTTCTCAAGTTTGACGGTGCGCTCGACAGCCGCAATGCAGGGCTTAGCGACCGTATAGATGAGATTACCCGTCAGCGGGAGTTGCTGGATCAGCGCTTGCTGCGTCGGGAGAGCAGGCTGCTCGCACAATTCAATGCTATGGATGCCCTCGTTAATCAATTGCAAAGTACGACCACTTTTCTGAATCAGCAGCTCACTGCATTGCAGGGTCTGACCATCAACCAGAATAATCAATAGCGCACAGATATTGGAGAGAGATAATGAGTTTCGGTCAATCAAAACAAGGTTTGTCTGAATACAGTGCGGTTGGAGTACAGTCTGGCGTTGAGGAGGCTAGTCCGCATCGCCTCATTCAGATGTTGCTGGACGGTGCACTGGCGCGTATCGCGTCGGCGCGTGGCCACATGATGCGCGGTAATCTTGATAAGAAGGGTGAGCATCTGGGCCGTGCAATCTCTATTATCGAAGGTCTGCGTGCCAGCCTGGATATGCAGCAAGGGGGTGAAATTGCCGCTAATCTTGAGAACCTGTACGAGTACATGGGTCGCAAGCTGGTGGAGGCCAATTTCAATAATGATGTAAAAGTTTTGACCGAGGTGTATGGCTTGTTGCAGGAGATAAAATCTGGCTGGGATGCCTTGCCCACATCGCTGGAAGAGGCACAAAAGGCCAGTGCGTGAACGAGCCCCAAAACGACGGGCGTCAGCCTCACCTCTGGAGGCCCTCCGGGAGGCCCTTGAACTGAGCGAAAAAATGCTAGTCAGTGCCCGCGAGAAACGGTGGGTGGCCTTCGCAGATTTGTTGAAACGTCGTGAACCCCATTTGAACCTTCTGAAATCAGTTTCGCCACGCTCCGATCCTGAAGATATTGCGCTCCGGGAGGCACTGCTGGCACTGAATGAGTCCATCAGCGTGGAGGCCGCATTGCAGCGCGAATCCAGCCGCAAGGAGCTACGTAAAATTCGTCAGGGACGACGTGCAAAAACAGCCTACGACAGCACAATGCGCGAACAGGACTCAAACGTATAATATAATAAATAACAATTATTTATATTCTATTGTTAAAGTAAAATAACTATAAATCCTGCCGCGTGCCAATTTTTTGACATCTGGCCGCTTTCACGTTTACCCTAGCCACCGTTTCGCTGCTTGCGATCGTCTCCAGATCTTTAGCTCGTCCCTTCAGAATATTAGATGGGCTAAGGGAAAAGGCCGGGCCCCCTGTTCATGAACGCGTTGCAAATTCTGATTGTCGATAAAGACCAGCATCGCCACGAACCGGTGTGTGGTCTTTTCGAGTTTCTGGAACATCACCCGAGAGTAGTGGGCGATAGCCAGGACGCGCTCGGTCTGTTGGCCGAGGAGAATGATATTGCGCTTCTGCTACTGGCGGCTTCAGGTGTAGGCGATGGCTTGGAGACGCAGATCAGGGATATCAGGAAAGCTGCCCCTCACCTGCCCATAATTTTCATGGCCCCGGCCGCGGAGATTGCCGATACCAAGCTTAATGAGGGGTGCATTGCTCAACTGGCCCTGCCGTTAAAGTACACCGAGGTCGAGGAAGCACTGCGGAAGGTTTATCTCTACCACCAACATCGAAAAGATACTGACAACAGCCGTTCTCTGGAGCTATTCCGTAATCTGGTGGGTAGTAGCAAGGGTATACGTCGTATCCGCAAGATGATCGACCAGGTGGCGGATAGTGATTCCAATGTACTTATCCTGGGTGAGTCGGGTACTGGCAAAGAGGTGGTGGCGCGCAATATCCACTTTCACTCCAAGCGGCGCCAAGGGCCCTTTGTGCCGGTCAATTGTGGAGCGATCCCGCCGGATCTGCTGGAAAGCGAGCTGTTTGGCCATGAGAAGGGGGCCTTTACTGGGGCCATCAGTGCTCGTCGCGGGCGTTTCGAACTGGCGGATGGCGGTACCCTGTTCCTCGATGAAATCGGGGATATGCCGTTGGCCATGCAGGTCAAACTGCTGCGGGTTCTACAGGAGCGTACCTTCGAGCGAGTCGGTGGTGCGCGCAGTATATCCACTGATGTACGCATACTTGCGGCCACTCACAATGATCTGGAGGAGGGGATTTCCAGCGGGCGCTTTCGTGAGGACCTCTATTACCGGCTCAACGTCTTTCCCATGGAGATGCCACCGCTACGCAAGCGGGTGGAGGATCTTCCGCTGCTGATCAACGATTTGATTAGCCGCATGGAGCACGAGAAACGTGGTTCCATTCGCCTTACACCAGAGGCGGTTCGTGCCCTATGTGGTTATGCCTGGCCCGGGAATGTGCGTGAGTTGGCCAATCTCATCGAGCGTTTGATTATCCTCTTCCCCTATGGCGTGGTGGATAGCTCTGACCTGCCAGACAAGTACCGTGGTGGTCAGGCTTCACCTGAGCTGGACCCGGACTCGGACCTTTCCAATTTCGTGGTAGCCACCCGGACTCTGCCCAATGAAGGCATGGATCTTAAGGAACACCTGAGCTCACTGGAATGCATGCTCATTCGCCAGGCCTTGCACGAGGCCGACTGGGTGGTTGCCCATGCCGCCAAGCGTTTGAAGATGGGGCGCACTACCTTGGTGGAAAAGATGCGGAAATTTGGCCTGCAGCGTGAGGAAAGCGCGTCCAGTTTTTGACGCTTTACGGCATCCGCCACAATTAACCTTCATAGGCCCCTGTTTATAAGGGGTTTTTTGTTTTAGGCATGCTCTTTGCTTATATCCTCGCAAGCGGTGCTCATCAGCTTGAGCACTCCCCCGTAGAGGATGCCCTAAGTTATGAGTATCTCCAGTGCGACTCCCGCCGCTGAATTGGAAGGAGCCTTTCAGGCCTTTAACCAGTTTTCTCGTAATCTGGAGTCTGCCTATCGCGATCTTGAGCACCGGGTTGAGGGCTTAAACAAGGCGCTCAGCCATGCTCACGACCAAAGTGCCATACGCCTGCAGGAAAAAGAGCGTCTGGCACATCGCCTGGAGCACTTGCTGGATGCCTTGCCTGCCGGGGTCATCGTGCTGGACGCGGCGGGTGTTATCAGTCACTGCAATCCGGCTGCCATCGATCTGCTGGGCCGGGCCCTGTTGGGCGAGGCGTGGCGGGATGTGGTGACCAGGGTGTTTGCACCACGAGCCGACGATGGCCATGAAATATCGCTCCAGGATGGCCGGCGAGTCCACATCGCCACTCGCTCCCTCGGTGATGAGCCGGGGCAATTGATCCTGATTAATGACGTTACCGAGACCCGTACCCTGCAGGCTCGGGTATCCCGTCTGGAGCGATTATCGGCCTTGGGACGGACTGCTGCAGTACTTGCCCACCAGATTCGTACCCCGCTGTCTTCAGCGCTTCTCTATGCCTCCTCACTTGAACGGGGAAGGGCGCGCGAGGTCATCATCGGGCGGCTGGGAAAACTGGAAAAGCTGGTGGAGGACATGCTGGCCTTTGCCGGGGCTGGAGATTTCCCGGTGGCACCCATCGCACTTAAGCCGCAGCTGGATGAGTTTGTCAACGGCCTGCAAAGTGAATTAAGGCGACAGGGAGCCAACCTCGATTTTCATGCGCTGGAAGAGGATGTAATGATTTCCGGCAGCTGGGAGTCCTTGCAAAGCGCCCTGCAAAATCTGGTTAACAATGCGCTGGAGGCGTGTGGGGAGGCCGCACAGCTGGATTTACGTGCCGAATTGTCTGGCAATGGGTATGTGCGTATCACCCTGAAAGATGATGGGCCCGGCGTATCAGCTGAAAATCAGTCCCGGATATTCGAAGCCTTTTACACCACCCGGGCCAATGGCACCGGGCTGGGGCTTGCGGTGGCCAAGGCTATTTTTGAAGCCCATGGCGGTGAGTTAAATCTGGCTTCTTCCACAGCAAACGGGACCCGCCTGGTGATGGAGTTACCCGTACTCGGAACGGACGCCGGAGCGAGATCATGACGGGCCCGTGGTGGAGTACGGCAAAGCAGGTATTAACGGGAGAGCAAAGGTGAGCGCATCTGTTTTGGTGGTTGAGGATGACCCGGAGTTGCGTACCGCGTTATGCGACATTCTGGGCATGGCTGGCTTTAGCACTTTTTCCGCAGGCGATGGCCAAGCGGCGATGAAGCTACTGGCCGACGAGGCGCCCGGACTGGTGTTGAGCGATATCAAGATGGAGCCGATGGATGGCTTGGCCCTGCTAAAAAGCATGCGGCCCCACTATCCGTCGATTCCGGTTCTCTTTATGACCGCCTACGGCACTATTCGCCAGGCCGTGGATGCCATGCGCGAGGGTGCTGCGGATTATCTGGTGAAGCCTTTTGAGGCAGAGGTGCTGGTTAGCAAGGTCAGCCGTTATCTGGAGGTGCCGCCAGCCAATAGCGCCATGGTGGCCGAAGACCCGCGTTCGAAGGCGGTAGTGGAGCTTGCACGGCGAGTCGCGGGCAGCGATGTCACGGTAATGATTAGTGGTGAAAGCGGAACCGGAAAAGAGGTGCTGGCGCGCTTTGTCCACGATCAGTCAGCACGTGCCGAGGGACCTTTTGTCGCCATTAATTGTGCGGCGATTCCGGACAATATGCTGGAAGCCGTACTGTTTGGTTATGAAAAAGGCGCCTTCACAGGGGCCTACAAGGCTTGCCCGGGCAAGTTCGAACAGGCGGGTAATGGCACCCTGTTGCTGGATGAAATATCGGAAATGGACCTTGGCCTGCAGGCCAAGCTGCTACGCGTACTGCAGGAGCGTGAGGTGGAGCGTCTGGGTTCCAGCAAGCTCATTGCACTGGATGTGCGGGTGCTGGCCACCACTAACCGGGATTTGAAGAAGGAGGTGGAGGCGGGGCGTTTTCGGGAAGATCTCTACTACCGCCTGAACGTGTTTCCCCTGGCTGTACCGCCATTGCGTGAGCGCCGTGGCGATATACCGGCCCTGGCCGATTTTCTGGTTACACGTTTTGGTGATAATCCGGCGGTTCGTCCCGGGTTCAGTGAGGCGGCGGTAGCGAGTCTGTGCAGCCAGCCTTGGCCAGGAAATATTCGAGAACTGGACAATGTGATACAGCGGGCCATGGTGCTGCAGGTGGGTGATTGCATTGACGTGGCCGATCTTTGCCTGGAAACGGAAGGCATCGCAAAGTCGTCAGAAAGCATTCTGGTGCCCGCGCCGGCGGTTGGAGAGGCGCTGGAGGACAAGCTCAAGGAGCGCGAATACGGGGTCATTCTGACGGCGTTGAACGAGGCTGCGGGCAATCGTAGCGTGGTGGCAAAAAATCTGGGCATCAGCCCACGAACCCTGCGTTACAAGCTGGCACGCATGCGGACAGCGGGTATCGAGGTGCCAGCCTGAAAGGTTCCGGGACTATAGCAAGAGGGGAGATAGCATGAAGACCAACGACGTCAATCAATTATTGGCACAGATGCGTGCGCTGACCGCACAGGCCCAGGGAATCCCCGCTGCACCAGAAAAAACCGGGGAAAAAGGCGGCTTTTCCAGTGTCTTGACGGCCTCGCTTAATCAGGTGAACGGTCTGCAGCAAGATGCCGCTCATAAAGCGGAGGCCTTCGAACGGGGAGATCCCGGTGTAGCCATCGCGGAAGTGATGCTGGCGGCACAAAAGGCGAACCTGTCCTTTCAGGCGGTTACCCAGGTGCGCAATCGCCTGATTACCGCCTATCAGGACATTATGAATATGCCGATTTAGGCATTCCTGTTTATGACTCCCTGTCTGCACATCGCCCGCAATAAACCAGGGGCGCCTGAGGTTCAAATATGGCAACTGTAAATTTACCCGCTGAATCTACTGCAACCGGAGGGTTGCAGCTTATGGCCGCGGGGCGACAGATCATGTTGATGCTGGCCCTTGCGGCGAGTGTTGCCCTGGGGGTGGTGGGGGCCATGTGGTCGTGGACCCCGAATTACAGCCTGTTGTATGGCAATCTCGGTGGTAAAGATGCCACTGAAGTCATGAGCGCCCTGCAGCAGTCGGGTATCTCCTTTCGCGTCGATGATTCATCCGGTGCGGTATTGGTTCCATCCTCCAGGGTGGATGAGGCACGCATCAAGCTGGCGGCGGCCGGGTTACCCAAAAGTAGCAGTTCAGGCTATGAGATCCTCAATGAGACCCCGGGTTTTGGCACCAGCCGTTTTCTGGAACAGGCGCGTTTCCAACGTGCCCGCGAGGTGGAGCTGGGGCGTTCCATTGCCACGATGAACAATATTGCGAGTGCCCGGGTGCATCTGGCGAGCCCTCCCCGAAGCGCCTTTATCCGTGGTGGTAACAGGGGCAGCGCCTCGGTAGTGGTCAAGCTTCATCCGGGCCGACGTATGGAAGAAGGACAGGCCTGGACCATTGCGCATCTCATTGCAGCGGCCATGCCCGGGATGGAGGTAGGCGATATTCGGGTCATCAATGACAAGGGGCATTTGTTGAATGCCCCGGGCAGTGATGACGCGCTGGCACCCAATAATCAGGAGTTGGCTTATCGGCAACGGGTGGAGAAAAGCTATCTGAAAAAAATCAGCGATATATTGAATCCCTTCGTGGGGCTGGATGGTTTTCGGGCACAAGTCGCGCTGGATATGGATTTCACTCGCAGCGAGCGTACGCGTGAGAGTTTCAATCCGGATTTACCCGCAGTGGAGAGTCGACAAGTCGTTGAACAACGCGACGGGGGTGGCGCTATCGCAGGTGTTCCCGGGGCACTGAGCAATCAGCCGCCAGGTGCGGGTGCAGCACCGGAGCAGGCAGGCGGTGCCGAGGCCAGTGAGAGCACGGCTGCTTCAAAGAATTTTCGGCGCGAGGAAATCGTCAACCATCGTCTCGACAGGACCATCAGCCATACGCGGGCCGCGGCGGGTCTAGTACGTCGTGTTTCGGTGGCGGTGGTGCTTGATGATCAAAAAATTACCGCTGATGGAGGGAAAGTAGAGCGCAAGGCCTGGAGCGAAGAGGAATTGCAGCGTGTGGTGGGGTTGGTACAGGACGCCATCGGCTTTGATGCCTCCCGCGGCGACAGCATTAATGTAATCAACAACCGTTTTATCCAGCCACCCGTGGCGGAGCCACTGCCGGATATTCCCATCTGGAAACAACCCTGGGTGTGGGATCTGGGAAAGCAGATTAGTGGTGTGATTTTCGTATTGTTCCTGGTGTTCGGGGTGTTGCGGCCGATGATGCGTAATCTCAGTACACGGGCGACAACCTCTGTAGCGGTGGTCGGGGATGATGCCACGGGCACCGGAGAGCCGGGAGCTGAGGGCGGGGCTCCGGCGGCTGGCGGGGTTCAGGCACTACCCGGGCCTGGTGGTGGGCGGCAGACGCTGGACGCGGCAAAGGCGGCCGTATCCGAGGATCCAAAACGGGCTGCCAGCGTAGTCAAAACATGGGTATCTGAAGGTGGCTGAGGCAACGACAGCAATTTCCGGGCTGGATCGCGCGGCCATCCTGCTGCTCTCTCTGGGAGAGGCGCACGCGGTGGAGATCCTGAAGCACATGGGGCCGAAGGAGGTACAGAAACTGGGTGGGGCCATGGCTTCCCTGAGTGACGTTTCCCAAGAGCAAATGGACGGGGTGCTGGTCAATTTACTGGAATCCGTTGGACGTCACACGGCCCTTGCTATGGACTCGGATAGCTACGTTCGAACGGTCCTCATAGATGCCTTGGGCGAGACCAAGGCCGGCAATGTTATCGACCGGATTTTACTGGGCGGAAATGCCCAGGGACTCGAATCCCTGAAATGGATGGAACCGCGGGCGGTGGTCGAGCTCATACGTAACGAGCATCCACAGATTATCGCTATCGTGCTTTCCTATCTGGATGGCGATCAGGCCGGCCAAATCCTGTCCTTGTTACCCGAAGAAATGCGGGTGGACATCATGATGCGTATCGCCACGCTGGATTCGGTGCAGCCGGGGGCTCTGCAGGAACTCAATAAGATGCTTGAGAAGCAGATTTCCAGTGCCGGCAATATTCAGTCCGCATCGGTGGGTGGCGTTCAACAGGCTGCCGAATTATTGAATTTTGTCGATGCCACGGTAAGCAGTACCCTGATGGAGAAGATGGGAGAGGTCGATGCCGATCTGAGTCAGTTAATTCAGGACCAAATGTTCGTCTTCGAGAATCTGGGCGAGGTGGACGATGCCGGGATCCAGACGCTGTTGCGTGAAGTCGCCTCTGAGAACCTGTTGTTGGCGATGAAGGGTGCGGATGAGGAAATGAAGGAGAAATTCTTCAGCAACATGTCCAAGCGCGCGGCAGAGATGATGCGTGATGATCTGGACGCCAAGGGACCGGTGCGCCTGAGTGAGGTTGAGGAGGCGCAAAAGGAAATCGTTACCATCGCGCGCCGCCTGGCGGACGATGGTGAGATTATGCTTGGAGGGCAGGGCGGTGATGACTTTGTGTAGCGTGTTGTCTTCGCACTGTCCGATAGCTTGCGCGTAGCCGGATATGCCGAAAAGCACAGCAACAAAGGATGAGAAGGGTACCCTCAGTGCTTATGAACGCTGGGAGCTTCCCGCGGTGGGCGGGGCGAGCAGCGTTGCAACAGGAAGCCATCATCTGTCTGCACTGACCGCGGCACAAATGGAAAGTTTGCAGAAGCAGGCTTCGGAGGAAGCCCGTCGCGAGGGGCGAGCGGCAGGCTTTGCACAGGGTTTGGCGGAGGGGCGCCAGGCGGCAGCCCTGGAGTTGGAGCCCTTGGCGACACAGGCACAGCAGTTACTTGAGGACATGAGTGGGCCCCTGAAAGCGCTTGAGCAGGAAACAGAGGCTATTCTTGTAGAACTGGCAATGGCGGTTGCCGAGCAAATGGTCTATCGCGAGATCGCAGCCGATCCGGAAGTGGTGTTACACGCTGTGCGCGGAGCGATTGCCGTATTGCCGGTTTCGGCGCGTGACGTCCGCCTCTATCTCCATCCTCAGGATGCTTTGCTGATGCGTGAGGCCATGTCTGAAAATGAGAGTAAACAACCTTGGGAAATTAGTGAGGACGCCTCGCTGGAGCGGGGAGGGTGTCGTATCGAAACGGATAGTTCGCATATCGATGCCAGTCTGAAGAGCCGCATGTCCGCCATCATCAGCGATGTGTTGGGTGGGCAGCAGGAGGGCGAGAGTGAGCGCTGATGCCCTGCCACGGGCGATGAACCGGGAGCGGCTCGAACCGTATTTGCAGCGGGCACGTAATCCCCGGCCGTTGGTGGTGGAAGGGAAATTAAAACGCATGGTTGGCCTGACCCTGGAATCGGTGGGTTGCCAGGCGGCTATCGGTGATCAATGCAGGGTAATGCGCTCGGGCGGTGTGCCGGTAGAGGCTGAGGTGGTGGGTTTCTCGGGTGACAAGCTGTTGCTGATGCCTATCGGCGATGTGCGCGGTCTGGCCCCGAATGCACGCGTGATTCCGGTGGGGCGCGGTGGCCAGATCAGGGTCGGTGACGGCTTGCTGGGGCGGGTGCTTGATGGTACCGGGGTGCCGCTCGACGGTAAGGGCCCATTAGCCGCTAGTGAGCATTTTCCCATGTCCGGGCATTCGATCAATCCCATGGACCGGCGTCCGGTTCACCAACCCCTGGATGTGGGGGTGCGTGCCATCAATGCCCTGTTTAGCGTGGGTGAAGGGCAACGGATGGGCTTATTTGCCGGCAGTGGCGTAGGCAAGAGCGTGTTGCTTGGCATGATGACCCGTTTTACCAGTGCGGATGTTGTGGTGGTGGGTCTGATTGGTGAGCGTGGCCGCGAGGTCAAGGAGTTTATCACCGATATTCTTGGTGACGAGGGAATGGCCCGGGCGGTGGTTGTGGCGGCCCCCGCGGACGAGCCACCACTGGTACGTTTGCACGGGGCGATATTGGCCACCAGTATCGCCGAATATTTTCGTGACCGGGGTTGCCGGGTATTACTGCTGATGGATTCACTCACCCGTTTTGCCCAGGCGCAACGGGAAATTGCCTTGGCCATTGGCGAGCCACCCGCCACCCGGGGCTACCCTCCTTCTGTGTTTGCGCGGATGCCACAACTGGTCGAGCGCGCGGGAAATGGTGGCGTACAAGGGGGCAGTATCACCGCTTTCTATACGATACTGACGGAGTCGGATGATCAGGGAGACCCCCTGGCAGAGGCGGCCCGGGCCATTCTTGACGGACACATCGTGTTATCACGTAGACTCGCGGAGCAAGGCTGCTATCCGGCGATCGATGTCGAGGCCTCCATCAGCCGGGTTATGCCCAATATTACAGCGGGCCCACATCAGCAACAGGCACGGCGTTTCCGTCAGCTCTACTCTACTTTTCAGGAGAATTACGATTTGGTTAACGTGGGTGCCTATACCCCGGGCAGCAATGAACAGCTTGATGAAGCTATCCAGGTGTATCCGGAACTATTGGATTTCCTCCGTCAGGAAATGGACCAGCCGGTTTCGTTTGGCCAAAGCCTCGACAACCTTGAGCAATTATTGGCTGACAGGATGCCGCAGCGTATTGATCCTGCAGGGCAGCCGGAGAGCGAGATATGAGGCGTTCCCGACGTTTGCAAGCAGTCTCCAGGCTAATGGATCGCCGGCAGCAAGGTGCTGCGCGTGAATTACGCTCCAGTCGCGACGTCGTGGCCCATTTTGAGCAACAGTTGGCGGAACTTTCAGGCTACCGTGCCGAATATCAAAAACGTCTGGACGAGCTCTCTTCTTCCGGTGTAACAATAAATAAAATCAGAGAGATACATTCGTTTATAAATAAAATAGATGAGGTTATGGCCGTATTAAGGGGGCAGATTGATGAAGCCCATCATCAGTGTCAGGCCGACATCGATAACTGGGTTGCCCAACGTACCCGGAATCGCGTGGTAGACAAGGTCATTAGCCGTTGTCAGAATGATGAGGAACGCCGTGTTGCAGGTCGTGAGCAGGGGGACCTGGAGGATCGGCAACAAGGTCTTTCCTCCAACAAGAACTCTTAGCGCCTGTTTTTTCTCTCTCCCACCGGCTGAATAGATGATCCTTCAGTTTCGGTATCCGGGATTCTGGTACGTTGTTTGCTTGCTAATAGCCAGGATCGGCTAACGCGAAGCAGGAGAACATCGATGTCGGAGCAAAGCACCGGAGGGTTGGGATTGTTGGGGCCGGGTGTGGCAAAGCTCGGGACGGGCCCGGAATCCCGTGGACCTGAAGGCTTGCACGTAAATCAGGAAGAGCCTTTTTCCGGACTTCTGAACGAGCAGATTCTCGCCTTGTCCACGCTTCCGGAGGCGGTCGCGGCAACCTTCGGTACCGCTCTCCCCGACTTGCCTCATGGCAATACTTTGCCGCCCCTCCTTGAACTAGCGGTCCCTGAGGCCACAGAATTCAAGCCCCTTGCGGGCGAGCTTTTATCCACGGTGAAACAGTTGGGCCCCAGGATTGTGGCCGCGGTTGATGCCGGCTCTCTCCCCGACTCCGCTTCAGGTCCGATGGAACCGGAATTAACTATCGGAGCAAAGGCGACATCAGAGCAAACAGGTGCTTTGGCCCGCGTGACGCATGCCTTGGCATCCGAGAGTGGGACTCAACTCAAGACCATGGAAGTCCCGCTGGTGCATTCCCAAAGCACTCAACCCACGGCAGCTCTGGCACAGGCAGTGAGTCCAGCGATTCCCGGCGAGATCAGTTTCAGGGGAGAAGTTGTACAGACTATCCAGACCCCGGTGAGCGCACCCGGATGGAGCCAGGAATTCGGGACCCGGGTGAGTTGGCTGGTGAAACAGAATGTTTCATCGGCGGAAATTCGCCTCAATCCACCCGAACTGGGGCCCATCGCGGTCAAGATTTCCGTGGATGGTGGTGAGACCCAGATCCATTTTTCCGCGCAGCATGCCCAGAGTCGTGAATTGCTGGAGCAAGCCAGCTTCCGTCTTCGAGAGTCGTTAATGGAAAGTGGATTTTCCACGGTGAACGTGGATATTGGGAATGGCCAGACGGGTGGTTTTGATAATGGACCTGAGGCGGATATCGTGGCCGAAGACAATTTTTTTCACCTCGAAGAGGACTCATCCTCTAAACATGGGGTCGTTGCTACGCAACAAGGCTTGGTGGATAAGTATGTTTGACCAGAGCCTGAACTTCACAATCTGACAGCATCCTCCCCGTAGCGGGGCATACCATTGTTGATGTTTCCTGCGATTTTTTCCCCTGACACCTGATTCTGTACCTCACGCACCGCCCAGGGGCTGCCAGATTTTGTAACGCCCGCAGTGAGAGCCGACTCCACGATCGGGCCTTGCTGCATCCTCCCTCCCCGCAATATCCTTTTGTTGCCGATCAGGCGCCAGTCTATGCCGTCAAAATTCTGTCGGTAGCAGGGCGTTGATATTATAACGCATTGAATAATAAGCGGTAATAGTTCTGGCACGCGCTTTGCTAACGAATATATTAACGATAAGGGGACAGCGAATGGCAGAGGAAGAGATCGAACTTTCGGAGGAAGCACCGAAATCGGGGAAGAAAAATATCATCCTGCTCGGACTCGCAGCTTTGTTAATTTTGGGAGCGGGGATCGGTGGCACCATTTTTTTTCTTGGCGGGAAGCAGGCTGATACCGAGGTGGTGGTCGAGGTCGAAAAGGAGGAGGAGCCTAAAGAGGCCATTTATATCTCCCTGACACCCAGTTTTACCGTCAATTTCCAGTCTGGTAGCGGTGCCCGTTTTTTGCAGGTGGAGTTGCAGGCAATGACCCGCGATGAAGATGTCGAGAAGCAGTTGCAGCAGCATATGCCGGTAGTTCGTGACAGCCTGGTGATGCTGTTCAGCAGCAAAACCTCTCAGGAACTCTCGCAGCGAGAGGGCAAGCTGAAATTACAGTCCGAGGTATTGGCTGCTATTCAGGAAATTCTCAAGCGGGAGACCGGCAATACGGGTATTGAGAATGTCTACTTCACCAGCTTTGTCATGCAGTAAGCCTGATGGCCGCCGACGACATACTTTCCCAGGATGAAATCGATGCGCTGCTCCACGGAGTGGATAGTGGGGATGTAGGAACGGAGGATGAGTCGGGGGCAGATTCTGGCGTAGCTACCAGCTACGACTTTAATACCCAGGATCGCATCGTACGCGGGCGTTAACCGACCCTGGAGATGATTAACGAGCGTTTTGCGCGCCATTTTCACCTCAGCCTGTTTAATTTGTTACGACGCCCCCCGGAGATATCGGTTGGCACGGTGCAGATGCTCAAGTTTGCGGAGTATGTGCACGGCTTGTTTATGCCAGCCAGTATGAATCTGGTGAAAATTCCGCCGCTTCGGGGAACCGCTCTTTTTACCTTCGATCCCAATCTCGTGTTCTCTATCGTCGACAATTATTTTGGCGGTGAGGGACGCTTCCAGGCAAAAATCGAGGGGCGGGATTTTACCCCGACAGAGACCCGCATCATTGAACGCGTGCTGGGATTTGTCCTCAAGGATCTGAAGGAAGCGTGGACGCCAGTGATGGATCTGGGGTTTGAACATGTAGGTTCCGAGGTCAATCCCCATTTCGCCAATATCGTTACTCCGACGGAAGTCGTGGTGATCACCGTATTTCACGTGGATTTTGAGGGCGGCGGTGGAGATCTGCATGTTGCTATGCCCTATTCAATGATCGAGCCCATACGGGATCTCCTGGATGCCGGGATGCAAAGCGATCGTTCGGATAAGGACGATCGTTGGCGTGTGGCCCTGCGAGAGGAGATTGAGGCCGCCGAGGTGAATTTGGCAAGCACCTTGACCGAGACCACGATTTCCCTGAGGCAACTGGCAAGGCTCAAGAAGGGCGATATCGTGCCCGTGGAGATCCCCGATACGGTACTCGCAACCGCTGAGAGCGTGCCGATGTTTCGTGCCCAGGTGGGCGTATCCGGGGGCAATGTTGCCCTGCAGGTGGTGGAGCACATGAATAGAACGGGTGGTAGAGCAAAGGCCCCGGGAGGGAATGGCAATGGCTGAAGAAACAAAGCCTGATGAGGCTGTCGATGAACTTGGTGATGCAGCTGCGGACGATGATTTGATAGAGGTGGAGGAGGAGCAGGGCGAGGCCGATGATGCGGGCAACGATACTGCTGATGCGCCCGAATCGGCCGCGGAACAGGACTATGCGCCGGCACCGACGCCGAAGTTGACGGAAAAATCAGGGGGTGGGGGGGAGTCTCCGGATCTTGAGACCATTCTGGATATTCCCGTGACCTTGTCCATGGAACTTGGCCGGACCTCTATCAGTATCCGCAATCTGTTGCAGCTTAATCAGGGTTCTGTTGTGGAGCTGGAACGCCTGGCGGGAGAACCACTGGATGTGTATGCCAATGGAACCCTGGTGGCACATGGCGAGGT
Organism: Gammaproteobacteria bacterium; assembly: GCA_021773635.1. Classification (GTDB taxonomy): domain Bacteria; phylum Pseudomonadota; class Gammaproteobacteria; order HK1; family HK1; genus JAJFJV01. The sequence goes on along the minus strand of JAJFJV010000021.1, from coordinate 77,996 downwards.
GGTGGTGGTCAATGAAAAGTTCGGTATTCGCATGACCGATGTTATCAGCCCGCAAGACCGGGTGAAGAAACTCAGTTAGTGGCCGGGGAGCGGTTATGAAAACCTTGGCGATACAGAGAAGCCTGTTTTTCGGACTGTTGTTATGGCAGTCACCCTTGTGGGCCGCGGTAACCGAGGGCCCTCCAGTCCCGCCATCGCCCCTGGGTGGCGAGACTATCCTGCAGGTGTTGATGGGCCTGGGTCTGGTATTGGTGGCCGTGGTGTTTTGTGCCTGGCTGATGCGCCGATTGTTGCGCATCCAGCCTGGCGCCAATGGTCAAATGCGGATTCTGGGTGGTTTGTCCATGGGTACCCGGGAACGAGTCGTGTTGCTGGAGGTGGGCGAAACCCAATTACTGTTGGGTGTTGCTCCCGGGCGCATTGAGACCCTGCATGTGCTGGAGCAGCCGATTCAGGTGGCCGAACTCAAGACTCATGAGGGTTTTTCCAAACAACTGGGTGATGCACTCGGCAAACTGCGCGGCCAGGACGTGAGCTAGCATGCGCCGGACAGTGATCTTTATCCTGCTCTTTACCGCCCCGTTACTGGCGCTGGCAGAGCCTGGCGTGCCCGCTTTTTCGGTCAACACCACGGGGGATGGTAGCCAGAGCTATACCTTGTCCCTGCAATTGCTGGCGTTGATGACGGGGCTGACCCTGTTGCCCGCCTTTCTGGTGATGATGACCTCTTTCACCCGCATCGTAGTGGTGCTGGCCATATTGCGGCAGGCTCTGGGAACGGCGCAGACTCCTTCTAACCAGGTGCTGCTGGGGCTAACCCTGTTTTTAACCCTGTTCATCATGCATCCGGTACTGGAGCGTATTAATGCCGAGGCGCTACAGCCTTATCTGAATGAGGAGTTGGGCTTCCAGGAAGCGGTCGGGCGGGCTCAGACGCCATTGCATGGCTTCATGCTGCAACACACTCGGGAAACCGACCTGGCCCTGTTTCTGGAGATTGCGGGCAAGGAGGCCCCGGAAAATGCGCAGGATGTGGGTTTTGTCTACCTGATGCCCGCCTTTGTTACCAGCGAGCTCAAGACCGCCTTCCAGTTTGGCTTCCTTATTTTCATTCCCTTTCTGATCATCGATCTGGTGGTGGCCAGTGTGCTGATGTCCATGGGCATGATGATGTTGTCGCCACTGATTATCTCCTTTCCCTTCAAGATCCTGCTGTTTGTCCTGGTGGATGGCTGGACCCTGATTCTCGGCACCCTGGCATCGAGCTTCTACGTGTGAACAGATCGCAATGAATGCCGAGACGGCGATGACGGCTATACACCAGGGGCTGGAGATCACCCTGGTGCTGATTCTGGTCTTGCTGGTGCCGGCGCTGACGGTGGGTGTGCTGGTCAGCATGTTTCAGGCTGCCACCCAGATTAACGAGATGACCTTGAGCTTCATTCCCAAGCTCATCGTCACTCTGATTGTGGTGGTGCTGGCGGGTCCCTGGATGCTGTCACTCATGATCGACTACACCCAGGGTCTGGTGGAAAGCATTCCCTACCTTATTGGCTAGGTCTGCTACGGCGCGCAAGTGGCGAGGATGTAAACATGAGCATTACAAGCCTGGAAGTCGCTGCGATGCTGTCGTCATGGTTCTGGCCCTTTGTGCGTATTTCTGCCTTTGTCAGCGCCGCCCCGGTTTTTGGCCGTCGTGGGACACCCCCGCGGGTCACGTTGGTAGTGGCGCTGATGTTGAGTCTGGCGATTTCCCCGGTACTTGCCCCCATGCCGGTGGTGGAGCCGGCCTCAATGAAAGGCTTGCTGATTACCGTGCAGCAGGTGGTGATCGGCCTGGGAATGGGCTTCGCCCTGCGGCTGATGTTTATGGTGATGGAGCTCATGGGACAGATAGTCGCCCACCTGATGGGCCTGGGCTTTGCCTCAATGGTTGATCCGGCGAATGGTATCAATGTACCGGTGCTGAGCCAGTTTTATATCATCGTAGTGACACTGGTTTTCCTGGCTCTGGACGGCCACTTGCTGGCCATTACGGTGCTTGCCGACAGCTTTAGAATTTTGCCGGTGGGTTTCGAGGGTCTGAGCCGCGCCGGCCTGTGGGGAATTACCGGTCAAACCGGATGGGTATTTGCGACCGCAACCCTGTTGGCGCTACCGGCGATGGCCACCCTGCTGACGGTCAATATGGCCTTTGGAGTCATGACCCGCGCGGCCCCGCAACTCAATATTTTTGTAATTGGCTTTCCCGTCGCCATCATCTTTGGCTTTGCGGTGATGCTGTATACCTTGCCAACCATCGTTGCCCAGACATCCGGTTTGATTGATTTCGCTTTCGTTGGTCTGCGCGGCCTGATTGCGGGGGGAAGCTGATGCCGGAAGGACAGGATAGCGGGCAGGAGAAAACAGAAGAGGCAACACCACGCCGCCTGCAACAATCGCGGGAAGAAGGACAGGTTGCCCGCTCCCGGGAACTCAATACGACACTGCTGTTGCTGGCCTCCTCTTTCGGCCTGATCGCCATGGGTCCGGCGCTGGTGGGTGACCTGCTCGCTATTATGCGCCGCGGCTTCCTCGCTCAGGCGCGTGATTTCCAGGGGGGGCGGGAAATTGTTGCCTTTCTGGTGAATGCCATGATGGATGCGGTGTTTGCCCTCACACCCTTTATGTTGCTGGCATTGATGGTGGCATTGCTGGCCCCCACCGCCTTGGGGGGCTGGGTTTTTAGTACCAAGTCTCTCGCCGTTAAATGGGAAAAACTCGACCCGATTAAGGGTATCAAGCGAGTGATCTCGTGGAGCGGGCTGATGGAGCTGTTCAAGGCCCTGGCAAAATTTCTGCTCATCCTCGGGGTGGCGATTCTGCTGCTGTGGAATCGTACCGAAGAGGCGCTGGGACTTGCTACCGAGCCGTTGGGTCTGGCCCTGATACATGTGGGCAGTTATCTCTCATGGAGCTTCGCGCTGCTGTGTACGGCAATGATAGTTATCGCCCTTGCGGATGTGCCGTTTCAGCTATGGGACCACGGCAAGAAACAGCGTATGAGCCGGCAGGAAGTGAAGGAGGAATTCAAGGAAACTGAGGGTAAGCCCGAGGTGAAAACCAAGATCCGCAGCCTGCAACAGGAACTTGCCCAACGGCGGATGATGGAGCAAGTGCCGAAGGCTGATGTGGTGATTACCAACCCGGAACACTATGCGGTGGCATTACGTTATGACGTTGACCACGCGCAGGCGCCACGGGTAGTGGCCAAGGGCGCTGATTTGGTGGCCCAGCGTATACGTGAGGCGGCACGGGCTCACAAGGTGGTGCTGGTAGAGGCCCCGCCGCTGGCGCGGGCGCTGTATTTCAGTACTGCGCTGGAGCAGGAAATTCCCGGGGGATTGTATCTGGCAGTGGCCAACGTCCTGGCCTACGTGTTCCGGCTGCGGGAAATGAATGCCGGCCCGGTCAAGGCACCTTCGTTCCGGGACCTGCCCATACCCGAAGAACTGCGCAAGGATTAATCGTGATCATTAACGGCATAAGGAAGGACAAATGAGCCCGCAAGCAGTGCTGGCAAATGTTCGTGGTCTGCAGGCGAGTGGCCTGGGTGTGCCTCTGCTGTTGCTCGCCTTGCTTGCGATGATGGTGGTGCCGCTGGCGCCCTTCGTACTGGATGTGTTGTTCACCTTCAATATCTCACTCTCCATGGTGGTCATTCTGGCCGCGATTTACTCCCGCCGTCCGCTGGACTTCGCGGTTTTCCCCATCGTGTTGCTGGTTACCACGCTATTGCGTCTGGCACTCAACATTGCCTCTACGCGGGTGGTGTTGCTGGAGGGCCATACCGGTACCGATGCAGCGGGGCAGGTAATCGAGGCCTTTGGTGCCTTTGTCATCGGCGGTAACTATGCGGTTGGTCTGGTGGTCTTTTCGATCCTGGTGATCATCAATTTTGTGGTGGTCACCAAGGGCGCGGGGCGCATTGCCGAGGTCAGTGCACGCTTTACCCTGGATGCCATGCCGGGCAAGCAAATGGCCATCGATGCCGATCTGAATTCTGGTCTGCTTAGCCAGGACGAGGCCCGCGCACGGCGCCGGGATGTAGCGGAAGAGGCAGATTTCTATGGTGCCATGGATGGCGCCAGTAAATTTGTTCGTGGTGATGCTGTAGCCGGTATCCTCATCCTGTTTATCAATATTATCGGCGGCCTGTTTATCGGCATGCTGCAACATGGCTTGTCTTTTGAAACGGCCCTGCAAAACTATGCTCTGCTCACTATCGGTGACGGCCTGGTGGCGCAGATTCCGTCGTTGCTGCTGTCATCTTCCGCCGCCCTGATGGTAACCCGGGTCTCCTCCGCCCAGGATGTGGGCGGGCAGATAATCCAGCAGCTCTTCGACGATCCCAGAACACTGCTGATTGCCGCCGGTATCGTGGGTGCTATGGGATTGGTGCCAGGAATGCCCAATCTGGCCTTTCTGAGCCTTGCGGCACTGGCGGGGGGAAGCGGATTTTATTTGATGCACCGGCGAAGCGAGGGGGAAGCCGCCGTTGATCATACGCCGCCCCCGACGACCACCACCCCCAAGGAACTCAGCTGGGAGGATGTCCCCATCATTGATCCGCTGGGGCTTGAAGTAGGTTATCGGCTGATTCCACTGGTGGATACTGCCCAGAATGGACAGTTGATGGGGCGCATCAAGGGGGTACGAAAGAAGCTTTCCCGCGAGTTGGGCTTTCTGGTACCGGCGGTTCACATTCGCGATAACCTGGAATTATCGCCAGACAGCTACCGGCTCAGCCTGAAGGGCGTCACCGTGGGGGAAGGGCGGATTCAACCGGAGCGGGAGCTGGCCATCAATCCCGGGCAGGTTTTTGGTGAGCTCAATGGAGAGGCCGGTGAGGACCCGGTGTTTGGCCTGGAGGCGGTATGGATAGATCCGGGGCAGCGGGACCAGGCACAGACTTTTGGTTATACGGTGGTGGATGCGAGCACCGTTATTGCCACCCATCTGAGCCATGCCATTCAGGAACATGCTCACGAACTACTGGGTCACGAGGAAGTGCAGCAGCTACTCGATCGTTTGCAGGAGCGCACCCCCAAGCTGGTGGAGCAGCTGGAGCCGGAGAAATTACCACCGGCCAGTCTGGTGAGAGTACTGCAGAATTTATTGCGGGAAGGCGTGCCGATACGGGATACCCGCACCATCGCCGAAACATTGGCGGACCATGCCTCACGTAGTCAGGATCCTGACGTATTGACTGCTGCAGTTCGCCGGAGTTTGGGGCGTCTAATCGTGCAAAATATCAATGACTTGAGAAGTGAACTTTCAGTGATTACTATAGATCCTGGATTGGATCGTTTATTGCAGGATTCACTGCAGGCCGGTGGTGGTGAGGGCGCCATGCTGGAGCCGGGCTTATCGGAACGCCTGCAGTGGGCACTACAGGAGGCGACCCAGAAACAAGAGAACAGCGGGGACCCGGCAGTGCTTTTGGTTCCGGACCCCCTGCGTTTGTTGCTGGCACGTTTTGCACGTACGGGGAGTGGTGGCTTGCGGGTACTCTCCTATGGAGAGGTTCCGGATGAGGTTCAGGTACGGGTGATCGCGGCGGTGGGTGGTGAGCCCGGGCTTGCGGCAGCAGCGGTTCACTAACCACCCGGGATGCAGCATTTCGGCGTGGCGGCGGCAAACTGAAACAGGACTAGATGATGAAAATCAAACGCTATTTTGCATCTGATATGCGCGCAGCGATTCAACGGGTGCGCGAGGACCTTGGCCCCGATGCGGTCATTCTATCCAATCGTAAACTGGATGACGGGATCGAGATTTCAGCGGCCACTGACTACGATGAAAACTGGCAGGAGCATCAGGAATCAGTTGAGTTTGATGCCGATGAAAGCCACGTTCACCCGTCTGATCAAGCGGCCTCCATCGCGGCCGTCGGGGAAGAGCTGAAATACCTGCGCGGATTACTTGAACATCAGCTTTCGGGCCTGGTCTGGGGTGAGCAGGAGCGGCAGCATCCGCTGCGTGCCGGGGTATTCCGGCAACTTGCGGAGCTTGGCATCAGCCATCGACTCGCCCAGCGAGTGGCGGATCAGATCCCGGAAAAGCTTGATGCCCGGAGCGCCTGGAAGGAAGCACTTCATACCTTGTCCCGGGATATTTGTCCTGCCAGCCACGATCTGCTGGGTGATGGCGGGGTCTACGCCCTGCTCGGGCCTACCGGGGTTGGGAAAACCACCACCATTGCCAAACTGGCTGCACGTTTTGCCTTGCGTCATGGCGCCGAAAATGTTGCCCTGTTGACCACCGACAACTTTCGGGTGGGTGCCCATCAGCAACTCAGCACCTTTGCACGTATCATGGGGATTCCCATGCAGGTGGTGGAGGGGCGCGAAGCGCTTACCGATGCATTGGAACAATTTCGTGAGCGGAGGCTGGTACTTATAGATACCGCAGGTATGAGTCAGAGAGATATCCGCTTGTCACAGCAGGTGGCGATGATTAGCGCCAGTTCCCCCCGGGTGAAATGCTATCTGGTGCTTTCCGCCACCTCGCAATCCCAGGTGTTGGAGGAGACGGTGCGCGCCTTCCAGAAAGTAGCTATTGACGGGACCGTGGTTACCAAGCTGGATGAGTCAGCATGTCTTGGTGGCGTGATTTCGAGCATTATCCTGAACCATTTACCGGTTGCCTACGTCACTGAAGGGCAACGGGTTCCGGAGGATATTGCCCCGGCCCGGGCTCAGTCGTTGTTAAGTCGGGCAGTTGCGCTGGGCAAGCAGCAAAAACAGCCGCTCAACCGTACCGGCATTGAGCCGGCCTATGCTGAAGGGCTGGCAAGTGCCCGCTAGTCCAGTCAGCGTAGATCAAGCTGCGGGTTTGCGGCGCATGGTTAGCCCCGACGGCGTGCGGGTGATTGCGGTTACGGGTGGAAAAGGTGGCGTTGGCAAGACCAATGTCTCGGTTAATCTGGCCCTTGCGATGTCCGCTCTGGGTCGGGAGGTTCTGCTCATGGATGCAGATCTCGGGCTTGGCAATGTTGATGTGTTATTGGGGCTACGGCCAAAGCATAATCTTTCCCACGTGATCAACGGTGAGGCGACCCTGGATGAGGTGGCCATTGAAACCTCCGGGGGGATCAAGGTTATTCCGGCGGCCTCTGGCGTGCGCCGGATGGCGGAACTGGGTGCTGCGGAAACTGCAGGTCTGATCCATGCCTTCAGTGAGTTTGGCTACGGTGCCGAGGTGCTCATCGTAGATACCGCTGCAGGTATTGCCGAGAACGTACTTAACTTCAGCAAGGCCAGTCAGGAAATCGTGGTAGTAGTCTGTGATGAACCCGCCTCAATTACTGATGCCTATGCCATGATCAAGACCCTGCATCGCGACCACGGACGTCACCGCTTCCGGGTGGTGGCCAATATGACGCGTAGTGCAAGCGAGGGTAAGGCGCTGTTTATAAAGCTATTGAATGTGACCGATCGTTTCCTTGATGTGTCGCTCGATTATATGGGAGCGATCCCCTTTGATGAGTATTTGCGCAAGGCAATTCAGCGCCAGCGGGCCGTCATTGAAGCCTACCCACGTAGCCAGGCGGCCTTGGCATTCAAGAAATTGGCTGTTGTGGCCGATAACTGGCCTGTACCGACTGAGGCGAGCGGGCAGTTGGAGTTTTTTGTCGAACGCCTGATACAGGTGAGTCAACGGGGGAGGGACGCGAGGCCATGACCGGGCTCGGCGCTTACAAAGAGATGCAGGCTCAGGCCGAAACGCAGGAGCAGGTGGTGGAGCGTTATGCGCCACTGGTAAAGCGTATCGCCTACCATTTGGTGAGCCGCTTGCCGTCGAGTGTGCAGGCGGATGACCTGATTCAGTCGGGCATGATAGGCCTGCTGGAAGCCGCGCAGAATTACGATCCCAGCCGGGGAGCGAGTTTTGAGACCTATGGTGGCATCCGAATCCGCGGCGCGATGCTTGACGAAATCCGCAAGAGCGACTGGGCGCCCCGTTCGCTACACCGCAAGATGCGCGAGGTTAGTCAGGCGATTCACGGTATCGAAATGCGGGAAGGCCGGGACGCCCGGGACTCCGAAGTTTCCGATGTGCTGGATATTTCCCTGGATGACTATCACCGCATTTTGCGCGATGCGGCTGGCCACAAGATATTCAGTTTTGATGAACTGGCGAGTACCAGCGAGTCGGTCAAGGAGGCTCGGGCCGAGGGTCCCACCGGGCCACTCGACGCCCTGGAGTTTGCGCAATTCCGTGAGGCCCTTGCGCGCGCAATCGCCAGTCTGCCAGAGCGGGAACGCCTGGTGATGTCGCTTTATTATGATGAGGAACTCAACCTGCGTGAAACGGGAGAGGTGCTGAATGTGAGCGAATCCCGGGTATGCCAGATTCATAGTCAGGCTCTGTTGCGAGTGAAGGCCCGCATGAGCGAATGGAGAAAAGACCAGTGATTGATGGCCCGGCTACTGCCGGTGAGTACTGGGCGTTGCGGACTGTGTGCGGTTAATGCCATGGGCAGTGACGAGAAAGCGATCCGGAAGGCAGCTTTTGATTCATTGCTGGCGCAAATGCACGACGGTAGTGAAGCATCTGAAAGCCACTCGCAACAAACGGCGGCCAAGAAGGCAGCAATGGAAGCTATTGCCGCCCTCGCTGGTGATATCACCGATGCTGAATTTGAGTCCGTGCTGGAGGAACTGCAGGGGCATGGAAGAAAGCAGGCATCAGCGGCCTCTGCCAATCTCTCTGCGGAAGAAATTGCCGACGATGAATTTGAATCTTTGCTGGATGAATTGCACGGTGCCGGGTGAGGCCGGACCCCGTCCGGGTAACGCGGTGTAAGCATGGATTTAATGACCATATTCGGGATTGCCGCCGGCCTGGTGGCTATTCTTCTGGGCCAGCACCTGGAAGGGGGGCACTTGTCCTCTCTGCTCAATGGCCCGGCTATCCTCATCGTATTTGGTGGCACCCTGGGTGCGGTCATGGTCCAGACCTCGCTCAAGGTCTTCATGCGTTCACTGCGAATGGCATGGTGGATGGTGATGCCTCCCGTCGTGCCGGTGACGGAAACCATTCAAAAGTTGGTGGCCTGGAGTGACGCGTCGCGGCGCGAGGGCTTGCTGGGGCTGGAATCCCTGCTGGAGGTGGAAACCGATGAATTTACCCGTAAGGGACTGCAATTACTGGTAGACGGCGGTGAGCCCGAGACCATCCGCAGTATTCTGGAGGTGGAGATGTATACCACCGAAGAGATGGATCTGGCTGCGGCCAATGTCTATGAAGGACTGGGTGGGTACAGCCCGACCATCGGTATTATCGGGGCGGTGATGGGGCTCATTCATGTGATGGGAAATCTCGCCGATCCAGGCGCCCTGGGAGGTGGTATCGCAGTGGCCTTTGTCGCCACCATCTATGGTGTGGGGCTGGCAAATCTTCTGTTTCTCCCGACCGCCTCGAAACTCAAGAGCATCGTCAGTGCCGGCTCGCAATTTCGGGAAATGACCATTGAGGGACTGGTTGCCATTGCCGAGGGTGAGAATCCTCGCAATATGGAGATCAGGCTCAATGGTTATCTGAGTTAGCCGGAGTCGATCATGGGACGAAGAAAGCGGCGAGTGGAGCATGTGAACCACGAGCGTTGGCTCATTTCCTATGCGGATTTCATCACCCTTCTGTTTGCCTTTTTCGTCGTCATGTACTCCACCTCATCCGTTAACGAAGGCAAGATGCGGGTGTTGTCCGACACTATGATGGCGGCCTTTTCCAATCCCGCCAAAAGCCTGTCTCCAATACAGATTGGAGAGCTGTTGCGTTCCCCCCAAACCAGTGGGAGCAGCCCCATAAGCGTACCTTTGTTAACGGCACCCAAGCACGGAACAACCGATTCCGGGGAAGCGGATGGGGCCGGGGGAACGGGGCGGAAGGGAGATATTGATGGTGTCGCCTCCCGGGTTAATGAGGCCCTGAATACACTTATCCAACGTGATTTGGTAAATGTGCGTCGGGGTGATAATCAGCTGGAGGTCGAGTTCAAGAGCAGTATTCTTTACGCCAGTGGCCGCGCCCGTCTGGATGATGCGGCGATTCCCGTGCTCACGGAGTTTGCCGGGATACTCAAGGATGTGGAGAACCTCGTTCGGGTCGAGGGTTTTACCGACAACATTCCTATCCACTCCCCCCGCTTTCCTTCCAACTGGGAGCTCTCGGCGGCCCGGGCAGCCAGTGTCGTACATCTATTCATGAAGGCAGGCGTGGAGCCGCGGCGCATGTCGGCGGTGGGTTACGGCGAATACCGCCCACTCAACCCGAATAACACCCCCGAGCAACGCGCCAGAAACCGGCGTGTGGTCGTGGTCTTGCCGGATGGAGAGTATCCGCCGGAAGTACAGAGCGATGTAGAACCGACGCAAACGCAGTCTGGCTCAATAGAAACTCAAAGCAAGCCAGTGGAAATTCTGCCCGCTCCAGTAGAACTCCCCGTCATCGAGCCAGGATCGGAACCGGAGTTGCCCTGGGCTTCCGGTCCGTCCAGGAAACCCTGAGCATGTACGTGTGGGCAGTGGCCAATCAGAAGGGCGGGGTGGGCAAAACGACCACGACAGTGACGCTTGCCAGCCTGCTTGGCCTACAGGGTGAATCTGTGTTGGTCGTGGACATGGACCCTCACGGTTCACTCAGCTCCTATTTTGGGTGCATACCGGAAGATGTGGAAAATAGTGTCTATAGCCTTTTTCAGGCCGGGGTGAAGGGAGAAGAGCGCCCACTAGCGAGCGTTGTCCATCCTACCGAGGTGCAAGGCATCTCACTATTGCCAGCCTCGACGGCTCTCGCGACACTTGATCGGCAGCTTTCTGAACAGGCGGGAATGGGGCTTGTCCTGCGGCGGGCGCTGGAACGTGGCCAAAAGCAATTTCAGCACGTATTTGTCGATTGCCCGCCGGTTTTCGGCATCTTGATGCTAAATGCACTGGCGGCTTGCTCCTCCCTGCTCATCCCGGTGCAAACGGAGTATCTGGCGCTCAAGGGACTGGAGCGGATGTTACATACCCTGGAGATGGTCGGGCGCTCTCGTCGGGCGCCCCTGGAGCATCTTATCGTTCCGACGCTCTATGATCGGCGCACACGTGCCGGTTGCGACAGCCTGGCTGCGTTGCGAAAACGTTATACCGATACCCTTTGGGACGGGGTTATTCCCATTGATACGAAGTTCCGGGACGCGAGCCAACTCGGAAGGCCATTGCCGGAGGTGTTGCCCGATAGTCGTGGCGTTCTGGCCTATGCGGAGCTACTCGAAACGCTCTCCGAGCGTTACGGTTGTCACTACAGGAAGGCAGGTTAAGGTGAGGTTCCCATTCCGTGTGGACAAAAATCATGGCATGAACAGTGCATGTTTAGCCCTCAGAACGGGTGAATGACGGGATATTGACGTATGCAGAGCGACAAAATACTGAGCCTGGACGGCCTGTCTGGATCGGATGCGGTGGAGGTCAATGGTGCTCACAAGGCAAAACCGACTGAACAATGATTGAACCCGGCGATATACCCCCGATCCACTCTACCTGGCCCTTGTCACCCAGTGAAAGGCCGGCTCCCCGCCGACGTCCGCGCGATAGGGATGAAGATGGTGAAGAAGGAAAGGCTACTTCAAAGGAGCCGCCGCCCGCGGATGGGGCATCCGAAGAGGATAGTGATGGACATATTGATGAGTATGCCTGATATGCAGCCCGCCAATGATCCGGGTATCTGCACGGACTAGCCCGGATGGAGTTACTTATGCCCTATATTTTGCTTTCCCTGTTACTCGTTGGTGTTGGCGGGTTTTTGCTCTGGCGCCGCTTGCATCAACACCATACCGCAATGGAACAAAAAATCTGCTCCTTGGAGTCTGATGTGCGTGCCCTTTGCGGGGCCGCCAGTGAAATGGGCGATGAACTTCGCCATCTGAAGGCGGCTTTGAAAGGAACCGTTAGCCGTCAGGATCAACTGGAAGGCGGGATCAACCGAGAGCAACCCTATCACCATGCCATTGCGCTGGTAAAAAAGGGTGCTTCGGTAGACGAGTTGATGGCGACCTGTGGACTTGCCCGCGGAGAGGCGGAACTGGTGGGGAATCTCTATGGGGATGAGCAGGCGGTCTCAGAAACAACCCATTAAAAACATGCTGTTACGGCAATAACATAAACTGTATTATTGATTACGTCCCGCGCCGGACGTATGCTGCTCTTCTCGCGTTTTCACGCGCAAGTTCGACACCCTCGTCGTTATGGCTCGAAAAAAGGCACGCGTCCGTGGTTTTCCGTCCGCCATTCTGAAAAACGGCCTGGCCAAACTGGGGCGCAGTTTTTCCAAGCTGTCTTTCCACCTCCTCGTCTTTGCTCTGGTAGCGAGTGTTGCTTATCTCGCGTGGAGTGATCTCACCCTGCGTAGCCGCTTCGAGGGAAAAAGCTGGGCGGCGCCCGCGCGGATCTATGCAGCACCCGTGGCGCTATATTCAGGCTTGGGTATGAGCGCGGATGAACTGGAGTACCTGCTCAAGGCGGCGGCATACCAGAATGCCCCAGGACTTCGGCGTGAAGGCGATTATTTACGCCGTGGCAATCGCTTCGAGATCTATCTGCGTGCCTTTGCCTATTGGGATGGCGCTCAGCCCGGGCAACGGGTTTCATTGCACTTTTCCAATGATCGTTTGCAGGGGCTAACGGGCACGGCGGGAGCTATCGCACTATTGCGACTCGATCCGCCACTGGTTGGAAAGATATTTCCAGCCCATCAGGAGGATCGGGTCCCACTTTCACTGAGGCAGTTTCCGGATATTCTCAAAATCGGGATAGTTGCTGTAGAGGATCGGCGCTTTGAAAGCCATTACGGCGTCGATCCCAGGGGTATTGCGCGAGCCGCCTTGGTGAATTTAAAGGCCGGAGGGGTGATTCAAGGGGGCAGCACCCTGACCCAGCAGTTGGCCAAAAACCTGTTTCTGGAGCAGCGTCGTTCTTGGGGCCGCAAGTTTCATGAGGCCGTACTTGCGTTGATTATGGAGGCCCGCTATAGCAAAGAGGCCATCCTTGAAGCCTATCTCAATGAGATCTATTTGGGGCAGGATGGCGCACGCGCGATCCATGGCTTTGGTCTGGCGGCTGAATTCTATTTTGGACGGACACTGGAAGAGCTGGACTTGCCGGAAATGGCCCTGCTGATTGCCCTGGTGAAGGGGGCTTCCTATTACAATCCGCGGCGCCACCCCGATCGTGCCAGAGCCCGGCGCAACCAGATACTGACGACCCTTGCCGAGCGCCACCTCATCTCTGACGAGGTGGCCCGGCGTGCGCAGCGCGCACCGCTTGGTGTGGTGGCCAAAATGCGACAGGCAAAAACCCCTTATCCTGCCTACGTCCAATTACTCCGCCGTCAATTGCGCCGGGATTATCCGGAAGAACGTCTGCGCACCGCCGGATTGCGTATCTTCAGTACCCTTGAACCCCTGAGCCAATACTACGTCGAGCAGGGACTGGCACGACGACTTGGGCAACTGGAAAGCGGCGGGCACGGGGTCAGGAAGAATCTTGAGGGTGCGGTGGTTGTCTCCAATCCTCACAGCGGCGAGGTCATTGCAATGGCCGGTGGACGCAAACCGGGCTGGCCTGGTTTTAATCGGGCTCTGGATGCACGTCGTCCGGTGGGGTCGCTACTAAAACCTGTGCTCTATCTGGCCGCTCTGGAGCGGGCAACTGGCTATCATCTGGCGAGTCCCTTGAAGGACGCACCCATTGCCATCGCCGGAGAGCAAGGCAAGCTGTGGCGGCCGCGAAATGCGGATGGTTTAAGCCACGGTACCGTCAGCCTGTTCGAGGCCCTCGTACACTCTTATAATCTGGCCACCGTACGTCTGGGGATGGCTATAGGGGTTGAGTCGATGCTGCGGCGTTTGAAGCGGCTGGGCCTGCAACGCCCCCTCCAGCCTTATCCTTCGCTGTTTCTGGGCGCTGCAGCGCTCTCTCCTTACGAGGTATCCAGAATCTATCAACCCCTTGCAAATAGTGGATTTCGCGTTCCTTTACGGACTATCCGTGCCGTGACCGATGCCCATGGGCAACCGCTGCAGCGCTATGCCTTGTCCGTCAGCCAGGCGGCCTCGGCTGAAAGTACCTTTTTATTGCGTTTTGCCTTGCAGGGGGTCATGCGCGAGGGTACGGCGCGCGCCACCCGGACGCACCTGTTGCCTTTGTCGGTGGCGGGTAAAACCGGTACTACCGACGATCTCCGGGATAGCTGGTTTGCCGGTTTCAGTGGCAACCGTCTGATGGTGGTGTGGATAGGACGGGACGATAATCGACCCGCTGGCCTCAGCGGGGCCCGGGGCGCGCTTGCGGTCTGGGCAGATCTGATGCCAGCCTTGCGACCCAGGCCCAGTAACGCGCCTCCCCCCGAGGGTGTAGCCTGGCATTGGGTGGATCGCATGGGCGGGTATCGTACGGACCCGGACTGCCCGGGCGCCGTGCGAATGCCCTTTGTGGCCGCTGCCATGCCGGAGTATCAGCCATGTGCCTCATGATTTATCGAACGGGTGACAACAAAGGCCTGGCCAGAACCGGAGGTGCATGGGGATGGTCGGGGCTACTATTGCTCTTGTTACTCACGGCTTGTGCTAGCAGCCCTGATTCAGGCGCTCCGGTCGAGGAACGTCAGGCACCGGTATCTGGGCAGACTCCGCATTCATGGCCGCGTACGCCAGCGGGAACGACCGCCCCCGGAGTGCTGGTTCGCCCCCTGGCGGCGCCGGCACCGGCGGGAGATGACAGTGAAAATCCGGCGGTCAAACATCTGGTTTATCGTGCTGAGCGGCAGGCCCGCTCGGGTGACTATGGACTGAGTGCGGCGAGTCTGGAAAGGGCGCTCGAAATTGCTCCTGGAGATGCCTGGCTCTGGCATCGCCTGGCGCGGGTCCGTTTGGCGGAAGGCGACCTGGATCAGGCCCGTTTGCTGGCGCGTAAATCGGCGGCTCTTGCTGGAGGCAACCCGCGGCTGCTCGCGGAGAATCGAAAACTTCAGCGCGTGATCGATGCTAAAACCGGTGCTGGAAAATAGTCGTTACGGGCTATCTCAAATAGCCTTGGTTACATCTTTTTCGGGCGGCGCCTTGCCCGATAGGGCATAAGCAAAGGCCAGGACCTCGGCAACTGCAAGATAGAGGTTGCGCGGGATCTCCTTGTCGAGGTCAATGGTTGAAAGCAGGTAGGCGAGATCCCCGTCTTCGTGTACAGGAATGCCGTTTTCCTCTGCCAGGCTGAGGATTTTCCGTGCCACCTCGCCGCGCCCCTTGGCGCTGAGTCGCGGCGCCCCCAGGCCGTTGTAGCGCAGGGCAACGGCAGTTTCTGGTGGCTTTGGCTGATCGCCATTCATACGTGTATGTCCACCAGGCTGGTGGTGGTTGGCCGCGGGTTAATGAATTCTGGGGGCTCTCCTCCATGACAACAAACCCGCTCGGCTTTCAGGCCCGCTTTACGCAGCCCGTCGTCCAGATCCTGCAAGTGTCGTTGCACCAGTTTGAGGGTGCTTTCTCTTTCCGCCCAAAGGGTGGTGGAAATTTTTTCGCCACCGAGGGAAATTCTTGCGTGAATGGGGCCTAATCGTGGCGGTTCCACGCTGAGATTCACTGACCAGTAGGGGAGGGCACTGTCTTCCTGATGCCCGGGTTCCTGCTGAATACGGAGTTTGACCACACTGCCTTGTGGTGGCTCGCGCACGGGAATTTCTACAACCCACGCACGTGACGTGCCGTCTTCGCCAGGTAGCGAGGCCAGCTGATTGGCCTGGACACGCGCCACGGCACCTTCCAGCAGACGCTGGAGGTCTCCCTCTACGTCCTGCCCTGCAAGCACCGTTGCCGGGGGCGTTACAGGCGCGCGCAGCTCAGGCTTGGGAGCTGTCGGGCTAGAAGGCGTTTGCCCCGGGGTCAGGAATGATGATGGGGGCTTTGGAGTGCTTGCAGACTCTGGCGTCACCGGGTGGGTGGTCTGCAACAGGCGTAGCAGAGCCCCCTTGAGATCACGCCGGGGAGCTGGCCCCGGGGAGGAAGGTATGTGATTTGCCAGCTGCGCCTCCAGAAACAGGCCAGAACCCTGTACCGCCCGGGCTACGCCCTCTCCCTTGAACAAGGTCTGAATCTGGGGAAGGGTCCGGAAAAACTCCTGGACTTGCTTGAGCAGAGGGGCCGGCAGTGATGATTTTCTGGCTACCTCGGGTTTGGCAAGTGCTTCCAGCAATGAGAGCAAGGGTGGCAAGGGCGCCTGACGCGGCAGCACTGTTCTCAGTGAGCGGGCAATCGTCGTGGCCTCCGTTTCACCGGCCTCTCGTGCAACGATGCTCAAGGTAGGCCGGGGCGTGGTTTCCTCAACTTTCAGACTGAGGGTCTCGCCCGGGTGTAGGGGGGTGGTGGTCTGTGCCCGGATCGGGGTGTTGGCCAATAGCAATAATGCCTGGGAATTCCCCATCTGGTTAATGACCACCGCTTCCAGAATGGCACCAGGCTGTAGCGCCTGGATCAATGGCGCGGGTTGGGATAGCGGCGTGATAACCGGGGGAATTGAAATGCCGGTAGGTAGCATGGCTCCACAGAGAAATGGCCCTCGAAGGGCATAGTATAGGTTATCCTTTCGCCGACAAGTCTTTAGGAGCGGAGATGGCAAAACTCTGGTACGTGCGGCGGGGGCGTACGGTTAAGGGGCCTTTCCCGGAACCACTGGTGCGTCGTTTTATCGGCATCGGGCGAATCAATGATGACGATGAACTGAGCCTTGATAGCGACGGCTGGGAGCGGGTGGCGGAGTTGCGTAAGGGTCTCCTGGCTGAGTCTGAAGATGCGCCGGCGCCGGAGCTTTCCGAGAACTGGCGTCAGGATGAACGTGGGCCTGCCGATCGTCGCCAGCAGGATGGCGAGGCGCCGGATGGTATTGAGCGCCGTAGCCTGGAAGAGCGCCGTGATTTTGAGCCGGAACCCATCGTTCGCCATCGCCAGCGCCGGGCCCGCATGGCCACCGAGTTTCAGCCGCCACGGCGCAACCGCAAATTACAGTACACTTTGCTTGCCGGCATGATGGCCGTGATCCTCGTCAGCGGCATCGTTCTTACCCCGGAGTCTTCCGATAACCCACCGGACTGTGCCGCCGCGCCTCGGCCCGGGGTCAACTGGAGTAATTGCCGTTTTGAGGCGCTGAAATTGCCGCAGGCGGATCTTGCCGGCGCCGTATTGCGCAATGCACGTATGCGGAGCGCTGAATTACCCGGCGCTCGCCTGGATTCCACCGATCTTGCCTATGCCGAATTGGCCTATGCCAATCTCAGTGGTGCGAATTTGCGCCAGGCACGGCTTACTGGCGTGAACCTGCAGCATGCCACGCTCATTGACACGGATTTTCGCGGTGCCGATCTGAGTTACGCCGATCTCAGCGGGGCGAATATGACGGGCTCGGATTTAGCTGATGCCAAGCTCGATCAGGCTATCTGGATGGATGGATTGCCATGTGGGCCAGGCTCGCTGGGTGGCTGTCGGCGCTAGTTATAGATACCTAGGGAAAGGTTTGGGTGTGGTAGCGCCACGCCCTGGATACGGCAACATTCTCAGGAATTTCGGCCTTCTGTTTCAGGTGAGAGAGAAACTCCTGCCTTTCCGGCAGCATGGCCCACACGCTGGGCAAGAAGGTCGCCTGTCGTCCCTCGCTGGCGATGATCAGGCCATCGACCCCGGGGCGTAACAGACGAAGCAGCTCGGTTTCCGAGGAAAATTCCAGAGCTTCGCTGGGCGACAGAACCGAGATGTGCAGCTCCAGGTCGGTAAGTTCAGATTCCTCCAGGGACGGGAAGCGGGGATCGCGGAACGCTGCATCAAAGGCGTGTTGCACGACATCCACTGCCAGCGGCCGTGTGGCCTCCAGGCTGCCGATACATCCGCGTAATCGGCCACTCCGTTCCAGGGTTACAAAGGCCGCGCCTGGCTCCCAGAGGACGGCCTCACAATCATCCCGGCCAATTTGCAGTGCCCGGGCATCCGTCAACCCGGACTGAATGGAACGCAAGGACAGTTCCAGTAAAAACTGCTGTTGAGTGATGGAAAGTGGCATCTGAATAAATGTGGATGAGGATTTTCTATACTTGGTTACACGGCCTGCCTGAGTGAAGTATAGGAGCTTTGCCGCTGGCAGGCTGCTAGATACGTTGGAGGATCGGAGATAATGGCGGAGGTTGCCGTTCCCACTCGCTACTGGTCGCCCTGTCCGGATGGGCGGGTTCGGTGTGATCTTTGTCCGCGGGCCTGCAAGCTGCGGGATGGCCAGCGGGGCCTGTGCTTCGTGCGTGGTTGTGAGGGCGGTGAGGTGGTGTTACTCAGCTACGGGCGCTCCAGTGGTTTTTGTATCGACCCCGTGGAAAAGAAGCCGCTCAATCACTTTCTTCCCGGGACTCCGGTACTGTCCTTTGGTACCGCGGGATGTAATCTGGCCTGCAAATTCTGTCAGAACTGGGACATGAGCAAGTCACGCGAGATGGATATCCTTGCGGACCAGGCCAGTCCCGAGGCCCTGGCGCGTGCCGCTGGCGAGCTGGGGTGTCGCAGTATCGCCTTTACCTACAACGACCCCGTCATCTTTCTTGAGTATGCGGTAGACGTGGCACAGGCCGCCGCCGCGCTCGGCATCAAGTCGATTGCGGTCACCGCCGGATATATCTGCGAAGAACCACGCGCGGAATTTTTCGCCCACATGGACGCTGCCAACGTGGACCTCAAGGCCTTTAGCGAGGACTTTTACTACAAACTGACAGGTGGCCACCTGCAACCGGTACTGGATACGCTTGAATATCTGGTTAATGAAACCGGAGTCTGGCTGGAGATAACGACCTTGCTGATCCCGGGACAAAACGATTCATCCCGTGAGATTGAGGCCCTTAGCGGTTGGGTGATGGAGAAGCTTGGGCCCCATGTGCCACTCCACTTCACCGCCTTTCATCCCGACTGGAAGATGCGGGATATTCCGCCAACATCGCCACGAAGCCTGCGGCGGGCCCGTAATATCGCGTTGAAAAATGGCCTGCACTACGTTTATACGGGGAATATTCACGATCCGGCGGGTGGTACAACCCACTGTCATCAATGTGGCCATGCCCTGATTGTTCGCGACTGGTACGAGTTGGAAGACTGGAAGCTCGATGCAGCGGGCGCATGTACACATTGCGGCACGCCCTGCGCTGGTGTGTTCGAGGCCAGCCCCGGGCACTGGGGGGCTCGCCGCCAGCCAGTTCATATGAATACTTTTGTGAACCGTTCCGACAGTTAAAATTCGTCTTGCTGTGGGCCATCCCGAGGGTTAGAATGCGCCTCCTAATTGATGCGGGGTGGAGCAGTTTGGCAGCTCGTCGGGCTCATAACCCGAAGGTCGCAGGTTCAAATCCTGCCCCCGCTACCAACTAATTGCCCCGTCAGGGGTTTTTTGTTGAGTTAGAGCGGCGCCTGTTAGGTAAAATTTATATTTATCAGCCGCTTACAGGGCTGGTTGGAAGTGGGCCTTGCGCCCATTTTTTTGTTTTTATGGTCGCTGGGGAAGTGTTGTCGGGAGGGATGTATCCCGTTCCGGCGAGGACAGCAGGATGGCAGCAGACAGACAGGACAGCTTGTACGCATTGTTGGAACCGGCCGTTGTTGCCATGGGTTATGAGTTGCTGGGGATTGAACACATCCAGAGTGGGGCGCCGGTATTACGGGTGTATATCGAGCAGGCTGACGGTATTTCTGTCGATGACTGCGCGCGGGTTAGCCATCAAATCAGCGGCATCCTGGACGTGGAAGACCCCATTCCCGGGAATTATGCGCTGGAGGTGTCTTCCCCGGGGATCGAGCGTCCGCTGTTTCGTGCCGAGCACTATGAACGATTTGCAGGTGAGAGGATCCATCTGCAGACACGCTTTCCGGATACCTTGAGCGGGCGGCGCAAGTACAAGGGCGTGATTATGGCCTGCGATGCGGGAGTAGTTCGTTTATTGCTGGATGATGGAGAGGAAGAGACTTTTCCTGTGGAGCAGATAGCGCGTGCACATCTGCTGGCTAACCTGGGCAAGAAAAATAACAAGAAGCACTAATCGTGGCTAACAGTGGCCCGCAAAACCCGCATAAATTTTTGCGGTATACGGTGAATTGATTATGGCAAAAGAAATACTCCTGGTCGTCGAAGCTGTTTCGAACGAAAAGGGCATTGCCGAGGACATCATATTCGAGGCTATCGAAGCCGCTCTCGCGAGCGCTACCAAGAAGCGTGAACGCGGAAATATTGATGTGCGCGTGGCTATCGACCGTGAAAGTGGGGATTACGATACCTTTCGCCGTTGGGAAGTGGTTTCGGATAACCCCGAGGCGGACGAGGACGGTGAAATCCCGGAATTGGAGGAGGACCGCCAGATTCCCCTGAGTCAGGCGCAAGCTGAACATCTCCAAATAGCACTGGGAGAATTTATTGAAGAGCCCATGGCGTCAGTCAGCTTCGGGCGCATCGCCGCGCAGACAGCCAAGCAGGTTATCGTGCAGAAGGTTCGCGAGGCAGAGCGTGCGCAGGTAGTCGAGGCTTATCAGGACCGGGTTGGCGAGATCATCAACGGCGTGGTCAAGCGCATGGATCGGGGCAACGTCATTCTTGATCTGGGTGGCAATGCCGAGGCATTGATCTCCCGCGAGGAAATGATTCCACGCGAGGCATTGCGCCCGGGTGACCGGGTGCGTGGCTATCTACGGGAGGTGCGCGCAGAAATGCGTGGTCCCCAGCTATTTGTCAGCCGCACGGCGCCGGAACTACTGATTGAGTTATTTCGTATCGAAGTGCCGGAGATCGGCGATGGCTTAATCGAAATAATAGGTGCGGCACGGGATCCGGGTTCACGGGCAAAGATTGGTGTGCGCAGCCTGGAAGCGCGGATTGACCCGGTGGGGGCCTGCGTGGGTATGCGTGGTTCCCGGGTGCAGTCGGTGTCAAATGAACTGGGTGGTGAGCGCGTGGATATCATTCTCTGGGACGAAAGTACGGCCCAGTACGTCATCAACGCCATGTCACCCGCCGAGGTGGTTTCCATTGTTGTGGATGAAGAATCCCATTCCATCGATGTTGCTGTGGAGGAGGAAAAACTGGCCCAGGCCATAGGCCGCGGTGGCCAGAACGTACGCCTGGCAAGTCAGTTGACCGGCTGGAAACTCAACGTCATGGACGAGACCCAGGCAGCGGAAAAGAGTGAGGCCGAGGCGGACGAAATCGTTGCCAAGTTCAAAGACCAGCTCAATGTTGATGAGGAGGTTGCGATAATTCTCACTCAGGAGGGTTTTTCTACCCTGGAGGAAATTGCCTACGTTCCGCTTGAGGAGATGCAGGCGATTGAAGAATTTGATGATGAGGTCGTCAATGAGCTGCGGACCCGGGCACAGGATATTTTGCTGACCCGCGAAATTGCCACCGAGGAGCGGTCAGAACCCGCGGAAGACTTGCTTGAACTTGAGGGGATGAATTCGGAACTGGCACACCAGCTTGCCGAACAGGGCGTGGTTAGCAAGGAAGACCTTGCTGAGCAGTCTGTGGATGAGCTGGTTGAAATCTCCGATATAGAGCCTTCTCTTGCGGGCGAATTGATTATGGCAGCACGTGCGTCCTGGTTTGAGGACGACGGCCAAGACAGCGCAGGCAAAGGGCAATAGCAGATGGCTGAAGTGACCGTAAAACAGTTGGCCGAAAGCGTAGGAACCCCGCTGGATCGGCTGCTGGTGCAGCTAAAAGAGGCCGGTCTTTCCCAGCGTAAGGCTGATGAGCCTGTCAACGACAAGGACAAGGGGATATTGCTCTCCTATCTGCGTCAATTGCACGGCAAGGGGAAGCAAGCTGGAGAAACTCCGGCTAGGAAAAAGATTGTCCTGAAACGGAAATCCGTTAGCGAGATTAAGGTTCCCCCAACGACACGCACCGTGGGACGGAGCAAGACTGTGACCGTGGAGGTTCGGAAGAAGAGAACCTTTGTGCGCGGAACGGCACAGGCGGGCAAGACGGAGACCCTGACGGAAGACAAGGGTGTTCGCGAACGCATGGAGGCTGCGAAGCGGGATCTGCACGATCAGGCCAAGCGCAGGCAGCAGGAACTGGACGAGACGCTCCGCACCGAAGAAGAGGCTCGTGCAAAGGAGCCCCCGCCCCCGCCAAAGCCTCGCCGCAAGCCGGCACCCAAGGCTGTGGCTCCCGAGACGGGAAAAGAAGAGCCTGCAGCCAAAACACCCGAAAAAGTCATTCCTGAAACGAAGAAGGGTGCTTCTGAACCTAAGAAGGTTGTTCCAGAAATCGTTCAGCCTCCCTCCGAAAAGGCGACCTCGGCAAAGTCTGATTCACGTCGCGCGCGTGGCGGGGCCAAAAGGGCGGATCGCCCCAAAGAACTTCACGTTGCGGCACAAAAGAGTGGTCGGCGGCGGAAAAAGGGTTCCCGGCGAGTGGCCGTGCGGGCGGCTCCTGGCGCCCATACCTTTCAGGCACCCACCGAGCCGGTGGTGCGTGAAGTCAGTATTCCTGAAACCCTGACCGTCGGTGAACTGGCGCAGAAAATGTCGGTCAAGGCACCAGAGGTCATTCGTACTCTGATGAACCTCGGCAGCATGGTGACCATCAATCAATCCATCGATCAGGAAACAGCAGTCGTAGTGGTCGAGGAAATGGGTCACAAGGTCAAGCTAATGCGCAGCGATGCGCTCGAAGAGGAAGTGCTTCAGGCGAGCGAGGAAGAGGGTGGAGAGGCAGCGCCCCGGGCACCGGTAGTGACCGTGATGGGGCATGTTGATCACGGCAAAACTTCGTTACTCGATTACCTGCGCAAGTCCAAGGTGACATCGGGCGAGGCGGGCGGTATTACCCAGCATATTGGTGCCTACAAAGTTAAGACCTCAAAGGGAGAGATCGCTTTTCTGGATACCCCGGGACATGCCGCTTTTACCGCGATGCGAGCCCGTGGCGCCAAGGCAACCGACATCGTTATTTTGGTGGTGGCAGCGGATGACGGCGTTATGCCGCAGACCGAGGAGGCCATCCAGCACGCCCGTGCGGCGGAAGTACCGCTGGTGGTGGCGGTTAACAAGATTGATCGGCCAGATGCCAATCCCGACAAGGTCCGCCAAGAGCTCTCGAGCCGGGAGGTTATACCCGAGGACTGGGGCGGTGACACCATGTTTATCGACGTCTCGGCAATCACCGGCGAGGGTGTCGATGCGCTGCTGGATGCCGTGTTGTTACAGGCGGAATTGCTGGAACTAACGGCGCGGGATAAAGGGCCCGCCACGGGTATCGTGGTGGAGTCTCGCCTCGATCGTGGACGTGGCGCAGTCGCAACCCTGCTGGTACAGCAGGGACGATTGCTCAAGGGCGATGTGGTTCTGGTGGGACGGGAATTTGGTCGTGTGCGTGCCCTGCTTGATGAAAATGGTCGGGATTTGCGCGAGGCGGGGCCATCTACCCCGGTCGAGGTGCTTGGCTTGTCGGGCCCGCCAGGGGCTGGCGATTCCATGGTCGTAGTGGCTGATGAACGTAAGGCGCGCGAGTTGGCGACCCAGCGGCAAACCAAATACAGAGAGAGTAAATTTGCCCGTCAGCAGGCCTCCAAACTGGAAAACATGTTTGCCCAGATGGGTGCGGGTGAGAGCTCTATTCTGCCGTTGATTATCAAGGCCGATGTGCAGGGTTCGGTGGAGGCCCTGAATGATGCGGTAACCCAGCTTTCTACCGATGAAGTACGCATCTCGGTGGTGGCCAGCGGTACCGGCGGCATTAATGAAAGTGACGTTAATCTTGCTATCGCCTCGAAGGCCATGATGTTTGGTTTCAATGTCCGGGCTGACGCAACCGCCCGCCGTCTGATCGAGGCTGAGGGCATCAGCCTGAATTACTTCAGCGTTATTTATGATGTTATCGATACCGTCAAGCAGGTGGCCTCAGGCATGCTTTCGCCCGAACTCAAGGAGGAGATCACGGGTATTGCGGAGGTACGGGATGTCTTCCGCGCCCGCAAGTTTGGTGCGATTGCCGGTTGTATGGTTACCGAGGGTACAGTCAAACGCAGCAATCCTATCCGCGTGTTGCGTGACAATGTAGTGATTTATGAAGGTGAGCTGGAGTCACTGCGGCGCTTCCAGGATGACGTCAACGAAGTGAAATCTGGTGTTGAATGCGGTATCGGGGTCAAGAATTACAACGATATCAAGGCCGGTGACCAGATCGAAGTCTATGAACGAGTTGAGGTAGAAAGAAGCCTGTAAGCGCGAGCAGCTTATAGTGAAGAGCTCTTTGGTTGTTAATGCAGGCTTCTGATTTATATGGGTTTTAAAGAATTCGGCCGGTCTGATCGGATCGCATTGCAGTTGCGTCGGGAAACCGCCGAATTGTTGCATCAGGAAGTACACGACGAGCGCTTGCGGCAATTGGTTGTAACCGATGTGCAAGTCGCCCGCGACCTCCAACGGGCCATCATTTTTTACGTGTTGCCAGAAAAGGCAGATGCGGGTGAGGTGGCAACGGCGCTGAAAAAGGCATCGGGGTTTTTGCGCAGTGGCATCGCGCGGCGTATGCGTTTACGCATGGCGCCAGAACTGGTGTTCCGCTATGACCATAAAGAGGAAGAGGCGGAACGCCTTTGGGCGCTGGTGGACCAGGCAGACTCAGGGCGTGCCGGGGAACGGGAAGACCCGATAGATCCGGTGGAGGAAAGCTAAGCCATGGGACGTCGGCAAAAAGGCCGCAACGTGCATGGAATTTTGCTCCTGGATAAGCCCCTGGGTGTTGGTTCCAATGCGGTTTTACAGCGCTTAAAACGCTTGTACCGGGCCCGCAAGGCAGGACATACCGGTAGTCTGGATCGTCAGGCGAGTGGTTTGCTGCCCATTTGTTTTGGTGAGGCAACCAAGCTCTCGGGCTTTTTGCTCGATGCGGACAAGCGTTATGAAGCCGTACTGCATTTGGGCGTCAAGACGAACACCGGTGATACGGAAGGAGAGGTGATACAGGAGCGGGCAGTTCCTGCTCTGTCCCGCCATGATGTGGAACAGGTGTTGGAAACCTTCCGGGGGGAAATTGAACAGATTCCTCCCATGCACTCGGCGCTCAAGATCAAGGGACAACGTTTGTACAAGCTGGCTCATCAGGGCCTGGTGGTGGAGCGCAAGGCGCGACCAGTGACCATCAAGGAACTGAAGCTGACGGAAATGTCGGAAAATCGGGTGGGTATTGAGGTGTTCTGCAGCAAGGGAACCTATATACGCACCCTGGGCGAGGATATTGGTGACGCTTTGGGTTGTGGCGCCCACCTTGCGGCCTTGAGACGTACTGCTTCAGGTCCTTTTGCTGCGGAGCAGATGGTAACGCTGGCGGCATTGGAACAGCCGGCCGAGGAGGGTATGGAGGCTCTGGACAAGCTTCTGCTGCCCATGGACACAGCCTTGCCGGGTTGGCCCGATGTGAATTTGTCTGACGATATGGCCTACTACCTGCGTCAGGGGCAGGCAATACTGGTCCCTCATGCCCCGACACGGGGGTGGGTCAGGATATATGCCGGAAAGGCGTGCTTTCTTGGAGTGGGCGAGGTGCAGGCAGATGGTAAAATCGCCCCAAGAAAACTGCTCGCAACTAATTAGTTAAAGTTTGTAAAAACAATTTGTTATAAATATAAGTTAATGTAATAGGTTGGGTCAGGTTTGCTTATTGGTCAAGCATCCCGCCCATTTTGGAATTCAGCATTTAGGCGCAATAACGGGAATCGAGAAAATGGCTCTTAATACCGAGGATAAAAGTACCATCGTTCAGGAATATCAGCAGGCTCCTGGCGACACGGGTTCAACAGAAGTACAGGTGGCCCTGCTTTCTGAACGCATCAGCTACCTCACGGAGCATTTTCGCACCCATATCCATGATCATCATTCCCGGCAGGGTTTGTTGAAAATGGTGAGTAAGCGGCGCAAGTTGCTGGATTACCTGAATAAAAATGATGCTGAGCGTTATCGCTCACTGATTTCCCGCTTGGGCCTGCGCAAGTAGAGCGCCCGTCCTTCGTCGCTGACTACAGGAACACTCATGAACGCAACCAAGAAAGTTATTCCTTACGGGAATCACACACTGACCATAGAAACCGGCGAGATTGCGCGCCAGGCCGCCGGTTCAGTCCTCGTTAGTCTGGGCGATACGGCAGTGCTGGTGGCGGTGACCGGTCGCAAGACCGCGGATCCGGGTCGCGACTTCTTTCCGCTGACCGTGGATTACCAGGAAAAAACCTATGCGGCAGGCAAGATCCCCGGCGGCTTTTTCAAGCGCGAAGGACGCCCGACGGAGAAGGAAACGCTCACCTGCCGGCTGATTGACCGGCCGTTGCGCCCCCTGTTTCCCAAGGGTTTCAAGAATGAAGTGCAGTTGATTGCATCGGTGGTTTCCCTGGACCCGGAGATCGATGCCGACATTCCTGCCCTTATTGGAGCCTCTGCGGCGGTGGCTATTTCCGGGATTCCTTTTAATGGTCCCATCGGCGCTGCCCGGGTCGGTTATCGCGACGGTGAATATCTGTTAAATCCAGGTCTCGGTGAACTACCTGATTCAGACCTTAATCTCGTGGTGGCGGGTACCAGGAATGCCGTCCTGATGGTGGAGTCGGAAGCCCGGGAGCTTTCCGAAGAAGTCATGCTTGGCGCCGTGCTTCACGGCCACGAACAGATGCAGGCGGTAATCCAGGCGATTGAAGAGCTGGCTGCCGAGGTGGGCAAGCCTACCTGGGATTGGACTGCGCCGGAGGAGAATGAGGCTCTTACCAGCCATGTAGAAACACTCGCGGCAGAGCGCTTGGGCGAGGCCTATAACATAGTCGACAAACTGGCGCGCCAGGAACAGGTTAGCGCGCTACGCAAAGAAGTGGCGGCAACGCTTGGCACGGAAGAGCTCTCGGAAGATGCGGTTAAGGGAGCCTTTGGAAAGCTGGAAAAAAATCTCGTTCGCGGACGGATTCTTTCCGGTGCCGCCCGCATCGATGGGCGGGACAGCCGTACCGTTCGTCCCATCACCCCGCGGGTAGGCGTGTTACCACGCACCCATGGTTCTGCATTGTTTACGCGTGGCGAAACCCAGGCACTGGTCGTTACGACCCTGGGCAGTGGTCGGGATGCACAGATCATTGATGCCATTGAGGGTGAACGTCGGGAGCATTTTCTGCTGCATTACAATTTCCCTCCCTACTGTGTGGGTGAGACTGGCCGTTTCGTGGGCCCCAAACGTCGGGAAATCGGTCATGGGCGCCTGGCCAAGCGTGGTCTGCTGGCGGTGATGCCGGATGTCGATGATTTTCCTTACGTTATTCGCGTTGTTTCGGAGATCACCGAGTCCAATGGTTCCAGCTCCATGGCTTCGGTTTGTGGTGCCAGCCTGTCAATGATGGATGCCGGTGTCCCTCTGAAGGCGCCGGTGGCGGGTATTGCCATGGGCCTCATCAAGGAAGGGGATAGCCATGTGGTGCTTTCCGACATTATGGGTGATGAAGATCACCTCGGCGATATGGACTTCAAGGTGGCGGGTACCGGGGAAGGTGTTACGGCCTTGCAGATGGATATCAAGATCGACGGCATCACCAAGGAAATCATGCAAGATGCCCTGACCCAGGCGCGTGAAGGCCGGATACACATTCTTGGTTGTATGGCGGATGCTCTCACCGAGCATCGGGCGGAAATGTCCGAGTATGCCCCGCGTATTATCTCCATCCAGATTAATCCGGAGAAGATTCGTGATGTGATCGGCAAGGGTGGTGCCACCATCCGCGGCATTACCGAGGAAACCGGCGCAAGCATCGATATTACCGACGATGGCGTGATCAAGATTGCCTCGGCGGATAATGCCGCTGCCCAGGAGGCCGTACGGCGAATCGAGCAGATTACTGCTGATGTTGAAGTGGGTACCGTCTACCACGGAAAAGTCGTCAAACTTATGGACTTTGGCGCTTTCGTAAATATCCTGCCCGGTAAAGACGGCCTGGTTCATATCTCCCAGATTTCCAATGAGCGGGTCGAGAATGTCAGCGACAAGCTGAGTGAGGGAGACAACATCGATGTGAAGGTGCTGGAGGTAGACCGCCAGGGCCGTATACGCCTGAGTATGAAGGCGGTTAACGCCGACGCTTAAATCGCTAATCCGGTAGTTGCCGAAAAAAAACCGCCGAACGAAAGTTCGGCGGTTTTTTTATGTCGTCGTCGGTGTGGTGCCAGATGAATACAACTATTCAGGCATGGCAAGTTTTTTCAGGCGCTCCAGCTCTGTCTGAAGTTTTTCTACGGTTGACGCCCGGATTGTTCCATGCCCCACCTTGCGGCCCGCACGCTCCGGTTTGCCATAACCATGAAAGTGGGTTCCGGCGCAGGCCAATACCTCTGCAGTGCCGGGAAGGTGGCCAATAAAATTCACCATGGCGATATGACCCAGCGGGGTGGTTTTCCCCAAGGGCAGGCCCATGAGGGCGCGCAGGTGATTTTCAAACTGGCTGGTTTCGGCCCCTTCTATGCTCCAGTGGCCGGAATTATGAACCCGTGGAGCAAATTCATTGGCAAGCAATTGGCCGTTCAGCTGGAAAAGCTCCAGGGTTAGAACACCCACATAATTCAGTTCATCCAGCAGACGCTGGGCATACTCTTCAGCCGGTTGCTGCATGGGATCACCGGGGCAAACCCGTGATTCCCGCAGGATGCCATTGCAGTGACTATTCTCGGGCACGGGGTAGTAGGCTGACTTGCCGTTGCGCCCGCGCACGGCGATGATCGAAAGTTCGCGTTCAAACGGAATGAGCGCCTCATAAATTAATGCATGCGCGCCCAGTTGCTCCCAGGCCGGATCCAGATCGGCATTTTTTCGCAGCACGGTTTGTCCTTTGCCGTCATATCCGAGGCGCCGGGTTTTGAGTACCCCGGGCAGGCCGACCTCAGCGACGGCAGCTTCCAGGCCATCGCGACTGTCCACCGGCTTGTGATTGGGAGTAGGAATATCCAGCCGCCCAAACAGCTCTTTCTCACGTAAGCGATCCTGGGAGTATCGCAGTGCCGCGGGGGGCGGATAGAGCGGTACCGTGCCTTCCAGCTGTTCCAGCGCCCCTGCAGGGACATTTTCAAACTCGTAGGTAACTACGTCGCAGCCACGGGCTAGCTTACGCAGGGCCGCCGGGTCATCGAATTCTGCCTGAATATGCTCTGCCAGGTGTCCGGTACAGGCATCAGGTGCGGGGTCGAGCACCCGAAAACGCAGCCCAAGCGGATAGCCCGCCAGTGCCATCATACGGGCCAACTGGCCGCCACCGAGGATACCAATAATCATGCTTCAGATGAGGGGTCGGAGTGGGCCAACACGGTTTCGGTCTGTTGATTGCGGAAGCTGTCCAGCGCCTCGCGATACTGCGGATATTTATTGCCCAGGATAGCGGCCGCGAGGAGGGCAGCATTGACTGCGCCGGCACGGCCAATGGCGAGTGTGGCAACCGGAATGCCGGCCGGCATTTGCACGATGGAAAGGAGGGAGTCCATCCCCTTGAGTGCCCGTGACTGTACCGGCACCCCCAATATGGGCAGGCTGGTTTTGGCGGCCACCATGCCCGGCAGGTGGGCGGCACCACCGGCACCGGCAATGATCACCTCAAGTCCACGTTGAGCTGCCGAGTCGGCGTACTCGAAGAGCAGGTCGGGGGTACGATGGGCGGAGACCACCCGGGATTCGTAGGGTATCCCCAATTGCTCCAGGATTTCTGCCGCGTGACGCATGGTCTCCCAGTCAGAACGAGATCCCATGATCAGGCCTACAAGTTCAGGCATTGCTAATGTCCATTGCGCGAATAGGCGCGTGATTATAACCAAAAGCCCTGCCTGGGAAAGGGGTATAAAGGATTTTGCGGGCTGTCTTCAGATTTTGCATGCTGCGCGTCGCAAACGGTCGCTAACCGCCTCCCATTCACTTAGTTGAGGGGGTTCTTCCACCAGCAGCAGATCATAATTCTTCCCATCCAGGGCATGCAGGCTGGCGTAAAGCCGGTGTCCGTAGTCTTCTGCGTTGACGGGCATTGTTTTCCATTGGGCTGGCATTTCTGCCGGTGCCTTCTGTCGCGCGAGGACCGCCACACGCTTCCCCTGGGCACAGTAAGCGCGTGCGCGGGCAGTTATTTCGGTGCGTGGTACCAGGATCAGTGGGATTGAGGGCGCATAATGGCTGTCATGAGAGCCGGGGACCCGCGGCAGCTCTTCTGCACCGTTGCCAAGGCCGCCAGCCAATACGTTCTCCAGTGCCTCTCTGCCGATACTCCCAGGACGCAGGATACGAGGCTTGGGCCGGCTGCAGTCCACGATGGTAGATTCCAACCCCAGTTCGCAGGCGCCACCATCAAGGATAAAATCAACTTCACCGCCAAGCCCTGCGCGCACATGTTCGGCACGGGTTGGGCTGATACGCCCGAAGCGGTTTGCCGAGGGGGCGGCAATACCTCCGGCAAAGCGTTGCAATAGTGTGCGGGCCAGCGGGTGCCCGGGAACCCGCAGGCCTACCGTGTCCTGTCCACCGGTGACTTCATCGGGAACTTGCCGGGTGCGTTTGAGAATCAGGGTAAGCGGTCCGGGCCAGAATTGCCGTGCAAGCGCCAGCGCATAATCCGGGATATCACGTGCCCAAAGAGCGAGGTCGTCGGTATTGCCCAGGTGCACAATCAGGGGATGTCCGGGGGGGCGTTGCTTGACCGTAAAAATACGGGCAACCGCTTTCCGATTGAGGGCATCGGCTCCCAGGCCATAGACTGTTTCCGTTGGAAACGCGACGAGGCCTCCACGCCGCAATACACGGAGGGCCTGCTCAATATTTTTTTCCACGCTGGCGGGAAAGGGGATGTCTGCCATCAGTTATGGGGGAAAAGGATAGGGGGCCTGGATGCCCCGGGGTTTATTCCGACTTCAACTTTCCTGTGGTGGTCCGGAGGACTCTGTGGGACCGCTGACGGGCACTGGGGCACCGCGTTGCCCCGAGAAAAATCGGCCAATCGCACGAATCACATGGCCGATTCCGCGGAGGATCTTTGGCAGTAACCAGGCGACTAGCAGAATAAAGGCGGCCAGTAGCCCCAAAAATACCCAGGGGTAATTAAGCGCCGCCCACAGGCCCCCAAATACGGCCACATCCTCGCTGATCGATGCGGTCCAGTTGCTGAAGGGTTCCGGTGATGTGTTGATTAGCGCCCGTCCACCTGCCTTGGTTAAATGGCTACCTGTCGCCAGGCCACCTCCTACCAGTCCTGCCGCTATTTCGGTTGCCAGACTGACATCCCCGACGGCACCGGCAGCAAGCATGGCGCCTGCAGGAATACGGATAAAGGTATGGATGCCGTCCCATGCCGTGTCTACACCCGGAATTTTATCGGCGAAGAACTCCACGCAGTACATGAATCCCGCCGCCATTAGCACCAGTGGGTCGCTCAGGACCTGGAGATCAGCGGGCAGGGTGGTGTGGCCCGTAGCACCCAGTGCTCCAAGCATGAAAATGGCTGCATAGAGGTTGATTCCGCTGGCCCAGGCAACCCCCATGGTGAGCGCGATTGTTTGTGCAATTTCCATACTCTATTCCCCCAAAAACTGCGTTCATCTTAGCAGATTGCGAAAACCGGAGAACTCGGCTAGTCTCGGTGCAAGGGGTGGCGAATTCGCCTGTATTTCCGGGCTTGGATTGGAAAACATTCCCTTATATTTCAAGTTTTCTACAGGCAAAACATAGGGAGAGAGATCATGCGTTCCATGAGAAACATTTTTGCGGCAGTGATGCTGCCATTATTTGTATCTGCTTGTGCGACCTCGGGAGGGAGTAGCCCCAGCGCCTTGAATGGCTGCACCATTGGCGGGGCTGTTATCGGTGCCGTTACGGGTCTGGTCGTGGGTGGTGAAGCGGTTGGCGCAGTTCTTGGTGCTGGCGTGGGCGCACTGGGTGGCACCTTCCTCTGTGGTGAAGAGGTGGCTGCCAAGACGGCAATGAAGGCGCCATCGGATAAAGACGGTGACGGTGTGCCGGATACTAAAGATGAATGTGCTTACACACCCAAGGGAAGCAAGGTTACGGACTGGGGTTGCTTGCCAGACAAGGACGGTGACGGCGTAGCAGATAGCAAGGATGTGTGTGCCTATACTCCACCCGGTTCGAAGGTAGATGCCTTCGGCTGTATGTTTGACAAGGATCTGGACGGCGTTGCGGACAATATGGACAAGTGTGCGAAGACTCCGTTTGGTGCCAAGGTCGATGCCAAGGGTTGCTCAAAGGTAAATCAGGTTCTGCTTATACAGGGGATTGAGTTTGAGCTTAACAGTGCCCGGGTTGTCGGCTTCTCTCAGGCCCTGCTGGATGCCGGTGCGATTCGCCTGCTCAAGAAGCAGCCGAATACCAATGTACGTATTGTTGGCCACACCGATAGCAGGGGTAGTGCCGAGTACAACCGGGTGTTGTCCCTGAAACGGGCCGAAGCCGTGCGTGAGTACATGGTCGCCAATGGCATCGCTCGCTCGCGGCTAAGCGTGGCGGGCATGGGTGAAACCCGGCCGATGGCTACCAACAAGACCCGGATGGGTCGTGAGAAGAATCGGCGGGTCGAGTTCATCGTCGTTTCCAAGTAAGCAATAAAACGGAGGCGGGTAGCCTCTGAACCCAGACGGCACGTCGCGCCTATACGCGGCGTGCCGTTTTTTTTTGTGTAGCCCGGGAATTCCTAGCTTCACCCACCAGGCGCTTAAGCTGGAGTTGCACTTATGAGTTGAACTCAGGCAGACTCTTAGCGCGAAATTTATAAAGGGTGAACATAAGGAGAAAAACCATGCGTTTGATGTTGAATATTTTTGCGGTAGTCATGCTGCCATTATTTATATCTGCATGTGCAACCTCGGGAGGGGGGGCTCCGGCGGCACCAGACAATGACGGTGATGGAGTACCAAACTCGAAGGATGAGTGTGCCTATAGTCCCAAGGGTGCCAAGGTTACGGACTGGGGCTGCGTGCCGGATAAGGATGGCGACGGCGTGGCAGACAGCAAGGACGTATGCGCCTATACCCCGATGGGTTCGAAGATAGATAAATTTGGCTGCATGTTCGACAAGGATGTAGATGGTGTTGCCGACAACAAGGACGAATGTGCCCACACTGTGTTTGGTTCCCACGTCGATCCCTACGGCTGTGCGGTGGATAAGGACCTGGACGGTGTCGCGGACAATATGGACAAGTGCGCAAAAACCCCGTTTGGTGCCAAGGTGGACGCCAAGGGTTGCTCCAAGGTGAATCAGGCCCTGCTCATACAGGCAGTTGAGTTCGAGTTTGATAGCGCCCGGTTAGTTGGTTTTTCTCAGGCTCTGCTGGATGCCAGTGCGATTCGCCTGCTCAAGAAACACTCGAGCGTC
Source organism: Gammaproteobacteria bacterium (assembly GCA_021773635.1). Taxonomy (GTDB): domain Bacteria; phylum Pseudomonadota; class Gammaproteobacteria; order HK1; family HK1; genus JAJFJV01. The sequence continues at coordinate 44,525 of JAJFJV010000021.1, read as the reverse complement.
AGCGTGCGTGTGGTTGGTCACACGGATGCTACCGGTGAAGACGCGTACAACCGGGCCCTGTCTCTGAAACGGGCCGAGAGTGTGCGTGAGTACATGGTTGCCAACGGTGTGGCGCGTTCACGGCTGAGCGTGTCGGGTTTGGGTGAAACCCAACCCGCTGCCACCAACAGTACGCGGGCTGGTCGTGAGAAGAATCGACGGGTGGAGTTCATCGTCGTTTCCAATTAGGCAATATCGCGGAGGCGGATAGCCTCTGAACCAGGGCGGCACGCCGTGTTTATACGCGGCGTGCCGTTTTTTTTGTCTGGAGCAGGCTGCGCCGATAGACAGGAATGTTTTCGGAAACACTAGGGGATTTCCGATCTGGGGGAACCCGGCTATAAAAGTTTGGGAGCAATTGCTTATTCAGGCAGGATGTAGGGCAGGGTGCCCAATTTGAGAAGTACCCCCTCGGGTCCTTTTATGTGGAGACTCTGGCTGGTAGCCGCGGTGCGGATGACGGCCAGCATCAGATTCCGTTCAGCACCCTCTCTTTCCGCATTAAGCACCTGCCCGATACTGTTTCCGTCGCTGCTATACAGGGACTCTCCGGGTGCGGGGAGCCGGGTGCTTTTGATTTCTGCCAGATAAGTGCGACGTTTAACCGTTCCCCGATGCTGGGCACGTGCCACGATCTCTTGTCCGGTATAACAACCCTTGTTGAAACTGATGGCGTCCAGCGCATCCAGATTCAGCATCTGGGGCACAAAACGGTCTGTGGTCTCTATCCCTGGCGCGGGCAACCCGCCAAGGATATCCAGCAGTCGCCAGCGATGGCCGCCCGCGAGTTGAAGGTGTTCTGCAAGCATTTTCCAGCGTGGCATAAGTGCCGGAGTCTGGTCCCATAAGGTAAAGCGGGGTGCCGCTCCGGGCATCCGCATGAGTACCCCGGTGCCGCGGGATACCGCTTCTCCCGGCGCCGTCGGGAGAGGCCCGGGAAGGGACAGGCCGAGGATGCGTTCGGCCCGAGGGCCGGAAACGCCCAGGCAGGAATATTCATCACCACAGTCCTCGATCAGGACATCGGCGCGCAGGATGTAGGGCTGTAAGCGTTTTTGGATGAGTTCTGTCAGTTCTCGGGGGAAGTGCCCGAGGTAGAAGCACTCATGCCAGCGCAGGATGCGCAAAATGGCGAGGGTTTTTCCCTGCACCGAGCACAGTGCCGTCAGTTGACTCTGTCCTTCGGCGAGGGCTTCGATATCGTTGGTGGTTTGGCCCTGCAAAAACCCGGCGGCATCCTTTCCGGAAACCCGCGACAGGCCCTGGTGAGAAAGGTCAACGAGCAGATTCTTCTCCGGGGATCCGGAGATGCTTGGCTCTCCGCCGTTTCTGCCGATGTTCTGCTGTTCGATAAAGTATTGCCACACCTCATTCATTGGAAAGAATCCGCGCCAGCCGCTGAACAAGTCGCGCAAGGCCTTCATCCGGTGCCTGGCTTTGACCTGTCAGCCAATGAACGAGATCGGGGTCGGTTTGCTTGAGCAGCCGTTCGAAATCTGCCTGTTCGGCCTCGGAAAGAGCAGGAAATTCCTCGCTCAGGAAGTGTTCCAGTACGATATCCAGTTCACGCATGCCACGCCGACAGCGCCAACGTAATTTCGCCCGCCGCGCTTGCGCCGAGGTGCTTGCCGATGTCACGGGCGTCAGACCGTTCGGTTTAGCAGAAGTTTGCGAATCTCCGAAATAGCCTTTCCTGGATTCAGGCTCTTCGGACAGGTGCGGGTACAGTTGAGAATGGTATGGCAGCGATAGAGACGGAAGGAGTCATCGAGAAAATCCAGGCGCTCCCCGGTATATTCATCCCGGCTGTCCACAATCCAGCGATAGGCCTGAAGCAGGCTGGCCGGCCCGAGATATCGGTCCGGGTTCCACCAGTAGCTGGGGCAACTGGTGGAGCAGCAGGCGCAGAGTATGCACTCATAGAGCCCATCCAGTTTTTCCCGATCTTCCTTCGACTGAAGCCGTTCACGGTCTGGTGGCGCGGGGGTCTGGGTTTTCATCCAGGGTTGTATCGCCGCGTACTGGGCATAGAACTGATTGAGGTCCGGGACCAGATCTTTCACCACTGCGCTGTGGGGCAGGGGGTAAATCCGCACATCACCTTTTATGTCCTCGATGGACTGGGTGCAGGCGAGGGTATTGGTCCCGTCAATATTCATGGCGCAGGAGCCACAGACCCCCTCGCGGCATGAGCGGCGAAAGGTCAGGGTTGAATCCACCTCATCCTTCACCTTGATCAGGGCATCCAGCACCATGGGTCCACAGCGATCAAGGTCCAGGTCGAAGGTATCAGTGCGTGGATTCTCTCCACTGTCCGGATCCCAGCGATAAATCTGGAAACGCTTGCTACGCGTGACACCGTCTTTCGCCGGATAATGTTTGCCGGTACGTACGACGGAATTGGGGGGAAGACGGAATTCAGCCATGGAGTAGGTTCCTTGTCCCGGGCCCTTGAAAGCTCAGTATACCCGCGGCTTGGGCGGGAAAAACTCGACGTCATCACTCAGGGTGTAGAGATGTACCGGCCGATAATCGATGCTTACCTCGTCCTGCTCGTCTATCCACGTGAGGGTATGCTTCATCCAGTTGTCATCATCGCGATCCGGATAGTCCTCACGGGCATGTCCGCCACGGCTCTCGGTGCGATTTTGGGCGGCCTTCATGCAAACCACCGCCTGCACCAGCAGATTATCCAGTTCCAGGGTTTCCACCAGATCCGTATTCCAGATCATTGAACGATCCTGGATGCCGATGTCGGCAAAGGAATCGCGTACCTCGTTGATGAGCTTTACCCCATCGTCAAGGGATTCGCCGGTACGGAATACCGCCGCATGGGCCTGCATGGTCTTTTGCATATTGAGTCGGATATCAGCGGTAGCGGTGCTGCCGCTGGCGTTGCGCAGGCGTTCCAGGCGGGCTACGGCACGTTCTTCAGCAGCCATGGGGTAGTTTCTCAGGGGGCTGCCTGGCTCGATAACCTCAGCCGCCCGCTCCGCCGCCGCGCGGCCAAATACCACGATATCCAGGAGTGAATTGGAACCCAGCCGGTTGGCTCCGTGCACGGAAACGCAGGCGCATTCACCAATGGCCATGAGCCCGGGCACCACATGGTCAGGCTCGCCATCCTTGAGGGTGACCACCTCGCCATGATAGTTGGTGGGAATACCACCCATGTTGTAATGCACGGTGGGTAGTACCGGAATGGGCTCCTTGGTGGTGTCTACTCCCGCGAAGATCTTGGCGGTTTCGGAAATGCCCGGCAGGCGCTCCTGAATAACCTCGGCACCCAGGTGCTCCAGGTGCAGGTAGATGTGATCCTCATCAGGACCTACCCCGTTTCCTTCGCGGATCTCGATGGTCATGGCGCGGCTGACCACATCCCGTGAGGCGAGATCCTTTGCGTGAGGGGCATAACGCTCCATGAAACGCTCGCCCTTGGCATTGGTGAGATATCCTCCTTCGCCACGCACGCCCTCGGTAATCAGGCAGCCGGAGCCGTAGATTCCCGTGGGATGGAACTGGATAAACTCCATGTCCTGCAACGGCAGACCGGCACGCAACACCATGCCGTTGCCATCGCCGGTACAGGTATGGGCCGAGGTGCAGGAGAAAAAGGTACGCCCGTAGCCGCCGGTGGCAAGCACGACGCTATGGGCCCGGAAGCGGTGCAGCGAACCGTCGTCGAGATTCCATGCCAGCACCCCGCAACAGTTACCGTCGTCATCCATGATCAGGTCGATGGCGAAATACTCGATAAAGAATTCCGCCTGGTGCTTAAGGCTCTGCTGATAGAGGGTATGGAGTATGGCGTGGCCGGTCCGATCCGCTGCGGCACAGGTACGCTGGGCGGTACCCTCACCGTAGTGGGTGGTCATGCCGCCAAAGGGGCGCTGATAGATCTTGCCTTCCTCGGTACGCGAGAAGGGCACCCCGTAGTGCTCCAATTCAATGACCGCATCGGCGGCCTCACGGCACATATATTCAATGGCGTCCTGATCTCCCAGCCAGTCAGAACCCTTGACGGTGTCGTACATGTGCCAGCGCCAGTCATCCTCGCCCATATTGCCGAGCGCGGCGCTCATGCCGCCCTGGGCTGCTACAGTGTGGCTACGAGTGGGGAAGACCTTGGTAATACAGGCGGTAGAAAGGCCGCGGGATGCCATTCCCAGCGTTGCACGCAGGCCAGCACCGCCGGCGCCGACCACTATGACATCGTAAGTGTGTTCCGTAACCGTCGAGGTTGCGTTATTCGTCATCTAGGCTCCCAGGGACATGCGGACTATCGCCAGGATGCAAAGCGTGGCGAGGGCAAAGGCAGAAAGTTTTATAAGGATCAGGCTGATCATCTTGCAGCTTTCATTGTGGACATAATCCACCACCACCTCTTGCAACCCCATTTGTCCATGGAGGGTTGCGGCAATGATGAACAACACGGAAAACAGGGCCCCGGTGGGCGATGCCAGCCAGGCCGCTGCGGTGGCGTGATCGGCGGTAGAGACACAGATGAGAGAGGCCATTAGCCATAAACTCAGCGGAATGAGGGCGATGGCGCTCAGGCGCAGCAACCACCAATGGTGGACGCCGTTGTGGGCGGTGCCGCGACCGCGAACGATGGAGAGCGGTGTGCGCAGATTCATGCCGGGCCTCCGCGACTGGCATAGGCCAGAATCCAGGTCAGCAGGGTGAGGCCTATGGAGACTATAAGCACGGCAATACCGGAGCACTCAATCTGGCGTATTTCCATGCCGCGTCCGGTGTCCCAGATCAGATGCCGGATACCGTTGCACAGGTGATAGAAGAGACAAAAGGACCAACCGAGCAAAATCAGCCTGCCGAACCAGGAGCCGAGCACACCTTGGGCGCCAGCGTAGGCCTCGGGACCTGCCACAATCGCCAACAACCACCAGGCAATGACAATCAGACCAAAAAAAAGTAAAACCCCGGTGATACGGTGCGTCATTGACAGCGCCATGGTGAACTGGGGCTTTTGGATGACGTAGAGTTCCAGGTGCGGGGAAAGAGGTCGTTCTCGAGTCGTCATAATTAATTCCTTGCGAACCACCGCGGCATCAGAAGTCTATACACCGGCCACGCCGCTCCCAGTCCCCGTAACGGGTGGGCTCGGGGCCATCCGGGCCACCTGACTCTGGCTGTACCAGGCTATCCTTCACCTGCTTCGTTTTATTTGACAGGTTTTTTACTGGAATGAGGATCGGTTGTTTTTGTTTTTCTTTCATCATGAGCATTCATGGAAATGAATGGAAATCTTAGGCCAGTCAGCTGGCGATGTGAAGCTCTCCACGCCATGCGGTGCAACGAGCTGCGGAGGGGTACACTCACAGTTCCCTATCCAAGGCGATAGGTCCTGATGGTAACCCGGTCCAACAGTTTGGCAGCGCCGCTTCGGATTTCGCTTCGGCGTTCACTTGTGTTGCGTGTCTTTCTGCTATTTAGCCACATCGGAGCGCTTGTCTGTCTGATTTCAAGCGATCTTCCCGCTCCGCTGCTTGCTATGGGGGCTGTCTCGTTAACCATCAGTTTGGGGATGGGGATGGGGGTGGCCAAATATTTTCGTCATGGCAATCCCGGGACCGTGACCCTGTTTGGCTGCAGTCTGGATGGTCAATGGTGGCTTGATCTCGGCGAAGCGGAACAACAGCCGGTCGAACTCCTTCCCGGTAGCTACCTCCACCCCCTGCTGGTGGTGCTTGATTTCGGTCTTGCGGCCGGTGGAAAAAAGCGGCTGCTGTTGCTGCCCGATATGCTCGGGGCAGATGAGATGCGGCGCCTGCGCGTGGTCGTGCGGGCAGGTGCCCGCTAAATCGGGTGTACAAGGCCTGTGGCAGCCCATATGATGCTTTCCCGTGGCCCTCTATTCCATAGATAAACTCATGTCCGAGACCCGGCGTCTGGCCTCGGAATATCGTAAGGCAACCGGCAAGCCGCTGGCTATCAGTGGCGAGATCGCCCGTTACGATGCTGCACGTCTGCTCGATCTCGAATTGTTGAAACAGCCCGAGGGTGGTTGCGATGCCATCGGTCGAGGGGCCCGCGAAGGGCGTCGGGTGCAGGTCAAGGGACGGGCGATTTTCAATGAAAAGAGCGGTGCCTACCGCATCGGCCAACTTAAACTGCAGCAGCAGTGGGATGATGTGGTACTGGTGCTCATGGATGAGGAGTTTGAGCCCTTTGAGATCTACGAGGCGGATCGGGAGGAGATTCTCGACGCCGTGGAGGGTGATGGTGTGGGCAGTCGGGCCAGTCGCGGCATCATGTCGGTGGCCAAATTCAAGATTATCGGCCGTCTCGTCTGGACCCGTGAAGGCGGGCTGGAAGATGACGATTATTGGGACAATCAGGCCTCGTCCTGAGCCCCGCAACGCTTAACCCCATGTTGAATGCAGCGGAACTCCTCGGTGAGGCGGGCCCTCTCGAGCCATTGATTCCCGGATTTCGCCCGCGTCCCCCGCAACAGGAAATGGCCGCAGCAGTTGAAGCCACACTGGCAGAGGCGGGTGTACTGGTCTGCGAGGCGGGCACGGGCATAGGTAAGACCTTTGCCTACCTGGCCCCGGCCATTGCATCGGGAAAGAAAGTGCTGGTTTCCACCGGCACCAAGAACCTTCAGGAACAGTTATATAGCCGTGATTTGCCCCTCATGCGTGACGCACTGGGAGGCGGTTGCCGGATCGCCCTGCTCAAGGGGCGGGCGAATTATCTCTGCAGTTTTCGCCTGGGTATGGTCACCCAGGAGCTCGAACTGGGGGATGCAGACGAAGGCGACAAACTGAGTCGTATTGATGATTGGGCCACTCACACTCGTAGCGGAGATATTGCAGAGCTCTCCGGGATCTCGGAAGAGGACCCGATTTGGCGCCAGGTCACCTCGACCGTGGAAAATTGTCTGGGTGGCGATTGCCCCCTCATCGAGCAGTGTCACGTCTTGCAGGCACGCAAGCAGGCTATCGAGGCCGATGTGGTGGTGATCAATCATCACCTGTTTTTTGCCGATCTCGCGCTCCGCGAGGAGGGTTTCGGCGAGTTGTTACCCAGTGTCGAGGCGGTGATTTTCGACGAAGCTCACGTGTTACCCGATATCGCCACCCAGTTTTTTGGCTTTTCCCTTGGCAGTGGTCAGCTGACCGAGTTGCTCCACGACCTGACGGAAGCCTATGGCCGGGAAGCAGGGGATATGCCTGATCTGCCGGTGGCGGTTGGCCGTATGAGCAGGGCGGTGGCCGGGCTTCGTCCAACGGGGCGTATCAGTCGGAATCGACTTGAATGGGATGAATATGCCGGGCAACCGGCGGTAGCTGCCTCGCTACAGGCCCTGGGAGAGGCCCTGGAGGATTTTGTTGAGCTGTTAAAGATACTGGCCGAGCGGGGCCGGGAACTGGCCCAGTGTTATCGACGTGCTGCCAGCCTGCTGGATAACTGGCACTTGCTGCGCGAGGAGGAAAGCGCGGGACGGGTGCGCTGGGTGGAGCTGCGCCCACGTGGTTTTACCCTGCATCAGGCGCCACTGGATGTGGCCGAGAGTTTCTCTGCTCATATTGCAGCCCGGCACTGTGCCTGGGTTTTTACCTCGGCCACCCTGGCGGTGGGTGGGCACTTCGGGCATTTTGCCTCGCGTCTGGGGCTGCAGGACTATTCCGAAGCCTGCTGGGAGAGTCCTTTTGACTTTGCCAACCAGACCCTCTGTTATCTTCCCGAGGGCATGCCCGCTCCCGCATCGCCCGAATATCCGCAAGCCCTGGTGGATGTTGCCGTGCCGGTACTGCAGGCAAGCCGTGGCCGGGCCTTCTTTTTATTTACCAGCTATCGGGTGCTGGACGCAGTGGCAGAGCGTTTGCGCGGAGTATTGCCTTATCCATTACTGGTGCAGGGCAGCGCGCCGCGAACCGAATTACTGGAGAGCTTTCGTGCTGACGGCAACTGCATCCTGCTGGGAACGGCCAGTTTCTGGCAGGGAGTGGATGTACGGGGTGAGGCGCTTTCCTGCGTGATTATCGATAAATTGCCCTTCGCGGTACCGGATGATCCCCTGCTGCGGGCGCGCCTGGCGTGCATCCAGCAGCAAGGCCGCTCGCCCTTCATGGAATATCAGTTACCGCAGGCGGTTATCGCGCTTAAACAGGGGGCCGGCCGATTGATTCGTGACTGGGAAGATCACGGCGTGCTGATGCTGTGCGACCCGCGGCTGCGCAGCAAGTCATACGGGCGTGCCTTTCTGGACAGCCTGCCGCCGATGCCACGGAGTCGTCGCCTGGACGACGTGATCGATTTTTTTGGCATGATGGACGGCGACAAGCAGGTTGGGTATACGGGATGAAGTTACTTGGCCTGGATACCACCAGTGACGCCTGCTCCTGTGCGCTGTCCGTGGATGGAGAAATTGTCGAGCGTTTCCAGCTGGCGCCACGCCAGCATACGGAACTGATTTTACCCATGGTGGAGTCGGCGCTTGCCGAGGCCGGATTGAAGGCGAGCGCTGTGGATGGCCTGGCCTTTGGTTGTGGACCAGGGGCTTTCACCGGGATACGTATTGGCACTGGCGTGATCCAGGGGCTTGCGTTGGGATTGGGGCTCAGGGTTGCCCGGGTCTCCTCGTTGCAGGCCCTTGCCCAGGGCGTGTTCCGTGCCCACGGTTACACGCGGGTAATGGCCGCGCTGGATGCGCGTATGGACGAGGTTTACTGGGGTGTCTACGAGGCCGATGCAAACGGTATTATGCAAATCTCTGAACCAGACAGACTAAGCCCTCCCGAGGCAGTTAGCCTGGCTGCCGGCGGGCAATGGGCGGGTGCGGGTTGCGGCTGGGAGAGTTATAAGGCCGCATTGACCGGCGCCTGTGGTCGTCCGCAAGATTGCTTTCCCGACGAATACCCCAGCGCCCGGGATGTGGTGTTGCTGGGGGCGGAGTTTTTCTCCCAGGGGCTCGACGTCGCAGCAGAGGAGGCCCTGCCGGTATATCTGCGCGACCAGGTGGCTCAACTCCCCGGGGCCGGGAAGAAACCCTAAAGATATAATTTACTGAGTTAAGTTTATCCATTAAACTGTTGTATATGCTAGATAATATGATCTGCAGAATTCTATTTTTCAGCCACAACAAGCTTCGTTGCCAGGATTAGGGACGCGCCATGTTTCGACCCCTGGAAGCCTACATCGGCCTGCGCTACACCCGCGCCAAGCGCCGAAATCATTTCATTTCCTTCATCAGCTTCAGCTCTATGGCGGGTATCGCCCTCGGGGTGACTGCACTGATTACCGTGCTTTCCGTGATGAATGGCTTCGAGAAGGAATTGCGGGAACGCATCCTCGGGATGGCCTCCCACGCCACTATTTCCGGAGTCAATGGGCGGCTGGAAGACTGGCCCAAACTGGCTCGGCTGGCCGGCGAGCACCCGCAGGTCACCGGTGTGGCGCCTTATGTGCGCGGTGAAGTCATGCTGAGCCGGGGTAGCTATGTTCGGGGTGCCCTGCTGCGCGGCATTTTGCCCGCGGAAGAGGGCGCGGTTTCCGACATCCGGGGCTATATGGAGGCAGGCAGTCTCGATGCCCTGCAAGCAAATGCCTTCAAGATTCTTGTGGGCGCAGATCTCGCGCGTGCGCTGGGTTTACGCGTTGGCGATAAACTCACGACCCTGGCGCCACAGCCCAACGTCACCCCGATAGGTGTTTTGCCTCGTCTGAAGCGCTTTACCGTCGCCGGGATCTTCCGTGTCGGCCACGCTCAGTATGATTCTGCATTGGCCCTGGTCCATCTGCAGGATGCGGCCAAGTTGTTTCGCTACGGAGAGACGGTCAGTGGTCTCCGTATCCGCGTGGACAAGCTGATGGAGGCTCCACGGGTGAGTCAGGATCTCGGGCGTAGTGCTGGCCGGGCGGTATGGGTCAGTGACTGGACCCAGGTTCATGCCAATTTCTTTCGCGCACTTAAAACCGAAAAAACCGTGATGTTCATTATCCTCGCCCTTATCGTTGCGGTAGCTGCCTTCAATATCGTCGCCACGCTGATGATGGTGGTAGTGGACAAGGAATCCGATATCGCCATTCTGCGAACCCTGGGGCTCACTCCGCGTCGGGTGATGGGCGTCTTTATTGTCCAGGGGATGGTGATTGGGCTCTTTGGAACCCTGCTGGGAGTCGCAGGCGGTATTGCCTTGGCGCTTAACGTGGAGACCCTGGTGCCCGCTATCGAGTCCCTGTTTGAGACCAAATTTCTGGCCGCGGATGTCTATTACATCAGTGAAGTACCCTCCGATCTGCGCTGGGCGGATGTGGGCATAATTGCGGTCGTGGCCTTTCTCATGACCATCGTTGCCACTTTCTATCCCGCCTGGCGAGCCTCTCGCACCCATCCAGCCACGGCGCTGCGCTATGAATAAGCCGGCGATCATCGCCTGCGAGGGCGTGCACAAGACCTTTGCCGAGGGTGGTTTGCGGGTCGAAGTGTTACGTGGAGTGGGACTCAGGGTGGAACCGGGAGAGCGGCTCGCCATTATCGGCACATCGGGTTCCGGAAAAAGCACTTTGCTGCACATTCTGGGTGGTCTGGATGAACCCAATGCCGGGCAGGTGGTTATCAAAGGCGCGGATATCCATGCCCTGGGTGAACAGGGACGCAGCGAACTGCGTAACCGTGCGCTTGGTTTCGTCTACCAGTTTCATCATCTGTTGCCGGAGTTCACCGCGGTGGAAAATGTTGCCATGCCGCTATTCATCCGTGGCCAGAGCGGGGCACAGGCGATGGCGACCGCAAGCGAGATACTGGCACGGGTAGGGCTCGACGATCGCTTGCAGCACAAGCCGGGAGAACTCTCGGGTGGTGAGCGGCAACGCGCGGCCATCGCGCGCGCGCTGGTGACACAACCGGACTGCATGCTTGCCGATGAACCAACGGGAAATCTTGACCGCGATACCGCGGAGCGGGTTTACGAATTGATGCTGGAGCTCAATCGCGAGTCTGGCACCAGTCTGGTGGTGGTTACCCACGACTCGACACTGGCCGGACGCATGGATCGGGTGCTGCTGCTGGAAGACGGGGTTTTAGGAGTCTGTCGGACTTAGGACGGCCCTACTGCGGAAAAGCCCTATTGGCCCTATTTTCTGGTCCTTTTCGTCTAATAGAGTGACTATTATCCTCAAATGACCAAAAAATCTGTCTCAATATGGCTTCCCCTCGCTAGGAGCGCCTAAATCCGACAGGCTCCTAGTCGAAAAGTAGCGGGCTCAGGTTCGCTGGCTGCGGCGCTGCGCGGCACGCTCCCGCCAACTTCTTATCACATGGAAGCGCCACAGCAGACGGGCAAGCCCATTGCCAATCAGGGCTGCCAGCGTCCCGCTCAGAAAACAACCAAGCAGAAAAGGCTCCCAGACGGCCCCGAATTGTGTCATGAGCCAGTCTATGGAGACCTCAAAGCCCATCTTTGTGGCGGGCACATCCAGGACCCAGGCGCCGAGCCGATAAGCGCCATAAAACAGGGGTGCCATGGTAAGCGGGTTGCTAATCCAGACGAAGATCACCGCGATGGCAAGATTGCAGCCGATGGCAATGGATATCGCGGCGGCCAGCAGCATCTGCAGGGGCAGTGGAACGAAGGCGATAAACAGGCCTACGGCAATCCCATTGGCCACTGAATTCCGGTTGAGATGCCAGAGATTGGGATTGTGCAAGGCATCTCCCAGGAGCTGCAGCTTCCGGTGCTTGTGAAAGCGGTGCGGATGGGGAAGATGTCTCTTTAGAAAGGCACGAGGCATGGCGTGTGGCGCGTCTTCGTCATAGTGAAAGCAGGTGGTCCCGGAATTATTTCAGATATCGGCTGCTGGAACATTATCTTTGATAATCCGCGGGCTATGCTGATATTTCAAGTAAATGCGCAAGGGAGATTGCATGCGTTCAGGGACGATCGCTTTGTTGTTGGGGATTCTGTTTTGTGTCGGCCTGGCGGAATTGCCAGAACTTGTGTGGGTGCAATTTCTGCCAGTCGCGGTTTTTTTCGCGCTGTTCGGTCGCCCCTGGCGGCTTCCTGCATTATTCACGTGTGGCTTTCTGTGGGCGCTGCTGCGCGCCGGGTGGGCCCTCAGTCCGGCACTCCCCGCGGAATTGGAAGGGCAAGACCTTGCCCTTATTGGAACCATAGCTTCGGTTCCCGTACGCGATGCACGCCGTGTTCGTTTTGATTTTGTGCCGACTCAGTGGATCCGGGCCAAACATTTGGCACCCATCCCCTGGGCTGGTCCCAAGCGATTTCGATTGAGCTGGTATCAGCACCCACCCGCACTGCATCCAGGAGAACGTTGGCAGCTGACGGTACGCCTGAAGCGGCCTCACGGCTTTCGAAACCCCGGAGGTTTTGACTACGAGGGCTGGTTGTTCCGCGAGGGCATCGGAGCAACCGGCTACGTGCGCGGCAAGGACGAAAACAGGCGCCTGGCGATCTCCACGGGTCAATGGGTAGCCCACAAACGGGAAGGCCTGGCTGAAGCCATGGACGCGGCCGTGGGGGCCACACCTTTTCGTGGCATGTTGAAGGGCCTTGCATTGGGCATGCGTCGGGAAATGGATAGCAGTCAGTGGGAGACCCTGCGACGTACCGGCACCAGCCATCTGATGGCCATATCCGGCCTGCACATCGGCCTGGTAGCCGCCTTTGGCTTTGCCCTCGGGCAGCTTCTGTGGCGCAACTCCGGGCGGCTCATGCTGTGGCTTCCGGTGCCCCGATTTGCCGCAGCCATGGCCATCCTGGCCGCGGCGATCTACGCCGCATTATCAGGCTTTGCCATACCCGCACAACGCGCACTGGTGATGGTGGTGATTTTCATGGCCGGGATCATTTTCGCGCGTCGTATTCCGCCCGGTATTTCACTCGCAACAGCACTGTTCGTGGTTTTATTGCTCGATCCCTTTGCCGCCCTCAGTGCAGGATTCTGGCTTTCCTTCACGGCAGTAGGGGTGATTCTATACGCCATGGGGGCGCGAATATCCCCCGGGGGCATATGGTGGAAGTGGGGCAGGGTACAGGCAGTGGTGGTGATTGGCTTGCTGCCGCTTAGCCTGGTGTTCTTTCAGCAACAAGCGCTGGCGGCACCGCTCGCCAATCTGATTGCCGTGCCCTGGGTGGGTCTGCTGGTGGTTCCCCTGACCCTCGTCGGCGTGCTGTTGTTGCTGCCCCTGCCGACAGTTGGTGCCAGCTTGCTCGGGCTGGCCGAGCAGATTTTGGCGCTGCTCTGGCCCACGCTGGAGTTACTCGCAGCACTGGAGCCATTGCATGCCCTGGCCGGAACGCCACCGTTATGGACGGTAATAGCCAGCTTCTTCGGGATTGCCATGTTGCTGTTGCCAGCCGGGTTTCCTGCTCGCTGGACCGGCTTGTTCTGGCTGCTGCCGCTACTCTTTCATGTGCCCGACCGACCACCAGTCGGTTCCTATCGCTTTAGTCTGCTTGACGTGGGACAGGGCCTGGCCGCGGTGGTGGAGACGCATCACCGGGTGTTGATCTACGACACCGGCCCCGCTTATTCCGTCAGTTTTGATGCCGGGCGGGCGGTGCTGTTGCCCTTCCTGCGTGCACGCGGATGGCAGCAGGTCGATCGGCTCATAGTCAGTCACGGTGATAGCGATCATGCCGGGGGGCTAAAAAGCCTGCGTCGCGGTATTGATATAAAGCATCTAACCAGCTCTGAACCAACACGCTTTCCGGGCGCCACCCCTTGCGGGGCCGGTCAGCACTGGCACTGGGACGGAGTAGAATTTCGTATCCTGAGTCCCGCGACGGGTAGTCTATTGCGCGGCAACGACCGTTCCTGCGTGCTTTATGTCTCCGCGCCCGGCGGCAGTGTGTTGCTGCCGGGAGATATCGAAAGGGCGGCTGAATCCGAGTTGCTGAGTATTGTTAGGAGCCTGCCTCCTGTGGATGTGCTGGTGGCTCCACATCACGGCAGTAAAACTTCTTCCACCACGGCTTTTATAGATGCAGTGCAGCCAGGCAGTGTTTTTTTCCCCGTGGCCTATCGAAACCGCTTCCGCTTTCCTCATAAACAGGTGCTTGCCCGTTATCAACGTGCGGGCAGCCGGATCTATCGCACCGACCGATCCGGCGCTATCAGTTTTCAAAGTATTCCTGGCGCCATTGGGCCAATTACACGTTACCGTGACGAGGCGAGGCATTTCTGGAATTTTCAGCGGAAGGACATTGGGCCCGATCCGTCTCCATAGTCCGCTTTTCCACCGCCTTGCAGGTCTGCTACATTTAGCAACCGTTTGAGGGGCCATTCATCTCAGCCCCGCCACCTGACTCTCTGAAGAGGAATTGTCCCGTGCTGGAACTTGTGAAAGCCGGCGGCTGGTTGATGCTGCCCATATTTCTGTGTTCGGTTGCCGCACTGGCAATCATCGGCGAGCGCTTCTGGACCTTGCAACGCCAGCGCATTTGCCCCGACGGACTGGTGGTGCAGGTCTGGCAATGGCTCAAAAAGGGGGAGTTGACCGAGGAGCGAATTCATGATGTGGGAGTTGCCTCGCCCCTCGGGCGTATTCTTGCCGTCGGCCTGGTCAATCGGGACTGCGAGCGCGAGATCATGAAAGAGGGGATTGAGGATGTCGGCCGACACGTAATCCATGAACTGGAGCGCTACCTCAACACCTTGGGGACCATTGCCTCTATTACACCACTACTGGGTCTGCTGGGAACAGTTATCGGCATGATCAAGGTATTTGCCGTCATCACCACCCAGGGAATCGGCGATCCGGGGGTGCTGGCAGGTGGGATATCCGAGGCACTCATCACCACTGCAACCGGGATATCCGTGGCCATTCCCAGCCTGATGTTCTATCGCTATTTCCGCGGCCGTGTAAACGAGCTGGTCATCAGCATGGAACAGGAAGTGTTGAAAATGATCGAAGTGCTGCACGGCGAACGTTCCGGTGCAGAGATGAGTTAGGCATGAAACTCCGACACTCACGTCTGGAGAATCCGGACGTCAATCTCACTCCACTCATCGATGTGGTGTTCCTGCTGTTAATTTTCTTTATGGTCTCAACCAGCTTTAACCAGGATGCTGAACTCGCTATTGATCTGCCCGAGGCTTCGGCCAAGCCCGAGATTAAGAAAGAGAAGCGGATAGAGCTCACCATTGATGCCAAGGGAGCCTACTATCTGAATGGCAAAGCTCTGGTGAATCGCCAGTTGCAGAGCCTCAAGCGCGCCCTGAGAGAAGCCGCAGCGGGCGAAACACCGCCGATCATCGTTACCGCGGATGCCAACACCCCGCACCAGGCGGTTATCACGGTGATGGATGCGGCCAGCCAGCTGGGTTTGGTGCGCCTTTCCTTTGCCACCCGTTTTGAAGAAGCAGGCAAGCGCTGAACGCTCCATGAGAAAATGGCTTGAGGATATCTGGTATGGAGATTCCCGCCTCGGGCTGCCATTGCTGCCCCTGGCCATCCTGTTCCAGCTGGCGGTTTCCCTTCGCCGCACTGCTTTTCGTTTTGGCCTGCGCAAGGTAACCCGTTTACCGGTGCCCGTGGTGGTGGTGGGCAACATCAGTGTCGGCGGTACCGGCAAGACGCCCCTGGTTATCTGGCTGGCGGGGTTCCTGCGGGGGCAGGGTTTTCATCCTGGCATTATCTGCCGCGGTTACCGCGGCCAAGCCGGTAGCTGGCCACAGCAGGTGCGCCCGGACAGCGATCCGGTGGCCGTGGGCGACGAAGCCGTACTATTGGCAAAACGTTGTGGGTGCCCGGTGGCCGCGGGTCCAAAACGCGCGGAAGCGGCATCGGCGCTGCTGCAATACGACCATTGTGACATCATCATCAGTGATGACGGCCTGCAGCATCTGGCCCTTGCACGGGATGTAGATATTGCAGTTATAGATGGTGAGCGACGCTTCGGCAATGGCCGCTGCCTGCCGGCTGGCCCCCTGCGAGAGCCCATCTCCAGGCTCGATAGTGTGGATATGCTGGTGGTCAATGGCGTGGCTGGAAGAGGGGAGTTTGGTTTACAGACCATACCCGGTGCGATACGTGGTGTCGCGGATAACTCCCGGGTGCTCGTTCCAGACAGCCTGGGCACTCCTGAGGTTCATGCGGTGGCCGGCATTGGGGACCCGGGGAAATTTTTCCATAGCTTGCGGCAATCGGGTTTTAGCCCCGTCGAGCATCCGTTTCCGGATCATTACCCGTTTGTCCGTGCCGACATCACTTTTGGAGATGAACTGCCGGTCATCATGACTGAAAAAGACGCGGTGAAATGCACCTTCTTCGCCGGCCCGGAGCATTGGTATCTGCCGATAGAAACGCGTCCAAAAGCGGTCTTTGAGACTCGCCTCATACGCCTGTTGCAGCTAAGCGGCAAGAAATTGAAAGCCGCTGAGCCAGAGGCCTGATATGGGCTATACAGTCGTTATCCCAGCCCGCTTTGCCTCCACCCGCCTGCCAGGAAAGCCTTTGCTGGATATTGCAGGCAAGCCCATGTTGCAGCACGTTTACGAGCGCGCCTGTGAAAGTGCTGCGACTAACGTGATTATCGCTACCGATGACACCCGCATCGTCGATGCCGCCGAGGGCTTTGGTGCCGAAGTCATGATGACCTCCATCGAGCATCGCTCCGGTAGCGAGCGGGCGGCGGAGGTGGTGGAGCGTCGACAGTTACCCACAGAACACATCGTGGTCAACCTCCAGGGTGACGAACCACTTATGCCACCGGCGCTGCTTGACCAAGTGGCGTCCAACCTGGCCACCAATGATGATGCATCGATGGCGACCTTGTGTGAGCAATTGGAAACAGACGCTCAGCTGTTCGACCCCAATGTGGTCAAAGTGGTGTTGGACTACAGAGGTTACGCCCTCTATTTCAGCCGCGCACCGCTGCCATGGGATCGTGAAGAGTTTATCAAGAATCCTCGGCAACTACCTGATAAAACAGTATATTTAAGGCACGTCGGCGTCTATGCTTACCGCGCGGATTTTCTCCAGAACTATCCAAAGCTGACCCCATGCGCCCTCGAAAAAGCAGAGTCGCTGGAGCAACTCCGTGCGCTTTACCACGGCTATAGAATTCACGTGGCGGAGGCGCAGGAAGGTCCTGGCCCTGGAGTCGACACGCCGGAAGATCTGGAGCGAGTCAGGAGTTTGATGGGAATGTCGTGTTGTTAATGAAATGCCGGTGTATGGAGTAAGAGATGGTCAAGGTTCTATTCGTCTGTATGGGGAATATCTGTCGTTCACCACTGGCGGAGGGAAGTTTTACGCGCCTGTTAGCTGACCGAGATTTAAGTAATTCGATACAGGCTGATTCAGCGGCCACCCATTCCTACCATATTGGCGAGCCACCAGACCCGCGCGGAATCACTACGGCAGCGGGCCGAGGTATTGATATCAGCGCACAACGGGCGCGTCAGGTTCGTGCGCGTGACTTTGAAGAGTTCGATTATGTGCTGGCCATGGACCGCGACAATTTCGCCAGCCTGGAAATACTTTGCCCGCCAGGGCTTGAAGACAGGTTGTTTCTGTTTCTGGACTTTGCATCGGAGGCCGATGCTAGAGAGGTGCCTGACCCGTATTACGGTGGCCGCGACGGCTTCGATCACGTGCTTGATCTTGTCCAGGGCGGCGCAGAAGGGCTGTTAGGGGATATACGCAGTCGTTACAAGCTCACCTAGCGCCATCTATTTTTCCTAAGCTGCTTTAGCTTGCGCCCTCATGATTTAACATAATATACATTATGCGCACTACGATACCGGCCCCAATCAGGCCGAAAACGTTGTGCTGTGAGTCTTTCAAGCCAAATGCTGCAAGACGGCTTTATGGGCAATCTGCCCACCCTGCCGGACCTGCAAATGCTCTGCGGGTTCTCCAACCAGGAACGTGATGGGCCTTCCCGTTACAGTTAAGGAGTTTCCGGCCGCTAGATCCCGCGTGACAGCTATTTTTAAACATTACCTCCTGTCACGATGGAGCACTGCATGAAACCTGGTCTCAGCGCCATAACAGCCGCGCCCCCCCACCCGCACTTCCCGCCCCTTATTCGCTGGCTACGGGAAAGCCTGTCCTTCGCGGACACCAGCCGGATACGTTGGAAGCTTTTTGTTCGCCTGAGTTTGGCTGCGGTAGTGCTATCGCTGAGCCTGGGTGGCGTGGCGCTGGTGTATCAGCTTGAGCACATAGACAAACTGCTGGTAACCAATGCGCAGCTGGAATCCACAATCATTGCCCGACTGGTAACCGAGGATCTGACGCCTGGCAGCGCCGGCAAGCAGGAGATGGAGGCCCGTCTTGCTGAATTTTCAAAGAGCCGGCATCGGGCTGTGCGGGGACATTTCATCCAGACCCAGCTGCAGGCACCGGATCGCACCGAGCTCGCGAGCCTTGGGCAAGCGGGCATCCACTATATAGAGAGAGCCTTTGGGCGCGTACAACAGACCGTTCAAGATGAAGGCGCTTTTAGCTACAAAAAGATACGACTCTACGACCAGGTCTATATTCGTGTGCTGCTTCCCATAAGGAATGGCAACCAGAGGCTGCTTGGCTATTTCAGGGGTATTTATCGTGCAGATCCGGCACAGGTGGCCGAGGTTAAGAACTCTGTCTTTGCAATTGTCAGCTTTGTGATTATCAGTGTCTTGGCTACCACCTACCTGCTCTACCCGCTCATCATCCGCATGCACCGTCGCCTGTTACGCTCGTCGCACGAGCTTCTGGCCGCAAATCTTGAGAGCCTGGATGTGCTTGGTTCCAGTATCGCCAAGCGCGACAGTGACACCCATCAGCACAATCATCGCGTCGTCCTGTACTCGGTACGGCTGGCCGAGGCCATTGGGCTCGATGCAGCCAGCATTCGTCCTCTGATTAAGGGGGCCTTTCTGCACGATGTGGGAAAAATTGGTGTTAGCGACCTTATTTTGCTCAAGCCCGGCAAACTGGACGAACAGGAATTCGAGACCATGAAGACCCACGTCCAGCACGGTGTTGATATCCTGGCCAATGCACCGTGGCTACGGGAGGCGGTCGACGTTGTGCACTGCCATCATGAGAAGTTTGATGGCAGCGGGTATCCCCGGGGGCTAAGTGGCGAACAAATCCCGCTGACCGCACGGATTTTTGCCATCGTCGACGTTTTTGATGCGCTGACCTCGGAGCGGCCCTACAAGAAGGCCTTTAGCCTGGAAAAGACGATGAAGATTCTGGACGAGTCGCGGGGAAGTCATTTTGATCCGGCCCTGCTTGATGTCTTCCGGAACATGGCTGGCAAGCTCTACCAGGAATATGCCGGCCGGGATGATGATGGTGTAGAAAGGGCCATGAATGAAGTGGTCTCGCGTCACTTCATTCTCTAAAATCAGTCGCCATTTATATTAGAATAAAGGTTAATAAGTGATTGTATATAACTGATTTATATATATTATAGTTGATTTTAGCTGGCTTCTTCAAAGTAGCTTTAATCTGTCTTTTCCCATCTCCTTGTTTTCCATCCAATCTCTACTTGATCACCCAGATCTGTGTCCTATGCTTGGACTATAAGGCAGGTGCAGGCTGGGAATGGAGTGCGGCTAGGGTGCCTGCTGTGGGAGGTGCGCCATGGCTATTCCCCTCGAGTTGCGTTCGGGCACTGCACTACTTTGTATTGGGCTGATGCTGACCCGCTTGTTCATCTGCTCCCCAGCCAGCTGGGCCAGCGAAGTTTCCCGCACCCCTTTTAGCCAGCCAGACGCGCAGTTCTATCAATCCCGGGATATTGATCCAGAGTACAAGGCCGGTGAATCTCGTGCTGCGGCCCCCATTTCCAAAGCAACTGAAAAGCCATTTCAGGCAACAGGCGTCGTTTCAGATGCCCCGGTTGCCGGCGAAGTTCCCCGTACGCTTTTCAGCCAGACGGACATGCAGCTGTATCAATCACTCAATATTGATCAGCAGTTCAAGATTGCTGGACTTATTGCTTTGGGACCCGTTCCTGAATCAGGGAAAAGCCCGTTTCAGGTGGCGAATGAGGATGCAACGGTTAAAAACCTAAGCGGAGTGGACGGAGTGGTTCCTCCTGATATGACCGTCGCCGCGGCGATTGCGGTTACCGAGGAAGACCCTTTCGAGGTAGAAAATGAAAAGGCACAAAATACCAAGGAGGCTATGAAGAGTATCTTGGGAGTAGTGCTGCTGGTGGTCTTGATAGCAATGCTTGTTGCACTGAGTTCGGGTGATTTTCTGGATCTCAGTGGTGGGAAGGTGACGCATATACCGTCGCAATAAAAGGTACGTCTTGTGAAATCTACTTCTCTCCTCTTCGTGCTGGCCTCGCTCCTGTTTTTGTCGGGGTGTGCGAAATATGACATTCCTTTTCTGAGGAAAGCAGAACCGGCAACACCGCCCGCACAGGAAATTCCGAGTTTTCTTGCCTCCCGCAAAGATTTCACTTTTCTTAAATACCGGGTGTTACTGCGCGATTTCGGTTCTGGCAAGCGCCAGCCCGGAATGGCGGTCACGGCGGCTGTTCTGCGTTATTGGGAACAACCCTCGGACGATATAGCTCGGATGCTGGCCGCTAATCCACCACGCCGGATATTTGACTATTCCCTCGAAGAAGTACGACGGATGCTGCAGGAGCGGGGGCTTCAGGCTTTCATTATCAAGGCTGACCGCGACATATTGGCACGTGAAATCAGTGCCGGCCGTCCGGTCATCGTGCGCCTGAACCGGAACGCTTGGTTGGGAAAAATCGTGGTTGCTGTTATCGGCATGGATGGCTTCAGCGGAGCGCTCATGCTGGGCGACCCGGAAAAGGGGGTGCGCATGATGGATTTCGAGGCATTTTCTACTGCCTGGGAGGCAAATGACTATAAGGCAATTGTCGCATCCGGAAGGCCCTGAACCATGAGCTCCTTTTTCCGTTTATCGGGTATCTTCATTCTTATGGCCTGCTCTTTCCTGCTGGCAGGTTGCGCAACGGGACCGGTATTCACGGAGGCCAAAAGCAGCCATCCTGATCGTGCGATTCTGTATATTTTCCGCCGTGCTTCCTTCTATGGCATAGGTGTTGTGCCTGATGTCTACGTAAGCAGCCAAAAAATCGTCACCTTAAAAACCGGTGGCTATACGTGGGTGGAGCTTGAGCCCGGATCACATCAGATCGATGTGCCTCACCAGTACCCGGAGCTGGAGTGTCTCGACCTGATTGTCCAGGGTGGGAATTCATACTATGCAATATATGGGTTCCAGGACCGAACCACATTTATGGAGGCCGCCTTCGGAACCCCTCGCGTGGTTCCCTTTCTGCGTCATATGTCTTCCCCCTGGGGTGTTCGGGACACGCATTTTCAAGAGCCTGACGTCAGCTATGTTCCCGTCGCCTCAAAGGACCCTGTCTGCAGCTGGGAGAGAAAGAAATTTGAGGCGGTAGCGGAACAGGCCGAATGCGGAGGGGCCAAGGAGCAACATGCACTGGTCAAGGCTTATCTGGAGGGGGCTAGCACCCACCCGGATAAGGTTCAGGCATACAAATGGCTGCGTATTATGAAAGCCAAATTACAGAAGGAAAGGCAGGGCTTTTCCTGGACAGGGAAACTTGGGGCGCCCTCCGGGAAGGAAGGGAAAAAAATCCGATGGGTGGAGAAAAAGATGGGTGAATTGGGTGCCATCCTGACCTCGGCACAAGTGACCGAGGGCGAGCGCCTGGCGCGAGAATGGAGACCGGCAGAGTGGTGTGAGTAACAGCGGCTATATTTCCGTAAACACTCGCCTTTTAGGGCGGATAGACTCGAGAGCGAGCAACAATAGTCGCTCTTGGCAGAGGACATCCAAAATGGCTATTTCCCGGAAGCTACGTTTTGGAGTTGCACTTCTTTGTATAGCGCTGATGCTGGGCCGGCTGCTCGTCGGGTCTCCCCCAGGCTGGGCCAGTGAAGTTCCCCGCACTCCCTTTAGTCAGCTGGATACAAAATTCTATCAATCCCTGGTTATCGACCAACAGTACAAGGCGGCCGGGCTTGTCGTTCTGGCGCCATCCGATATGCAGGAAAGGCCGTTCAAAGTGGATAATGAAGATGTAACGGGCGCGGAAATCATCCAGGACACATCTGGTCGGAATACGACGCCAGAAGACCAGGAGGTCAACGAAACCAGCTTTGAAGTGGCAAATGAGAATGGCAATGTGAAGGACGTCACCCGGCTTATTGCCAGCCTGGCCGCCCTGGCTTTATTTGTGTTGATGATTGTCTGGATGGCAAAAGCCCCTTCCTACCGCTACTGACCTGCTTCGAAAATGAATATGAGGCAATTACAGTATCTGGAAGGGTCTGAATCATGATCTTCACGGTCCGTTTGCCAAGCATCCTTATCCTTATTGCCTGGTCTTTCCTTCAGATGGGTTGCGCGACCGGCCCGGTATTCAAGGAAGTTGAAAGCAGGAACCCGGAGCGTGCGGTGCTGTACATTTTCCGGCCCGATGTTATGGCTTATTACCCTGATATATATGTCAGCGAAAAAAAAGTAGTCGCCCTGGAGATGAGTGAATATACGCGGCTGGAACTGGAGCCTGGCCAACACCTGATCGATGTGCCCCACCACCCGTCACGCCTGAGATGTGTGGAACTGTGGGCAGAGAAGGGGGAAAGCTATTACGTGATATCCGGGTATTTGCGACCTAAGTTTGACCTTGGAGAGCTGTTCGTATTTGCAGCTTCACGAGGCATAGTCGGTTCAAGCCAGGGGGCGAGGCCTATCTTGAGCCAGGTAGCCCCGGAGGCCGCAAAGAAGTGGATTGAGAAGGCCCATTTTAGAGAGCCGGAAATTGCGTACGTGCCCATCTCGGACAAAGGCGCCATTTGTAGCCTGGAGACTATAAAAGTTGCAGCAGTAGTCGTCGAAGCCGAGTGCGGAAGTGTTAAGGAACAGTATGAGCTTGCCCAAGCCTATACTTACGGAGTGGGTACCCATCCCGACGATATTCAGGCCTACAAATGGCTCGGTATTGCACGGATACGATTGCAGAAAGAGGAAAAGGCCCTTGCCTGGCTGAACAAATGGAGATCAACCCCCACGAACAGGCAAAAAAAAATTCACTGGCTGGGAACGAGGTTGGAGAAATTGGCCAGCACCATGACGTCTGGGGAAATTGCCGAGGGTGGACGGCTGGCACGGGAATGGAAACCGGCAAAGTGGTGTGAAGATTAGGAAGCATGGCTCTGGCAGGGCCCCGGCGCTAAGATAGCCGCCCTGCCCGCTCTTCTCGTCGGAGCCCCTATTGAGCAACAACGGTTCGCGCCTGTCACTGATTTTTTCCTGTCTCGGGCACTTCTACGTCCATCTGTTTACCGCCTTTTACTTCGTCATAGTCCTCTCCCTTGAGGAGGTCTGGGCCCTGCCCTATCACGAGCTCATCGAGTTATGGACACTGGGGGCGCTCATGGTAGGGCTCGCGGCCCTGCCTGCTGGCTGGCTCAGTGACCACATTGGCGCACCCATCATGATGAGTGCTTACTTTCTGGGCCTGGGTGCATCCTCAATTTTCGCAGGACTCTCTGACAGCCCAAGTGTGTTGATGCTCTGGCTGGGCGGGATTGGGGTATTTGCAGCCATCTATCACCCGGTGGGCATTCCGTGGCTGGTACGCAATGCGCGGGCGGGCAGGCAGGGACAATTACTCGCCTTCAATGGTATTTTCGGCTCGCTCGGGGTCGCCGGGGCGGCCCTGGTGGCGGGAGCCCTCATCGATTTCTCGGGATGGCGTGCGGCCTTTGTTGTTCCGGGCCTGATTTCCGTACTTACCGGGCTGATAATGCTTATTTTCCTGTGGGCTGGTGTGATTCGGCGCGATGAAGTGGCCGCCGAAGAGCCATCCAGCCACAGTCGCGGGGACCGCCTGCGCGCCTTCACCATTCTGATGTTCAGCATGTTTGCCGCGGGGCTCATTTACCAGTCCACCCAAGGCGCACTGCCCAAGGTGCTGGAGATACGTCATGAGGGCCTCGCCGGTGACGGGTTATCGGGCATTGGTGCCCTGGTGGCAACCATCTACGTACTCGCAGGCTTTAGCCAACTTATCGGTGGTTACCTGGCCGATCGGTTGACGCTTAAATGGGTCTATGTAGGCACCTATCTGGTACAGATACCCCTCCTGTGGCTGGCGGCCGGGTTTAGTGGTTTGCCCTTCATGCTCGTGGCCGCCCTGATGGTGATGGCCGGCGCTGGCGCCCTGCCCGCCGAGAACATGCTGTTGGCCCGTTACGCCCCGAGCCATCGTCAGGGACTCGCCTTTGGTATGAAGTTTGTGCTGACCTTTGGCGCCGGTCCGGTAGCGGTACAATTTCTCGCGCTGGTAATTAGCCAGACTGGCAGTTTCTACTGGGTTTTTGCGAGCCTTGCAGGCCTGGCAATGGCGGCAACCCTGTTGGCGACAGGGCTACCACGGGATGCGTCCGCGGCAAAGCCGGAGTCGGCACTGGCGGAATAAGACATCGGTATTCTCTGTCCGGATGTGGGAAAATCCAGACCCTTCTGACCGGGCAGTACCCACCCTGCCCCCTTTATATTTTCCGGGAGTATTAAACAGTGAATACAGCGGCAGCAAATAAGGCGGCGGAACTGTTGGTAACTGCACGCCATGAACACCGGCTTGTGGATGAACTCCCGGAAGATTGTCGGCCCGAGAGTATCGAGGAGGCCTACGCGATTCAGGACGCCATGGTTCCCCTGGAGGGAGCCATCGCCGGCTGGAAGATTGGTGCCCCGGGGGCCGATGCAGAGCCCATCTGTGCGCCGTTATTTGCCCGCTACGTACATGACAGCCCCGCAGCATTACCGGCAGGAGATTTTCATCTCCTGGGTACCGAGGCCGAGGTTGCCTTTACCCTCGCGCGTGCCCTGCCGCCGGAAGGCGCACCCTATACCCGTGAGGAGGTCCTCTCCGCGGTGGCCGGCGCCCATCCGGCCATCGAGATCGCCGATTCCCGCTTCACCGAGGGCATGTCCGCCCACAAGCTGTCGCAGTTGGCCGACACCAACAGTAACGGTACCTTCGTCTATGGCGCGGGTGTCGCTGACTGGCAGGGCCTGGATATCCCGCAGTTGCCAGTCAAGTTGAGCATTGGCGGCAATGTTGTGGCTGAACACAAGGGTGGCAACAAGGCCGGTGACCCCGTGCGCCTGCTGGTGTGGGCGGCCAATCATTGTGCGGCCCGCGGCCTGATGCTGAAGGCAGGTCAGGTGGTCACCACGGGCTCCTACGTTGGCATTAACCCCGCCCTGCCCGGAGATACTGCTACCGCCTCTTTTGAGGGTCTGGATGCCGCAAGTCTGAAGTTCATTCCTTAGGGCTCGGTATCGAGGAGCCTTAAAACTGTAGAGCGCGGGCAATGCATCGGCTCGAGCAGGAGATCTGTGCCGTTCTGGTTTTGCCCAAACTTGGCATCGCGTTCAGGGGCGTCACCCCACTAGTGGGCGACCCGCGGGCGCTCAAGCTTGCCGTGTATCAGCTACTAGCTTCCTTCATCGAAGAGGATATCCGCACGATGGAGCGCCATGGAGGTTTCGTACTGGCCTCGCCTTTGTCATCGAGTCCGTGAGCCGGGTGGCCGGGAGCAATTGATCGGCGCCCAGCTTCTTTCGTACGCCGCCTTGCTTGCTCTTATCGGGATCGCTATAAACTCTCGCATAATCAATCATATACAACACGGTCCCCCTGTTCTCAATGTATTGTAACAAGCACGGATTTATGTGCTTTTCTCTGCTATACCTAAACACAGGAGCAAGTGTGTTTGGCAGGGAGGCATGATCACCCCATAGATGGGAGGGTGCCGTGAACAGGGAACAGAAAACAGGGTTGGAAACGAGGCTATTGGCCTATTCGGTAGCCACCGGCGCGGCCATGGTAATGGCGCCTGCTGCGCAGGCCGATATTATTTACTATGAGGGTCCCTGGTTGTCATCAGGCAGCAATAAAACGCTCATCAGCTTTAACCTGGCGGGTGAAGTTATGACCGACGGCACCCATGTGGCGGATGAGCAGTTTTATATTGACAACGCGTCCGACACTGATCTGCCTATAGGCGCGAAAGTTTCGCAGCATAGTCGGGATATGTTTCTGTATCCCGGCGACGGTTTCGGTACCGAACCCGTTGAAACGACGACGACGACGGTTGTTCACACTCCCGGAAGCAAGAACAAGACTAAAACCAATACCACGACACAGGTTAGCCCTGTCACCGTAGGTGCGGTTATCGGCCCGTTGGCCGCAGGTGATCCCATTGGTCCCGGGGGGCAGGAACCGGGTCCCGTGTCTCGTGCCGTCGTAACACACACACTGCTTAGTAACACCAAAACGAAGACCCTTGAGGGTCAACATCTTCGTGGCCAAACGACAGCTGCTGACCTGAAAACGGGGGGGGTAGATATTCTGCGCTCCAATGGCCCCTGGGCTAACGAGACCCAGATTACCGTCGGTACCACCAAAGGTATTCCGCTGTTCCGTACCGTTGCTGCTGACACCCGGGGCTATCTCGGCCTGCAGTTCGACGGCCCTGGAGACGGCACCTTCTTCGGCTGGGCGGACATTACCCTGGGTGCTAGCAGTAATTCCCTCACCCTGTGGGGCTACGCCTACGAGGATAGTGGGGGCTCCATTCTGGCCGGTGCGGGCGTCCCGGCACCGGGCGGTCCCGGCGTTCCGGAGCCGAGTAGCATCGCGTTGTTTACTCTTGGTGCCACGGGCGTGGCAGCGCTGCGGCGACGCAGAAAGGAGATGATCGAAGCGCCCGCCTGAGTCCTGAAGAGCCGCACCGACGATATTCCCTGTTTGTATTCAGAGGGCGCCAGCTGGCTGTAATGAATACTGGTCACAAGCGGGTCCTTCTCATCGGCTGGGACGGTGCCGACTGGCGAGTTATCCTGCCCCTGCTTGAAAAAGGCGAGATGCCTCATCTGGAGCGCCTTGTAAATAACGGCGTTATGGGCAATCTGGCGAGTCTGCAGCCAACCCTTTCGCCGATGGTCTGGACCTCCATCGCCACCGGCATGCTGCCGGACAAGCACGGCATCCTTGGCTTTACCGAACTGGATGCGTCCACTGGCAGGTCACGCCCCTCCACCAGCCTGTCGCGCAAGGTAAAGGCCCTGTGGAATATGCTGTCCCAGCGGGGTCTGGATACCCATGTGGTGAACTGGTTCTGTGGACATCCGGCGGAGCCCGTCAACGGCGTGTGTGTCTCAGCCCTCTATCCCCACCTTAACCGGCGACCGCCCGATCAGCCGATCAGCCTGCCGGTGGGCACGATACATCCCGAGGAGCTGAAGGAGACTCTGGCTGAATTACTGGTTCGGCCCGAAGAGATCGACAGCCAGACCATCGCCCTTTTTGTACGCCGTTTCCAGGAGGTGGATCAGCACAATGATCGCCGCCTGGAAATCATCGCCCAGCTGCTCGCTAAGTGCTTCTCGGTGCACGCCGCGGCCACGTGGATCCTGGAAAACCGCCCCTGGAATTTCCTTGGAGTGTATTACCAGACCATCGACAACTTTTGCCATGGCTTCATGCGCTTTCACCCACCGCGCCAATCCCAGGTCAACGAGCGGGAGTTTGAACTCTATGGCGATGCGGTGAACAGTGCCTATCGGCTTCAGGATTTACTACTGGGACGACTGCTGCAGTTGGCTGGCGACGATGCCACGGTGATTATCTGTTCGGATCATGGTTTTCACACGGGTGAGCTGCGCCCCACCCGTCTGGCCCGGATTCCAGCCGGACCCGCCGAGGAACACCGACCCGTTGGTATGGTGGCCATGAAAGGCCCCGATATAAAACGGGATGAGCTGCTCCACGGTGCCAATGTGCTGGATATCGCACCGACAGTCCTCACGGCGCTCAGCCAGCCTGTGGGCCTTGATATGGATGGGCGCCCGTTGCTTGAAGCCTGGGAGGAGCCACCGAATGTCCAGACCGTGCCATCCTGGGAACAACTGGAAGGCGACGCCGGCATGCACGCTCACGGCGCCCGGATGGCTAGCGGTGATGCCCAGGCCCTGCTGGACCAGTTTGTTGCCTTGGGTTATGTGGAAAAGCCCGCGGGGGAGGAACAGGATGCCCAGTACGCAGTGTTGGAAAACCGCTGGAATCTCGCCAGGGTTCATATTTATTCCGGGCGCTTCGACAAGGCGCTGCCCTTGCTGGAGTATCTGTGCGACAAAAACCCCCTGCGCCTGGATTTCAGTTTGACCCTGGCCGAGTGCCAATTCCGCCTCGGCCTCACGGAGGAGGCCTATGAAATCCTGCACAATCTGGGTGCGGTATTCCCCCGGCATCCGCGTGCCCAACTGCTGCTGGGCATCGCGGAATACTACCGGGGAGATCTCGAAACATCTCTTAAGCACCTGCAGCAGGCTGCGAGCATTCAGGTTCGTCTGCCCACTTTGTTTATACAGACTGGCGAGGTCTATCTGGCCTTGAGGCGTACCCGGGAAGCCATGGCTTCCTTCCGGCAGGCACTGGAGATCGATCCGGATACGGCCGCCGCTCATCTGGGTATGGCCCGATGCCACTTTCGTGTCCGGGCCTACGAGGCGACAGCGGAGGCGGCGCTACAGGCGGTGGCTCTGGAATTCAGTATGGCTCCCGCTCACCTGTTGCTGGGCAGGTCGCTGTTGCGCCTCGATAATAAGGCGCGTGCGATAGAGGCTTTTGAAACTGCCCTGCGCTTCCGGCCCTGGTGGCCTGTCGCCCACAGCCTGCTGGTCGATCTATATGAGAAACTGCCCGATGGCAGGGAGAAGGCGGCCCGGCATCGCAGGCTGATTCGCGACAGCATCACCTGGCGGCGGCGCATGGGCCAGCGGCGTCGATATATTCGCGTGGATGCCCGAACCCGGGCGGGGGAGCGAAAGCGACGTCGGGAGCAGGAATCCCGTGAGCTCATGGATGCCATTCTTAGCGAGCCACTTCCGGTGGCCGGTAGCGAATCTCCTGAACAGGCTGACGACGGCAGCGCCAGACCTGCCTCCTCGGGGAAAGAATTCCTCATCGTCTCGGGTCTGCCCCGTAGCGGCACCTCGCTGATGATGCAGCTACTGGCCAAAGGAGGCGTCTCCGTGATGACTGATGCGAAACGCCTCGCTGATGAAGACAACCCCGAAGGCTACTACGAGTGGGAGGCCATCAAGAGGCTTCCCAGGGAACCGGATGTTATCGAGGCGGCGGAGGGCAAGGCGGTCAAGGTGGTCTCGCTGCTGCTACGCTGCCTGCCGCCACAGCATGGCTATCGGGTTATTTTTATGACGCGTCCCGCTGAGGAAGTTGCGGCATCCCAGCTGCGCATGCTGGAACGTCAGGGTGGTCCCGAAGCAACCGTCGATACAGCAAAACTGATCACGATGTTTGAGCGTCATCAGAAGGCGGTGATCAGTCGTCTCGAAAAACTTCCGCAGGTGGAGGTGCTGGTAATCAGCTATCCGGAACTGGTGGCCCAACCGCTGAAGTTCGCCCGCAATATCACCGCATTCCTCGGCTCCCGGTATGCCTGTGAACCGGAACTCATGGCCTCTGCGGTAAGGCCCGAGCTCTACCGACAGCGGCAGGTGGCCACCGTGGTGCCGGCCTGACTGTACTAAGGAACCCCGTGCGATCCTCCATACGTATTCGTGCCGCTGCTCCTGCCGACCTGCATCTGTTGGCACGATGGCTGCCTAGAGGCTTCAAACAACCAGGCGACACTCGTTACCTGGTGGCGGAGACCGACCCCGGTGGCGATTTTCTGGGTGGTGCCTATGTGCTGCTATCAAAAGGAGCGGACCGGCGCCAGCATGCTGCCTTTCATCTGGACTTCTCGCAAGATGAGGAGTTTGCCGATCTCGGATCGTTGCTGTTGCGGGGCTGCATTGTGCAGGCCCGTAAGCAAGGTGCCGCCACCCTCGGCTACGAAACCATGCTGCCGGAAGATTCGGTGATGAGTAATTTTCTCGTGGCGCAAGGATTTACTGCCGTACAAACCCTGACCGATTACGAGATGGATCTGCCAAAACTGCTGGAGGCATGCAATCGGGTTTGTACCTCATTGCGCCATAAAGACAAGCTTCCCCCGGAAGCGCGTATCCTGCCCTTCGGCGCGGCATCAGAACAGGCCGCACTACAACTCGTCCGACGCCAATTTGGCATCAGCCTACAGCTGCCCGCCCCCGGGTTTCTTGAGGACATATCTACCGTCGTCCAGTTTGGACCCCGGATTGTCGGGGTCATTCTTGCCCGGACGGCGGGCAAGTCCGTCTACGTGCCACATACCGTAGTCGACGAGGGATTCAGACAGCTCTGGGTCACCCCCACCCTGTGGCAGCGATTTTCCCGAAAAAGCTTCGATGAGGGATATCGGATTGTGCGCTTTGCTACCAGCGAGAAATATTTCCGCAGCATGGCCAATTTCGCCCGGCGCTTGCGCTCGAAACCGCTGGGGAAGCAGATTAGCTACCGCCTGGCACTTGCACCTGCATGAAACCGGAAACTCTTGCCGGGGTTCGGGCTGGATGCTTGCGGAGTATCGTATGGTGCCCAGGGCCGGAATCGAACCGGCACGGTCGCAATGACCGGCGGATTTTAAGTCCGCTGCGTCTACCTGTTCCGCCACCCGGGCGTGGGTTTTTGCTGAGATTCAGAAAGGAAATAGTTGGAGGCTGAGGCCGGAATCGAACCGGCGTACACGGCTTTGCAGGCCGCTGCATGACCACTCTGCCACTCAGCCTGAGGAACGCGTGAACCCGGCAGAGCCCGCGCGAAAAAAAAGCCGGTGGTCATACTGCCCCACACCGGCCGATTACTAAATTTGGAGCGGGAAACGAGACTCGAACTCGCGACCCCAACCTTGGCAAGGTTGTGCTCTACCAACTGAGCTATTCCCGCACTACAGGGGGCTGTATTCTAGCGGCGAACCCCGGCCTGTCAAGGACAGATTCCATCGGCTAGTGCTTGTCGGAGGCCAGCAGAAAGGGGATGGCTGCGTGCAGGTACACCACCATTGACCAGAGCGTGAGGATGGCGGCGAGATATAGCAGGGTTACGCCGACTTCATAGGTGGGGAAGAAGCCCACAGCCTGATGGTAGAGCAATAGCAGCAAGGCAAAGACTTGCACCGTAGTTTTCACTTTGCCGATGGTGGCCACGGCCACCTGGGTGCGCTGCCCCAGCTCCGCCATCCATTCGCGCAGGGCCGAAATTGCGATCTCGCGACAGATGATGATGGCGGCCGGCAATGCCATCCACCAGAAGGGATGAGCCTGCACCAGCAGAACCAGTGCTACCGTGACCATTAATTTGTCCGCCACGGGGTCGAGAAAGGCGCCCAGGGCCGAGGTTTGATGCAGGCGGCGGGCAAGGTAGCCATCCAGCAGGTCGGTCAGGGCCGCGATACCAAAGACTGCCGCAGTTGCTGCATGTGCCCACGAGAATGGCAGGAAAAAAAGGGCCACGAAAAGTGGTATCAGTGCGATACGAATTAAGGTGAGGGTATTGGGGATATTCATTCGCTACCGTGAAAATACTCGTAAATACTGCTTGCCAGTTGGGAGTTGATGCCATCCACTGCGGAGAGATCTTCTATCCCCGCACCGGAGACACCCTGCAGGCCACCGAAGGCCCTGAGGAGATTCTGGCGACGCTTGCTGCCGACGCCAGGAATATCCTCCAGCACTGAGTGCATGCGCTTTTTTGCCCGCCGTGCACGGTGCCCGCTGATAGCAAAACGGTGAGCCTCATCGCGAATTTGCTGAACCAGATGCAGAGCCCCGGATTCTGGCGGAAGTATAAGAGGGGCCTTGCTTCCCGGCAAGAACAGCGACTCAAGGCCGGCCTTTCTGCCCGGCCCCTTGGCAAAGCCCAATAAGGTAACGCCGGGCAACCCCAATTCGGCCATTACCGCCAGTGCCTGGCTGAGTTGTCCCTTGCCTCCATCCACGATAATGATATCGGGTAAACACGCGTCTTCAGACTGCTGCATACGACCATAGCGTCGACTTAAAGCCTGGTGCATGGCGGCATAGTCATCGCCGGGAACAATACCCTCAATGTTGAATTTTCGGTAATCGCCCTTGCGCGCACCCTCGCTGCCAAAAACTACACATGAAGCCACCGTTGCTTCGCCACGAGTATGGCTGATATCAAAGCATTCCAGGCGCTCGGGCATTGATTCCAGTCCAAGGGCTTGTTGTAGTTTTTCCAGACGTTGCTGGATGCTTTCCCTTCCTGCCAGATGCTGGCGCAGGGCGAAGCGGGCATTTTCTTCGGCCATCTGCAGCCAGCGCGCACGTTCACCGCGTAGCCGATAGGCGATGCGTACACGGCGTTTACAACGCTGGCTGAGTACTTCGGCCAGCGCTTCCAATCCGGGAAAATCGCTACTGACGAGAATCTCACGGGGTACGGGGCGACTGGCGAGGTAATACTGGGGCAGAAAGGCCTGCAGCAAGTCAGCTGCGCTGGCCTCAGTGGCGCGACGCGGGAAATAGGCCTTATTGCCAAGACGCTCGCCCCGGCGGATAAAACAGACCTCCACGACGGCCGCACCATGTTCATGATGTGCGGCAATGACATCGATTTCACCGACGCTGCGTATGCCACTGACATGCTGACGCGCCTGAATTTGCTTCAGCCAGGCGATCTGATCCCGGTAACGCGCGGCCAGCTCAAAATCCAGCTCCGTCGCCGCCGTCTCCATACGCCCCACCAGCTCCTTGCTGACGCGTTGACTGCGTCCTTCCAGAAACATTTGGGTATGTCTGACGTCCTCGCGATAGGCCTGTTCACTGATTTCGCGGGTGCAAGGCCCGCTGCAGCGCTTGATCTGGTATTGCAGGCAAGGGCGTGAGCGATTCTGAAAAAAGCTATCTTCACACTGGCGTACATGAAACAGTTTTTGTAGCAGGCTGAGGCTTTCACGTACCGCGGCGGAACTGGGAAAGGGACCAAAATAGCGCCCCGCCTTGCGTCTGGAACCGCGATGGAAGCTCAACCCCGGATAGCCTTGCTCGGTGGAGAGATAGATATAAGGAAAGCTCTTGTCGTCACGAAACAGGATATTGAAACGAGGGTGATATTCCTTGATGAGGTTGCTTTCCAGCAACAGGGCCTCGGTTTCCGTGTGAGTCACGGTCACTTCCATTGCCCGTGTGACGAACATCAGCGCACGGGTTTTGGGGGCGAGCGTTTCACTTTTCCGGAAGTAGCTGGAAACCCGTTTCTTGAGATTTTTGGCTTTGCCGACATAAAGGATTTGTCCCGCGTCATCCAGCATGCGGTATACCCCCGGTTTTGCTGTCAGGGTGCGCAGGAAGCGTTGGCCATCAAAGGAGGGTGTTGTAGATTTTTCAGCAGGCATCGCGGCAACTATACCGCTCTGGAATAAACCCTGACACCGGATTAGGCTCCTGACACCGAAAAGCCGGGTTCAGCTGTTGGGCTCAAGCTCAACAAGCTGATGGAGGATGGCAAGGCGAGTCAGTTCGACATCGTTCTCGATATTAAGCTTTTCATGGATCCGGCTGCGATATGTGCTTACGGTCTTGGGACTGATACACAGCTGTTCGCCGATCGCCTGGATCCGCATTCCCTTGGCGCAGAGAATCACGATATCCATCTCTCGGGGCGATAGTTCAGCAAAAGGAGAGGCGTTCTTGCCGTGGTGACTGAGCGCCATCTGTTGCGCCGTTTCGGCACAGATATAGCGTTTCCCGGCATGCACCTCTCGCAGAGCCAGCAGCATTTCTTCTTGGCTGCAGCCCTTGGTGAGGTAGCCCATGACGCCAATATCCAGGAGTTTGCCGGGCAGAGGTCCATCCACGTGCATGCTGAGGATAATAATTTTCATTGCCGGGTCGAGTTTAAGCAGCTTTCGGCTTGCCTCCAGACCACCAAAACCAGGCATATTGATATCCATGAGGATGAGATCGAAATCGAGCGTGCGGGCAAGATTGATGGCCTCTTCTCCGCTCGCCGCCTCGGCAACAATTTCGACATCGTCAGCATCTTCCAGCAAGCGCCGGACGCCGGCCCGTACGAGAGCATGATCATCTACGAGGAGAATACGCGGCATGTTCTGTTTCCAGTAAGTGGCTTTCTCGGTGTCGCTTCATTCGTCCCGCACGGGACGGCGGTACACATATGGCTTAGGCGTTTTCGGCAGTAAAGTGTATGCCGAGTCTCGTATGGGGACAAAATGGAATGCACCTCGACCAGGCTGAGAGTTCGGGTGTTGGGGAGAGCGCACAACAGGAAGAGATACCAGTAAAAGTCCTTGTGCACCAAGACCTGCCTTGGTTTCCATGTGCACAGGATGAACCTTATAGATGTGGCTGAACCATGTCATGGAATTACCGCAGGTCAAATGTAGGAAATCCCCCCGTGTTATGTAGGCCAAAAACGATGTTCTGCTCTGAGCGAGCTGGGAGATACTTGCGCCGCCTCGCGGAGGCGCTACCATGCGCGCTTTGCCTGAAACCAACTTTAAGGAGAAAGATCCATGCTCAACTCGCGTGGTTGGAAAAACCACCTTACTGCCCTGCTCTCCCTACTCCTGCTCGTCAGTATGTCCTTGCAGGCACGCGGAGAAACAGCACCCCGTGTGCTGATGAAGACTTCGGCGGGAAACATGGTTCTGGAGCTTAATCCCAGGAAGGCACCCCTATCAGTGGCCAATTTCCTGCGCTACGTGGATGAGGGGTTTTACGATGGCACCATTTTTCACCGGGTGATCGGTAACTTTATGATCCAGGGTGGCGGCTTCGATGCGAGCTATCGTCGCAAGACGTCTCATGAGCCAATCCACAACGAGGCAAATAACGGCCTCAAGAATCTCCGTGGCAGTATTGCCATGGCCCGCACGGGCGATCCCCATTCCGCTACCGCCCAATTTTTCATTAACGTCGTGGACAACGATTTTCTCAATCATACGGCACCGACCCGGCGCGGCTGGGGCTATACCGTCTTTGGACGAGTGGTGGAGGGACTGGAGGTATTGGAACAGATTCGGAGCACTCCGACGGGGGCCGGTGGCCCTTTTGGCCGGGATGTCCCGCGGACCATGGTGAAAATTACTTCGGTGCAGCGGGTCGTCGCGGCGACCTCGGTTGAGGGGAAGTAAATAATTGGCGGAGCGGGACCAACCGGTTTTTTTATTGCCCTTTTTTCTGTTGCATTTGGCCGTATATTTCGGCGGCGATTTGTTCACCGCGGGGGCTATGGATGGGGATGAGTGTTTCTTGGTGGCAGGCAGGGCAGATGATTTTACGGCCGCTGGTGTGGCGCCAGGCAGAGTAGACAAGGCCGGGGATCAGGAAGGCGAGCCAAAGTATAATTTCGATGAAGATGCTGCCTTCATGGAAAACCGTGCCGTAGCTGGGGGTGTTGCAGTTGGTGCAGATGAGTTGTTCTTCGGCCATGGAATTCTCCTTTTTCCACTGGGGTTAGGGAGTGTTATAGCATGGGCCTAGGTAGGATTGGCCAGAAGGCCATCAAACTGTTCGCGCCGGAAAGTAGTGACGTGAGAGTGACGGATAGTAGGGTGATCAGGGGTCGCACCAGGGTCGCTAAGTGAAAACGCCATTAATAATCCGTTGATTGTAAAGGATATATTGGTGGAGAGGGAGGGATTGACTCAGGCCATCCCTAGCCTTCGCCCTACGGGCGCTTACGCGTCCAAATTCGCTCCTGGCGAATTTGTCGAACCCGACGGGGGTTCTCATCCCTCCCTGATTAATAGAAAAAACTAAATTGGCGGAGAGGGAGGGATTCGAACCCCCGGAACCGTTAGGTTCAATAGTTTTCAAGACTACCGCCTTAAACCACTCGGCCACCTCTCCGGGGGGCGAAGAATAGCGTATTGAGGTGGAACAACGAAAGTATGGGGGACTTGAAACTTGTGTGGTGCGACCCCATCTAAGCGGTTGACGAGATTGCACGCGCAGGTAAGATGGCGCGTCTGATTGATGGCTTTTTACAGGAGATATGTCATGTTTCCCAACAATCCCGCAATTGCCCGCCCGGTCGCGAGCCTTGCTACCAGCAAACTGATTCGCAATACCTATACCCTGCTGTCCATGACCCTGCTGTTCAGTGCCCTGAGCGCAGGCATCTCCATGGCCGTTGGTTTCCCTCCCATGCATCCTCTTATAGTCCTGGGAGGCTACTTTGGCCTGCTATTCCTCACCACACGCCTGCGTAACAGCGCCATGGGTCTGGTTTGTGTATTTGCCCTGACCGGATTCATGGGTCTGACCCTCGGTCCCATCCTCAGCTTCTACGTACACGCTTTCGGTAATGGCAGCCAGTTGGTGATGATGGCCATGGGCGGGACCGGCATCATCTTTCTCGGGCTTTCCGGTTATGCGCTGAGCTCACAGAAAGACTTCAGCTTCATGGGCGGCTTCCTCATGGTCGGCATCCTGGTGGCCTTCCTTGCGGGCCTCGGGGCAATGTTTTTCAGTGTGCCGGCCCTTTCGCTGGCGGTATCCGCCATCTTCATCCTGCTGATGTCCGGGCTGATTCTGTATCAGACCAGTGCAATGATTCACGGTGGAGAGACCAACTACATCATGGCGACCGTCAGCTTATATGTGATCATCTTCAACCTGTTCACCTCCCTGCTTCATCTTCTGGGGGCCTTTGCCGGCGAGGACTAGTTGCAAATCATGCTCCATAAAAAACCCGGCTCGTGGCCGGGTTTTTTATGGAGGCAGCATACAGCCCCCTCTTCCCTGTCCCTGATGGTCAGTCACCGGACTGACCAAGCTCCATGCCATCTTCGAGTTGCAGGATAAGTCCGTCGTGTAAATCGTAATACCAGCCGTGCAAGCTCAATTGGCCTTTGGTTACCGCACTGCGAATCCATGGGAAGCTCATCAGGTTGCGCAGTGAGATGCGAACTGCGGCCTGTTCACAGGCGTGACATTGGGCCTCAATCCCCTGCAAATCTTTACGGCCAAGCACTTCCTTTTTTGCGGCGGCGGCAATATCCATCCAGCGGGCGATGAAACTGTCCTGCGCCGCATCCGGGGAATGCTCCATCAGCGCCCGAATTCCTCCACAGTTGGCATGTCCAAGGACCACCAGATGTTCCACACCAAGTTTGGTGACAGCGAACTCCAGTGCCGCGCTGGTGCCATGGTGGAGACCATCCGGCTCCCACGGAGGCACCAGGTTGGCAACATTGCGAACGACAAAGATATCGCCCGGCGTGGCGTCGAAGAGGATCCCCGGGTCCACGCGGGAGTCACAACAACTGACCAGGGCGACCTTGGGAGACTGCCCCTTGGTTAAAGTACCCAAGTGGCTTTTCTGCTCACGAAAATAGCCCTTTCTGAAGCGCTGATATCCCTCAAGCAGGCGTTCAGTCATAAGCCAAACCCATCGTTTCGCCCCCTTCCAATATTGAAGCCAGCGGTCTAATTCGCTTTATTCCCGATATGGCTTTGGCCACCCAGATAACCGCGCAGAACCTCGGGAATTCGGATGCTGCCATCAGCTTGCTGATAATTTTCCATTACCGCGATGAGCGTACGGCCCACCGCCAGCCCGGAGCCGTTCAGAGTGTGCACCAATTCTGGCTTGCCAGTATCCGGATTACGCCACCGGGCACTCATGCGACGTGCCTGAAAGTCCTCGAAATTGCTACAGGACGAGATCTCCCGATAGCTGCCCTGCCCCGGCAACCAGACCTCGATATCGTAGGTTTTGGCGGCCGAGAAGCCGAGATCACCGCCGCACAGGGTGACGACCCGGTACGGTAATTCAAGTCGGCGCAATACCTCCTCTGCATGTCCGGTGAGTGCCTCAAGCGCGTCATAGGATTCCTCTGGTCGCACGATCTGCACCAACTCCACCTTCTCGAATTGATGCTGGCGAAACATGCCGCGGGTGTCCTTTCCGTAGGAACCCGCTTCACTGCGAAAACACGGGGTATGGCAGCAAAAGCGCTGCGGCAGCTCATCAGCCGCCACGATGTGATCCCGAAAGATGTTGGTGACGGGAACCTCGGCTGTGGGTATCAGGTAGAGGTCTTGTTCCTGGATGTGGAAAAGATCCTCGGCGAATTTGGGTAGCTGACCGGTGCCGCGCAGACTGGCAGGATTGACCAGATAGGGTACGTAGGTTTCGCTGTAACCGTGCTCGCCGCCGTGGAGATCGAGCATGAGCTGGATGAGCGCGCGGTGCAGGCGCGCGATATCACCGTGCAGGGTAACGAAGCGTTTGCCGGCAATTTTTGCCGCGGTATCAAAGGCCATGGCGCCCAGGGACTCGCCCAGCTCCACATGATCCCGTGGCGTGTAATCAAATTCAGGAGGCTCGCCCCAGCGGCGGACTTCCTCGTTGGCATCCTCATCCATCCCCTCGGGCACGCTGGCATGCGGGATGTTAGGGATGCCGAGAAGAATGTCACTCAGTTCTTGCTGAATGGCGGCAAGCTCGGCCTCCGCCTCGCCCAGCTTTTCACCCAGGGCACCCACTTCCGCCAGCAAGGGTGCAATATCCTCCCCCCGAGCCTTGGCCTGGCCGATAGATTTGGAACGGCTGTTACGTTGCTGTTGCAGTTCCTGGGCGGTTATCTGTGCCGCCTTGCGTCGTGCTTCCAAGTCCTGCACCTGGATGACATTCAGTTGAAAGCCGCGTTTTGTCAGTTGCGCCGCGGTGTCATCCAGGGTCTTGCGTATTTTGCTGGGATCGAGCATTTCTTCCCCTAGTTCTTTTTGCTGCCCCGACGGCGATCCAGATCGCGCAGGGTGGTGAGTTTTTCGGCTATACGAATTTCCAGGCCACGGTTGACCGGCTGATAGTAGCGCTTCGTGCCCATCCCCTCCGGAAAGTAACCCTCCCCTGCGGCGTAGGCCCCGGGTTCGTCGTGGGCGTGACGATACCCCGCTCCGTGGCCAAGTTCACGCATCAGTTTGGTCGGCGCATTGCGCAGGTGCATGGGCACCTCCAGAGAACCGAGGCGACGGGCATCCTGGCGAGCGGCCTTGAAGCCACGATAGACGGCATCGCTCTTGGCGGCGCAGGCGAGGTAGACCGCGGCTTGGGCTAGCGCCAGCTCGCCCTCCGGGCTGCCCAGCCGGTCAAAGGCTTGTCCTGCCTGTACCGCCACCTGTAAAGCACGCGGATCTGCGTTACCTATATCTTCGGAGGCCATGCGTATCAAGCGACGAACCAGGTACGGCGGATGACAGCCGCCCTCGAGCATGCGTGACAGCCAATACAGCGCAGCGTCGGGATTGGAACCGCGTACCGATTTGTGGAGTGCGGATATCTCGTCGTAAAAGGCGTCACCCCCCTTGTCGAAGCGCAGGCTGCTGCCGCCAGCCAATACCTCCTCCAGCAGGTCAGCATCAATCCGGGCAGTTCCCTCTTCATCACTGACCAAAGCGGCTGCGATCTCCAGCAGGTTGAGGGCACGCCGGGCATCGCCGTCCGCCGCCTCGGCCAGCCGTAATTGCAGTTCTTCGGTCATGCTGATCGTCCCCCCCAGGCCGCACTCGGGCTCCACCAATGCGCGGTCGATGATCTGTTGTATGTCGCTGGCATCGAGGGACATGAGCACATAAACCCGGGTACGGGAAAGCAGCGCGTTATTTATCTCGAAGGAAGGATTTTCCGTGGTTGCGCCAATGAAGGTGATAGTGCCATCTTCGACATAGGGCAAAAAGGCATCCTGCTGAGCCTTGTTGAAGCGGTGGGCTTCGTCCACGAAGAAAATGGTCTGACCGCCCTGTTCTGCGCGAAAAGTCTTGGCCTTCTCCACCGCAGACCGGATATCACGAACACCCGCTAACACCGCGGAAATGCTTAGGAATTGGGCGCCGGCCTGGGTGGAAATGATGCGCGCGAGGGTGGTTTTTCCGGTCCCTGGCGGTCCCCAGAACAACATGGAGTGAAGTCGCCCCGACACCACGGCCTCGCGCAGGGGTTTGCCCTTGGCCAGCAGGTGACGCTGACCACAGAAAGTCTCCAGGTTATGGGGACGGAGGCTGTCAGCGAGCGGTCGGCGGGGCGCCTCCGCGCTCACCGGGGAGCGCCGTCGCCAATGACATCCACACCGGGTGGAGCAACAAAATTAAAGCGCTCAGGCTTGAGGTCCGGGTTGGTGCGGATGGCAGTAAAACGGAAATTGGTAATTTGACCAAATCCATCGACGAACTCCATGCTCCGCAGCAAATTATCTTTAAAGCCCAGCCGCACCGTAGATACGTTTTCCTGCAAGTCGCGGGGGCGCAGTTCCACCCATTCCATTGCCTCACGCGTACCCAACTCTTCGAGCACGTAGCCTTTTTCAATCGGCTCATCAGTCGATAGCAGCATGGCAGGCGAGTTACCCAACACCTCAGTCAGGGGCTTGACCG
The DNA here is from genome assembly GCA_021773635.1 of Gammaproteobacteria bacterium. Classification (GTDB taxonomy): domain Bacteria; phylum Pseudomonadota; class Gammaproteobacteria; order HK1; family HK1; genus JAJFJV01. The sequence continues at coordinate 4,144 of JAJFJV010000021.1, read as the reverse complement.
TAACTTGGGCCAATTCCACGTCGTAGAACCATACTCGCTCACCGTCGGCGATGATCTGCTGTCCCTCGGGCCCACTGTAATCCCAGTGAAAACGCCCCGGGCGATGCAGATAGAAAACACCCTCGGAACGGTCCCGCACCGTGCGTGTTTCGTCGATGAGCGTTTGCTGAAAGCGGGTCTCCAGCGAACGGGTTTCCGCCAGGAAGTACTGTAATTGTGCCTTGCCGGTGGCACCGGAAATTGGAGCAAACAGCAGCGCCGCAAGATATATAAACAGGTGGAGGTCGAAACGAGGGGCTGAAAACATCAGTTCTCCGGGGGCGGGGGCGCCAGTACTTCGCGGTTGCCATTGCTTTGTGGCGGGCTGACGATACCGACCCGTTCCATTTGTTCGATCATGCGCGCGGCACGGTTATAGCCTACTTTCAGATGGCGCTGAACCCCGGAGATCGAGGCCCGACGGGTCTCGGTGACGATGCGGACCCCCTGATCGTAAAGGGGATCATCCTCGGTATCCCCACCATCGGACGAGGCATCATCGGCTTCTGGCAGTGAGGCGTGCTTACCCTCGATAATCTCGTCAAGGTAGTCTGCCTCCTCCCGCCCACGCAGATTGTTCACCACGCGATGAACTTCCTGATCGGAGACAAAAGCCCCATGGATACGGGTCGGGGTACTGGTCCCTGGCGGCAGGTATAGCATGTCGCCGTGACCCAGCAATTGTTCCGCTCCGCCCTGGTCCAGAATGGTGCGGGAATCGATGCGTGAGGAGACCTGAAAGGCAATCCGGGTGGGGATATTGGCTTTTATAAGGCCGGTGATCACGTCTACCGATGGGCGCTGGGTAGCGAGGATCAGGTGTATACCGGCCGCCCGGGCCTTCTGGGCCAGACGGGCGATGAGCTCTTCCACTTTCTTCCCCGTGGTCATCATCAGATCGGCCAGTTCGTCAATAACCACCACAATGTGGGGGAAAGGTTCAAGCAATGGCAACTCCGCATCCTCCTCCCCCGCCTCAATATTACTGAGCGGGTCGGCGATGGGCGTCCCTTTGCCGTGGGCGTCCTTGAGCTTGCGGTTATAGCCCGAGAGATTGCGTACACCCAATGCGGCCATCAGCTGATAGCGCCGCTCCATCTCGGCCACACACCAGCGCAGTGCGTTGCCGGCGTCCTTCATTTGAGTGATAACCGGTGCCAGCAGATGCGGGATGTCCTGATAGACGGATAACTCCAGCATCTTGGGGTCTACCAGGATCAGACGGACATCGCGGGCACTCGCCTTGTAGAGCAGGCTGAGTACCATGGCGTTGATGGCGACAGATTTCCCCGAGCCGGTGGTACCGGCGACCAGCAAATGGGGCATGCGAGCCAGATCCACCACCACCGGATAGCCCGATATATCCTTGCCGAGGGCAATGGTTAAAGGCGAAAGGCTCTCATCAAATTCGTTGGATTTGAGGATTTCACCCAGGTTCACCAGCTCCCGTTCTTCATTGGGAATCTCCAGCCCGACCACAGATTTACCGGGAATAACATCGACTATACGTACGCTGATAGTGGAGAGGGAACGGGCGAGATCCTTGGCAAGGTTGCTAATACGATTGACCTTGATCCCCGGGGCAAGATTGAGTTCAAAACGGGTAATCACAGGCCCCGGGTGTACCGCTACCACCTCCACCTCGATACCAAAGTCACGCAGTTTTAGCTCTACCTGGCGGGACAGGGCTTCCAGGGCGCTTTTGGACATGCCCTTCACCGATGTTTGGGGGGCATCAAGCGCCGAAAGTGGTGGCAACGAACTTGCGACAGGTGGCTCAAATAGCGGAACCTGCTGCTCCTTGGCAACCCGGAGGCTGGGCTCCACAGCCGGCATGCTGGGTTCGATGCGTGGTTTCTTCCGCCGTCGGCTGCGTGCTTTCTCCGCTACCACACTTTGCTGGCGCTGGCGCCGCTTTTTCCAGGCCTCCTGTTGTTCACGACAGTGCTTCAGGAATAGCAGGCTGCGGCTCAGTAGCTTGAGGGTGATGCCACCAACGCTATCCATAAGGGCCAGCCAGGACAGTCCGGTGAACAGGGTGATGCCGGTGAGAAACAGGGCGAGCAGAAAGAGCGTGCCACCGAGCATGCTAAAGACCTGAATAAGGCCGTTTCCTACGGTATTGCCAAGGATTCCGCCGGTGTCGTTAGGCAGGGGGCCGCGAGCAGCAAAATGCAGTGAGGCGAGACCGGCACCGGCGCCCAGGGTCAGGATAAAACCACCGGCCCGACTGAACAGGTGGGCGCGTCCCGGATTCGTAATGGAGCCAACTTGCTGGCGGAAAAACAGCCAACCGCTGTAGCCAATCATTAACGGGAACAGATAAGAGAGATAGCCGCACAGATTGAGCAGGACATCGGCAATCCAGGCACCAACGACGCCCCCCAGATTGGCAATTCCCCGGGCCTCGCCGCTAAAGGACCAGCCGGGATCGGATGGATGATAGCTGGCGAGTGCCAGCAGCAGGTATATCGCAAGGGCAGAGCACAGAATCAGCGCGCCTTCACGGAGTCCCTTGCCCATGGCTGTCTCCATCAGAACGGCTTTGGTTTTTTTAGGATACGCCTGGCCCACAATCTGATGTGTTTTATAGGAAGATTATCTAACTTACCAGATAATAAGGAATTAAACAGGACATGTTTCTCAAATCCCTGATGTGAATGCGGCCTGCACCCGGTGATCTGAAGCGGCCCAAGGTATCCCGCTTCGTAACACACTCATACCCAATTCAACTCAATTTGAGGATATTATCACACTCGGTTAAACGTCCTCGCGCGGGGGCGGACTATAAAAGAGGAAGAGATGTAATGGAAAATGTGAAGCACTGTCGCTTGTTGATTCTGGGGTCCGGGCCGGCCGGCTATACCGCCGCAGTTTATGCCGCGCGCGCCAATCTCAATCCGGTCCTGATAACCGGTATCCAGCAGGGGGGTCAGATGACCACTACCACCGATGTGGACAACTGGCCTGGAGACGTCGAGGGTGTGCAGGGGCCAGAGTTAATGGTGCGTATGCAAAAACATGCCGAACGCTTCGATACGGACATCATTTTCGACCATATCCATACTGCGGATTTGAGTCAGCGCCCCTTTCGTCTCACCGGCGACTCCGGCAGCTACACCTGTGATGCACTGATTATCTCCACCGGTGCCTCGGCTCGCTATCTGGGGCTGGATTCGGAAGAAGCCTACAAGGGCCGCGGGGTTTCGGCCTGTGCAACCTGCGATGGCTTTTTCTACCGTGGTGAAAAGGTTGCGGTGATTGGTGGCGGTAACACCGCGGTGGAAGAGGCGCTGTATCTGTCTCACATCGCTGAACACGTCACCCTGGTGCATCGCCGCGATGAACTGCGTGCGGAGAAGATGCTGGCTCAGCAAATCATTGAAAAATCAAAAACCGGTAATGTCACCATTGCATGGAGCCACGTTCTGGACGAAGTATTGGGCGACGACAGTGGCGTAACCGGCGTTCGACTACGTACGGCTCAGGGTGACGCCACCAAGGACGTGGAGCTAAAGGGCGTCTTTATTGCCGTTGGCCATCACCCCAATACCGAGTTGTTTGAAGGCCAACTGGAGATGGATAAAGGCTATGTGCAGGTCCACCACGGTTTGCCGGGCGGGGGGGGTGCCACGGCGACCAGCGTTCCCGGGGTGTTCGCGGCCGGGGATGTCGCAGATCCGGTTTACCGTCAGGCGGTGACCTCTGCCGGCACCGGTTGTATGGCGGCCCTTGATGCAGAGAAATTTTTGGACAACCTGGAACAATAGATAACCATCCCAGCGGCCGCCGAATGTCATGGAAGCGCTGCAGCATAAGGTTGCCAGCAGTATTGAGGAGATTGCGGCAGAGGACTGGAATTCCCTCTGCCCCCCGGACTATCCCTTTGCCCGGCATGAATTTCTGGCGGCGCTGGAGCGCCACGGTTGTGTCGGGGACGAGGCGGGCTGGTGGCCCCGACATATGCTCGCCTATGCAGGCGATCGGTTAGTCGGGGCGGCCCCCATGTATCTGAAGAGCAACTCCTATGGTGAGTTTGTCTTCGATTGGAGCTGGGCCGAGGCCTATTACAGTAACGGGCTCAACTATTATCCCAAGCTGGTGG
>JAJFJV010000003.1 GCA_021773635.1 Gammaproteobacteria bacterium | reverse complement strand
CGAGATATACGTCCTGTCCAAAGACGAAGGCGGCCGCCACACCCCGTTTTTCAACGGTTATCGCCCGCAGTTTTACTTCCGCACCACCGACGTGACCGGTGCGGTTGATCTGCCGGAGGGTACTGAAATGGTGATGCCTGGTGACAACATCAAGGTCCAGGTCAACCTGATCAACCCCATCGCGATGGAAGAGGGTTTGCGCTTTGCGGTACGCGAGGGTGGACGGACCGTGGGCGCCGGTGTGGTTGCCAAAATCATCGAATAGAGACGATCATGACCAATCAACGCATTCGTATCCGTCTCAAGGCTTTTGATCATCGGCTGATCGATCAATCGTCCCAGGAGATTGTAAATACTGCCAAACGGACAGGGGCTCAGATCAAAGGTCCGATCCCGCTCCCTACCCGCAAGGAACGCTACACAGTTTTGACTTCTCCGCATGTGAATAAGGATGCGCGGGACCAGTACGAGCTCCGGACCCACAAACGTCTGCTCGATATCCTGGACCCCACGGAAAAAACTGTCGATGCATTGATGAAGCTCGACCTCGCCGCAGGCGTTGACGTTCAAATCAAACTCAACTGATCAATTAATTTCTCTGTGATGGGGCTTTTATGTGGCCTTAATCGCAGCTTGATAGCTGGAAAAGTACGATGACAATTGGAATCGTAGGGCAAAAACGGGGCATGACCCGCGTGTTTACCGAGGATGGGCTCGCCATTCCGGTCACCGTGGTGGAGGCTCTGCCTAACCGTATTACCCAGATTAAAGATCTGGTCAGCGATGGTTATCGCGCGGTACAGGTCACCGTGGGTGCGCGTAAGGCGTCCCGGGTCAACAAGGCGGCTGCCGGCCATGCCGCCAAGGCGGGTGTTGAACCCGGCCTTGGCCTGTGGGAATTTCGCCTGGCGGAAGGTGAGGGCGAGGATCTTGCCGCGGGTGGGGAGTTAAAAGTTGATGACTTCGCGGCCGGGCAGCGTATAGATGCGGTGGGAACCTCCATTGGCAAGGGTTTCGCCGGTGTCATCAAACGCCATAATTTTCATATGCAGGATGCCACACACGGCAACTCGCTATCGCATCGTGCGCCGGGCTCTATTGGACAGAATCAGACACCTGGCCGCGTTTTTAAAGGCAAAAAAATGGCGGGGCACATGGGTAATGTGCGCCGGACCATACAGAATCTCGAGGTTGTGCGGGTCGATAGTGAACGCAACTGTATTCTTATCAAGGGCGCTGTGCCCGGGCCACAGGGTGGCAACGTCATCCTTCAGCCTTCGGTCAAAGCCAAGTCGGGAAGCTCGTAATGGAACTGGCACTACATAACAGCGACGGAGCCGAGTCCAAACTGGAGGTTGCCGAGGGCGCCTTTGGTGTGGATTACAATGAGGCCCTGGTCCACCAGGTCGTTACTGCCTATATGGCGGGAGGCCGTGCAGGCACCCGGGCAAGCAAAACCCGGGCCGAGGTTCGCGGGGGTGGAGCAAAGCCCTGGCGACAGAAGGGTACCGGTCGCGCGCGTGCTGGCAGCATTCGTAGTCCAATATGGCGTAGCGGTGGTGTTACTTTTGCGCATAGTCCTGCCGACCATTCACAAAAGGTTAACCGCAAGATGTATCGTGGGGCCATGCGAGCCATCCTCTCCGAGTTGCTTCGCCAGGAGCGTTTGGTGGTAGTGGATAGCCTCGTTATTGAATCTCCAAAGACTCAACTGCTGCTCACCCGGTTAAAAAACCTGGCGCTTGAAGATGTGCTTGTCGTGACCGCGGAAACTGATGAGAATCTGGCCCTCGCGGCCCGAAATCTTGCCAAGGTTTCAGTGGCTGACAGCTCGCATCTGAGTCCGGTTGATTTGCTGCGCTTTGAAAAGGTGCTGATGTCTGCCGATGCTGTAAAAGCGCTGGAGGGCAGGTTGCTATGAATCAAGAACGGCTTATGAGCGTATTACTCGGCCCGCACATCTCCGAGAAGGGAAGCCGCGTTGCGGATAAACACCGTCAGGTTGTCTTCCGGGTGCGTACGGATGCCCGTAAAGCTGAGATAAAGAGGGCGGTGGAAAGTCTTTTTGAGGTTCAGGTTGCCGGGGTTCAGGTAGTCAATCAAAAGGGCAAACGAAAGACCTCCGGTCGCACACAGGGGCGTCGTTCAGATTGGAAAAAGGCCTACGTTAGGCTGCAACCGGGTCATGATATCGACTTCGCGGTTGGTGGTGAATAATTCCCAGGAATTTGTCAGATGGCGCTAGTTAAAAGCAAACCTACTTCTCCGGGACGTCGTTTTGTGGTGCGGGTGGTTACACCTGGACTGCATAAGGGCAAGCCCCATGAGCCCCTTGTCGCACAGAAAAACAAGACGGGCGGGCGTAATAACAATGGGCGCATTACCACCCGGCATCGTGGGGGTGGTCACAAGCAACGTTATCGGATTATCGATTTCAAGCGGCAAAAGGATGACGTTGTCGGGCGTGTTGAGCGTATTGAATACGACCCCAATCGTAGCGCCCATATAGCACTTGTTTTGTATGCGGATGGCGAGCGTCGTTACATCATTGCACCAAAAGGCATCAACGCTGGCGCAGAAATCATTTCCGGTGCTGCGGCGCCTATTAAAGCTGGCAATTGCCTCCCGCTGGCCAATATTCCCGTGGGTTCCACGGTGCACTGCGTTGAACTCAAGCCCAGAAAGGGCGCACAGATCGCGCGTAGTGCCGGGACCAGCGTTCAACTGGTCGCCCGCGAGGGCGTTCATGCCACCCTCCGCTTGCGCTCTGGAGAGTTGCGCAAGGTGCCGGTAAACTGCCGCGCCACTATCGGAGAGGTAGGGCATTCGGAACACGCGTTGCGTTCACTGGGTAAAGCCGGGGCATCCAGGTGGCGTGGTCGACGGCCAACCGTTCGCGGTGTTGTTATGAATCCGGTGGACCATCCGCATGGCGGTGGTGAAGGGCGCACTTCAGGTGGTCGTCATCCTGTGAGCCCGTGGGGTCAGCCTACCAAGGGTTATAAAACCCGGCGGAACAAGCGCACGGACAAGATGATCGTCCGTCGGCGCAAGTCCTCGCGTTAATTTAGGAGTATTTGGTGTCTCGCTCAATTAAGAAAGGGCCTTTCGTCGATCTGCACCTTATTAAGAAGGTGGAGGTCGCGCGGGCAGAAAATAGTCGGCGTCCTATCCGTACCTGGTCGCGCCGTTCAATGGTTACGCCGGACATGGTGGGTCTATCCATCGCGGTGCATAACGGGCGTCAACACGTTCCCGTTCTGATCACTGAAAATATGGTCGGACACAAGCTGGGCGAGTTTTCTCCCACCCGGACTTTCCGCGGGCATACCGCTGGCCGTAAAGCCACGTAGATAGGGGCAGGCGAATGGAAGTTAAAGCAAAGCTCAGGCGAGTGCGGATATCTCCCCAGAAAGGTCGTCTGGTGGCGGATCAGATTCGCGGTTTGCCCGTAGAGCGTGCCGTTGAACGGCTGGTTTTCAGTAATAAAAAGGCTGCAGAGATAATTCGCAAGGTGCTCGAATCCGCTATTGCAAATGCGGAGAATAACGAGGGTGCGGATATCGATGAATTGGCAGTTGCATCGGTGCAGGTGGATGAAGGGCCTTGTTACAAGCGTATGCGCGCAAGGGCACGAGGGCGTTCAAACCGAATACTGAAGCCCACCAGTCACATCACCGTTACTGTTTCGGACAGATAAGAGAGATCCCTATGGGACATAAGGTACACCCGATTGGATTCCGCCTTGGCATCGTCAAGGATTGGTCGTCCACGTGGTACGCAGAACGCGAAAAATTTGCGGATTACTTGAATACCGACATTAGTGTGCGTGAATTTGTGCGTAAACGCTTAAGCCATGCATCGGTAAGTCAGATTCAGATTAGTCGCCCTGGTAGCAGTGCCCGCATAGTGGTGCACACCGCCCGGCCCGGTATCGTCATCGGTAAAAAGGGTGAAGATATCGATGCCCTTCGCCGGGATGTAAGCAAGATGATGGGATTGCCGGTACATATTGCCGTAGAAGAAATTCGCAAACCGGAACTGGATGCCTATCTGGTTGCAGAGGGTGTGGCGAATCAGCTTGAACGCAGAATCATGTTTCGACGTGCCATGAAACGCGCCGTCGCCAACGCCATGCGCCTCGGTGCACAGGGTATAAAAATTTCCGTTGCCGGTCGTTTGAACGGTGCTGAAATTGCCCGTGGCGAATGGTATCTGGAGGGTCGCGTTCCACTTCATACCTTACGCGCCGATATCGACTACGGTCTGGCCGAAGCGAATACCACCTACGGCATTATTGGCGTCAAGGTCTGGATCTTCAAGGGTGAGGTATACGGTCCGAGAGTCCTGAGTGAGCCCAGTAATCAGGGTGCCGAAAAAGCGGCCCGGTCCTAGGAGAGTTTTAGCACCATGCTTCAGCCAAAACGTACAAAATACAGAAAGCAGCATAAAGGCCGTAATCGTGGTTTGGCCAATGTTGGCAGCTCGGTGAGCTTCGGCGAATTCGGCCTCAAGGCGACCTCGCGCGGGCGCTTGACCGCGCGTCAGATTGAAGCTGCACGAAGGGCACTGACGCGGCACGTAAAACGTGGTGCCAAAATCTGGATACGGGTATTTCCTGACAAGCCAATTACCAAGAAGCCGCTGGAAGTCCGGCAAGGTAAGGGCAAGGGAAATGTTGAATATTGGGTCTCCCTGATCCAGCCAGGCAGGATGCTTTATGAAATGGAAGGCGTGGATGAGGAGTTGGCGCGAGAAGCCTTTCGGCGGGCAGCGGCAAAACTCCCTGTAAAGACGACCTTCGTTAGTCGCACGGTGGCATGATGAACGCACAGGAATTACGCGAAAAGAGTACTGAAGAGCTTGAAGCGGAGCTGCTTGAATTGGCACGCGCGGCGTTCAATTTACGCATGCAAAAGGGTACGGGGCAGCTTTCCAGGCCGAGCGAAGTGAAGACAGTGCGCAGAAATATTGCGCGGGTGAAAACGGTTTTAAACCAGCGGTTGGCGGATACTGAAAATGGGTGAGCAGGAAAAGAAAGCACGCGCACTGGTCGGCCGCGTGGTCAGCGATAAAATGGACAAGACCATTACCGTTATGGTGGATCGCAAGGTCAAGCATCCGCTATACAAAAAATATATTCGTCGTTCCACGAAGCTTCACGCACACGACGAGAATAACGAGTGTCACATTGGTGACACGGTAAGCATTGCCCAGACTCGACCATTATCAAAGACTAAAACATGGTCTCTGGTGGAAGTCGTTGGTCGGGCTGATTAATACGCCGAGGGCCTGTTCATCCTCAGGGGTGGATAATTCCCTTATCGGTGGAGAGATTTAATGATTCAGATGCAGTCTTTGCTGGATGCCGCGGATAATAGCGGCGCACGTCGCCTGATGTGTATCAAGGTGCTTGGCGGTTCCCATCGTCGCTACGCCGGTATCGGTGACATCATCAAAGTGACGGTGAAAGAGGCGATCCCGCGCGGCCGCGTCAAGAAGGGAGAGGTGTTTAACGCACTGGTAGTGCGTACTCGCAAGGGTGTGCGGCGCTCCGATGGTTCTCTCATTCGTTTTGACGGCAACGCGGTGGTGCTTCTGAATAATCAGGATCAACCCATAGGGACGCGTATTTTTGGTCCGGTTACGCGTGAACTGCGGGGCGAGAAATTCATGCGCATTATTTCCCTCGCACCGGAAGTGTTGTAACAGGAAACTCATAGAGATGCACAAGATTCGTAAAGGCGACGAAGTCATCGTCCGGGTTGGTAAAAATCGCGGTCAACGCGGTGCCGTGCAACAGGTTTATGCCGATAGTCGCGTACTCGTTGACGGTATCAATGTGGTTAAGAAACACGTCCGCCCCAATCCCCAGAAAGGTATTTCCGGCGGGATTGTTGAAGAAGAGCGGCCGATCCATATTTCCAATGTCGCACTCTATAACCCTGCTACTGAAAAAGGCGACCGGGTTGGAGTTCGGCATTTGGACGACGGAACCAAGGTGCGTTATTTCAAGGCCAACGGTGAGGTCATCGACAGCTGATCGACTCCACGTTGCCGGCGTGAGCCGTGCGCACTGACGTTTACGTTTAACGAATTGAGCAATTAAGCCCCAGGAATATTCAAGTTATGGCAAGGCTGCAGGAATTTTATCGTACGGAGGTCATTCCAAAATTAATGGAAGACTTCAAGTACACTAGCGTGATGCAGGTCCCCAGGATCGAAAAGATCACCCTTAATATGGGGGTGGGGGAGGCACTCACGGACAAAAAGGTTATGGACTTTGCAGTGTCCAACATGGAAGCAATTTCCGGCCAGAAGTCGGTTGTTACGCTGGCACGAAAATCTATCGCCGGCTTCAAGGTGCGCGAGGGATGGCCGGTCGGATGCAAGGTAACTTTGCGGCGGCGTCACATGTATGAGTTTCTCGACCGCCTGATCAATATTTCTATTCCGCGTATTCGGGATTTTCGTGGTTTTAGCCCGAAATCTTTCGATGGACGTGGCAACTACAGCCTGGGGATTCGTGAGCAGATTATGTTTCCGGAAATTGACTTCGATAAAATCGATGCCATTCGCGGGCTGGACATTACCATTAGTACGAGCAGCCGCACCGACGAGGAAGGTCGGGCATTGATGGCAGCATTTAAATTTCCTTTTAGGGCGAATTGAGGTTTCTTATTCATGGCAAAGCTATCCATGCTGCAACGCGAAGTCAGACGTAATCGCCTGGTTGCGAAGTACGCAGAAAAGCGTAAGGCGCTAAATGCGCGCGCTAATGATTTGGGGCTCAGTGTTGAAGAGCGCCTGGAGGCTCGCCACCAAATACAGGCTTTGCCACGCGACTCCAGTGCCGTGCGCTTGCGCAATCGTTGCAGAATTACCGGTCGTCCCCGCGGTTACTACCGCAAATTCGGTCTTGGACGAAACAAGTTGCGCGAAGCGGCGATGCGGGGCGACATCCCCGGCCTGGTAAAGGCTAGCTGGTAAAACGGCCCTATTGGGTCACCCACAGGATTTTACGAAGCGGGAATCATTTCGATGAGCATGCAGGATACGGTAGCGGATATGTTGACCCGAATCCGCAACGGCCAGATGGCCGGGAAGGTCAGGGTTTCTATGCCCGCTTCACGGTTAAAAGGGGCGGTAGCGGCGGTTCTCAAAGATGAGGGCTATATCAAGGGTTTTGAGGTTGAGACGGAGGGCGTTAAATCGACCCTTTTTGTCTCCCTGAAATACTACGAGGGCAAACCAGTGATCTCCCGTATTCAACGGGTCAGCCGTCCTGGCTTGCGTGTTTATCGCTCCAAAGACGAGCTGCCGGTGGTCGATGGTGGTCTCGGCGTCGTTGTCGTTTCGACCTCGAGCGGAGTAATGAGCGGACGTGCAGCACAGAAAGCCGGTCACGGTGGCGAAGTGCTCTGTGTCGTATCCTGAGGCTTATTAGATATGTCCAGAATAGCAAACGCACCGGTATCTCTTCCCACGGGCGTGGAAGTCAAGATCAACGGTCAGCAGCTCACCATGAAGGGGGCCAAGGGCACCCTGAGCCACGAGATGCATCGTGCCGTTGTCGTGGAGCAGGAAGCACAGATGCTCCGTTTCAGGGTGTCCGGAGATGGTGCTGGCAATGCCGTTGCATTGGCCGGGACCACACGTGCCCTGGTTAACAACATGATGCTGGGTGTCAGTCAGGGTTTCGAGAAGAAACTCGCCCTGGTTGGTGTTGGTTATCGCGCTCAGGTCAAGGGGAAGGTGCTCAATCTGCTGTTGGGATTTTCCCATCCCGTAGATTTTCCCATTCCTGCCGGTATTGATATCGAGACGCCCAGTAATACAGAAATCGTCGTGCGCGGTATGGACAAGCAGTTGGTAGGACAAGTTGCTGCAATCATACGCGGATATCGGCCACCGGAACCCTATAAAGGGAAAGGTGTCCGGTACACCGATGAACATGTGGTTCGCAAAGAAGCTAAAAAGAAGTAAGAGGTAGGTGAGATGAGCAAGAAACAATCCCGCACTCGTCGTGCACGTCGCACCCGTGCAAAGATTCACGAGCTCGGTATTCACCGCTTGGGCGTGCATCGTACCCCTCGCCATATCTATGCCCAGGTCTTTGATCCTACCGGCCAGATGGTGTTGGCTAGCGCATCTACGCTCGATACAAGTTTCAAAGAGAGAAATATCTCCGGTGGAAACGTGGCAGCGGCGAAGATAGTCGGGGAGTTGGTTGCCCAGCGTGCAGTGGCGGCGGGAATAGAAAAAATCGCATTCGATCGTTCGGGATTTAAGTATCACGGTCGAATTAGAGCTCTGGCCGATTCGGCCAGGGATAACGGTCTTAAGTTTTAAAGGTCTTCTGAGATGGCGCAGCAGTTCCAGGGTCGGCAGAAAGCAGATGATTTTCAAGAGAAACTCATCAATATCAATCGGGTCGCCAAAGTGGTAAAGGGTGGCCGCCAGTTCGGGTTTTCCGCCCTAAGCGTGGTCGGTGATGGCAAGGGGCGCGTAGGATTTGGCCGCGGCAAGGCCCGCGAGGTCCCGGCGGCAATTCAGAAATCCATGGAAAATGCCCGCAAGAATATGCGTAGCATCCCGTTGAATGGTGGCACCTTGCAGTATGCATTGACGGCTAACTACGGCGCGGCCAAGGTCTTTATGCAGCCGGCATCGGATGGCACCGGGATTATCGCGGGCGGCCCGATGCGGGCCGTATTTGAGGTCCTCGGGGTGCGTGATGTGCTGGCAAAATGTATCGGTTCGCAGAATCCCATTAACGTGGTGAGAGCAACCATCAAGGGGCTCACCGATATGGTGGCACCGGAATACGTTGCCGCCAAACGTGGCAAATCCCTCGAACAGATACTGGGGTAAAGCATGGCTAAGGCAACCAAAAAAAGCGCTCAGGTCAGGGTCAAACTTGTTCGCAGCTTTCATGGGCGCCTCGCGGCGCACCAGGCGTGCGTGCGGGGCTTGGGTCTGAGACGTATGCACCACAGCGTAGTGGTTGAAGATACCCCCTGTAATCGGGGAATGATCAATAAGGTTTCGTACCTGTTGCAGGTAGAGGAGGCATAAGGTGCGTTTAAACAGCATATCTCCAGCCGATGGTTCCAAGCGGGATCGAAAGCGTGTTGGTCGTGGCGGTGGCAGTGGGCTTGGAAAGACCGCTGGTCGTGGCCACAAGGGGCAGAAATCCCGCACTGGCAAGGGCGCCATGATTGGCTTTGAGGGTGGTCAGATGCCACTGCAGCGCAGGTTGCCGAAATTTGGCTTCACCTCGCGCACGGCACGCTATAAGGCGGAACTGCGTCTGGATGCTTTGCAGAGCCTGGATGCCGAGGTCATTGACCTGATGGCACTCAAGGCGGCGAAACTTGTGCACTCAACCGCCACCCAGGTGAAAGTCATCCTGGCAGGGGAGCTTGATAAAGCGGTTACCCTGCGTGGTCTGGCAGTTACACGCGGTGCGCGAGCTGCGATTGAGAAGGCCGGAGGGAAGATAGAGGATTGAGCCGAGGCCTGACGTGCTTCTGCTATTTCCCCTCGTTTTAAACAATCTCCATGGCTTCGAAACAGAAAAAGCTTGCTAAACAAGGTTCCGGAGCCGCGGGCTCTGGTGGCCTGGCTGAGCTGAAACAGCGGCTATGGTTCGTGCTGGGCGCAATTGTTATCTTTCGGGTCGGGACCTTTATCCCGGTCCCCGGCATCGACCCGATAGCCCTTGAGGCGCTTTTTAATCAGCAGCGCGGGACGATCCTGGACATGTTCAACATGTTTTCAGGTGGGGCGCTGGAGAGGTTTTCGCTGTTTGCCATTGGCATCATGCCGTATATTTCCGCCTCGATTATCATGCAATTGCTTACGGTGGTTTCGCCGCAACTGGAACAACTGAAAAAAGAGGGTGAGTCCGGGCGTCGTAAAATTACCCAGTACACACGTTATGGCACCGTGGTATTGGCAACCGTGCAGGCATTGGGTGTGGCTATCGCACTTGAAAGCCAGCAGGCGGGCGGTGCATCCGTTGTTGTTTCGGTGGGCCTCGGTTTTCGTATTACCGCCGTCGCGACCCTGGTGACAGGTACGGTTTTCCTGATGTGGCTGGGCGAGCAGGTCAGTGAACGCGGTATAGGAAATGGTATTTCCATTATCATTTTTGCGGGCATCGTCGCCGGCTTGCCTTCTGCTATTGGCGGTACGCTTGAGCTGGCGCGCACCGGTGAGCTGCATGTGTTGATGATTTTTGTCCTGGTGGCACTGGCGCTCGGGGTTACCGCCTTCGTGGTGTTTGTTGAACGTGGCCAGCGGCGCATTACGGTGAATTATGCGAAGCGGCAGGTTGGTCGAAAAGTATATGGCGGGCAAACCAGCCACTTGCCGCTGAAGTTGAATATGGCGGGGGTTATTCCACCCATTTTTGCCTCCAGTATTATTTTGTTTCCCGCTACGGTCGGGGGATGGTTTGGTAGCAGTGGGGAAGGTATGGAGTGGTTGGCCAATCTGTCGCAGACCATCGCGCCAGGGCAGCCCCTTTACGTCGTAATGTTTGCGGCGGCAATTATCTTCTTCTGTTTCTTTTATACCGCCTTGGTATTTAACCCGAAGGATACCGCTGACAATCTGAAAAAGTCGGGTGCTTTCATCCCCGGAGTGCGGCCGGGTGTCCAGACGGCTAAATATATCGATACAGTAATGACCCGGCTCACGGTTGCCGGTGCGGCCTACATCACAGCGGTGTGCCTGTTGCCAGAATTTATGATTCTGAAGTGGAATGTGCCATTTTATTTCGGCGGCACGTCACTGTTGATTATAGTGGTGGTGGTTATGGATTTTACCGCTCAGGTGCAGTCGCACCTCATGTCGCAGCAGTACGACGGCTTGTTACGCAAGGCCAAATTAAAGTAGGGGCCGATGCTGAACCAGGGTATCCCCACGGCATAGAATGCTGGTTGGGTAGAGACAACAGACGGGAAAGAAAGATGAAAGTAAGGGCATCAGTAAAACGACTTTGCCGACATTGCAAGATCGTCAAGCGCAAAGGTGTGGTGCGGGTGATTTGTAAAGACGCACGACACAAGCAGCGCCAGGGCTAATAACTGGCATTATCCCTTGCCTTAAAAAGGGCGAGACTCTAAAATCATGAGCTTTTTTGCGTTTCTAGGAATCTAGTCGTATGGCGCGTATTGCAGGCGTAAATATCCCGGATCGGAAGCACGCGTGGGTTTCCCTTACCTCGGTGTATGGCATCGGGCGTACCCGAGCCTACCGTATTTGTAAGGATGCCGGTATCCAGGCTGATACTCAGGTGAAAGATCTTACCGAGGCAGAGCTTGAGTCCGTGCGAACGGAGGTCGTGAAGTATGTTATTGAAGGCGATCTTCGGCGTGATACCGCAATGAATATCAAGCGGCTTATGGATTTGGGCAGCTATCGGGGTATTCGTCATCGTCGCGGCCTGCCTACCCGTGGGCAAAGGACGTCTACCAATGCGCGAACCCGTAAAGGGCCGCGTCGTCTCATTCGAAATTAACCGGCTACTGAAAGACTATGGCTCAGGCAAAAGTTCGTACTAAAAAGAAGGCTAAGCGCAATATCGCTGATGGCATTGCCCACGTGCATGCCTCCTTCAACAACACCATCATCACTATTACCGATCGTCAGGGTAACGCGCTCGCATGGGCTACCGCAGGTGGGAGTGGTTTTCGTGGATCGCGTAAAAGCACCCCATTCGCTGCACAGGTAGCCTCGGGGCGTGTTGGCGATATGGTCAAAGAATTTGGAATGGTAAATCTGGAGGTCCGTATCAAGGGGCCTGGCCCGGGGCGGGAATCTGCCGTGCGGGCACTTAACAACGCGGGTTTTAAAATTACTGGAATCACGGACGTTACCCCGATTCCCCATAATGGCTGTAGGCCACCCAAAAAACGGCGCGTCTGACGCGGGAGTCAAAGTTGGCTAAGTATATTGGTCCTAAGTGCCGCATCTGCCGGCGCGAAAATGAAAAGCTCTTCCTTAAGGGAGAGAAGTGTTTTTCGGGAAAATGCGCTATCGAAGGGCGTCCTTTCCCCCCCGGTCAGCACGGACAGAGCCGTCGGCGTCCGCGTGAGTCCGACTACGCCCTGCAGTTGCGGGAGAAACAGAAACTTCGTCGGAGTTATGGTCTCCTGGAGCATCAGTTTCGGCGTTACTATCACGAGGCGGATCGTCGCAAGGGTTCTACAGGTGAGAATCTTCTGCAGCTTCTTGAAAGCCGGCTTGATAATGTGGTTTACCGCATGGGTTTTTCCGCCTCCCGTAGCGAGGCGCGTCAGTTGGTACGGCATAACGGGATCGAGGTAAATGGTCGCAAGACCAATATACCCTCTTACCAGCTTAGCCCCGAGGACTCGATCAATGTGGCCAAGGGCAGTGAAGCACAGCTACGTGTCAAGGGCGCTATGGAAATGGCCCGGCAGAGAGGCTTTGCGGATTGGTTGGACGTCGACCCGGAGAAACTGCTGGGAGTCTACCGTGCACGTCCGGAACGGGGCGAGCTCTCGGCGGATATTAACGAGCACCTCGTGGTTGAGTTGTATTCCAAGTAGGTTGTCGTTTCCTTTGTCAGGAGTTACAGGATAAATGCAGGCTAACGAAATCGAACTGCTTAAACCACGCCAGGTGGAAGTGCGGGAGCTTGGAAAGAATACCGCTAAAATCATTATTGAGCCGCTGGATCGCGGTTATGGACACACCCTTGGGAACGCCCTTCGGCGCGTACTATTGTCTTCCCTCCCGGGGCAGGCAATTGTAGATGTTGATATAGAAGGGGTACTGCACGAATACACCACCCTTGAGGGCGTCCAGGAAGATATTACGGAGATTCTGCTTAACCTCAAAGGCGTGGCAGTGCGTTTGAATGCCCACCAGGAAGTTGAGCTCAACCTGAAGCGTAAAGGCCCTGGGGTAGTTACTGCCGGGGACATCGAGGTTGATCATGATATCGACATAATCAACCCGGAGCATGTTATAGCCCACCTGACTAAAGAGGGTGAGCTGAGCATGAAGTTGAGTATTGAAACGGGGCGGGGCTATCAGCCGGCAACTCAACGCAAGGCCGCCGCCGAAGAAGACGAGGAAGCTTCGGTTGGTCATCTGGTGCTGGATGCCTCATTTAGCCCGATAAATCGGGTTGCCTACCGTGTGGAGAGTGCCCGGGTAGAGCAGCGTACGGATCTTGACCGTCTGATTCTTGAGATTGAGACTAACGGTACGATTGATCCGGAGGAAGCAGTCCGGCGCGCGAGCGCACTGCTGCAGCAACAAATTGCGGTATTCTTTGACCTCGAAGGCAGTCCTGAGCAAGAGCCGGCGGATGCCGGGGCCGAGATAGATCCGATACTGTTGCGTCCCGTGGATGATTTGGAACTCACGGTACGCTCGGCGAATTGTTTGAAGGCCGAGAATATTTATTATGTCGGGGATCTGATTCAACGAACTGAGGTTGAGTTGCTCAAGACCCCTAATCTCGGGAAGAAATCGCTCACCGAGATTAAGGATGTTCTTGCCTCCCACAGCTTGTCTTTGGGTATCCGTCTCGAAAACTGGCCGCCACCGGGACTCTATGATGAGGCCCGGGTAAGCGCTTGAGTTTCCGCGTGGATAGACAAGAACTCTACTTATAAACTGAATCTGTAGCCGCTATCAGGCGCAACTACAGACCCTTCTGGAAATTTTGGTATGCGTCATCGCAAAAGTGGTCGTCAATTAAACCGGACATCGAGTCATCGCAAGGCGATGTTCAGGAATATGGCCGTCTCCCTGTTGCAGGAGGAGCTCATTAAAACCACGGTTCCAAAAGCCAAGGAACTGCGGCGCGTTGTTGAGCCCCTGATTACTGCCGCGAAGGAAGATAGTGCAAGCCGGCGGCAATTGGCATTTTCCCGTCTGCGGGATCGTCCTGTTGTGGGCAAGTTGTTTGATGAACTCGGGCCTCGCTACCGGGACCGTCCCGGAGGTTATCTGCGTATTTTGCGCTGCGGTTTCAGGCCGGGAGACAAGGCACCAGTGGCGGTCGTGGAACTGGTCGACCGGCCAGAGCCTGAAGAAGAAGCGGAAGATTAGGAAAGGCCGGGCATTGCCCGGCTTTTTTTTGCCTGTCAGCTTGTCTCTGTTGCGCAATATTGACGGGAGGTCCCTTTGGACCAGGAGTTGCGCTGCTCCATCGGGGTGTCTTCGTTGCCGGCTTTTATATGCCCCTGACTACTGGTCTACGGATTGATGATCGTACTGTTCACGGATTTTGGCCCTGGCGGCCCCTATACCGGACAACTTCAGGCCGTTTTCTGCCAGCAGGCCCCCGGTATCCCCGTAGTTGACCTCGTTTCCGATGTGCCGGCTTACAATCCGGCCGCGTCCGCCTGCCTGCTTGCAGCCCTCGCTTCCGGCTTCCCAAAGGGGTGCGTCTTCCTGTGTGTCGTCGACCCGGGTGTCGGCAGCCCACAGCGCGCTCCCATCGTGTTATATACCGGCGGTCGTTGGTATGTCGGGCCCGATAACGGGCTCTTTGGCCAGCTGGATAGCGGTCAAGCGGATGCGGCTTGCTGGGAGATTTTGTGGCGTCCACCTGAACTGTCCAATACCTTCCATGGACGGGACCTGTTCGCTCCGGTAGCCGCTGCATTAGCGCGTGGAGAACGGCCGGGTGGGGGCGACTATCGGAAACGGGAATTGCCCCTGTTCGGGAAGGACTCGCTACCCCCGCAACTGATCTATCTGGATCACTTTGGCAATGCCTGGAGCAATTTGCGCGCAGAATGCTTGGCACCGGATGCGCGCCTGCAGGTGGCCGGACAGGTGTTTTTTCATGCGGGAAACTACGCCGCGGTAGTCGAGGGGGGCTGTCTCTGGTACGTAAATTCCAGCGGCTTGGTGGAACTGGCCATAAATCAGGGAAATGCCGCCCGCAGTCATAATCTCCGGGTGGGATTAACGCTGGAGATTATTGCGGGCACTTAAGTTTCAGAAGGGAATATCGTCGTCAAACTCTTCCGGCGGCGCCGCCGGAGCTGAAGCGGAGGGTGCTGCCGGCTCACGGGAAGTGGATTCTGCACGTGCAGGGGCGGCGTAGCCTCCCGCGTCTCCACGGCCATCGAGCATTTGCATGTCATTGGCGACGATCTCGGTGGAGTAGCGGTCGTTACCGTCCTGTCCCTGCCACTTGCGGGTTTGTAGCCGGCCTTCTATGTAGACCTTGGAGCCCTTGCGGAGATATTCAGCGGCAATTTCTCCCAGCCGCCCAAAACAGACCACGCGGTGCCACTCAGTTCGCTCCTGGCGTTCGCCGCTTTGCTTGTCTTTCCAGTTGTCGGTGGTGGCAAGACGCAGATTCGCGACCGCGCCACCACTTGGCATATAGCGTGTTTCAGGATCAGCGCCCAGATTGCCGATCAGGATGACCTTGTTAATGCCTCTCGCCATCGGGTTTCTCCGTTAGTGTTATGGCCTTCCTGGCCAACAGAATGAAATGTCAGGGGTGCGGGTAATGGCGAAACAGGGGGGCGCATCACCCGGGCGGGGAGCAACTTTACCCTTCGGCGGATGCGAATGCACGCAACGAGTCTTCGTCCAGCCCGTGTCGATCGACCTTGAGGTAAGCGAGGCCTTCATTGGCTTGAACCACCACATCAATCACACCACGAACCGCCCTTAGGCGTTGCTCAATTTCGCTGCTGCTTTCAGTGCTATTGACTGGCAGACGAAGTATGCGGTTATTGAGCGGGCGTGGTGGGCGCATGCCGCTGGCAGCGATCAGCCAGACTGCCGAGAGCGCGGCACAGAGGATGAATACGCCACTAAACCCATACAGGCTGTGCAGCCAGCCGCCACATAACCCGCCAAGGAAGGCGCCAAAAAACTGTGCGGTCGAGTAGATCCCGAGTACGCTTCCTCTTTTGTCGGCAGGGGCCAGTCGTGATGCCAGCGATGGCAAATTGGCCTCAAGAATATTAAAGCCGGTAAAAAAGAGCAGCATCAGCAGAATAGCCGCCGTGGCTTGGCTTGGGGCCAGGTAAAGGCCGCCTTCGGCCAGTATCAGCAGGCCAATTGCCCCGAGAAAAACAGCTTTTAGCTTGCCATGGCGCTCGGCCAGAAGAATGCCGGGAAGCATGAATAATACCGAACCCGCCAGTACCACGAGATAGACCCACCAGTGGTCACCACGACTAATCCCGGATTTCAACAAGCTGAGTGGGAGTACCACGAAGGTAGCGGTCATCACCAGATGTAGTAGCAATATACCGAGATACAGACGGATTAACTGGGGGTCTTTCAGGAGTGCCAAAAACTGCCTCGGTTCAGCCTCGGTATCGCGGTGAAAATGCTCCTCTTTCGGGTTGCTGACGGTGAGGTGGAGGAGGATGACGGCGCCAAGGGCAAGCCCGGCGGTGGTCCAGAATATTCCGTCCATCCCAAACCAGCCGCTGAGCACGGGCCCGAGAATTAGTGCAAGGGTAAAGGCGCCCCCAATGCTCGCACCGATCATGGCCATGGCCTTGGTGCGATTGTCTTCATGGGTGAGATCGGCGGTCATGGCCATGACCGCTGCGGCTATGGCGCCGGCACCTTGCAGCGCCCGCCCCCCGATAACGCCATACATGCTGTCCGACAGGGCCGCGACCACGCTACCGAGGCTAAAGATGAGGAGGCCGGCGGTGATGACCGGTTTGCGACCGATTTTGTCCGACAGTCGCCCGAAGGGGATTTGAAAAATTGCCTGGGTCAGCCCGTACACGCCAATGGCGAGACCCGCCAGGGTCGGGCTGTAGCCGCTGTAACTGCTGGCATGCAGCGCAAACACCGGCAGGATCATAAATAGCCCAAGCATTCGCAGCGAATAGATCCCGGCGAGCGAGATGACGCTGCGGCGCTCTGATGGTGACATTCGGGTCGGGCTGGAAATGGGAGTAGGCCTTTGCTTCATGGTGCGGGAGGCGCGTAATATTAACAGTTTGCCTTTAACTCCGGCCATTCTTATGGACCTTATTAAAATTCGCGGTGCGCGCACCCACAATTTGCAGAACGTCGATCTGGAATTGCCCAGAAATCGATTGATCGTGGTGACTGGCCTGTCCGGTTCCGGCAAGTCTTCTCTGGCTTTCGACACCATCTATGCCGAGGGGCAACGACGCTACGTCGAATCCCTTTCCGCCTATGCCCGACAGTTTCTGTCGATGATGGAAAAGCCGGATATGGACCATATCGAGGGTTTGTCGCCGGCTATTTCCATCGAACAAAAATCCACCTCACATAACCCGCGTTCCACCGTTGGCACCATTACCGAGATTTACGATTATCTGCGCCTGCTCTTTGCGCGCGCCGGCGAACCCCGTTGTCCACACCATCATTTGCCGCTACGTGCCCAGATCGTGAGCCAGATGGTCGATCAGGTGCTGGCGCAACCCGAGGGCTCGCGCCTGATGCTGCTGGCTCCGGTGGTGCACGAGCGCAAGGGAGAGCACCGTCAGGTGCTGGAGGAGTTGCGTGCCCAGGGCTATATCCGGGTGCGTATTGACGGCGAGGTGATGGAGATCGATCAGGCTCCGGAATTGGGTCGCTACCAGTCCCATACCGTCGAGGCCGTGGTGGATCGCTTCAAGGTGCGTCCCGACCTGCGCCTGCGCCTGGCGGAGTCCTTCGAGACTGCGCTGGGACTGGGCGATGGACGCGCACAGGTGATCTGGATGGATGAACCCGGGCGTGCCGAGTTGGTGTTTTCCTCAAAATTCGCCTGTACCCAGTGTGGATATAGCCTGGCGGAGTTGGAGCCGCGTTTGTTTTCCTTCAACAACCCCGCCGGTGCTTGCCCCGAGTGTGACGGGCTTGGGGTCAAGTCTGTTTTTAGTCCGGAAAAGGTCGTCAGTCATCCGGAGCTGAGCCTGGCCGGTGGTGCGGTACGCGGTTGGGACCGGCGCAACGCCTACTACTATCAGATGCTGCAGGCGCTTGCCGAGCATTTTGGCTTTGACCTGGATTTACCCTTCAGCGCACTTCCCGAGGCCGTCCATAAAGTACTCCTCTATGGTAGTGGTGAGGAAAAGATCGACTTCCATTATGTCCATGAAAAGCGGGGTCACC
The DNA here is from genome assembly GCA_021773635.1 of Gammaproteobacteria bacterium. GTDB lineage: Bacteria > Pseudomonadota > Gammaproteobacteria > HK1 > HK1 > JAJFJV01. Next base: position 44,130 of record JAJFJV010000003.1, on the reverse strand, counting down.
GCCGCCGCCAGTCTTTTGAGGGGGTTATCCCCAATATGCAGCGGCGCTATCGCGAAACCGAGTCCGGAGCCGTGCGTGAGGAACTGGCCAAGTATCTGACCAGTCAGCCTTGTCCCGCCTGTCACGGGCAGCGCCTTAATGAAGGGGCACGCCATGTTTATGTGGCAGATCAGAATCTGCCGCAGGTCACCGCTTTGCCAATCGCGCGTGCATTGAAGCTGTTTAGCGAGATGCGGCTCGAGGGTCAGCGCGGGGAGGTCGCAGGGCGGATTCTCAAGGAAATCAATCAACGGTTGAGTTTTCTGGTGGATGTGGGTCTTGATTACCTCTCTCTGGATCGCTCGGCCGAAACGCTGTCGGGTGGCGAGGCCCAGCGGATTCGCCTTGCCAGCCAGATCGGTGCCGGCCTGGTCGGAGTCTTGTATGTGCTTGATGAGCCCTCTATCGGCCTGCATCAGCGTGATAATCGGCGTTTGCTCGATACCCTGATACACCTGCGGGATCTCGGTAACACGGTGATTGTGGTGGAGCATGATGAAGAGGCGATCTACGCCGCTGATCAGGTGGTGGATATGGGGCCGGGCGCGGGCGTGCACGGTGGTCGCGTGGTAGCCCAGGGAACGCCGACGGAAATTGCCCGTAACGCGGCTTCTCTCACCGGCCAGTACCTCTCTGGCCGGCGCAGCATCCGGGTGCCGGAGCAGCGGATTGATGCGGATCCGCAGCGGCTATTACAGCTGCACGGGGCTACCGGCAACAATTTGAAATCGGTCAGTCTGGCATTGCCCATCGGGCTGATGAGCTGCATCACCGGCGTCTCCGGTTCCGGTAAATCGACCCTGATCAATGACACGCTTTACCGTATTGCTGCCCGTCAACTCAACCATGCCAACCTGGATCCGGCCCCCTATACGGCGGTGGAGGGCCTGGAAGCCCTGGATAAGGTGGTGGACATCGACCAGAGTCCCATTGGCCGTACCCCGCGCTCCAACCCGGCCACCTACACCGGCCTGTTTACCCCTATTCGCGAGCTGTATGCTGGCACCCCCGAGGCCCGTTCACGCGGTTACACACCCGGGCGTTTCAGTTTCAATGTACGCGGTGGGCGCTGTGAAGCCTGTCGGGGGGACGGGGTGATCAAGGTGGAGATGCATTTTCTGCCAGATATATATGTCGCCTGTGATGTCTGTCAGGGCAAGCGCTACAACCGCGAAACCCTGGATATCCGCTACAAGGATCGCACCATCCACGAGGTGCTGGAAATGACCGTGGAGGACGCCCGGGAGTTTTTCAGCCCGGTGCCGGTGATTGCACGCAAGCTCCAGACGCTGATGGACGTGGGGCTCTCCTATATTAAGCTGGGGCAGAGTGCTACGACCCTGTCGGGCGGTGAGGCGCAGCGGGTCAAGCTTTCCCGTGAACTCTCCAAACGCGATACCGGCAGCACCCTGTATATTCTGGATGAGCCCACTACCGGGCTCCATTTCCATGATGTTGAGCAGTTGCTTCAGGTTCTGCACAAATTGCGGGACCGGGGTAATACGGTGGTGGTTATCGAACATAACCTTGATGTGATCAAGACTGCCGACTGGATTATTGATATGGGCCCGGAAGGCGGGGATGGCGGTGGCGAGATCGTGGCGGAGGGTACGCCGGAGGTGGTCGCAGAGGGTGTTGGTGGAGAGGTCTCCCACACCGGGTACTTTCTTGCCCGCGTTCTTTCCACGGCACAGCAGCTTCAGGCGGGTCACGAACAAGCTGCAAAAAACGAATTATTGAATCAAAAGGAGAAGTCAGCGTGTCAGCTTTAATCTGTGGTTCCATGGCCTTTGATAGCATCATGGTGTTTCACGACAAGTTCCGGAACCACATCCTTCCAGACAAAATTCATATGTTGAGTGTCTGCTTTCTGGTGCCGGATTTGCGCCGGGAATACGGTGGTTGTGCGGGCAATATTGCCTACAATCTTGCACTGCTCGGCGGCGAGCCCTTGCCTATGGCCGCGGTCGGCAAGGACTTTGAGCCTTATCGCGCCTGGCTGGAGCAGCGCGGGATCCCCTGCAGCCATATCGAGGTAGTCGAGGATAGCTATACGGCCCAGGCTTTTATCACCACCGATCTTGATGACAACCAGATTACCGCCTTTCACCCAGGCGCCATGGATCTTGCCCACCAGCAGTCGATACCATTGGATGCTGGCGTTTCCATCGGCATGGTGGCCCCGGATGGCCGTGAAGGCATGCTCGAGCATGCCCGTCAGTTTGCCGCCGCGGGTATTCCCTTCATCTTCGACCCGGGCCAGGGGCTGCCAATGTTTGGTGGCGAGGAGATTCAGGCCTTTATAGAGCAGGCTAGCTGGGTCACGGTGAACGATTATGAGTGGGAGTTGATCCATGAGCGTACGGGACTGAACGAGCAGCAGGTGGCGGAAAAAGTGGAGGCCCTGATCATTACCCGGGGTGCCCGCGGCTCGGCAATTTACGCCGATGGGCAGTGCATGGAAATACCTGTGGCCAAGGCTACGGAGGTGGTGGATCCTACGGGTTGTGGTGATGCCTATCGTGGGGGATTGCTATGGGGTCTGATGAATGGCCGGGACTGGGAAACCACTGGCCGTGTGGCCTCCCTGATGGGGGCGATGAAGGTGGCCCATGCGGGGACCCAAAATCATCATTTTTCCGAGCAGGAGTTTGCCACGCGTTTTCAGCACGAGTTCGGGTGTGCGCTTTAAACGGGTTTTCTCGGAATGGCGGGTTGGTGATCAGCCCTCGCCGGGACCAGCTTCGTCTGACTGACTTTCCACACTAATGTAGTCAGTGCACTGATCCCGCCCGTGACTCTTGCAGAAGTAGAGGGCGACGTCGGCCTGACGCAGGAGTTCATCGAGCAGGGATTTATTGTCGGCGCTGCGGCGCTCGCCGAGGCTGGAGATACCGATACTTATGGTGGTGCGCACAGCGGCCGCTGGTCCGCTCCAGCGCAGTTTTCGGATGCTCTTGATGATGCGCTCAGCCAGCAGGTGAGCACCTTGCAACGGGGTGTTATGCAGGGCGAAGGCAAATTCCTCGCCACCGAAGCGGGCGATAATATCGCCCTCACGGATTGCCTTTTTGAGTTCCGCCGAAATGTCCCGGAGTACCGAATCACCGATCGCGTGGCCAAAGGTGTCGTTGACTTCCTTGAAGTGATCGATGTCGATGATCAGCATGCTGAAGGGGTGGCCGTAGCGGGCGGCACGAGCCAGTACCGCCTCGGCTTCGGGAAAGAAGAAGCGTCGGTTGTGGAGACCCGTCAGCTCATCTACCAGCGACAGCTGTTCGTAGCGACTCTTCAGGTTTTCCGCTTCCTGTAAGGCATTTTCCAGCTGCGCTGTGCGTTCCCGAACGGCATCCTCCATATTACGCATCAGGCGGTTGTTCTCGAGGATGCGGGCAAGGATGTCGCAGAACAGGTTGATCAGATGTTCATGCCAGATTTCAAAAAAATCCGGCTCAGGATGGTAAACGTTTACTACGCCAAGCACTTCTTCAGTAGAGCAGATGGGGGCACAGATCAATGAGCCACTCGTCGGTGCGCTGCCGCCAGCACCCTTTTGCTTGAAACGTTCGTCCGTACTGCAGTTGCGACAATGCTGCATTTTCCCGGTTTCTGCGGCCTGGCCAATCAGGCCTTCGCCTACGCGAAAGGTGAGCGTTGCCCGCCCCGGTCGCAATTGTTCTTCGCCTACGGTACTGGAAGTCAGATCCTGCCAATCCCGCCCAACGCTGCATTCCAGTAGCCCGTTGCGGAGTACGAAGATCGAGCATCTCTCAAGATCCTGATGCTGCAGCAGTACATCCAGTACCCCCGCCATCAGGTTGTGTTCATTTTGATGATGGCCTTCCAGCGTGACCAGGCTCTTGAGCGCCGAGAGGGCGTCGATGAGGGAGAAAAAATGCTGCCGGATGACCCGGTTTGCGTCGGCGAAGGGGGCGTTATCCATTGCTAATGGCCTCCCACGAAGACCTGTGTGAGTTCAGCAATTTCACTGATGCGCTGATGGGTTTGTGCCGCAACCTTTTCCATGTGGCCGTGAGGGATACCGAGGGCTTCAATGGCATCTGGCTCGTGCCACAGGCGTTCAGGATCGAGCAGCAGTTGTTGAGTCCAGCGCGAGGTGAAACCGACCAGCAGGGCAAGTGGCCAATTACGCCCGCGATAGTTGTACTCCCGATAGTGCTCAATAACCGTAGTCACCTCTGGCGGCAGGTGCCAGCGGCTACTCACCCAGGCGCCGGCCCGGTAGTGATCGAGTCCAAGGTGCTCATTCTCCACATCGGCCAGGGTGCGCTCCGGCTCCTCCAGGGTGGTGGTAAAGATGGTCTGCATCTCATGGGGGGCTACATGGGTCAGCGCCAGCACGCCCAGATTGTGCAGCAGACCGCAGAGATAGGCGCCCTCTGGACTTACGGGTTCTTCATCGGTTCGTACTGCTCCCGCGAGCAGGCGGCAAAGATTTGCGGTAAACAGTGCGCTGCCCCAAAAGCGCTCGGTACTAAAGGCCGGGCAGTGGCTGGGATCAAAGGCATCGCTGACCGCCATGCTCAATGAAAGGCTCTTCACCGTTTGTAGCCCGAGTACCCGGATAATCGCTTCTTCAACAGAACGCACGGGTTGAGTCTGGGCAAAATAGGCGGAGCCGGCCAGGCCGATGACCCGCGCGGTGACCGCCGGGCATTCCTCTATGGTCCTGGCGACATCCTCGATCTCGCAGTCCTCATCACCAAACAGCGCCAGCAGCCGCTGGGCAGTCTGGGGCAGGGGGGGCAATTCTTGTAGTTTACGTAGTTTCACGGTTATAGCGTGGTAACGCTCCCGGGTTATTCTCATTCTTGTGCGCCCCGGGGCATCGGGCGATGAGGTATAAAAGCCCTTTCCCAAGGCGGTAGCAAGATCGCTAGCGGCGGACCCCCGAGTATCTTTAGTTTTCCGTTACACTCGCCCATCACGGAAGCAGCTCCTTCTGCCCTCCCATCCTTAAATCGTCCAAGAACACAGGTTTAATATGAAGCCGTCGATGCTATCACATTCCGCTCCTATCTATTTGAAAAGACGGAGAGAACGCCGTCTCCGTGGTGGCCACCCCTGGATCTTCAGTAACGAGGTGGATGTCGGGCGCAGCCCCCTCAATGATTTTGTGCTGGGTCAGAATGTGGAGGTACGGGATCATGCGGGGAAATTCCTTGCCACCGCCTATGTGAATCCCCACAGTCTCATCAGTCTGCGCATCCTCAGTCGCACCCCGGGGCAGGTGCTTAGTCAGGAGCTGATTGTCCGGCGCTTGCAGCGGGCTCTGGCGTGGCGGGAAAGGCTGTTTCCGGGGGGATTCTACCGCCTTGTTTTTGGTGAGGGGGATGGCCTTCCCGGGCTGGTGGTGGATCGCTATGGCGAGATCGTCGTGGTGCAGATAGGCACCGCCGGCATGGAGGCGGCACGTGAAATGGTGGTCTCCGCGCTGGACGAAGTTCTCAAACCCAAGGGAATCTTGTTGCGCAATGATGGCTCCAGCCGCTCGCTGGAGCGTCTGAAAGCTTATATTGAATTGGCCCACGGAATGGTGCCTGAGACCTTGCTGATGGAGGAAAACGGCGCCCGTTTTGAAATTTATCCCTATGCGGGACAGAAAACCGGCTGGTTCTACGATCAGCGTGAGAATCGCCGCTATAGCCTGCAATTTGCCCCGGGAAGCCGGGTGCTTGATCTCTTCAGCTATAGCGGAGGCTGGGGAGTGCAGGCGGCGGTCGCCGGTGCGAAAGAGGTGCAGTGTGTGGACTGCTCCGCAGATGCCCTGGAACAGGTAACCCGCAATGCCGAGCTGAGCAATGTGGCGGACAAGGTGCAGGTACGGCAGGGCGACGCCTTTGAGGTGCTTAAATCCCTGCGCGCGGCCGGCGAGCGTTTTGACCTGGTTGTCGTCGACCCGCCAGCCTTTATCCGCCGCAAGAAAGATCGTGTTGCAGGCTTGACCGCCTATCGTCGTGCCCATGGTCTGGCGATGCAGTTGGTGAGTGATGGCGGCATCCTGGTGGCGGCCTCCTGCTCCTATCACCTGCAGCGCGAACAGCTCACCGAGCTGATTGCGCGGGTTGCCCACGGCAACCGGCAGAGGGTGCAGATCTTTGCCGAAGGGCGGCAGGCGGCGGATCATCCGGTGCATCCGGCATTACCCGAAAGCAGCTACCTGAAGGCACAATTTGTCCACTGCGGTAGCTGACGCTGCCATTATGTTGAGCTACCCGAATATAGATCCCGTTGCCATTGCCCTGGGACCGATCAAGATCCACTGGTACGGACTTATGTACCTGCTGGGCTTTCTCGGCGCCTGGTGGCTGGGGCGTATCCGGGCCCGGGATGAGTCCCGGGGGTGGACCGCGGCCCAGGTGGATGACGTGATTTTTTATAGCGCCCTGGGCGTGGTGCTGGGTGGGCGCCTCGGTTACATGCTGTTTTATGGCTCACAACAGTATCTGCAGGACCCACTGGCCATTCTGCGCATCTGGCAGGGCGGTATGTCGTTTCACGGCGGCCTGCTGGGCGTGCTATTGGCCATGTGGCTGTTTGCCCGCCGCCATCACAAGGCATTTTTTGCTACCACTGATTTCATTGCCCCGCTGGTACCTCTGGGTCTCTGCGCCGGGCGCGTTGGTAATTTCATCAATGGCGAGTTATGGGGAGCTCCGACGGATTTGCCCTGGGGCATGGTTTTTCCGGCGGCCCTGGCCGGGGGCATTGCCCGCCATCCCTCGCAGCTCTATCAGGCGGCCCTGGAGGGGGCGCTACTATTTGGTTTGCTGTGGTGGTATTCGCGCCGGTTACGTCCGCTGATGGCGGTCTCGGGATATTTCCTGCTGGGCTATGGCATCCTTCGAGGATTGGTTGAATTTGTGCGCGTCCCCGACCCCCATTTGGGCTATCTGGCCTTTGGTTGGCTGACCATGGGACAGTTACTGAGCCTTCCTATGATGGTGCTCGGGATATTTTTCGTCTGCCTGGCCTCTGCGCGCCAGACAGGGCAACAGGGTCTGGAACAATGAGGCAGTATCTCGATTTGATGGAGCATGTGCTGGAGCATGGTGTGCGCAAGGAGGATCGCACCGGTACCGGGACGTTGAGTGTTTTTGGCTACCAGATGCGCTTTCCACTGGCCGCGGGCTTTCCCACGGTGACTACCAAGAAATTGCATATGCGCTCCATCATCCACGAGTTGCTGTGGTTTTTGCGCGGTGATACCAACATCCGTTATCTGCACGAAAACGGGGTCAGCATCTGGGATGAGTGGGCGGATGAAAACGGTGAGTTAGGTCCGGTTTACGGGGCCCAGTGGCGATCGTGGCCAACGGCGGACGGTGGTTCAGTCGATCAGATCAGTACTCTGCTCCATACCCTGCGTCACAATCCGGATTCGCGGCGCATGCTGGTCTCTGCCTGGAATGTGGCGGAGGTGGATCATATGGCCTTGCCTCCCTGCCACCTGTTGTTTCAGTTCTATGTTGCCGAGGGACGCTTGTCCTGCCAGCTTTATCAGCGCAGTGCTGATATCTTTCTGGGGGTGCCCTTCAATATCGCCTCTTATGCCCTGTTGACCCACATGGTGGCCCAGGTGACCGGCTATGAACCCGGAGATTTCATCCATACCCTGGGGGATGCCCACCTCTATCTTAATCATCTGCAACAGGTGGAAACCCAGCTCGCCCGGGAACCTCACCCGCTGCCCCGGCTACAGCTGAATCCGCAAGTGAAGGACCTCTTTTCCTTTTGCTATGAGGATGTGGAATTGCAGGCTTATCAGAGTCACCCGGTTATTCGTGCGCCCGTGGCCGTCTAGTGTCTGGTGGGAAAAATCTTGTGTGAATCCAAAATCTCTGGATACAAAGTGATAAGCTACTCCCAGTTTGCTTCTTATCCCGTTGGCGTCGGGGGACTGTTCTCACCATGCAACTAACTCTTTACACAGATTATTCCCTACGGGTGCTGATCTACCTTGGGTTGTATCCCGATCGCCTCGTGACCATCAACGAGATTGCCGAAAGCTACAATATTTCCCGCAATCACCTGGTTAAGGTGGTTCACAATCTTGGCCTGCTCGGTTTTATCCAGACCGTGCGCGGCAAGGGGGGTGGCATGCGCCTTGGGCATCCACCCGAGGAGATCAATATCGGCGCGGTGGTACGGGCTACCGAGAGTAATTTCGACCTGGTGGAGTGTTTCGATATGAAGAAAAACACTTGCCCTATTGAACCAGCCTGCGCCATCAAGGGCCTGTTGGGTGAGGCCAATGCCCGTTTTCTTGAGGTCCTGGACAGTTATACGCTGGCTCCAGTGTTGGCGGCGACACCCCACCTGAAGGTTTTGCTCAAGCGGGAAGAGCCAAAGGGACCGCCGGATTAGCTCAAGGTTGCTAGCGACTGACCAAAGGCGCGTGTTTATTTCCCTGATTGTGGCGATGGCCGAGAACCGTGCCATCGGTGCCGACAATGCTCTGCCCTGGCACCTGCCCGCAGATCTTCACCATTTCCGGGAACTGACCATCGGCAAGGTGGTAGTGATGGGGCGCAAGACCCACGAATCCATCGGCCGGCCCCTGCCGCATCGAAAAAATCTGGTGTTGAGCCGTGACCCGCACTACCAGGCAGCGGGCTGCACCGTCGTGTCTTCTCTGGATGAAGCTTGTGCGCTGGTTCCTCCGGGCGAAGAACTCATGGTGATGGGGGGTGCTTCCATTTACGCTCAGGCCATGCCACGGGCCCGGCGCATCTATCTCACTGAGGTCCACCATAGCGTTGCCGCAGATACCTTTTTTCCGCCGCTCCATGCATCTCAATGGCAGGAGACGGCACGCAGCTCCCATCCAGCGGATACAGACAATCCTCATGCCTTCAGTTTTGTGGTGCTGGAGCGTCTGGGGCCTGCGGGCTAACTTACCGCCTGGTTGAACCGGCAGGTTTTTCCACCACCTGATTGATATCAGCGCAGCTTTCGCAGGGAACGCGATGGTAGCGCCCGCTCTCAAGGCACAGGGCACTCAATTTCCCGCCCCAGACGCAGCCCGTATCCACGTGATAGATCTGCTCCCTTGCCGAGATTTCGGAGCTCAGGCGCAACGTGGCCCAGTGACCAAAAACGATCTTCAGGCCGGTGCTCTTGCGCCCTGGCAGCAGGAACCAGGGTAGTAAGCCCGTTTTTTGGCTGTCCGGGGCGCCCTTTTCATTGTGGCTCATTCTGCCTTCCGGGTCGCAATAGCGAATACGGGTCAGGGCATTGGTGATCATTCTTAACCGCTTCCAGTTCTTCAGCTTGTCCGACCACATATCGGGTTTGTCGCCATACATTTTATTAAAGAATCGGGTGTGTTCTGAACCCTGCAACACAGCCTCTACCTCGCGGGCACAGCGCAGCGCGAGGGTCAGATCCCATTGTGGTGGCAGGCCGGCATGTACCAGGGTGTAGCCACACGCGGGGTCGTGATGGATCAGGGGTTGCTGGCGTAACCAGCCGAGCAATTCCTCACAGTCCGGAGCCGCGAGTACGGCATCCAGGGTGTCCTTTTGATGAGGTTTTCTGGCCTCTGCGGCGGTGGCGAGCAGGTGCAGGTCGTGATTGCCAAGTACCGTACGAGCGGTCGGCCCCAGCTTGCGAACGAAGCGCAAGACCTCCAGCGATTGTGGACCCCGGTTAACCAGATCACCACAAAACCAGAGCTGGTCCCGGGTGGAATTGAAGTCGATGTGTGCAAGCAGTCGTTCCAGTGCCTCCATGCAACCCTGTACATCGCCGATAGCGTAGGTAGCCATGCGAGATTTAGCTATGCACGGATTGTGCTGCCATCAGTCGACGGCAACCCTCAATGGAGTTGTCGGCTACAAGCCAGACTGAAGGGTGAGATGGCCACGTCAAACTCGGCCCCATCGTCTGTGACCATATGATAGCTGCCATGCATGCTACCCACCGGGGTTTCCAGCATGGCGGCACTGGTGTAGCGGAAGCCTTCTCCGGGTTGCAGATGCGGTTGTTCTCCTACCACCCCTTCGCCCCGCACCTCCTGACTGACACCGTCGCCGTTGGTTATAATCCAGTGGCGGCTGTGCAGGCGTGCAGCGATGGCGCCGAGATTGCGGATGGTTACGGTATAGGAGAAGACATAGCGCGCCTGGTCAGGCACAGATTCTGCCTCCATATAACGACTCTCCACCGCCACTTCGATATCAAAAGTTTCGTTTTCCATGGCCTCATTGGAACCCATCCCGTGGGGGCGTGCAAGCAGCTTGCGGGGGGCGTGGACAGGCGGGGACCGTTTAATGGGCATTCCAGCCCCGGTAGCCCAGGGCCTCGCTCAGATCGTTAATACCGAGCTGTGTGGTGCCCGAAAGGTCGGCAATGGTGCGGGCTACTTTGAGGACCCGGTGGCAGGCACGCGGAGAGAGTGCCAGATGAGTTGCGGCCTGTTCCAACAGTGCTTTCTGGCTTTTCCCGAGCTCACATACCTCGGCCAGTTCATGGTTTTCCAGCAGCTGATTGGCTTTGCCCGAACGCTGCAGCTGTCGGTTACGCGCTGCGATAACACGTGAGCGAACCGTGATGCTGTCCTCTTGGCTATTATCGGTTGTGGTGGTGATGGGTGGATGTTTAAGCCTTGGGACTTCGACCTGCAGATCAATGCGATCCAGCAACGGCCCTGAAATCCGGTTGCGGTAGCGCTGGATGACGTCTGGACTACAGCGGCAGGATTTCAGTTGGTCTCCAAGATGTCCGCAAGGGCACGGGTTCATGGCGGCGATGAGTTGGAAGCGTGCGGGGAAAGATATCTGGCGGGCAGCGCGGGAAATAGAGATGGAGCCGGATTCCAGTGGCTGGCGCAGCGCTTCAAGTACCCGCCGTTCAAATTCCGGCAATTCATCAAGGAAGAGTACGCCATGGTGGGCCAGTGATATTTCGCCGGGGCGCGGTTGGGAACTGCCACCCACCAGCGCCACCGCCGAGGCGGTATGGTGGGGCCCGCGAAATGGTCGTTGGCCCCAGGATTCAGGTGCAAAACCTTCACTGCTCACCGAGCGGATAGCCGCCGACTCCAGGCTTTCGCCTTCGGTCATGGGCGGTAATATGCCGGGTAATCGTGAGGCAAGCATGGTTTTTCCGGTGCCGGGTGGTCCGCTCATGAGCAGGTTATGGGCACCGGCAGCGGCGATCTCGAGGGCACGTCGTGCGCGATATTGGCCCTGGATGTCAGCCATATCCGGGATGTTCTCCGGACGTGGCAGGGGGGGTGCCTTGACAGCAGCTAGCGTGGGGCCGGCACCAAAGTGGGCGCAAATAGCCAGTAAGTGGTCGGCGGCAAGGATGTGGGCATCCTTAACCAGGGCGCCCTCGGCGGCATTTTCCATGGGCACCATCAGACTGCGCCCGGCGGTCTGTGCCTGTAGGGCGGCAGGCAGCACGCCACGCACGGGGCGGAGCATGCCACTGAGCGCTAGTTCCCCGAGAAACTCGTAATCCGCCAGGGCTGTGGTCGGGATCTGACCTGAAGCCGCGAGAATGCCAAGTGCAATCGGCAGGTCGAAGCGCCCACCTTCCTTGGGAAGATCGGCGGGCGCGAGGTTGATGGTGATGCGGCGGGCGGGAAAGCTAAAGCGGCCGTTGAGCAGCGCACTGCGAACCCGGTCCTTGGCTTCGCGTACCGCGGTTTCTGGCAGGCCGACGATGGAGAGGCCGGGCAGGCCACCGCTGAGGTGAACCTCCACGGTGACTTGCGGCGCATCGAGCCCTAGTTGGGCGCGGCTATAAACAACGGCAAGAGACATGAGTTCTATCCTTAGATTTGGCCATGGAAGGCCTTATGCCGCGAAGCACATGGATGTGCGAGAGCGGCGCTTGGCCATGGGCTGCTCTTTGGCATCCACGCCACCGCAGCATAAGTACATCCCTGTGCTAAATAGCCTTAGGTCGCGGAGCACAGGACGTGCAAGAGCGGCCGGTTCCTTTAGCAGTAAAAACAGTCCTGGCTCAATCCTTGGCGGTGAAGCCCCCCGAGGATTCCGCCGCCGCACCCTGAAGTGCCTGCAGCTCTGATTCCAGTTGCCCGAGCTTTTCTTCCAGTAAGGTCAGTTGCTCGCGACTACGTGCGAGTACCGTTGTCTGGACGTCGAACTCCTCGCGGGTAACGAGGTCCATCCTTCCAAGGGCGGCCTCCAGGGTGGCCCGCAGGTTTTTTTTCACATCGGCCTGAATCTGGCCAAGCCCCTGGGGCAGGGCCTCCATGAGCTTGCGGGTTAATTCGTCGAGGGATTTCGGGCTAACCATATTTGCTATTCACCAGACCGTAGATTGACAGGTCGAACCTTAGCTTTTGCCCCCAAGGCAGGCAAGCATCTTGGTGGCACCGGTTGCCAGTCGGGCGGGCCGTACATAGGATGGGGGTTTATCTACAGCGGCGCTTATATGCGAATCGAGGCAGAAAAATTTTTGCGTGAATTATTCGCCGTGGCGGTGGCCTCCGCCCGGGCCGAACGCTGCCTGCCCGCCCACCTGCCGCCCCCGCCCGCAGGGCGTACCGTGGTCGTTGGGGCTGGTAAGGCAGCGGCGGCTATGGCCCGGGTAGTGGAGGCAAGTTGGGTGGGGCCTTTGAGCGGCCAGGTGGTGACGGCTTATGGGCACGGCCTCGATTGCAGCCATATAAAGGTGCGGGAGGCCGGTCATCCGGTACCCGATGCCGCGGGCGTGGTCGCGGCTCAAGGCATGTTGGCATCGGTGGCAGGCTTGAACAGCCAGGATCTCGTGTTATGTCTGCTTTCCGGGGGTGGCTCTTCGCTCATGCCATTGCCGGCCAGAGGCATTAGCCTTGAGGAAAAGTGCGCGATAAACAGGGCTTTGCTGCGTTCAGGCGCACCTGTCGGGGAGCTCAACTGCGTGCGCAAGCATCTCTCGGCAATCAAGGGTGGCAGGCTGGCCATTGCCTGTGCACCGGCGCCGGTATATTCACTGATGATCTCGGATGTCTGTGGTGACGATCCGTCTACCATCGCCTCGGGACCCACCGTTGCTGATGCAAGTACATGCCAGGATGCGCTGGAAATTCTCGCTACCTACCACATTGATATTCCGGACTCTGTACGGGTCTTGCTGGAGGGTGGGGAAAGCGAAACGCCGAAGCCCGGGGACCCGCGTTTCAATCTCAATCAAACGGTTATTGTGGCCAATGCCGATGAAGCCCTGAAGGCCGCGGCCAGGGTGGCAAATAATGCCGGGACCGAGAGCTTGGTGCTCGGGGCTGACATCGAGGGTGAGGCCCGGTTGGTAGCGCGACAACAGGCCGAAATAGTGATGGAAATCCGGCGTCGCAAGGGGCCGGTGTCACCACCCTGTGTGATATTATCCGGCGGCGAGACAACGGTCACGGTGCGTGGCTCGGGGAAGGGTGGGCGCAACGGTGAATTTCTCCTTTCCCTGGCAATAGCCCTGGACGGAATGCCGGGTGTGTATGCCATTGCCTGCGACACTGATGGCATCGATGGAATGGGGAACAATGCAGGCGCCTTGCTGTATCCCGATAGCCTGGATCGATCCCGCAGGAACCCCCGGGAGAGTCTCGCCAACAATGATAGTGACGGTTTCTTCGGGGACCTTGGTGACCAGGTGATCACTGGGCCGACTCGAACTAACGTCAATGATTTTCGCGCCATACTTATCACGTAGAGCATTATGAAATACCAGACAGACGACCTCCGTATCCTCGGTATTAAAGAGGTCATTCCGCCATCAAAATTGCACGCCGAGCTGCCCATTTCGGAACGGGCCGCCCAGACCACAGCAGAGGCCCGGGTCGCGATTCGCCAGGTACTCCGCATGGCTGACGATCGTCTGCTGGCGGTGGTGGGGCCCTGTTCGATCCACGATCCGGAAGCCGCACTCGAATACGCGACAAAGTTACGTGTGGTTCAACAGCGACTCTCTGCCGATTTATTACTGGTGATGCGTGTTTATTTCGAAAAGCCGCGTACCACCGTGGGCTGGAAGGGCTTGATCAATGACCCGGATCTCGATGGCAGTTTCCATATCAACCACGGGTTGCGTGTTGCCCGCCGGCTACTGCTCGACGTCAATGAGCTGGGCCTGCCTGCCGGCACTGAATATCTGGACCTTATTACCCCGCAGTATGTGACTGATCTGGTGAGTTGGGGCGCCATCGGCGCGCGCACCACGGAGAGTCAGGTGCATCGTGAACTGGCCTCGGGTCTTTCCTGTCCCGTGGGTTTCAAGAATGGCACCAACGGCACGGTGAAACTGGCTACCGATGCCATTGGTTCCGCCCGTCAGCCGCACAATTTTCTGTCCGTGACCAAGGCCGGAAATTCGGCCATATTCAGCACCGGAGGAAACGAGGATTGCCACCTCATCCTGCGCGGCGGGCGCGAGCCTAACTATGACTCCGGGAGTGTCCAGAATGCGGTGGCGAGCCTGGAGGCCGCCGGCCTCCCATCGGGCCTGATGATCGACTTCAGCCACGCTAACAGCTGTAAACAATATCAGCGGCAGATGGACGTGGGTCGGGATGTTGCCGCTCAGCTTGCCGCGGGAGAGCGGCGGATAGTGGGTTGCATGGTGGAAAGCAACCTCAAGCCGGGAAATCAGAGCATTGTCCCGGGCAAGGCCCCGATTTATGGCCAGAGCATTACCGATGCCTGTCTGGGCTGGGAAGATACCGAAGTGCTGTTGGAAGAATTGGCGGCAGCAGTGCGCCGGCGTCGCGGAAGCAGGAGTGCAGTCGGCTCCTGAACCGTTAGTGGTGCCTGACAGACCGGCTGCGCAGGAACCCCGCGCTGATGGCCGCCAGTATCGCTACACCCCAGGCTGCAGCCAGCGCTATCGCAAGCCCGTCACCCACCGTCAGGGCCCAGCGCCAGTAATTGACGGGTTCCGAGAGCCCGAACCACGCATGCTGTGACAATCCATCCCACTCAACGTCGGCGAGCAGCAGGCCGGCCGGCAACAACAGGCTAAAGCTTCCGGCCGCGACCGTGGTGGCGCAAAGCATGCTGTGCAGGCGGGACAGTAGTGGGGAGGCGTGAGTCATATCACTCCGTGACGTTGCCATCTGCGCCGGAACTCAGGCGGGTTCTGCCTGCGCATCTTCCGTATCTTTATCGAGATAGGTCAGCAGCGGACTGCTATGTACGTTGACCTCGATGAGACGGGCATATTTTGTTATCAGGTCTTGGGAATTCTCAATTATTTCATCCAGTTGCTGTGGACTCATTCGGAAATTATTTTCCATTCGGCTCGTTAGCGCGGCGCAGTGCTCAGCCACTTTTTCAGCATTGGTTGTGGTCAGGATGGTTACCACCTCATTGGCAAAGGCAGCATAACGCTGAAGCATTTCGTTGGCACTCTCCGCCTTGTCTACGACCCCTCGTGATAGCGGGTGCATGGCCTCAATAAGTGACTCGGGGAACTGCCATGCGCGACCGGTTCCCACTCCCAGTTCATGGAAGGCAATACCGAGGATTCGACGGGTCGCGGCAAATTTGTCCACCCCCTGCTTTTTCATCAGTTCCATGATGGCGGCGTATTCATCGGGGAAATAGTAGAGGGTCAGGGTTTCGCCCAGGCCATGAAACATGGCACAGATAAACAGATCTTCGTTGCTTTTGTAGCCGGTCAGCCGCGCGCTCTCCCGGGCAATAATGCCGCTGGCAAAGGAATTGAGCAGGTTGTGCTTCAGTTCATCCGAGGCATCCTTGAATTGTGAGCCCACCATGAGGCTGGTAAGGCATAACCTGACCTGCTTCATGCCAAGCAGCACGATGGCCCGAGATACGTTGGTGATTTTGCGCTGCCCGTAATAGGCCGAGTTTGCGACCATCAATAACTTGCGGGTCAGGGTCACGTCCTTTAGTACGATATTGCTCAGTCGCTGGACGGCGGTTTTCCCGCCTTCCGCAGTCAGTTTTCGAACGTCCCCGATATGCTGGGACAACACCGAAAATTCCTTTTTATGGGACATGCGCCGCAACAGGAATTTCACCGTGCTGTGGGTTGATTTCTCGTCCGGCCCGTTATCACCTTCTGCCGGGCGTGGGACACGATAGTTATCGAGGGCTGTTTTCATGGCCATGGCGTCAGCATAGCGGTCCGCACGATTTTTACTCAGCGCGGTGCAGACGATTTTGTCGAGCACGTCGGGCAGGTCGGGTCGCGCCGCCGAAGGCGGGTCAATGTGGGCGTGGGTAATTTTATAGATGGCGCTGAACTCGGTGTCACTGTCGATGGCATGAGTGCCGGTTAGCATCTCGTAAAAAATCAGCCCGAGGGCAAATACATCGGACCAAGGACCCACCGGTTGATTGGAGAAATGCTCCGGCGACATATAACGCAGGGTGCCGGCCAGGGGTACGCCCCCCGGCGTTGCGTCCTGGGGTGCCCGGGATAGTCCGAAATCCGAAACCTTTGGCAGGCTGTTGCGGTTTATGAGGATATTGGCCGGGGTCAGGTCCCGATGCACGATATTGCGTTCGTGAGCATGGGCGACACCTGCCAGTATTTGGCTCATGAGAATGACTGCCGTAGCAACGGGCAGGGCACCGCGCCGTTCCAGCAGCTGCTGCAGGGAGAACCCATCGATATATTCGAGTACCAGATAGGGTTGCTTGCGAAACTGGCCGGTTTCGTAGATCGGGAGGATATTGGAGTGCTGAAGCCGGCTGAGGGTTTGTGCCTCGGCAAGCAGGGCCTCGATATCGCCCTGAAGTGGGTCGGTGCGCAGCAGCTTGACCGCGACCTGGCGGTCGAGATCGGGGTCGCGCGCCAGAAATACCGTGCCCTGGGTGCCGCTCCCGAGTTTTTTTATAAGCTTGAAGCGCGCGATAGTTGGAGCAGTGCCGGGTTTGTTTTTAGTCTGGGTCTGCACGCTGTTCCTGATTATTTTTCTGCAGTTGTCGATGGGGAAGGTATCGGCGTACTGCATTCATTCTTTAGACAGTTCAGCCGTTTGTCTTTTTTGTCCGTGCCGCCCACCGTTTTGCTGTGGCGCGGGTTGTTATCCTGGAAAAGAGGCTTCCGTGGCGGGGAGCCGGTGAAACTCAGCTGCCGATGGTGTCGCCGTCTCGGCGGGTGATGGCCACTACCGCTGGACGAGGGGGCGCATCGGGGTGGAAGTCCGGCCAGTTTCCCCCGGGGTGCTGGATCGAGAGAAACAGGGTGCGTTGGTCCGGGGTAAAGCAGGGCCCGGTGACCTCGGCACCCCGGGGTGCACGCAGGAAATGGCGACTCAGGGCCCGCCCCGGGCCCCGGGTATCGCAGGCCCACAGACCATCCGCAATACCACTCGCCGAAGTGGCGCCGTCGCTGGCGATCCAGAGTCGGTCCTGATCATCGCAGGCGAGGTTGTCCGGACAGGCAAACCAGCCGGCGGGACCGAGTCCTGGAATGTCCCGTACACGTTTTCCGCCGAAGGCAAAGATCTCCCAGCTGGCTTTGGATGCGCTGTGGCCGGTGGTTCCTTCCGAGGGAATGAGTTCCAGAATATGGCCGTGGCGATTGTGGGCGCGCGGATTGGCACTATTTCGTTGCCAGGGTTTACGGGCCGGGTTTTTGGTCAGCGCGAGATAAACCCGGCCGCTATTCGGGGCGAGGGCAATGCCCTCGGGTCGATCCATGGGGGTTGCACCAAGAAGATCAGCGGCGCGGCGGGTCTCGATGAGGACTTCGGCCTGGCTGGAAAATCCATTTTCCCTGGTGAGTGGCCCTTCACCATAGACCAACGGTAGCCAGTGCACCCGCCCGTCCTCATCAAAGCGGGCGGTGTAGAGCACTCCTTCGTCCAGCAAGTCTTTGTTATTCGACGGGGTTTTTGGGTCGTAACGCCCGTGGCTGACAAATTTGTACAGGTATTCAAAGGCCTGGTCATCGCCGCTATAGACCACCACCCGGCCATCCTGGCCAAGTGTGACCGTGGCACTCTCGTGCCTGAAACGTCCCAGGGCAGTTCGTTTCACGGGTATGGATGTCGGGTCATAGGGGTCGATTTCCACCACCCAGCCGAAGCGGTTCGGCTCCCGCGGTTCGCGGCCGAGATCAAATCGAGGGTGGAATCGCGCCCAGCCATAGCGGCTGCGCGGGCCGACACCATAGCGTTGGTGATTCTCCTGCTCTGAGGGGTCCGCCAGCCGGCCGCCAAAATAACTATGGAAGTTCTCCTCACAGATCAGCACGGTCCCCCAGGGTGTGGTACCTCCGGCACAGTTATTGAGGGTGCCAAGTACCCGTGTTCCTTCGGGATCCGCCCTGGTGCGCAGGCGGGAGTGGCCAGCCGCAGGACCGGCGAGCCGCATCCAGGTATCCAGCGGGCTGATGCGGCGGTTTAACGAGCTGTTGGTCACCACCTCCCAGGCAGCATCTCGCTGCCTCAGCTCCACCACCGTGTGGCCATGGGCCGCCAGTTCCACTCCCGTGCGTATTTCCCGGGATAGTCCCGGGCTATGAGAAAACATGCGTGAAGAGGTGTATTCGTGGTTGACACAGAGCAGGCCACGAAGGTCGGCGCCCCCGCGGGCGGGCAGGGGCATGAAGGCGGTGAAGTCGCAGTTGTAACCGAACTGCCGCTGCTGTGCGGCCGCCGACTGCCGTGCAGGATTGAAGGCGGGTGCATTGGCAAACAGGGGGTCGCCCCAGCGCAGTAACACCTGGGCCCGATAGCCCCCCTCGGCCACATGGAGTCGGTTATCGAGACCGTGGGGCAGCTCGGTGAAGCCAAGGCTGGACGAACTGAAATCAGGTGCTGCGGGTACTTGGGGAGGCAGACTGGCCGCAAGGGCAGCCGCGGCACTTCCTTTCAGCAGGTGGCGGCGCGACAGTCGACGGCCCAGGATGTCATTAAAGGACGGGCTTGTGCTGTGGCGAGTAATCGTATCTTCTGCCGCCATCTCTTCTTTGCAGGAAGGGGGGCGGCGGGTGCTCATGGTTGAGCGGCGCTCGCGATGGAAAAGTCACTGACCCGGTAGAGCCCGAGGCCAAAGCGGCGATGATGCTGTTGGCTCAGGGCTTTGTCCTGGTGGGCCGCGGCCCGCTCCACGCATAGTTCCAAAGGCTGGTCCAGGAAGTCATCCAGCCATGGCTCTGCGAGTGCTAGCCCCCGGCGTCGGGGATCGAGACGGGAAAGGCGATTGGCGGGCGGGGAGAATTCGGTAATCAGCAGGCGTCCGCCGGGTTTGAGCACGCGCAGGCATTCATTTAGCGTCCGGGTGCGCATCTCGGGGGGGAGTTCGTGGAGCAGGAAAAACAGGATGATGGTGTCCAGCGAATTATCGCGATAGGCCAGTGACGCGGCATCCATTCGACTGAAACACACGCCGGCGTTACGACCGGTTTTTCTTTGGCTGAGTGCTATCTGGCCAGGCAGAACATCGACCAGATGGAATCCCCGGCCATTCAGTGCCTGTTGTAGTCGTGGACTGAAGTCACCGTAGACGCTGGCAAGTTGCAGGACATCACCGGGGGCCTCGCGCACCAGACGGCGCAGGGTCTCTTCCATGAGGGCGCGGTACTGGCCGAAGAGGACGAGATTGATGACCAGTGGGCGATCAAAGAAGCGCAGACTCCACGGCGATAGATAGGCCCACCCGTAGTGTCGCAGAAGATAGTCCGGGATGGCGTCAGGCGTGGTAGCCGGCCGGGCGACCGGGGACGGGGCTGCGTGTGCCTGTCTGACCGGGTCGGAGGATGCCTGGTCGTCGGCAGTATCCAGCCTGGCGTAAGGGGTTGCCGGATCAGGCCTCGCCACGTGGTGGATAATCCTTCTCGATAATGAATTCGAGTGCCCCCAGGATCTCGCGGAAATGAGGTCTGGCAAAGGGCATGGTGCTGAGTGTGGCGGCGTAGAGTGTTTGATCCCGGCGGAGCAGGAATACACCGGGTTCGTTGAACAGTTGCGGCTCTTCCACGCCGACGGAGGTTGCCCCCCGCCCGCTGGAGATGTAGAGCCCCCACGCACGCGCCTGGTCAATACCGAGGCCATAGCCAATACGCAAATTTTCGAGCCCCCACTCAGTCTTCGCCTGTTGCGCACGTTCATGGACGTCCGTGCTGAATGCCAGTACATCCACCCCCAGCTGGTAGAGACCATCTAAATGGCGTTCCAGATCCTGCAGATAGGTTTTGCAGATAGGACAATGCAGACCACGATAGGCCACCAGCAGACTGAAATGCTCCGGTGCATCGTCCGCCGGTTGCCACGGTTGCCCGGAAAGCAGCTTGAGATTGAGGGCCGGTACCTCTTGGCGTGGTGTTATCGGGGGCATCGTCGTTTCCTGTCGGGGTCAGATCCGCGGGATATCCTGCTGCTCCATGAGATAGGTCAGCCACAGATTCGACAGTTTTTCCGGCACGGAATTCTGTTTCAGCCGGGCATCCAGATGGTTGAAGTCCACCTCGTCCAGCAACTGGTCCTGGTTGAAGCAGGAATAGACGAAGCTTTCCTTGCCGGTCTCCGGGTCCTCGTGTCGGCACATACACTGGGCACAGACGCCCTTCATCATGCACTGCATGGTGGAGTTGATGGAGCCGTAGGCGATGGGTGCGTCCGCCTTGAGGTAGGGTTTCAGCAGACCGCTACGCTCCGCCTTCACCGCTCCCATCATGCGATGGGAGCCGATGGCGATGAGGTGGTCCACCTCATCCAGTGGAATCTCGGCGGTCCCCAGCTTGCCCTCGGCATAATGCACCATGGCCTGGATGATATTACCCACGAAGGTACGATCCTGGGGGCGGCGCGGAATGATCGCTTCATTACCTGGCAGCGGGTCCACCGCCCACACCACCACATCCGATGCCTCTTCAACTTCCTTCATCTTGAAGGTGTCCTGAGCGAGCCGATAGCCGGCGAAGTAGACGACCCGGTTGCCGGCATCGCGCATGGCTTTGCCAATGGAAAACAGAACCGCGTTACCGAGCCCGCCACCGGCCAGCAGTATGGTTTTGTCGCGAGGGATCTCCGTGGGCATGCCGGTGGGGCCCATGAGGATGATGCGTTCGCCCGGCTGCCAGGTGGCACACAGGCGTGAGGAGCTACCCATCTCCAGCACGATCACTGAAACCAGTCCTTTTTCGCGGTCCACCCAGGCACCGGTCAGTGCCATGCCTTCGCTGGCGAGACGGGTACCTTCCACCGTGGTGGCCAGGCTCTCCATGCTTTGGGTGCGGAAGAATTGGCCGGGCTGGAATTTTTCAGCTTGCTGCGGGGCGTGAATTACTACCTCGACGATAGTGGGGCTGAGGCGATTAACCTCCACCACGGTGGCGATGAGCAAGTCATCAAGCCGGGCCTGAAAATCGGCCAGGGTGGTATTGCGCGTGGCCTGATCCGCTGCCTTCAGGCCTTCAATCTCCGCCGCAAACAGGCTCACGATATGCGGATAACCGTGCTTGGCGCTGGCCATGGCCTTGACCACATTACCCACGTAGACCGGATGATTGTCCCCAAAGTAGGAGATGTACCGGCCTGCCTGCTGATAGGAGGTAAAGGGGGCCGGGGAGGTGAACTTGGGTGGCCCGGTGCGTTCCGCCGGCACCAGACGGAAGCCGTCTTTCGTACTGTCGATATCGTGGCTACGGTAGAACTTGCCGTCCTGCTCGAAGGTGCCGGGGTTTTCCCGCTGGTAGATGATATTTGGCGAGGTGCCAGCGGCGACGAAGAGGGCGCGTAGTGGCACATCTACGTGTACTCCCGAGCCCACCAGCTTGTCATCACGGTATTCGGTACGTTCAAAATTGACTGTGGACAGATAGCCATATTTATCGGGCTGAGCCTCTACCGGATTCATGTAGGGGGCGATGGAGATCTGTTCCTCCAGGGCCTTCTGGATTTCCTCATGATTCTGGCGGTAGGAGGGGGCATCCTCCAGCGGCCGGCGATAAAACAGGGTGATACCCCCCCAACTGTTTACCAGGGGGGCAAAGTCGGGGTCGCGCCCTTCGCTGGTGGCAAGTTCGCGCTCCGCACGGATCGCGCGGCCGTGCTCGAGAAACTCGTCGAGAACGGCACCATCTTCTTCATCCATGCGCTCGCGTATGGTTTCCTCGCCATAGCGGGCCAGCAGGATTTCATGGCGATGGAGAATCTTTTCCACCTGTACCGGGTAATAGGCCATCAGTTCCGTGGTGGTATCGATGGCGGTGAGGCCACCACCTACCACGCCCGCCGGCAGGCGTACCTGGAGATTGGCCAGGGAGCTGCGCTTGGCAGCTCCGGTGAGTTGCAGACCCATGAGAAAATCGGAGGCCTTGCGGATGCCGCGAATGAGGTTGTTCTTGATGGGAATGACCGTGGGTTCACCGGCACCGGAGGCGATGGCAATGTGATCGAAACCGAGTGCCCAGGCGTCCTCGATACTGAGCGTGCCGCCGAAGCGCACACCGCCATAGGCACGGAAGGCATTACGGCGGGCGAGGGTCAGGTAGATGACCTTGAGGAAGTTCTTGTCCCAGCGCACGGTAATGCCATATTCGGCAACGCCACCAAAGCCCGCCATGATGCGTTCGTCCAGTTCATCATAGATGGTACTGAAATCTCGCAGTGGTGGTGGGGGCTCACCGGGTGTGCCGGTCAGGCTTTCCGGCAAGGGTTCGATCTTGAGGCCATCGATCCCGGTGACCGAAAAACCTTCATTGAGCAGGTAGTGACTGAGGGTATAACCGGCTGGCCCCAGGCCCACTACGAGGACGTTCTTGCCGTTGTAGGGCAAGGCCACGGGGCGTTCGATATTAAGGGGGTTCCAGCGTGTCAGCAGACTGTAGATCTCAAAACCCCAGGACATGAACAGCACGTCGGTGAGGACGTTGGTTTCGATCTGCGGAATGTTAACCGCCTCTACCTTTTGGTAGATGCAGGCCTTCATGCAATCGTTGCAGATGCGGTGTCCGGTGCCCGGTACCATGGGATTGTCGATGATGATCATCGCCAGTGCCCCGATATTGTCACCGTGGCGCTTGAGGAGATTTGCCTCGGAGATCCGTTCCCCCAGCGGACAGCCGGTGGTGGCCACCTTCAGCGGATTGCTGCGCGGGCTGCCATCCTTGTTGCGGATGCCTTTGTTGCAGGAGTCGGTATCGCGTTCGTGGCAATAGATGCAGCGATCCACTTCATAGTGAATGGCGCGCGCATCGTAGCGCCAATCGGTGAGGGCAAAGCCATCACGGGCGCGATTGCGTGCTATGGGCCCGGTGAGTACGGGATAGCCTTTGCTTTCATCTTTTTCCAGCTCTACCAAGGTGGAAAAATTATTGCGGCCCGGGCTCTTGAAGGCTGCCCAGCCCCTGGCTATTTTTCCAAAGTCGGGATCCTGGCTGACCGCATGGGTCCAGCGCATCAGGACTTCCATCAGGCCTTCTACAAAGTCTCCCGGCGCTTCGGCAGCGAGGGCGGGGGCAAAATTGTCAGCTGCTTCGCTATCTGCTGCCAGGGCGGTCCGAATCGCGGTGCAATGCTCGTCAGGGTCGCCCTGCCCGTATTCACCGGCTTTGCCCTTGGCAACCCGCTCATAGTGCTTGGCCAGTGCCAGCAGGCGTGAGCCAGCCACCATGGTGGCATCCTCCCGATCTCCTTCCGGGTCGAGATCGGGAAAGCCGGCCTGCAGCAGCAGGCACATGTCTGCTTCGATCTGCGCGAAGTTCCACTCCGCCAAGTCGCCCGCTTTCTTGAAACGTTTGGCTGTGCCAGCAACGATCCCGCGGCGAAAGTCTGCCTGGGATTCCAGTTCCCGTGCAGTCGTCAGCCGGCTGTTTTCCTGCGCCTGCTCAACCGCAAAGAGTTTCGCGAGGAAGTTCCCCAGATGGGGCGCTACCTCCACCAGCAGATTCGAAACCTCGGGGGCCTCCATTTCCACGGACTTTGCCCGATAGCGGCTGTAACGCTCAAAAAGCCCATCATCGGCTGCCTTCAGGCTTTCGTCGAAGTGTCGCAGTAAGTCGTCGAGTCGTTCCGGAAAGTATAGATCCACATAGTTAAAGCCGGGAATCCCAAGTTGCAAGTTATCGCGTGCTGGAGTATTCATATTGGCCTAAACCCTTTCTTTGGCTAGAGTTTTCGGGAATCTGAGGGGAATTAAACGCGGCCAATCATATTCGATTCAAGGGCGGCTGGCGAATGCCGCTATATGGCGTGTGGGCAACTGAATCTCGGGCGATTATCCAAATTATGGTCATGCACATTTTCCGCTTTCCTTCCGGTCTCCGGATGCCGGCATTTTTTTTGGTTGCGGGAACCATTCTGGCAGCGTCTGCCTGGGCCCAGGGAGGCGGTTATACGGATCTCAAGACCGGGGGCTTGCGTCTGGAGCAGGTAATCACCCCCGGATTTTCCCATGCTCGCGCGCTCGCAAGCAAAGGTGGGGATATTTATCCGCCCTTTGTTTTAGGTGTGCTGGATCTTGAACGTCGTCGTGACCTCGGTCGTGAGGGGGGGCGTCAACTCGCCGTCGAAGGCGAGGCATTGAGCCGACAGATTGCCGATCGCGAGGCCTATATGGCGGAACTAAAGGATCTTGCCGCCAAACAGGAGGTAGTGATACAGGCGCTGAAGTCAAGTCTCGAAAGGGAGAATGGCGGGCGAAGCCGGCTTCGACAAGCTCCAAACCGCAATGGCGCCTCAGGCGGAACGACCCCGGAGCAGTATGTCACTCACATTGCCACGCTCTTGGTCATTGCCCTGATACTGAGCCTGGGGCTTTATTTTCGTTCACGCCTTGCCGAGCGACGACTCATAGCGGCCGCACTCCGTGGCGAGGTGGATCGGCGTCACAGCAGAATAGAACGGCGCCACGGTGAGGCCGAGCAGCCTGTCAGCCCGGTTCCGGAAAAGGTGGTTTCAGCGGAGCCTGCCGGTATCCCGGAGGAAGCTCCTGAGCCAGAGGCTGAAGTATCCGTCAAAGTTACCCGCAGTTCTCCGGTTGTAGATGTGGCCCAGGAACTTCGGGAGATCGATACCCTGCTGGCATATGAAGACTATGAGGGTGCGGGGAAGCGTTTACTGGAGTTAATCGAGGCCTATCCGGAGAATCCCGAGTTTCGTTTGCGCCTGTTGCACCTGCAATCGGTGCAGGGCGATATGGAGGCCTCGGCGGCTGAGTCGGAAATCCTGGCAACCATGATGGATGGTCCACTCTCGGACACCCTGCGCCGGGTTCAGAGTGTCGGCCATGAAATGTTGCCCGGCCATCCTTTATTCAGCGCTTCCTCTGAGGATGCTACTGCTGCCGGGGCTCGCGCAGATACAGCCGCTTCAGTTGAACGGGCAGTGGAGGAGAACGGAGAACTTCAAAAAACCCAGGTTTTGCATCTCACACCAGAAAACGGCAAGAAATAGCGGTGCGCAGTCCAGCGGACTCCTAGCTCGCGTTCACTTCCTCGATTTCCCGGCAGGCTTCCAGCACCTCGGCTACGTGGCCGGCGATCTTGACCTTGCGCCATTCGTGGCACAGCACACCGGCTGCATCAACGAGAAAGGTGCTGCGCTCGATGCCCATGTATTCCCGGCCATAGAGTTTTTTCAGCTTGATGACGTCAAACAGGCGACAGGCCACCTCATCCTCGTCCGAGAGTAATTCAAAGTTGAATTCCTGTTTGGCCTTGAAGTTTTCGTGGCGGCGCATGCTGTCCCGGGAAATTCCGAAAATCAGTGCCCCGGCAGCGGCAAAATCTTCCGCCGCATCACGAAAATCCTGTCCTTCCCGGGTGCAGCCCGGTGTGCTGTCCTTGGGATAGAAATACAACACCAGTTTTTTCCCGCGCTGCTCTGAAAGCCTGAATGTTTCACCGCCGGTAGCGGGGAGGGTGAAGTCGGATAGTTTTTTGCCAAGTTTTGCTTTGCTCATGGGATCTCCGGAAGTTTGTCCAACGGGTACTGAGCCAGAATTCAATTTGTGAGTGCTAAAAAATTTGGCCATCTTTCATGTCAGTTTTCAAGCTCAGGTTTGGTCTTTGCGAGCTCGGCAGACGGCAACCATGACTACATGACCGGCATCTTCTCCGGCATCAGTGAAAATTTCCTCCAGCGTTGCCAGTATTCGCTCTGCCGGACCGGTGAGCCGGCTGGCAAAATGGACGCTGTGGCGATACACGCCGGCCGCCTTGCAATGCTCTATGGCGCGGTGAATGCGTGCCATGTGGTCTGTCACACCCAAGGGGTAAAGGGAAACTTCACAGTCGAGACTGGACCCCACGAGGCGCGATGGAGGGTTGGTTATCGGCATTACACCCATGCCATCTCTTTCCCCCGGGCAACCTCGGGAAAAACTCATGGTACACAGGGCTTCCGGATGCGTGTTGAGGGCGGTGGCCAGCACTTCATGCAAGGCCGAAAAAAGATTTGCGGGCGGCCCGATCATTTCGCAGCTGATGTCGTCGAGACGCGAGGTTACGCCATGAGCGTTCAGGGAGGACAGCGCTTCGCGGGTGAGTGGAAAGGCACCGGCTTCGGTGTTGGAAAGCAGAAATCGGCAACCAGAGAACGGGGTCTTGTTCCTGTGACGGGAATTATTCCTGCTATCTTCCATAGAAAAGGATTCTTTGTTGCACCCGCCAGCGGTGCGGGCGGATAGGGAGTTCTGTAGCGAGCTATGAAGCCCCGCAGGCCGGGAGTTGGGGTGTCCGCAACCGAATTCTTCGAATGGAGAATAACATGGGCGAGCAGACGACTAGGCAGAAGGATGGTAGCCCGGGATACAAGGATATCCTCGTGCTTCTGGATCACGATAAGGGCTGCAAGGCACGACTGCAGCGGGCCGTGGAACTGGCCATTACTATGGATGCCCATCTCGTTGGTTTATACGCGAGCCTTGCACCGGAACCGGCTGTTACCGTGGGGTTGGAGCGGATAGTTGCAAGCTGGGAAGCGGAGGCGCGCATACGGACCGCGGCTATGGAGCACCTCTTCCATGAACTGACCGGGGCCGCTGGTATACGGGCGGAGTGGCGCTGTGTCATCGGACGCCGGGCACCGGAATTCTGGCAACAGGCCCACTATGTGGATCTGGTGGTGGCCGGTCAGGAGGGTGATCGGGGTTCCTTGGCCAGCAGTACGGGTCTGGTTGAAAAATTGCTGCTGGAAGCGGGGCGCCCGGTACTGGTGATTCCACAGCATGGCATCAAGGCAGAGATCGGAAAACGGATTATGGTTGCCTGGAAGGCAAACCGTGAATCGGCCCGAGCGGTAAATGATGCCTTGCCACTGCTCCAGCGTGCCCGCCAGGTGGATGTGGTGGCAATCAATTCACCCCCCGGCGAGGCCGGAGAGGGGCATATTCCGTGTGCTGATATTTGCCGGCATCTGGTACGCCATGGCGTGCAGGCGGAGGCGCGCCATATCGTTGCCAGCGATCTGGAGGTTGGCGACCTGTTGCTCGGGCGGGCGGTAGACGATTTTGCGGACCTCGTGGTGATGGGCGCTTACGGGCATTCCCGGTTGCGTGAGATCATATTGGGAGGTGCGACCCGGCACATGTTAAGGCACATGCCGATCCCGGTCTTTATGTCTCATTAAGGCGCATCAGGTATGATGCTTCAAGCCGTTCCGGATATGTTCCTGGTGGTACGGCGGCAGTGCTTTGTATTAGGCCTGTTATCCCGTTGGTCGATGGCATTTTTTGGTCTTGGCCTGAGGCGGAAAAATGCTTGGCGAATTTCTTGAATATTGTGAAACAGGAGTCCAACTGATTCCGAGGGAGACGCAATGTCCGAGTTGGAACTGACAACCCCCATGGAGGGTTGTCGAGCTGTGCGGGTGGGGGAGCACACGGTTTTGTTTGGCCAGCCTCCGGAAGTTCTCAAGGCCCTGATCAAGTCTGGTGCCGGCCCGCTGGATGCCATGGTCCTGCCGGATGTGCGCGAGCGTTCCGGGGTATTGCTTAATAACCTGGAATTTCCCCTCTACCAGTTCCTGTTTTTTGGCGATGGCCTGAAAAGCGGCCGCCGCCTGAAACTCATTGGTGAACCCGATCACCTGGCCCATGCCCTGGAGCAGTTGCGCCTTACCTTGCTGGGCCCCTCTCGCGAGGAGCTGGAGGCCTGGAATACCGAGACAAAGATGCGGGAGGAATGGCTCAATGCGAGCGATTTTTTCGCCCTCAAGGATGATGCCGGTGCGGTGCGCCCGGTAGAGAGCTTCATCGAAGCCATTCCGTTTCGTGATAACCGCGTCGAATTGGATGGCTATAGCATCGAGCGTCTGGAAACGGATCGCTTCGTGCTGACCACCGCGGCCGAGAATGTTGAGGTGGACCTCAACGGGACCGGGGAAATCCGCCCGCCCTACGAGGTCTATGCGGATAATCTTCCGGGGCCGTTGTCCAAGTTTGGTATTGACGTCCTGGGCGGTGCCTCCGGCTTTACCCCTGAAGAGGCATCCACGGGCCTGGTGCTTTGTTTCAACGGCTGGTACATCCTCATCGACTCCATTCCCTTTGTGGACTGGCATCTGCGTGCGCGCGGAATCTCAAGAAACCAGATTCGCGCCCTGTTTCTCAGCCATTTGCACGATGACCATTGCAGCATGTTGCCGCTGATGCAGATGTCACACCGGGTGGAGGTTATTACCACCCGGGCCATCTATGAAATGGCGATGCAAAAGCTTGCCCTGGGTCTTGGCTGGGCGGTGGATGCGGTCAAGGAACACTTCAAGTTCATGGAGATCATGCCCGGGCGACCCTTTGGTTATTACGGGCTGACTATCGATGCCCACTGCACGGTTCACAGCGTGCCTACCATCGGAGCCACCTTTTCAGTTTCGCGCGATGGACGCGCACACAGAATCTGTGTGGTGGGAGACAATCAGAGTTTTGCCGAAATCGAGCAAATGCGGGCCGAGCAACTGATCCGCCCGGATGCCGAGGCCTATCTCAAGCATCTGTACCACGCACCCTTCGATATGCTGGTGGCCGACGGGGGTATGGGCCTGATCCACGGTGATCCTGCGGATGCCCTCAAATCCGAGGCTGAACGCGTGGTTTTTGTGCACGTGGATCGCCTGCCGAATCGTTATAACGCCACTTTCTCGCTGGCGAGTTCGGGGAAGCGCTATACCATCCTGGAGGGTGGTAAAGATCTCTATACCATGCGCGCCATCGAGTTACTGATGGAAAACTTTGGCGAGGCACTTTCCGGGCGCTGGTTGAGCAGCCTGTTTGCCGATACCGCTATTCGCCATTTCAATACCGATGATGTGATTCTCAAGCAGGGTTGGGAGACCCGCGGGAATGTGCTGCTCATACTGACGGGCCATTGCCAGGTGATCCACCACGATGGTGAGCAGCTACGCGTACTGGCAACCCGTGAGGCCGGGGATTTTATTGGCGAAATGGCGGTGGTGACCGGTAGCGAAAAACGCAATGCCAGTGTGGTGGCGGCGACCCCGGTAACGGTGTGTGAATTTCGTGAGGATTCCTTTGGCATCTTCATTGAAAAGCGGGGTCTCAAGGCGGCCTTGCTGGCGCAATGGGGTCTGCGCGAGACCATCTCCGCATTACCCCAGTTTGCCGGGCTTAGTACCACGGTGATCGACGCCCTGTCGGCCATCGTAGAGCAGCGTAGTCTCGAGCCGGGGCAAGTCATGCGGCTCGACGATGCCGGTGGCTGGTGGGCGATTATCGCCGCGGGCAGCGCCGCCGATGTGGCCAGCGGGGAGTTGCTTGGAGTGGGTGATGAGGCGGGGCTTAAGCCTCACGCGCCACCCGGACCCCAACGGCTGGAGGCGAAGGAAAAATGTACCGTGCTTGGGATATCAGCAATGGTTCTGAGTGACCTGCTCGGAGAGAGCCCACAATTTAATTTCAGCTTGCGGCAATATCGGGAACGTCAGCACCCAGGGCGTCCACCCTGGAGTCTGACGCTCCAGACGGAGGTGGATGGTGCTGGTTCCGGTGGGTAGGTCCAGATACCCTTGCAGACACCAAGGTCATTGCATAAAAGGTTGACATGTTATATACGTTGGGGTCAGAACAAGAAAAATAATAGTGTACGGAGTGTTAGGCAAGCAGTTTTTCCCCTGATAGCCATCTGAGTTCGGGCGCAAGTCCCGGAGCTGTCAGCGGCGGTTCACAACGCAACGGGAGGAGACGGCATGACTGAGTCCACACAGGAACAGGCGGGCACGCCTGGCGTACAACCCACCGGTGGTGGAGGGGAAGAACCTATTCCCTTCATGCAGCGGCTGCTCGATAACCCCTTTGCTCTGCTGGCGTTGGGAGTTGCGGTACCCACTATCTTCTATCTCGTCTGGGGAATTATGGAAATTGTCCAGATTCCCGTCGCCAAATAGGAGATACCGTTATGGCCATGAGCCCTCCAAGCAATCGTCTGTGGTGGAAGGAACCCATCGCCAGGGTAGAACTCATCTGGATCCTCATCGCCTTTGTCTGGGGCCTGGTGATGTTCTTCATGATGATTTACTGGCACGGGGCGGGACAGCAAAATCTCTCCAACGAGGCCTACAAGATTACCCCCGAGGCCTTCGCCGAGAAGGCCCAGGCGATGACCGCGAAATACACGGTGCGCGAGGAGGCCGGCTTTCCGGTGGTGAGTCCGCCGCCTGGCAGTGACGTGTATCTCATCGCAAGGCTTTGGCAGTGGTGGCCGATTCTGGAACTGAAAAAGGACCAGAGTTATCGCATGCACCTTTCTTCTATGGACTGGCAGCATGGTTTTTCGCTCCAGCCCACCAACATGAATCTGTCGGTCCACCCGGGTTATGAACTTGTAACCCAGATGACCCCGAATGCGTCCGGGGAATTCAGTGTGGTCTGTAATGAATTCTGCGGGATCGGCCACCACACCATGGTGGGCAAGATCTACGTCAAGGAATAGGAGCGGTCGATGGCAAACTCTGAAGAATTTCGTACCTGTCCCGCCACCGGGCTGCGCGTTCACCTCCAGGCCGATAGCCTGATTAAGGCGAATGCGGTGGTTGCGGTGGTGTTTCTCCTGATCGGTGGCTTGTTTGGTCTGTTGGTGGCACTGACCCGCTGGCCAGCGGTACACATCCTGCCCGCGGACTGGTTCTATCTTGCCCTCACCGCCCATGGATTTGACGTGCTACTGGTTTGGATCATCTTTTTCGAGATGGCGGTGCTGCACTTTGCCTCCGCAGTATTGCTTGGTTCGCGCGTTGCCACACCCAGGGTGGCCTGGGCGGGTTTTGCCCTGATGCTTGTTGGTGCGCTGATGGCTAATGTTGCGGTACTGCAAGGTGATTCCAGCGTTATGTTCACCTCGTACGTACCTATGAAAGCGGAACCTCATTTTTATCTCGGGGTAATCCTGTTTGCGGTAGGAGCCTTGCTTCAAGTGGGGGTATTTTTCGGTACGCTGGTGGTGGCCAAGGCAGAAAAGACCTACGAAGGTTCTATTCCACTGGTGACCTTCGGGGCGCTAACCGCCGCCATCATTGCCGTGTTTACCATTGCCTCCGGTGCAATTATTTTGATTCCCACACTCCTCTGGTCGCTCGGCTTTATCAGCCACATCGATCCATTGGTGTACAAGACCATCTGGTGGGCTATGGGGCACTCCTCTCAGCAGATTAATGTGGCGGCTCACGTCTCCATCTGGTATCTCGTTGCCGCGGTGGTTCTGGGGGCGAAGCCACTCTCGGAAAAGGTGAGTCGCATGGCCTTTCTGATGTATATCCTGTTTCTGCAACTCGCCAGCGCGCATCATCTGCTGGCGGAGCCCGGGATATCCTCGGAGTGGAAGATCTTTAACACCAGTTATGCCATGTACTTGGCCGTGCTCGGTAGCATGATCCATGGGCTGACGGTACCTGGATCCATCGAGGCGGCGCAGCGTGCAAAGGGCTTTACCAATGGCCTCTTCGAGTGGTTGCGCAAGGCTCCGTGGGGAAACCCGGCCTTTTCCGGGGTCTTCCTGTCCTTGCTGCTATTCGGTTTCCTGGGTGGTATTTCGGGCGTGGTGATGGGGGTGGAACAGATCAACCTCATCATGCACAACACGCTGTATGTGCCCGGTCACTTCCACGCGACGGTTGTGGCGGGTACCACCCTCACGTTTATGGCAGTGACCTATCTGCTGGTGCCACTGATTTTTCAGCGCGAAATCATCTGGCCAAAGGTGGCGCAATGGCAGCCCTATGTGTTTGCCATCGGCGTGGCGGGGATATCGGTGTTCATGATGGGGGCGGGTACCTTGGGGGTGTCGCGTCGACACTGGGACATGACCTTTGCTGACTCAGCCCTGCAGTTTGACTATCCCGCGGCTGCGTTTCTGATGATGGGCCTGAATGGCCTGAGTGCAATCCTGGCGGCTGTCGGTGGTGTGATGTATATCGCTGTCGTCGTCGCCTCCCTGCTCTTTGGCAAGCGCACCTCCAGTGAGCCGGCCGCCGTCGCCGAGAGTACTTCGCCGGATGCCGCGGCAGTAGGTGAATACGGTAGTGCCAGAGATGTTCAGATTCCCGGCACCGCGGTACTCGCCGGGGTATTTCTGACCGCTTTTGTGCTCTACTACTTCGTCAACTGGAAATACCTGTCTGAAATCTGGCCACTCGGCTAGCGAGTTCTGTGAGGGGGCGATGACCCGCCCCCTCGCGCATTTCTTCAAACGTTTCCATTGAGAATATCCCCCGGGGACTATCCGCCTGTCGCAGTGGCGCGGGTATCGTGAAGGATCGAATCATTCCGTGAGCGCAGCGAAGATAATTCAGTTTCCACGGCGGGTGGTTGCCGTACTTTTAGTGTCCGGAGTGCTGTTTGCAGGCACCGGGGTGGGGGCCCACGGCGGGCCGGAAATGGCGGAGTCCGGCAGTGCCTTCGATGAAAAATCCGCACTCGCCTTCAGCCAGGCGGCCATCGGGCGCGAGCTGGGTGAGTATTCCTTCCGCAACCGCCAGGGAGAGTCCGTATCCCTTTCCTCCTTTGGCGGAAAGCCTTTGCTGGTCAGCCTTATCTATACCAGCTGCTATCATGTTTGCCCGCTGCTTACCCGCCACCTCGCGCGCGCCGTAGATGTTGCCCGCGAAGCCCTGGGAGAAAATAGTTTTACGGTGTTGACCATTGGCTTTGACAGTGCCGTGGATAGCCCGGAGCGCATGCGAGTCTTTGCCAGCGGCCAGGGTATTCAGGATCCGCAGTGGCATTTCCTGAGTGCCGATGCCGACACCATCGAACATTTAGTTCGTGATGTGGGTTTTATATATTTTTCTTCCCCCAAGGGCTTTGACCACCTTGCCCAGACCACGGTTATTGATGGGGCAGGGCGTGTGTATCGCCAGGTTTACGGAAACGAACCTGAGGTTCCCCACGTGGTAGAACCGCTGAAGCAGTTGGTTTTTGGCAGTCCGGTGGCGGCGACGGAACCCGGTGACTGGATAGATCGGGTACGCCTGTTTTGTACTGTCTACGATCCGGCCACCGGCCGCTATCGCTTCGACAAGTCGCTGTTCGTGGGAATCTTTGTGGGCATACTAAGTCTTGGCGCAGTCGCCATTTTTCTGGTTCATGGCTGGCGCCAGGGCAGAGCCTGAAACGATGACCAAGACCGGACCTATGCGGCGTTTGCTGGATCGCCTGGAAAGCAGCTTCGACGCCGTCTTTACCCCCAGGCACAACCCTCTCAATCAGCTTGGTGCCCTAGGCTGGTTTTTCTACTGGATCGTGCTGGTTACCGGAATCTACCTGTACATTTTCTTTGACACTGGCTTGAGCGATGCCTATGAGTCGCTGGAGCGTATCACCCACGCGCAATGGTATGCCGGCGGAGTGATGCGCAGCCTGCACCGCTATGCCTCCGATGCGCTGGTGTTGATCGTTGTGGTTCATATTCTGCGGGAATGGATACTCGGGCGCTTTCGTGGCGCACGCTGGTTTGCCTGGGTTAGCGGTGTGCCGCTGCTCTGGTTCATCTACGCCAGCGGCATCAGCGGCTACTGGATGGTGTGGGACCAGCTCGCCCAGTACATTGCCATTGCTACCACTGAATGGCTGGATGCGCTGCCATTCTTCGGCGAGCCAATCGCGCGTAACTTTCTCCGCGACGGTACCCTCAGTGGCCGCTTTTTCACCCTCATGGTCTTTATCCATATAGGCGTGCCGCTGTTTTTGCTATTTCTCATGTGGGTGCATATCCAGCGCCACATGCGCCCCCGGGTCAACCCGCCACGCGCACTGGCGGTAGGTACCCTTATGGTTCTGGTGCTGCTCTCCCTGTTCAAGCCGGCGCTCAGCCAGGCGCCGGCGGATCTCGGTACCGTTCCCGCGATTATCGGATTTGACTGGTTCTACCTGCTCGCCTATCCGCTGCTGGAGCGCATCTCGGGTCTTGCCCTGTGGGGAGTCCTCGTTTTTGGCAGCATATTTATGCTCTGCCTCCCGTGGCTTGGCCATACCCGGCGACAACCCGCTGCGGTGGTGGATCTCGATAATTGCAACGGTTGTGGGCGCTGCGTGCAGGACTGCCCTTTTTCCGCGCTGACCCTGGAGCCCCGGCAGGACGGGCTGCCGTTTAGCCATCAGGTCGAGGTTAAGGCGGCCCTGTGCATGAGTTGTGGTATCTGCGCGGGTGCCTGCCCCACAGCCACACCCTTTCGGCGGAATAGGGAAATGACGCCGGGCATCGATATGCCACACCGGCCTTTACGGGATGTGCTGAAACAGAGTGTTACCGCCGCGGCTGCGCTGCAAGGCAATGAACGCGTGCTGGTCTACGCTTGTGAGGCCGGCCCCGAGCTATCCGGCTCTGAGGCAAGTGATGGATTTGCAGTGGTGCGCCTTCCCTGCGTAGCCATGTTGCCTCCCCCGTTTATGGACTATCTGCTAAACCGTGGCCATGTGGACGGCATTTTCCTTGCCGGTTGTCGGGAGGGTGATTGTCACTTTCGCCTCGGTCTGGACTGGACTGAACAACGTATTGCCCGGGAGCGCGATCCCTTTTTGCGTCGCCGGGTAGCTCGCGAGAGAATTGCACGGGCCTGGATTGGCTGCGCCCACGGTACGCGGTTAAACGCACAGTTGGCAGATTTTCGTGCGGGTCTCCCGCATGAGACGGGGGATGAACTCACAGCCAGGTCCGCAGATGGGCCTGTGACCAGGGGGGCGGAGCATGTCTAGGGTCCTGCGTTACGGGATGCAATTGGTCACCGGCTTGCTATTCGCGGGGCTAATTGGTTATTTCTCCGATTCCCCTCCCTATGTTTACCATAATGCGGAGATGGCGCTGGTGAAACTGAGCTTTAGTCATGCCAGCCAGCGAACGGTGGAATGCCGTCGACGCAGTGCGGAAGAGCTGGCACAACTGGCGCCCAATATGCGCACTACCATGGATTGTCCACGACAACGGGTGGTGGCCCGGGTGGAACTGTACCTGGACGAGAAACTGCTATTTGCCGGTGATATGCCACCGGGCGGTATCGCAGAGGACGGCGCGGGCTCGGTGTACCAGCGCTTTGTGGTGCCTGCGGGAAAGCATCGGGTGACCGCACGGCTACGGGATAGTGCCCGAGCTGAAGGCTTTGATTACGAAGGCAGCAAACTGGTGGAACTACGGCCACGACAAAATTTTGTGGTGGATTTTCGGGCCGAAACAGGAGGATTTCAGTTCTTTTGAACTGGAGAACGAGGGAATAAGGAATGGGCTGGTTGGCATGGAAGGACGAATATTCGGTAGGGGTGCCCGGGGTGGATCACGAGCATCGGCAGCTCATCGAGCTCATTAACCAGGCGATTACACGTTTTTCCGACTCGGATAGCGATGATGCGGTGGGAGAGATGCTGGAGGAGATTCACGCCCAAGTGGCCGCTCATTTCGCGCTAGAGGAACGATATATGCAGCAACAGGCGTATCCGCGCTACGCCGGGCACAAGGATGATCATGAGCGCTTGCTGGAGGATATTCACGATATTATGGAGGATTATGAGACCCGGCAGTTCTATGATCAGGCCGCTTTTGCCAAGCGTTTACACCATTGGTTCGGCCGTCATTTTTCCACTTGGGACAGTTGGTGGCACGAGCAGGAGCAGAGCTCATGAATACGGCGATGAAGGATACGACGGGTGCCGCCCGGCAGGCTGTGAGTGAGGTGGATAGAGTGGGGGAACGGCGCACCATTGCCGTCTGGCTACTGCTGGTGTGTGCGCTGGTGTTTGCCATGGTGGTGCTGGGCGGGGTTACGCGGCTTACCCATTCCGGCCTCTCCATGGTGGAATGGAAGCCCATCATGGGAATTCTGCCGCCCCTGAATGAGGCCGAGTGGGAAGTGGCTTTCCACAAGTATCAGCAGTATCCGGAATTCCAGCAGATTAACTCCGATATGAACCTGGCGGGCTTCCAGTCAATCTTCTGGTTCGAGTATCTGCACCGGCTGTTGGGACGGAGCATCGGGCTGGTCTTTTTCCTGCCCTTCCTGTGGTTCCTGGTACGCCGGCGTATACCGCCCGGGCTGATGCCCAAACTGATCGTGATGTTCGTCCTCGGCGGGCTGCAGGGCCTGATGGGCTGGTACATGGTGATGAGCGGGCTGGTGGATCGCCCGGATGTCAGCGCCTATCGCCTGACCGCCCACCTCGGGCTGGCCCTGATTATTTATGCCTACATTTTTTGGGTGGCCCTGGACCTGCTTGCCCCGCGCCTGCCGCGGGGCAGTACCCTGCCGTGGCCCGGCTCACGGAAAACCGCACTCCGGCTGGTACATGCGATCTTTTACACCGCACTGGCGGGCGGTCTGGTGGCGGGAACTGATGCCGGCTTTGCCTATAACACCTTTCCGCTAATGGGTGGACAGTGGTTTCCCGACGGCGCCTTCGTGCTGGAGCCGGTGGCTCGCAACTTTTTTGAGAATATCGCCCTGGTGCAATTCAATCACCGCCTGCTGGCTATAGGCACCCTGATTGCTACCGTCGGTTTTTGGCTGTGGATGCTGCCCCGGAGCTGTCCCTTTGCCATTCGCCTGCCCATGCACTGCCTGATGGCGGCACTGCTTGCGCAGGTAAGCCTTGGGATAGGCACCTTGCTGCTCAATATTCCGGTGTCGCTGGCGGCGGCCCATCAGGCGGGCGCGCTGGTCGCCTTGACCGCAGCCCTGTGGCTCACCCATCGCTTCCGCCAGCGGGATGTGGTGGAAGGGTGGAAATCCCTTGGTGTGGACAACTGATGGAAATTCTCTATTTCACGGCCACCGCCGTCATACTTTATCTGGTGGCAGATTTGATCCTGCTGCGGATGGAACGGACGCGAGGGCAGCCTTTCAAGCAACGCAATCTGGTTTTCTTTGCCATTTTGCTGGGTCTATCGCTCGCCACCTTTGCATTCATCCGCAACCTTGCCGGCTAGCTTCCGCCGACTGTCCCGGTGGAATAGACTGCACGCCGGTTTTGGTTGTGAAGTGGGGTATTGCGAATGGCGGATGAATCAGGGCGCGCGCCTTCCTTGTGGGAAGTAACCTGTAGTGTGGTTGCTGCCCTTGGTGGTATTCAGAGTGAGAAAAACAGGGAGCGTGATTTTAAGCATGGCAAACCCATGCAGTTCATTATCATTGGACTTATCGGCACCATCGTTTTCGTATTGTCGCTGGTGGGTGTGGTGCGACTGGTGCTTCACCTTGCCGGTGTTTAGGAGCTACTGCGCTTCGCGCGGCAGTTAGGCCATCGTGCGCTGGCCAGTTTCCGGAGCGTGGTCCGCCGATTTTCTGCGCGGCGAATTCTACGGAGGGCTGACCGCCGCGGTGGTTGCCCTGCCGGTAGCGCTGGCCTTCGGCGTCGCCTCGGGGCTGGGTCCGGCAGCGGGGCTCTACGGCGCCATTCTCACGGGTTTTTTCACCGCCGTGTTTGGTGGTACGCCGGGACAGATCTCGGCGCCCTCGGGCCCCATGACCGTGATCATGGCGGTGGTGGTGACCCAGTTCGCCGGTCAGCCGGGGCTGGCCTTCAGCGCGGTGATTCTGGCGGGGCTACTCCAGATCGGTTTCGGCGCAGCCAAACTCGGTCGCTATATCAGCCTCATTCCCTATCCCGTCATTTCGGGCATCCTCAGCGGCGTCGGCCTGATCATCATCCTTCTGCAGCTGGCACCGGTACTGGGTACGCCGGTGTTGGCCAAGCATCTGTGGATCTTGGCGCGCCTGCCCACCATGCTACAGGAGATCAATCCGCAGGCCCTCCTTGCTGCCTTGATTACCGTGGTGGTGGCGGTATTTTTGCCCAACCGTATCCGCCGTTTCCTGCCGGCGACGCTGGCGGCACTGATCGTAGGCACGCTCGCCGGCCTTCTGTTGTTGCCGGAGGCCCCGGACCTGGGCCAGATTCCCGACGGACTGCCGCGCCTGCAATTGCCGGAATTGTCTCTTGTTGACTTGCCGGCAGTGCTGAAAGCGGCATTGGCGCTGGCCTTTCTGGGTTCCGTGGACAGTCTGCTGACGTCGGTGATCGTGGATGGCGTGCGCGGTAGCCAGCACGATTCCGATCGTGAACTGCGAGGGCAGGGTCTCGGCAACATCGCCGCCGGCTTCTTTGGCGCCCTGCCGGGCGCGGGCACCACCGTGTGCACCATTGTCAACGTGCGCGCCGGGGGTGGCAGCCGGCTTTCTGCCATGGTGCATTCGGTGATGCTGCTGGCCATCGTGCTCGGGGCGAGCGGGCTGGTGAGCCACATTCCGCAGGCGGTGCTCGGCGCCATCCTGCTGAAAACGGGGTGGGAGCTCATCGACAAAAACTATCTCCGTCAGTTGCGCCACACGCCACGCGCGGAAGTGCTGCTCATGGTGACGGTGTTACTGCTCACCCTGTTCGTCGATGTCATTGCCGCTCTCGCCGTTGGCGTCATCGCCGCCAGCCTGATATTTGTCAATCGTATGGCGGAGCTAGAACTGGAAGGTCTGGAGCCCATCACCGAACCAACTCCCGCGAGTGGTTTCAGTGACGAGGAAAACATCTTGCTGGCAGAGGCAAAGGGACGGGTGTTGCTGGTGCGTCTCGCTGGCCCACTCAGCTTCGGCGCCGCCAACGGCATGGTGCGACGCCTGGGTAATGTGGGTGGCTGCGAGGCGCTGGTGCTCGATTTCTCCGACTGTTCTTACCTGGACGGCAGTGCCGCCATTGCCATCGAGGCCATCGTGCGCCGGGCCGAGAGCAGTGGCCACCGGGTGCTGATGGTTGGCCTCAGCGCCGCTATCGCCAAGGTGCTAAACCCCACCGGTGCATTAAAGGATCTGCAATCAGGATCCCGCTTTCGCTCACGTCTGAAGGCCTTGCGCTATGCGCTTTCCCTGCTGACCCCGGCAGCTGAAGATGATGCGGAGGGGACGCCATCGTGAAAGCGACCCTTTGGCAAGGTACCGCCCGCGGGTAAAGGAATGTCTTATTCAGCAGCGGGCAAAGTTAACTCAACCTTGAGTCCACCAAGGGTGGATTTCTCCAATGCCAATTTGCCCCTGTAAAGGGTGACGATATCCTGCACGATATCGAGCCCCAGTCCCGAACCCGGGACCGATTCATCGAGTCGATGGCCTCGTTGCAGTGCCTGTTGCCGTTCCCTCTCGGCAATTCCCGGGCCGTCATCATCCACGCAGATGTGTAATTGCCCCTCGTCGCCCCAGCCACAGATCCGAACTTCACTCCGGGCCCACTTGCAGGCGTTGTCCATCAGGTTGCCAAGTAATTCTTCCAGGTCCTGGGCATCACCACGAAAATAGAGCGTGTCGGCACTTGTTACCTCAATCCGGAGGTTGCGGTCGCGGTAAAGCAGCTCGAAGGAAAAGCAAAGTTCATCCACTGTTTCGCGAAAGGACGTGCGGGCACCCAGCACGTTCCCGGTGCCGGCAAGTCGGGCGCGGGCGCGGTAACGGTCGATGGTGTCACTCATCTTCCCGGCCTGGTCCCGCAGGTATTTACCGGTTGTGCCGGGAAGCTCACGGGCCTCATTACGGATAACCGTCAGCGGGTTTTTCAGCGCATGGGTGAGGTTGCTGGCCTGGGTTCTGGCCCGCGCTACCAGGGCGGTATTGTGTTTCAGTAGTGCGTTGAGCTCCTGGACCAGGGGTTTGACCTCGCGTGGAAAGTCCTCTGGCAGGAATTCCCGGGAACCGCCACGAATGTCTGCCAGTGCCGTGCGCAGGGTGCGGAAGGGGTGCAACCCGAAGCGGAGCTGGAGCAATACCGCCCCGATCAGGCCAAGTCCGAGCAGCGTCAGGGTGCCGGCAAGACGGGTAGCAAAGCTAAGAACTTCACGCTGGATCTCGGCTTGTGGTCCGCTTACCAGGAAGCTGAAGGCGCGGGGAAATTCCGGCAGTTGGACCGATTGAATGACCGCCCGTAACGGCTCATTTCCGGGGCCCGTGAAGTGTAGCGCTGTCTGCGGGGGAATCGTGCTGTGCAAGGGTGGCGAGAGGGTTTCATAACGGCTGGAGGGCGATTGCAGTAATACTGTTTCGCCATCACGAATTTGCCAGTACCAGCCCGAGCGCGGCCGGTTAAAGCGTGGATCCGCCGGGCTCCAGGTCAGTTTCAGATCGCCTTTCGCCCCGGGTTCGCTGGCGGCTACCAGCTCTTCCAGGTGCTCCCTGAGGGCACCGTCAAAATGGCTCTCGATGTGGGCCCGAAACAATGCCGTCAGCAGGAAGCCGGCAATCGCCAGGGTGAGCGCGATCCACAGCAATGAGGGAACAAGCAAACGCAGGCCGAGGGAGTTAGTGGACAGCCAGTTCATAGCCCTTGCCGCGATGGGTGCGTATCCGTGTGGTGCCGAGTTTCTTGCGCAGCCGGTTGATCAAGACCTCGATGACGTTGGAGTCACGTTCGAAGTCCTGGTGATAGATGTGCTCAGTAAGTTCTGTTTTCGAGATCACCTTGCCCGGATGGTGCATCAGATAGGACAGGGTGCGATATTCATAGCCGGTGAGTTCGACGGGCGTGCCGTCCACGGTGACCCGTGTGGTGTGGGTATCCAGGATGAGGGGGCCGCACTGAATTTGTGAGCTCGCGTGTCCCGATGCCCGGCGAATCAGGGCCTCCACCCGGGCTAGCAGTTCCTCCAGTTCAAAGGGCTTGCCGAGATAATCGTCGGCCCCGGCACGTAGCCCGGAGACCTTGTCGCGCCAGCTGTCCCGGGCGGTCAGGATCAGCACCGGCATCCGGCGTCCGTCTTCGCGCCAGCGACGCAGTACGCTGAGGCCATCCAGTTCCGGCAGGCCCAGATCCAGCACCACCGCATCGTAGGGAATGGTATTGCCCAGATAATGGCCCTCGCGGCCATCGTAGGCCTGCTCCACCACGTAACCGCCATGCTCCAGCGCGGCACTTACCAGCCGTGCGACCTCGTGGTCATCCTCTACCACCAGCACTCTCACCGTTATCAGGCTCCGTCAGTCATGGGGTCGACCGTGGTGCTGCTCACCCTTGCCCTTGAGCTTCAGGAGCGACAGGTCGCGGGCATCGTATTCGAGCTTTAGCACCCGTCCTCCAGGGGTGAGCACCTTGACCTCATATATCCACGGATGTGGTGCCGATTTTCCCTCATGTTCGAGCTCCACTTTCAGCACTTTCCCCGGCGCATCTTTGGCGAGCCGGGAGAATAATTCACCCAAGGGGGCAATTTCCCCGGACTGAATCGCCATCCGGGCCGTGTCCGTATCATCGTCCGCCCTCACCGGCACGAACAGCGATATCAGTAGTGCCGGCAGTAACAGCAGCAAGCAGGTGCGTTTTTTCATATTCATGGCTCAGGGCGTGATCAGCCACCAGGTGGCGCCAAGGGCGAGTGCAAGGCAAAACCCGGCACGAAGGTATAGCGGTGCGCTACTGACCTCCGGCAGCGCGAAGGACACCTGCTTGCGGCCCGTCCACATGGCGCGGACCAGGTTTTCTCCCGTCAGCAGGGAATGTAACAAAACACCGGCCAGGTGTACGCCGATGAGTGCAAGCAATAGTCCGGAAAGCCCCTCGTGTAATTCCTCCCCCATCCCGTCGCCGGGGGCAAAGAAGCCGCTGCCGGTGATAGTCGCCAGGGTGCCGAGCAGGGCGAGAATCATCCATCCGCCGAGCGGATTATGTCCGGCATGATTTTCCGGGTGGCCGGTCAGCAGCGTGCGGGTGTATGTCCGCACCCGAGTCCAGCCGCGGACGAAATCCCGGAAGCGTGCATGGCGATTGCCGGCGAAACCCCACAGCAGGCGAAACAGAAGCAGCACGAGGATGCTGTATCCACTTAGTTCGTGCAGACGAAACAGCGTGTCTTCCGCTTCAGCGGTGATATAGGCGAGGCCAACCAGCACCACCAGAGACCAGTGAAACAGGCGGGTAGGGAGGTCCCAGACGAGTGATCTTGCAGGTACGGACATGGCGGTTTATTCCTGATGGTTTCGTGGCACATCTTCGCCTGCTGAAGCTGAACCCTGGCTGAAAATTATCCTCAGCAAAGGTTCAGGAATCCCCCGTTATCGTGGCCATAGTTTTGCAATCCACAGCACAAGGAGTTGACCATGAAACATTCGAATATTGTCCGTAAAGCACCGCTTCTCACCCTGGGCGCCATGCTCGCGTTCGGCTTTGCCCTGCCGGCAGCTGTCATCGCGAGTAAAGATCACGACGGATCCGGGGCGGAAGGCGTGTCCCGGTACGGGGCTCATCACCATGATCGGCAACACGAACATCAGGGACGGGAGCTGTCCCATGCGCGCGGGGCCGGAAAACACAGCCGCGATGCTCATCCACGCTTGAGGCCGATGGACCTGGCCCTCTTGGAGAAACAGCTTGAGGCCAAAGGCTATACCGATGTACACAAGGTGGAGTTTGAGCATGGCCGCTATGAGATCAAGGCTTATGACGTCCAGGGGCGGCGAATGAAGTTCTACTTCGACCCGGAGACTGGAGCCCTGCAGGAACGGGTGCGCTAAAACCGGGAGGCAAGCGAGCGGCCCGCCTGTCGTGGGACTATTTCCCCGGCACGCGGGTTCGCCCCGGGACAGAATTCCCGTTAGGCTTTAACCATCACCTACAGCGGGAGTACGGATATGCATCCGGGAAAATTCAGATTTTTCGGAAAACTCGCGGTGGCTATGACGTTGGTGGCACTTGCGAGCGGTGGTCAGGCCTGGGAACTGCAGTGGTACGGGCAGGCAGCCTTCCGCATCACCACCGATAGCGGCAAGGTAATCCTCATCGATCCCTTTATCAGTGGTAATCCAAAGACGCCTGAAGCCCTTAAAGACCTTGGCAAGCTTGGCCGGGTGGACCTCATCCTGCTGACACACGGCCACGGCGATCACGTGGGCGATACAGCAAAGATTGCGGAGATGACCGGGGCCAAAGTGGCGCTCAATGCAGACTTTGGCCATACCTTCGGAACTCTGGGTGTGGTGCCCTACCAGCAGCTCATCCGTTTCAACAAGAGCGGCCCGATCGAACCGCTGGGACCCGGCATCTCCATCACCATGGTGCGCGCCGAGCACAGTTCAGAATATGTCCACACCGATGCCCGGAGCGGGAAGAAGGGTGTTTATCCAGGGGGCGAACCGGCCGGCTACATCATCCGTCTGGAAAACGGTTTTACGCTCTACCACGCCGGCGATACCGGGGTATTCGGTGACATGAAATTCATTGGCGAGTACTACCGGCCGGACCTGGCGTTACTGCCCATCGGCGGGCACTTCACCATGGACCCCGCCCATGCCGCCTACGCGGTACGAGAGCTGCTCAAGCCAAAATCGGTGATCCCCATGCACTACGGCACTTTTCCGCCGCTTAAAGGCACGCCGGAGCAGTTTATTGGGGCACTGGGAGAGGCACCTGCCCAAGTGATCGTGATGGCCCCGGGGGAGAGTCGCAAGTTTTAGTTATAGAACCTGTGGCCGGGTATAAGGCAGGTGGTAAATAGACGCCAAGGAAAAATCTCTGCGAAAACAGTGCTTTTCGTATCGCAAGGTGGGACAATCCGAAGATTGGTGCCGAGGAGAGGACTTGAACCTCCACTACCTTTCGGTAACTAGCACCTGAAGCTAGCGCGTCTACCAATTCCGCCACCTCGGCATTGAGGACTGGTTGCCACTTGAAGAAGTGCTAACCTGAACGGGAAGCCGCGCACTCTACCCACCACCTGTTTTATTGTCAACGAGTCTGCATG
>JAJFJV010000020.1 GCA_021773635.1 Gammaproteobacteria bacterium | reverse complement strand
GCAGGAACTTATATCTTTGAGGATGCAGATACAAAGAAGTTTGTTCCATTAACTAAATTCTGTGATATTCAAGGAATGTTAGAATTATTTGAAGATAAAGCAGAAGAAATTCGTTCTGGTAAAAACAAGTACTTTACAATGTTAGAAGTTGTAAGAAAACTCAAGGGATTTGTTGATTCTAAAAAACAACCAGCAGGATTAGATTTGGCAAAAATGTTTGGAAATATTCTCATGAAGAGATCATTTGATTCAGTTGGTTCGTGGCATGTAAAGGGATTGTTCTTAGGAATGATGCACTTTCAAGACAAATACAATGAAGATTTGGAAAGATTACAAAGATGTGATATTCATTATGTAACTCCAGATCTTAGAATAGTTCCATTTTGCGCCTTTAATGTAATCCCTGAATGGTACAGAGATAGAATTCAAAAGAAATTCTCAGTCACTGTTGAGGAATGGGAACAAA
Source organism: Gammaproteobacteria bacterium (assembly GCA_021773635.1). Taxonomy (GTDB): domain Bacteria; phylum Pseudomonadota; class Gammaproteobacteria; order HK1; family HK1; genus JAJFJV01. Next base: position 8,992 of record JAJFJV010000020.1, on the reverse strand, counting down.
GAGAAGATGTCAAACTAGAAGATTGTCTTTACAGAGGACTCATGAGACGTGGTGCTGGTGATGAATTAGCTGCTGGTTGTGCTAAGAGTCAAATGTTCCATGATGCAGCACAAGCAACAATGTAAAATCATTAGATCTAAAACATTTTAAGATGATTTTATAATTTTAATTTGTGAAATTTTTATTTATTTCTCCTCGATTTAGTGGAGGAATTGGAGGACATGCTGCAATGTTGGCAGACCAATTGTCACAAAAAGGCCATGAAGTAGTAAAAATGGAAACGCCACATATTCCAATAAAAAATTTAAAAAATCCAAGTTTTGCAATTTTTGGAACGATCAAAGGACTTCTCAATACTGAAAAATATGATATAGTTCATGCGTTTAATGTGCCTTCAGCATTTGCAATGCATTATTCAAAAGGCACAAAAAAAGTTTTATCAGTACATGGTGTATTTAGTGATCAAGTAAAAAAATTACATTCAAGTACAGTGAGTTCGATAGCATCTACTACGGAATCTAGAGTACTAAAATGGGCAGATAAATTAACAACTGATTCAAAAATCTCAAAAAATGAATATAAAAAGAAATTAAATTTAGATTTTGAGTACTTACCATCTGCAATAGATACCGACAAATTAGAATTGATTTCAAATACTGAAAAAATCTCTAACCAAGTACTCTATCTTGGAAGAGATAGTTATGAAAAAGGAATTGATATTTTAAAAAATGCAGAACAATTCATTGAAGGAAAAGTGGTTTACTGTACAAATCTTCCTTGGAATGAAGCAATGAAGTTACTAAAATCTTCAAGTGTATTAGCTGTACCATCAAGAATGGAGAGTTTGCCTACGAATATCAAAGAAGCATTTTTTCTAAAAATCCCTGTTGTGGCTTCAAACGTAGGCGGAATTCCAGAATTAGTTAATGATAAAAAAACTGGAATTTTGGTTCCTACTGAAGATTCTAAAAAATTATCAGTTGAAATAAATTCAATTTTAAAAGATAAAGAAAAATCTAGAGAATTAATACAAAATGCACATGAATTTGTAATTAATCAAATGAGTTGGAAAAAAATTCTTCCAAAATATATTAAATTCTATGAAAATTTATTAAATTCATAATTAAAAATTAGGATAGATATTTTGTAATCCATCTATTAGATTAGTTTTTGATTTCCATTGTAATATTTTTTCAGTATGAGATATGTCTGCTTGACTTAATTTAATGTCTCCTTGTAAAACATCTAAGTAATCTAAAGAAAATTTCTTCCCCGAAATTTTAATTAAATATTCTGCTAATTGTTTAATTGTTGTACCTACTCCCGTTCCAATATTGAAAAAACCTGATGAAACAGAACTATTCATAGCAGATATATTTGCATCTGCAATATCATCCACAAAAATAAAATCTCTGATTTGTGTTCCGTTACCATTAATTTGAGGTGGCAAATTTTGTTTTAATCTGTTAATAAATTTCGTTATCACTCCTGCATAAGAACCAGTTTGTCCTATTCCAAACACATTGAAATATCTTAATCCGATTATTTTGACTCCCAATTTAGAATATTCTTCAGCAAGTTTTTCATCTTTAAGTTTTGTAATTCCATATGGATTTACTGGATTTTTTGAGAATGATTCTTTGATGGGTATTTTATCCACATTTCCATAAACACTTGAACTACTTGCAAATACAACTTTAATATCATTTTTTTTTGCAATTTTGAATATGTTTTCTGTACCAACCACATTCACTTCATTATATTCTTCTTTTTTACTAAAAGATTCTTGTACCAAAGTTAAAGCAGCTTCATGAAAAATTCCATCATAATTTTCTATGATTTTTTCTAAATTGTCATAATCACGTATATCTGCTTTAATAAACTCAATTTTGTTTTCAACATCTTTAAGATTTTGTAATTTTCCAGTATGTAGATTATCAATTACTGTAACAGAGTCATTATTTTTTAATAACGATCTAACAATTCTATTGCCTATAAAACCGGCTCCTCCTGTAACAATAAATTTCATAACTATGTGTTTGTTTACTTAATACTATTTGCACATATATGTTCGCAAAACTAAAAAGATGCTCTTTATCGTTCTGATTAAGTTGAAATAAATTGGAAGTTCTAAAAATTATGAGTTTATCATCTGATCAAATCAGTCATCATATAAAAACAGCACAAGCTAAAGTTGCGATAATTGGTATTGGAAGAATTGGTCTTCCAACAGCAATATTGTTTGCAAAATCTGGTTTATCTACTATTGGTGTTGATATTAACAAAAATCTAGTAGAGAAAATCAACAATAACATCTTTCCTTTAGAAGATGAACCTGGAATGAAAGAAATTTTCAATAATGTAATGACTAACAAAACACTTTCTGCAACTACTAACATACAAGATGCATTATCACGTGTAGATGTAGTTATCTTATCTTTACCAACACCCATGAATAATGACAATATTCCTGATTACTCTTCCCTTGAATCTGTTGGGCAACAATTACATGATTTTTTAAATCCTGGCTCTCTTGTTATAGTAGAAAGTACTGTCGAACCTGGTTTTGTTGAAAATACTCTAATTTCTATAATAGAAGGTAATGACAAAACATTAGAAGCTGGAAAAACTTTTGGCATAGGAGTTTGTCCTGAAACGGCAAATCCTGGTGAAATCTTAAAAGATTTTAAAAATTTACCACGATTAGTTGGAGGCATCAATAAAAAATCCCAAGATCTAATTTCTTCGATTTATTCTCATGTTTTTTCTGTTGATTTAATTTCTATGCCTGATTGTAAAACTGCAAATGCTGTAAAATTAACAACTAATGTTTTTAGAGATGTTAACATTGCTTTTGTTAATGAATTAGCATTATTATTTGAAAAATTAGGAATAGATATTTTTACAGTTTTGGATGCAGCCAAAAGAAAATATAATTTTCAAGTCCATTATCCTGGTTCAGGTGTAGGTGGCCCATGTTTACCTGTAAACTCGTATCAAATCATAAACTCTGCTCGTTCTAATTTCTTACCCTTACCAAAATTAATTTCTACTTCTAGAGAAATTAATGAGAAAATGCCTTTTCATACTTTAAAATTGTTAAATGATGCTCTAAACAGTATTAATAAAAAACTCGAGAAAAGCACAATAGGAATTCTTGGAATTTCATACAAACCAAATGTTAAAGACGTACAATTGGCACCTGCAGAAAAAATCATTTCTAAATTAAAATCATTAGAATGTAACGTGAAAATTTTTGATCCATATTTCATCTCAACTAATGTTTTTTCTATTAATTCTGAATCAAAACTTGAAGATATGGTTGAAAATTCTGATGCAATTTTGGTGTTGACTTCTCATCAAGAATTTTTATCTATCAATCCTGAAATTTTTCCAAAATTAATGAAAATTCCTCTAATTGTGGATACTAGAGGTTTATTTGATCCTAAGGAATTAAATAAATTAAAAATAGTCTTCAGAGGAATTGGAAGACCAAATTGAGTTTACACATTGATCCATTATCTATAATTTCTATACTTACTCTGAGATATGATTTTACTACAAAACCTCCTATTCGAAAACTTACTCCTACTGATTTTTCTCAAAACACAATTTCAAATCCTGAAAAAAATGTAGAAGATATAATTTCTAATTTTTATATGCATAATTTAGAAAAGAAATCTCAAATTGGAATTTCTCTCAGTAGTGGAATAGATTCTACACTTTTATTGGCTCTCTTGAAAAAATCTCTTCCTGATCTACATGTTGATTCTTTTTCAATTCGTTTCAGTAATAGTCTAGATGAAACAAAAATGGCTGCGAAGATTGCTGATGCATTAGATTCTACTCATCATATTATTGATGTTGAAAATTATTTTGAAGATCTCCCTCATGCAATATCTATCACAAAGCTACCTTTTTGGGATATTCATTGGTATTATTTAGCAAAATATGCCAGTACACATTCTGATGTTATAATTTCTGGAGATGGTGGTGACGAATTATTTGGAGGTTATACTTTTCGATATAGGTCCTTTTTAGATTCCATAAATTCTGAATCTACACCACGAGAAAAAACCATTTCTTATCTTAATTGCCATAATAGAGATTGGATAAAAGATCAAGATCAATTATTTGGAGATAATCTTTCTTTTGATTGGGAAGATATCTATTCTGTAGTTGATGGGTATTTTGATAATTCATTAGATAGTTTAAACCAAGTCTTTTTAGCTGATTTTAATGGAAAGTTATTGTATAATTGGTTACAATTAAATCCAAAAATTAATTCCTTTTTTAATTTACAAACAATTTCCCCATTTCTTACTACTGACATGATCAATTTTGCATCCCCTATTCCAAATGATATGAAATATGATCCTAACAAGAAAACTGGAAAACTAATCCTAAGAAATCTATTAAAACAATTTGATGTGGAAAAATTTGTTATTCCAAAAAAACAAGGATTTTCTGTTGATACAAAAAATCATTGGAATGATTATGGCAAAAAACTCTGTAAGAATTTTCTTTTAGATGGAGAAATCATTAAAGAAAAATTAATCAATAAAAATTGGATACTTGCTAATATTGACAAAGAATTGGATGTAAGATACGTTAACAAATTTTATGGACTTTTAGCATTAGAAATATGGTATAGACTATTCATCTCAAAAAATATGTCATCCTCAGAAAAATTATCTATAAAATAATATTTTTAAATAATTGTTGCAAAAATTTGTCCTTTTTTATTTGAATATTTCTCTTCTGTTACTTTAAATCCGTCATTTAACAGTTTTTCAATCAAAATTTCTGCATTATCGTGATATTGAACTAATATTTGAGAAAAATTATTTAACACATTTTTTGATGTGTTAAGAATTACATCATATTCACATCCTTCACAATTCATTTTTAATATTCCATCATGAATTCCATAATTGTTACATAATTCTTCTAATGTGGTTTGTTTGATAATTTCCCCTGATTTTATTTTTTCCATTTTATAGCTTAATCCTGATAAACTAGAATCAATTTGGATATCGCCTGATTTTGAAGAGCATCCTGATAAATACAGATCAATTTTGTCATCAAACTGATTTTTTTGAACATTTTCACGCCCAAAGTTAAAATTTTTTGGGAATGGTTCTAATCCAATTATTTTTTTTGCACCATTTACTGCAAAATATATTGACGAATCTGCGATATTAGAACCAACATCGACTATTATTTTATCTTTAAAATTTAATTTATCATAAACTTTTCCTACAAATGCTGATCCCACATCTCCTAACCACCATCCATCAAAAAATATTTTTTTTCCTTGGTTAAATTGTAAAACTAATGTGGAATGATTGTTTTCAAAAGTAATTGGAAATTTTTCATTAAATATTAATTTAGATAAATTTTCTAATCTCTTAATTAAAGATAAATTAGTAGCTTTTAATTTTTCACTAATTATAGATGAAAAAAACTTGTATTTTAAACCAAGTTTTAAATTTAATTGTAATTTAATTTCTGTTTCATTATTTTTTTCTTTAAAAATAATATTAATTATAGATTTTTTTAACGGACCATTAATTACCTCTAATGAAAATACATCATCTGATTTTTTTATATGTTTAACTTCAAACTTGAATGTTTTTTTTATTTTTTTAATTGGAATCGATTGTGTGAATAATCCCTTATCTTTATCTATTAACTCATATTTCATCTGAGGTGGAGATAGTTTTAACACTAATTCTATATTTTCAAATATTCTCGTTAGTTGTTCTTTTTTAGATTTTGAAACATAATTTAATTCCAATTATTACTTGAATAATACTTGTATATTTTATTCTTCTTAATCGTATTAATTTATTATTTTATGTCTGATTTAATGAAATGTACTTATTATTAGGCATTCAATTCTGTAATCAAACGTTTTGTGTCTGTTTTTGGATCATAATATTTTAGATCTGTATATGCTTCAATACTGTTAATCCAATCATCTGAAAATGGTTTATCTGAGGGATCTATAATAAATTGAACCAAGTCTCTAAAATGACCCTCGTCTGGAGTTCCAGCTTTGTGTAAACATGTTGTAACATTACCAAAAAGTGTAGTGCCTCTTGATCCAGTCATTTTATTTACAAATGTATTATCTTCTAATACATCCAAAGGTAAATCGTAATGATCTCTATTACCAAATCCTGCTTTAATGAGCTCTTTTGTTCGAACTTTTGACTGTACGGTAAAAGGCCCATCTTTCTCTGTAACATCTGATAAATAAAGAAAAAATTTCAGTTGTGAACTGGGATCTCTATCCATATGCCAAAAATTTGAAAACATTTCTGTTTCGTTTTTAATTTTTTCAGGAACAGAATAATTTCTACCACAAAAGATGTGAGAAATTTTATAATTTGTATTATAGTATCCTGTAAGAAAATCTCTAACATCTTTGGTAATTATTTTTACAAGTTCAGGAAAACATTTTTCAGGATTTCTTATTGCTCTTGAATAAATTTTACCCTTATAACCTCCAATTGGAAAAGAAGTTTTTTCATTTTCAACTAATTCATCAAATTTTTCACTAAGTTTATCGATCAATGATTTTTCATAAGAATTTCCATATTTTGTAAATCCATGTTTTTTTAAATGAAATAATTCTGGATTAGTTTTTTTTAATTCTGGATCTAACAAATTATTTAATTTACTACGACCAGACATGCTTCTAACTACACCGGTGGTATTTCCAAAGATTTTTTTCCCTGCACCTTCATCAACTTTATTGAAAACAACTAATGCTGCTCTTTTTGGATTTTTTATAGAATTGCTTACTTTTTTTAAAAAACCCATATAGTCAAATTTGTACTAATACATTTATGCTTTTCTTCAATTTTCTATTTTAATTATTTTTCCTACATGTTTACTAATATCATAATAACTAAGACATTAATTGTAAAAATTTTTTTAAGTTAAAATTAAAAATTAGATCTTTACTTCTAGATTTGATGGTGTACATAGTAAAAATCCCCCTTTTTTGTTTTCTTCGTTATATAACCTCATCATTTCCTCTTTTGAAATAGGAATAATTTTCTCTTGCCAACGAAGATCATGTAGTTTAAAGCCATATCCGAGTAGTTGTTCTAGAAATTCTTCAGCATTTCCACATCCCAATCCTTTGATCATTGCAGGATTAAATTCTAATGCAAGTATGATATTTGATTTTGATTTTTCTATGTTTGATTTCATACCTTGAAATGCAGCAAAATCAGCACCTTGGATATTACTTTTAACGAGATTAATTTTTTGATTAAAATTTTTAAAATATTCATCTAGTTGAACAGATTCTATTTCTATTGATTCTTTGCTATCTTCTGAAGCATAAATGCGATGATCTTTTGGAGAATTTGAAACATACATCTTAATTTTACTTTTTATATTACTTACAGCTTTTTGTTCTATTATAACATGCTTGTATCCATTAGCTTCTACATTCTTTTTTAATAAATTAAAATTTTTTGGTTCAGGTTCAAAAGAAAAAACTTTACCTGATTCTCCTACAAGTTGTGCAAACAGACAAGTAAAATATCCAATATGTGCTCCTAAATCTAAAACTACATCTCCTTTTTTGATATTATCTTTGAAAAAGTTTGTCATTTCTACAGCATATGGATATAGAGAAAGTTTTAGTGAATCATGTTCATCTAAAAACATTTTTCTACCTTCAATTTCTACAAAATTTGATTTATAACGTGAAACAAATTTTGCAAGCAATCTTCTAAAATATCGAGCGACACGAAATCGTTGTAACCAAAAATGTTTATACATAATTATTTCTGTTTGCATAGAAAAAAATAATGAAATTTTTTTTATAATCATAATGTTATGTCATGATATTTTTAGACTATTTTAAGTATGATCAAAAAATTCTTAGTTTTTATATAATTTACTTTTTTTCTATATCTGACAAAATTTTTTTAAACTCTTCTATTTCTTCTTTAGTCGCTTTTCCGGTTTCTATATCTAGATAAATTCTCATTAACTTAGAAAAAAATGGACTTTCTTGTTGTTTGAGTGTATTTTCTACATTTAACTGCGTTTTTCTATGCCAAAATCCAACAATTATAGAAATTGGAATATATGAAACTAGAAAAATAACTCCAAAAATCCATAGATTTGAAATTAATTCTTCAGATACTGATTCTTCTTCTAGTAAAAATCTGTATGTTATTAAAATAAAATTTAAAAATGTTAATGAAAATAACATATATTCAGCTGTTCCTAATCTTCCATCAAACCAACGTCTTCTAAACCAGTAAGTATCCAAAATTATTTTCCCACTTCAAATTTCTTTTCAATTTTTATGAGAAATTGCCTGTATTCTTCTATTTCCTCTTTAGTCGCTTTTCCAGTTTGAATATCAAGCATTGTTCTGAATACTTTAGCAAAAAATGGATTTTGATACATACTCAGTGTCGTCTCTACTTTTAGTTGCGTTTTTCTATGCCAAAATCCAATAATTATCGCTGCTGGAATATAAAATCCTAAAAATGTCAATGCAAAAATCCATAATTCAGGAATAAATTCTTGTAGAAATGGAATTTTTTCAATAAGCAATCTATATGCAATTAAAATAAAGTTAACGAACGTTAAAATGAACATAAGATATATGCTGTGACCCATTCTGAATTCCCACCATCTACTTCTTATCCATCCTTCTTGCATGTCGTTAATTTTTTATTGAGACGTTTAAACTTTAAAGATTCATTTTAAACAAATTTTATCATATATTTTTAACAATAAATATTCAATTTCATTTTTTACTTTTTTAATAATTCAGAGTAAATTGAGGCTAATTTCTCTCCAAATTCTTGATATGAAAATTTTTTCAAAATTTCTATATCAAAATTTCTAAATGTATTTTCATTTTCTATGATCTTTACTATGGCATTTTTTAGCTCTTTTTTCTCTGATGGTTTAATTAGTATACCATTTTGTTTTTCTTCATTAATGT
>JAJFJV010000019.1 GCA_021773635.1 Gammaproteobacteria bacterium | reverse complement strand
TGAGAGGGCGGTATCCTGGACCACTAGACGAAGGGAGCGGCGAGCCCGGTATTATACGCGCGCCCGGTGCGGGCTCAAGAGCTGAATCCATATGATTTCACGTTTAATTAACCGGGCTATTTCCTCGGTATTTTCTTCGGAAAAACAAGAGCCTGAGACGCTTCCCGAACCCGTGGTGATTCCCCGTGCTGCGCATAATGTGTCGCGGGCGAATATCAGCGAGAGCGCGCTGAAGGTGCTCTACCGCCTCAAGCGGGGTGGCTACCGGGGCTATCTTGTCGGTGGTGGGGTGCGCGATCTGCTGCTCGGCCATGATCCCAAGGATTTTGATGTCGCCACCGATGCGACTCCGGAGCAAATTCGCAAGCTGTTTTCCAACTGTCGACTTATTGGCCGGCGCTTTCGCCTGGCCCACGTGCGCTATGGCCGCGAGATCATCGAGGTGGCCACCTTTCGTGCTGGTCATGCAGCAACCCCCGAGGGCGCTGCGGTTAGTGATGAGGGGCGGGTGCTGCGGGATAACGTTTACGGCAGCTTTGAAGAGGATGCCTGGCGCCGTGATTTCACCGTAAACAGCCTGTATTACGATATCCGCGATTTCTCGGTGGTGGATTGCACCGGTGGCATGGCGGATCTCAAGGCGGGGACGCTGCGTCTTATCGGTGATCCGGAACAACGCTATCGCGAGGACCCGGTGCGTATGCTGCGGGCAGTGCGTTTTGCCGCCAAGCTGGGGTTTCAGATCGAGGCAGCTACCGCGGCACCCATTACCGAGCTCGCCTATCTATTGACCGAGGTGCCGGCGGCCCGGCTCTATGAAGAGGTGCTCAAGTTGTTCCTCGGTGGCCATGCCTCCGCGGTTTTTCGCCTAATGGAAAAATACGGCATCTTCGAGCAACTGTTTCCCGATGTGGCGGCGAGCCTGGAGGATGGGGGGGGCGATCGCAAGCTGCTGTTGTCCCGCGCCTTTCTCAATACCGACAGCCGTATTCTCGGTGATAAACACGTCACCCCCGGATTTCTGTTTGCCGCCCTGCTGTGGGGGCCTTTGCAGCGTGCCGCCCAAGCCTTTCAGGCCGATGGCATGACCCCGTTGCAGGCGATTGAGCATGCCTATGGTGGGGTGCTGGCGCAGCAGGTGAAGCGGGTGGCGATTCCGCGCCGCTTCAGTACCGTCAGCCGTGAGATATGGACCTTGCAGCCGCGTCTTGAGCGCCGTCGTGGGCGCCAGCCATTGCGGCTTATCGAGCACCCGCGCTTCCGTGCCGGTTACGACTTTCTGTTACTGCGTGCCGAGGCCGGTGAGCCGGTAAAAGAATTGGCCGAGTGGTGGACAGATTTTCTGGAAAGTGACGAGGAGGCCCGCGCACTGGCCCTCAAGGCCGTGCATCAACCGCGCTCGCGTCCACGCCGCCGTCGTCGCCGACGCCCACGGACTCGCAAGGCCGCGGAATGAGTGTGGCCGCCTGCGAACGGGCCTACGTGGGGCTGGGCAGCAATCTTGCTGATCCCTCAAGCCAACTACGCCAGGCCATCGATGCATTGGCACAATTGCCCGACACTCGACTACTGAACCATTCCTCATTGTATAGCTCCCCCGCCGAGGGGCCGGTCGGGCAGCCGGATTATCTGAATGCGGTAGCGGAGCTGGAGACGTATCTATCTCCCTCCGATTTACTTGAGGCGCTACAGGGTATTGAAGACGCCCAGGGTCGGTGCCGTGGTCTGCGCTGGGGTGCGCGCACCCTGGATCTCGATCTCCTGCTTTGGGGCACCCGGGAGCAAAGCAGTACCACGCTCAGTCTGCCCCATCCCGAAATACATAACCGGGCCTTTGTACTGGTGCCCTTGCGAGAGCTTGCCCCGGCATTGGAAATTCCCGGCCACGGCTTAATTACCAGACTACTGGATGCGGTGAGCCGAGTGGGGCTGCGCGTGGTGGCCTTGCCCTGATGCTGATGCAAACGGAAGTCCGGGCGGCTGATACGGGCAGCAGCGTGACCGAGAGCTCTTTTCAGCACATCGTGGTGGAGGGGCCTATCGGAGTAGGGAAAACTACCCTCGCCAGGCGCCTCGCCGAGCGCTTTGGTGGCGAGCTTATTCTTGAGGCGCCAGCAGACAATCCCTTTCTGGAGCGCTTTTACCGCAAACCGGCCACCTGGGCGCTGGCAACGCAGCTTTCTTTTTTGCTTCAGCGGGTTCGTCAGGCCGATGAGCTCGCGCGCCCGGATCTGTTTGCCGGGGTGCGGGTGGCGGATTACCTGATTGAAAAGGACCGTTTGTTTGCCGAACTTACCCTGGCAGCCGATGAATTTGAGATCTACGAGCAGGTCTATGCGCAAATGACGCCACCCGTTGCCGTGCCGGATCTGGTGATTTATCTGCAGGCCCCGGCACGGGTGCTGAGAGCGCGCATCAGCAGCCGTGGTATCGATTTTGAGCAGCGCATGGGTGCGGATTATCTCCAGAGACTCACCGATGCCTATACCCGCTTTTTCTATAATTACAACGCAACGACCCTGCTCATCGTCAATGCCGCCGAGATTGATTTGGCGCACGGCGCTGAGGGCTTTGAGCTGTTGGTGGAGCGCCTTGGGCAATTGCGTAGCGGGCGCTATTTTTTCAATCCCTCGTTTTTCTGAGTGCGCGGGTTAACGGAAGACAAAAATGTCATGAGCAGCCAGGATTCCAGTGCCTCCCAGGTCACCATCAGCACTCTGCTACGGGCCAAGCAGGCGGGTGAAAAATTTGCCTGTTTGACGGCCTACGATGCCAGCTTTGCACGCATCCTCGACAAGGCGGAGATCGATGTCATCCTGGTGGGAGATTCCCTCGGCATGGTGGTACAGGGGCGGGCAACCACCGTACCGGTCAGCATGGATGACATGGTCTACCATTCGCGCCTCGTCGCCCGGGGTTGTGAGCGTGCGTTGCTTATGGCCGACATGCCCTTTATGAGTTTTGCCTCACCGGCTGAGGCCGCGACTAACGCAGCTCGCCTGATGCAGGAGGGCGGTGCACACATGGTCAAGCTGGAGGGAGGTGCCATCCAGTTGTCGACGGTGGAATACCTGTCGGATCGCGGTGTGCCGGTCTGTGCTCATCTCGGGCTGCAGCCCCAGTCCATCCATCAGCTGGGTGGTTATCGGGTGCAGGGGCGGGAGGACGCGGCGGCGCGTGCCATGCTGGAAGACGCAGCCCGGCTGGAGCAGGCGGGTGCTGCCACCCTGCTACTCGAATGCGTGCCCTCGCAACTGGCCGCGGAGATCAGCGCGGCGGCATCGGTGCCGGTGATTGGTATCGGTGCCGGCCCCGCCTGTGATGGCCAGATTCTGGTGCTTTACGACATGCTGGGTATCGCGCCGGGCAAGCGGCTGCGTTTCTCGCATGATTTTCTGGCGGATACCGGCTCGGTAGCCGCCGCCGTGGCCGCCTATGCGGCTGCCGTCAAGGGCGGCAGCTTTCCCACCCCGGAACACGGTTTCGAATAATGCGTACCGTGGAAGAGTGTGGGGAATTGCGTGGCGCACTGGCAAACGCACGTGCCCGGGGCCAGCGTATTGCCTTTGTTCCTACGCTGGGCAACCTCCACGCCGGTCATCTTGCATTAGTGAAACGCGCCGTGGAACTGGCTGATCTCACGGTGGTGAGTATTTTTGTGAATCCCTTCCAGTTTGCTCCCGGAGAGGATTTTGATGCCTATCCACGTACCCTGGACGCGGATCTGGAAAAGCTGGTTGAGGCGGGTGCCGGCCTGGTGTTCTTGCCTGAGGTGACCGAGATCTATCCGCGCGGCGCCGGACACGCCACCGTCATCGAGGTTCCTGCCCTGGGCGATGTGCTCTGTGGTGAACATCGGCCAGGTTTTTTTCGTGGGGTCGCTACCGTGCTCGGTATTCTCTTTAATCTGGTGGCGCCCGATGTCGCCCTTTTTGGTGAAAAGGATTACCAGCAGTTACTCGTAGTCCGGCGCATGGTGCGGGACCTTCATCTGCCTACCGATATCATTCCGGTACCCACGGTACGGGAAAAGTCCGGGCTCGCACTCAGTTCGCGCAATGCTTATCTGAGCGCCGCCGAGGCTGCTGCTGCCCCGGAGCTCTACCGCCAGCTTTGTATGGTCCGGGATGCAGCGCAGGCTGGGAAAAGAAACTTCGAGGCACTGGAAGCCACGGGTATCCGGGCACTAAAAAAGGCGGGCTTCAGACCCGACTACTTCTCCGTGCGCACCGCCTCGGCGCTGATGCCACCGGGCGAAGATGATACCGATCTGGTGGTACTGGCCGCCGCCTGGCTCGGCAGGGCGCGGTTGATTGACAATCTTCGTATCGCCTAGCTGCCCCAGCCAGCCTGGGGTCCAGGGTCAAGGTATCGTCCCTGCACACCCTTTGCTCCGTGCGCTAGCGGTGTTTGCCTGCTTTCCGAAACGGTAATTTCCCAATCGGGCTTCATGGCTTATTAGCTCTCATCAATCGGCTTTCAATAGTTTGGGGAAGGAACTATGTTTAGCTTACGGGCTCATGATGAGCGCGGCGCTTTCGTGATTCCGGAGGCGCTCCGGGTCTGTATGTAACCGGTCGGGGTACTGGTGCTTCGAGCACAGCGTGAGCGGGGGATTCCGGGGTTACCAATACCTTGTCCTGGAGCAGGACAAACGTGGCGTGCACCTTGACCTCATCGAGAGGTTTAGTACATGGATGGCCTGGACAAGTATTTGAGTGCCTGGTGGGGCCAATTTTTCATGAGGCGGGGCACGATCCCGATAGCAACTAGCCTGGTGGGCATATGCGGGACGTTGCTTTATGCAAGGAGCAATGCCCCCAATCCGAAAATCCTCCTGTTTTTGCCGTGCCGGGATAATACCCACACGTGCTACCCCGTGCCCTGTGCCAAGGGTTTGCAACGCCTCTCCCGGAGGGCTTGTCCATGAAGGATTCGCTCTATTCCCTGGCAAAGATCACGCGACCAGGGTTGACTGGAATTCTCCCGAGACAGCGGTTGTTCTCCCTCATCGAGGGGGGCGGAGATCAATCGATTATCTGGTTAACCGGGCCTCCGGGTTGCGGAAAGACCACGCTGGTTTCCAGCTACCTGGAAAACCGGAAACCGGATAGTTTGTGGTATCAGCTTGACCAGGGTGAGGCAGATATCGCAACTTTTTTTTACTACCTGCGTTTGGCCGCGCACAAAAAATATCCTGGTGATCTCTCCTCCATTTCGTTTCCGGAATCTGTCGAGGATATTCCACATTTTGCCAACCGTTATATCCGCGAACTTGGAAAAAAGTTTGTCAGCGCCACCGGAAATATCTTTGGCGATGGGCCTGCCCACAGAAATGCGGGACGAAAATTATTATTGAAATATTCGCCAGAATATCTGGGCGACCTGGCAACCTTTACCAGAGGCTACTTCCGTGACCTGTTTGCGCGCCTCCACAATCCTTTTGTCATGGTCTTTGATGATTATCAGAACGTTCCCCGCCATTCTCAATTTCATAACGTAATCCGTTATGGCCTCTCCGAGTTGCCGCCTGGCGGGCGGGTGGTGATTGTCAGCCGGAATAAACCTCCGGATGCGATGGCGAAGTTTTTTGCTAATCGACAGATGAAGCTTCTGGGCTGGGACGATCTTCGCCTAACACAGGATGAATCGGACGAGATCGTAAAACTGCACGGTCTGGAGCTTTCCGGAGAAAAGTGCCATCAGCTATATACAAAAACTCAGGGCTGGGCTGCCGGCCTGGTATTAATGCTTGAGCATATCGGTATCGACGGTTTGTTGCCGGACTCTCCGGAGACCCTGACCCCGACCGTCATATATGATTATCTTGCGCGCGAAATCTATCAGAAGCTGGACCAGAGCACACGGGACTTCCTCTCGCAGACCGCAATTGTGCCGCGGTTGACGGCAGCAATCGCGGAGGCATTAACATCGAATCCATCAAGTGCTTCAATTCTGGATGAGTTAAGCCGGCGGCACCATTTTGTATCGGCAAACAGAAGGCTCAAACCCGTAATCTATGAATACCATCCGATCTTCCGTGATTTTCTGCGAGCCGCCGGAAAAAGTCCCGTCAGGCAGGCTATGGGACGGATCAATTATGAAAAAGTTATAACGCTACTGGAAAAGAACGGACAGCTGGAAGATGCTATAGAACTGTTGCTTGAGAATGAATGCTGGGAGCAACTGGTAGATGTCATACAGCGCCATGCCAGCGAGTTGATTCAGGATGGTCGTCGGGAAACCTTTGCCCAGTGGCTGGACGAATTCCCAATCGAGCGGATGAAGGAAAATCCATGGATGATCTACTGGCTGGCCGCGTGCCGCTTTCCTTTTGCATTGAGAGAGAGCCGACGTTTTTACGAGCAGGCTTATGCCCTTTTCGCCTCGGCTTCGGAGCCTGATGTTTCCGGCATGGTGCAGTCATGCTCGGGGATAATGCGCGCGATCCTTTATGAGGGGGATGACCTCGCATTGCTGGATCCGTGGATAGCGATCGCGGACGAGCTGTTGCGAAGCCATTCTGGCGCCCTTTCCGAAGGTGTCGAGTCGCACGTGACGTCTTGCCTGTTCATGTCGATGGGTCTGCGCCAACCGGATAATCCTGATATCGAGTATTGGGTGGAAAAGGCCTATACGGCATCGAAGTCGCAGCCGTTATCCAGATTCCATCTGGCTGTTGCCCTGCACATCGCGTTTTCCTATATGTGGGTCGGCTACTTTTCGAAAACTCATGAGGTACTCAGCCTGGTAGGCAAGGTGCTTGCCAGAATCGACGCGGAGCCTTTGGCGCTCATTACCCAAAAGAACATTGAATCCATGTGTCTCATGCTGGAGGCAAAGGGTGAGGACTGCCTGATGGCAATGCAGGAAGGTCTGGAAATAGCGCAGCGGGCCGGGGTTACCCTGTGGAGCCAGCAGTTGCGGATTAACGGCCTTGGCGGGGCGCTGGGTGTGGGCGATCTGGATACTGCCGATCGGTTATTGGAGGAAATCGCTTTGGAGCCCGCGCCCGAACGGAGACAGGAGCAAAGCCTGATCAATTATTTGTCGGCCTGGGCCGCGATATTACGTGGTGATACGTTACTGGCTTTCCAGTTTCAGAAAACCGCGCTTCGGCTTTCCATTGAGGTGGGAAATCCCTTTATCGAGATAATCTGCCGACTGGCAATGGCACAGATACTCTTTGAGTGCGGCGATGAAAGAAAAGGTGCTGCACATCTCCGTCAGGTTCACGAGTTGGCACGCAACATAAACAATCACTTGCTCGAATTCATGAGCTTCCTTTGCTACGCATATCTTGCGCTTGAGCACGGGCGAAGGCGTTCGGGACTGAAGTCTTTGCACTACGCGATGCAACTCGGTCGGGAATACGGCTATCGGCATACATTATGGTGGCGGCCGGAGGTGATGGCGGAACTCTGTGCCGCGGCCCTTGAGGAGCAGATCGAGGTTGACTATGTGCGGAGCCTCATAAAGCTACGCGGGCTGGCGCCACCCGCATCCGGAAACAGGATTGATGAGTGGCCATGGATATTCCGGATTCATACTCTCGGACAGTGCAAGCTGCTGAAAGACGATCACAGCATAGGCATGATCGCAAAGCTGCAACGCAAACCGATGGAACTGATGAAGGCAATAATTGCTTTCGGTGGCAGGGATGTGCCCGAGCAGCGTCTCGCCGAGGCGCTCTGGCCCGGTGTTGATGAAACCTATTCCCGCCGCTCCCTGACGACGGCGATTCACCGGCTGCGAAAGATACTTGGTGAGGACAGGGCGATTCTGGTTAGCGAGGGCTGCATCAGTTTGAATAGCCACTATTGCTGGCTCGATACCTGGGCTCTTGAACGTCTCGCCGGGGAGGTGGAGCAGTTATGCGAGGTTGATATCATGCCGGTGGATACTGATCGTGCTTCAAGTGTATCCAGCAAGCTTCTCAAGCTTTACGGCGGGCCATTTATGGCAAGCGAAACTGAGCGTGAGTGGTACGTCGCAGCGCGTGCGGAATTGGGTGCCTGCTTTTTGCACTGCATGCGTAAGCTGGCGAAATTCTGGGACGAGCATGATGACGTTGAGAATGCTATTCAGTGTTATCGCAGGATTCTGGAGATCGACGAAGGCTCTGAAGAGGGCTGCCGTGGGCTTATGTTTTGCTATACAAGGCTGGGGAAAAGGGAGGAGGCTATTGAGGTGTACAAGTCTTACAGAAAGGCGATGGACGCTTCTTCCGACACCAGTGTGTCGCCGGAAATAGTGGCGGTATACGAGAGCCTGATGAAAAAATAATAATCCTCGATGCCGCGTCAGTTGGTGCTGGCAGGCCGGGCAGAGTGTTGAGCCAGTTTCTCACCCACATCGTGTACGAAATCGGCGCTGCTCGAACCGGCGCGATGTGCGCTCCGGTACAGGGCGCGGGTCATTTTTGGACGACGTTTCACAAAGGCCTGTACGGCACCATCTTCGATGCCGTATGCCGCGTAGGCATCGTGGGTCTCTTTGGTGGCGACCTGTCGGGCTCTGAACAGCTGCATCTGGATACGGCTGTAGGCATTGATCGCCCCATCCCCGGTAGTTTCTATGGGCAGGAACAGGGTCTTTGGATAGATCTCGCTGATCAGTGTCTGGATGCCGTCCGAGATCCCGCTGGAAGGCATGCAGCCGAACGGTTTTACGCTGATGATCATGTTCACGTGATTATGTAGCGCGTTGTAAATGACCTTGCCCACCTCCATATGGCCTTCACCGCCACGCAGGTGATTGTCGTAATAGCGATGGCTCAGTTCCGCCAGCTTGTCCATATCCGGAATATGATGATCCTTGAGCCCGATGACTCGAGAAAACAGGGAGAACAGGGCAAGCAGAGCCTTGTCGGCGGCCCACAGATTGAGGCGGAGGCGCGCGATGTTTATACCTCTCAGACCGTTATAGCCGGCATCAGCGCCCTTCAGCATTTCTCTCCGCTTGAGGTCGAAACGGCGCTCCCATATTAGGTAAAGCAGCCATGCCGTGAGGGGCTGGATAACCACCTCGGCGCCCTCGGACTCGAGAAAGCGTTGCAGGTGGTAATTGCCCTCACCTTCAGTGGTCATGGCCCAGAACTCACCGATTATCGATACCCGGGGTTTTATCCTTGTCCGGTCCACCTGGATACGATTCAGCCGCTTTCGGCAGCGATAGAGGGCGCGCAGGACGGAACGGTTGTGTAACAGGGCATCGCAGACGGTTTGCTGGCATTGCTCGAGCGCCCGGTCAGTGGCGCCCGGCTCGATCTCGAAGGGGCGGATACGGTAGCCGAGTGCATTCAATACATCGCCAGCGGCTGCGGCGACAATCACCCGAACAAAGAATTTCGGGGTAAAAATAAGGGCTTTTGCACTGTCCTTGTCCTTATGGATCGCGCCATGCTTTTCCGGGCGCAGGGAGCGGACCTGGAAGCCGAGGCACCGCAGCGTCTTTCCAACAATGCCGGTAATGACAACCCTGGAGAATAATTTCGGGTTGAAGACCGGAGTCTCTGTTTTGTCATCAGGGGTCGTAACGAAGCCATCCGTTTGCTGAAACAGCAGTACCCGAAAGCCCTCGAAGCCGGCATCGCGGAGTGCCTTGCGGTATTCCGTCGCATACATGCCAAAGCGGCAGGGCCCGCAGCTATTGGCGGTGATGAAGATGTAGCTCTCGATAATCTCGGCGGTGGAAAGGCCCTCTACATCGCGAAGCTTCTGGAGATATTTCAGCAGGTTCCCCACAGTGTAGTAAGTTGGATTGCACTGCCCCCGATTACCGAATTCCTTGCCCAGGTTGAGGGCCTTGTTATCGGGACAGGCCAGCGCCTTGATGCGATAGCCGAGGCCCTGGAGCGCCGCCTCAATGAAGCGATCGTGCGCCACGGTCAGGCCGGCAAAAAGAAGCGTGGTGGTTGTGCGTTGATCTTCGGAAAAGTGTTGTGGCACCTTGTCGTACCAGTGCTCCACGGTTTCGTGCCCGGGGTCGTCGTGACCGTCAACGGGAATCTCGAACTGCCGTGAGTCGATTCGTGGAGGACGCATTTCCCGTGGGCTTCCGTTGTCGCTCGCGTCCAGCTTTTCGAGCATGTGCGCAACAGGCTTGTTATTGTTCATTGCGAATCCCCCTTGTTCCCGGTGGCCACGATCCGTTCTTCATCCACAGCAGATGGGTGCCGTGCCATTTGGCCGCGTATGCAGATCTGGCAGGCATGGTCATCTTCCTCGGCAAGCGGGCATGCGGAAGTGGCATCAACCGATGTTCGAGGCAGCGAGACCTCCTTTTGAGGAGCCTCTACTTCGTGGGGGATACGTTGGTCGCTAACCCGAGCGGATGGCCGGGAGGTGGTGATATCCGAGATGCGGAATTTCCGCATGGCCGCACGCCGGTCCAGTTGTTCCTGGCGGCGACGGAGCGTGTATGCATAGGTCTTGACCCGGATCTTGATCGATCCGGATGGCTTGTTGGCATCGATATCGTGTAGCGTCGAGTAAGGCGTCGGCGAGGCCGCAAAGATGCTGTCGATGAGGCCATAGGTGGGCGCGTCGTGTCCGCATTTGAAGCTGGAGAGATCGATGACTGCGACATTGGGATGACGGGCGGCGAACTTCGCCGCCCAAACCTTGAGGACACTGTTGGTGCTGTAATTCTCCGGCCAGACATCGGTGATCTCGAGGGGCGTATCGATGCGTCCTTGCGCCAGGTCCGAATGGAAAAATCGCTCGAGCCAGGCCTTGTCCCGGGGAATTGAGCGCATGGAAAGGATCGGGTAGCCGAGCGCCTGAAATTCCTCCAGCACACCGTGATTGAGCCCCGGGTCGCTGTGGTAGGGGCGGCCGATAAGGAGGATGGCAAGACGATTTTCCGTTTCGACCTGCTCCAGTATCGCTCTTCCCCTTTCCTCCAGGTCCTGGTCAAAGGCCCGCAGTGCCTTCAGGCCCTCTTGCACCGCGAAATCACTCTCGTCTTCGGTGATATCGAGGCGCTGTTTCCAGGCCTCGAACATTTGCTGTTTGAATAGCAGCGGTTCGGCCATGCTCAGCGCATGGTCGATGTATTGAATATTGCGTTGTGCAAAAAAGTCGACATCCTTGGTAAAGGCGGCGCGCATCACTTTCGGGGTTCCCGCGACGATGGGACAGGCGGCATGGTCCATGACCTTTTCCATGCCGCTCGGCAGATGAGTGATGCAGGGGAAATAGATGTAATCGAGCGGCTTGTTGCGTTTGTGTTTATGAAATAGCAGGTTATGGATATGGGCCTGGGCGACCTTGCCCGGATAGCACGCATCCGCGGAACCGTATTTCCCGCCCTCCAGCCACAACTCGGTACTGGTATTGTCACTGAAAACGATACCGTTGCGATTGAGCCCGAGGGTCTCGAAATAGGTACGCCAGAAGGGTCCGGTAGACCACATATTAAGTACCCTGGGCATGCCGATGCGGATCTTCTTGCGGGCTGCCAGGGCGGTTGCGGAGGAACGGTTAAATGGACGGCTGTGAGATCTGCGCCGGATGCCGCCAAAAAATCCCCGTTTCACCCTGAAGTCCGTGATCGAGACATCGGCTCCGGGCATGGGTGCATGTTCGTAACCGTGTTTGAAGCACTGGCGTGCTTCGTAGGCAACGAGATTCGGATAACGCATGGCGGTCTTCTTGCGCTCCCGCACCATCCTCTTCAGGGCCTTTGAGTTCTCGACGGTGCCCTTTTCGCAAGAAAATCCCGAAATGTAACGGGCGGTCCGGCCGTCCGGAGTCTCGGTATCGATAAAACTGCGGGTGCAGTTGTTGGGGCAGAAGGTGCAGCGCGTAGATTCGTCGGTGCGGGTGGTATAGCGGATATCGATGGCCGATTGCAGGCCTACGAAGCGGCTGTGTCCACGGCGGCGTACTTCGTGCTGGGCCTCGAAGGCCGCACCGATGGCGCCAGCTTCTCCCGGATGTGGGTGAATGCGCACCTCGGCTCCCGGTACGCGCTCACAAATATAGTCCACCTGGGTTTTTACCGCGGCGAGGTTGTGTTGGGTCCCTCCCTGCAACACGAAACGGGTTCCCAATTCCGCCATGCGCGGGATCTGTACCACGTACTGCCAGATATTCTTGGGCAGCACCAGGGCGAGACCAGCGAGCATCTCCTCGCGGGTGTAGCCTTCTTTCTGGAAGTTAACGCGATCGGCATCGAGGAACACCGCACAGCCATAGCTGAACTTGGGTGACAGTGTGGCCTTGAAGGCGGCATCGGCATATTCAGTGATGGCAATGCCAAACTGGTCGGCCATGGCCTGTAGCAGCATGCCATTGCCGGCGCTGCACTGGTTCGAGAGGCGGAAGTCCTTGATATCCCGGTTTTGCAACAGCAATACCTTGATGTCCTGTCCTCCGATATCGCAGATGACATCGATCTCGGGGAAGTAATGCAAGGCGCTGCTCATGTGTGCGACCGTTTCGACAATGTTTGTGTCGGCGAGCAGGGCACGTTCCAGCACCGGTGCTGCGTAGCCGGTGACCCCGAACCCCCGGACCTCAAGGACAGCACCCTGACTACGCACGGCTTCATCGATACGGCCGAGTAATTCCCGGGTGTCCTGGATGGGATTGCCTCTGGAAAGTTGATATTCCTTGAGCAGAACCTCGCCCCGGTCATCGATGAGGACTGCCTTGGAACTGGTGGAACCGCCATCCACCCCGATGGTTCCGAGAATCCGTTCCCCGGCAGTGAATCTTGCTGCCTTGAAAGCGGGCACCTGGTAGTGGCCCCGAAAATGCGCATATTCCTCTCGTGTATGCACCAGCGGCGGGCCGGCATGCTCCCTGAGATGGGCCGTGCGTCCATCGTTCTCTACGAAGTTTTTGAAGGCGGCGAGTCCCCGGTATATGCCTACGTCCGCGGGCTCGTGCAGGCCATACAGGACGGCGCCGTAGGCTGCGTAATAGAGGCTTGCCTCGGGTACCACGATGAGTTCATCCGTCGGCACGCCGGCGGGTGGCTCGTAGCCACGCTCACTCCAGGTCTGGGGAATGCGGATACGCCAGCATTCCTGCAGGAAGGGTAGATAATTATTGGGGCCCCCCAGCAATAAAACGCGATCCTTGAGGGTATTGCCGCGAGCTAGTACTGAGATGTTCTGTAACACAATGGCGTCTGCGAGAGAGCACAGGATTTCCTCCGCAGGCACCCCGGTTTTCACCAGATTAACGACGTCTGTTTCAGCAAATACACCGCACTTGGCGGCAACGTGATGAAGTTTCGTGGCATCGAAATGGATCTTTGCCAGTGCCTCCTGGGGCAGGCCCACCTTGATCAGACATTTGTCGATGGTAGCGCCGGTGCCGGAGGCACACTTGTCATTCATGGAGGTTTGTACGCGTCTTTCCCCGGTCTCTGAATTCTCCCTGAAATGGATAATTTTTGCGTCCTGGCCGCCGAGTTCGATGACGCTGTGCACTTCTGGATGGAGCTGTTCCACGCTCATGGTGACCGCGTTGACTTCCTGAACGAAGCGCGCGCCGAGCGGCTCTTTGAGCGGCCCGGCGCCGGAGCCGGTTACGAAGATTCGTGTTTGCTCCGGGCCGAGTGCAGGAAATGCTGTTGCGATGCGCTCCAGGAAATCAAGCGTGGCTTCCGGCTGGTGAGTGTGGTGACGCTGGTAGTCACGCCAAAGGATCTTCCGGCTTTTCGGGTCCACCACCGTTGCTTTGACCGTGGTGGAACCGATGTCAATGCCGATACACGCAGTAGTGCACCGGGCTCTCTCCGCGGCTGTTACCTTTCCACACTCTTTATCGTATAGGGTCATGGCGTAGGCCTCCGTCTCACCGGAGAAAACCGGGTAGTGCTGTACTCAGGAACGGAACATAGGTAATCAGCAGCACCCCCGCACACAGGACAAGAAACAGCGGAAACACGGCGCGGTACACCTCAACGATAGATTTGTCGAAGCGGTACGACGCGAAAAATAAATTCATCCCTATAGGAGGAGTTAAGTAGCCCAACTCGAGGTTTGCAAGGAAGATGATGCCGAGATGTACTGGATGCACTCCGAAGGCAACCCCTATGGGTACGATTAGTGGTGCGAGTACGACGATCGCCGAGAAGATGTCCATCAGGCAGCCCACCACCAGCAGGACCCCATTCAGGGCCAGCAGAAAGACCCAGGGGCTTTCGATGGTTTGCGTGACACGATTGAAGATCCAGTCCGGAATCTCGGCATCGACAAGGTAATTGGTAAAGCCCAGGGCAACGCCGAGAATCAGCAGGATGCCGCCCACCAGCAGGCCGCATTCGCTAAACACCCGTGGCAGGTCACGGTGCAGTTTCAGGTCCCCATGTACCACGGTGACCACGAAGAAGGCATAGAAAGCGGTGGCCGCTGCGGCTTCCACCGGGGTCGCAAGCCCGGTAAAGATGCTGAGGATGGGCACCAGCGGCAAGGCCAGCTCCCATTTCGCATTCAGCAGCGCGTTGCGTGTTTTCAGGTAGTCAAAGCGGGCAGCCGGCTTCAACTGTGGCCTTTGCTGCCGGAGGGCCCAGCCGATGGTGATACCGAGGAATAACAGGGCCGGCAGGACGCCCGCCAGGAACATGGCTTCGAGATCTACCCGGGCGACGATGGCATAGAGGATAAGCGGTAGCGCCGGCATCAGGATAACCCCGGCGGAGCCACCACCGGTCACCAGCCCCAGGGCATGTTTTTCATCGCTACCGGAGGCCAGCAGCAGCGGCATGACAAGTCCGCCGAGGGCGAGAATCGTGACTCCGGAGGCACCGGTAAAAGCGGTAAAAAAGGTGCAGACAAGTACCGTGACGATGGCGGCGCCACCGTGGAGGCGGCCAAACAGGGCCTTGAACACCGCAATCAGACGTTGTGGAGCGCTGCTTTCCGCAAACAGATAGCCCGCCAGGGTAAAGAGCGGGATCGTGGGTAAAGAGGGATTTGCGGCAAGGGCGTAGTGATCCACCGCGAGTGAGGCAATGGGCACGCCTTCACCCCACAGCAGGATCAGGGCGGCGCCCCCCAGTGCCACGAAGATCGGTGCCCCCAGGATAGTGGCGGCTAACAGTATGATCAGGCCGGGTACTACCAGCGTGTCGGGGTCCCACGGTGCCATCGTCACCGCCACGATGAGGGTAGTGGCAGATAGCGCCACCAGCGCTCGGTCGCCAAAATGTGGTGAGGCATGGGCTACCAGGCGCAGTGCAATGAGGCCGAAGCCAATGGGCAAAACGAGCTGCACGACCCACACCGGCAACCCATAGGCAAGCAGTTGCTGACCCATTTGTTCGGCCTCCACGAAGCGTATGCTCGCGAAACACAGCAGGCTGACGATAGTGGTGGAGATCGATGCGCTGAACAGCCTGGCGTAGCGATCGATACGGCCTTCAAACAGTGAAGCCATGGAAAGTGAAAGCAGACGATTCTCGCGGGCAGCGACCGCTGCTCCGAGAATGCTCACCGCCAGGGTGATGTGCTGCACGATTGCGGAATTTCCCTCGATCCCGAATCGCAACAGTTTGCGCAATACGATCTCTACCAGCGGCAGCAGCACCATGACGGCCAGCAACAGTGAGAGAAAAACATTCTCAAGCTGTATCAGATGGCGATGTCGAGGCAGGTATCGCATCATTTTTTCCCATGCCGGGGTCACTATGGAATTGGTCGCAATCATGACTATCGACCGGCCCGGTATTCAGTGAGTAACTTTTCCACCCGATCGAACATTTCTGCCGGTACCATGGTGCCGCGAATGTCGGGGTAGGCTTGTACCGCCAGCTTGCGCCAGGCGCGTTCGATTTCCGGGGTCGCCGACTGAACTTTCAGCCCGCGTTTTTGCATTGCTGCGATGGAATTTTCGTCGAGGGTGTTGCGGTGTGTCCGCAGGGCATTTCCGGCGGTCGTGGCAGCCGCCCTTACCGCTACGCGCGTGGCGGGTGCAAGGCTGTCCCATGTCTTGCGGGTGATGACCGTCGCGCCTACGATGGGCACCCAGTTCATGCGCAACATGTAGGGCGCACGGCGATCAAACTGTGCTGCCAGCGCAAACATGGGAGCCGCGGGGACGACATCTATGAGCCCGGTTTGCAGCCCCGGCAGGATATCGGTGAGTTCGAGCACCACCGGGCGATAGCCCAGCAGCTTCATCAATTCGACGTGGGCGTTGTCACCCGCCCAGGCAAAGACTCTCGATGTTCTGAGGTCTTCAGGATGCGCGAAGGGGCGGGTGGCAAAGAACTGTACCCAGCCGCCCTCACCCCAGAACAGCACCACGAAACCCTTTTCCAGAAAACGTTTTTCCAGCGTCTTGCGCAGGGACTTGCGGACGTAATCGAGCTCATCCCAGGAACGAAACATCATGGGCATTTTTTGCAGCGCGGAAACCGACGGATCGATCGTTGCCAGCCCCACCACGGTCAGCATCGCACCGTGTAATTGGCCTACGCGCATGCGCCGCACCATATCGGCCTCGCTTCCCTGAGTACTGTCAGTGTATATCGTGAACTTCAGCCGCCGCTGCTGGGCCTTGCGCCATTCCTGCCCCAGTTCCTGCATGACCCGGTGATAAATCGACCCCTTGGGCGCCGCCATTGCAAATTTCACCCGCGACGGTGGTTGTGCGGAAACGGGATTCATTCCACTGACAATCAGGAAAATCGATGTGCACAGCAGAAGAATATTTTTGCAGGTCAAGGCGTTCATGGTGTGCGCTCCTGCATCTAGTTGGAAAAGTAGTCGTCCACGTGCGCGAGCAGCCACCTCGCACGGCGTTGCATGACCCGGTTTACCAGTCGCCATTCGGGCTTCGCGTCGGTCTTCACCTGTAGCGCACGCCGGAGCAGATCCGTGTACTCGCGTCTGTTCTGTCGCGCCACCGAGACGGCCTCGGCAAGCGCAATGTAGGGAGCGGCCTGATGGCCGCCCGACAGCCTGACGGCTTGATTAAAATGGCTTCGCGCGCGTGCTTCTGCATTCCTTCCCGCTCCCGGCTTGCTCATTTCATAGCTGATGAGGAACTGGTGAATGGCGCCAAATTCATAGTTCTCATCCAGTTCCATGGCCCGGTAGATCAGGGCCTCCACGACGGGAAGATCGGCGATGAGTCCGGCATCGTCCTTGCTCAATGAAATGGCCGCTGCCCAAGACACGGCGGTCCAGTAGAGCAAGGGAACGGTTTCAGCCGATGTGCCGTTAACCGTACGCTCGGCGTCTAGCTTCAGGTTCTTCGAAAAGGCGGGATATTTCAGATCCAGACCGCGCAGCCCGTAATCCCGTGCACGCAGATACAGGTTGCGGGCTCGGCCACGCTGTAGATAAGCACCGTGCAGGTCGTGTTCCTCCAGTTCATTGGCGGGAAACTCGACATAGACATAGGCGTACTGGGTGAATCCACGCGCCAGCGCAAGCAGCAGTCCGCGATGCTCCGGGGTGCGGGAAAGCAATGTCTCCATGGTCTTGAGACCAAAGGGTGTGGCCGCGCCCACGAGTTCAATGTCCCCGTCAGAGGCATACACGCTACCACCCTCCGCCAGGGCATCGGCGAGGGCATTTGTTGCATAGTTCCGGATGGAACAGCCGGAGAAAAGCAGTAGAAAAAGACTCAGTACAAACACACGTAACATGGTTGCAACTCCCTCTGTCTTTTACCCGGAGTGTAGGGTTTGCAACGGCACTTGCTAGTTACGATCGCCTTACAATCCGCATACAAACTGCTTACGGATTTTTTAATAGTTTCCTTCTTACGGAAATTAAATCCCGGCAAAACAAGAGGTTATAAAAATATATTTTGTGAGAATCAATCGCTATTTTTGAATATTTAATTTGAGCGACTGTCGAAATATCACTATCGGCGCCAGTTGAATAGTTCTTTCCTAAGTACCACTATGAAGGTTGTGGGAAGCGCATCTAAGAAGCAGAAATTATGACCACGGTAGCCATCAGTCGAGGGGTCCACCCCGATGATTGAAGTACTGGTATTGCTGGGCGCGGCGGTGCTCGCGGTGCCGCTATTCAGCCGCCTCGGCCTTGGTTCTGTCCTTGGCTATCTCGCCGCCGGGATATTGGTCGGTCCCTGGGGACTGGGGCTTATCGAGCGGGTGGAAGAGATCCGCCATATCGCCGAGTTTGGTGTGGTCTTTTTGTTGTTCATCATCGGCATCGAATCAAAGCCCGCCCGCCTGTGGGTGATGCGCCGCACTGTGTTCGGGCTGGGTACGGCTCAGGTAATGGTCACCGGGCTGCTGTTCACCGGCATCGCCCTGCTCTTCGACCTGGAGCCCAGGACGGCGGTGATCGTTGGTTTCGGGCTGGCGCTGTCTTCCACTGCCTTTGGTTTGCAGACACTGACC
Organism: Gammaproteobacteria bacterium; assembly: GCA_021773635.1. Lineage (GTDB taxonomy): Bacteria > Pseudomonadota > Gammaproteobacteria > HK1 > HK1 > JAJFJV01. The sequence goes on along the minus strand of JAJFJV010000019.1, from coordinate 400,671 downwards.
GAGCGTGGTGAACTCGGGACCCCCCCGGGGCGTGCAGCCTTCTCCATCCTGTTGTTACAGGATCTCGCGGTGGTACCGCTGCTCACCCTGGTCTCCTTGCTTGCCCGGCGCGTTTCCCTGCTTGAGGGGGTAGAGTTCGCCCTCCTCGATACCGTGCTGGTAGTTGCCGCGGTAATCCTGTTTGGCCGTTTTCTCCTCAATCCGTTTCTCCATCAGGTGGCCACCAGTCGCAATGGGGAAGTATTTACCGCCGCTGCGGTGCTCGTGGTGCTGGGCATAGGCTGGCTGATGGAATCGGTGGGATTTTCCATGGCGCTGGGTGCCTTTCTCGCTGGAATGATGCTGGCCGACTCCCATTTTCGCCACCAGGTAGTAGCTGATATTCAACCCTTCCGCGGCAGCTTGCTGGGGCTATTCTTCATGGCCGTGGGGATGTCGATCAACTTTGGGTTATTGGCAGAATTCGGGTTGCTGGTGATCGGGTTGGTGGCGGGTGTGTTGTGTTTGAAGGCTATTCTATTGTGGGGGCTGTGCCGGCTGACGGGGATCGAGCAGGAGCACAGCCTGCGGGTTTCGCTGTTGCTTGCCCAGAGCGGGGAATTTGGTTTCGTGATATTTGCCTTGGCGCTGACGGAGGGGCTGATAGCAACTGAGCTGTTCCAGATACTCACGCTGATTGTCGCGTTGACGATGGCGCTGACTCCGTTACTGCTTCGAGCCTATGAACATTTCGACCTCCGCACGGCGGGTGAATCCCATCTCCATCCGCATCATATAAGCCACGCGTCGGTGGATGCGCAGAAGCGCTATGTTGTCCTGGCCGGCTTCGGGCGGGTCGGGCGGAACGTGGCGAAGATCCTGGGTATTCGGCAGATCCCCTATCTTGCGGTGGATAGCGACCCGGAACGCGTGGCGCGGGCGCGGGCTGATGGTTTCGAGGTCTTTTTTGGAGATGCCAGCCGGGCTCCGGTGTTGCACGCGGCGGGTGCCGAGCGGGCGGACATGCTGGTGGTAACGCTAGACAAGCCGGAAGCAGCTGGCCGGCTGGTCCACATTATGCGCGAGCATTACCCGCATACCCCGATTTACACCCGTGCCCGGGACCAGGCGCATCTGTTGCAATTGAATGAGGCCGGGGCGAGCTTCGTGGTGTCTGAAACCCTAGAGGCGAGTTTGCAGCTGGGCGGGGTCATTCTCCGGGCCAGTGGGATCGCCAGTGATGATGTCGATCACTTGTTGGGCAATTTCCGGAGCAACTACTACGGCGAACTGCGAGATGGTACCGATGGCCAATCACATGGCGGCTGATCGGCGATGGTGCCGATTGTGAAAAACAGCTAACTGACCCCGTGCCGTGCACTGCGATGCGCTTATTTTTCGGGCCTCAGGGATTCGGAATAGATGATTTTCTGAACCAGCTAGCAAGTTCTTCCCCGGTAATATCACCGGATGCCAGTTGTTTGAAAGTGAGCACGGCATTTTCTTCAGGAGCATCAAGCGGGCTCAGTATGCCGCATTCACCCCGGCGGCATTCCCGGGCATGTCTTCGAGGCACAATGAAAGACCTGACCCCGTACTTCTTACAAAGCTACCGTCATTACCCGTGGCCACGGGTAATCCAGGGCGCAAAGCCAGTGTAGTCAGTCGATTGGAGGTCACTGACAGATGCAGGTGATAAAGCCTGCAGGTGAGTCCATGTAGGCATCAGGGAATGGTGGAATTAGTGTTGCGCTCCCCTGAGTCTGCTGGAAAAAGTTAACTGGATGGGTGTAACGTAGACATCACTCACATGGCGATCTTGCGGGGTGCCGCTGTTATCCCTGCAAACGGTATCAAGGAATGAACCGCACATGACATCAGTCCAGGACTATTTTTCCCTCCGCTTAACCCGCATCAAGCGGGCTGAGTCCACTGCGGATGCTCAAAAAACGTGGTCTGTCCCCTATTTTGTCCCCCCTCGCCGGATTAACAGGGAACCAGCCACGTGACGCCGGGAATGGAAATTACCAAGCTCGTGCTCAATTTTCTAGACGAACACCTTTGGCCACTTATTCTCACGGTGTTGATAATCACCTTTCGGCAGCCAATATCCGATCTGATTCGCCGAGCTATAAGCGTGAGGTTCAATTTTGGGGGGTCAGCAGGAGGGCTAGAGGCAGTGCCTCCGGCGAGCTCTAACAGCGAAGATATTGAAGTAACCAGTAGCTTGGCGCCCATCCCGGAGAAAGAACAGGATGTAGCGCACCAGCAGGCTAAGTCCGGAAATAATTGGCGTTTTTCAGCCTATACCGCGTTCGGGAAAGGCGATCTAGACAAAGCAAAAGAAGTTTTTGAGACGCACCTACGTTCGGAAAGTGATCCAGATCAACGATACTTTTCCGAAGCCCTATATCTATATTTTTCGTATTCGATTGGTGGAGTCACCGAGAGCATCAACCGCCTCAATGATCTGGTGGACCGTAGTAAATCCGAAGAACAGAAGATGTTGGCCTTGCCATGGTTGGCCGCATGTTACGACAGCACAAAGTCGTACGAGAAAACGGCTGGCCTCTGGGAAGTCACCTTGCGTGAAGCGCAATCCGAGCAAGCTACGTCGGGAGCCGCAAGAGGTCTAGCGACTGCGTATCAAAATTTGAATCAGCTTGATCGAGCCTCTGAGGTTCTCTCAGGGCACCTGGAGGCATTGGAAGACCAGGCATGTCGGAACGGTCTCTTGGAGACCCTGGCCGATATCGAAAAGGAGAACGGAAACGAGCAAGTGGCGGCGCTGATTTATGAGTTGCTTATGGAGGCGAAGCCAGGTGACCGAGAAATACTATTCCAGGCTGCTTATTGTCAGAGTGACGCAAACCTTCCTCTCCTTTCTTTACGAAATTACGAAACATTATTGGGGCTGGCACCCAGCAATGCTTATGCCAATAATAATTTAGCTGTGTGTGCGAACGAACTGAAAGTCAAGAGCAAAGCCGTAGAGCTATACCAGCGGTCAGCGGAACTCAACGAAACATTAGCCATGGCAAATTTAGCGAGAAAGCATCTTGAATCCGGGTTCTTCAACGAGGCAAGAGAACTGTTGAATAAGGCAAGTTCGTACGACAATCCAGATAAGGACGTCGCAAGTGCATTGACGACACTGAACACGAGAGAAGAAAAAGATGAAAAGGCCTGGAAAAAACTAAGAAAGAAAGCTGACGCCTTCCACCAAAATTCTCTCCAGTATATTCAAGCCTATTTGTCATCAGCTCATGCTCCTTCCGCATTTGCTGGGCAATGGATGCTGGATGATGAAACCGTTATCGTTACTACGGTCGATGGCACTTCACTGTCTGCGGAATGGGAGACAAAACCGCCAACGGATGCTCTAGGCATTGGATTTACGAGGTCAGCTCCAATTACGTATGATGTATCCCTCAAAGGCAGTGTTACTAACGGCTCGGCCGCTGTCGAATATCTCAAAACGCGATCGAAGACCAGCCCACCTTCCGGGCTTCTCGGTGCGTTTGGTAGTGACCCAGTGGATTGCTTTTCATATCTCACTGCCGACGCGTCGACATGGCGAATCTTTTCAGAGAAACACGATAAAGACTTCGATATGACGCTACGGAGAGTGACCACTTAGAAAAAAACCAGCACCCTCATCCACTGCTCTCCTCCAGGGGCATACGGGGTTAGTTCTCCCATTGCAACACCTTTAAAGCTAGAACATTAGGTTTATCCTGCGAAGACCGTTATTGGATGGTGTTGACGGCTGTAGTTGGAATGTCTGATTTGTGTTGGCCACGTTCACTCAAGAAGTCATGAATACGGTCTGCCGTTTCGGCTGCCTGAGCAATACAAGTAGCTACCGCCGGGCCGGTGAAGTAATTACCCGTAACAAATAATCCGGGCAATCGTTTTTCAATCCCTTGGATGGTAGCTATCCGATCCCGGTGGCCAAGGTTGTACTGGGGTAGGCCGCGCGGCCACTGGCGTATCTTGGTGATCACTGGCTCACCCTTCACTCCCAGCAGTTCACGATGCTCTGCATGTGCCAGTACCACGAGTTCCTCTGGCGCCTGCCGGGCCAGTTCCGGTGCCCGGGCACCTCCTACATAGGCCGCCAAGGCAACGTGCCCCTTGGGGGCGCGGCCCGGGAACATGGTGGAGCTAAACAGGGTGCCGCTAACCACGCGTTTTTCGTGAGACGGGGACAGCCAGCCGAGGCCATCCAGGGGGTGGGCTACCTGTTCGCGCCGGTAGCCCAGGAAGACCACGGCCAGCGGCGGTGCGGAGATCGCGGCGGCGGCCTGGGCCGCGGCATCGTCCACGCCCTGGAAAAGTGTGGAAGCTACATGGGGCTGGGTTGCGATGACGACCGCTCTGGCGTTTACGGTTCCTGAAGTTCCAGTTTCTACCCGGAAGCTGCCGGGGGTGGCCCGGATACGGCGCACCACGATGCCGGTGTGTATTGCCGGGCCCAGTTGTTTGGCCAGCGCAGTGGGCAGGGCGCCCATGCCGGTGCGCCAGGAAAATAACCGGCGTCCCGGCATGCTCCCGCCTGCCAGGCGGCGCTGAAATATTCCGCGACTGATGGAGCCGTAGTGTTCTTCCATTTCCAGCAGGGCGCCGAATACTGCGTCTACGGACATGGCAGAAGCCGAGCCGGCGAACAGGCCACCCACCAGCGGATCGATGACGCGGTCACTGAATTCCTGTCCAAAGCGGCGGCTCCAGAAGTCGGCGATGCTTTCTTCGGTACCGTCGGTTCGGGCCGCCACCAGGCACTCGGCCAGCATGCGCAGGCGCCCGCGCATAGACAGGTAATTGGAGTTAAGGACGCCGTGGGGATGGGGGGAGAGGCGGTCCACACGACTCTGGCCAACGAGGTAACGATAGCGGACACCGGCACCGAGAGCACAGCGCTGGTCGTTGAGACCCAGCTTACCGGACAGGGCGACGGCGGCCTCGGCGCCGGCATTCAGCGAGCTGGGTCCGTGTTCCATCAGGAAACCACCGCTGCGCTCGGAGATGGCGTTGCCGCCGGTGCGTACCTGGCGCTCCAGCACCGCGACCTTGTGCCCCGCTCGTTGCAGCTGGTAGGCGGTGGTGAGCCCCGATATGCCGCCACCAATGATGGCTACATCCACGCTCATGCCTTTTTCTCCGGTATCGGAATTTTCGCGGCAATGGTTGGTGCCTTGGGAATCACGCGGGGTGGTCCATCATTCCCGAAACGTCGTCGTGCCAGACTGTGCAGGTGCTCGGCGTTCACCTCACGCTCACCCAGCCCGCGCACATGGGCCTCGGCACGGCGTTTCACCATCTTTTGCAGGAAGGCCGGAATGCGGGACAGGCGCTGCTCCGCCTCCTGGGTCCAGGACAAAGTTGCTGGAGTTTCCACGAAGGGTTCGAGGATGGCGCCACCCTGGGGGCGATAGGCGCACCAGCTGTCCTCGGCCATCAAATCGCCGTGCAGGGCCAGTCCCCGTGCCCGGCAACCACCGCACATGCGTTGGTATTCGCAGTTCCCGCACTTGCCCCCAAGCTGTGGCTTGCGCAGTTTTTCAAAGTCTGGCGCGGTGTCCCAGATGTCGACAAAGGGACGCTGGCGGATATTGTCTATTTCATCCGGTACGTAGGGGCAAGCGGTGACGCCGCCCTCCGGGGTGATTCGGCAATAGTGGGTGCCGGCGATGCAGCTGCCGCCTTCGTAACCCTGGATGCGGGTCCAGGGGGAGTGCGGGTCGCGTTGGTGGGCAACGCGCTGAAAATGGGGTGCGCAACGGGCGCGGATGATGAGGTCCTCGCTGCTGTCTTGGGCCGCGAGGATCTGGTGCAGCACCTGTTCGTAGGCGGCGGGGCTGATGTCACTCATGGATTCACCACGGCCGGTGCAGACCAGGAAAAAGAAGTTCAGCACGTGAGCGCCGCTGGCGCGAGCGAAGTCGATCATGGCCGGGACTTCGCCGGCATTTCGCTCGGTCACGGAAAAATGTACCTGGAAGGGAAGCTGGTGGCGGCGACAGGCCTCGATACCGGCCAAGGTCTTGTTCCAGGCGCCGGGACGGCCACGGAATTGGTCGTGATGCTCCGGATCGAGGGAATCGACGCTGATTCCCATGCCCATGGCACCGGCCGCCTTGAGGGACTGCACCCGTTTGTCCTTCAGCATGACGCCGTTGGTGCCCACCACCATGAACAGGCCGAGTGCCGTGCCATAGGCTACCAGTTCTTCCAGGTCCTGCCGCAACAGCGGCTCGCCACCGGTCAGCACCACCATGGTGGCACGGCTGCGCTCGGCTACCTGGTCGAGCAGGTCCGTGACCTCCGCGGTGCTCAATTCGTCAGAGCTGCCGTGTTTCAGGGTCTCGGCATCCAGATAGCAATGGGCGCAATTCAGATTGCAGCGCCGGGTCAGGTTGACCGCCAGCAGATAGAGATCGTTGGGGGTGGCCATGGCTTCAGGCACCGGAACGGGGGTCGTCCGGATCCAGATGAAAATGCCCGCTTTGCGCCCATTCGTCGACGATGGTGCTGACGCTGTTGGCATCGACCTGTAGTAAACCCTGGCGCTGGACCCAGGCCTCGATCTCCTTGATCAACATACCCCGCACCATGGGTGGCGCCTTCTGAATTCGCGCTCGCGCCGTGCTGTCCCAGGGCAGGGTCTCGGTGGCCGTGCCGGAGCCACGACTGAAAGTATCGAGCACCTGGGTGAGGAACTCGGCGCTGATCTCGGTTAGGCCCTGTCCGCCGCCGATGGTTTCAACGGCCTTGCGGGTCATGTCCCGGCTCATGCCTTGAGGGATGCTCTGCAGGCGGGCCTCTGCCTCTGCCGACCAGGTGGGGGAATCGCTAGTTTCGCTTTCCAGCATGGCGGCGAAGGGGCAGCCACTGCCCGTCGGTTTGGGAGTCTCGGTATCCGTGGCGACGCTGTTCGAGTCTTTCCGGGCCATGCCTTCTTCCATGGCCTTGCGTGCCCGCGCCAGACCCGCCTCGGCAATATCCAGGCTGATCTCGTCGGCATCCTGTTCCCGGGCGTAATCCTCGATACGTTGGCGCGATGCATCGCGCATGAAGCCTTCCGGGACCCGCATCAGCCGGGCCAATGCGGCGCTCTGCCAATGCAGCGGCGGAGTTTGTTGCTGAGTTTCCGCTGTTTGGTCGGCCGTGAAGGCCTCTACGTGTTCCGCCAAGACCTCATCGGCACCAGCGACCCGGGCCTTTTTCTCCGCCCGATTACGGATGTTTTCGCGGATTGCACCCTCGGTGATGGATTGCAGCAGGGCTTCGGCGGGTTCCGAGCAGGGCAGGGTCAGGCCCTGTTCATTGTCCGTAGAGTTCAATTCGCCGGCATCGTGGGCCGCGACGATCTCCTCCATGGCCCGTTCGGCATGGCTGGGCATGAGCTGGGCCGTCGCCTCCTCGACGATGCGCTCGGTGATCACGGTATGGCCCTGCTGCTGGGCGTAGCGCAGGATGGCCATGCGCGCCATATTGCGCACGAATTCGGGCACCCGGGTCATGCGCTGCTCGGCCTCCCGGGTCCAGGAGGTGGTGGTTTCGGCCACAATATCGAGGGCTGGTTGGTGCTCGCGCTGGCTGAGCAATACTGCGCAACCGACGTTCATCAGCAGATTCTCGGCATTGCCGCCGATATCCAGTTCTTCGTCCGCATGGATCCCCAGTTTGCCGATCACCAGCAGGCTCGGTTTGAGCTTTTCCAGGTAGCGCTCGATGGCGTCGTGGGGCTTCCCGTCGAGCAGTGCGATTTCGATATTTGCGCGATGCTCTTGGGCGATGCTTTCGGCGACGTCCAGGTGTCCCTGATAGATTTTGGCCAGGCCGGAGTCGATGATTTCCTCGTGCAGCTTTTCCTGTTGCTTGAAGCGGAAGACCTTGCCCGCCTCTTCCGAGAGCACGCCGGCAATGCGGTTGAAGGCGACGTAGTGGTAGTAGGGGTCGAAGGCCGAGACCACATGCAGGGGAACTTGCCATTCCCGGGCCAGAGCAAGTGCGGTAAGCAGCCCACCAAAGGATTTCTTCGAGCCGTCTATGGCCACCAGTATGGGGCCCTCGGTGATGTCGCGGCCTGGTTCCTTGATGACCAGGGTGTCGATATCGGTGCGGCGGGCCACGCGCTGGCAGACCGTGCCCAGGCGGCTGCCTTCCACCGCGCCCAGACCCAGGGCGCCCATGATCAGCAGATCGTAGGCACCGCTGTTGGTTTCGCGGACCAGTTCGCGGTAGTTCTTGCCCTCCAGGGCACGGCGCTGGAAGGGAATGCCCTTGTCGCGGCAGCCGCGCTCCGCCTGGTCGAGGTAGGAGTCGGTAATGATGGACAGGCCGCGGGTGATGAGATCGTCGTGGACGTCGCGCTGGCGCTCCAGTTCCTGCTCGGCGCGGAACTGCTCCGGTAGCCCACCCTCCATCTGTCGAAAGCGGAGGTCGTGCAGTTTGGCGGCGTAGGCGTGGGTGCCGGTGATCTTCGCGGCATCGGTTAGACCAGCCAGGGCAATGGCTGTTTGTGCCGCGGTGTTGGCGTGATCCGATGAGTCCAGGGCGACCAGGATCCGCTGGTAGAGTTCCGCTTGTGGGATGGGTGATTCGGTGACCGAGTTTTGTGTCGTCATAGTGTGTCTTTCTCTGAGCCAAAATATTCACTCTGAGCATCGGGGCTGCCAACTGCCGTGTCCTCCGTGCCCTGGGCACGGTGTATCACTCCGATGGCAAATAAAAACAGGCCGGTGGCAATAAGTAGCAGATAAAAATCATTGACCACCAGGCCACCGCGCCAGGACAGCAGGCTGTTTAAACTTCCGATCATGATCAAAATCACCCCGAACAGGCGGGGAAGCATGCCTCTGCTACGGTTAGCCATTGCCATCTTGAGATCTCTCCTTAGGACTGCTTGCACCGCGTGCCCACCAGAACAATAGTCCGGCGATGAGGAAGGCCATCAATAGCGCGGTGATCAGGGGTTTGTTCCCGCTGGCGGGTTTTAGTAACAGCCAGTACCAGGTGGTCAGGGTATGTCTGGAGCCAGTTTCGCTGTTGCTGCCATCCCAGGCGGCGAAGGCGATGGGGATGAATTCACCTTCCAGGAACTGGATGTCCTGGTCCGCCGGGCTGGTGAGCAGGGGGCGTTTCATCAACACGCGCCAGGTCCCTTTTTCATAACGGCCGGTGGCCTGGATTCTCACTTGTGCGGGCTCCCTTCTTTCGATTTCCCCGAAACCACGGCTGTTGAGCAGCGCCACGCTCTCGGGTTTTTCTGTCGTGCCGCTGGCCCAATGCCAGATGTTGACGGTATTGGCGGCATCCCCCATGCCGAAATAGGGCTTTTCCATGCCGTCCGGGATATGGATAGGCAACTGGATGGCCACTGCGTCCTCGGCGATTTCCGGGTCCGAGATCTTTTCTGCTTTTTCATCGCCGGGGATGCTGCGGGTGCGATCGTCCCACTCCAGCAGCAGGGCAATCTCGTTATCGCTGTACAGGGCACGCACGGTGATGGTGTCATTGGACGGTTTGAAGAAACGTTCCTCGCCAATCATCTGGGGTATCAGGAAAAAGGTGCTGGCCTCGGTCTGTTGCCAACGGGGATCGTCCACGGCGGCCGGGAGATCGCCTTCCAGCTTGTCCGCCTTCACCACGGTGTTTTCGGCCCGCACCACCTCGTCAATCTTGGCCAGGGACTGGACATAGTTGGCGATATGCCAGCGTTCCTCAGTGCTGAGTTTCTTCTTGCTGGTGGGGTCGGCGAAGGAGGGCATCTGGGTACCCGGGATGCCCACCGAGATGCGGCTGTAGATGTCTTTGGAATCATTGCTGCCGCGGAAGGTCCAGGGCTTGGTCAGGTTTCTGGGCCAGGTGCGTTCACCGTTGTCATCCTTGAGGCCCTTGATGCTGTCACCCTTGCCGTCTTCGCCGTGACATTCGCTGCAGCGTTCGCCGTCGAGGAAGAGCTCCTGGCCCCTGGCGATGCTCTCCGGGGAGGAAGGGACGGGGGTGCCGTAGTCCACCTGTTGGCTGGGTGTTTCCTCCTCCAGCCCACCGAAGGTTTTGATGTAGGCGGTGAGATCCCATATCTCCTGTTCGCTGAGAATGTCATCCCAGCCGGGCATGGCCGTTCCCGGCATGCCCTTTGCGATCATGCGGTAGATATCTTCATCGTTGGGCACGATGTCATCGAAGCCGGTGGTCTTGATTTTGTACTGGGCAGAGCTGAAGTCCCGTGGTGGCGGATTCAGCCATTCGGTGGCGGCACTATCGCCATCGCCTTCCACGCCATGACACCAGATGCAGCGTTGGTCGTAGACGGCCTTGCCCATATCCACGTCCCCGGGCTTCGCCCAGACGTTGGTAACGACGAGCAGGGCGGCGGCGATAGCGAGTAGCGTGCGCACCTTATTCGTGCTCCCACGAACGCGGCCGGCGGCCGGTGTAGTCGTAGAGAAAGAGGATGACCTTCCAGATTTCCTCTTCGGTGAGAAAGTCCTGCCATACGGGCATGGATGAAATCCACGGGGCGGCTTCCTTGGGCAATCCCGGCCCACCGGTGGCGATGCGCCAGAACAGGAAGGATTCCTGCAGCTGGGCGATGGTGCCCACATCCTGGAAGTTCAGCGGCGTGGGGTTGAGGCCCGCGGCGTAGGGGCCACGGCCGTCGAGCTTGTCGCCATGGCAGTACTGGCAGTTCTGGATGTAGATATCGCCACCCTCCCTGACCAGTTCACGGAATTTCTCGGGTTTCGCCTTTTCGTATTTGCGAAACGGATTCTTCAGGGTCGCGAGATCATAGCGTTTGCCATAGGCCTTGACCGTGGCGGGGGGGGCGGGATGGATGCTGCGCAGTTCTACCGGGGCCTCGAAACTTGGTGACATGCGCTGATAGGTGAAGCCGGCCACCAACAGCGGGATGAGGATGAACACTACGTTGCGGATCCGTTTTTTGCTCGGGTCCTCCACCAGGGCCTTGATGGGGGCTACCAGTTCGCGGGCGCTTTCTTCAGTGAAGGTGTACACCATGAACACGCCGGCAATGACGAAGAACATGTACATGCTCAGCAGGCTGGACGGAATTACTTGTCCCAGCAGATAGTCGAACACCAGCACGAAGCCGGCGTAGATGCCGACGATGACCCCGACTGCCTGAAGGAGTCTGGGAATCTTCATTTCAGGCCCGCCAGGTAGTCCACCAGCATTTCAAGTTCAGCGGCACTCATCTGTGTGCCATAGATATTGGGCATCATGCCGGCCATAAAACCTTCCGCCACGTCCGCGTTGGGGTCGAGCAGCGAGCGTCGCAGGTAGGCCTTGTCCCGCGTAGCGCCAATGGTGGTGAGATCGGGGCCGATGGCGCCCACTTGTCCCGCCACCTTGTGGCAGGCGCCGCAGGTGAACTTGGCGATGAGGGCATCCGGAGTGTCCAGCGCGGCGCGTGGTGCCGGTGGTGGTTCCGCGGTTTTTTCCTCGGCCTCAGCTGGGGCTGCGTCCGTGGGGATACTGACCGTCACATCGGTGCCGGCCAGATCCTGCAGATAGGCGATGATGGCCTTGAGTTCGGCGTCGGAGAGCCCGATGCCGCCCGCCGAAACGTCCGGCATCGGGCTCTCGCTGTCATTGCTGCCCGCCTTGCCAAAACCCGCTACTACATAGGCCGATGGTTCAACCATGGACTCATAGAGATACTCGACCACGGTGCTGGCCGTGCCTTGGTAACGGCTGTCTTGCATACGTTCGCTGGCGACGGTGGCGGCACTCTCCAGCTGTGGCGCCCGGCCACCGGTGGGGTTATGACACAGGGTGCAGGTGCCCTTGCCGTTGTAGAGGCGTTCTCCAAGGGCAATGAACTTGTCCATAGTCATGGCCCCCAGTTCCAGCTTTTCTTCCACTGGCGGAGGCGCTGGCTCGATCTGCGGGATCCCATAGTTGGAGTAGCCGGCGAACAAGCCGATCACCAGCAGGCTGAAGCACAGCACTTTCAGGAAGTTCCTCATGCCGGTGGTGTCTTCCAGTAAGCATCTGCCGCTGTCTTGCGGCTGCTGACATCGGCGATCCAGAACACGAAGATGACCATGGCCATGAACAGGATGGTGCCCACCGAGACTACGTTGGCGGCATAACCCAGCCCCGGTGTGAAGGCGTCGGGGGAGGCGTCACGGAAGACGTTGGTGACATGCCAGTGCTGACGAATTCCGGAGCGGATATAGCCCATCAATCCCATCAGCCAGGTGAAGGCCACGGCGAGCAGGAACAGGGCGTACTGGGAGCGATCCGAAACCCGGCCCCAGTGCAGCGGCGCGACCTGTTTCGCGCCCCGGTACATGAAGGCGTCGATGGCCGTGCTGGTGACGATGATGGTCAGGGTGGTGAGCACCTGCGGGATGGAGGCGGCCACCTTGTACACGGTGTTGGTGAAGTAGCCGTGATAGACGCCGAGGAAGAAGATATTGAGGATGCCAGCCGTGAACAGGGCGATCTGGATGGCATTGCCCGCACTGGCCCAGGAGACCGTGGCGACCTTGTTGGCTCGCCGGTAGAAGATGAAGCTCAGGGTGGTAAACAGGATCATGATATTCACCGCGGTGTTCTTCGCGGGCATGATGCCGAGGGGGCCGAGATATTTGTGGTAGGGCCCGCCGAGGGCCTTGAGTTCCTCGTTGGTGAGCACCAGGGTGTGGGGGGTGAACCACACCAGAAAGGCGCCGACGATGACGATGGCCAGATATTTGATGTATTTGTGGTAGCGCACGGCGCCATCGCTGCGTCCCATGCCGCACCACAGGTAATAGTTGGCGGACAGGAACAGGGTGCCGATGAGTACTGCCTGAATGATGAATAGCCAGGCGAATACGCCGCCCATGAGGGTGATCCCCATCTGCTGACTGTAGGCGTAGATCTCGGCAGTCAGGTAGTAACCGGCGAAGGGCAGGGGTAGCAGTGCCGAGATGGCAATGAAGTTGGCGTTATATCCCATCCAGTCGTAGTGGGCCCGCTGTTCGGATTTTCTGGCGCTGAGAAATTTGAAGGCGGCATAGGCGCCGACGATGGAGCCGCCATAGGCGATGTTGGCGATGACCCGGTGAATGTTGATGGGGTTCCACAGGAAGTTATGGATGGCCGCCCAGGCATCGCCACTGAATACCCCGGCGGGATCCACACCCGCCGGGCTCATCATGAAGGTGACCCAGGCATTGGCGAGGAACATCAGCAAGGTGCCCACGGCGTTAAGCAGCAGCCCGAGGCTCAGATGGACCCATTTTCGGAACCCGCCCTGGAGCCAGTGCCAGCCGTAGTAATAGAGGTACAGGGTCGCGCTTTCGAGGAAGAACAGGAGCGCGTAATAGAACATGCTCTCCTTGAAGATGCTGCTCATGTACTGGAACAAGTGGGGATAGAACAGCACCAGCAGGAAGGTCAGTAGCCCGCCGAGAATGGCGGTGAAGGAATAGGCGGTGATGCTGACCTTGATGAACTCGTAGGCCATGTTGTCGTAGCGCTTGTCCCGGGTGCCCATGCCGATGGCTTCAATGATGAATACGAAGATAGGCACCGCCAGCACGAAGGCCGCGAACCACAGGTGAAGTTGGGCCGCCAGCCACACTGCGATGCGGCTGTTAACGCCCTTGATGGTGGGATAGTCGGCCGCGGTCAGTTTGGGGGCGGGCTGGTATGTCGCTGTGTCAGCGCCTGTGTCGGCCAGTTCCGCAGCGTGGGCGATACCTGAATCCAGGCCTGGCAGGCTGAGGGCAAGCACACCCAGTAGCAGCCCAAGGCAAAAGACGACCAACCCGGCCTTGCGCACTCGGCGGGTTTTGCCGTTCGACGCTGGTGGCTTGATCATCATGGGTGATAGATCAGGGTGAGACCCATCAGCTTCATGATGGTGTAGTCCAGCCCGAGAAAGACCATGCCGAAGACGATGAAGGCAACGGTGAACGGCAGGAGCCAGGTTTTCATATCAGCCTCCAGCCGCTCGCAAGGGAAAGCGGCCAATCTGGGAGGACTGCTTAGCCATACTCAGGCGGATGCCGGCCGCTAATTCGTCGGCGGGTATGCCAAATTCAAAGGCCTTCATCAGACCACCGTCCGGCCCCACCAGATACATGAGCGCAGTGTGGTCCATGGAATACTCGGGTTCCGCCTTATCATCGTTGGGCGGAGCCATGTAATAGAAGCGGCTGTAGCGCACCCGATAGCTGCTTGCCACGCGGGCGATTTGTTCCGGCGTACCGGTGAGGCCGAGCAGTCGCGGATGAAAATGGCGCACATAACGTTCCATGATCTCTACCGTGTCGCGCTGCGGGTCGATGGTAATAAAGATCGGCTGCAATTTGGCAGCATCTGTGTCCAGCAGTTTCATGGTTTGGCTGAGGGTCTGCAGGCCGATGGGGCAGATGTCCGGGCAGTGGGTATAGCCGAAGAAGACGAGCATGAAACGACCGCGAAAGTCTGCGTCACTTACGCTTTTCCCGCTATGGCCGATCAGGCTAAAGGCCAGATCCGCTACGGCCGGGGAAGTGGCCGCGGCGGCGCCCTGAAAAGAGAGCAACGCAAGCAATAACCAGAGGAGGGTACGTTGCTTTATGACTGCGGTATGCCTCAAAGGAACCACCAGAAAAAGGCGAGCAGGCCGATCACGACTGCGGTGAACAAGGCGGGTCCAGCCCACGGGTAGCGTTCTTGCTCGGTATCGTCAGGCATGCGCTTTAGGCCCTAAAACACGTAGAACCAGAGTATCAGGCCGATCACGACTACGTTCACGGCCATGCCGGCGAAGATCACCACATCGGCGATACTTTTGATCGGGAACAGTGCCCCGATACGAAAGCCCTGAGCCTCGGAGGCGGGCATTATCGTCAGCTCCCCTTGCCTTTGCAGTTGCACAGCTTGCGCAAATATTTCACCAGCGCATCGGCATCCGCCTCGCTGATGGTCTTGGACCAGGGCGGCATCATCGGTGATTTACTGGCCGAGGGCCCACCATCCATGATCACATTCTTCATGTCCGCGTCCGAGAGCTTTTCCATCTCCTTGGCCTTGGTGAAGTTGCGTGGATCCACCGGGAAGGTTTTGCTCACATTGGGACCGTCACCCTTGCCTTCGAGTCCGTGGCACTGGGCACAGTAGAATTTGAACACCTGCTCAACTTTTGCGGCCGCAGCAGGTGCGCTGAGCGCAAGGCTGAAGGAGCAGAGGAGTGCTGTATAAATTATCGATTTGGACATTTTCATAATTCCTCCGCGTGCCTTACTTGAAGCTGGCGACATACTGCGCCACCTTTTTCATATCCTTTTCCCTCAGCAGCCCCTTGAACACCGGCATGGCCCGGACTGGCTTGAACTCGTTGGTGTCCTTCAGGTAGGCAAAGATCCAGTCCGGATTGAGGCGCTTGCCGGCACCCACCAGAGAGGGTCCTGAACGGCCACCCTTGAACTTCTTCTTGCCCGGGAAGGCATGGCACCCGCTACAGGGCATCTTCTTGACGAAGATCAGGCGGCCCTTGGGGTTTTTCTTGGGCTTGATAACGCCGGCCTTGACGCTTTTTGATGTCAGGGTCATGAGGAAATCGGTCACTGCCTTGGCGTTGGCGGCCGCGAGTTTCGGGTGACCGCCCGGGTTGTCCGCGGTCAGGGAGTTGTATTTCAGTGAGCGAATGGGCTTCGGATCCTGTAACCAGGCCTGTAACCATTTTTTCTGAAACTTGCTGCCCGCGTACCACAGCTCTGGCCCCTTCTTGGCCAGTTGGTCGGCGATGCTTTTTTCCCGTGCCGGCCCCTGGGTGTAATGGCAACCGTCACATTTTTTTGCGGCAAATATCTTTTCGCCCGCATGGGCGGGAGCGGCCGCCAACACCAGCAGGCCCGTGCCTAGCAAAACCTTTGTCAGTTGTTTCATGGGCATTCTCCTTTCATGCAGTCCCGTTAACTAAGATCCGTCATACCGGGCTTGACCCGGTATCCAGTCAGTGCTTAAAAAAGCTGGATTCCGGCGCAGCAAAAAACGCTGTCCGGAATGACGAAGATTTTTCTTGTTTTTAGTGCATTCAGGCATTGGCTTCTGTTTTTTTAACCAGCCACCAGCCGAGCCCTGCGGTAAGCAGTATGGCGAGCAGGGTATAGATGTAGACTTTGTTGGGTGTGGGTGCCTCCAGCAATACGTAGTACCAGCTCGACAGGCTCATCAACAGGCCGTGTTCACCGTTGGAGCCATCCCAGGCGTTGAGCGCGATGGGGATGAACTGGCCCTTAACAAACTGTACGTCATTCTTGTCTTCCGTTAGCAGCGGTCGCTTCATCAGCACCCGCCAGCGTCCCTGATCCCAGCTTGCTTTGGTGATGATCTGCTGTTGTTCGGCAGACTGATTCTTGGGCGGCTGTTTCCAGCCGCGGGCAACGGCCTCTTCTACCGCGCCCAGATCCGCCTTCCAGACCCAGAGATGAGTGGGATTGGAGGCATTGCCGCGAAAGAAATGGGGCTTCTTGGTACCCGTCGTGACCTTGACCGGAAACTGCAGGGCGATGGCGTCACGGAAGGTTTCCAGCTGGCGGGGTATCGCGTCGTTGGCCGCCACATAGGAATTGTAGGCGCCCACTTTGGCGATATCCTTGAAGTCGACCTCTGCGTCCTGATTGTGGCTTTCATCCTTGAAGGGGTCGTCCCATTCCCCCAGAAAGGCGATTTCCTGATCGTTATAAACGGCCTTCAGGGAGACCAGCTCGATGCTGGGGTTCTGCCATCGAGGCGCCCCGATCACCTGTCCCGCCAGGCGGATATCCATGGGGCTGGCATTGTCCCAAACCGGATCATCCGGCGTATCCGGCAGCGCATTTTCCACGGGGCTGGCCTTGAGTACCTGATGTCCCGTCAGCTGGTGCTGGAGGGATTTGATGTAGTTGGCCAATTGCCAGCGCTGCTCCTTATCCAGCGCCTTGGCGAAGGAGGGCATGGGGGTGCCGTTGATGCCGGTGGAGAAGCGCATGTAGATATCTTCCACCCGGTCACCGGCCTTGATCTTCCACGGATGGGTGACGTTGCGGATGCGAATGGGAAAGCCCCAGTCATCCTCCCGGTCGAAGGCCTTCTGGCCATCGCCACGCCCCAGTTTTCCGTGACATTCCCAGCACTTGGCCTTTTCAAAGACCTTTTTTCCCTTGGCGACGATCTCTGCACTGTAGGCCGGCATATTTTCCGGCAGTGCGATGACCTTCCCGGTTTTGACGGGGTCCAGTTCCGGGTCCTGGAATTCCTGGGCGAAGGTTTTGATATAGGCGATGACCGCCCAGCGTTCTGTCTCGGACAGGCCGCTCTTGATCAGCTCATTGTCGAAGGACTGCATCCCTGTGCCGGAAAGGCCACGGCTGATGGTACGAAACATATCTTCGTCCGTGGGCAGTTCACCGCTGGCGGTGGTGCGGAACTTGAAGGTGCCGAGAGTGAAATCCCGCGGGCGCGGGTCCATATAATCCGCCGCCGGCCCGTTGCCATCGCCCAGCAGGCCGTGGCAGAAGCTGCAGCGCTGCACGTAGATTAGCTTGCCGCTGGCCACCAGCTCCGGGGTCTCCGCCGGTTTGGGGCCGGTGGGTTTGTCCGCTGCCCCGATGCCACCCGCTCCGAAGAGACAGATCGCGGTCAGGATCATCGAGATGGCGGTCCGCATTTTTAGTAGGCTCGTGTGCATTCTTTGAGTCTCAGTGCGACTCCGGTATGCGTGGTGTCTTCTGGGCCAGTTCGTATTCCGCCATGATGATTTTCCAGCGCTCTTCCTCGCTGAGATTCAGCTTCCACTCCGGCATGGCGGAATCCCACGGGGTGGCTTCGGTCGGCAGCCCCGGTCCACCATTGCTGACCCGCCAGAAGGTGTAGCCCTCGATGATGGTTTCGATGGTGCCGTTGTCGGTGAAGTTTATGGGGCGCAGTTTGAAGCCATCCGCCATGGGGCCGTCGCCAGCCACGCTGTCGCCATGACAGGGGCGGCAGTTCATGGCGTAGAGAGCCCGTCCCTCGAACAGGTTCTTTTCCAGCAAGGCCGCTTTGGCGGTTTCTTTATCGACCTTCCCGGCTTCCAACTGGGCGAGAAAGTCGGTTATGGCTGCGGCGGGAATGAAGGACAGCGGGTGCACCTCTTCCTCGTTGTTTTCCATCCAGGCCTCTGCATCAGCCACTACCTGGGGAATCAGTTGTACGTCTTTGGCAGCGGCCTGCTCGATAAAGGCGTCGATGTCTGCATCCGTGGGATTGGCAATCGGGTTGTTGAGGGTCTCGAATTTCGCCGGGAAGTTGGAAGAGGGGTGCTGGATACGTAGAGAGGAGGGCAGTTGTACATCCGGTACGGTGATGAAATACACCTGCGAACCCACCAGCAACGGGATAAGGATCAGCGCCATCAGTCGCGGCAGTTTGCCGTAGTCGCCGCGGAGGAAGCGTTGTACGGGATGGAGAAACTCGTCCATATGGGTGTCGGAGAAGGTGACGAATAAAAACAGCGCCACCACCGTCAGCAGCATATAGATGAATATCAGCGTTCCCGGTACCGGCAACGGGAAGGGCAGCCCGGTGATCTGGCGGGAAACCGCGGGAATGCCCCATTTAACCAGGGCATAGACCACAAGCAGGGTCAGCAGGACGGAGAAGAAGCGGCTGATTTTCATTCGCTCTCACTCTTTTGCATCATCATGTAGGCCTGTACATCCTGAAAATCCTTGACCGTCATGGCCTCGACAAGATCCTCGGGCATGATGCTCTTTCCCTCATCCACCTCCATTTCCTTGATATCGGTCTTGGTGATGGTGACTACCTCGCCGTTAGCCTTGGTGATGTCGACTTCGGTGGCGGAATCCCGGGTTTTCAAACCGGTGGTGCGGCGGCCTTCGGTATCAACGGCCACCCAGGTTTCATAGCCCTTGGTGATCTTTTTGGCCGGGCGGAGGATGGATTCGGAGATGAACTTCAGGCCTTTGAGGCTGATGGTGCTGAGATTCGGGCCGATCTCTCCACCTTCGTCCTGCACTTTGTGGCACTCGGCGCAGTTGTCGTCAAAGACCTCCAGTCCGGCACCCGGATCGCCGCCGCCTGCGGCGGTGGCTGCCGAGATGCGGGCGTAATATTTGGCGGATATCTCACTGGGATTCTCGATGGCCTCAAGGTCCAGTTCTCCCCCCTGGCTTTGCAGATAGGCGACCACGGCCTTGATTTCATTGAGGTTGAGCGAGATGGGTGGCGCGTAGACGATGGCCATCTCATCCTTGTAGCCCTCCACCACATAGGCGCTGGGAACGGCCAGGCTTTCTACCAGGTAGTCTGTAGCCGTATATTTTTCGCCGGTCTCCTCGGAGCGCTCTTTCGCCCGTTCGTCAGCCCGCTCGCCGATGGGCATCAGAAATTTCTCGCCGAACTGGCCCAGGTTCGGGCAGCGTACGGCACTGCCCTGATCGCCCAGGCTATGGCAGGTGAAGCAACGGCCTTTGCCCCAGAAGATGGTCTCGCCACCCTCAGGGGTGATTTCCACGATGCTGGCGGCCTTTTTCTCGCCCCCGGTCATGGCAGTAATGGTTTGCCCCATCCACAGGAAGGCGCCAAGCAGCAGCAGCAGAAACAGAAAGACCTTGCCGATGGTGCGGATCACGGCTCGTCCGCCCCCGCTTCAGCTTTGCTGGCTGGTTTCTCAGTGGCCGGTTCCTCGGTGGGGCCTTTCTTCGCGGCAATGCCGCCCAGCCAGAACATGAAGGCGACACCCAGCATGAATACCAGTACGGTCAGACTTACCATTTCGGTCATGGTGTAGTTGCTGGGGGTGTAGGACCAGGGGGAGGTGTCGCGCATGACGCCAAAGATGTGCCAGTCGCCGCGCAGCCCCGAGCGGATGAAGCCCATGAGGCCCATATTCATGGTGATGATGAAGGTCAGTGCCAGCAGTGCGTACTGGCTGCGCACACTCATCTTGCCCCACTGCAATTTGCCGATCTCCTTGGCATCGCGGAACAGAAAGAAGTCGATGGCGGAGACCAGGATCAGGCAGCTGATGAGTTGCAGGAACTGGCTGACGGCCACGTTGCGCAGGAAGGGCGAGGCCTTCTCCATCACCACGAAGCCGTAGACGCCGAGGAAGATCACCACACTGAAGGCGGTAACTCCCAGGTACAGGGCCTGGGCGAGTTTGCCTCGATCTTTCAGCGCCAGTATCACCGCCAGTACCGCGACAGCGCATTCGGCCAGCAGCAAGTAGCCAACGGTGTGGAAATACTGGGCCCGGTCGGCGGGCAGATCCAGTTCCGCCGGGTCCATGCCCAGCAGGCTCAGCGCATACTGGCCCACCATGGCCACCGCCGCGAGCCCCGCCAGCGGGATGATGATTTTCGGTAGCCGCCCTTGCTGGCTGATGGGGAGTACATCGCTCTTGTTGCCGCGCCGGTAGAGCAGGAAGCTGAAGAAGGTGGAGAGGATGATGAGATTCACCACCGCGTTCTTGGCCGGCATCAGGCCCATGAACTTGAGCGTCGGGTGGTATTGGCTACCCCCCATTTGTCCCACTTCCTGGCCCGTGAGCGGCAGGTTGTGCGGGGTGAGCCAGATGGCGAAGGAGACGATCAGCGCCCCTAGAATCCACTTGATGTATCCGTAGTAGCGCTGGGCGCCGGGAATGCGGGTCATGCCGCTCCACAGGTAGTAGTTGGAGATGATGAACAGCGAGCCCACCAACGCCGCCTGGATAATGAAGGTCCAGGAGAAATCCCCCCCCATCATGTTGTTGCCCATCACCGCGCTGGTGGAGTAGACCTCGCGGCCCAGATAGTAGCCGGCAAAGGGCAGGGGGATGAGGGCGGCAATGGCGACGAAGTTGGCGATGTAGCCCATCCAGTCGTAATGGGCTTTTTCTTCCATGGTGCGGGCGCCGATGAACTTCACCGCCGCATAGGCGCCGGCCACCAGGCCACCAAAGGCCAGGTTCCCCAGCATCCGGTGTATGGCGATGGGGGTGGCCAGGATGTTCTCAAAGGCGATCCACAGGGAGCCGGTCAGGGCACCGTCCTGATCCACGCCCGCCGGACTCATCATGAAGCCCGCCCAGCTATTGGCCAGCTGCATGATGGCGGTGCCCGCCACATTGAGCAGGATGCCAATCATGATATGGACGCTCTTGCGGTCTTTCAGGATCAGAAAACCGATGCCCGGTGGCAGGATGTAGAGCAGGGTCATGAAGGAGCGGGTATCGCCACGCATCTCTGGTCCCAGACCACCAAAGAAGAACACCAGGCCGAAGACGATGATGGCGGTGCCGACGCCCTTGAACAGCCATTGCAGGTTCTTGCTGAAGACCTTGCCGCCCTGCATCCAGTGCCAGCCGTAATAGTAGAGATAGAGGCAGAAGGTTTCGGCGAAAAACAGCAGGGCGTACATGAACATGACGTCCTTGAACAGGCCCGCCAGATAACCCATGAAGGTGGGGTAGAGGGTGAACAAGGCAAAGGCAAGCAGCCCGCCAAGGGCCGCGGTGGTGGCGTAGGCGACGCTCAGCAGGCTGGTGAATTCGTGCGCCAGCTTGTCGAATTTGGGGTCTTTTTTGCGCCAGCCGACCACCTCGATGATGACCGCAAACAGCGGCACACCGAGGACAAAGGCGGCAAAGAAGAGGTGCAACTGTGCCAGGAACCAGATCAGCTTGCGGGAGTCACCGCCGAGTATCTGACGGTATTCGTTGGCCTCCTGGGCGTAGGCTGGGGCTCCAAAGAGGAAGAGTGCGGTGAGCGCCAGAATCCCCAGTGCCGTCTTGGCTGACGGCTGGAAAAGCCGCTTCATCGCAGGTCCTTAGGGCTATCTTGTCGGGCGGCTAGCGAAACCCTGGCTGGCCCCTGATTCCTTTTCTGGCTCTCCTTGGCCGGGGGCTGATGAAGCTGGCGGGCGTAATGAAGTGCCGCCTGCTGCTCCGCGTCGCTTAAAGCTCCGGCCCAGGGTGGCATGGCGCCCTTGCCATCGCGGATGCTGGTTAACAGCTCCGTATCCTTTTTCTCCAGACGCTCTCCCCGGGTGAAATTGGGGGCCCCGGGCATGATAGGCATACCGTCATAGCCGTGGCACATGGCGCAGTTGTCTTCGTACAGCTCCTGGGCTTCCACCAGCCCGATTTTGTCCGCTGCCAGTGCCGGGGCAAACAGGCTTGTCAGCATGATCAGGCCTGCTAGTGAGGTCGTTAGGGTATGGCGTGGCGCGGTCTTCGTCATGCGGATTCCTACTGGGCCGCGAGGAGCGTTGGTCGGCCGTGTAGATGGCCCAGGGTGTCGATGCAGATCCAGTGAAATTCCTCCTGCTCCGGATCATCGATTATGGCGAGCAGCCGGGGGGTGGCGGAGGTATCCCGAAGCCGCGCCAGGGTGGTGCCGATTTCCTGTTGCAACTCACCGGGAAAGCGGAACAGCAATTTCAGGATGTGTTCGGAGATGGAGCCATCACAGTTTCCTTGCCGAATTGCCGCCAGGGCAGCCCGACAAACACCGAGATCTCCATCGCCCAAGGCCTCGATCAGATAGGCGTTTACTCTGGCGTCATCACCCGTGCCGAGTGCACTGATGGCCCGCTCCCGGATGATGGGATCGGGATCGTGCAGCATGTTGGCAAGCAGCTCGTGAGCGTCATCGGGTATACCCAGTCGGGCAAGGGCATCCAGGGCGACCAATCGAATATCGCGTTCCTCGGCAAGCAGCGCCTGCAGGACGACTGGCAAGGCCGATTTGTCGCCGATGCGGCCCAGGGCATCAAGCGCCTCCCGGCGCAGTTCAGGCTCTGAAGAGCCGGTTGCACTGATCAGAGAGGCTATCGCCTCGCTTCCCGGTTCGTGCAGAGCTCCCAATAATCGGGCAGCGACGATTCGGGTCGAGGTTTCATGGATGTCGGCTTCCGATTCCACCGCCGTTTCTTCCGGTGTCACCGGTGCCTGTTCTGGCTGATTGGCCAGGATAGCGGCCAGGGTGGATGTTTCCGGTGTCCCCCGCCCCACCAGTGCTGCCAACCGGTCCGGGTCTTTTTCGTCCGCTACGGCGGCTTCATCGCCGGCAGGCGCGGTTGCGTCGTCTTCGGAGGGCGGTTCAGCGTCATCGTCGGGGTACGCTGCGCGGTACAGAATGCCGGTTAGGACCTGGGCGCCATGTTCTGGATCCAGTTCAACCAGCGCAGCCATGGCCGCATGGCGGACCCGTTCGTCGGTATCAAGTACCGCCCCGGTGAGTACCGATCGTGGATCCTCAACTGAATCGTCAGCCTCATTTTGAGCATCATCTGTGCCGGTATCAGCGCTGGCGAGGATACGGCCCAGGGCAAGGGCTGCCTGGACACGAACCGTATGGTGATACTCGCTATTGGTCAGCAGTTCGGCCAGATGTTGTTCAGGTCCCCGGCAGGCTATTTGTCCCAGGGCGACGATGGCTTCATAGAGTAGCGCGGTATCTTCCGTAGCCAACAGTTGGCTCAGGGGTTCTACCGAACGGGGATCCCTGATTTCCCCCAGGACCCGGGCAATGCCTTTTTTTAGCGCCGGTTTGGGTTCGTCCAGCAGGGAATGGAGTCGGTCGATCACCTCGTGGTTGGGCATTTTGGACAGTGCCCGGGCGGCTTCGGTAACAACCCCGTCATCCGGGTCTGCGAGCAGCATGGTGAGCGGCACCACCACCAGAGGGTTCCGGGTACTGCTGATGGCGCGGGCCGCATAGCTGCGTACCGCCGGATCCTGGTCCACAAGGGCGTTGGTCAGGGCATTTAACAGTTCCGGCGAGGGGTCGGTGCCGGTTGTTTCCTCGCTGGCAGGTAGCGTGGCCATGGCCTGGAGGGCCCGGCGGCGGGCTAGCCGGTTGCCGTGGCGGAGTTGTTCGAGCAGAAAGGACCGGGCCTTGTCGTCGTCAAGGCGGACCAGTGCCCGGAAACCACTCTCCTGGAGGTCTTCATACGCCTCATCTTTTAGTAATTCCACCAGTGGATCCGTTGCTCGCAGATCGCCAATGGAAGCCAGTGCATTTACCGCCTGACTAAGTACCTCTGAGCCGGCGTTGTAGGGTTCATCATCTTCCATGGCGTCCAGTTCAGGATAACCATCTTCCCGAATGCAACGAATCAAGGGTTCTACCGAGCGTTCCGAACGGATATTGCACAAGGCTTTGGCAACCTCGATACGAACTTCACCATCCGGGTCACCTTCGAGATTGCGGACCAGTGGCTCAACCGCCGTGCTGATTTGCATGCGTCCCAGGGCCACCGCGACATCGGTCCGGACATCGGGGTCGGGGTGGAGCAGCAGCTCTATGAGATGTTCAAGTGACAGGGAATCGCGGGCATCAAGTTTTTCCAGCGCACGTATGGCACAGCACTGGGACAGGGAGTTATCCCGTTCCAGTACACCATGTAGAGTCCGTATCAGCGTTTCCCGGGTCTCGTGGGCATTTCCCATTGCTTGTAGTTCACCAGCGATCATTTGTTCCCTTTATTATTTTTTCGGAACGTGGATAGGCGCAGGGATGTAGCAGTAACCCCAGCTAAAAGGCGAAGGACCGCCGCGTATGGTGACGACGGCCCCTCTATTAACCCTGGTGCTAGACGATGTCCCTGCGTTTGAAGGTCATCTGGGCGAAAGTGTGCTTGAAGTGACTCTCACCGATCTTTCTGACGGTTCCGGTGGCAATCTTGAAGCGGTAGTTTTGGGTGATGGGGTCCGGTACCCGCGGGGCAATGTTATTGACCGGTTGGCTGGTGTGCAGGCATTCGGCGAAAGCCACGCCTTTCTTGACCGCCGGCGTGACGATGGCTACTGCCGACAGGGAGCCGGTGGCGAGCTTTATATGGCCCTTTTTCATCAGCCCTGAGAACCACATATCACCGCCTTTTACGCCCAGATTGAAATCTGTCTGGACCGGTACCCGTTTGGACTCGATGGCTACCAGATCGCCGGATTCAATACCTCGCTTTTTGGCGTCGTCCGGGTGGAGTTCGATGAAGTTCATGGGCCAGCGCTGCTGGGTATAGGGCCGGCGCTCATAGTCATCGAATCCGGATTCCCAGATCTCGTTAATACGCCCATTACTGATCCACAACTCATCATCTTTTGGCTGCATGAAGTCGTAGAAATCGGACCACAATTTCCATGGTGATTTCACCAGATTAAGCTTGCCGGTCTGGGTCTTGAAGGCCAGCAGGCGCTTGTTGGTAATGGTCACGCCTTGCGGTCCGGTATCCGGGATATCCTTGCGGTTGTAGTCGTGCAGTCGCTTGGTCTCGATCAGCTTGTCGCCAAATATAAGCAGCGGTGCCTGCAGCCCGGTGGTGCCAAAGCTCCGCAGATAGTCGTGGGCCTTCATACCCTTGCGTCGGGCCATCACGCGTATGGCGTTGAAGTCCTTGCGTGACCCGCGGGAGAAACGACAGGTCTCCTCGAATACCTCGTTGGAGTCCTTCCAGTCGTAGCCGTGAAAGCCCATCTTCTTGGCGAACATGGCGGCGATCTTCCAGTCGGGCAGGGCCTCGCCAGGGGCGTCATAGAATTTTGAATACAGCCGTACGCGGCGTTCAGAGTTGGCCCGTGCGAAGTCTTCCTCGCCCCAGGTGGCGGCGGGCAGCACGATGTCCGCGTACTGGTTGCCGATGGGATCGCGCAGGTAGATCTCCTGATTCACTACTACCGTGCCGCCGCTATCCACACGCTTTTTGAGGGTGTCGATAATGGTCTGTTTATCGAAACTCCGGACCTGATTGGGGTTGAGTTTCACCAGCCGCTTGAAGGTGTCCTGCAGCGCCGACGAGCCGGCCATGGCCTGAATCCAGGTGGTGCCGACCACATAGGCAAAGCGTACGTGGCCAGATTCCAGCCAGCGATCCAGGTCCAGACGGTGACGTCTGCGACCGGGTACCTTGTAGGGCGATTTCCAGCCGGGATACTTGCCGCCGCTCATGCCACCGCGCTGATGGCCACCGAGGCGGGTAATTACCTGTCCCGGACGGCCGCCGCAACCGAGAATGGCACCCAGGGTGCCGATAGAGGCGGTGTTGAGATAGTTGTTGGACCAGTAGTTGCCTTTCTCGATACAGATACTGGTCTTTACCCGCTCACCGTTGGCTTTGGGCTTGGCCATCATCTCCGCGGCCTGGTAGAGCTTTTTGACATCTATGCCTGCAATCTTGGCCGCTACTTCGGGTTTCGATTCTTCCTGGGCATAGATCCATTCCTTGAAGTGCTTCGGTGAGCCTTCATAGCCCTTGACCTGG
The DNA here is from genome assembly GCA_021773635.1 of Gammaproteobacteria bacterium. GTDB lineage: Bacteria > Pseudomonadota > Gammaproteobacteria > HK1 > HK1 > JAJFJV01. The sequence continues at coordinate 374,448 of JAJFJV010000019.1, read as the reverse complement.
AACTTGCCCCAGGTGGTACGCCATTGCCATGGCGTGTTGCGGGTGCCTTGACCGAAACCGGAGTCGGTTTCCCAGCCATTGGCCACCCATTTTTTGATGAATTCCTTATCCTCCCAGCCGTTCTCCATGATGATCCGCTGCAGGGCCATATGAACCACCGTATCAGAGCCCGGGTTCACGTCCAGATGAAGGCCGCCGTGTTTGGCGGCATAGGCAACACCCGCCGTCCGGCGCGGGTTGATCATGATCACCTTGGTGTTGTTGCCGTGGATCCCCTTCAGAATCCAGTGGTTCCACAGGGTGGTCTTGGTTTCAAAGGGATCGGTCCCTGAGATCACCAGGCAATCCGCCAGGGAAAAGTCCTCGTGGGAGGCGCTGAAGATGTCGTAACCGATGTCCACCCAGCCGGGTACGGAATTGACCATGGCAGGATGATCATGCTGCGACACGGCCGGTGTGTTGATGCTCTTCAGGGCCAGCTTGGTCAGCGCGTAGGTATTCTCGAAGAACTGGTAGCTGTAATACTTCAGTGCCCAGGCGCTCTCGCCGTGTTTTTTTATTACGTGTTTGGAGACCTCAGCGGCGATATCGAGGGCGAAATCCCAGGTGACCGGCATCAGGATGTCGTTGATGCGGATCATGGGATGCTGTAGCCGATCCTGGGTGGGTTTTTGCGGGTTGTAGACCTTCTGGGCGATACAGCCACCACGAATACTGTGTCCACCGCCCACATTGACCACCCGGCTCTTGTGATCGGCGACGATGGCGATATTGTGCAGCCGTCCCTTGTGGGTCGCCTGTGTGTACTGATTGGGCCCAACCCAGCCGCCCTGGCCAGGCCGTAACGGATAATTCCGATTGAGGGCGTTCTGGCTCTTTTTAGGGCCGCCATCAGGGCTGTTCACCGGCCAGCGATAGACCTTCAGTCCGCAGGCTATGGAACAGTAGTCACAGCAAGTGGTGAGTACCTCGGCATTTTTCGGAGGCAGCGGTACCTTGTCTTCCGGATGATAAAACGGGGTGGAGTTTGAGTCTGCCATGGGGCTAATCCTCCGCTAGCTTTTGAGGTTGTCGTGGCGGCCATAAATCAGGCCGAGCATGCCAACCGCGTAGATTTTGTCGCCGTCCAGTTCCAGCAGGACCTGAGGCAGACTCTCGGTGGCATGGCCACTGACGACCATGCCGTGACGGGTAAGGTCAAAGGTGGACTGGTGCAGGGGGCAAGGCCCAAGGACCTGATCCGCCGGCTTGTAGGTGGCACCCATAAGGCCACCCATATGGGTGCACAGGCTGTTGAAGGCCACCACGTTGTGTTTGGGGCTGATGCCACCGCCGGCCTCGGCACTGAGCTTGACCAGCAGGCTCTGGGAGTTGGCGCCCTTGTCCGGATAGTTAAATGCAACCGGCTTATCCACCTTGAGCTGGCTCAGTTTGCCAATCAGCATCCGCGGGTAGCGGGCTATCTCGGCCGCCAGGGCCTCACCCTCCATCCCGGGAATATGGGTGAGTACCACCGTTCCCCCGACTACCGCGCTGCTGCGGAACAGGAAGGCTCTGCGACTCATGCAGCCCGATTTCGACGGCGTCTTGTCTTGTTTGCTAGGCATGGGGTCGCCTCCTTTAGCGTTTCGCGGTGCTGGACAGGTGGGTCTCAAGACCGATGCGTTTGGCCTTGCTCTGGGTGAGTCCCTTGACGTCCGGCATCACTCCGTAACCGGGGACCTTGGGAATTGCCATCTGGATCTCTTCGCCACTGATCTCTTCCAGAAAGGCCACCAAAGCCTCCTTCTCCTCGTCGTTGAGGTTCAGGGGTTTGAGAATCTTGGTTTTGTTGCCGTATTGCTTGGTGAACTGGTTTTCACCACCGCCTTCGTTATAGAAATCCACCACCTCTTCGAGGGTGAAGAACTGGCCCGCGTGCATATAGGGGGCCGTGTAGGCGAGATAGCGCAGCGGCTGGGTGCGGAACTTGCCGGCATCCTTGATGCGCTTGGTGGTGTAATACACCCCGGCATCGTCCTTCCATTCCCGATAACGTTTCTCGTACACGCCCTTGGCGTAATTCTCCCAGCGGTAGGCGATTTGATTCATGCCGGACTCCTCGAACTCTGGCGGGCGTGGCAGGCCGAGGTTGTAGTACTTTTCGTCCGAGAGCATCGGACCGTTGTGACACTCGATGCAATTGGCCTTGCCGGTAAACAGCTTCATGCCGGCGACGGCGTCTTTTGACAAAGCCTTTTTGTCGCCCTTCAGGTAACGATCCAGCGGTGTGTTCTTTTGGGTGAGCATGTCACGCTCGAAGGTGGCGATGGCCATCCAGGCATCGCCCATGTTGGGCAGCCTTGTCCCATAAACCTCCTTGAAAGCCTTGATGTAGTAGGGCGTCTGCCGCAGCCGTGCCTCCATCACGTCGTTCTCGCCGTTGCCGGCCAGCGCACCCTTATTGGCCGTGGGTGCCTGCTTCTCCAGGCTCCCGACATTTCCCTGCCAGAACAGTTTCGCCAGATAGCCGCTGTTGACGGCGGTGTGGGCATTACGCCAGTGGACCGTGCCCGGATAACCCCGGGAGATGGGTTCGTTGGTGCCAAAGCCCTGTTTCGGGTCGTGACAGTCGGCGCAGGATAGGCTGGCATCACCGGTGAGTTTCGGGTCGAAAAACAACAGCTTGCCGAGCTCGGATTTCGCCTTGGTGATGGGATTGTCCGGCGGCGTCGGTACCGGTGGCAAAGGTGCCAGTGCCGGATCCTTGTCCGGGTCGCCTTCGGCCAGAACGTTCGTGCTGATGGTCGCCAAAACAAAGCTCGCGAGCAGCACACTGGATAGTTTTGTGATTGCTTTCATCGCTTTGTCCTCTAATTGTGTGTGCTTGCCCAGTTCGCGATGGGTTTATATTTCTGCGGCACCTTGACCGGCTCCACCGTGACTGGCTTGGCGCTGCTCAGGCTCTTCAGAAAGGCCACCAGATCCTTCTTCTCTTTTGCCTTGAGCTTCAATGGCTTCAATTCGGTGGCCAGCGGGTCATCGTGCCCCCCGCCCTGGTTATAGAACTCCACCACCGCGTCGAGGGTGGCGATCATCCCGTTGTGCATATAGGGGGCGGTGTATTTGAGTTCACGCAGGGTGGGGGTGATGAACTTGCCCACATCGGCGTAGTTTTTACTCACCAGGAAGTAACCCACATCCCGGCGCCAGATATCCGCCTTGGGTACGCCGTGGTTGGTGGTTACGGCGCGCAAGGTGATGTGGCGCAACGGATTCTTGAAGACATCGAAGTTCTCGTCGACTCCGGTGTTATGGGGCTTGCCATCGGAGAGGTAGGGGCCGTTGTGACACTGGATGCAGCCGGCCTTGCCTTCAAACAGCTTGCGGCCACGCTTGGCTGCCTTCGATAACTTGCCCTTATCGAAGGGTGCATCCCGGGACACCAGGGTTTGCACAAAAGCCACCAGCGCCTTGCGGCCCTTGCCGGAGCTGCATTCGCCGTTGAAGTTTTGCTTGCACATCTTCACGTACACCGGGTCCTGTTTCATGCGCTCGTGCATCAGGCGCATGTCCAGGTTCAGGATCATGGTCTCGGTGATCTCGTTGCGTACCACGTCGTTAAGGTTGGCCCCCATGTGCCCATCCCAGGACCAGCCGGCATCGGCAAAGTCCGCCTTATAGATGGTATTGATGAGGGTGGGGGCGTTGCGGTAGTGCTTGGTGCCCGGATAGGCATCGGACAGCACCATGGGTTTGCCGTCCTCATCTTTCTGTCGGGTGAAGCCCTGTTTGGGATGGTGGCAGGTGGCGCAGCTGATGGCGCCATCGCCCGACATTCGGGCATCAAAGAACAGCCGTTTCCCCATCTCTACGAGGGCAGATTTGGGGGCCTTTTTTGCTGCCAGGGGGCCCAGTGCGGGGTAGTCGCCGGCGCTGGCAAATCCGGGGAGTATTGCAATCGATACGGCCACCAGTGCGGTCATTAAAGCCGAGCGCCATGGGGGTGCCTGTCTGATTTGGTTCCTCACGACCGTTCCTCCTGACTATCTGTCATTTCTTCGCGGAAAATACGAAATTGTTCTCCACCGAGCCCTTGGCCGGGACGGTGATCTTGGCCTTCTTCACTCCGAGCCTGGGGTGCCAGGCTTTGAGGGTGTACTTGCCTGGCGGGATGTTGTCGATGGAATAGCTACCGTCTTCCTTGACCACCACTGCATAGGGATGCTTGGGGGCCATCATGTAGGCAAACATGAAGTTATGGGCCTCACAGTTAACGGAGATATGCGCTGAGCGCCGGGGTTTGAGTTCCTGCTCGATATCACCCGGGTCCGGCTGGCCAAAGTTGAACATGGTGCGCTTGATGGGTTTGCGTTTTTTCTCGACGCCGATGAGCTCGCGGGTATTAATGTTGTGCAATACACCCTTGTCGCTGTTTCTGATTACCAGGTTGCCCGGCTTGACTACCTGGGCCCAGGGTCGAAAGCGACAGCCTTCCTGGTTGACGAGAAAATCCCCATCCTTTCCGTCCGTTGGCGGCGCCCATTTTTTACCCTTTTTAACCTTGTCCAGATAGACAAAGGCACCACGCAGCGCGCCCTTGTCTACATCTATCCAGATGACCTCCCGGTAGCCGGGATTGTTTGGGTCTTTGTCACAGACTTCAGGATTCTTGGTGATGCCGATCTTTTCTATGGCGTCGGCCGGAAGCGCACCCTCAAAGCTGAGTTTTCCCTTAACACTGCCGCCGTCGGCCACCTCGACAACCTTGTAGGTGGCGCCATGACTGACGATGGGAAGGGCTAGCAACAAGGCCGCCACGGCTGTCAGGGTGTTCCGGAATTTTCCAGCTCGCATCAACAACATCTCCTCAATCAGGTCGGCCGCTATATCGGGCTTGCAGTTCGTATGTTCCGGGGGACCCTTCACGTGTATGCCCGGTTCTTTGCCGGAGCTTGCGACGTGTTCCCTAAATACAAGGTCACTTCCAAGAAGCATGCCAATCTCCCGAAAAACTGAGAAGACGGTCACAAAACAGGCGGATACAACTTCCAGCTCAAGCATCTTCTGATCAGGGAAAGGGGTTGGATTGAACGGATCGTTCAATCATCCCAGGTTGATAAAGTCGATTTTGTTCAACTGGTTTCGGAGGTAATCGCGGGTTTTTTCGGGCGTGCTAAGATGAAACTCCCGTGGTCGGTGGCTGCATCGCCACCGTCTTGTTCGGGTGCTTCAGGCGCCTTGATAATGACCCATGATCCCATAGCCTCCGAACTTTTCCCCTGGGGCCTCAGCAAGGGCTTTTTGCGTATCTTTATTCCCCTGGCGGCATTGCTTGTCGTCATAATGGGGAGCCACTATTTCGCTGAATATCGCACTGCACGGATTACCCGTGAGGCCAGCGAGACGCTGAATGTCGACCTGGCGCGACGGATGATTGGGGCGGATATTGCGGGGGTGGTTGCAGATTTAGGCTTCCTGGCGGGCCACATCGAGGCGCGCGGCTTGCTTGAAATCCCGGCCGCCCAACACAAGGCGCCGATCGCCACCGAGTTCAAGGCTTTTCTCCGCAACAAACAGCTCTATGACCAAGCCCGGTTTATCGACAAGGCGGGGATGGAGACCGTACGCGTTAACCATAGTGGCGGGCGGGTGCGAGCGGTGTCGGACAGTGAATTACAGGACAAATCGAAGCGCTATTACTTTTCTGAATCTTTAAGAACCGGGCGTGGCCAGATCTATATTTCACCGCTGGACCTGAATGTTGAAGGGGGGCAGGTGGAACGGCCATTAAAACCGATGATCCGCTTTGCCATGCCGGTGTTCGATAGCGCCGGACAAAAGCAAGGCGTGGTCTTTCTCAACTACTTTGGGCAGCGGCTTATTCGGCATTTCAAGCGAGCTGCCGCCAACATTGCCGATCATGTGGAACTGGTTAATGCCGATGGTTTTTGGCTCAGCAGCCCGCGTGAAGAAGATCAATGGGGCTTCATGTTTCACAATGATCGGACTTTTGGGCGGCGTCATCCCGAGGCCTGGAAGCAGATCCTGAATACCGAGTCGGGGCAGTTCCTAAACTCTGGCGGCCTGTTTACTTTTACTACCATCCATCCGGTGCTGGAGGCCCGGGTTGCCCACAATCCGGATGCGGGGCTGCCCGCTGCTGATAACGGTGACCCCTATCAATGGAAGGTGATCGCTCACGTGTCGCCCGCTGTTCTGCAGTCGACACCGCTTGTTTTCCTGCGCCGGAACCTGCTGCTCTATGCCACGATGCTGACATTGCTGGCGATTGCATCCATATTTCTTGCCCGCAGCCAGCTCCGGCACCGGCAGCTGGCTGCGGAGCGTGAGTATGAGCGGCGTTTTCGCAGGACTCTGGAGAATGTGCAGCTGGCCGCCGTAACCCTGGACATGAACGGCAAGATTGCCTTTTGTAACGACTTTCTCCTGCGCCTGACCGGATGGCAGCATGAGCAGGTATACGGGCACGACTGGTTTGAGACCTTTATACCGCCTGAGCGACGGGCTACGAGCAGGGAGCAGTTGCTGAGCCCGGAACGGGGAGGGGCGTATGCCGCGTCGCACCGGGATGAAATCCTCACCCGCGGCGGCAAACGGCTGGTGATTTCCTGGAACCGGACACTGTCCCTGAGTTCGGAAGGCACGGCCACCGGGATTACCTGTATTGGCGAGGATGTCACCGATCAGGAACGTGCCGAGCGGGAGTTGCGGCAATTGTCACGTGCCGTCGAACAGAGCCCCAGCACCGTTATGATCACCAGCCGGGATGGCATCATCGAGTACGTCAATCCCAAGTTCGCCCGCCTGACCGGTTATATGCCGGAAGAGGTGATTGGCAAAAATCCGAATATGCTCAAGTCGGAGAACACCAGCGCGGACGAATACCGTGAATTGTGGGAAACCATCTCCGCCGGCGGCGAGTGGCGCGGCGAGTTCCAGAACCGGAAAAAAAACGGCGAGCTTTACTGGGAAACTGCATCCATCTCGGCCGTGCGTGCTGCGGATGGTGAAATCACCCACTTTGTGGCAGTCAAGGAGGACATCACCGAGCGCAAGCGTCTGGAGCAGGAAGTGGAGGCTCGCAATCAGCAGCTGCTTCGGTCACGGGCGCTGGCGGCCATGGGTCAGGCGGCTTCGATGATTGCCCATGATCTGCGCAACCCGTTATCGTCTATCAAGATGACGTTACAGATGCTGGGAAGGAAACCGGCAGGGGAGTGGGGAGGCGATGAGCACGAGCTGCACCAGATCGCGCTGGAACGGGTGCGCTACATGGAGGATATCCTCGCCGATCTGTTGACCTACTCGCGGCCCGATGCCCTCAAGCCCGAATGGATTGCCATCGACAAGCTCATGGAGACGGCCATCAGCCTGGCCCAGAAGCGTATTGATGAATATGGGGTTGAGGTGGTCACCCATTTTCGCCCCGGGCTCCCGACGCTGCACGGAGACAGTACCAAGCTACGGCAGGTGTTCTCGAATCTCATTATTAATGCCGCCCAGGCAACGGAGGGGATTGCGCGGGGGCAAGCTCAGGTCAGTATTCACACGCGCCTGGAATTGGCCCCTGCGGGATCCAGAATTCAGGTGGACATCTGTGATAACGGGCGGGGCATCGACCCAGGTTTGCAGGAGCAGCTGTTCGATCCGTTCTTTACTACCCGCGCCTCGGGTACCGGACTGGGTCTCGCCATTGTCAAACGCATCCTCGACCAGCATGGTGGAGATATTGTGTTGAGGTCGGGGGAGATGAAGGGCACCTGCGCCGTGGTCACCCTGCCTACCGGCCCTGTAAATGAACTGATGGTATCTGATACAGAAACGGCGCCGGTGGCGGAGCTTGGCGAGCAGCTATGAAAAAGATACTTGTGATTGATGATGACGTAGCGAGTGGCCGTACCCTGCAGCTGCACTTTCGTAGCCAGGGTTACGATACCGCAGTGGCGTCGGGCGTCGATGAAGGATTGGCTACGGCCGAACAAATGCAGCCGGATCTGCTGGTGATGGATATCCGCATGCCGGGTAAATCAGGGCTGGAGGGCCTGCCGGAGTTCAAGCAAAACTTTCCCGACATCCGCGTCATTATGATCACCGCCTTCCACGATATGGAAAGCACGATTCAGGCCATGCAGCGTGGAGCGGATGACTACATCCACAAGCCCATTGATATCGATGAGCTGGACGCCGCGGTCACCAAGATCCTGGCGGGCAATGGCTCCGAAAGGGGCATGGTGCATGCCGGTGGAGGGGGTGCCGGGGACAGCGACTACGCCATGGTGGGCAGTAGCCGAGCCATGAAAGAGATCTACAAGACCATCGGCCTGGTGGCACAAAGTCCGGCAACGGTGTTGATTACTGGCGAGTCCGGAACCGGCAAGGAGCTGGTGGCCCGTGCCATTCATTGTGCTGCTACCAAGCCATCGGCGCCGTTCGTGGCGGTGAACTGCGCGGCCGTGGTGGAGACGCTGCTGGAATCCGACATGTTCGGCCACGAGAAAGGTGCATTCACCGGTGCGCTTAGTCGTCAGCCCGGCAAATTTTCCCTGGCCCAGGACGGCAGCATCTTTCTCGATGAGGTTGGTGATTTATCGCCGGGAGTACAGGCCAAGCTGCTGCGAGTGATCCAGGAAAAAGAGTTTGTGCCTCTGGGCGGGAGCGAGGTTAAGCGCACCAACGCCCGGGTCATTGGTGCTACCAATGCCGATTTGCTGGAGCGGGTCGGGCAGGGAAAATTTCGCGAGGACCTTTATTACCGTTTCCAGGTGGTCAACATCCATCTACCGCCGTTGCGCGAGCGCATGGAGGATCTCGAACAATTGGTACCCGCCCTGCTGGGCAGGATCAATCGCACCATGCACCGCAAGGTGCCGCGGCTCATGGGAGAAGTCATGGAGGCCTTTCGGGCCTATGACTGGCCGGGCAATGTGCGTGAATTGGAGAATGTGCTGATGAAGGCAGTGGCATTGAGCCCGGGCAATACCATCACCCTGGACCTGATGCCGGAGCAAATAGCCGGGACCGGCGGGAAGGGCACGGATGCTGCCAGGGCGAAACCGGCAACCGAGCAGAGTTTGTCGGATGTGGAGTGTGAGCATATCGCCCGGGTACTGGCGGCAACCAATTGGCATCGGGGCCAGGCTTGTGAGGTTCTGGGCATATCCCGGCCGCGCCTGAGGCGTTTGATTAGCCAGTATGGTCTGGAGGCTCCAGCGGATGACACGGAGAAAAAGTCAGGTGTGCTCGCGGAGGAAGGGGAGTAACGCGAGTGGGGTAGCAAAGGTGGTCACGATATTCGAACGGTAGGGGGACTGCTCTGACACAGTAGATCGAGGCTACGATGATTTATCCCCATGTCAGGAACCGCAATCCATCTGGAATATTCCGCCGGATAGATGAGCTGTAAGCGAGCAAAGAAAAGGTGCCTTATGCGGATCCGCATAAAACCCTAAATATTTAGGCGTGACGTGCTAACTCTTTCATTTAAAAGTTTTTTCTGGAGAATTCAGAACACCCATGCAGCGTTATATGCGGACCAACCGCGGATTCCGGCGTCTTATACGGATCCGTATATTCATTGTCATGCCTAAAATAGAGAATATGTATGAAATTGTTCCTTAAACTGAAAGCATGGCAGATGTTCGTGCTAGTTATTACACCAATGTTATTGCCGATGTTGATTCTGCAGGGTCCAGAGGGTCTCAAATGGTTTGGGGCCGTAACTTTGATATGGATGTTAGTTATTATTGGGTGGCTATACGCTGTCGGTTCAACGGCCAATAGGTGGCTTCCCGAAGATTTGAGAAAGAGTCCGATTGTTTATAGGTTGGGATTTGGCGTCACAATTCTCTACACCGTTCTTATGGCGGTTTCCATTTTTCCAAATATGGAATTGTCAAATGAGCCACAAACACCGCCAGCTTGGTTGCTACCTATTCATGTTGTGTCAACGTTTGGTATGTTTTACGGACTTTGGTTTACTGCGAAGCAGTTTGTGACCTTGCAAAGAAACGAAAAAGTAAAGTTCCTCGATTATAGCGGACCATTTTTCCTATTTTGGTTCTCACCTATTGGGGTTTGGTTTCTTCAGCCAAAAATTAATGAGGTCTTTAGCGAGGAAAGGCATAACAAGCGGCTACAGGTCGACGCGGCAACGCCGCGCGACTGAGGCGAGACGTTAGGCTTCAGGATTATCAAGGTCAGTGTTTAGCATAGAATGAATACAGGGATTGCAAAATGGAAATAGGCAAAACTTATGATGTTGCGTTCTCAACAGGCCGTTATGAAATAGAATATGAAAAGTCCGTTAAATGCATTAAGAAAACACCAAAGTCGTACCGCGTAGAAAGGGAAGACGGGACAACAAGACTAATAGGGCAGGACTCCATTATGGAGTTAAAGGCAATTAAAGTATGTTCAAGTCCAAAAGCCTAACAAAGGAATCAAAAGGGACGGCCTGAAGGCCGCCCCTTATTCTTGGCGTTATGGCTCATAAATAATAGATGACTCTAAATATAAACTGTATTTTATGAGTCTCTGTTATAAAAAAGGTAAATGTTAAATATGGATATAAGTACTGCCGTTCAGTCAATTGCAACGGCCATAGGCATCGCAAAGGATCTCCGTGAAATTGATAGAGGTGTTGACGAAGCGGGTTTCAAACTCCGGCTAGCCGACCTTACCGAAAGTCTAGCTGATGCGAAAGTTTCCCTAGTTGACGCACAAAATGAGATTCAGGAAAAAGATCAAGAAATCGATCGACTAAAAAAAGCATTTGAGTTTCGCCGAACAACTGTGACCAAGCACGGATTCCGTTACGAAGATCGTGGAAATGGAACCCCACAGGGCCCTCCATTCTGTCCTAGATGTGAGACTAAAGACGGTTTTTTTATTTTACTAAACCAGTGCCGAGGTATTTCAGATCTACAATGCCCAGAATGTAAATCAAAATTTCACGCATCTACCTACACATATCCAGATGAGGGTTAGGTGAATAATTGCCATAACAAGTCAATCGTGTGTGACTGTCAACCCGCCGCTTCGCTCTGGGTTGCCAGCCCCACATTGCAGCGTTAGGCAGGAAGAATATTGGTGCAAAGCAATAAAGCAGAGCTGATTTCCGAGATATGTCAGGAGCTGACTAAAGGCAATATTCAATCTGCGGCTACGCTGGGTAAGGAGGGGTATCCTTGGAAATCGATAGTTCCTGAAAAGCGTTCTATGAATCAGTGTAAATCTCTACAAGTATTTCGGAGAGATGGGTTCATGGATCGGTATTTTGGAATGAAGCTAGTATTCCCAGGTGCGCTTTTACTATTAGGCGAACTGGTTCCGGAAGTCTTCCCACATAGTGCTACATGGAAGTCCTCGGATAGCCATATTGTTTATTGGGAGCTATGGCCTGCTGTCGATCACGTTGTTCCAATTTCGCGCGGTGGAAAAGATGATGAATCGAACTTTGCTACTACATCAACGCTTCACAACTCGGCAAAGGCGCAATGGCTATTGGAAGAGCTAGGGTGGGAATTACATCCACCAGGAAAGATTGATGAGTGGGATGGGATGTTGGCTTGGTTCCTTAGTTATCTTGAAGAAAACAAAGAGTTTCACCCGAGTGGCAGCATTCTTTCGTGGCAGAAAATTGCGGAGAAAGAGTTTCCTGTTGCTATGGCAGGCATGAGGTAAGTCGGGCTATCGAAGGAAGCTAAGGTACAACGTATGCCTAACAAGCAGATCAACGCTGACAATTTGACAGCGGGGCGGGGCGCCTTGGCTTCCGCAAAGCCACCACGCTGCCAAATCGCAGGTTATCTGGTCGTTAGAGATCATTGGACACACCCATGAATACTGCATGTAACCATTTCATTTCGGCATCATCTTACATCTCAAGATGGATCGCAGCGCAACCCTCAGTGGGCGAAGAATCCATCACCGATTGGTTGCTATATACGCTATCAAGCAATATCGCACCGCTAAAGTATAAGAAGTTCACAAAACACCAAGAAGCGAGAACCACAGGAGCAGATTGGGAGTGGTGGATCGTAGGAGCAAGCCAATCCATACGCCTTCGCATTCAAGCTAAGAAGTTAAAGCCTAAAGGTGATAATTACCCATCACTCGCATATTCCAATGCGCATGGCCTGCAAATCGAGAAACTACTTTCAGACGCAAGTCGCATGAACGCTCTGGCATTCTATGCGTTTTATTCAGAGCCTTTATCTAGCAGCTTTCTTTGCGGCGGAAACCCCTCAACACGGACTGCAAACCCAGCAGTACTTCTTGCCGCAGCTAAAACGCTTGAAACGCACTTCGTAAAGCCCGCCAGAAAGTATGTTTCTACGAGTGATATTGCTAGCAAGTGCAATCCATACGAATGCCTAGTCTGTTGTCCTCGCTCAATGGCCCCTCGTAACGATGCTATCCGAGGCATTTACGGACATATTCGGCACTACTATAGCGAGATGTTTGAACCTGAGGAGAACAGCAATTCTAGTGCGCTAATTGGGCTGCACGATAGGTTGCCTCTGTTTGTACGCTCACTACTGGAATCAAAAGGTGAAGATATACCGGATTGGTGGGAGTCTGAATTTTCGCACCAACTTCCAAAGGTCGATTCAATTATGGTCTGGGATTTACGAGAAAATGATCTCTAACAATGCCTTCAGCCGATCCACTCTCCGCTAGTTCCCTTCGGTCATCCGCTCCAAGCGTTCGGCTGAAGGCAGGCGTTAGCTCTTTAAAAGGGAAAAAGAACCTTCCGGGTCAGGTCTTGTTCCGTGCCCTGCGATCACGTGAATACGACCACTGCATGATAAGTGTTTGTTAATGGAAATGATGGGTGTTGCGGGAAGTGCTGAAAAGCATGCTTGGTGCCGGGAGCGGCAACCAAAACAGAGGCATAAGCGATTGAATATATTGGTTGAGTGGTAAAGGGGTGTGAGGATATACCCCCAGAAGTACCCCCAGAGTGGTTGGGTACCCCCCTAGTTTGAAGGAATACGTATCCCTGCCTCCCAGAGCCGATCCCGGCACCGGGAATTTGCCCATGCTGGGGGTGCGACCGGCCGGCTTGGCCCAGAGCCCTTACTCAAGGCCACAGCCAAGCGCGAATTTCCTGCCAGCGTTGATAACGTTGCTCTGATATCTCTCGCAGGTGTTCGTAGCCTTCTCCATAGATAACGGAAACATCGGATAAGAGCACTCGATCCATTCGGTCGCGCCAATAAGGTGGCGCTCTCCTCTTTTCGCTCAAATCCATTGCTACCGAGCCGATAATACGCAGCCAACCGCATGCCTGCTTTTCTGTCAGCAGTGCGCGCCGCAATCAGTAGCAGCAGTTTGCCTTCTCTGAAATTCTGCTTAACACCAATGCCACGCAGATACAGCGTGGCCAACTCGCCCCAGGCCCAACGGTGCCCTGCCTCTGCATGTCTTTCCAATAGCGCGAGTGATAATGCCATAAGTGCGTGTGATCGCTGTCTGGATGCTAGATGCCTAGCGCAATGATGTAGAGCACCTCACCGGTTTTGCGGAAAACCACGATACATCTTCTGGGCATCTGTGTGCATACGCGGGGCTTACAGGGCCTCCTTCATCAATAACGGGATGAGTCTACTAACGCCCGCATAAGGCGCGCGACGGTAGCCGCGTCGCAGTGAGCGACTTCATGCGCTTGTTATGGGGCACTCTCTCCTCCAGCTTCGCCGATTATCTCACTGAAGAGTTTTTGCCACTCTTCCTTCGGCTCTTTATCCAGCGCATTTCTGATAGTTGCCATATCAGTCGCCAAAACGAGAGCTTGAACTCCGTCATCCACTCGTTTGACCTTCCCGTATATTCGTTTGCACATCTCTTGATGGTCCCCCGCGAAAGATGCCAGTTTGCCTAGGCGCTCATATTGTACTGAACTCATGCGTATTACCGACGGCAAGGCGCTTTGAGGTGGGCCATCCACTACGAACTGAATCGTTGTTCCTTTGAAACTAAGATCTAGATCACCGTCGCCGTCGAAAGGGACTACTGTTTGCATATGAGCGATACCATGCATGGTTCTATGAACATATGTTGATGGGGCTCCCAGTATTAGTGTTCCATCAAACATTTCGTGACGAAATTGAAGAATTAGCGCCTTCCACAACAAGCGGCCCAATATATCGACGATTTCTGCCCTAGGTTCAGGCAGATTCGCTTCGATTTCCCTTAACGTTTTTCCATGCATCAAACTATTACGGGTCTTTTCCAATAGTTTAACGGTTGCATCGTCGCACTCTTTGTCCGCTGACTTTAGTAGGGCATGTATCGCCTGTTTTGGATAGGGCTTATGTGTTGGATGAGTTTTGCACGATTCACAATAAAGCGCAGACTCACAGTGTGGGCACTTATCTGGAACCTTATTGGGGTCTTTTTGAAATACCGCGATGATTTCTAATGCGAACCAAAAATACGTAAATTGATCGTCTGGAGCAGTTGCTCCGATACCCAATCGATACCATCTCATAGCGCGACGGATTGCAGGGGGGACGTCAAATTTCGAGAGTCTTTCTATGGAAGCAACAGTTTCGTTGGAAAGGAAGGGTTGTGGATCCTCATGATCTATGGAGTCGCTCCACATGAGTAATGTTTTCATGCCGGTGGTTCCGGGAGATGCATCAACTACTTGGCGTATACGGTATCGTTTGAAACTTGATCCCGTTGCCAGGCACAGCATATTTAAGCAATCAGCCAGATGCTCTTCCGCAATATCTCTAGCATCATCTAAGCTGGGTGCTTCAAAGCACAGCTGCAAAGAAAGCAGGAATGGCGTTGTATAGTCTGATCGTGCGATATTCCGAACGATGGCACTATATTGATTTTTCGGATGCCGTATTCGCAGTTTGAGATCATCCTCCACTACGGAGCACTCGGCTTTTACTTCGTAATTAGCAACACACTCCATCGATGCTTCTCAACTATTGCCTGTAGCCTTGCGAGCTCCATAACAATAAATATACGGATCCGCATATGACGCTGTATGGATGTTCTGAATTCTTCTGAAAGTACCATTAAATGAAAGAGTTAGCACACCACCTCCGTATATTGGCGGTGTTATGTGGACCCGCATAAAACACCTTTCTTTTGCTGGCTCACAGTTCATCAAATGTGGTGCGCAGGGGTACGGTCATGGTGAACGCCTGATGGACGGCCCACTGCCAGCACCAGTCTGTTGGGGCTTTTGGGTACTTTCGGTGAAATGACGAATTATTCGCCCGAACGGTAGGTGCGGGGTACACGTACCGCTGAATGCGGTCCGGGGAGATGACGTTTGCGGCTTCTGGTGATGCCATGGTGGGTCTTCTTGTGACCTCTCAGCGGACGAATGTAACGCCAATCCCGCAGTTTTGTACAGGGTTGGCGAAGGTTAAAGCGATAGCGCCAGGGAGAAACCATGAAAGGTATTGCAAGTCAGAAATACTCCAAGCCTGGCATGCTCATATGCACTGCCCCGGTTCGGCCTCGCTGTTGAAGTTGTGTTCAGATAACACGTTCTTAAGAAAGCGCGATGTCTGCTTATGAATTCCGGGGCATTTGTCGTCTTTCGGCCCCGCCACATTCAATATCCATATTTCCTGCAATTGTAGCCACACACCGATGCAGTGCCCCGTAATCATTTAGCTGCCTGCCTTGACGGCATCCTGCCCAACAACTATCGTTTCAAGCAGCTCTTCACTGGATGGTCCCACGTAACGCAATCGCTGCCGGATCGTCGTCATCCAGGAGGGGCATTTTTATTGCCTGCAGGCGGCGTTAGGCTCTCTCTATCATTCGCCAGTTGGGCTGGGTTCAGCCTCCCTCTGGATTCGGAAGCATCCCCGGAGCCTGGCAATGTGCTTCAATCATCACCCCCGGTGGCTCGATATCGCGTTTGGCAGCAATAGCGGCCATTAACTCTGTTAGCGGGTCATCCAAGCCCATCTCTTTCTTATCCACCCACAGCTTCAAATTCTTGTACCGGCCCAGCAGTTCGAGCGCCTGTCGTTTATCGCCTAGCTTGATTCTGATGCCGTGCTGAGTTTGCGAGACCTCCTGGACAGCGGCAGCGGCTTCTGGTGCGAGTTTGGAGGAGTCCTTTACCACAACTCCGTCAGCGCCCCAGTCCGCCACGTCCCCCATGTTGGTAAACGCGACTCTCGCTAACTCCCTGATAATGCGTTCTTCTGAAATCTCATATTTCTGCTGGAGCTTCCGGGTCACCTCGTGTTCTCGTTCCTGGATATAAGCGGCAATCCTCGGATTCCTGAGCATTCTGCAACCGCCAACTCGTGCTGCGTTGGCGCTTTTCTCCGGTCCACGCCCGTAAGCCATGTCATATGCCCTATTGGCTCGACGCTTCGGATCTGCGAGGTAGTGATCCGCAAACTTGCGCTGCTTTATCGTCATTGAGTTATTAGGTTTCATTAGGGAGAATATTTACAGAAGTATGACCTTGGCGCAATGGGCGAATTCCACGAGCAGCGACAAGGCTGAGGCGCTGAGGCTCTACGCTAAGCAGGTTAAAGACAATGGCCTGGAAACCTGGGCGGCAGAGATAAAGCTCCGTGCTCAACGGCGGTTGGGCGGTATGAGCAGGGAACTGGAGAAGGCGCACAAAGCGGGGCGCGGGGATGATGTTCAACTTCCCACTACTGGGAAGTCGAAAGCTGCCACCCTGAAAGCCGCTAGCGTCCCCACTTCGACCGCCCACTGCTGAGAGCGGATAACCCGGGGGCTTAAATTCCGTACTCCTTGATCAACTCGTCCACCCTCCGTGTGGCTGCCTGCTTGTCTTTCTGTAAGGATTCGATCTCGGAGGGCGTCGACTGACGCAAGGTGTTTACCCTGCAAACCCTGCGCGCTTGCGACCCGGATGGCACCGACGATATCCACAGCAACAAACGCCATCCCAGCACAGGCCCGAAGCGGTCTGGGATGGTGCGCGCCCCGAGGACCGAAATACACAAAAAAACCGGCTCAACAGGCATCATGCAAAGCCCCGATTCAACCACCATCGCCTCGAAACCACTACTCTCTACCTGTCGTTTGGCCCTCCGCGCCTTCGACACACCCACCCCGTGAGAATACAATTCCCTCTATATAAGGTGCGCCTACAGTAACCGCCACCGCCGTGTCGGTCGCGGCATAGTCCAACAGACATTTATTCATTATGCTGGACTGCGCACGATGGATAAATTCTTAGTAGTTCGACCGTAGTAGAGAAACTATGAGTATCGATCAGAAAATTAAATCGCGCCTTGAAGAATTAATCTCTCAGGGAGAATCGCTTAGACACGGAGATAGAGAAGGTAGCACTATCGACGAGTCACATATGCAAAAGTGCTCGGGATGGATCGCAGCGGCTAGGAATATAACACAGCTTGTACTACCAGATGATCAGGCGGTATACAGAAAGCATGTAGAAGAAATTACGATAAAAGAGCATGGATGGATAATAAACCAGGCTGTAGGAGCAATAACAGAACTCCTCAGAAATCTACTTGTTGATCTGAAACATGGACTTTTATTGTCGATTATTGATCAAGCTCGGGCAGAGGTCTTCGATGATTTCCTAGATCATGCAAGAGCATATCAGGCTGAAGGGCGAAAGAATGAAGCGGGTGTTATTGCAGGCGTTGTTTTCGAGGACACAGTTCGTAGGGTATGCAAAAACAGTGGCATAGATGAAGCCGGAAAAAAACTCGATACAATTATCTCTGAGCTTACAAAAGCAGGAGCCTTAACAGGAATTATGGCGAAACGGGCGCGCGCTAGTGCCCATGTTCGCACTAAAGCTACTCATGCCCAGTGGGATGAATTCGAAATGGGTGACGTGGAAGCTACAATTACGTTTACCAACGAACTCATACTAAAGAAACTAGATGGTCAGGCCTAACAAGGCGCCCAAGCCGCCCCTTGGCTTAGACGTTAGATGCTCAAAAAATGAAACGAATCGATCGATTTAACCTGATTGATAGAATAGCGCGCGAGTTACAGTCAAGAATGACCTACTCGGATATCGATGTTTATCTTGGTGGGTTTGGTGTTGATACGAAAATAGAGACGCCTAATGCGAACAGCAAATGGGTATATTCGAAAGAACTGCTATCTGATGCCGTAGATGAAACGCTGTTCAATATTGCTGGTGAGCTTGAGGTTGAACATGATTACGCGGTTCCATCTACACTAGAATCGCTAGATAGTAAATTCTGGCTAGCTGGCCACTTCCGGTTATTTTTGAGTCATATTTCATCCTTCAAGGCAAAAACTGCTCAGTTGCAAGGTGCGCTTCGTAACTATGGTATATCCGCATTTGTAGCTCACGAAGATATAGAGCCAACAAAAGAGTGGCAGAGCGAAATAGAAAAAGCACTATTTTCCATGGATGCCCTAGTGGCAATATTGACGCCTGGATTTAATGAGAGCAAGTGGACAGATCAAGAAGTAGGGGTCGCAGTAGGACGAGACATATTAATCGTACCTGTTAGGAAGGGATTGGACCCTTATGGGTTTATAGGGAAGTATCAAGGTATGCAAGGCCAAGGAAAAACCATAGGTCAAGTAGCTGACGCAATCTTTCAAATACTTGCGAATCATTCGAAAACAAAAGGGAAGATGGCCGGTTCAATAGTAGATCAGATGCTTCTTTCAAATGTTGAGAAAACAGCAATAGATAAGTTAAACCTAGTGAGAAGGATAGAAACTCTCCCCGAGAGGCATTTCGAAAAATTACGAGATGGGGCGTCTTCTAATAATGTTTTGACTAACTCCGACTCTTTCGTGACGGCTCTTAATGAAATACTAAAAGAGCGGGAAATGCAGCCATTGATTACAGTCTCCAGTGCGACGGCTGAGGAGGAATTTGATGATGACATTCCTTTTTAACAGCGCATCTAACAAATCGTGGGTAAGACCAGCTTTTGAAAAACGAATGATTGCAATGTTCAAGTACTCACTCTCTTTTCTACTCCTGGCGATCTCGTTGCATTCTTGGGCAGACACGGCCGTATGTACTATCGTGATTCAAGAAGTAAACGCAGGTACAAAACAAACGATTGAGCATACCTTTATCTTTAAGCCGGGCGCTCATGAAGGGCAGCGAAAACACTTCACGCTTACTGATAGGCCATATTTATGTACGTTGGCATTTTTCAATCTAAATAGTGGCACCATGTTATCTTGCCAATTTGACGAGTTGGGGCATAACTTCGTGCAGTCAGACCGTAGCGTTATCAATGAAGCGCACGCAAGAAATAATTTACGTTTTCGTTATAAGTCTTCGTTTTATGTTTTGGAGTCAGTTTGCAAGTGAAGCCTAACAAGGCCATCGAATCAGTCCCTTCGGTCGCCGGACGCTCCTGACGTCGCGCCGTTTATGGCAACGTTAGATGCTCATCCGGAGCCGACAGTCATGAGTATCCTCTTCTGCAACGTCGGATGGATGGACGCATACCGAGGGTTGTCGAGTACCGACACTATTTCCGGCGGCGGATCGTACGTGACGGAAATGCGCATGGGTCACGAGGTCTGCAACTTCGGAGGTCATCGAGGGATGGTGTATGGCTACGTGCAGCCTCCAAACGCTGGGGCGAAGGCGGATCAGGGTCAGATCAACATCGATCGTCTTGGTGGAGCAGGGGCGGATTCGGTTGACGGCGTTCTGGTCGTTTGGACCGCGCGCAGGCCCAAGGGAGGCACGGTAGTTGTTGGTTGGTACAAGGACGCCACGGTTTATCGCTACTACCAGAAGTTCACGTCTGTCCCTGCGTTGCATCGCCGCAATGAACTCGGGGGCTAACGAATCAGCGGCAAGGCCGGGGGCGCCCAGCTCCTGCCAGTGGATGAGCGGACGTGTCAGATCCCGAGGCAGGTCAAGGGCGGCATGGGACAGTCCAACGTGTGGTTTGCCGATAGCGCTGAGAGCTTAGGCACAGTCAAACGCGTAAGGGCATTGATCGCGGGAAAGCCCGTTCCCCGGTCGAGCCAAGGGAAGTCCTCAACTGACCCTGACCACAACGCGAAAGTCGAGAAGGCGGCTGTCGCGACCGTGCGCAGATACTACGTGCAGCTCGGATACTTTGTGGAAAGCGTAGATAAGGACAATGTTGGCTGGGATCTCGAAGCGACGTCAGGGAAGGTGAAGCTGAAGATCGAGGTTAAGGGGCTGTCCGGTCCGGCACCTACCGCGCAGCTCACCCCAAATGAGTATGAGGCGTTCTCTGGGGAAGACCCAGCCTATCGCCTTGCGATCGTCACGCGAGCGATTGCCCAGCCCGAGCTTTTGCTTTGTCGTTACAGCGCGGATACGAATAGATGGCTCGTTGAGGGTTCAAGGGATGGCCACGCTGAGGTGGAGACCAAGACAGGCGCGATTATCAGGTGCCGCATCTAACGACAACGTTGAAGCTGTAGGAAAACCTATTTATTGGTAAAATATTTCCTGTTAAGGGAGGAATAGAAATGGACGTCTTCAAGTTACCGCGACAAGATTGTTACCGACTACAGATCTTTCACTACCAGTTTCACCAAGATCAAAGCGAGTGACATCCTGGAATTCGTTACCAGTCGGTATGACTCAGGGCATTACTGGCCGGCGCCTTTGGTGCAGCTCAATCCGGCGTATGTATCTGGCCAGAATATCGAGCAGCTGGTAAGTGTGGGAAAGCTCCATTCTACGTGCCAGGACATATTCAGATTCGGGCGTGAGGGCAGTAACCCCGGATTCTCCGCACAGCTTTACAAGCATCAGCAGGATGCCATAGACATTGCTCAGCGGAATGAGCGTTATGTCCTTACCACGGGCACCGGTTCAGGAAAATCACTTAGCTACATTCTTCCAATAGTCGACCATATCCTGAAAACTCGGGGGGCTTCGTCATCGGCTACGGACGGCCTAACAGAATGCTCATGAGGAGACTGAACTGCGCACATTTGTTCGCCCTCTCTCCGCCGCTTCATACTGGCCATCAGAGTCGAAGGTTACGGATGCGTATAGCTCTCGCGACCACGGCGTAATCCGTCTCCCGCATACTGGGTGTGCAACTCAAATCAGGTCAGCGCGGAGTCGATGCGGCTCGCGCGACCCGTGTAGCGGAGCCTAAACTCATTGAGTCTAACGCCTCAATCTATCACCATTTCGGGTGCTGGCCCAGCGGGGCTTGCGGCCGCCATCACCGCCGGGCGTGCCGGCGCGTCGGTGACCGTGCACGAACAGCACCAGGGCATCGGCCACCGTTTTCACGGCGATCTCCAGGGTTTAGAGAATTGGACCACTGACCACGATGTCCTCGACGAGCTCGCTGCCCTCGGCATCGAACCCACGTTCGAATGTACGCCGTTCTACGAGATGGTCCTCTTCGACCCGGATGGTCGTGCGCGGCGGTGTCGCGACACAAAGCCGATCTTCTATTTGGTGGAACGCGGGCGGGGGGACCGTTCCATCGACCAGGGCCTGTATCGTCAGGCCCTTTCGCTTGGCGTGGAGTTGGCATTCGGCGACCGGTGCACCAACCTGCCCGATGGGGGTATCGTCGCCAACGGGCCAAAGCGCGTCCAGGTTATCGCGGTCGGGTATCTGTTTGAGACCGATGCAGCCGATGGTGCCTATTGTGCGCTTCCCGCAAGGCTTGCCCGCGAGGGCTACGCTTATCTGCTCGTGCATCGCGGACGAGGCGTGGTCGCGACCTGTCTGTTCGACGATTTCCACAACGAACGCTACTACCTGGAGCAGACCGTTGAGTTCTTCGAATCGGTGCTCGGGATCAAGATGCGCCACCGGCGCCGTTTCGGAGGTGTCGGCTGTTACTCGATCCCGAAAACCGCCTGCAAGGGCCGCATGCTCTACGCGGGCGAGTCCGCCGGATTTCAGGACGCGTTCGCCGGGTTCGGAATGCGCTACGCACTCTTGTCCGGTCATCTGGCGGCCCGCGCCCTGCTCTCGGGCGAGTGCCAGCGTTACGATGCTCTCTGGCGCGCGCGTTTCGGCCGCGAGCTTCGTGCATCGATCGTCAACCGTTACCTGTACTCGGGCCTGGGCAAACCGATTCGCGCGTTGCTCGCCGCGCATATTGCTGGCACAAGCGGGGTACGCGCACGCCTCAAGAGGCATTATGCGATGTCCCTCTTCAAGGCGCTGCTCTACCCGCTCGCGGGACGCTCCGTCGGGCGGCGTGCGCTCACAACGTGTGAGGAACCAGGCTGCCACTGTACTTGGTGCCGGTGCCACGCCACGGGCTCACGTGCTCATCCGGCGGGGAAGGAAGCGAGTCCGACGGCGAGCCGCTGAGCGCGCCGGCACACCGTTCGGACCCGTCGTGGCCAGCGGTCTGTGCGCCAGGGCCGAGCACCTCACGAACTCGTATGTTCTCAATGGCCTCCGATAATTCTTGTCGAACACGATGAGAGGCCATACCCGAACACACAGGGCATCCATACTTGGTGGTAATCGAGACCTGAAAGCCAAAGAACATCATGACGACAAACATCGTTTGTGTTCCACTCGACGCGAAGGTCAATGAGGCCGTAGCGCTTTCACACACGGAAGGGGGAACTGTGAGGACGGGACGATGATTAACGATCAGTACGTCTGGTTGATCTGGGCGAGCGCCTTCCTGCTCCCCTGGGCGGTGCTCTGGTTCGCGTTTCCGGCACACCGGCGCGCCATGTTTTGGGCGAGCATCTTCACCACGCCGCTCGGGCTCACCGAGCCGTTATTCGTGCCCGAATACTGGACCCCGCCAAGTCTGTTCGATCTGGCCGAGCGCACCGGATTCGACATCGAGAGCCTGATCTTCTGCTTCGGTATTGGCGGGGTGGGAGCGGTAATCTACAACGTCCTCACCGGTGCAAGCCTCCAGGAGATGCCCGAAGACGAGCGCCGCACGCCGCTACACCGCCATCACTACAAGGCGCTCGCCGCGCCGTTCGCGGTCTTCCCGGTACTCTACTTCCTCCCCGTCAATCCCATCTACCCGGGCATCGTCGCGATGATTGTGGGCAGCATCACCACCGTACTGTGCCGTCCGGATCTGAAGAGCAAGACCTGGGTCGGCGGGGTGGTGTTCACCCTCTACTACGCCGTCTTTGTGCTCGGTCTGGAGTGGCTCTCCCCTGGCTATGTGGATCGTGTGTGGAACCTTGATGCCCTCTCGGGTGTCCTCGTCGGCCCGATCCCGCTCGAGGAACTCGCCTTTGCGCTCGCCTTCGGTATGTACTGGTCGGGGGTCTACGACCACTTCACGTGGCGCCGCCCGGTGTCGTAGCGAGCTCGTTGCAAGGCGCACAGACGGAAAGGGCAGCAAGGCGTGGCGCCGTCGTCGGAGAGACCGATCTCGTGCGGGGCCGGAAGACACCGCGTAGTTCGGCGCAGACCCGGTCGCCACCGTGGCGCCGGTCTCAAATCGCTCGAGATCGATCACACTGACCACACCGGCTCCCGGATGGTTGGTGACCGGGAGCTTCACGCTCGGGAAGACCGCCACGTAGCCGCGTCGACTGCCGAAATCATGCCTGCTACCTCCCGCCAGGCGCTCGGCCGTGGCTCATCGGAGATATTTCTCCGGATCCTTCTCGAACTCGGCCTGGCACACGGGGCAGCAGAGCGGGTATTCCCGTCCCTTGTACTCGATGGAAATGTACGCCTTGTTGCGATTGACTCGCTTCCCGCAGACGGGGTCCCGGTTTGATGCTGCCTTCGGTTGCTTTGTGGTCATGACGAATTTCTCCAATTATTGTGAATCACTGTTTCCGGGAGCGCACCTTTGCTAGGCGTGACGCGGCTTGTTGCCTGCCTCCAGGCGCTCGGCCGTGGCTCATCGGAGATATTTCTCCGGATCCTTCTCGAATTCGGCCTGGCACACAGGGCAGCAGAGCAGGTATTCCCGTCCCTTGTACTCGATGGCAATGTACGCCTTGTTGCGATTGACTCGCTTCCCGCAGACGGGGTCCCGGTTTGGTGCTGCCTTCGGTTGATTTCTAGTCATGAGAATTTCTCCAGTTATTGTGAATCACTGTTTACGGGGGGCGCCTTTTCTTGGCGTGACGCGGTGAAGTTGTAGAGCGGCACCCAGATCAGGGTGAAGTACCAGCCGTAGCCATAGCTTTCGACCAGACCGAGGAAAAAGCTCGGCCACGACAGCCATTC
Source organism: Gammaproteobacteria bacterium (assembly GCA_021773635.1). Taxonomy (GTDB): domain Bacteria; phylum Pseudomonadota; class Gammaproteobacteria; order HK1; family HK1; genus JAJFJV01. Next base: position 350,297 of record JAJFJV010000019.1, on the reverse strand, counting down.
GAAGCCCGGCAGGAGCCTCAGCCATACCTGGAACATGGCCATCTCGGGAAACAGCAGATCGAACAACACGCACAGCGAGAAGGTGATGGCAAGCAGCAGGCTGGTGGCGTGGCCGACCGCGATCAGCGAAATATCGTGTCTCATGATTTTTCCTCCAATTGCTTTGTTATGTAGCGATCCGGCTCGGCGTCGAAGGCGTCCAGGCATTGCCGCGAGCAGAATCGATACAGCCGGTCTGCGTACATCTTCCCGTAGCCCTCGCTCGGACTCACGTTTTTGCCGCACACGGGATCGACGTGCTTGGCGTCGTTGGCGTCACCGGAGGGATGATCGCCGTGCCTCATGTGGGCGCCGCAACCGAAGCGCATCATCACGTAGAAGAGCACCGCGAAGAGCAGAAAGGAAAGGAAACCGTCCATTTTCATTCACCTCCCGTTTTGGCATGCGGCGGTGGATCGCGATCATCAGCGCTCGGGCCGGAGAGTCTCGGAAGGAAGGCCGGCACTTGGCGCATGTACGCGCGATAGGTGTCGCCGAACTCCGCGAGCGCCTCGTGCTCCTCGCGCCTGGCGAGACGCACATACATGAATACCAGCACCGGAAACATCGCGAGCGTCACCAGCGTCGGCCACTGGAAGAGAAAGCCCGTCATGATGAGCACGAAGCCGACGTACTGGGGATGGCGGATACGCGCATAGACATCGGTACTCGCCAGCGAGCGCAAGCGCCCCGCCGCGTAGAGCACCTTCCAGGCGGATGACAGTAACCAGAAGCCAGCGATGATGAACACGGTGCTGAGCAGGTGAAAGGGCCCAAAGTGCGGGTTCCCTTGCCAGCCGAACAGCATCTCGAGCAGGTGCCCCGAGTCGTGGGCAAGCCAGTCCACGCCCGGGAAACGGTTCGTGAGCCAACCGGAGAGCAGGTAGATGGTGAGCGGAAATCCGTACATTTCGGTGAACAACGCCACCAGGAATGCCGAGAACGCACCGAATGATCGCCAGTCCCGCGCCGTGTGGGGCTTGGCGAAGCTGAATGCGAAGATAATGAATACCAGAGAGTTGATGAACACCAACGACCACAGTCCGTAATCAGATGCCGGAGTATTCATCGCTCGTTGCCCCCCTCGTCGCTGCCTCGTTTCCCCGTGTCACGGTCAGAACCGTGGTCGTGGCCGCTACCGTGACCACCATGCATAAACATGTGCATGAACACGCAACCTAGAATCAATATCCACGGCAGGAACGCGATGGCGTGGGCCTGGTGCTCGGTCCAGAGGAAATAGCCGGCGATGGCGAGAAACACCACAAAGGAAAGCTTCGACCGGTTGTGCCACCAGCGGGATTTTGTATCGTTCATTCGTCTGACTCCTTGCCTATCCGGGTGCAGAGGTTCACAGCTCTATGCGATTAAGTCGTAGCGCGTTGACCACCACCGAGAATGAACTGAAGCTCATCGCGGCCGCCGCGATAATGGGGCTGAGCAGGATCCCGAACTCCGGGTACAGCACCCCGGCCGCGATGGGCACGCCGGCACCGTTGTAGATAAAGGCGAAGAACAGGTTCTGGCGAATATTGCGCATGGTTGCGCGGCTCAGTCGCCGAGCGCGAATGATTCCTCGCAGGTCACCCTTGATCAGCGTCACTCCGGCACTCTCCATCGCCACGTCGGTGCCGGTGCCCATGGCGATGCCGACCTGGGCCTGGGCGAGCGCGGGGGCGTCGTTAACGCCATCGCCGGCCATGCCCACAACCCGGCCTTCGCGCTGCAGCCGTTTCACGGTTTCCGCCTTCTGATCTGGAAGCACGCCGGCGATGACCTCGTCCAGGCCAAGCTTCGCCGCGACCGCCCTGGCGGTGGTTTCGCTATCGCCGGTCAGCATCACGATGCGTACTCCTTCCGCATGCAGTGCGTCGATCGCCTCGGGCGTGGTCTCCTTGATCGGATCCGCTACGCCGACAAGTCCGGCTGCCGTGCCGTCGACGGCCAGGAACATGACCGTCTGGCCCTCCGCGCGTAACGCTTCGGCCCGTTGGACAAGTGCGTCCGGGTCGACGCCGAGCGACTCCAGCAGCCGCGCGTTGCCGAGCGCAACGCGCTTGCCGTCGACCTCGCCAGTAACGCCCTTGCCGGTCACCGACTCGAAGGATTCCGCCTTGCCGAGTTCGACGCCGCGTTCGCTGGCGCCGGCCACGATAGCCGCCGCCAGCGGGTGTTCGCTGCCGCGCTCCAGAGTTGCCGCCAGCCGCAGCAATGTGGGCTCGTCTATCCCGGGGGTGGCCTCAACCTGGACCAGCCGCGGCTTGCCCTCGGTCAGGGTGCCAGTCTTGTCCACCACCAGGGTGTCGACCTTCCGCATCACCTCGATAGCCTCGGCATTTTTGAACAGCACGCCGAGCGTCGCACCCTTGCCCGTTGCCGTCATGATGGACATCGGTGTTGCGAGCCCGAGCGCGCACGGGCAGGCGATGATCAGCACCGCCACCGCGTTGATAATGGCGTAGGCCATGGCCGGCGCGGGGCCGATCAGCGCCCAGACGATAAAGGTAATAATGGCAATCAACACCACCAGGGGTGCGAAGTACCCCGCGACGACATCGGCTAGTTTCTGAATGGGTGCCCGGCTGCGCTGCGCGGCCGCCACCATCTGTATGATCTGGGCCAGCATCGTGTCAGTTCCGACCCGCTTCGCCTCGATAATGAGTCCACCAGTACCGTTAATAGTGGCGCCGATGACTTTGGCGCCGGTCAGCTTCTCGACCGGGATGGGCTCGCCCGTCAGCATCGATTCGTCCACCGAACTCAAGCCCTCGACGACCACGCCATCCACCGGCACTTTCTCGCCCGGGCGCACCCGCAACCGGTCGCCCACCTGTATAAGCTCAAGTGCCACGTCAGCCTCTGAGCCATCGGCCTCTATGCGCCGGGCCGTCTTCGGCGCCATGCCCAGCAATGCCTTGATGGCGGCGCCGGTGCGGTGGCGTGCGCGCAGTTCCATCACTTGGCCGAGGAGCACGAGGGTCACGATTACAGCCGCAGCCTCAAAGTAGATGTCCACTTTTCCGGCGGCGTCTCGAAATGAGGCCGGGAAGATATCAGGCAGCGCCGTTGCCACCGCGCTATAGATGTAGGCCACACCGACACCGAGTCCGATGAGCGTGAACATATTGAGGCTGCGATTAACCAGCGACTGCCAGCCACGCACGAAGAATACCCAACCGCCCCACAGCACCACCGGCGTGGCCAGCGCAAGTTCTAGCCAGCTCAGCACCCTCGGCGTCGCGAGCCATTCGAAAGACAGCCCGACATATTCCCCCATGGCGACGATGATGAGCGGCACGGTCAGCACTGCACTCATCCAGAACCGACGGGTCATGTCGGTGAGTTCAGGGCTTTCCTCATCCTCCTGGCCCACCGTCATCGGCTCCAGCGCCATGCCGCACTTCGGACATTCTCCGGGCTCGTCGCGCACGATTTCCGGGTGCATTGGGCAAGTGTATTGGGTCGTGGTCGCCAGTGACGGCGTCTCGGGCTCCAGCGCCATGCCGCATTTTGGGCACGTACCGGGACCGTTCTGGCGAATCTCCGGATGCATCGGGCACACGTAGACGGTGGCGTTTTCCGGAGTGCCCGGTTGCCGTGTTGCCGTTTCCGGTTCGAGATACGTTGTGGGCGCTGCCCGGAATTTCTCCTGGCAGTGCGCGCTGCAGAAATAGTAAGCCTCTTCCTCGTGCACGCAGCGGTGCTCGGATTCTGGGGTCACGACCATACCGCACACGGGATCCCGAAAAGTGGCGTTTCTCTCTGCTTTATCGGTTTTGGTGTCTGCGTGTCTGTGGTCCATGGTCAGGCTTCCCCGCTCTGTGATGAAGGCACGAAACCGTGCCTGTTTGCCGATCTATTTTTCGTTTTCCTCGCACCGTGAGCATGAGGCTAGCACTCTACGGATCGCCTGTTCATTGCCGGGACATTACGGAAAGTTGAGTCGCCGTCGTAATCTTTAGGTTGGAGTCCGCCGATTCCGCTATCGGTTCGCGAGCCGATGGCACCTGGCGCGCTGATTCGTTTCCTTTGGTCAGTGGGGTAACAGTCCGTCAATCCGTCCTCGCGTCAATGCCAATCCCGATCACGGTGTCGCTGACATAGCGATATGGAGGGATGACCAGATTGGTTGGTGCGGGGACCCCGATGAACACGCGTCCCGCGAGGTCGAAGCGCGACCCGTGGCAGGGGCAGAAGTACCCGCCGAGCCAGGAGGGGCCAAGGTCTTCTGGGGCGATATCCGGCCTGAAGGTCGGCACGCACCCGAGGTGCGTGCACAGACCGACTGCAACGAGATATTCGGAGCGGATCGAACGGTACTCGTTTCGAGCATAGTCCGGCTGTTGGCTGGCCACCCGGGACGCGGGATCGCGTAGCTGCAAGGTGAGCCTGCTGAGCCTGCTGAGCATCTCCGGCGTCCGTCGCAGTATCCAAACCGGCTTGCCGCGCCACTTGACTGTGATCTGTTGGCCGGGCTCAAGCTTTGAGACGTCGACGACGACGGGCGCGCCCGCAGCCCGTGCGCGTTCACTCGGTCGCCAGGAGGCGATGAAAGGCCAAGCCGCGACTGCCATGCCGGTGGCGCCGACGACCGCGGTTGATGCCGTCAGAAACCGCCGCCGCCGTAAGTCGATGACTGTACTCATGTCGAGAATCTCTCCTGACCGCTCGTCGCCGCGAACGTGCTCTCCAATCTGCTGGCGTCTGAGCCGGGGGTCGCACCCCGCACACCCAAAGCCGGATCGTCACTTCGTGGCTAAACGGTAGGGTCTCCGCGCTTTCCGAAGCATTTCCGCATCATTACGGATAGTTGATGCGTGCCCACGGTCCACACGTGATAATCGCGTGGTAGCGAGAGTCAGGTATCCCGGTCGGCGCAGCGATTCCGGTTGTGATGTGTCCTGCCTATTTCAATCATGCAACCTCATGCGGAAACTCGCACCATCGTGCTACCGTTGGCAAAAGCGGTACACGATATCTTTCAACCGTTCATGCAGACGGCCGTCAATGCGCAACATTACGGATACGTATACTTCCCGTCAGCGCGGCCCAAGGCAACAACCGATACACTGCCCCAATCTTGCATTACGAGCCGCTAGTTTCCGCTCACGCCGCGGCTAGAGCGAACCCGACAAGATTTGGAGGCCACAGAATGGGATCTATAGAGCAGGACGATTCGTCTCAGGATGTTGCGCTTATCGGCATGTTCGAGCATATCGGCGTCAGGAATTTTCCGACTTATTTCGGTACCGTCCGTCGGGTACTCAAGCCCGGCGGCCTGTTTCTCAATCACGGTATTAGCAGCGAGACCGGCTGGCAACGCTCGCCACTGACCCGCTTCATGAACCGCTATATCTTTCCGGATGGTGAGCTGGCGATACGCTATTCGGGTGAGGTGACTTACCGCTTATGGCGATTATATCTGGCGGGCTGTGCCTTCTATTTCGATGAGGGCAGCATCGGTCTGTACCAGGTACTTGGCCGGCCACCGGCATCAGTTACAACCCGTACCACTGCGACGGGATGATCTTTACCCGTGCGATGGCGTTGACCAGGAGAAATAGCCGCTTGTACCGACGGGTGAGGCGTATCCGCACAGTGGCTTTGGAGGCCAAGGATTATGAAGATACTGGTTATCGAAGACGATGCCGAAACCGCGGCGTATATTGCAAACGGTCTGAAAGAGCACGGCCACATCGTCGACCTCGCGGCGACCGGCCATGACGGGCTCTTCCTGGCCGCCGGGGAGCCATATGACGTGATGGTCGTCGATCGGATGCTGCCGGAGCTCGACGGGCTCTCCATCGTCAGGACTATTCGCAGCGGTGGTGTCTCCACGCCCGTGCTCTTTCTCTCCGCGCTCGGTGGTGTGGACGATCGGGTTGCTGGCCTGGATGCCGGCGGCGACGACTACCTCGTCAAACCCTTCGCGTTTTCCGAGCTCCTTGCACGTATCAACGCGCTCGCGCGGCGCCCGCCCATCGGATCGGCAGAAACGGTGCTGCGTGTCGCAAACCTGGAGATGGATCTTCTCAAGCGCGCTGTGACCCGCGCCGGGCAAGCCATCGACCTGCAGCCCCGGGAGTTCCGGCTGCTGGAGTACCTGATGCGCCATGCTGAAGAAGTGGTCACCCGAACGATGCTGCTCGAGCATGTTTGGGATTTCCACTTCGACCCCCACACAAATGTTGTCGAGACCCATGTGAGCCGGATACGCGCCAAGGTGGACAAACCCTTCGATGCATCGTTGATTCATACCATTCGCGGTGCCGGCTATTCAATTCGTGAGTCGGATTGAGCTGCGATGAGGCTTCTCGATGCCGCCCACAGCGCACCGGCTCGTTACGCGCTCGTCTTCGCCGGCCTGTCGGCCGTAGTGATGGGCGCGCTGCTCGCACTCATCTACGGCTGGGCCACGTCGCTGCTGGAGCGACACCTGGAGGAGGTGGTCGAACAACAGCTCTCGGTTCTGCGGGCTGATCTGGTCCAGGATGGGCGGGACTCGGTCGTGGGGCTCGTGCGCCAGCACGCCAAGCGCCAAGACGCAAGCCCCATGCACCTCCTCGTACAGGATGGAAAGGGTAGGGTCCTTGCAGGCGATCTGCCGCCAGTGACGCCATCCGAAGGCTGGCAGGAGATCAAGCTGCCACCCGATTCAGGAGACTTGAACGGAGCGCGACGGATGTTTCGCGGCCTCGGCACTCGACTTGATGACAACACTTTCATACTCGTGATGCACGACACTGCGGATCTGCGTCAGACCCGGGCCCTGCTGATATGGTCCTTTGCCATCGCGCTCGGTATTACCACCGCGCTTGCACTCTTTGGTGGACTGGCTATCGGCGGCGCGCTCCTCAGACGGGTTGACGACATCAATCGTACCGCACGCGCCATCATGGACGGCGATCTGTCACGAAGAATCCCGGCCGTCGGGTGGCACGACGAGCTTGGAAGACTGGCGGAGAGCCTGAATCAGATGTTCGCCCGAATCGAGGCGCTCATGGAGAACCTGCGCCACATAACGAGTAGCATTTCCCACGATCTGCGCTCCCCACTCGGCAGACATCGCCAGAGACTCGAGGCGACCCGCCTGAAACCGCGCAGCCCTGCCGAGTACGAGACTGCGATCGATGCGGCCGTCGAGGACACCTGCGTGATCCTGGAGATTTTCGACGCGATACTGCGCATCGCTCAGATTGAGGCAGGTACGCCGCGCGAGCGCTTTTCACAGGTGGATCTGAGTGGCGTCGCCGAGAATATTATGGACGCTTTCGTGGCCGTCGCGGAAGACGAGGGGAAGCCGTTCCTTGCGCGCATCGATCCAAACATCACTGCGCGAGGCGACCGAGAGCTGCTCACGCAGATGCTCGTGAATCTTGTAGAGAACGCTCTGCGTCATACGCCGAACGGCACGAGGCTCCAAATGTGTATTGAGATGCGAGCTGGAAGGCCGCAAATCACCCTGAGTGACAACGGACCGGGAATCCCTGCCAAGGAACGGGACCGGGTATTCCGCCGTTTCTACCGCCTCGATGCGAGTCGTACCACGCCCGGTAGCGGTCTGGGCCTCAGTTTCGTTGCCGCTGTCGCCAAGCTACACGACGCAACGATCTCGCTTGAGGACAATTCGCCTGGATTACGAGTTGTCGTTGCGTTTCCCCAAGCAATGTGTAGCTAAAACGCATCTTCTTTCTATCCTGAAAAACGTCCAAACAAGGGGGCGCGGCAATAGAGGTCGCCTAGGTAAATACGAAGAGAAACTAATCCGCGAGGACTTGTTCGTAGCCGGGGCGGCATTTTTTTTGGAGCAGTCGTTGTGGGTGGAAAGAAGGTGCGAGGATAATCAGTGACATCGTTTACGATTTACGGCCTGAATAGCCATGAACTCATGCCATTGGAGCGGATGTTCGAAAAGCCTGTTGTTAAAAAAACAGTGGCTATTGTGGCTGAGCCGCCTGTGAATGAGATGGAGCATCGTGACGCGCTTAAGCCACGTGAGCGGCAGCAGGTAGCCGAACAAGCCTATAGTACGGTCCAACAATTACCGCAAAGTTCTTCGATACTGTTGGCTGAACAGGTGATGACTTCACCGGTAGTGATTTTGACGCCCGAGGACAGGATATCCGAGGCATTAAAACAATTTCAGACAAATGGCTTTCGCCATGTCCCTGTTGTCTCATCCGCAGGTAGGCTGGTGGGCATCGTTTCAGATCGCGATATTTTACGCTACCTGGCGGGCTTGACCGAAAGTTACCAACGCCAAGTGCCGCATACAAGCGACGTTCGGGTCGGTCAATTAATGACGCCGCGGGTGTTAGCAGCCAGTGTTGATGCCGACGTGCGGTACATTGCCCGTCTGTTCGTCGAACAACATATTGGGGCGATGCCGGTTGTAAATGAGGGGGAGTTGATGGGGATTATTAGCCGTAGCGATCTGTTGGGGGCGGTCATGCGTCACTATGAACTCGAACTGTGGGCATAGTTATGGGGGTGTTTTATGCCATTCAGTGCCCTCGATAGATGGTGACGAACGCTAGTAATGACACTCATGCACAGGCCTCTATAGAGATCGCCGGTGCCGGTCCCGCCAAGTTGGCGGCGACCCTACACACGTTCTACAAGTCGATATGAATCAGATGGCTTTGCTGTGAAAGTTAACGGGACAGCAGTGATGGCGGGTACTAAAGCGACGGTGGTTAAGCGGGAGGCATTATTTGAGCAGGTCTGGTCAAAACCCATGACCCGCCTGGCAAAAGACTACGGGATATCGGATGTAGCGTTAGGAAAGATCTGCAAGCGCATGCAAATCCCCCGTCCTCCATGAGGATTCTGGCAAAAGCTGGCGGCTGGCGGAAAGCCTGGTTGAAAAGCGGGGATTCAATGCCAAAGACCAGATGGAGCGCTATCTGCGCTGGAATCGCGAGGGCTATCTGAGCAGCACCGGCAGCTGCTTTGATATTGGCAATACGATCAGTGCTGCGCTTCTCAAATTTGAGCTAAGAGGCGAGCCGTTCGCGGGGGAAACCCATCCCCGCTATGGTGGTAATGGCTCACTGATGCGCCTCGCACCCCGCTACACGCCGGTTGCGGATCTCTGGTCCACGAGCCCACTCACACCGCGTATCGATGAAATCGCCGCAGGTTCCTTCAAAGACCGCCATCCGCCGGAAATCCGTGGTACGGGCTACGTGGTAAAGGCCCTGGAGGCGGCACTCTGGGCCTTTAGCAATAGCGATTCCTTCGAGGAAGGCGCGCTGATGGCCGTCAATCTTGGGGATGATGCGGATACGACGGGAGCCATCTATGGCCAGCTGGCCGGTGCTTATTACGGGGCAGAGGCCATCCCGTCGGCCTGGCGCAGCAAGATCGTGAAAGGGGCATTGATAGAGGGGCTGGCAGACGAACGGCCGGTGGTCAAAGCGTTCGCCGAAAGACACATCGAAGAACTCGACCTCATGATCGCGTCAGAGCAGCGCTGCGCCGAGACCGAAATGGAAATGCGGACTAGGAGCTATGACGAAGACGGGTTAGACGGCGATGATGGTAACGAGGAGGACCCATAGGCTGATCGGTACCACAGTCACGGATTCCACCAGATACGTCTAATTCCCGTGCCCCTCGCAACGACTTGCGTTGCGTGGTGACCAGGACAACGTGCCGAATCTGGCGGTCTTGAGATAACCCTGTTTTTGCAGATAACGAATATCCACCCGCTTCACTTCTTCACAAGTGGTTTTCTTATCCCATCGATACCAAGTGCCGGAACCTCTGCCGCCCATGTGCTTGCCCTGTTTTACTCGAAATCATTAGCCAAGGTGCCATTCGTCTTGGACTGTCTGTTAATACCAGCGGTACCGTTTACTGCCATTGTTTCTCCCCCTACCCCCTGGTAGATCTATAGAGCACTACAGATTCTGTAGTAACGAAGGAGCCAAAAAGGGGCTGACTACTACATATTCCGTAGTAACTAACCGGTATTTGGTGACGGGTTACTATATATCCTGTCGTAGTCACTGGGGTGTTACTACGGGAATTGTAGTAGGCGATCTAATTTTTACAGCCAATCTAGGCGGTTCATGTTCTCGCCAGTTCGATGGTGGCCTAAAAGTCGGTGAGACATCCAATTTCCCCTTGCATTCATCTATGGAGAAGAAGGTAACCGCGTACAGGCTCGTTAGGTTCTTTCCGCCTTGGCGGGTACAAATGATCCAGCCTGTTTCGAGCAACTCCCGTTTGTACTTGTTTAGTGTGGCCTCCGATTTCCAGCCGCGTTTCTGCATAATGGAAAACGCCATAGTCAGATCTCCATTATTTTTTCCGTTGTATTGGGCAACTAAGTCCATCAGAAGTTTGAGTGCATAGGCGTTTAAATGGCTGAACCCGTAACTTTGAAGGACCATCCCCGCGAGGGTGACGAATTGCCCTGGTTCGCGTTTATCCTTGGCGTTCGTGTATTTTTTCTTCCGGGCCATTCTCTATGGCTCCAGGCGCTTGAGGGAAAAGGCCCGCCAAGCCACTATATCGGCTAAATCGAGAGCGGTACTATGCAGTCCGTCGTACGTTTGATAGGGCCCCTTGCGAACCCCGCCCGCCAGCGGGGTTTGTCTTTTCATGGGGCTGCCCTCGGTATCGCAACGGGCTTAGGCACACGCCCCTCGCTCTCAGCAATACGCTTGGCCACCCACGCTTCTATCAAGTCAGCGTCCCAAGCTACAGCACGCTCCCCTATAGCCACGCTCGCAGGAAACGTATGATTTTTCATGCCGAGGTATATTGAGGAAGTCCCACGTCCTGTGAGTCTCCGCACCTCGGGCAGTCGGAGCAATCTCTTCATGCTCAGCACCTTTTAATAACGGCCGCTAAGGGCCGGGTACTGAGAATTAAACCAGCTAATTCAGGGGGGCATGTTTTGTGTCGGCCATTGTCGGTGATTGATGGCCATTGGGGGAGCTTGGCGTTAGTTGGCCTAAATAAATGGGGCTAACTGAGTTATCTAGGGGGGCATCTTTGTGTACCGATTCCAGCGTAAATTGAATGAATCTCGGGTCAAAAGGGGCTCGCCGGGCATTTCAATAGATTTTCCTTCTTTGAAAGTGATCGCATAACTCGCTGGAGGGTTAGTTAATAGCTGCTGCCATGCTTCTGTTTCGTTCGGCTGCCGTTTGTATTCACTCAGAAAGTGCCGCGCCATAGCATCAATGGCCTTGGCCCAGCCATCTAGATTTGTTTTGGGAAGATTTGGGAGAACTGGTGGCTTAGGCGGTGGTGCTTGCCCCCACATTAGAGGGTTGGCGTGCTGCCTCTCTGGGGTGGTTTGTTCGGTGCTTTCAGAAGTGACTTGCTCGGGAGCCTTGGCAGGTTCTTTTGGGGAAAGGTCTTTTCTCTCCACTACTTCCACTTCCGATATCAGGAATAGCGCTTCTTCGAGTGGTGGGTGGGTATTGTCATTGGGTAAAGCTCCCGTTATTCCCCCGCAGATCGGATGAAGGTCCTGAAGCCGACCCTTGGAAATCCTTAATTGAATAAAGCCTTCTACATCGTGAGCAAGCCGTTTGCTCCAGCGCTCGATCAATGCTTCTCCTGTGATGTAACGGTCGATAGGCTCGAAGTTGGCAATGTCTTTTTCCAGGAACCAGCAGGACATGAGTGGTAATAGATAGTTGTGGCCGGATTCTCTACCGAGGTCATAGTAAAACCTTGGTGGAGAGTCCGACTCATCCACATTCAAATAAGCCGCTAGACCACCATTTTCCGGCTCCGCCCATATCCAGGCAGCCAATTCCCCCGGTGTTACATCAATAATTCGGTCGGCCAGTAGCTTGTATGCCTTGGGATAGGCGATGAACCGATCCGGCGAGTTGGAAGGGTTCGGATTGTCGCCGTCTGCCGGTGTCGTCAGTTGCTGAGACGAGTCTTTGGTAGGGTTGTTTTTGGCCATGGTTAACTCTGTTGGTGAATAGGAACTACCTTGACCCCAGCTTCCTGTGCGTCTATGAGGTCTGCCCACACTTGCATCATCTTCTGCCGCTCGGGCAGGTACTCTGCCCGGTTATACGCTGCCCGGATCTTGTTCTTCTCAGCATGGGCTAGCTGGCGCTCAATGGCGTCAGGGTTAAAGCCCATTTCGTTGAGGATAGTGGAGCCGGTAGCGCGGAACCCGTGGCCGGTAGCGCGCCCTTGGTAGCCCATACGGTGAATGGCGTACAGCAGAGTATTTTCGCTAATGGGCTTTGCTAGGCTCACCCGGCCGGGGAACAGAAGTTCACTCCGGCCAGTTAAGGGGCGAAGCTCCTCCAGAATGCTCAGGGCTTGGCGGGACAGGGGTACAACGTGTGGAACTTTTGTCTTCATGCGCTCAGCCGGTAAGTGCCACTCTTTACCGTCGATCTCGTCCCAGCGGGCATGACGAAGCTCGCCTGTACGTACCAGCGTGAGAATGAGAAACCGAAGTCCCAGGCGGGTAGTAGGCTCTCCACCATAGGCAGTTACAGCGCGCAGGAAGTCGGGTAGTTCACTCTGCTTTAGCGCCGGATAATGCTTCCCCTTTGGGCTCTTAAGAACGCCCTGTAACTCCATGGCAATATTGTGCTCTGCCCGTCCGCTCGCAATGGCAAAGCTATAGATAACCACGCAATACCCCCGTACCTTGGAAAGCAGCACCAGTGCGCCACGTTTCTCCACCTTGCGTAGCGTGGCGAGTAGCTCAGGGGGGGATATTTCCTTAATAGGCCGGTGCCCCAAGTCGGGGAATATGTCGTTCTCTAGCAGCACCAGCACCCGTGCCGCATGCTTGGGGCTCCACATATCCCGCTTCATTTCATGCCATTCGTGGGCAAGTGCTTTGAAGGAGTCTTCAGACTGTAGTAGGGATTGGCGCTGAGCTTCCTGCTTCTCGGCCATGGGATCGAGGCCATCTTTTAGCTGTTTACGCGCTGTCTCTCGCTTGCCACGGGCCTCTGCCAGAGTGACCTTGGGATATACCCCTAGCGCTAGCATTTTCTCCTTACCATGTACGCGGTATTTAAGTCGCCAGTACTTGGTGCCATTGGGGTTCACCAGCAGGAACATACCGCCCCCGTCGGCTAGTTTGTAGGGTTTTTCCCTTGGCTTGGCTGTCTTTACCTGAGAGGCGGTAAGCATTGGGGGTACCTTTTGGGGAGGCGGCTACCTTGTACCCCCAAATATACCCCCAAGATACCCCCGCATGCAATAACGTCCGTTAGCGCTCGGAGTCTTCCGGAATTGCTATAAGTGGTTGTTTGTAATGGATGTTGCGGATGTTACAGGACATGCTAGAAAGCATGCTTGGTGCCGGGAGCGAGACTCGAACTCGCACACCCTCACGGATACCAGATTTTGAATCTGGCGCGTCTACCAGTTCCGCCACCCCGGCTAAGCGGCGCTAGTATTCAGTAATCCCCCTGCTGCGGCAACCCCCTTTGCCAGCCCGTCATCTTGTGTGCGGCGGTTCATCTGCTACCATCCGCGCCCCATGCTGGTATCCGATTTTGACTATCAATTGCCCGAGGAGCTGATTGCTCAGCACCCGGTTTCCCAACGCACTGGCAGCCGCCTGCTTTGCCTGGATGGTCATAGCGGGGCGCTGTCGGATCACCCCTTCTCCCATATCTCCCGGCTACTTCAGCCAGGGGATTTGCTGGTGCTTAATGACACCCGGGTTTTCCCCGCGCGCTTGTTGGGAAAGAAGCAGACTGGGGGGGCGGTGGAGGTGCTGGTGGCGCGCATTGAGGACAGTCATCGTGCCGTTGCCTATGTGCGTGCAAGCAAGACGCCGAAGGTGGGTGCCCGGCTGTATTTCGGTGAGGATGCCCGTGCCGAGGTGCTGGGGCGGCAGGCAGAGTTGTTTGAGCTGGAATTTAATCAGCCGCTGCGGGAATTGCTGGAGCGGCACGGGAAAGTCCCATTGCCACCTTATATACATCGCACGCCCGAGGGTGCCGATGCGGAGCGTTACCAGACCGTTTATGCACGCCGGGAAGGGGCGGTGGCAGCGCCTACTGCGGGGCTACATTTTGATGGGCCGTTATTGGCATCTCTGGAAAAGAAGGGCGTGGAGTTGTGTTATGTGACCCTGCATGTGGGGGCCGGGACCTTTGCCCCGGTGCGGGTGGAGACGGTGGAGGAACATCAAATCCATCACGAAGAGGGTGAGGTGTCCGCGGAGAGTTGTAACGCTATTCGCAAGGCGCAGGCTGAGGGGCGGCGCGTGGTGGCGGTGGGCACCACCAGCGTACGCATCCTGGAGGCCGCGGCACAGGACGGGGAGATTCAGCCCTTTCGTGGCAGCACGAATCTGTTTATCTATCCTGGCTACGAGTTTCGTTGTGTCGATGCCCTGGTCACCAATTTCCATCTGCCCCGTTCCAGCCTGCTGATGCTGGTATCTGCCTTTGCCGGGCGTGAGGGGGTGTTGGCCGCCTACCGTCACGCGGTCGCCGAGCGCTATCGCTTTTTCAGTTACGGGGATGCCATGTTCATTACCCGAAAAGGGCTATCAGACAGCTAATGGAATTCAAACTTCTTGCCCAAGACGGTCCCGCACGCCGGGGAGAAATGATTTTTCCACGCGGCACCATTCAGACCCCGGCCTTCATGCCGGTGGGTACCTATGCCGCGGTGAAGGGCATGAGCCCGGAGGAACTGACGGCATGTGGTGCCGAGATTCTGGTGGCCAACACCTTCCACCTCATGCTGCGGCCGGGCACCGAGACCATCGAGCGCTTCGGTGGCCTGCATCGCTTCATGCACTGGGAGCGGCCGATCCTGACGGATTCCGGTGGCTTCCAGGTATTCAGCCTCGGGGAGATGCGCAAGATCAGCGAAGAGGGAGTGCGTTTTCGTTCGCCCATCGACGGCAGCGAGATTTTCCTCGATCCGGAGCACTCCATGGCGGTACAGCGCTCACTCGGCTCTGACATCGTCATGATCTTCGATGACTGCACGGCCTGGCCCGCCACTGAGGCCGAGGCGCAAGACTCCATGGAGCGCTCGCTACGCTGGGCGCGTCGTTCGCGGGAGGCCCATGGTGAGGATGATGGCGGCACGCTGTTTGGAATCGTCCAGGGTGGCATGTATGCACACCTGCGCGCAGCCTCGCTGGCGGGACTGCAGGAAATCGGCTTTGCCGGCTACGCCATCGGTGGCTTGTCGGTAGGGGAGCCGGAGGCAGAGCGCCTGGCGGTGCTTGATGATCTGATGCCACAAATGCCCGCAGACAAGCCGCGTTATGTCATGGGGGTGGGCCGGCCGGAGGATTTGGTGGAGGCGGTGCGTCGTGGCGTCGACATGTTTGATTGTGTGATGCCGAGTCGCAATGCGCGCAATGGCCACCTGTTTGTTTCTTCGGGCACTCTGCGAATTCGTAATAGCCGATTCCGTGACGACCTGGCTCCGCTGGAGGAAGGCTGTGAATGCTATACCTGCCAGCATTACAGCCGCGCCTATCTGCATCATCTGGACAAAACCCGCGAGATGCTCGGCGCCCGCCTCAACACCGTGCATAACCTGCATTACTACCAGAAGCTGATGCGTGACATGCGTGCTGCCATTGCGGCAGGCAGCTTTGCGAGCTTCGTAGACGATTTCTATCGCCAGCGCGCCCCGAGCCCCTGAAACCGACCCTCCCGCGGAAGACAGTTTTCCGGCTTCCCATGTATACTCCCGCCCTTTGATCGATATCCTCACGGGAAGCTTTTATGGACTTTTTTATCGCCAATGCTTATGCACAGACAGGTGGAGGCCCGGCGGGCCCCGGAATGGGGGACCTGGTATTCCTCGTTATCCTTTTTGTGGTGTTCTATTTCATCCTCATCCGGCCGCAGCAGAAGCGGGCCAAGGAACACAAACAGATGGCGGCGGGCCTCAGCAAGGGTGACGAGGTGGTTACCAATGGCGGGCTGCTGGGACGCATCATTGGCGTGGATGACAACTTTGTCACCCTGGAACTTGCCAAGGGGATGGAGGTCAAGGTACAGCGTCAGGCGGTGAGTACCTTGATGCCCAAGGGCACCATTAAATCCCTGGCCTCGTGAGGCCATTCCCTTCTAACACTCTCCCCATGCAGGGAAGCTCATGCTGAATCAATATCCATTGTGGAAGAATTTGCTCATCCTCGGGGTGCTGCTGGTGGGTGCCCTGTTCGCCCTCCCCAATGTATTCGGGGAAGACCCGGCGGTGCAGGTCTCACTCTCCCGGGGTGCACCGGTAGAGGCGGATCTGCAAACCCGGCTGACCGAGATCCTCGGCGCCTCGGAGATTACGGCCAAGGCTACGGAGCAGCGTGAGAATCGTTTGCTGCTGCGTTTTTCCGATACCGAAATCCAGTTACAGGCAGCGGATCTGCTGCGTGAGCAGTTAGGCAGTGATTACGTGGTGGCGCTTAACCTGGCACCGGCCATGCCCGCCTGGCTCGCACAACTGGGCACCCTGCCCATGTATCTCGGGCTCGATCTGCGTGGCGGCGTGCACTTTCTTATGGAAGTGGATATGGCAGCGGCGGTGAGTCAGGCGGAGGAACGTTATACCGGTGACCTGCGTACCCTGATGCGCTCCGAAAAGCTGCGCTACAAATCCATTTCCCTGCAGCGCGGCAGTGGCATCAAGTTGAGTTTCCGCAGTGCGGCGGTCCGCGATCAGGCCAGGAGCCTGGCTCAGCGGGAATATCCCGATCTGCTATTCGAGTCACAGGACGACGGTGCGGAATTTCGTCTGCGTGCCTACCTCAATCCCACTGCGGTAGAGGAGGTTCGCCGTTTTGCCCTGCAGCAGAACATCACCACGCTGCGCAACCGGGTGAACGAACTGGGGGTGGCCGAGCCGGTGATTCAGCAGCAGGGCCGGAACCGTATCGTGGTGCAGCTGCCCGGGGTGCAGGACACGGTACGTGCCAAGGAGATCATTGGTGCCACCGCGACGCTGGAATTTCGCATGGTGGATGAAGACCACGATGCCCAGTCCGCGCAGAGTGGACGGGTTCCACCCGGCGCCAAGCTTTTCCGGGAGCGTAACGGCCGGCCCATCCTGCTCAAGAAGCAGGTGATGTTGACTGGTGATTACATTACCGACGCGGCTTCGGGTTTTGAGCAGCAGACGGGTACGCCGGCGGTCTTCATTACCCTGGATAGCAAGGGTGCACGCATCTTCTCCAATCGCACCAAAAATGCCATCGGCAAGAGCATGGGCGTGGTGTTCATCGAGAACAAGACCGAGACCCGCCGGGTCAATGGCAAGCCGGTACGCCAGAAGCGGGTTATCGCGGAGGTCATCAATGTTGCGGTGATCCGGGATCGCCTCGGCAAGCGTTTCCAGATATCCGGCCTCGACAGTTCCACCGAGGCACGTGACCTTGCCCTGTTATTGCGTGCCGGCGCCCTGGCGGCCCCCATCGAGATTATCGAGGAACGCACTATCGGCCCGAGCCTTGGCCAGGACAATATCGATCAGGGCTTCCGATCGGTCATTATTGGCTTCTGCCTGGTACTGGCCTTTATGGCGCTCTACTACCGGGGTTTTGGCCTGGTGGCCAATCTGGCGCTGGCGGTGAATCTGGTGATGATCGTCGCGGTGCTGTCCATGTTGCAGGCAACCCTGACCCTGCCCGGTATCGCCGGCATCGTGCTCACCGTGGGTATGGCGGTGGATGCCAACGTACTGATCTTTGAGCGCATACGCGAGGAGCTAGCCAACGGCAATTCACCCCAGGCGAGTATCCATGCGGGTTATGAAAAGGCTTTGTCGACCATTGCCGATGCCAATATCACCACCCTTATAGCGGCGGTGGTGTTGTTTGGTTTTGGTACCGGGCCAGTGAAGGGATTTGCCATCACCCTGTCTATCGGCATCCTGACCTCCATGTTCACCGCCCTGATGGGTACGCGTGCGGTGATTAATCTGATCTACGGCGGCAAGCAGGCAAGGGCGCTTACCTTATAGCCCTGCCCCGGGTTTAGCACCGGAAACAACCAAGAGAACGGAATATGCGTTTATTAGCCAAGCTCCCCCACTTCGATTTCATGGGCCGTCGGCGTTTTGCGTTGATATTTTCCGGCGCCTTGCTGCTGCTCTCTTTGGGTGCCCTGGGGGTGCGCGGTTTGAGTCTCGGCATCGATTTTACCGGCGGTACCCTGATTGAACTGGGTTATCCGGAATCAGTGGAGCTGGCGGGGATCCGCAAGGCCCTGCAGGATGATGGTTTTCCCGGGGCGGTGGTGCAGCATTTTGGCTCAACTCGCGAGGTGCTGATACGTATTGCCCCGCGTGAGGGCTTGAGCAAGGCAGAGCTGAGCAGCCGCGTGGTCCGTGGGCTGGAAGCCGGGAGCGAGGAAGAATTGAACCTGCGCCGGGTGGAGTTTGTCGGGCCGCAGGTGGGGGAGGAACTCACCGAGGATGGCGGCTTGGCGATGCTCATCGCCCTGTTCGGGATCCTCGTCTATGTGGGCCTGCGTTTTGAATATCGCTTTGCCCTGGGCGCGGTAGCCGCCCTGACCCATGACGTCATTCTGACCCTGGGCCTGTTTTCGATTCTGGGCCTCGATTTCGACCTGACGGTACTCGCGGCAGTGCTGGCGGTGATTGGCTATTCGCTCAACGATACCATCGTGGTCTACGACCGTATTCGGGAGAACTTCCGCAAGCTGCGCAAGGGTGAGGCGGTAGAAATCATTAATGTCTCCCTCAACCAGACCCTGACCCGGACCCTGACCACGTCCCTGACCACCTTGCTGGTGCTGCTGGCGCTGTTCTTTCTCGGTGGTGAGTTGATTCATGGTTTCGCCACGGCATTGATTGCCGGGGTGGTCATCGGCACCTACTCCTCGATCTATGTCGCCAGCACCGCGGTATTGGCGCTGGGAATCAGCAAGGCCGACCTGATGCCGGTAAAGAAGGACGAAGAAGGGGAGGCGGCGGATGCCCGTCCCTGAGGGTCAAATTTGTCACCGGATAGCGGTGTGAACGCCGGGAGCGGCGCGGGGGACTCCCTCGTTTCCATTCGCGACCTGCATTTTTCCCGTGCCGGGCGCAACATCTTTGATGGCGTGGATATTGAGATCACGCGTGGCAAGGTGACCGCCATCATGGGCCCCAGTGGCACTGGCAAGACAACCTTGTTGCGCCTGATTGGTGGTCAGATTCGTCCTGACCAGGGAGCCGTCGAGGTGGACGGGGAAGTGGTGCATAGCCTTTCCCGGGAAAAGCTGTTCCAGCTGCGCAAACGCATGGGCATGCTGTTCCAGAGCGGTGCCTTGCTCACTGATCTCACGGTCTTTGAGAATGTTGCCTTCCCGCTACGTGAACACACCGATTTACCGGAAAGCGTGTTGCGTAACCTGGTGCTGATGAAGCTGGAGGCGGTGGGTTTGCGTGGCGCTCATGGCCTGTTGCCGCGGGAGCTTTCCGGTGGCATGGCTCGGCGTGTTGCGCTGGCGCGGGCCATTGTGCTTGATCCCAAGATGGTCATGTATGACGAGCCGTTTACCGGTCAGGACCCTATCTCCATGGGCGTGCTGGTAAAGCTGATCCGCGAGCTGAACGATGCCCTGGGGCTTTCCAGTATTGTGGTTTCCCACGATGTGCGGGAAACCCTCGCCATCGCTGATTACGTCTATGTGATAGGTCACGGCAAGGTGGTGGGGCATGGCACACCGGAGGAGATATCCGGGACTGATTCGCCCTGGGTAGAGCAGTTTGTCCAGGGCCTCCCCGATGGGCCTGTCTCCTTTGATTATCCGGCACCAAAATTTATCGATGAATTGATGCATGGAGCTGAGCGGTGATGGACCTGTTGCAACAGCTCGGCCAAGTGGGATTGCAGGCCTTTCAGCGCCTGGGACGGGGTAGCCTGTTCTTTTTTCAGGTATTACTGGGCTTCCCGGAGCTGATCCGGCGTTTTCATCTGGTGGTGGTGCAGATGTGGTCGGTGGGGGTGCGTTCCCTGCTGCTCATCGTAGTCGCCGGCACCTTTGTGGGTATGGTGCTGAGCCTGCAGGGATACAATACGCTGGTGGACTTCGGGGCCGAGGAGTCCCTTGGGGTGCTGGTTGCCCTGTCGCTGGTACGGGAACTGGGGCCGGTGGTTTCGGCATTATTGTTCGCCGGCCGTGCGGGCTCCGCGTTGACCGCGGAAATTGGCCTGATGAAGGCCACTGAGCAGCTGGCCGGGATGGAGATGATGGCGGTGGATCCGCTGCGCCGCATTGTTGCTCCGCGTTTATTGGGCGGTATTCTGGCCATGCCCCTGCTGGCGGCCCTGTTCAGTGCGCTGGGCGTGATCGGTGGCTTTTTCGTTGGCGTGGGTCTGCTCGGGGTGGATGACGGGGCGTTCTGGTCACAGATGCAGACCAAGGTAGACCTCAGTGATGACATTCTTAACGGCGTCATCAAGAGCGTGGTATTCGGTGTCGCAGTGACCTGGATCGCGGTGTTTGAAGGCTACGATACGGTGCCTACCTCGGAGGGCGTCAGTCGGGCTACGACCCGTACGGTGGTTCATTCCTCCCTTGCGGTACTCGGGCTGGACTTTGTGCTGACCGCGCTCATGTTTAACGGCTAGTAAAAGAGGAATAACGGAGATGCACAACAGAACCCTGGAAATCGGTGTCGGTATATTTGTCGCCCTGGGTCTGGCCGCACTGCTCATGCTGGCCATGAAGGTGAGCAATCTGGGTGCCCTGACGGCTGACGGTGGCTATGAGCTGCAGGCCCGTTTCGACAATATTGGCGGGCTCAAGGTGCGCTCTCCGGTGACCATGGCGGGGGTACGTATCGGGCGGGTGGCCGAAATCAGCTTTGATAACGAGACCTATGAGGCGGTAGCCCGAATGACTATAGAGCCGCAATATAACCGGCTGCCCAAAGACACCTCCGCCAGCATTTTTACCGCGGGGCTGCTGGGCGAGCAGTATGTGGGGCTGGAGCCGGGAGGGGAGGAGGCCTTTCTGGAGGCGGGCGACGAGATCCGCATGACCCAGTCGGCGGTGGTGCTGGAGCAGATTATTGGCCAGTTCCTGTACAGCAAGGCATCGGAAGGTGATGGAGGCAAGGGTCCCTAGGGGCAGTTGAACACCTGGTGAATGCATGGGTCGTAGCCAGGGATGGGCTTGGCTGAAGAAGGAGTATGAATATGTACCGGATGAAAAATTTCCTGGCGGGTCTGGTGGCCCTGTGCTGGAGTGCCACGCTGATAGCGATGCCTATGCATCCGGCGGAACAGGTGGTGCGCGACACCACCACGCGGGTACTGACCGCGCTGGATGATGAAGTGCTGGGTATACGCAAGGATCTGCCCCGGCTCTACGAATTGGTTAATGATACGGTCCTGCCGCACTTCGATTTTCAGCGCATGTCACGGCGGGTGTTGGGGAAACACTGGCGTAAGGCCGATGCGGGCCAACGGTCCCGTTTTACCCGGGAATTTCAGGTGCTATTGGTGCGCACCTATGCGACCGCGTTGCTGGAGTATTCCGATCAGAAGATCATCTACTTGCCGGTTCGTAAGGGTTCACGCACAAGCGAGGCGGTGATTCGTACCGAGGTGCGGCCCCCGGGAGGCATGCCGATCCCCATTGGCTATGCCATGTATGACGGCGATGGCGACTGGAAGGTCTATGACGTATCTATTGATGGTGTCAGCCTGGTGATTAACTATCGGGCTTCCTTCAACTCGCAGATTCGGCGCGAGGGGCTGGACGGATTGATCAACAAGTTGGCCAAGCGTAATAAGGTGCAGGAAAAGTGAGCGAGGTCGCTCCTTCACATCCCGGCGATCGCGACACACATGCGTCCGGGCACGAAGCGGGTATTCAGGCGGTGGGGGATAATCAGTTTGTGCTGAGTGGTCCGCTTTCCTTTGCCTCGGTGCGTGACCTGTGGCAACGGGGGCAGGAGCTGTTCGATAAGGGTGCGATCGTTAGCCTGGATCTCGGCAAAGTCACTCATACTGATAGCGCGGGCCTGGCCCTGCTGGTCGACTGGGCCTGCGTGTTGCAGCGCGCCAAAGGTCGGCTGGAGCTGCGTAACGTGCCGCAACAGCTGCAAGTGATTGCCCGCACCAGTCGGATGGATGAATTGCTGCAGTTAAATTAAGAACTAAAGAGGCAGGAATGTGGAACCGGAAGTACTAAAAACACTGATCGAAGAGACCATGCCCGGTAGCGAGGCGCGGGTGCGTGGTGATGGGCGGCACTTTGAGGTCCTTGTTATCAGCCCGGACTTTGCAGGCAAGGGGACTTTGCAACGCCATCGCAGTGTCTATGCCGCGCTGGGGGACAGTTTTCAGACGGATGCGGTGCACGCCGTGTCGTTGAGAACCTATACGCCAGAGGAATCCCCCGGGGGCTAGATTACATTGGACAAATTGATCATTACTGGCGGTGTTACCCTCGACGGTGACATTCGCATCTCCGGGGCAAAAAATGCCGCCCTGCCGATTTTGGCGGCGACCCTGCTTGCAGACGAGCCCGTGACCGTGGGCAATATTCCCCACCTGCATGACATCACCACCACCATGGAGCTGTTGGGCCAGATGGGAGTGGGTCTGGTGGTGGACGAGAAGCTTAATATCGAGGTGGATACCTCCACCATCGAGAAGTTCTATGCCCCCTACGAGCTGGTGAAAACCATGCGCGCCTCGATCCTGGTGCTCGGACCCTTGCTCGCGCGCTTTGGGCGTGCCGAAGTGTCTCTGCCCGGCGGTTGCGCCATTGGCTCGCGACCGGTCAATCTGCATATTGAGGGCCTCGCCCGTATGGGTGCGGATATCGAGGTCAAGAATGGCTTTATCCACGCCCGTGCCAAGCGCCTGAAGGGTGCTCATCTGGTGCTGGATCAGGTCACCGTTACCGGGACTGAAAATCTGATGATGGCCGCCACCTTGGCGGAGGGTACGACCATTATCGAAAATGCGGCACGCGAGCCGGAGGTGGTGGATGTGGCGCGCTGCCTTATCGCCATGGGGGCCCACATTGAAGGCGCTGGTACCGATACCCTGATCATTGAAGGGGTACAGCGGCTTGGGGGCACGCACCATTATGTGTTACCCGATCGCATTGAGACGGGTACCTATCTGGTGGCCGGGGCGATGACTGGCGGGCGGGTAAAGGTCAAGGACACCAATCCAGCCATGCTGGAATCGGTGCTGGAAAAGCTTGAGCAGGCCGAGATAAAGTTGAACACGGGCGATGACTGGATCGAGGTGGATGCGCGTGGCCAGCGCCCCCAGGCGATAGATATTCGGACCGCACCCTATCCGGCCTTTCCCACCGATATGCAGGCCCAGTTCACCGCCCTTAATTCCGTTGCCGAGGGTAGCGGCATGATCTCGGAAACGGTGTTTGAGAATCGCTTTATGCATGTGCAGGAACTGCAGCGCATGGGAGCCGACATCAAGCTCGAAGGCAATGTGGCGATCACCCAGGGAATCAAGCGTCTCACCGCGGCGCCGGTTATGGCCACCGATCTTCGGGCCTCGGCAAGCCTGGTGCTGGCGGGTCTGGTGGCGGAGGGGGATACGCTGGTGGACCGTATCTATCACATTGACCGTGGTTACGAGCGCATCGAAGAAAAGCTTGCGCAACTGGG
The DNA here is from genome assembly GCA_021773635.1 of Gammaproteobacteria bacterium. GTDB lineage: Bacteria > Pseudomonadota > Gammaproteobacteria > HK1 > HK1 > JAJFJV01. The sequence continues at coordinate 326,663 of JAJFJV010000019.1, read as the reverse complement.
CGCCAGGATCCACCGGGTTCCGGGTTAAGGGGATCCCAATGGAGACAATTGCTTGAACACTGCAGATGGCATCACTATCGCCCTGTCCAAGGGGCGTATTTACCGCAAGACCTTGCCCTTGCTGGCGGAGGCCGGTATCGAGCCGCTGGATGATCCGGACAGCAGCCGCAAGCTGATCCTCAAGACCAACCGTGACAATGTTCGCCTGCTGGTCATCCGGGCCGCCGACGTGCCCACTTTTGTGGAGCATGGGGCGGCCGACCTCGGGGTGGCAGGCAAGGACGTGCTGCTCGAACATGAGGGCGCTGCACTCTACGAGCCCCTGGATCTTGAGATCGCGCGTTGCAGCCTGATGGTGGCCGGAAGGGTGGGAGAACCGGAGCCTAGAGGCCGCATGCGCATAGCCACCAAGTTTGTACACACCGCCCGTCGCTTCTTTGCCGGGAAATCCCAGCAGGTGGAGATCATCAAACTGTACGGGGCGATGGAGTTGGCTCCCCTGGTAGGCCTGGCAGATCGTATCGTCGATCTGGTGGAGAGCGGAGATACCCTGCGTGCCAACGGCATGGCGCCGCTGGAACACATCACCGATATCAGTTCACGTCTGGTGGTCAATCGGGCGGCCATGAAGATGAAACACGCACCGGTATCGAAATTGATTGAACAGCTCACTGCGGCCGTCGTCGCCCGCCGCTAGAAAAAATCTCATGCGGCACCATACTGCGTTAAAAACCGGCTCAAAATGCTCACTTACTATGTGTCGGGTCGCTCACGCACATCCATGTGCTTCGCGATCTAAGGCCATCCATGGCCAAAGTTTTTTCGCCAATTTTTGCCTTGTCTGGCACTCACCTGAAACTTTTTCAATCGCCTGTTAGGTAGCCCTGAAAAATGGCAGTTTCAGAAAAATTCTCTCTACGCCGGTTCGATAGCCAGGCATCCGGGTTTTTGCGCGAGCTCGATGCGCTGTTGGCCTGGGACCTCCCTGCCGACGATGGTCTGGAACAGACGGTGCGGGCGATTATCGCCGAGGTCCGTCGTCGGGGTGATGCGGCGCTGGTGGAGTACACCAACCGTTTTGATGAGCGAAAGCTGCGTTCGGCGGCGGAGCTGCTGCTCCCCAAGGCGCGTCTGGATGAGGCCCTGGCGGCCATAGGCAGTACCGAGCGCGAGGCCCTCAATGAGGCCGCGGCACGTATCCGTGATTTTCACGAACATCAGAAGCAGAGTTCCTGGTCCTATACCGAGGCCGATGGCACGGTACTTGGGCAGCAGCTGACGCCGCTCGATCGGGTGGGTGTCTATGTTCCGGGTGGCAAGGCCGCCTATCCCTCTTCAGTGCTCATGGGGGCGATTCCGGCTCAGGTGGCGGGGGTTGGCCAGATCATCATGGTGATGCCCACGCCCGGAGGAGAGATCAATGATCTGGCCCTGGCGGCGGCCCGAATTGCCGGGGTCGACCAGGTCTATACCGTGGGCGGCGCACAGGCGGTGGCTGCACTGGCCTACGGGACCCAAAGCATTCCACGCGTGGACAAGGTCGTGGGGCCGGGAAATCGCTTCGTGGCCACCGCCAAGCGGCTGGTTTTCGGGGCCGTGGGTATTGATATGGTGGCCGGGCCGTCGGAGATCCTGATACTCGCCGATGGCAGTGTACCGCCGGACTGGATGGCCATGGATATGTTTTCCCAGGCGGAACACGATGAGGCAGCGCGCGCGATTCTGATTTCCCCCGATGCGGACTATCTCGATCAGGTGGAGAGCGAAATACAGCGTTTGCTGCCAGGGATGGAACGTGCTGCCATCATTCGCGCCTCGCTGGTGGCGAACGGGGCATTGGTACACGTGCGCGACCTGGAAGAAGGTCTGGAAGTGGTTAACCGTATGGCTCCGGAACATCTGGAGTTGGCACTTGAAAATGCCGAATCCCTTGCTCCGCAGGTCCGCAATGCTGGGGCGATCTTCATCGGCCGTCATACCGCAGAGGTGCTGGGCGATTACTGCGCGGGACCCAATCATGTCTTGCCTACCGGTGCCACCGCCCGTTTTTCCTCTCCGCTCGGGGTCTACGATTTTCAGAAGCGCACCAGCCTGATTCAGTGCTCATCACAGGGTGCTGATCGCCTGGGCAGGGTGGCTATGACACTGGCGCGTGGCGAAGGCCTGACCGCCCATGCCCGTTCCGCCGAACTTCGCCTGGGTGCTGACGGGGAAGACCCGTCTTGAGTCAGGACATTGACCAACTGCTGGAGCGATTGATTCGGCCCGAGATCCGGAAACTTTCTGCCTATCATGTGCCCCCGGCCTCCGGGCTCATCAAGCTCGACGCCATGGAAAATCCCTATGCACTCCCCGAGGAACTGACCAGGGCGTGGCTCGATAGCCTGCGTCACGTGGAGCTCAACCGTTACCCGGACCCCGCCTGCGGGGCGCTCAAGGAGAGCCTGCGAAAGGTGATGGCCATCCCCGAGGGGATGGATATCTTGTTGGGCAACGGCTCTGATGAATTGATTCAGCTCATTGCCCTGGCGCTGCAGGGCCCTGACCGGGTGTTATTGGCGCCGGAACCCTCCTTTGTGATGTACCGCATGATCGCCCTGGCTACCGGCCTTCGCTATCAGGGAGTTCCGCTGCGGCAAGAAGATTTTTCTCTTGACCCTGACGCCATGCTGGCCGCCTGCAGGCAGCATCAGCCAGCGGTGATTTTTGTCGCGTATCCCAACAATCCTACTGCTAACCTGTATCCGGAAGAGGAGCTGCGGCGTCTCATCGAGGCGGCCCCCGGGCTGGTAGTGGTCGACGAGGCCTACGCCCCCTTTGCCGAGGCCAGCCTTCTTTCCTGTCTGGGCGAGTACCCCAACCTGCTGGTGATGCGTACCGTGTCCAAGCTGGGCCTTGCGGGGCTGCGTCTTGGCCTGCTGGCGGGCGATCCGGCATGGATCGCGGAACTGGAAAAATTACGCTTGCCCTACAACATCAACGTACTGACCCAGGCGAGTGCCCAATTCCTGCTGGGTCATTATGAAATCCTGGAAGAACAGACCGCACGCATACGTCGTGATCGGGAAGTGCTGTATACCCAATTGGCTGAGTTGGACGGGATTCATGTCTGGCCAAGTCGCGCCAACTTCCTGCTATTCCGGGTGCCAGCAGGCCGTGCCGCTGCTATCCACAGCGGCCTCCAGGAGGCTGGTGTCTTGATCAAGCAACTCCACGGTAGCCACCCGGCCTTGGCCGATTGCCTGCGGGTAACGGTGGGTAGCCCGGAAGAAAACCACCGTTTTCTTGAGGCCCTGCAGCCGCTTCTCTAAGCCTTTCAAACCCTGTGTCATTGTCCTTTCCGTGGCCACCACCCGGTGGACACGGTCCGCCTAAAAAACCACCGTCATTACCCGTGGAAACGGGTAATCCAGGGAACAAAGGCAGTACAAACAGTGCGCACTAGGCGGACGACTTCCGCCGCATTCTCAAATCAGGATGGTGAGTTTCCTTTTGTACCTACGTTCCCTGGATTATTCGCTTTGCTCACCCTGTGGGCCGCCCTTTGGGCGTTCAACGCGCTACGCGCTTTTGTCCGGATTTCCGCTCCGCTGCATCCGGAATGACGGGGTAGCGGGGCCGCTTTCGTTATCCATTAGGTCGTTGTGAGACGGCGACCTCAAGGTCCAGCGCTCGTCCGCCACGGAGGATGTGGAGGGCTACGCGATTACCCGGAGGGACCCGGGTGATGTGTTCCATCAGGGTCCGCGGAGTATCAATTTCCACCCCGTTTACCCGGGTGATGATATCGCCAGGTTCGACGCCTGAGCGCTGGGCGGGTCCGTCACGGGCGACGGCGGAGATGACGACGCCCACCAGTTCCTTGAGATCGAAGGACTGCGCCAGCATTGGGGTCAGTTCCTGGACCTCCACGCCGAGCCAGCCGCGGACCACGTAGCCGTGCTCGATGATCTCTTCCATTACCTTGCCCGCGAGGCTCACCGGGATGGCGAAGCCGATTCCCTGGGAACCGCCGGAGCGTGAGAAGATCGCGGTGTTAATACCCACCAGTTGTCCGTAGGGATTGATCAGGGCACCGCCGGAATTTCCGGGGTTGATGGCGGCGTCGGTCTGGATGAAATCCTCGAAGGTATTGATGCCCAGCTGGCTGCGGCCAGTGGCGCTGACGATGCCCATTGTGACGGTCTGGCCAATGCCGAAGGGATTTCCGATGGCGAGCACCACATCGCCTACCTTGAGCCCATTGGATCGGTTTATGGTGATGGCGGGCAGGTGGTCGAGCTGAACGCGCAGAACCGCCAGATCGGTGTCGGGGTCACTGCCCACCACCTGGGCCGTCGCAGCACGCCCGTCTTTCAGCATCACCGAGATCTGGTCGGCACCGGCGATGACGTGATTATTGGTGAGGATGTAGCCCTCAGGGCTGATAATGACGCCGGAGCCAAGGCTGGTTTCCAGTTGTGGGCGGGGGTTGCCTTGGGTTTCGCCAAAAAAGCGCCGAAATACCGGGTCGTCCTGGAGCGGGTGCAGGCGTTGCCGCACCCGCTTGGCGGTATGGATGTTGACCACCGCCGGAGTGGCTTGGGCGACTGCCTGAGCGTAGGAAACCATGCCCACCGCCGGTTTCGTAGTATCGGGCGGTTCCACGGGGTGTATGCCTTCGCGAATTTCCACGACGGCTTCGCGTTGCCAAATTTCAGGGAAGAACAGCAGCACCACGAGCGCGGCGGCCAGACCGGCGGTGATGGACTGAAAGATGAAGTGCAGGGTTTTGCCTGGACGCATGGGGGGAACTGCCGCAAGCTTCGATGCAGCCATGGTACTGAAATCAGGAGGCCACCGCATGGTGTCTTTAAGTGAAGTTGTTGCCTATCTCGATAGCCACCTCGAAGTAGAGCAGTTCAGTGATTACTGCCCCAACGGGTTGCAGATCGAGGGCCGTGGAGAGATTCGGCGAATCGTCAGCGGGGTGACTGCGTGTTACGCACTGTTGGAGCGGGCGGTGGAGCTCGACGCCGATGCAATCCTGGTCCATCACGGCTATTTCTGGAAAGGGGAATCATCTTGTATCACCGGCCTGCGCCGCCGGCGCGTGGCCGCCCTGCTCGCAGCCGACATCAGCCTGCTTACCTATCATTTGCCGCTCGATGCCCATCCGCTGCACGGCAATAACGCCCAGCTGGCGGTGCGTCTGGGATTGAGCACTACCGGGCGCTTCGAGCACGGTTCCCTCGCGGGTATCGCCTGTCACGGCACCCTTGAGATGCCCCTGGATGCCGCCGCGTTTGGTGGTCGTATCGGGGAGCGTCTGGAACGTACACCGCTGCATATTGCCGGCGGCCCGGCACAAATCAGCCGTGTGGGTTGGTGTAGCGGAGCTGCTCAGGAGGGTATCGAGGAAGCCGCCGCCCTGGGGCTTGATGCCTATATCAGTGGTGAGATTTCAGAGCCCACGGTTCACCTCGCGCGGGAGGCGGGGATCCACTATTTTGCCGCTGGCCATCATGCCACCGAGCGTTACGGTGTGCGTGCTCTGGGCGAGCATCTGGCGGAGCGCTACGAACTGGAGCATATCGCGGTAGATATTGACAATCCGGTATAGAAATCTCCGGAAAAATTCATCTTCTTTGCTACACTTGAAGGCAAGGGTGGATGCGATGAGATACTGTTTCCGGATTGCCGTATTGCTGCTGTTTTCGATCCTGCTGGTGGGTTGCGATCAACCGGTCAGCTATAGCCGGGATATTGCACCGATTCTGCAGGGGAGCTGTGGCGATTGTCACACCGGTTCGGGGCCAGGCTTGTTAAAGAGCGGGCTCGACCTGGGCAGTTATGAGGGCCTCCTGAAAGGCACCCGTTTTGGCCCTGTGGTTAAGCCAGGTGACAGTTTTACCAGCGCCCTGGTGATGCTTGTGGAGCATCGTGTGGACGCATCGATCAGGATGCCGCACGACCGCAAGAGTCGTCTCGACCAGACACAGATCGAGCTTTTGAAAAGCTGGATTGATCAGGGTGCCAGTGACAATTGAATTCCTTGCCTTTATCCCCCCGAAATCCCTTATGAAGCTTGACCTCAAACCGCACTTATAGGAAGCTAGCGCGCTTTGTGGGCCCTTTCCGTCGCTTGACCGGGAGCGGGCTGAATTTAAGCTGTGTTCAGGTTGCCAACGGGCGTGCCTGTACCCTGTTTCAGACTTATCCCCGGGAGTTTTCCCCTCAATGAGCGAAAAGGATGTGGATCTGCGGCGACGCCGGTTTCTCACCTCCTCGGTATCGGTAGTTGGTGGTGTGGGCGCAGCTTTTACTGCGGTGCCCTTTGTCGCCTCCTGGCAGCCGAGCGAGCGGGCCAAGGCCATCGGTGCGCCGGTAGAAGTGGAGTTTGGCAAGCTGGAAAAGGGCCAGATGCTCCGGGTCAAGTGGCGCGGCAAGCCAGTGTGGGTTTTGCGTCGCGGTGCGGAGGCACTCAGTGGTTTGACTCAACTGGATGACTTGCTGCGTGATCCGGGCTCCGATGTAGCGGCCCAGCAACCGGGTTATGCTCAGAACGGACATCGTTCCATACGCCCCGAAATATTGGTGCTGGTGGGAATCTGTACTCACTTGGGATGCTCTCCCCAGTACATCAAAACCACCGACCCCCACGCTCTGGGTGATGATTGGCCCGGCGGCTTTTTCTGCCCCTGTCACGGTTCCAAGTTTGACCTCGCCGGTCGGGTTTACAAAAGTGTTCCGGCACCGACCAATCTGGTGGTGCCACCACATAGTTTCCTGAGCGATACCCGTATCGTGATCGGCGTAGACCAGGGAGCCGCCTGATGAAAAACATTCTTGTTTGCCTGCTCGACTGGGTAGATGCCCGTTTCCCGCTGACCAAGTTGTGGAATGAGCATCTGGCCAAGTATTACGCACCGAAAAATTTTAACTTCTGGTATTTCTTCGGCTCCCTCGCGCTGATGGTGCTGGTGCTGCAGCTGCTCACCGGCATCTGGCTCACCATGCATTACAAGCCGGATGCGGAGCGCGCCTTCGCCTCGGTGGAATACATCATGCGCGACGTGGACTGGGGCTGGCTGATTCGCTACCTGCATTCCACCGGTGCCTCTGCTTTCTTCGTGGTGGTCTATCTGCACATGTTCCGTGGTTTGCTCTACGGTTCTTTCAAGAAGCCGCGAGAGCTGATCTGGCTGTTCGGCATGCTGATCTACATGACTCTGATGGCTGAGGCCTTCATGGGTTATCTGCTGCCCTGGGGGCAGATGTCCTTCTGGGGTGCGCAGGTCATTATCTCGCTGTTCGGGGCCCTGCCTTTTGGTATTGGTGAGGCCTTGTCACTATGGATTCGTGGCGACTATGTGGTTTCGGATGCCACGCTCAATCGTTTCTTCTCACTCCATGTGATTGCCTTGCCGCTGGTGCTGGTGGGGCTGGTGGCGGCTCATGTGATGGCGCTACACGAAGTGGGCTCCAACAACCCGGACGGGGTGGAAATCAAGAAGGTAAAGGCCGACGGCATTCCCAAGGACGGTATTCCCTTCCATCCCTATTATACCGTGAAAGACATTATGGGCGTCGCCGCCTTCCTGTTTTTCTTTGCCTTCGTGGTGTTTTTTGTGCCGGAGATGGGAGGCTGGTTTCTGGAACATGCCAACTTCGTTCCAGCCAATCCGTTGAAGACCCCGGAGCACATCGCGCCGGTGTGGTATTTCACCCCTTTCTACGCGATTTTGCGGGCGATTCCAGACAAGCTGACGGGAGTGGCCGCCATGGGTGGCTCCATTGCCTGCCTGTTCCTGCTGCCGTGGATCGACCGTCATCCGGTGAAGTCCATCCGTTTTCGTAGCCCGCTGTTCTTCTGGCTTATCACGATATTTACCCTGTGCTTCGTCATTCTTGGCTTCCTGGGGACGCAACCCGCCACTATCCTCTATTCGGAAATGGGCTTTCGCCTGGCGGAGCTGTATTTTGCCTTCTTCCTGATCTTGTCGATCTATAGCAATGAACGTTCACCAGCGGTCTACGTTACCTGGCTGGTGGTGCTGGTGGGTGCGATTCTGGCGATAGATTTTCTGCGCTTCGACCCGGCCAAGAGTGCCTTGATTATGGGTAGTGCCCTGTTGCCGCTGACCTATCTCGCAGTCTTCCTGCTGGGTCCGGCCTTTACCCGTCTCAATGAGTCCCGGCCGGTGCCGGAAAGGGTGGTGTGGAAATGAAAAATTTCCTCGGTATCACTTGTCTGATGCTGCTGCTTGGCGGTAGCGGATCTGTGCTTGCGTCGGGCGGGGGGGCAGCGCTCCAGAGTGCCCACGTGGACCTCTCGGACACGGCATCCCTGCAGCGGGGAGCAAAGCTTTTTGTCAATTACTGTCTTAGCTGCCATAGCGCCCATTTTATGCGCTATAACCGCATGGCCCGTGACCTCGGGATCGATGAAAAGTTACTGCAAAAGCATCTCATGTTTGCCGGTGAAAAGAGTGGTGAACTGATGAAGGTGGCTATGTCCACGGAGGACGGAGAACGCTGGTTTGGTGTAGCACCGCCAGATCTTTCCGTGATTGCCCGCTCTCGCGGTGCCGACTGGCTGTACACCTATTTCCTGTCTTTCTATGAGGACACCAACCCGTCACGTCCCTTTGGCGTCAACAACCTGGTCTTCAAGGATGTGGGCATGCCGCATGTGCTATGGAAACTTCAGGGTCGGCAGGTTCCCGTGTACGCCGAGGACAGCCATGGCAAGAAGCATATCGAGCGCCTGGAGCTGAAGGAGCCGGGTACGCTGAGTGCTGACGGGTATCGTCGTGCCGTGCGTGACCTGACCAATTTCCTGGTCTACGTGGGTGAGCCGGCGAAACTGGTGCGCTACGGAATTGGTTTTTGGGTTCTGTTGTTCCTGGCAGGCTTTTTCCTGCTGACTCGTCTGCTGTACCGGGAGTACTGGAAGGACCTTCATTAATTCCGGTTCTGAACAGCAACTTTTTTGTGTTTGAATCACCCTAAGGTTTTTTGTTATGGCCCTTTTGGCTAATCGTCGTTCCATGATGACCCTGTACTCGGATCCCGTCGGGGCATCCAGTCACGCGGTGCGTTTCGTGCTTGCCGAAAAGGCCATCAAGGTGGACATTCACCAGGTTGAAGGCGATGAACGGCCCGAGGATCTGCTGGACCTGAATCCCTATAACGCGGTACTCACGCTGGTGGACCGGGAACTGGTGTTGTACGAGCCCCAGATCATCATGGAGTATCTGGATGAGCGTTTTCCTCATCCACCCCTGATGCCGGTGGACCCGGTGACACGGGCACGCAATCGCCTTTATCGGTACCGTATTCAGCGAGATATATGTGATCTTGCCGAGGCCCTGGAAGAGGCCAAGGACAAGGAAGCAACCGCCTTGCGGAAAGAACTACGTGACCAGCTCACGGCGATTGCCCCGATCTTTGGCCAGACCGAGTTTTTCATGAGCGATGATTATTCGCTGGTGGATTGCTTGCTTGCCCCGGTTCTGTGGCGCCTGCCGCATCTGGGGGTCACCCTGCCGGCTCAGGCGGATCCGCTGGACGAGTATGCCGAGCGTTTATTTCAGCGCCCGGCGTTTCGCAGCAGCGTGAGTGCCGATGAGGCCGAGATGCGCGAGGAATACGGACTGGACCTCGATTAACCCGGGGCTGCCTTCCTGGCCGACGGTTAGCTGCTATGACGCCCAATCGCCCCTATCTCATCAGGGCAATTCACGAGTGGATTCTGGACAACGGACTGACTCCACAGCTCATCGTCGATGCCGACATGGAGGGCGTGTGTGTTCCGCCGGGTTACGCCGTTGACGGCAAGATCGTCCTCAATGTCTCCACCAGTGCTACCCAGGGGCTGGAGCTGTCCAACGAGGGTGTATGTTTCAGCGCCCGCTTCGCCGGCAAGCCTTACCCAATTGATGTGCCCATGCGTGCAATACTTGCCATCTACGCGCGTGAAAACGGGCGTGGGCTGGAATTCAAGGATCTGGATTTCGAAGATGATGAGCCGCCTGAGGATCCTCCGCCCGCAGATCGCGTTGCTCCACCCCATCTTCGGGTCGTGAAATAAATTTTCCCGCAGTCGTTTGGCTCAAGGCTGTTTCCAGCCGCTGTCCCGCCACTATTTTCAGTGCTACTTTCTCTCCAAACGCTAATCGAAAGAGGAAGATACGATGATTGAAGTCCTGGTTGCGGATATCACCACCCTGCAGGTAGATGCCATCGTTAATGCCGCCAATCGCTCGCTGCTGGGCGGCGGCGGTGTGGATGGGGCGATTCATCGGGTTGCGGGACCTGAGTTGCTTAAGGCCTGCCGTGCCCTGCACGGCTGTGCCACCGGTGAGGCCAGGGTCACGCCGGCTTTCAGGCTGCCTGCGCGCTGGGTGATCCATACCGTGGGGCCGGTATGGCATGGCGGCCAGCAGCGTGAGGCACAGTTGCTGGAAAACTGCTATCGCAACAGCCTTGAGCTGGCCCTCGAAAACAACGCTGAAACCATCGCCTTTCCTGCGATTAGCACGGGCGTGTACGGCTATCCCAAGAAACAGGCTGTGGCTATAGCCTGTGGGCTAATGCAAGAGTATGCACCCCGCTTCAAATCGATAGTTGCTTGCTGTTTCAGCGAGGAAGATGCAGTTTTGTATCGGCAGGCGATTGGTGGAGATATCTGAGCCTGATAGGTCGTAACCCATGGATTTCGTCGCCATCCGTTCCCGACGGTCTGGCGACATACATCCCATCCCTGGGGCTTCGTTGCCATCCGCTCCCGGCGGTCTGGCAACATACACTCCATCCCTGGAGCTAGTCGCGGTACTCGAATAGTTTTACGACGCGTTGTACTCCCGAGATCTTGCGCGCTAATTCCGTTGCTGCCTCAGCCTCGGCGCGGTTGACCAGACCCAGGAGATAGACGATTCCCCGTTCAGTAACGATCTTTACCCGGATAGCGGTCACCGCCTTGGCATGAATCAGGCTGGTTTTCAGTTTGCTGGTAATCCAGGTGTCGCTGGAGCGGGCAAGCAGGGAGCTGGGGGCGGCAAGGGCTGTTTCATCGTGGACCTGACGAACCTTCTCAATACCTCGTGCCAGAGCCACGGCGCGGCGTTTTAGGCCCTCTTCCGGAATTTCACCACTCAGCAACACGATATTGTTGTAGCTGGTTACGTTGATGTGGCTTTTTTTCCATAGCTCCGTATCTTTATGGAAGGCATCGATGGCCTTGAACTCGATAAGCTGGTCATCAACGATAGTACCCGTTGTTCGACGGTCGATAACCACCGTGGTACCACCCCCCGCGGCCCCGGCAGCGCCCGCGGCACAGCCCTGCAGCTGCCAGGCGACGATGCCAAAAATAATTGCGTAAAGTATGTTTTTCATGGGTGTGTTCTCCTGCATCCCGGGTACTCAGGGTGTGAGCCCCTAGACCTCAAAGGCATTAGTAATCCAGTCGATTTCGGCACTGCCAAGCAGGCCGGAAACGGATACGACATCAAAGCGGCAGGGTGGCGGTGTCAATGTCCCCTGGCCATGGAGGAAATAGGCTGCGGTGGCAGCAAGTTTTTTTTGCTTACGGTAATCCACGCTGGCGGCGCCGCTACCGAAGTAGCTGTCGCGGCGATAGCGTACTTCAACAAAGACCAGACTTTCCTTGTGTTTCATCACAAGATCAATCTCGCCATGGCGGCAATGGAAATTACGCTCCAGCAGGAGCAATCCCTGATTCTCAAGGTAGGCCAGGGCCAGACCTTCTGCCTCGGCTCCGCGTTTAGTTGAGGTGCTCATTGGGCTTCTCCCTCGAGCATACGTGGAAGACCCCCCTTGAATTTGGCCCATGACAGGGTGCGTTGAATTCGCCGATCAGGGCCGATGCTCAAGCGTCCGCTCAGGCCTGAAAATTCGCCACCGGATTGGGCATGCAGGCGTCCGAGGTGGGGAATGATACGGTAGGCATCCACCCCGAAGGCGTAGAGTCTGGAAAGCCGTGGAAAGGTCTCTGGCCAGGTCGTGTGCATGCGTTGGTGCAGTGGATAATCCTTGGCCCGGAGTACCCAGGGCATGTCACCAAAGCGTATGTCATCCAGGTCCCGGTCGAGGCGCGGGTCCGTGATTCCGCTATAGCTGTGAGAGGTTGCGTAGATCGGTAGTCGCGATGCGTGATGAAATTTAAGTTGTGGGCGCAGTTGCCGGGCTTCGGCCGGATAGGCGGCGAGAAAGACAAAATCCACGTCTTCGCGTGGCCGGGTTTCGTACTTGAGCTCCGGTCCCAGCAGTTTCTGGAGCGAGCGTCGGCGACCTTCGCTGTCGTCAATGTTCAGTAACTGTGCCACGGGCGCGGACAGGTTTTGGGAATTGGAGCTATAGGCCTGGGTTTCGATGACGATACCCCCGAGCCGGGTCCAGGCGGTGCTGAAGCTGGCCTGTACTCGATTACCCCAATCACCGGCTGGCACCAGGATTGCGGCACGGCCGTGGCCATCAAACCAGGCGCGTTCAGCTACTTGCCGGGCTTCATCCTCGGGAGACAGGGAAAAAAGGTAGAGCTTTTCCGGAGCGGCTGGTGAAGCATTTTCACCATTTGTTTGTTCCGTGACGGGTGGATAGTTGAGGGCCAGCGTTGGCAGCGCGAGTGGCTCCGGATTTCCAAGCTCCTGAACGCGCTCCCGACGGAGCGGACCAACGGCGAAATCGGCACCCGCAGCCTTTGCCTCGGCATAAAGGGTAGCTAATGAAGTGTTATGGGTATCGTAGAGACTGATTACCGGCCGGGCTTCCAGAGCTTCCGCGTACCAGGCGCTCAGAAAGCCGTCACGAATAGCCGCTGCCGCGGTGGCAAAGGGGCCTGTGAGCGGAAGCAGGAGAGCGATATGTCGTCGTGATATCACCGCCACTTCACTGGCACGACCAAGCTCCGGGATGATCTCCAGGTGTGCGCTGTGCTCGGGCCAGGCCTGCTTCCAGGCGGCAAGTGCCTGCACAAAAGCCTGCGGATCGCTAAGATAGCGTTTGCTGATGCCCGCCAGGGATATCCAGCCACCCAGAGGATCTGGAGGCGCCAGTTGAGCATGCTCCAGAGCCGTGGCTGTCAGGCGCGAGAGCGCACCCCAGAGGATGCGGCGGTTCTCGCGGCGTTCCTCCGGACTCAGGAGAAATTTCGCCAGGGCTACTCGCTCGCGTGCAAGCTCCAAATGATTTCCAGTATGGGCATAGGCGCCAGCACGGAGGCGATGAAACCAGGACCGATACGACGGTTCCTGGCTAAGGATGGTGTTCCAATCCAGTAGCTTGAGCACCTGGTCTGCGTGATGGCGGGCAAGGGCAATCCGGGCAGACAGGATCTGGTGGCGGGCCTGTTGGCTGCGGGAGAGGCTTTGGGGATCCAGTTCCAGCACAACGCCTTCGGCAGCTGGCAGATTCTCTGCCGCCAGCCAGGCGTCGGCGGCGGCGAGGCGATAGCTCATGCTGGTGGGTGCGGGTGCCGCCTCGGCAAGGCGCATCCAGACGGCGGCGGCGCGGGCGTAGGCGCCCTCGGCATAGAGATTTTGTGCTTCGTAATCGCCGCCAGCGGCACTGGTTTCCAGTGGTGCCTGCGAGGGTCCCCCCGCACAGCCACCGAGCAACAGTAGCAGGAGCAGATGGAAAAACGACAAAGGTCGGCAAGTACCCGAGGGGAAATAATGCATCGCGGCGAGTATCTGTTGGAGTCTATAGTGTGTCAATGACAGCGGGCACCCTCTATATCGTATCGACCCCCATCGGCAATCTGGGCGATATCAGCCAACGTGCCCTGGATACGCTTGCGGCAGTTGATCTGGTGCTTGCCGAGGATACCCGGCGCAGCGGGCGGTTGCTGCGCCATTACGGGATTCGCACCCCCCTGTTGGCTGTGCACGAACATAATGAGCGCGCTCTCGTGGATAAACTCACCCGGCGTTTGCAGGCGGGTGAACAGCTGGCGTTGATCTCGGACGCAGGCACTCCACTAATCAGTGATCCGGGATTCCTGTTGGTAAGAGAACTTATCCGTCAGGGTGAACGAGTGGTGCCAATACCCGGGGCGAGCGCAGTGATTTGCGCCCTCTCGGTCGCCGGTTTGCCCACCGACCGTTTCGTGTTTGAGGGCTTTTTGCCGGCCCGTACCCAGGGCCGGGAGAAACGTCTCCAGCAGCTTGCCCGGGAGACGCGCACCCTGGTTTTTTATGAGGCCCCGCACCGGGTGCTGGATACCCTGGAGGCACTGGCCAGATGTTTCGGTCCCGGGCGTCTGGCGACGGTCATGCGTGAGTTGACCAAGGCCTATGAAACCCTGCGCCATGGAGAGTTACAGGCCCTGAGTGCGTGGCTGGCTGCCGAGCCCGCACAGCAGCGGGGTGAATTTGTCATCGTGGTTGCGGGCGCACCGGAAGCAGATGACACCGAGGAAGACGGGGCCGTCCGGGAAACCCTGCAGCTATTACTGGAGGAGTTGCCGCTTAGTCAGGCAGTGGATTTGACCGCCCGGCTAAGTGGCGTAAAGCCTAACCGTGTCTACCGTTTGGCCCTCACCATGCGGGACTCAAAGGGTGACTAGTCGGCGTCCAACGATGAGTGTGCCGCTATCAAAATAACGCGCTGTTAGCAGCTTGCATCTCCCCGGTAGAGGTCCCAGACTTGGCGCCGGGAGTCGGCCGGGCAGTCGCTTCATCGCTCACGCGGTGGGGAGGAAAGTCCGGGCTCCGCAGGGCAGGGTGCCAGGTAACGCCTGGGGGATGTGAATCCACGGAAAGTGCCACAGAAAATATACCGCCATCAGCCCTTGGGCTGGAGGTAAGGGTGAAATGGTGCGGTAAGAGCGCACCGCGCCGCTGGCAACAGTGGTGGCAGGGTAAACCCCACTCGGAGCAAGACCAAATAGGGGGGCACATCGCGCTTTGGCGCGAAAAGGCGCGGCCCGCGCTGGCCTCCGGGTAGGTTGCTTGAGGCGTGCGGCGACGTGCGTCCCAGATGAATGACTGTCCCCGACAGAACCCGGCTTACAGGCCGGCTCCCACCTTATTCCGTTGATGCAATCTGTGGGATGCTGACTCCAGTGTCCCCGGTGTGTGTCCCTTTGGTTTAAAATACGGTGTGGGACGACCTTGCGCGTGCTGTTCATGAGTGATGAGTGGCGGTCGGTGACGGGGGGTCGCCCAGGGGGCAAGGGAAATGCGGCCCGATCCTTTTCCATTTAAGGTGCAGAGTGATCCTGTCCGCTCATATGCGATGAAACAGATTAAGCACGAACTCTCTCTGTTACTGTTTGCTCTGGGTCTGCTGGCTATGGCCGCGCTCTTTCTACTCTTTCATTACATTACCCAACAAACGTTGGAAGTAGAATTCCGGCACAAGCTCCAGTTAGCTTCCCAAGAGGCAGCAAACCATTTTCAGAGTCGACTTGAGGCGCACGCAGATATCATTCTGACGCTGTCACGTCATTCTGTTTTCGATCATGCACTAAAAGAAAGCAACCGGTTCTTCACCACACTGGGCGACGAGATACGTGTCCAGCGCATTCTTACACAGGATCAGAAATGGCGAGCTGTGCATCGTGATGACGATCCCTTTATTCGGTCTAGGTTGACCAATCCGGTAGCAAAGGTGCTGAAGGAACATTCGGCGTTATTCCCCGATGCCTATGGAGAGATTTTCCTGACCAATCGCTACGGGGTGATGATCGCTTCTACCGGTCGACTGACCACTCTTGCCCACCAGCATAAATATTGGTGGCAGGGGGGATATAACGGCGGCCACGGGAAGATATTTTTTGATGATCGGGGCTTTGATGTGAGTGCCGGGAACTATGTGCTGGGGGTGGTGGTTCCGATCCGTGACGGTAGCCGGATTATCGGGATGTTGAAGGCCAATATTAAAATCGTCGGCCCCTTCCGTAAGATGATTCGCATCTTCAGTCGCATCGGTTTTGGCGAACTGAAATTGGTGCGAACGAATGGTGAGATAGTACTCGGGAAGACCGGGGATCCGCTCTCCGGCCGCGTTAATCCGGTGGTGGCTGACGGCCTTAAGGGCAGGAAACCGAATTCCGCGAGCGTAGTGGAAGAGAATGGTACACGCTTGTTTGGCTATGCTCCCATTACCAACACCATGAACCTGCCTGAGAGCCGATATCGTTTTGGCAGTAATCCCGCTGCAATCGATCAGCATGGTGGTTTCAGCGGGTTTGGATGGTTTGCGGTGATAGATGGAGGGCAACATTTATCAACGCCAACTTCACGCATTATTCTCCAGAATATGGCTCTCGGTGGGTTGGTGTTTATGCTGCTCATGGCCTTGGCAGCCTATCGTCTTGGCTCCAGATTGGCACAGCCTATCGAGATGATCTCCCGCGCCGCTTCGGAGATCGGTGCTGGGAATCTCGCCACCCGTATTTCTCTCAAGAGGACTGACGAGATTGGAGGCCTTGCCGTCTCCATCAATGACATGGTGGAAAGCCTGCAGCAGTCCATGGCCTCACGTAGCGAACTGGAGCGGGAAGTGGAGAAGCGGGAGGCTGCGGAGCAGTGCCTGCAAAAAATGGCAACGACTGATGAGTTGACCGGACTGTGTAATCGTCGTCGGTTCAAAGAGCATTTCATGGCTCTGAACGAGAGAATCACACGCTATCCTGAGGAACTCACTCTCTTCGTGTTCGATATTGATCACTTTAAGTTGATCAATGATAACCATGGGCATGAGGGGGGTGATCGGCTCCTGGTCGAGTTGGCACAGCAGACTCAGACCCAGATTCGGGAGGTCGACCTTCTGGCCCGCTGGGGAGGAGACGAGTTTGTAATACTGTTACCACAAACTGATGCGGAGACTGGGCGGAAGGTTGCCAAAAGACTGTGCCAGCATATCGAAGCGTCTCCGTTTAGCACCCCGGAGCGCATTACTATTAGTCTTGGACTGAGCTCCCTGCAGCGGGGTGACACACTAGCATCGTTGCTCAAGCGCGCTGACAAGGCGCTTTATCATGCCAAGAGTGCTGGGCGAAACTGCGTGGTTGCTGGCTGAGAGGGAAGTATTCATTTCCAGGTAAGTCATGCCCTTTTGTGGCGGGGTAAAGAGGAGTGATGCCCGTGGTTGCGGCGAGTAGCCCCGGCGTCATTCAGATTGGTTGGGGTAGACAATCCTTTTAGCTGCTCAAGCTCCGGATGGATAACCCGGTCCAGGTTAAGCGTTGGCTACTCTTCACTCGTTTTCCTCTATTCGAGGGCTGAGCACGCCCCCGAATCCTCTTTTTCCCCACCTTGCAGAAGCCGATTTAGGCAATACTTAATGCAATTCATTAAGTATCTATTTCAACCCGATGATCCCCCTGAACGTTCTTCCTGTAAAACCACATAAAACCTGCTGTTATTACGCTAAGTCATTGTCTGGAAAGAAAGATTTGTGATCGCTTGGCTTGACACCCGGGAAAATATGCACCCATAATTGGCTCTGGTGGGGAATTGTGGGGAAAACTGGATCTTTATAGACAGTTAATGGGGATATAGGTGTTCCGAGGCGAAAGCACACTCAACATGGATAACAAGGGCCGGCTTGCCGTTCCGCGGCGTTATCGTGCCCAGCTCGGGGAGATGTGTGGCGGCGCCCTGGTGGTCACCATCAGTCTCCTCAATCGTTGCCTCGTGGTCTATCCCTTTGCCCATTGGCAGGACATCGAGCAGGAATTGAAGAATCTTCCAGCTCTGGATCGCAAGGCCCAGGCCATTCGTCATCTGCTGATTGGCCATGCCACCGAATGCGAACTTGATGGTCAGGGGCGGATTCTCGTCAGCCAGTCCCTGCGCGAGTTTGCGAGCCTGGAAAAGCGCGTGAAGATGATTGGCCAAGCGGGAAAATTTGAGCTTTGGAACGAGCAAGCCTGGGCAGATCAGCGGGATGATCTGCTGGCCGATGTGGGTGAATTGCTCGCAGATCCCTCGGACGAATTACGCGCCCTGGTGCTTTAACCGTAGCTGATACGGGAGGGATGGCCGGATGGTAGAGCAGGCGCTGGTGCACGTGCCGGTCATGATGGAGGAGGTGCTGCGACTTTTGGCGCCACGACCGGGCGGGATCTATCTGGATTGTACTTTTGGCCATGGTGGCCACAGTCGTGCATTGCTGGAGAGGGCTGGGGAAAAGGGGCGGGTGATTGCCCTTGATCAGGATCCGTGGGCGGTGGCCGAAGGCCGGCGCCTGGCAGCCAGAGAGCCGCGCTTTTCTATCGCGCACAGTGCCTTCTCTGATCTCGATACGGTGACCAGGGCATGCGGGGTATATGGAAAGGTGGATGGCGCGCTGTTTGATCTCGGGGTTTGTTCCAGCCAGCTGGATGAGGCTGGGCGTGGTTTCAGCTTTCGCGGCGACGGCCCCCTGGATATGCGCATGAACCCGGAGACCGGCCCCAGTGCCCGGCAGTGGTTGGCGAGTGCCCCGGAGCGGGACATCGCTCGTGTAATCAAGGATTTTGGTGAGGAGCGCTACGCGCGTCGCATTGCCCGCGCCATCGTTGCGGCCCGGAGTGAAGATGTCATTGAGACCACCACACAGCTGGCCGAAATTGTGCGTCGGGCGGTGCCTCCGCCCAAGCGAGGCTCCGCCCGCCGGCGCCCGGGTGCGGCATTGATACATCCGGCCACCCGCACCTTTCAGGCAATTCGCATCCATATCAATCGGGAGCTTGAAGAAGTGGATACGGCACTCCACAAGGTGGTGGACGTGCTCGCCCCTGGCGGGCGCCTGGCGGTGATTAGTTTTCACTCCCTGGAGGATCGCATCGTCAAACGTTTTATTCGCGATCAATCGCGTCCGGCCCGTGCACCGCGCGGCTTGCCGTTACCGGAGCCGGCAGTGCCGCCTGCCCTCAAGCTGGCAGGCAAGCTGCAGCGTCCCGCGGCGGCTGAGGTGGCGGCTAACCCGCGTGCACGCAGTGCCTTGTTGCGAGGGGCGGAAAAATGCGCCTGATGCCAGCGCGACTCGGCACCGGGGTCATCGCCCTTGCGGTCTTTATATCAGCCGTTGCAGTGGTTTCTGTAAGTCATCGAAATCGCCAGCTGTTTACCCAGCTGCAGAACTTGGAGGCCGAGCGCGATCAGATGCTGGTGGAGTGGGGGCAGTTGCAACTGGAGCAGAGTGCCTGGGTTAGCCACGACCGGGTGCTGGATATTGCCGCACACCAGCTGGATATGAAAACACCCGATCCGGCCGCCATTATTCTGGTTCATCCGCGGTGAGTGAGGTCCATGAAATACGGTTTCGCGGCCGGCGATTCCTGGTTTTGCTGACCATGGGCCTGCTGGCGGGCGCCCTGCTATGGCGAGCGGTGGATCTGCAACTGAGTCATCAGGGTTTTCTGCAGCGTGAGGGTGCGGCGCGCTATTTGCGTAGCGTCAAGATTCCAGCGCACCGGGGCATGATTCTCGATCGTAATGGTGAGCCGCTCGCTATCAGTACGCCGGTGGAATCGGTTTGGGCTCATCCGGGGGAGCTGCTGGCCTCGGCGCCGGATTGGTTACAGCTTGCGCGTCTGCTGGATCGCGAACCCAAACGCTTGCGGCGGCTGGTGGAATCTCGTCAGCAACGGGAATTCATTTACCTCAAGCGTCATGTGGAGCCGGCACTGGCAAGCCGGCTGAAAAATCTGAAACTGCCCGGTTTGTACCTGCAGCGTGAATACCGGCGCTACTACCCCGTAGGAGAGGGCGCGGCCCACGTCGTCGGCTTTACCGATGTTGATGACCAGGGGCAGGAGGGCCTGGAGCTGGCCTTCGACGAGTGGTTGCGGGGCATTGATGGCAGCAAACAGGTGATTCGTGACCGTATGGGGCGTGCGGTGGAGGAAGTGGCGCGTATTGCCGCACCCCGGCCGGGTCGTGATCTGGTGCTCAGCATGGATCTCCGCATCCAGTCACTCGCCTATCGTGCCCTCAAGGGAGCGGTGCAGCGCCATCGTGCCCGTGCCGGTTCGCTGGTGTTGCTCGATGTCGCCAGCGGTGAGGTCCTGGCGATGGTGAATCAGCCTTCCTACAACCCCAACAATGGCGCTGAACGGGTGAGTTCCCGCTTTCGCAATCGTGCGGTGACCGACGTCTTTGAACCCGGCTCTACCCTCAAACCACTTACGATTCTGAGTGCCCTGGAAAGTGGCTTGTACCAACCGAAAACCGTTATTGATACCGCCCCCGGCCGTTTTCTGATCGGACGCTACACGGTCAAGGACCACCGCAACTACGGTCCCTTGAGCGTTGCCGAGGTGGTGAAGAAATCAAGCAATGTCGGCGCCAGTCGTATTGCCCTGAGTCTTCCGGCGGAGCAGTTGTGGCAGAGCTTTGCGCGTATGGGGCTGGGGGAAGTGCCGGGCAGTGCCTTTCCGGGTGAGGCTTCGGGACGCTTCAATCATTTCTCCACCTGGGGTGAGATTGAGCAAGCCACCTTGGCTTTTGGCTACGGGCTCTCCGTTAGTACGCTGCAGCTCGCGCGCATTTATGCGGCCATCGGCAATGATGGCGCCTTGCCCGAATTGAGTTTCCAGCGCCGGGACAGTGTCGCACCGTCCAGAGCGGTGGTTGCCCCGAAGCTTGCCCGTCAGGTGGTGGCTATCCTCGAAGGCGTCGTGGGTCCGGATGGAACCGGTGGCCGGGCGCAGGTGGCTGGCTACCGGATTGCGGGCAAGACCGGAACCGTACGCAAGAGCACGGCGGGGGGCTATTCAGATAATCGCTACCTTGCCGTCTTTGCGGGCATAGCACCGGCCAGCCGTCCGCGGGTGGCCGCGGTGGTTACCATCGACGAGCCTGCCGGCGACGAATATTACGGTGGCCAGGTGGCAGCCCCGGTTTTCTCTGAACTCATGGCTGGTGCCTTGCGCCTGCTGGGTGTTGCTCCCGATGAGCAGACTACGGTATTGGCCGCCAACGGGCGGCTGGCATCAGCGGCCCCGGCCGGGATTTCGGTGCACTGATGCAGCCCCGTAACGCGATAGCAGCCTGGCCGCTGGATGAGCTCTTCCAGGGCTTTGCACCAGTGCCTCACGGTGACGAATGGCGGGTGCGTGGGTTGAGCCTGGATAGCCGCAGTGTGCAGCCCGGGGACGTATTTTTTGCCCGCCGGGGACAGAGTGTGGACGCCCGGCGTCATCTTGGTGAGGCGGCCCACGCGGGTGCCGTTGCGCTGGTGGTGGAGGGTGAGCAGCCATCCTGTGAACTGATGGGTGGCGTACCCCTGATAAAGGTACGTCAGCTCGCAGCGAGCATTGGCCGGGTGGCTCATCGTTTTTTCGGCAAGCCTTCGCAAGCGCTGCAAGTTATCGGGGTGACCGGCACCAATGGCAAGACCTCGGTCAGCCATTTTGTTGCCCACGGTCTGCATCAGTGGGCCGGCAGTTGTGGCTTGATTGGCACGCTGGGGCGGGGCCTCTATGGGGCGCTGCAAACTACCAACCACACCACCCCCGACGCGATTCGCCTGCATTGTGCGCTGGCCAAGGTGCGGAACAGCGGCGCCTGTCACCTGGCCATGGAGGTTTCCTCCCACGGTTTGTCACAGGATCGTACTGCGGGTATTGCCTTCGATGTTGCGGTGTTTACCAACTTGAGTCGGGACCATCTGGACTATCACGGCGATCTCGCCGCCTATGGCAGTGCCAAGCGCCGCCTGTTTGAGTATCCCGGGCTGCGTTACGCCGTACTCAATGGCAATG
Source organism: Gammaproteobacteria bacterium (assembly GCA_021773635.1). Classification (GTDB taxonomy): domain Bacteria; phylum Pseudomonadota; class Gammaproteobacteria; order HK1; family HK1; genus JAJFJV01. The sequence goes on along the minus strand of JAJFJV010000019.1, from coordinate 304,960 downwards.
ATCCCTTTTCCCGGGAACTGCAACAAAGCCTGCCGGCAACCGCCGAGGTGCTGGATTTTGCCCTCGCCGGAGCGCGCCAGTGGACCGGGGCACCTGCTCTGCTGGGTGAGTTGGTCAGGGCGACGGCCGAGGGCCTGGAAATGCGGGTGCGGACCCCTTGGGGTTTGGCCGAGTGGCACAGTCCGTTGCGCGGGCGCTTCAATGCCGAGAATCTGCTGGCCAGCCTCGCCAGCCTGTTGGCCTGTGGTATGCCGCTGACCCGGGCCGTGGCGGCGCTGGAAAGTGTCACGCCCGTGCCGGGGCGGATGCAGGTGGTGGCCGACGGGGATATTCAGGTGGTGGTGGATTACGCCCATACCCCGGACGCTTTAAGCCGCACCCTGCGGAGCCTGCGTGCACACACCCGTGGTCGCTTGTGGTGTGTCTTTGGCTGTGGCGGAGATCGGGACCAGGGTAAACGTGCCCAGATGGGGCGAATTGCCGAGCAGGGCGCCGATGTGGTGGTGCTCACCGATGATAATCCGCGCTCTGAGGACTCCCGGCAGATCATCGACGACATCCTCGGCGGTGTAGCTGAACCAGAGAAATTACGTCTTATGCCGCAGCGGGAGGAGGCGATACAAAGCACCATCGCTGCAGCCGGGAAAGGTGATCTCGTATTGATTGCGGGCAAGGGGCACGAGGCCTGGCAGGAGGTAAAGGGCGTACGTACTGCCTTTAGCGATGTCGCCATCGCTGGTACCGCCCTTGGAGTGAGGCCCGGATGATCCAGATGCGTGTATCTGATGCTGCCGCCGCACTTTCGGCTTCCTACCGCGGGGATGATAGCGAATTCCAGGGAGTGGGGATTGATTCCCGCTGCCTGCCCCGTGGCGCCCTGTTCGTGGCCATTCGGGGAGATAAATATGATGGCCGCATGTTTGTCGAGCACGCCTGCCAGCGCGGTGCCGCGGCGATTCTGACGGAGCACGACGAGGCTTGTGCCATTCCCTCTATCCGGGTGCGCGATAGCCGAGTGGCGCTGGGGAGCCTGGCCGCTGCGTGGCGCCAGCATTTTTCCATTCCCGTGGTGGCGATTACCGGCAGCAATGGCAAGACCACGGTGAAAGAGATGTTGGCGGCGATGCTGCGCGTGGAGGGCGATGTACTGGCGACCCACGGCAATCTGAATAACGAGATCGGTTTGCCGCTCACCTTGCTGCAACTGGCCGAACGACATCGCTATGCCGTAGTGGAGATGGGCGCCGGTCGTCCCGGTGAGATCGCCTACCTTGGCGGCATCGCCAAACCCACCGTAGGCGTACTCACCCTGTGTGCGCCCGCCCATCTGGAAGGCTTCGGTAGCGTTGAGCGAATTGCCCGTGCCAAGGGCGAGTTACTGGAGGCGCTGGACAGCGATGGTATTGCGGTGATCAACGCCGACGATCCCCATGCCGATTTATGGCGTCGCCTGGCGGGCGAACGTCGGATCCTGAGCTTCGGGTTGGAGCAGCCTGCCGATGTGAGTGCCCGCTGGCAGCCCGATAGTAGTGGCAGTGAGTTGGAAATTCGTGCCCAGGGCCGGCCGGCGTTCAGTGCAAAACTCGCACTTCCCGGACGCCATAACGTAATGAATGCCCTGGCGGCTGCCACTGCGGCGCTGGCACTGGGCCTGTCTGGCGAGGGCATTGGCCGTGGTCTGGGAGTGGTAGAGCCCATTCCCGGGCGCCTGTACTGCACTGAGGGCATCGATGGCATTCGTTTGATCGATGACAGCTATAACGCCAATCCAAATTCTCTCGCTGCTGCCCTTGATGTGCTGGTGGCGACCCCGGGTGAGCACTGGCTGGTGCTCGGTGACATGGCGGAGCTGGGTGAGCAGGCGATGGAGTTGCACCGCCAGGCCGGGATGGCGGCGCGTGAGAGCGGCGTACACAGGCTTTTTTCCATCGGCTCCCACAGCGAACTGGCCGCCAGTGCCTTTGGTCGTGGCGGTGAGCATTTTGCCAGCGAGGAGGCCTTGTTACAGGCGCTGCGGCGCGAGCTTCATCCGCAGGTTTCCTTGCTGGTCAAGGGCTCACGAATGATGGGGCTGGAGCGGATAGTCCGGGCCTTGCGGGGGGATAACTAGCTTATGTTATTGCTACTGTCTGAAAGCCTGATGCGCATCCATAGCGGCTTTGCGGTACTCCAGTACCTGACCCTGCGGGCGATCCTCGGGGTGCTTACGGCGCTGCTGATTTCCTTTGTCGTGGGGCCGGCGCTGATACGTTGGCTGAGTCACTATCAGATCGGTCAGACCGTGCGCGATGATGGCCCTCAGACCCATTTGGTGAAGGCGGGTACACCCACCATGGGTGGGGCCCTGATTCTGGTGGCCATCGCTTTCAGTACTTTGTTATGGGCGGATTTGAGCAACCGTTTCGTGTGGGTGGTTCTAATCGTCACCCTGCTGTTCGGGGTGGTGGGCTGGGTCGATGATTACATCAAGCTGGTACGCGGCGATCCCAAGGGACTGCGTTCGCGCAAAAAATTTCTTTGGCAATCGCTCATTGGCTTCGGTTGTGGCGTATTTCTCTATCTGAGTCGAAATTCCGCCGCCGAGGTGCAGCTGTTGGTGCCCATGATGCGGGATGTGGCCATTCCTCTGGGTTGGGGATTCGTGGTGCTCACCTATCTGGTGGTGGTCGGCTCCAGTAACGCGGTTAATCTCACCGATGGCCTCGACGGTCTGGCCATCCTGCCGACGGTCATGGTCGCCGGTGCCCTGGGAATCTTTGCCTATGTCACCGGGCATCTGAATTTTTCCGCTTACCTCGGCTTTCCCTATATCGCCGGTACCGGTGAATTGGCAGTGTTTTGCGGTGCCATCGTGGGCGCGGGCCTCGGTTTCCTCTGGTTCAACACCTATCCGGCTCAGGTCTTCATGGGCGATATCGGTGCCCTGGCGCTGGGCGCCGCCCTCGGGATCGTCGCGGTGATCGTGCGTCAGGAATTGATTCTGGTGCTCATGGGCGGTGTCTTCGTGGTGGAGACCATCTCGGTCATTCTGCAGGTGGGCTCCTACAAGCTTACCGGGCGACGGATATTTCGAATGGCGCCCCTGCATCACCACTTTGAGCTCAAGGGCTGGCCCGAGCCGCGAGTCATCGTGCGCTTCTGGATCATCACCGTGATCCTGGTACTGACCGGTCTTGCGACCCTGAAGATTCGGTAGCCATGAGTTATGTCTATGCACACACGCAAGCATCCATGGGGCGTCGGAGGAACCGGCTCATGAATCGCCGGCCACTGCTGGAGGGGGGTAAGGCCGTGATCGTGGGGCTTGGCCTCACTGGTCTGTCTGTTGCGCGTTATCTGGCGGCAAATGACGTCTCCTTTGCAGTGGTGGACAGTCGCGAGCAGCCCCCGGCACTGGATGCCCTGCGACGCGACTTTCCGAAGGTGCTGGTCCATACCGGCGGGCTGGACGACGAATTGTTACAAGCGGCCGACGAGATCGTGCTGAGTCCCGGCGTGCCGCGCACCGAGCCGGCGATACAGCGCCTGTTGGCGCAGGGTGTTCCGGTGATTGGCGACGTCGAGTTGTTCGCGCGCGTGGTGAGTGCGCCGGTGCTGGCGGTGACCGGTTCCAATGGCAAGAGCACGGTGACCACCCTGCTGGGTGAGATGGCGCGCAGCGCGGGTATCCCGGTACGCACCGGGGGTAACCTGGGGCCACCCGCCCTGGATTTGCTCGCGGAGACAGCGGCCGAACTCTATGTCCTGGAACTTTCCAGCTTTCAGCTTGAGAGCCTGGATTCCCTCGCGCCACTTGCGGCTACGGTGCTGAATCTGAGCCCTGACCATCTTGATCATCACGGTGGCATGGAAAGCTATATCGCCGCCAAGCAGCGGGTGTTTCGGCGCGCCACATTCCGGGTGCTGAACCTCGATGACCCCCTCGTGTGCCATATGTCAGGCGCCGGGGCACGGATCGGCTTTGGTATGGGGGTTCCCCGTGAGGGTGATTTTGGCCTCGTGCAGGCGGCTGGTGAGTCCTGGTTGGCCTGGGGATCACGTCGCCTCATGCCGGTCCGGGAGATGGCCCTTGCCGGGGCCCACAACGTGGCCAATGCCCTGGCGGCGCTGGCCCTTGGAAATGCGGCGGGTATACCACGCGCGGCGATGTGTGACGCCTTGCGCCGCTTTAGCGGTTTGCCCCATCGCTGCCAACGGGTGGCCGAATTCGAAGGCGTCAGCTGGTACAACGATTCCAAGGCCACCAACGTGGCCTCGGCGGTGGCGGCTATTCACGGCCTCTCGGAGGGTGATGCAAAGCTGGTGTTAATTGCGGGTGGAAAGGGTAAGGGTGCGGATTTTTCGGCACTCGCCAAGGCGGTAACCGGGCGGGTCCGGGCCGTGGTACTTATGGGCGAGGATGCCGGCCGCATTGCCAGTGTGCTGGGTGATGCCGTGCCGGTGGTACAGGCGGTGTCCATGGCCGGGGCCGTTACCGCGGCACGGCGTCTTGCCCGCTCCGGGGATCGGGTGCTGCTTGCGCCGGCCTGCGCCAGCTTCGATATGTTCACGGATTATCGCGCTCGTGGTGAGGCCTTTATAAGCGCGGTAGCGACGGAGCAGGCGCGATGAGCCTCTACGCCGGCACGCAGGCCGTTTCTCTTGATGCCGTATCCACGCAGCGTGGCCAGCGACCCCCGGACGGCTATTTGCTGGGAATCGCCACGGTGTTGGTGGGGCTGGGCCTGGTGATGGTGGCTTCGGCCACGGTAACCCATGGTGGGCGTGATTTTTCTGAGCCGCTACATTTTTTCTGGCGCCAGCTTGGCCATGCGGGCCTTGGGGCCTTGTTCGGCTTTATCGTCTTGCAGGTAGAGTTGGAAAGCTGGCAACGGGTGAGCGGGATTCTGCTGTTAATCGGCATTGTGCTGCTGGCACTGGTGCTGATTCCAGGCATCGGACGGGAGGTTAATGGCAGCATGCGCTGGCTTGCGGTGGGGCCACTGCGGATGCAGCCCTCGGAGCCGGTGAAGTTGTTGATGCCGATCTATCTGGCCGGCTATCTGGTGCGCCGTAGTGCTGAGGTGCAAACCACCCTGTGGGGCTTTGCAAAGCCGCTGGTGGTGCTCGGGCTGATCGCCGTGCTGTTCCTGATGGAGCCTGATTACGGCGCCACCGTGGTGCTTTTCGCCACCATCCTGGGAATGTTGTTTCTGGGTGGTGTACCGCTCGCCAGTTTTTCCCTCTGGGTAGCATTCATCGGTACCGCCATGGCGGCCATCGTCATCGCCGCCCCGTATCGGGTTGAGCGCCTGACCACCTTTATGAATCCCTGGGCCGATCCCTTTGATAGCGGCTTTCAGTTGACCCAGGCGCTCATTGCCATTGGTCGGGGTGAGTGGTTTGGCGTGGGGCTGGGGGATAGCGTGCAGAAGCTTTTTTACCTGCCAGAGGCGCACACCGATTTCCTGTTTGCGGTGCTGGGAGAAGAGCTGGGTTTTGCCGGTATGGCCTTCGTCATCATCGCCTTTAGCGCGCTGGTGTGGCGTTGTTTTGTCATCGCCCGTCGTGCCGAGCATCGCGGCCAGTCCTTTGCCGCCTATCTCTGCTACGGCCTCGGGCTCGCTTTTGGTCTGCAGGCCTTCATCAACATCGGTGTGAATATGGGCCTGCTGCCCACCAAGGGATTGGTGCTGCCGCTGATGAGTTATGGCGGCTCCAGTCTGGTGATGAACTGTATAGCCGTGGCCTTCATCCTGCGTGCCGACTATGAGGCCGGGAGGACTGACGGTGAGCACTGAGCGCATCCACATCCTCATCGCCGCCGGCGGTACCGGGGGCCACGTGTATCCGGCGCTGGCGGTGGCGGAGGAATTGCGCTCCCGTGGCTATGGGGTTGCCTGGCTGGGAACTCGTAATGGCCTTGAGGCCCGGGTGGTGCAGACCGCCGGCTTTGAAATCGAATTTCTGCCAGTGCGGCCCTTGCGCGGCGGACGAATCCGTAATCGCCTGCTGGCACCGCTGCATTTAATGGGGGCGCTGATGCGGGCCCTGGGCTTTATTCGGCGCAGCGGGGCGCGGGCGGTACTGGGTATGGGAGGCTATGTATCCGGTCCGGCGGGAATCGCTGCGCGTATGGCCGGTTGTCGTTTGCTGGTGCACGAACAGAATGCGATTCCCGGGCTCACCAATCGACTCCTTGCCCGTCTGGCGCATCGGCTGATGGAGGGCTTTCCCGGCAGCTTCCCCCTTGCCCGGGGCGCGATTCATGCCGGCAATCCGGTGCGCGGCGAGATCGTTGCCACAGAAAGTCCGGAGCGGCAACTGGCGGGCCGCAGTGGTCCGCTGCGCCTGTTGGTATTGGGCGGTAGCCAGGGCGCCGAGGCCCTGAATAAGGCGATGCCCGCCGCGTTGGCCGATTTGCCTGCCAGCATTGTGGTGCAGGTGCGCCATCAGGCAGGGACTGGAAAGTTGCAGCCTACCCAGACGGCGTACCGTGAGCGGGGAGTAAAAGCTGAGGTCGAGACCTATATAGAAGATATGGCTGCAGCCTATGACTGGGCGGACTTGGTACTCTGCCGCGCCGGGGCGATGACCATTGCAGAGTTGGCGGCGGCGGGCCGGGGAGCGCTGTTGGTACCTTATCCCCACGCGGTAGACGACCATCAGACCGCTAACGCGCGCTATCTGAGTGATGCGGGTGCCGCCATTTTATTGCCCCAGCACGAATTTGATGGGCCCTCTCTGGCCCGGCTTTTGATCGAACTTTTCCATGCCCGGGCGCGGGTGGTGTCCATGGCCGTGGCCGCGTACCAGCTGGCCTGCCCGGACGCATGCGAACGGGTGGCGGAGCTCTGCGTGGAGGCCTGCCATGCCTAAGTCCGGTAAACAGCAAAAACCCATGCTGCCCGGGGCGGGTGGAGAGATGTCACGCTGGATGCGGCGGATTCGGCGCATCCATTTCGTCGGCATTGGTGGTGTGGGCATGGGGGGCATCGCCGAGGTGATGCATACCCTGGGTTATCAGATCTCCGGGTCCGACGCGCGCGAGGGTGCGATGACTTCCCGGCTACGGGAATTGGGTATTGCCATCCACATTGGCCACACCGCCGAGCAGGTACGGTGTTGCGACGTGGTCGTGGTATCTACGGCGGTGGCTGCCGACAATGTCGAGGTGGTGGCGGCCCGCGAGGCACATATTCCGGTGGTGCCGCGGGCGCAGATGCTCGCCGAGCTCATGCGTTTTCGCTATGGCGTTGCCGTGGCCGGCACGCATGGCAAAACCACCACCACCAGCCTGGTGGCAAGCCTGCTTGCAGAGGGTGATTTGGATCCGACCTTTGTCATCGGCGGGCGTCTCACCGGGGCTGGTTCCCATGCCCGCCTGGGTAGTGGCAGCGTGTTGGTGGCCGAGGCGGATGAAAGTGATGCCTCCTTCCTCTGCCTGCAGCCCATCATTGCCGTGGTGACCAATATCGATGAGGACCACATGGCCACCTATGGTGGTGACTTTGCCCGCCTGCGTGCCAGTTTCCTGGAGTTTCTCCATCACCTGCCTTTCTATGGCCTCGCGGTCTTGTGTGTGGATGACCCGGTGGTACGCGAGCTGACCGCGGAAGTCGCGCGGCCAATACTGACTTATGGCATTGAAACCGAGGCCGATTTCAGTGCCCGTAATATCCGCCGTGAGGGCGGTCGCACGCGCTTCGATGTACACATGCCGGATGTTGCCGGGGCACTGAGTCTTGAACTCAATCTGCCGGGTCACCACAACATTGCCAATGCCCTGGCGGCCATCGCCATCGCGAAGGAGCTGGGGGTCGCCGATGACGCCCTGGTACGTGGCTTGCGGGACTTCCAGGGTATTGCCCGGCGTTGCCAGATTTTGGGTGAGGTCCAGGCGGGCGATGGCAAGGCCTTGCTCATAGACGATTACGCCCACCATCCCCGCGAGATCGCCCCGACCCTGGAGGCGGTGCGGGAGGGTTGGCCCGGCCGGCGCACCGTGGTGGTGTTCCAGCCTCACCGTTATACCCGTACCCGTGATTTATTTGAGGATTTTGCCCAGGTGCTCTCTGGCGTGGATGAGTTGTACATCCTTGAGGTATATGCGGCGGGGGAGACCCCCATCAGTGGGGCTGATGGTCGGGCTTTGAGCCGGGCCGTGCGTGCCCGTGGCCAGGTAGAGCCGGTATTTATCGCCGAGCACGATGAGCTCAGGCCGGCCCTCGCGGCCGCGCTGATGGCGGATGACATTCTCCTGACCCTGGGGGCGGGAGATATCGGTGCCGTGGCCAGGGATCTGGCTGACCATGGGGTACATTCGGGATGAACGTGCACGCCCACCATCTGCCGGTCAGCGATCGTGGCAATTCCCGGCTGCGCGGCGAGTTGTTGAGTGGCGAGTTGCTGGCGCAATACACCACCTGGGGCGTGGGTGGTCCGGCACGGCAACTCTACCGGCCGGCGGATATCGACGATCTTGCCGTTTTCCTTGCCGATCTGCCGGCAACCGAGCCACTGTTTTGGCTGGGGCTTGGCAGCAACCTGCTGGTCCGTGACGGGGGTTTTGCCGGCACGGTGGTGCTCACCGCCGGTTTGCTCTCCGGGCTTGCCGTGACCAACGGAAATCGGGTTCATGCCGAGGCCGGGGTGGCGTGCCCAAAGGTGGCGCGCTTTAGCGGGCGGCAGGATCTCCACGGGGCGGAATTCCTTGCCGGTATTCCCGGCACGCTGGGTGGTGCCCTGGCCATGAATGCCGGCGCCTTCGGGGGTGAGACCTGGGACATCGTGCGACGGGTGGAAACCCTGAGTCGCCAGGGTCAGCGGCAGTGGCGAAACCCGACGGATTATCGCGTGGGTTATCGCAGTGTGGAGGGACCCGCTGACGAGTATTTCATTGCCGCGGAACTGGAGCTTGAAGCAGGCGCCGGCAAACAGGCCGCCGCGCGGGTCAGGGAATTATTACGGCGGCGTAACGAGACCCAGCCCATCGGGTTACGTAGTTGTGGTTCCGTGTTCCGCAATCCGCCCGGGGATCACGCCGCGCGTCTCATTGAGGCCTGCGACCTCAAGGGCGAGCGGATAGGCGGTGCCGTGGTTTCAGAAAAGCACGCCAATTTCATTATTAACCAGGGGCGGGCCAGCGCCAGCGATATCGAGGCGCTGATTCGGCGGGTGGCCAAAACCGTGCAGGCGCGCTTCGATATCTGTCTGCAGGCCGAGGTGCGGATTATCGGTGAGCCTGCCGGTGAGGGGGAGGGGGCATGACCCGCTCACCCGGTACGGTTCGTGATGCCAAATCCTTTGGCAAGGTGGCGGTGCTCTACGGCGGGTCTTCCGCTGAGCGGGCCATTTCACTTAAAAGCGGCGCCGCCGTGCTGGCCTCGCTACGAAAATCCGGCGTCGATGCCGTGGGTATAGATGTTGGCAGCGATGTAGTTGCGCGGCTGGTGGCGGCTGGGATTGAACGCTGTTTTATTGCCCTGCACGGGCGTGGTGGTGAGGACGGCACTCTTCAGGGGGCACTGGAAACGGCTGGTATTCCGTATACCGGTAGCGGGGTGTTGGCCTCGGCGCTGGCCATGGATAAGTGGCGGGCAAAAATTATTTGCGAGGCGCGAGGTATCCCCACGCCCCCCAGCCGTTGTCTGAAGAGTGAGAACGGGCTGTCCGAGGCCGCTGAATCGCTAGGGTTCCCATTGGCCATCAAGCCCATGCACGAGGGCTCCAGCATTGGTGTTGCCCGGGTGGAGAATCCCGATGAAATGCGGGTTGCCTGGCGGGCAGCGCGAGAACTGGATCGCGAGGTGCTGGCCGAACGCTGGATCGAGGGCACTGAATACACCGTGGCCTTGCTCGATGGTGAGGCATTGCCGGTCATTCGGTTGGAGATGCGCGGGGCCTTCTACGACTACCACGCCAAGTATGACGAGGACGCGGGCACCCGTTATCACTGTCCCAGCGGCTTGAGCGGGGAAGACGAGCTGGCGCTGCAGCGGCTCGCTCTGGAGGTCGCCCAGGCCCTGGCCATGAGCGGTTGGGGACGGGCCGATTTTTTCCGTGATGCTGACGGCCAGAGCTGGTTTCTTGAACTCAACACCACCCCGGGCATGACCACTCACAGCCTGGTGCCCATGGCGGCCCGCGCGGCGGGAATGGATTTTGACCGGCTGGTGTGGCGCTTGCTGGAGAGCAGTCTGTGATGAAGGCCCATAGCCATAGCGCGGGAGTGTTGATGTCACTGGATACCGGCAGATTGGTGCGCATGGCCCTGTTAATGGTGGTGCTCGGCTTGCTAGCTGCCTTTGCCCTGCGGGGGCTGGAGCAATCGGGTCGCGTGCTGTTGCCGATTCGTTCGGTAGTGGTTAGCGGCGCCTTTGTACAAATGTCGAAGGGTGATCTGGAGGCGGTGGTGAGTACTGAACTCGGGTCCGGGTTCTTGTCCTTGGATCTCGGCGCCATCCGCAGTGCTGCCACGCATTTGCCGTGGGTGAAGACGGTGTCGGTACGTCGGGTGTGGCCGGACCAGGTTCATATCGAAGTGACTGAGCGCAAGGCGGTGGCGCGCTGGGGTGAGAACGGTTTTGTGGACGCGGATGGTGAGTCCTTCTACCCGCCGTTGGCGAAGGGGTTGGGGGCCCTGCCCTTGCTGCGGGGACAGCAGGACGGGGCGGCAGTCGCGCTGGCGCGCCTCCTCGAGCTGAAACCCGTGCTGGCAGCCGCGGGGCTCGGTATACGGCGGCTCGAATTATCATCCCGTCAGCGGCTGGAGTTGGTGGCCGACAACGGCATGGTGGTGGTGATGCGGCGGGGACAGTCGGCAGACGTGCTGGCCCGCTTTATCCGCCAGCTGCCGCGTCTGCAGGTGGCCTACGGCGTACTGCCGCAGCGCGTGGATTTACGTTACGACAATGGCTTTGCGATTCGCTTTCAGGCATCGCCACCGGGGATTCCAAAGGGGAAGAGCGGGTGAAAAAGAACGCCAGAAACATGATTGTGGGACTGGATATTGGCACCTCCAAGGTGGCGGCTATCGTTGGCGAGGTGACCGATGAGGGCGAGATCGAAATCGTGGGCATCGGCTCTAGTCCGTCACGTGGGCTGAAGAAGGGTGTGGTGATCAATATCGAGTCCACGGTGCAGTCGATTCAGCGTGCCGTGGAGGAGGCGGAGTTGATGGCTGGCTGCCAGATTCAGTCGGTGTATGCCGGTATCGCTGGCAGCCATATCCGCAGCCTCAACTCCCACGGCATTGTTGCCATTCGCGACAAGGAGGTCACGGCGAGTGATGTCGACCGGGTCATCGATGCCGCGCGGGCGGTGGCGATCCCCGCCGACCAGAAGATCCTCCACATCCTGCCGCAGGAATTCATTATCGATAACCAGGAGGGGATTCGTGAGCCGGCGGGTATGTCGGGCGTGCGTCTTGAATCCCGGGTTCACATTGTGACCGGCGCCGTGAGTGCCGCGCAAAACATCATCAAGTGTGTGCGCCGCTGTGGGCTCGAGGTGGACGACATCATTCTCGAACAGCTCGCCTCCAGTTACGCCGTACTCATTGATGATGAGAAGGAGCTGGGCGTGTGCCTGGTGGATGTCGGTGGTGGTACCACGGATATCGCGGTCTTCACGGAGGGCGCGATTCGCCACACCGCGGTCATCCCCATTGCGGGCGACCAGGTGACCAATGACATTGCCGTGGCGCTGCGCACACCGACCCCGCACGCCGAGGAAATCAAGATTAAGTACGCCTGTGCCATGGGCAAGCTGGCGAGTGCGGATGAAAGTATTGAGGTGCCGAGTGTGGGTGATCGGCCCGCGCGGCAGCTTGCGCGGCAGACCCTGGCCGAGGTGGTAGAGCCCCGCTATGAGGAGCTTCTGAGTTTGGTACAGGCGGAGCTGCGGCGCTCCGGATTCGAGGATTTGATTGCTGCCGGGGTGGTGTTGACCGGTGGTAGTTCAAAGATGGAAGGACTGGTGGAGCTGGCGGAGGAGGTGTTCCACATGCCGGTGCGGCTGGCGCTTCCCCATACCGTTACCGGGCTGGTAGACGTGGTGCGTAACCCGATCTACGCCACCGGGGTGGGGTTGTTGCTATTTGGCCACCAGCATTTCCAGCAACGTGGGCGGGAGCGGGTGGTAAACGGTGGTTTTTCGGGTGTGCTGGAGCGCATGAAGAGCTGGTTTCAGGGCAATTTCTGATTTTTTTGGTCTGGGTGTAATGGAGGGGTAATCATGTTTGAACTGGTTGATGAATATAGTGAGAGTAGCGCCGTTATCAAGGTGATTGGTCTGGGTGGTGGCGGTAGCAACGCACTGGAACATATGCTGGTAAATAGCGTGGAGGGAGTTGACTTCATTTGTGCGAATACCGATGCCCAGGCGTTGAAAAGCTCCTCGGCACGTACTGTATTGCAGCTGGGAAATTCCATCACCAAGGGCCTGGGAGCCGGCGCCAATCCCGAGATAGGTCGGCAGGCGGCATTGGAGGATCGGGATCGCATTGTCGAGATACTTGATGGCGCGGATATGGTCTTTCTAACCGCCGGTATGGGGGGTGGCACCGGTACCGGTGCGGTGCCGGTAGTGGCGGAGCTGGCCAAGGAGATGGGTATTTTGACCGTCGCGGTGGTCACCAAGCCGTTCTTTTTTGAGCGCCGGCGGCGTATGCAGGTGGCGGAAGAGGGGATTCGCGAGCTTTCCAAGCATGTGGATTCACTGATCACCGTACCCAATGAAAAGCTGCTCAGTGTGCTCGACCCGAATATTTCGTTGCCGGATGCCTTCCGGGCCGCCAACGACGTGTTGCTGGGAGCGACCCAGGGCATTGCCGAATTAATTACCCGACCGGGCATGATCAACGTCGATTTTGCCGACGTGCGTACGGTGATGTCCGAGCAGGGCCGCGCGATGATGGGTTCAGGCCGGGCCAGTGGTCCCGACCGGGCGCGAGAAGCGGCGGAGGCGGCAATCGCCTGTCCCTTGCTGGAAGACATCAATCTCAACGGCGCCCGCGGGGTATTGGTCAATATCACTGCAGGTCCCGAGCTGGGGATGGCTGAATATGCCGCCGTAGGTGACGCCGTAGGTGAGTTTGCCTCGGACAATGCCCTGGTGGTGATTGGCACGGTCATCGATGAGAGTGAGCGCGATGATTTGCGGGTGACCGTAGTTGCCACGGGTCTCGGTCAGGTGGAGCAGGCCGATCAGCCGGAAATCCGCATGGTGGTGCCCAACAAGCGCGGGGAGGTGGATTACGCAGATTTTGAGCGTCCCACGGTGCAACGCAACCAGCCCCAGGGTGAAGTGGCTACTATTCCGACAAATGAGGCGGAGCCAGACTATCTCGACATCCCGGCATTCCTGCGGCGCCAGGCCGACTGAGCTCGTCTGGATGGGGGTATAGAGTGTGAGGCGGGGCATATCTTAGTCCCCTGAAACCGTGGTAGTATTCGCCGGATTTTTTCCGCCGTGATCCGCCGTTACATACGGGACAGGAGCCGGCGGTTGGCAATGACGGGAGTCTGGAACCGCCCATAATGATTAGACAGCGCACGCTTAAAAACGTGATTCGTGCCACGGGTGTCGGCCTGCATACGGGGAAGAAAATCTACCTCACCCTGCGGCCTGCGCCGGTCAATAGCGGCATCATCTTTCGGCGTATCGATCTCGATGAGCCGGTTGAGATCCGGGCCCGTCTCGATAATGTCGGTGATACGCGCCTGTCCACTACCCTGGTCAATGGCGACGTCCATGTTTCTACCGTAGAACACCTGCTCTCGGCGATGGCCGGCTTGGGAATCGACAATGCCTATGTTGATCTCAGTGCAGAAGAAGTGCCGATCATGGATGGGAGTGCGGGTCCCTTTGTATTCCTCATTCAATCGGCAGGCATAGAGGAGCAGGCGGCCGCCAAGCAGTTCATCCGCATAAAGAAAACGGTGCGGGTGGAGATGGACGATAAATGGGCCGAGTTTCGCCCCTTCGATGGCTTCAAGGTCTCCTTTAGTATCCAGTTTGATAACCCGGTATTTACCGATCGGGCGAGCAAGGCCAGCGTGGATTTTTCCACCACCTCCTTTGTCAAGGAAGTGAGCCGGGCCCGCACCTTTGGTTTTATGGGAGATCTGGAGTTTCTGCGTGAGAATGATTTGGCTCGTGGCGGCAACCTCGACAATGCCGTTATCTACGACGAGTATCGGGTCTTGAACGAAGATGGTTTGCGTTACGAAGACGAATTCGTGAAGCACAAAATGCTCGATGCCATCGGTGATCTGTATCTCTTCGGCTACAGCCTCATTGGCGAGTTCAACGCCTATAAATCAGGTCATGCCCTGAACAACAAGCTGCTCCGCACCCTCATGATGGAAGAGTCCGCATGGGAGATGGTGAGTTATGAAGATGAGCGCGAGGCCCCCATTATTTATGGCCAGCCTGTGGGTAGTGGCGCACTAGGCTGAAGGCGTGTCCTTTTGCGGGGCACACAAACGTAGCAAGGCATCGCGGAGCCGTGGATTTTCACTGGTTTGGGCGACGTTCTGGAGAAACTCCCTGGTTTTCGCTGACAGGGGCGCCGCCGGTTTTTGGGCTGGCTGCCCGGGGATACCGGCTGGCGCGATACGCAGCTCCAGGGTGGCATGTTGGTAATGAGGGCAGTGTTGCCGCAGGTAGTCCTGTAACTGGGGTACGCAGAAGCGTATGCGGGCATGCCAGGCCGCCGAATCGACGTGCAAGGTGATCCTTTCCGGCGCCACATTGGCGACGTTGCAGTGTTTGCCCAGGGCTGGATCCAGAAATTCACGCAGCACGGCGTCTACGTTGCGGATCTGCTCCAGGTGAGCAAGTTCACGTGCGAGGCAGTGGGAAAGCAGGCCCTTGGCAGGCCGGGGGCCGGAAAAGTTTGAGTCATTCATGGCGGGATGGTGTTCACAGACGGGCATAGACTAGATGGAACTGATCCTGATCACAAACAATAAGCCGCGCCGTTTCCAGATACGGCGTATTGGCATGGCCATGGTGCTGTTGGCGGCCCTGGTTGTCACCGCGGGAACCATGGGCGCGGGCATCTATTTTGGGCACGCCATGGGGCGGGTAGAGAGCGTGCGAGCGGTGGATTTCTGGAAGAATGCCCTGGTCGGACAGCGCGAAGCCATCGTGGATGCCCGCCGTAGTGCGGAGGACCATCTCGATGCACTGGCCTTGCGCCTGGGTCGCCTGCAGGCCCACATGACGCGTCTGGATGCCCTTGGCTTGCGTCTGACGAAGATGGCCAAGCTGGATGCGGGAGAATTTGATTTTAGCCATCCGCCGGCAGTGGGTGGGCCGATGGCGGATGGCGTGGTTGCCGCCAATACGGTGCCGGATTTTCTGAATGACATTGAGCAGCTTGCGCATACCCTGAACGACCGCATCCCCAAACTTGAGGTGATCGAAGAGGTATTACTGGACCGTCACCTGCAGACCCGGTCCCGTCCTGCCGGTCGCCCCATCGAGCGGGGCTGGTTGTCTTCCCATTTTGGTTTTCGCACCGATCCCTTCACGGGTAAACGGGCCTATCACGAGGGCGTGGATTTCGCTGGCAAGGCCGGGAGTGGTGTGGTGGCCGTGGCGGCGGGGATTGTGACCCGGGTGGGGCATCAACGGGGATTTGGCCGCTTTCTCGAGATCAATCACGGTAATGGCCTGGTAACTCGCTACGGCCACAATCGCGAGGTGCTGGTGGAGGTGGGGGAGACGGTGCAAAAGGGAAAACGGATTGCCTTGATGGGCAGTACCGGTCGCTCCACCGGGCCTCACCTGCATTTCGAAGTGCTGCGTAATGGTAAGGCTATCAATCCCACCCGCTTCATCCGCTCTCGCGGTTGAGTCATTCCCGAACGCTTAATGTGGCGGTACTCTACGGTGTCCATAGTTTTCCGAGCCCTGGTGGAGCGCCTGCTTTCCAGTTAACGGAGTTGCCGTAGGCCACTGTTAACCCGGGTTTTCATCCAGAGACTTTGGACCCTGACGCCAGATGGCGTCATTCACCTGTATATTCTATCGATATGATTGCAAATCTATTAAAAAAAATCGTAGGCACGCGGAACGACCGGCAGCTAAAGCGCATGGGTCGGACGGTTACCCTAATCAATGCCCTGGAAGCGGAAATTTCAGCGCTCGATGATGAGCAGCTCGCGGCACGGACCCCGGAACTGCGTGAGCGTCATGCCGCGGGTGAAGAACTTGATGCCTTGTTGCCGGAGGCCTTCGCGGTAGTTCGCGAGGCCGCGACGCGAAGCCTGGACATGCGTCACTTCGATGTCCAGCTCATTGGCGGCATGGTGCTTCACGAGGGCCGGATCGCGGAGATGCGCACCGGTGAGGGCAAGACTCTGGTGGCAACCCTGGCCGCCTACCTCAATGCCCTTGCGGGCAGCGTGCATGTGGTGACGGTGAACGATTATCTTGCCCATCGTGACGCCGAGTGGATGGGGGCTATCTTCAAATTTCTCGGGATGCGTACTGGCGTGGTGGTGGCGGGCATGGGCCCGGAGGAGAAACAGGAGGCCTATGCTGCGGACATCGTTTACGGCACCAACAACGAATTCGGCTTTGATTATCTGCGCGACAATATGGCCTTTACGCGCGACGAAAAGATGCAGGCCGATCTGGGTTTTGCCATTGTCGATGAAGTGGACTCCATCCTCATCGATGAGGCGCGCACGCCACTAATTATCTCCGGGCCGACAGATGATAACTCGGATCTCTATACCCAAATCGACCGCCTGATTCCGGGGCTGGTAAAACAGCAGGAAGGAGAAGGGGCGGGTGATTACTCGGTTGATGAAAAATCCCGGCAGGTTCACCTCACGGAAGAGGGCCACGAACACGTGGAGACACTGCTGGAAGAAGCGGGGCTGCTCACTGCGGGCGAGAGCCTGTATGGCGCCGCCAACATTGGCCTGATGCACCACGTATACGCCAGTCTGCGGGCGCATGCGCTGTTCCAGCGCGATGTGGATTACATGGTCAAGGACGGTCAGGTGATCATCGTCGATGAGTTTACCGGTCGCACCATGCCGGGCCGACGTTGGTCCGAGGGCCTGCATCAGGCGGTGGAAGCCAAGGAGGGGGTGGCTATTCAGAACGAAAATCAGACCCTGGCCTCCATTACCTTCCAGAATTATTTCCGCCTCTATGGAAAGTTATCCGGAATGACCGGCACGGCCGATACCGAGGCCGCCGAATTCCAGCAGATTTATGGCCTTGAGGTGGTGATTATTCCAACCCACAAGCCCATGACCCGTGAGGACAATAGCGATCTCGTCTATCTTTCCAAAGAGGAAAAATTTGCCGCCATTAGCGACGACATCAGGGATTGTCAGGAGCGCGGGCAGCCGGCGCTGGTAGGCACGGCTTCCATTGAAACCTCGGAATATCTCTCGGGGCTACTGAATAAACAGCAAATCGAGCATCAGGTGCTCAATGCCAAACACCACGCCCGGGAGGCGGAGATCATTGCCCAGGCAGGACAGCCTGGCCGGGTGACCATCGCCACCAATATGGCGGGTCGTGGTACCGACATCGTGCTCGGTGGCAATCTCAAGGTGGAGTTGGAGGCGCTGGGGGAGGATGTGGACCCGGCTCAGGTCGAGACGGCAAAGGCCGACTGGCAGCAGCGTCACGAGGCGGTGCTCGCCAGCGGTGGCTTGCACATCATCGGTTCCGAGCGGCACGAATCCCGGCGTATCGACAATCAGCTGCGCGGGCGCGCTGGCCGCCAGGGTGACGCGGGCTCCAGCCGCTTTTATCTCTCACTGCAGGACGATTTGATGCGCATCTTCGCCTCCGAGCGGATGGCGGCGATCATGCAAAAACTTGGCATGGAAGAGGGTGAGGCTATCGAACACCCGTGGGTGACCAAGGCTATTGAGAATGCCCAGCGCAAGGTGGAAGGCCGTAACTTCGATATCCGCAAGCAATTGCTGGAATACGATGATGTCGCCAATGATCAGCGGCGCGAGATCTATGCCCTGCGGAATGAGTTGATGGCCACCGATGACGTTTCGGAGAACCTGACGGCTATGCGCGAGGATGTGGCCAGCGGGACCGTGAATGGCTATGTTCCACCCCAGAGCCTTGAGGAGCAGTGGGATATTCCGGGCCTGGAACAGGCCCTGGAGCACGAGTTTGGCCAGAAACTGGACATAGCGGGCTGGCTGGAGGCCGATGACAGCCTGCATCAGGAAACGTTGAGCGAGCGCATCCTCGCCAACCTTGATGAGGTCTATGCCCGTAAGGTTGAGGCGGCGGGGGTGGAACTCATGCGCCAGATTGAAAAGGCGGTCATGCTGCAGGTCCTGGATACCACCTGGAAAGAGCATCTGGCTGCCATGGACTATCTGCGCCAGGGGATCCATCTGCGCGGATACGCACAGAAAAACCCCAAGCAGGAATACAAGCGTGAGGCCTTTGAAATGTTTGAGGGCCTGGTGGAGCGATTCAAGGGTGAAGTGATCGGTGTGCTTTTCAAAGGGCAGGTCTGGGCCGAGGAGGATGTGGCGGCGGTCGAGGAGCAACGCCGGCAAAGTGCCCCCATGGAGTTTCAGCACGAATCGGTGAGCATGGAGAACGGCGAGGCCGATGGTGCCGAGGTGGAGGCCGACCATACTCCTTTTGTACGCGAAGGCCGCAAAGTGGGTCGCAACGAGCCTTGTCCCTGCGGTTCCGGGAAAAAATACAAGCGATGCCACGGACGCCTGAGTTAGCCCGCGGATCAGCGGCCGCAAGCCGGAGATAGCACGATGGCGGTAGGATTACACTCACCTTCACGTTTGCCCCCCGTTGCCGGTCTGCGCATCGGGACTGCAGAGGCGGGCATCAAGTATCGGGAACGGCCGGATCTCGTGGTCTTTGAGCTCGCAGCAGGCTCGCAGTGCGCCGCGATGTTCACCCGTAACCGCTTCTGCGCCGCACCGGTGATCCTGGCCCGGCAACATCTGCAACAAGGCGCGCCGCGCTATCTGGTGATCAACTCCGGAAATGCCAATGCGGGTACCGGCGAGGCGGGTTTGCAGGACGCATCGGCAATCTGTGCCAGGCTCGCGGCCCTGGGGAACTGCGCCACCGAGGCGGTATTGCCCTTTTCCACCGGTGTCATTGGGGAGCCTTTGCCGGTAGAGCGTATCTGCAAGACGCTGCCCACTGTTTTAAAGGGCCTCGATGCGGACGCTTGGCTGCATGCTGCTCATGCCATCATGACTACCGATACGGTGGCCAAAGGGGCATACCGGGAGATCCCCTGTGCGGAGGGGATGGCACATCTGGTGGGCATCGCCAAAGGCTCCGGGATGATCCGCCCCGACATGGCCACCATGCTGGTCTTTATCGCCACGGATCTCGCGGTGGCACCCGCGATACTCCAGCGTGCGCTGCGAGCGGCGGTGGCGGAGAGCTTTCACCGCATCACCGTGGATGGCGACACCTCCACTAATGATGCCTGTGTGCTGGTAGCTACCGGTGCGGCGGCGGCTCCGGTCATCAACAGTACCGACGATCCCGGTTATGCCGGGCTGTGCAAGGCTTTGGGTGGCGTCTGCCAGGAGCTGGCTCAGGCGATTGTGCGCGACGGCGAAGGCGCGACCAAGTTCATCACCATCGAAGTGTGTGAGGGGGCCAGTGAGCAGGAATGCCTCGATACCGCCTTTACCATCGCCCACTCGCCGCTGGTTAAATCGGCCTTCTTCGCCAGTGACCCCAATTGGGGGCGAATTCTGGCGGCGGTGGGCCGGGCCCCGCTGCCCCGGCTCGCCATAGACAAAATCCGCATCCACCTGGGTGAGGTGTGTATCGTCGAGAATGGCGGGCGGGCGGCGGACTATCATGAGGAACTGGGCCAGGCGGTGATGGACAAGCCGGAAATTCCCGTTCGTATTTCCCTTGGACGGGGTAGCTGCAAGGCCACGGTGTGGACCAGCGATCTTTCCTATGATTATGTCCGCATCAATGCCGAGTACCGCACCTGAGTCGATGTCCGACAGCACGTGGTCAGGTGTCTTGCATGTGGTGGCCGCGGCCCTGATCGATGAGCGCGGGCGAGTATTGCTCGCGCGTCGCCACGATCACCTGCATCAGGGTGGGCTGTGGGAATTCCCGGGCGGCAAGCTGGAGGCGGGAGAAGCTGTCCCTGCTGCGCTGGCTCGCGAGCTCAGGGAGGAGATCGGGGTCGAGCCCGCTGCCGCCCGCCCGCTGATCCGTGTAAGCCACCGCTATCCCGAGGGCACCGTGCTATTGGATGTGTGGCGGGTAAATCAGTGGCAGGGAGTGCCGCATGGGCGTGAGAGTCAGGTGATAGAGTGGGTGGCCCTCAGTGACCTCCATCGGCGCTCCTTCCCCGCCGCGGATGCCCCGGTGATCACCGCTTTGCGTCTGCCCCCTCGCTACCTTATTACTCCCGAACCCGAGGGTGATACGACGCGCTTTCTGGACAATTTGCAGCATAGCCTCGAGGCTGGAGTACATCTGGTGCAGTTGCGGGCAAAAAGTTGTGGGCGTACTGCCTACGCGGAGTTGGCCCGGGCCGCAGCCAGCCTGTGTTCGGAATTTGGGGCAAAGTTATTGTTAAATGCTGAATCTGAACAGGTGTCCGAACTCGGGGCCCAGGGAGTTCATCTGGACTCCCGACGACTGCATACTTTGAGCGAACGTCCATTGGGGCCGGAGTACTGGGTGGGGGCCTCCTGTCATGGCCCACACGACTTGCAGCAGGCGCGCGCCATCGGTGCAGATTTCGCGGTACTTTCGCCGGTACGGCCAACGGCCAGTCATCCGGGGGCAGCCGCCATGGGTTGGGCCTGTTTTGCCAAGTGGGCGGAGGACGCCAGCCTGCCGGTGTATGCCCTTGGGGGTATGGAAGTGGCCGATATGGATAGTGCCTGGAATCATGGTGCCCAGGGGATCGCGGCGATACGCGGTTTGTGGGGAGAGGTGGAATGAGCCTGGATGCGATGTTTGGTTTCGCGGTAGTCAGTCTGGTGATCGCCGTCTCACCGGGCGCGAGCTGGCTCTATGTCATTAGCTCCACCATTCAACAGGGGCGCGGTGCCGGCGCCATGGCCATTGCGGGTAATGCCACCGGCATACTCTGCCACACCGTGTTCGCCGTGGTGGGCCTGTCAGCCCTGCTCTATTACTCCGCCAGCCTGTATACGGTGATCAAGTGGCTCGGGGCTATCTACCTGATGTATCTGGCCTTTCAGATTATCCGCACGCGAACACCGAAGGACGGGGTGAAAGATACAAAATTCAACCGTTCCCTGGGGCGCATCTATCAGCAAGGTGTATTGATCAACGTCCTCAACCCCAAAGTCTCCCTGCTGATGTTTGCCCTGTTGCCGCAGTTCGTCGATCCGGCGGCCGGAAATGCGGCTGCCCAGATCGCGGTTTTTGGAGTTTCGCATGCCGTGATCGCGAGTTGCGTATTGACGTTGATCATGAGGACGGTCAGTCGGGCAGCAAGCTGGCTGTTAGTCTCGGCAGGGCGAGAACGGGGTTTCCGCTGGCTGTGTGGTAGCGTACTTTTTGGTCTGGGTGCCTATCTGGCGCTGGGTGAGCGAGCTCAGATATAGGAGTCTGTCGGACTTAGGACTGCCCTACTGTGGAAAAGCCCTATTGGCCCTATTTTCCGGTCCTTTTTGTCTAATAGAGTGACTATTATCCTCAAATGACCGAAAAATCTGTCTCAATATGGCTTCCCCTCGCTACGGACGCCTAAGTCCGACAGACTCCTAGGGCGATAATTTTAGCTGCAGACAGCCACGCAAAAAGCCCGTCCCGATGGGACAGGCTGTTGAGCGTCAGGCAGGGGATAGATACCGATGGAGCGGCTCTCCATCGGAAGATATAGCTCGCTTAGCGTTCCAGGTACTGCAATTTATCCGTTTTACCGTCCCATTCCTCGGCATCATCCGGGGGATCTTTCTGCTCGGTAATCACCGGCCATTCCCGGGACAGCTCTTCGTTGAGCGCGATGTACTGCTCTTGCTCATCGGAAAGATCATCCTCGGAAAGGATCGCCTCCGCCGGGCATTCCGGCTCGCACAGGGTGCAGTCAATGCATTCGTCCGGGTCAATGACGAGGAAGTTCGGTCCCTCATGGAAGCAGTCCACCGGACAGACTTCCACACAGTCCGTATATTTACACTTGATACAATTTTCGGTAACGACAAAAGTCATTGCAGTTCCCCAGTCATTCGTCCCGGTATATGCCGGAGCCAGTGGTTTTTCCTCAGCGCGCGATTCTAACCGCCTTTTGGCGGTCTGGCGAGTATTTTAGGAGTCTGTTTCCTGTAGTTTCTTCAACGCGTAGAGGGCATCCAGCGCCTGTCGCGGGCTAAGTTGGTCGGGATCCAATTCCTGTACTGCATCGTGCAGCGCATCGTGGCAGGGTGGCACGAACAGATCGGATTGTGCACCGGGCTGGCGGGCATGGTGCGTTGCTCCCGTTTGCTCCAGGTGGGAGAGAAAATCGCGGGCGGCGCTGATCACCTCCGGTGGCATGCCGGCGAGTGCCGCAACCTGGAGTCCATAGCTCTGGTTTGCCGCACCTTCGCGCAATTGATGGAGAAAAACGATGCGATTCTCGTGTTCGACTGCATCGAGATGCACGTTGCGGGTTGCCGGAAGTTCGTCGGCCAGCGCGGTGAGTTCAAAATAGTGGGTGGAGAACAGGGTGAAGGCCTTGAGTCGGGTTGCGACCCAAGCGGCGCTGGCCCAGGCCAGGGCGAGACCGTCATAGGTACTGGTGCCGCGGCCCATTTCGTCCATCAATACCAGACTACGAGGGCTGGCATTGTGAAGAATATTGGCAGCCTCGGTCATTTCCACCATGAAAGTGGATCGGCCACCGGCCAGATCATCGGCGGCACCGATGCGGGTAAAGATTCGGTCGATGGGTCCGATTGTCGCCTTTTCCGCCGGGACAAAACTGCCGACACAGGCCAGCAGGACGATGAGCGCGGATTGGCGCATATACGTCGATTTACCGCCCATATTGGGGCCGGTGATGATCAGCAGGCGGCGGCCGGCATCCATTTCCAGATCATTGGCGACAAAGGGTGCATCCAGGGCCTGTTCCACCACCGGGTGGCGTCCGCCGTGTATGTGGATACCGGGTTCCTCGCTAAGTTCAGGACGACTGAAATTCAGACTCAATGCCCGCTCCGCCAGGCAGGCCAGCACATCCAGCTCGGCAATCGCTGCCGCGGCAAGCTGCAAGGCCGGCAGGTGTCGTTGGCATTCCTCAATGAGCGTCTCGTAGAGGTGCTTTTCCCGGGCCAGGGCCCGTTCCCGGGCACTGAGCACCTGGTCCTCGAAGGTCTTTAGCTCGGCGGTGATATAACGTTCCACTGCCTTCAGGGTCTGGCGCCGGGTCCACTCGGGAGGTGCTTTCTCCACCTGCGCGCGGCTGATCTCGATGAAGTAGCCGTGTACCCGGTTATAGCCCACCTTGAGATTACTGATGCCGCTGCGCTCGCGTTCGCGCACTTCCAGCTGTTGCAGATAGCCAGCCGCTTCCCGGCTGAGGTTACGCAATTTATCCAAGCTTTTGTCGTAGCCATCGCTAATGACGCCACCGTCGCGGATGAGCATGGGCGGGTTGTCGATGATGGCACGGGTGAGCAGTTTCTGGAGCTCGGGGAAGGTGCCGATTTGCCCCTCTTTTTCCGCGATCAACGGGCTGTCCAGCTTTTTCAGGCTGCTCGTCAGCGTGGGTAACAAGCCCAGTGCGCGACCCAGTTGTTCGAGGTCCCGCGGTCGGGCCGATCCCAGTGCCACGCGGGCGAGAATGCGTTCAATATCGCCAATGCCGTGAAGTATTTCCCGGAGATCATCGCCAGCCTGATCCAGCAGCAGGGTTTCTACGCTATGGTGGCGCAGTTGCAGGCGTGTCTGGTCGCGTAGTGGTTGACCGAGCCAGCGCCCCAGTAGCCGGCCTCCCATGGCGGTAACGGTGCTGTCGAGGATGCCCAGCAGGGTATGTTCCGGCCGGCCCGCAAGGCTTTCACTAATCTCCAGGTTGCGCCGGGTTACGGGGTCCAGAATGATGCTGTCTTCGAGGGTATCTACCCGCAGGGTATTGATGTGAGGCAAGGTGGTACGCTGGGTCTCACGTACATAGTGCAGCAGGCAGCCGGCGGCACCGATGGCCAGGGTCATGCCCTCGCAACCAAAGCCTGCAAGCTCGCGGGTGTGGAATTGCTCGCATAGCAGGCGCTCTGCGGTATCCTGAGAAAAATGCCAGGGCGCCATGCGTACCGCGGGTGGCAGATCCGGTCGTTGTGGAGGTTCCTTAAGGTCCTCCGGGAGTAGCCATTCCGAGGGTTGCAGGCGTTCCAGCTCGGCATCCAGTGCCGGTAAACCATCGACCTCCATGATGCGGAAGTCACCACGACCGAGATCGAGGCTGGCAATTCCCCAGTGCCCCCCATCGCCGTTGATCGCCACCAGCAGGTTATCGCGACGCGCCTCCAGCAGGGCATCGTCGGTGACCGTCCCGGGGGTGACAATGCGGCTCACCGCTCGCTCTACTGGCCCCTTGCTGGTTGCCGGATCACCCACCTGTTCACAGATGACGGCGCTTTCACCCAGGCGGATGAGCTTGGCGAGATAGGGTTCAATGGCGTGAAAGGGAACCCCGGCCATGGGTATCGGTTCGCCGTTGGACTGGCCACGGGCGGTGAGGGTGATATCCAGCAGCTTCGCTGCCCGGCGGGCATCCTCGAAAAACAACTCGTAGAAATCCCCCATGCGGTAGAGCAGCAGTTGGTCGGGAAACTCCGCCTTAAAGCTTAGATATTGCTGGATAACGGGGGTGTGTTGGGCAGCCACGCGCGCAAGTTTAACCAAAGCCTCACTCCCCGGCCACGGGGGCTTGAAACCCGGACTTTGGGCCCCATATGGATGTACCTCAGTGTTTAATTTCAGGAGCCGGTGTGCCATGAGCGTAGATGCAAAGAAAGAAACCCTTGGATTCCAGACAGAGGTGCGGCAGCTGCTGGACCTGATGGTCCACTCCCTTTACAGCAACAAGGAGATCTTTCTCCGCGAGCTTATTTCCAATGCCGCGGATGCCGCGGACAAGCTGCGCTTTGAGGCACTTTCTGACGGCGAACTCTACGAGGGTGAGGGCGATCTCTCTGTCTACGTGGATT
This sequence comes from Gammaproteobacteria bacterium, assembly GCA_021773635.1. Taxonomy (GTDB): domain Bacteria; phylum Pseudomonadota; class Gammaproteobacteria; order HK1; family HK1; genus JAJFJV01. The sequence goes on along the minus strand of JAJFJV010000019.1, from coordinate 279,788 downwards.
TCGATGAAAAGGCACGCACCATTACGGTACGGGATAACGGCATCGGCATGAGCCGTGAGGACCTGATTGAGCACCTCGGCACCATCGCCAAATCCGGTACCCGGCAGTTTTTTGAGTCCCTCACCGGCGACCAGTCGAAGGATGCCCAGCTCATCGGCCAGTTCGGGGTGGGTTTTTATTCGGTCTTCATCATCGCCGACAAGGTGACCGTCACCACCCGCCGGGCCGGCCTGGAATCCTCTCATGGGGCCTGCTGGGAATCCGCTGGTGATGGCGAATACACCATTGAGAACGTGGATGTGCCGAAACGCGGGACCGAGGTGGTGCTGCATTTACGCGAGGGCGAGGATGAGTTTCTCGATGCTTTCCGGCTGCGCAACATCATTCACACCTATTCCGAACACATTACTCTGCCCATCAACATGCCCGCCCAGGAAGTGCCGGCGGCTGAAGGTGAGGAGGAACCGAAAGAGCCCAAGGGTGATGAACGGGTTAACAGCGCCACTGCACTATGGGCACGCAGCAAAAACGATATCAAGGATGATGAATACGACGAATTCTACAAGCACGTCTCCCACGATTTTGAGGCGCCGCTGGCCCGCGTCCACAGCCAGGTGGAGGGCAAGCTGGAATACACCTCGCTGCTGTTCATCCCGGCACGTGCGCCCTTTGATCTCTGGGATCGTCAGAAGCGCCACGGGGTCAAGCTTTACGTGCGCCGGGTGTTCATCATGGACGACGCCGAGCAACTGATGCCCTCCTATCTGCGCTTCGTGCGCGGGGTGGTGGATTCCAATGATCTGCCGCTCAATGTCTCACGCGAGATCCTGCAAAAGAACAAGCAGATCGACTCCATCCGTGCCGGTTCCGTAAAGAAGGTCCTGGGTTTGCTGAAAAGCCTGGCCAACAAGGATGCAGAGAAATATGCCAGCTTCTGGGAGCAGTTCGGGCGGGTGATGAAGGAGGGCATCGTCGAGGATCAGAAAAATCAGGAAGCCCTCGCCAAGCTGCTGCGTTTTGCCTCCACCCACAATGATTCCGACGAGCAAAGCGTTTCCCTGGACGCCTATCTGGAGCGTATGGTCGAGGGGCAGGAGCAGATTTATTTCCTCACCGCCGATAATTGGACTGCGGCCAAGGACAGCCCCCATCTGGAGGTCTTCCGTGAAAAGGGTATCGAGGTGTTGTTGCTGACCGACGAGATCGATGAATGGCTGGTCTCGCACCTCACTAACTATCAGGACAAGGCACTCAAATCCATTACCAAGGGCGATCTGGACCTTGATGACCTGAAGGGTGAAAAAGACGGGGATGACGACAAGTCCGAAGACAAGGAAGAAACGGCGGGTGAGAAGGAGGAATTGGCCAAGCGTTTGCAAGAAGCCCTGGGTGACAAGGTGGAGGCGGTGCGTGCCAGCAAGCGGCTCACCACTTCCCCCGCCTGCCTGGTGAGTAGCGACCATGATATGGGCGCGCATATGGAACGCATCCTGCGTTCCGCCGGACAGGTGGTGCCCAAGAGCAAGCCGATCCTGGAATTTAACCCCACGCATCCCCTGGTCGTCCGCATGGAGGCCGAGAGTGATGAGCAGGGCTTTGCCAACTGGGGTCACCTGCTGCTGGATCAGGCAGTGCTACAGGATGGCGGGCGCCTCGATGACACCGCGGGTTTTGTTTCGCGGCTCAATGAGACCCTGCTCACACTTTTGGAATCCGGCGAGCCTGCAACGTCGGAGTAGGGGCCGAAGCTGTCAACCAACTGCCCGGCGTGGCGTTATCCCGTCACGACACAGGCATAAACCGACAGGAGCAGACAGCATGAAAACCCCAATCTTGATAGCAGGCATTCTGGTAACCCTCAGCCACGCTGGCTGGGTGATGGCGGATGACGATGATCGTGGACAACGCATTGAGGATCGCTTTGACCGGCGCGGTGATCGTATCGATGCGCGTCTGGACGCGAAGGGTGAGCGCATCAACGAACGCCTGGACGCCCGGGGTGATCGGGTAGAGCACCGCCTCGACAAGCGTGGTGACCGCATCGATGAGCGCCTGGATAACAAGGCCGAGCGGGCACGGGAGGCGGGTCGCGACAAGCTGGCAGATCGTCTGGATGCCAAAGGTGATCGCATCAATGCCCGTCTGGATGCGAAGGGCGAGCGTAAAAACAAGCGTCTGGATAGTCGTGGTGATCGAGTAGAACGGAGGCTGGATCGCAAAGGCGATCGCATCGACAAGCGCCTGGATCGTCGCGGTGAGCGCATGCACAAGCGTCATGACCGTCGGGGTGAGCGGCGCCACGATCAGATGGCAAAACGTCTCGATCGGGATAGCCAGGGCGCCCGTCGCAGGCATCACCGCCGTAAGTAGGTTTGTACGAGCAGGGTAAACGGCCGGCAGGGAAACCTGCCGGCCGTTTGCGTTTGTCATACCAGCGAATGCCAGTGTCCGGACGGATGATATGCAGGGCAGCCCATGGCCTTTGTCATAGCCACTGCAGCGGCGGACACGGTCCGCCCTACCCGTTGTTTTCAGCGCCCGTGCAGTTAGACCGGGCTGTCTGTGGTATATCTATCGGCCTTATCCATTTGGGAATCAGGGGACGGACATGGGACAGCTGAAATATCTGGTGTTGGCAGGCGTGGTGGCCCTGACGGGTTGTGATTACAGCCTCGAGCGACTGGTGGAAGACACACAGCTGCGCCGGGAGGTGCTGAAGGAATGCGCCGAGATGGGACTGGCCGCCAAGGATGATGCGCAGTGCCGGTTAGCGGCGGAGGCGGAGGTTGAGGCTGCCAAGCGTGGGGTGAAGTCGCTGCTGGGTGGAAAGTAGGCTGAGCTAATCGGTGGCATCCCACTCAATCTGTTCCGCGCCGTGGTAAACCAGAAAGTGTTTTCCTTTGGCGCGGGCAATGAGCGTGAGGCCGATGGCCTGCGCGAGCTCCAGCCCCATGTGAGTGATGCCGGAGCGTGACAGCAGTACCGGTATGCCCATTTGCCCCGCTTTCATGACCATTTCCGAGGTCAGGCGTCCGGTGGTGTAGAAGATCTTGTCTGCACCTGGCATATCCTCCAGCCACATCTGTCCGGCGATGGCATCTGCTGCATTATGCCGGCCCACATCTTCGACGAACATCAATACCTCTTCGCTGCGGCAGAGGGCACAGCCATGAACGGCCCCGGCACTGCGGTAAACGCCGTTGTGGTGGGCGACTTCAGTCAGTAGCCCGTAGATATCCGACTGTTTGAGCGAGACCGCTGGCAGGCGGATATCGTAGAGGTCATTGAGGGTGCAGCTGAAGATCGTTCCCTGACCGCAACCGGTTGTCACGATACGCCGCCCGAGGATGCGTTCACGATCGAATTCTGCGCCGCCTTCCCGGGTCTTCACAAAGACGGTTTCCCGTTCCCAGTCCACCTGTACCGAGTGAATATCCGCTACATCCCGCACCAGTCTCTGGTTGCGCAGATAGCCCAGGGCGAGGGCCTCGGGCTGACCACCAAGGGTCATCAGGGTGACGATTTCACGGCCGTCCACCTTGAGGGTGAGTGGTGCCTCGCCGGCTACCTGTACCGCTCGCTGCTGCCCGTTTTCGTCAGTCGCGGTTACCGAGTGGGTAGGGCTCAGGCCTGCCCGCGACATTTCAGGTATTTTGCGCTTCGTGTCCACCAGTGGCATTTTGGTGCACGGGCGGACGGATCGGAAGCCCTGAAACCGCAGCGGGGAAGCATGAAACAGGATCAACAGCGCTGGGATAAAAAATACCGCGCATTGCCGGTGGATTGGATGGCCGCCCCGGAGGGGTTGCTTGAGCGCTGCGCACATCTGTTACCAAGCCAGGGAGAGGTTCTGGACCTTGCCTGCGGGGTGGGCGGAAATCTGCATTGGCTGGCGGCAAGAAAATATTGTGTCACGGGTGTGGATAGCAGCCCGGTAGCCCTGCAACATTGCCAGCGGGTTGTTTCCTCAGCAGGGCTGGAGGTGGCGTTTGTGATGGCTGACCTCGACAACTATTCTCTGCCCCGCGCACGTTTCGATCTGGTGCTCATGATTCGTTATCTGAACCGTCGGCTGATTCCGGCTATCAGCACGACACTTCGTCCGGGGGGCATGGTGATCATCAAGACCTTCAATCGCAACCATTTGCGCCATGCGCCGGCCTTTAACCCGGACTACCTGCTCAATCCGGGGGAACTCCGTGGGTGGTTTCCGGACATGGCTTGCCTTGCCAGTAACGATGATCCGGCGATGGCTGCAGCCACGAGCTATTGGGTGGGGCGTAAACCTGCTGCTGTGGGTTGATGACGTTAGACTATTCAGAAAAGGAGAACAGCTGTGCGCATAATCATTTTTGGTTTTTTCGCCCTGATAGGCTTTGGGGGTTCCGCCAACGCAGCAGAGGGCGTCATTACCCTTGGCAGTGCTCATTCGGTAAAAGTGACGGTGGATCGCCTGGAAAATACGCTGAAAAAGAAGGGCCTCACGGTGTTCGCGCGCATTGACCATGCTGCGGGTGGGCAAAAGGTAGGCAAGGAACTGCGACCCACGGAACTACTGGTATTCGGCAATCCAAAGGTCGGTACGCCGCTCATGCAGTGTGCGCGCACCATGGCCATCGACCTGCCGCAGAAGGCGCTGGTGTGGGAAGACGAGGCGGGCAAGGTCTGGCTTGCCTACAATGATCCGGGCTATCTGGCTGTTCGTCATGGATTGCAGGGCTGCGAGAAGGTGTTAACCAAGGTTGGCAAAGTGCTGGGGATGGTTTCCCGGCTGGCAGTTTCCGCGAAGTAAACGAGGTCGTTTCTGGTGACGCCAGCGATAGTAATGGCGAAAAAAGCCGGTATTGAGTATTCGATTCACACCTATACTCATGATCCGGAAGCCCAATCCTATGGCCTGGAGGCGGCAGAGGCATTGGGTCTGGAGCCCGGGCAGGTCTTCAAGACACTCCTGGTCTCCCTGAGTGGAGCCAAGGCCTCTCTTGCGGTGGCCATCGTACCGGTAGGCAATCAGCTCGATCTGAAGGCGATGGCAAAGGCGAGCGGGGCAAAAAAGGTGGTTATGGCCGAGCCACAGATTGCGGAGCGAATCACCGGCTACGTGGTCGGTGGCATCAGCCCGCTGGGACAAAAAAAGCAGCTTCCCGTTGTTATTGACACGAGTGCAATGAGCTGTGAGTCAGTTTACGTGAGCGCAGGTAAACGGGGCCTGGAAATCCAGCTCGGTCCGGAGGATCTGGTGAATCTTTGCAAAGCCAAGGTCGGGAGCATCGCAAGGTGAGCGGGGCCCCGTGTTCTTCGGTGCCAGCCGTGGGAAATTTCTGGCATTTTGAGCACATTGCTCTGTTGCTGGAGAGCTTGCGCAAGCTAACCGGCCGTACGCTGGTGAGTCCCGAGCTGACGGGCGTAGAGGCGGCGCGGGCGGTATTCAAAGGGGGATTTGTGCTGGTCTCCCACGGCACCGAAGAGGACCCGGTATTCAACTATGGCAACCGCATGGCGCTGGAGCTGTTCGAGATGAGCTGGGGCGAGTTCACCGCGCTGCCTTCGCGCAAATCAACCGAGTCGCCCGGCCGGGCCGAGCGCGCGCGGTTGCTGCGTGAGGTGGCTGACAAGGGTTTTATAGATAATTATTCAGGCACCCGTATTTCCCGCAGCGGACGACGATTTCTGGTGGAGCAGGCAGTGGTCTGGAATGTAGTGGACCGGGATGGCCGGCCCTACGGACAGGCCGCCACTTTCGAGCATTGGCGGAATGCGGGTTCAGGCAGGTGAAGATACGCATATTGACCACTGGCGGCACCTTCAACAAAGTCTATTTTGATGCCAAAAGTGAGTTTCAGGTTGGGGCAACCCAGGTGGAAGAGTTACTGCAGGAAGCCAATACGGATATTGAGTGCGAAATTTCATCAATTCTGCGCAAGGATAGTCTGGACCTTGGCGATGAAGATCGGGCCTTGATTCACCGGAAGATTGAGCAAGCCCCGGCCGACCGGATCATCGTGATACACGGTACCGATACCATGGTGGATACCGGGGTCCATCTGCAAGGCATTGAGGGCAAGACCATCGTATTGACCGGCTCCATGCAGCCCGCGAGACTGCGCAAAAGTGATGCAATGTTCAATCTGGGCTGTGCCGTCGCTGCGGTTCAGTTGCTCGATGCAGGTGTGTATATTGCGATGCACGGCCGTATTTTTGATCCCGCTTCCACGCGCAAGAATGTAAAGGAAAGCCGCTTCGAAGTGACGGGCTAGCAATAAGAAACAGGGGTATGTAATACCCCAGGCCAGCATGGAACTACGGGTTTCCATATGGTCGTCTAACAACAATCTTAACCGTAAGGGAGACCTGAAAATGGAAAACATTTCCACCGAGAAAATCATCGAGCTGGTGCAGCAATATGGCTTACCCATCGTCTGGGCGATCGTTATATTTATCGTGGGTCGGATCGTCGCGCGCATCGCCACCAACATGATCGGTGGCATGCTGCGCAAAGGGAATGTCGACCAGACGCTGATCAAGTTTTCACAGAACCTGATCTATATCGGACTGATGGCCTTTGTCATCATTGCCGCACTGGAGAAGCTCGGTGTCGAAACCACTTCCTTTGCCGCACTGATCGCGGCCGCCGGCCTCGCCATCGGTCTTGCTCTGCAGGGCTCGCTCTCGAACTTTGCCTCCGGCGTATTGCTCATTATCTTCCGGCCTTTCAAGGTGGGTGATTTCGTCGAGGCAGGCGGTATTTCCGGCACCGTGGAGGCGGTGGAAATCTTCACCACCCAGCTTCGTACCGGCGACAACAAGACCATCATCGTGCCCAACGGCCAGGTGACCGGTAGCAGCATCACCAATTTCTCCACCAAACCAACCCGCCGCGTGGACATGGTGATTGGTGTGGGTTACGACGATGACCTGAAAAAGGTCCGTGCTGTGATAGAGGAAGTCCTGAACGCCGATGAGCGTGTGCTCAAGGACCCGGCCGTGACTATTGGCCTGCTGGAACTGGGTGACAGCAGCGTGAACTTCGCGGTCCGTCCGTGGGTAAATAGCGCTGACTACTGGGGCGTGTTATTTGATTTCCAGGAAACCATCAAAAACCGCTTCGACTCCGAGGGCATCTCCTTCCCCTATCCGCAACAGGATGTCCACGTTATCGGACAAAACAACCTGGATGATGCTGCCTGATGAGAAGCTAAGGGATTCAGTTGTTATGGCCAAGGACAGGAGGCACATGACGTGCCTCCGTGGCTGTGTTTGCTACCGGGGCTACGGCTATGTTTGCACCTTTCGGGTACATATAGATCAGGCGCTTGCGTTTAACCAGGAAGGTTATACGGCAAATATGTCGTATTACGACACGACATATTTGTTGCAGAAATTAAGTTAGCGATATAGGGGAAGTGAGATGGCAACTTGGGCTGGGGACATAGCTAAGGCTCTTTCAAATCTCGGGGGGATCGCGCCGCTGAGTGCCCTATACCGGGAGGTTCGGAAGGTGCGCCCGGCACCACATCCGCAAAGCTTAGAAGCAACCGTTAGGAATGCGATCGAAAGCCATTCTTCAGACTCAAAGAATTTTCGCGGGAAGAACCTATTTTTCTCAGCAAAGGGAGTTGGTAACGGAATATGGGGATTAAGATCTGCCGCCGAACACACCCCAGAGGCTGTTGACTTGGATCTTCCTTCCGGGGTGGAGAAGCCCGGTCGTGTGCATCAGGAAATATATCGAATCCTGCGTGATACGGAACTGGCACGCCAAATTAAGCTGCTACACAAGCACGCTTGTCAGATTTGCGGAAGTTCAATCGAACTTCCTACAGGTGCGCGATACTCCGAGGCTCACCACATAAAGCCGTTAGGTTCCCCCCACTTCGGACCTGACGTGGCTGAAAACATTATCGTCCTTTGCCCAAATCACCACGTAATGTTGGACTATGGCGTGATTCCGCTTGAGCCTAGTCAAATCCCAAGCCATCCGAATCATACGGTTGGTTCAGAGTTCATTACCCATCACAACAACAGAGTTTATCGGCAAGTCGCTAACAATCGGTTGCAGCCGGCCCACGAAAGCGGCGTTGCCGCTTCCCCGGTCGGCTGAACTGAGACGTTGGCAGCTAATGACACGTGTCCGGGTAGCAACAAGTCTCGATCGTGAAGATGTTCGCGAGATTCATTTGTGTGCCTTCCCTGAAGGCGAGAAGCAGATTGTCTCGACGCTCGCAGTTAATTTGCTGAGTGAGGAAACAACTCCAAAAACCATCTCCCTGATTGCTGAAGCTGATGGTGTAGTGGTTGGCCACATAGCTTTTAGTCCCGTAACTATTAATAGCAACAAGAGCTGGAAGGGCTATATCCTGGCACCGCTCGGCGTTAAGCCCGAGTATCAAAAGCGCCAGATTGGTTCAAAACTGATTGAAAGTGGCATAGAACGGTTATCAAGAATGGGTGTAAATGTCCTTTTTGTTTATGGTGATCCAAAATATTACGGAAAGTTCGGATTCAACGCCGATCTTGCTTCAAAATATTCACCACCTTACGAGCTTCAGTATCCTTTTGGGTGGCAGGCAATAATCCTTAACGAAGGTGTTTTTACAGAATCGACTGTAATAATAACGTGTGTAGATCCACTGAAAGATGCAGCGTTATGGTAACCACGCTGCTAACAAGTAGTTCAACAGTACTCGCTACCCTCTTACTCGGGCCGTATTCCACCCGGGGCTATATTTTGATGAGCGACATCCTGTAAAAGTGGTCTCAGATCACGTGGTTTGGTACAGCCATTAAAGTACCGGGAAACACATGACCTACGCCATACTGAAGTTTATCCACATCCTTGGGGCGGTTCTGATTGGCTCGGGTCTTGTGGGTGTATGGGTATCTGATTTGCGGTCCCGGCAGTTGCGGGATCTGAATACATTTGCGGAGTCGGTTCGCAGCATCGCCGTGTTTTATGACGGGCTCGTGGTTCCAGGTGCGCTGATTCTGATTATCTCCGGCTCCTGGATGATTGTTGAGTTCTTTGGAGGCTGGGATTTTTTAAAGACCCCGTGGTTGCTCGGAATGGTGGTCTTGTTCCTGTTTGAATTTATTGAAGGAAATACCGTTACCCGACTCTACTTCATGCGGCTACGGAAAAAGACGGGCGATGCGCTTGAGCAGGGCAGATTTACCTCGGAGCTGGAAAATACGCGCGGCGAGGCTGTCCCAACCTTCACTCACTTTCTCGATCTGCCGCTGCTTTTTCTGATCATCGCTCTTGGTGCCATAAAGCCAGTAACCTGGAAGCTTTTTATCATCGGATCGGTCATTGCCGTAGCCGTCGCAGTGTTTCTGACTATCATTATCCCGCGTTTATATCCATGGGCAGAGGCCAGCGAGGACCCGGAAAGAGCGAAATAATGCCGCGATGTATGCCCGTGCCAGCGGCGATATTTGTGTACGGTAGTTAATACTGGCAAGGAGAGCAGCAGCTAATGAAGCCGCGCATCAGCATGATTACCCTCGGTGTCCGCGATCTTGCGGCGGCCGTCAGGTTTTACGAGGAGGGACTGGGCTTTCCACGCGTCGAATCGCCCCCGGAAGTGGCTTTTTTCAGCCTCAACGGCACCTGGCTTGGACTCTACGGGCGCGAAGCACTGGCCGAGGACGCCACGGTATCGGCCGAGGGTCTCGGCTTTGAGTCTTTCACACTGGCCCATAACGTTCAGTCGGAGGCGGAAGTGGATGAGGTGGTGAGCAAGGCGGTTGCGGCCGGGGCGGAGCTGGTAAAGAAGCCGCAAAAGGTCTTCTGGGGTGGTTACAGCGGCTACTTCAAGGACCCCGAAGGTCATCTGTGGGAAGTGGCGCACAATCCTTTCCTGTGGATCGGGCCGGATGATGATGCATAGCCGTCTCGTCTAGCCAGCCAGCTTTGGATTGGCGCGGCTGTGTTTCCCGGTGCGCAAGCTATCCGCCAAGGCAATAGTTCAAAAAGCAGGATTTTCCCCAGCTATAAGTCGGCATCCTGGCGGCTTGCCTCCTCCAGCAACTCCACCCAGTGCCGAACCGGCGTGGCGGTGCCGGCTGCAAGGTGATTGATGCAGCCGATATTGGCGCTGGCGATCTGTTGCGGATTTCCGGATTCCAGGGCGCTTAGCCGTTCCGTCCGCAGTTTACGGGATAGCTCACCCTGGAGGATGGAGTAGGTGCCGGCGGAGCCGCAGCACTGGCCTGAGTCGGGCACCGTGGTGAGTTCAAAGCCCGCCTTCTTCAGAATGGATTCCACTGTGCCCTGAACCCCCAGTGCGTGGGCCAGGGTACAGGGCGTGTGGAAGGCCACTTTGCCCTTTTTCCCGGGCGTGAAACGAGGCGTATCCAGCTTCTCGGCTGCCAGCACCTCGGCGATATCCCGGGATGCAGCCGAGACCTTGGCCGCACGCGCAGCGTATGCCGGATCATCGCGGAGCAGGTGCCCATATTCCTTCACCATGGCGCCGCAGCCGCTGGCGGTAATGATGATGCCCTGCATGCCTTGCTCCAGCAGCGGCCACCACTCATCGATGCAGCGTCGGGCGAAGTCGAGGCCGTCTTGCTGTGCGTTCAGATGGTAGCTGACGGCACCACAGCAGCGGGCCCCCGGAGTCTTGATGAGGGAAATGCCGAGACGGTCTAGCAGGCGTGCCGCAGCCAGGTTGATGTTGGGCGCGAGAGCAGGCTGGACGCAGCCGTCGAGCACCAGCCAGCGGCGGTTATGGCGTGCTTCGGGCCATGGGTCGCTCTGTTGGTGTGGCGGAATACTCGCCGTCCATGCTTTGGGCAACAACCATTGGCTGGCGCGGGCGAGCTTCAGGGCGAGGGAGAAGCGATGAGTATAGGGAAGCACGGTACGCAGGCCCATGCGCATCAGGCCATCCCATGTTCCGCGTCTTACCCGTGTCTCCACGTGTTCTCGACCGATGTCCAGCAAGCGACCGTAGCGGACGCCGGAGGGGCAGGTTGTTTCGCAATTCAGACAGGTGAGGCAGCGGTCCAGATGGGTCCGGGTTTCGGCAGAGATCGGATTGCCTTCCAGGGCCTGCTTGATGAGGTAGATGCGCCCACGCGGGCTGTCCAGCTCGTTGCCCAGCAGCCGGTAGGTGGGGCAGGTGGCAAGGCAAAAACCGCAGTGGACACAGCTGCGCAGAATGGAGTCTGCCTCTTGGCCGACACGGCTTAGTTTGATGAGTTCGGTCAGCGCGGTTTGCATACGGGCCGGTCTATGATTCTGGAAACAGGCGGCCGGGATTGAGGATGCCAGCCGGATCAAAGGCCTGTTTGAGGCGGCGATGGAGGGCCAGCAGGGGGCCGGAAAGCCGGGGCGGCCCGGCTTCAGGGGCCTTTGCGCCGGCACGGAAGCGCAGGGTATGCCCGCCATTTTTGGCGATGGTCTCACAAATGCGGCTGCTGTCTTCGTCGCTGCGGAGCCAGCGCTGGGCACCGCCCCATTCGGTGAGCCATTCTCCGGAAAGTGGCAAGGGAGGGGTCGCCGAGGGGAGGGAGATCCGCCACAGGCTTTCGGGGCCATTGAAAAATCCGGGCGTGTGTTCACGCAGTGCTGCCCAGAAATCGCTTTTACCTTCTTCCATGTTGTCGCCACCGATACGTTTTCGTGCTTCGGCGACCGCGGCCTCCGGTCCCGACAGGCGCAGGTAGAGCTGTTCGTCTGTGTGGCAGGTGGCGGACAGCGGGATCGGCAGGCCCGCCCAGCGGTTCATCCGATCGATGGCCTCACTGGCCGATGCGTCGAGAATAAGGGTGAGCTCACACTCTGGCACAGGCAGTACCTTGAGGGAGATTTCCATTAGTACGCCGAGGGTGCCAAAGGCGCCGGTCATCAGGCGCGAGACGTCGTAGCCGGCGACATTCTTCATCACCTCACCGCCAAAGCGCAGGTATTCCCCGCGCCCATTGAGTATCCGGGTGCCGAGCACGAAGTCCCGCGCGGTGCCGCAATAGGGGGCACGTGGCCCCGAGAGGCCGCAGGCGATGGTGCCGCCCAGGGTCGCTCCACGACCAAAACGGGGCGGCTCGAAGGCGAGCATCTGGCGCTTTTCAGTGAGCAACATCTCCAGCTCGTCGAGCGGGGTACCGGCCCGTGCGGTGAGCACCAGTTCTTCCGGTTCGTAGGACACCACGCCGCAGTGATCGGATGTCGATAATGGTGTGCCTTTACCCGGGACGCCCAGAAAAGACTTGCTGCCGCTGCCGGTGATTGCAAGCGGGGAAGTGCTCTCAAAGGCCTCACGGACCTGTTGCTGTAGTGCAGAGAGGGTGTCTGTGTCGCTCATCATGCGGCCCTCAAAAGCGTTCCAGCTCTGGAAAGGGCAGCTTGCCGTGGTGGATGTGCATGGCGCCAAATTCGGCGCAGCGGTGCAGTGTGGGCACCGCCTTGCCGGGGTTGAGGAGACCGTCCGCATCGAAGGCGGCTTTCACCGCATGGAACTGGCGCAACTCGGGCTCCGGAAACTGTACACACATCTGATTCAGCTTTTCGATACCGACGCCGTGTTCGCCGGTAATGGTGCCGCCCATCTCCACGCAGACCTCGAGAATTTGCCCCCCGAGGGCCTCAGCCTGCGCCAATTCTCCTTCGCGATTGGCGTCGAACAGGATGAGTGGGTGCAGATTGCCGTCGCCAGCGTGAAAGACATTCACCACCGGCAGCGAATATTCCTCCGCAAGCCGTGAGATCTTTTCCAGGACCACGGCGAGGTGGCGGCGCGGAATGGTGCCGTCCATGCAGTAATAATCAGGGCTGATGCGCCCTACGGCGGGAAAGGCCGCCTTGCGCCCGGCCCACAGCCGCATGCGCTCGGCCTCGTCGATGGCCGTCTGGAGGTGATCAGCGCCACAGCCTTCCAGAATTCCGCGTACCTTGTCCGTCTGGGCAGTGACCTCTGCCTCTACGCCATCGAGTTCGCAGAGCAGGATGGCAGCGGCATCTACGGGGTAGCCTGCATGGATAAAATCCTCGGCTGCACGAGTGGCCGCGTTGTCCATCATCTCCAGGCCGGCCGGAATGATGCCTTCGGCGATAATTCTCCCCACCGCGGTTCCCGCCGCGCCCAGGCTGGGAAAGCCCGCCAGCAGCACCTGCGCATACTCCGGCTTGGGAAGCAGCTTGACGGTGACATCGACAATGATACCGAGCATGCCCTCGGAGCCGGTAAACAGCGCGAGCAAATCGTAGCCTGGGTTATTGGGGGCCAGGCCGCCGATGCGGAGGTATTCGCCCTCTGCGGTGATGATGCCGAGGGCGAGGATGTTGTGCACCGTGAGGCCATACTTCAGGCAGTGCACCCCGCCGGAATTCTCGGCCACATTGCCGCCGATGCTGCAGGCGATCTGGGAGGAGGGGTCCGGTGCGTAGTAGAGCCCGTGCTCCGCCACTGACTCGGAGATAACGATGTTACGTACCCCGGGTTCCACCCGGGCCCAGCGTTCCAGCGGATTGATCTCGAGCACACGAGTGAATTTTGCAAGGCTGAGCAGTACCCCGTCGGCAAGCGGTAAAGCGCCTCCTGAAAGCCCGGTGCCGGCGCCACGGGCCACCACCGGCACCTTGAGCCGGGCACAAAGGCGCATGATGGCCTGGACCTGTTCGACAGTTTCCGGGAGCACTACGGCAAGCGGCAGCCGGCGATACACCGAAAGCCCGTCACATTCGTAGGGCGCCAGGGCCTCCGGGTCGCTGAGCACCGAGTCGGCCGCGAGGCACCGGCGCAATTCGCGCAGCAAATCTTCGCGGTCGGTGTCGTCGGGTTGCCAGCTGCGGCTGTTATTGGCTACCGGATTCATCACATTCTCCCTGGGGCTGGCGCTTTGGTGCGGGCCATCCCCGGTGGCGGGAATGCCTGGCTATACCCTGTGTCAGGGGTATTCAAAGTGCCGATGGCACCTTACAATGCCCGCTGTGAAAAAGAAGCTTTCATCCCCTTATTTGGAAGTGGCTCCTTTACATCCTAATCCAGGCAGGCGATGTTAAAAGACAACGGAGTGCTCGTTGCTCGCTCTCCCTTCCGCAGTCGTTGCAACCAGGAAGAGCATATCGCCCGTACACCGACAGATTCAGCAATAATTTTTACTGGCTAGAGGTTTAGCATGGCGCCGGCTCAGAAACTAGTCGACAAACAAATCCTGAAGACACTGGTTCCGGCCAATGCCCTGAATGCGGAGAATTTTCAGGAGCTTGCCGGCAAGACTTTCGTGGAAGAAATTTCTGCCGGGCGGCTGATTTTCAACAAGGGTGATAGCGATCGGAAGTCGGTGTACGTGCTTTCAGGCGAGGCTGAGCTGTTTACCGAGGAAGGCACCCAGGGAAATATTCGTGGTGGCACTCCTGAGGCCCGACATCCCATTGCTAACAAGCAACCTCGCCAAGTGGCGGCAAAGGCCAAGAGTGCCGTCTCAATTATCCGCATTGACACTGATTTACTGGATATCCTGCTGACTTGGGATCAGCTTTCCGGTATTGAGGTCAGTGATATCTCGCTGGAAGAGGAAGACGAGGAAGATCAGGAGGGCGGCGACTGGATGACCCGTATCCTCCAGTCCAAGGCATTTTTGCGTATTCCCCCGGCCAATATCCAGCAGATGTTCATGCGTCTGCAGGAAGTTTCGATGAAATCGGGACAAACCGTTATTCAGCAGGGGGATGACGGCGATTTTTACTACATTATCAGCCGTGGAAAGGCCAAGGTAACGCGCGAGTCGGCTACCGGTTCCAGCGTGACGCTCGCTCATTTGAATGATGGCGATGCCTTTGGCGAGGAGGCGCTGCTTTCCCAGAGCAAACGCAATGCCAGTATCACCATGGAAAGCGACGGTCTGCTTATGCGCCTGTCAAAGGAGGACTTTGAGGAACTCCTCAAGGCACCGATGATGAATGAGGTGGCGATTGAAGAGGCCCGTGAAATGGCAAAGAGCGGGGCCGTTCTTCTGGACGTCCGGCTTGAGGCGGAGCATAAGGCCGGTGGTATCAAGGGCAGCCTTAATATCCCGCTATTCATGCTGCGCCTCAAGGCCGAGAGCCTCGACCGGACGAAGAGATACATCTGCTATTGTGCCACTGGCCGACGCTCTTCGGCAGCTGCCTATCTCCTGAGCGAACGTGGTTTTGAGGGTTATGTGCTCAAGGGTGGCCTGGAAGCTCTCCCGCAGCAGGCCACACCAGGCTAGTTTGTTGCCGTTGCGGCTTCGCTCCTCACGCGCGGGTTTGTCTGTCTGCGCTCGCGGGCCGCGCTTAACTTTTCTGCTCCGATCATGACCGAACTCTATGCGGTTATGGGTAACCCCGTCGCCCACAGCAAATCTCCCTTTATCCATACCTGTTTTGCGACCCAGACCGGGCGGCAACTACGCTATGAAAAGATTCTTGTGGCGCCGGGAGAATTTCCGGCGGCGGTAAAGGATTTTCGTGCCCGGGGTGGGCAGGGGTTGAATATCACCCTTCCTTTCAAGCGCGAGGCTTGGGAACTGGCCGATACAAAGACCGCGCGGGCCGCACGTGCCGGGGCGCTGAATACGCTCTGGTTTGATAAGGATGCGGGGCTGTGTGGTGATAATACCGATGGTTATGGCCTGGTTCGCGACCTCATTCGAAACCTGGGTGTGCAGATCGCCGGGCAGGATGTCCTGGTACTCGGTGCGGGCGGCGCGGCGCGTGGGGCTTTGGGACCGTTGCTGGATGAAGTGCCGGCACGATTGATGATTGCTAATCGCACCGAATCACGCGGCCAGGAACTGGCTGCCCTGTTTCACGAGCAGGGAGGGGTGGCAGCCTGTGGCTATCCCGATCTCGTTAATACTGCCTTCGATCTCATCATCAATGCGACCGCTGCGAGTCTGGATGGCGTTCTGCCACCCCTGCCGGAAAAATTGTTGAGGCCTGGCGGGGTCTGTTACGACATGATGTACAGGGAAGATGAAACCGTCTTTGTGCGTTGGGGGCAGAGCCACGGTGCGAGGATTGCGGTAGATGGCCTGGGAATGCTGGTGGAGCAGGCGGCCGAGTCCTTTCGGATCTGGCACGATATCTGCCCACAAACGGACGCGGTTATCGCGGCCTTGCGGAGCCCGGGAACGAGCTAAAAAAAGCCTGCTTCTTCAGCAGCTTGGGAACTCTGCCCGGCTCTCCTGTCATGGATTATGCACAGTGTCAAGAACGCTGACACAAAAACTTGGAACTTAGCTTCGAAAAGGATGAGTTCGCTTCTCGTTGTTGTCGTAAGCCATTGTTTGTTATTAAAATAACGCCATTAGGTCAATTTCTGTCCAATCTAATAGAAGGCTAGATACACAGGGCCTGAACGGCGGTTTACCCCAAATTATCCACGTAGTTATCCACAGTCTTTGTGGGTAACTTTTTTGTCCTCCAGCGGCTTGGACGCAAAGGCCGACAGCGCGGCAAATTCAGCCACCCCCAACTGTTCCGCACGAATTTCCGGGGCGATACCCGCGGCCCGGATTTGGGTCTCGTTCACGAGTCCCCGCAGGCTGTTACGCAAGGTCTTGCGGCGTTTGGAAAAGGCAGCATTGACCACTCGGGCAAAGGCCTCTTGATCCGCTATTTGTACCGGCAGTTGATGATGGGGTTCGATGCGGACGATAGTGGAGGTGACCTTGGGAATCGGGTGGAAGGCCTCCGGGGGTACCGTGAACAGGGGCTGCACCCGGCATTCACTTTGCAGCATCACGCTCAATCGCCCCCACGCACGACTTCCCGGCACCGCCGCCATGCGTGTCACCACCTCCTGTTGCAGCATGAAATGCATGTCGCGGATAGCGGCCTTGTGTTTCAGGAGGTGGAACAACAGCGGGGTTGAAATGTTATAGGGCAGATTGCCGACCACGCGCAGCTCACCGGGAACCGAGGCCAGGGCGGAGAAATCAAAGCGCAGGGCGTCAGCGGCATGCAGGCTGAAGCGCGGGTGTGCACCCCAGCGTTCCGCCAGCCGGCGAGCGAGATCCCGGTCCAGTTCCACCACATCAAGTTGGCCGCTGCGACTGAGTAGTGATTCGGTCAGGGCGCCGAGGCCGGGCCCAATTTCTACCAGGTGTTCATCCCCGGACGGGGAAATGGCATCGACGATGTGATGAACAACAGTTTTGTCGCGCAGAAAATTCTGGCCCATGCGCCGCCGTGGGCGATGGCTACCCGGGTTCACTGCCGTCGTGCCATGGCAATGGCGGTGTCGAGTGCCGCCTTGAGACTGCCGTCATCGAATTGGCCGGTGCCGGCCAGTTCAAGTGCCGTTCCATGATCCACCGAAGTACGAATAAACGGCAGGCCCAGGGTGATGTTGACCGCGCGGCCAAAACCCATGTGCTTTAATACCGGCAGTCCCTGATCGTGATACATAGCCAGCACCGCATCGGTATTTTTCAGGCGTGCCGGGGTAAAGGTGGTGTCGGCGGGCAATGGTCCCCGCAGGTCGGCATGGAGGTCTGCCAGCGATTCCATCACTGGCCTAATCACCTCGATTTCCTCTCGACCCAGATGTCCATCCTCCCCAGCGTGGGGGTTAAGGCCACAGACCAGAATGCGTGGTCGCATAATTCCGAAGTGCTGCTGCAATTCACTGATCAGGATGCGCAGGGTGTGCTCAAGACTGGCGTGGGTAATGGCAGCGCTAACGCTTGCCAGAGGCAGATGCGTGGTGGCGAGCGCGACGCGGAGGCCGGGAACGGCGAGCATCATGACCGGATGGACATCACCCGCACAGGATGCCAGGTATTCGGTGTGGCCACTGAAGGGAATGCCCGCCTCGTTGATCACTGCCTTGTGTATCGGCCCGGTTATCAGTGCCGAGAGTTTCCCTTTCAGGCAGTTATCGGCGGCCGCTTTCAGGCAACCCAGCACATAAGACGCATTTTCCGGGTCAGTTTGCCCGCAGCGCACGGATTTTGTCAGGGAATGGGGCTCGAATTCGAGCGTGTCGGGAGTTGAGGGTGGGGTGCTGGCCGGATCGTAAGGGATGAGCCGAATCGGGATGCCGAGGATATGTGCCCGCTCCGCCAGCAATTCCGGATCGGCAAAGATCACCACTCGGGCATCAAGTGCACATGAGGGAATTCGCAGCGCCAGATCCGGACCGATGCCGGCGGGTTCACCCGGGGTAAAGGCTACTGTGAGCATGGGGGCCTATTCCTCGAGGCGGTACTCTATGTGCGCCTCGTCCCTGAGTCGGCGCGCCCAGCTTTGAAGTTCTTCGTCAAGCTTGCGTTCGCGGATCTGCGCCACCGCCTGGGTACGCCTTACCGTATCTGTATTGTCGTGGTTTCGCCGCTCCATCACCTGCAGGATATGCCAGCCAAAACTGCTTTTAAAGGGTGGGCTAATCTCTTTCAGTGGAATACTGTCCATGACTTCGGCAAAGGCCGGCACTACATCCGCGGTGCTTACCCAGCCGATCTCTCCACCTTTGATGGCAGAGCCCCGATCATCAGAGCCCGAACGTGCCAGGGTGGCAAAATCCGCACCTTCCTGCAGCCGCTGTTTTAACTGTAGCAGGCGGCTCTTGGCATCCTCTTCAGAGGTGAGTTCATCGGGTCGGATGAGGATGTGACGCACCCGTGACTGGGCAATCACGTATCTTTCGTTGGCACCGCCCCGCGTTGCCTGGAGTTTAACGATGTGAAAACCGCTGGCACTGCGGATGAGCTCACTATGCGTTCCGGCTTGCAGCTTCGGGACACTCTCCAAAAAAACCGTGGGTAGCTGCCCACGCTTTCGCCAGCCCAGATCGCCCCCCTGGAGTGCCTGCTGGCCATCCGATACCTGAACCGCCAGTTGGGAAAAATCCGCATCGTCCTTTAGCTTATTCAGTACCTCCAAGCCCTTTTTTCGGGCCTTCTCAATTTGTTCCGGGGAGGCGGCTTCCGGGATGGCAATGAGGATATGGGACAGGTGATATTCAGCATTTTGACCTCCACGTGAGGCCTGATTGGTCAGGAAGTTATCAATCTCTCGCTTGGATACGCGGATGCGCCCGGCCACCTGCTGTTGCCGCACCCGGGCAAGCAGCATCTGCTCGCGAATATCCTCCCGAAAACGTGGAAATTCATAGCCGTCCCGCTGCAGGATGGCGCGAAAATCCCGTAGCGAGTAGCCATTTTTACGGGCCATTTCCTGCAGGCTACGGTTCAAACTTTCTTCATCTACCCGCACGCCGCTCTGTTCCGCCACTTGCAGCTGCAACCGGTCCATGATCAGACGGTCCAGTACTTGTTTTTGTAGCGCTGCATCGGGGGGAAGGCGGGTGCCGGAACTGCGCAGCTGGCTCCGAACCAGCCGCAGTCGGCTGGCCAGTTCGCTGGCGACTATGACGTCATCATTAACGATGGCAACGATGCGATCGAGGGCCAGCGGCTGAATATATCCGGTTGTTTGCGCCGTTGCCGGATGCCAGATTGTGGCGGACAGCAGGCTGCAACACAGGATGCGGATGATTCCACGAATGAAAAGCCCCGTGGACCGGATTATTCCCGTACCCATCATCAGAAGGAGTTATGAAATCCGGGAATGCTGCGTTCCAGTAACTGCTCGGTTTTCTTGCCCAGCCCGGCCAGGCCCTTGAGTTCCAGCTGGAAGAAGATGGCGTTGGTATAGTCACCTGCCGTGTTGGTGAGATAGCGGCGACCGACGGCCCGGAAGGCCCAGCAGCAACTGTCGTATTCAATGCCGCCGAAGGTCTCCAGTGAGCGCCCCTTGGCGAGGGCATAGTTCCAGCGTCCCACGGCGTTCCAGTTGCCGGTAATCGGCCAGTGCAGTGACAGGTCGGTTTGCTCGGTGGCGCCGCGTACGAAGCGATAAGAGAGGTTAAGCACCCGCGCGCGATCCGGCTGGTAGCGCACGCTGAGGGTATTCTTGTCGGTACGCCCCTCGTGGGGGTCATATTGCACTCCGGCCTGCAGGCGCCAACCGTTCCCGACCTTGCCCGCCAGTTCCGCTACCAGGGCTGAGCCATCGTTGGTATCCACGGTCTCTCCGGGCAAGCCGACCTTGCGATCGCGCAGGTAGCGAATCTGGCCAATGCTGGCGCGCAGCAACTCATCGCCATCGTCTTCAAGCAGGCGGCTGGTCAGTGCCACGGTGACCTGATGGGCATCCCCAAGGCGGTCGCCACCACTGAAGCGGTTTTCCCGAAACAATTGTGAGAAGTTGAAACTGTGGGCGCCGGTATCGAAGACCGGCAGGTCGCTCTGGTCATCGAAGGGCACCATCAGATAGTAGATCCGCGGTTCCAGGGTCTGGACATAGTTTCCGTTCCCGAGCACAAAATCCCGCTCCAGGAACAGGCCACTGTCAAGACTGACCACGGGAAGGGTGCGGGATGGGCTATCGTCCTTGCCGGCGGCCTGGTCGTCGAGGGAGTAGGCGGTATGGTGCAGGCTAACGCGCGGTTCGACGAAGTAGGCGCTGCCATGCACCGGGTAACGGAGCGTTGGGCGCAGGTCAACACGGGAGCCGGTCACACTGGCGGCACGGTCGAAGGCGACAAATTCTCCGTAAAGGCCAAAATTGAGGCGCCGGTTGTGTTCGGGAAAGTTGGTGCTGAACTGTAATTGAGGCAGACGTTCGTAGGGGCGCTCCGGGCCGGGAATGGTTTTATCCACGGTCTGATAGCTGTCCAGCCTGCCCACTACGTGGAAGCGATCGCCGGTATAGCTGAGATTTGCCCGGCGCTCCAGAAACTGGGTGCTGGCCACATCGAGGCTGGTGCCAAGATCCTCAAAGTAATCCTTGTCGGTGACGTGACTCACGTTGATGCTGCTATTCCAGCGATTGGAAATGGCGGCGTTGTGCTGAAAGTTGAAGAGCGCGCGTCCGCTCCCGCGTTTGCGGTCATCGGGCAACCATTCGAGACCGGCTGCACCCTGGCCCCAGTCGCGGCTGAGATAGCGATATTTGCCCCCGAGTACAACGCCGCGCTGACCGGTGGCACGAACCCGGAGGGTCGCGTCCCGATTCGGCGCGATATTCCAGTAATAGGGGATCTGAAATTCGGCGCCGGCATTGCCCGAGAGCCGGAAGGCCGGTGTGAGAAAGCCGGTTGTGCGGGTATCACTCAGGGGGAACGACAAGTAGGGGGAATAGAAGATGGGCATGCCCTTTAATTCCACCCTGACATGGCGGGCGACGCCGGTATCGGTCAGCTTGTTGATGTGCAGATTCTTTGCCTTCAGGACCCACGCTTCCTGATCCGGATCGCAGGTGGTATAGCGTGCATCCTTAAGTAGCACGAGGTCCGAGCCGCTGAGGGTGATTTCTCGCGCCTCGCCACGACCATGTTCGCTGACAAGGCTGAAGTTGGCGTTATCGATGACGGTTTCATCGGCCTCCAGATCCATGTGGGCGTGGTCACCGGTGAGGTAGATGCTCTCTTCCCAGTACTGCACCGCACCGCTTGCTTCCAGGGTTCCGGCCGTCTGGTCATAACGGGCGGTGTCCGATTGCAGTTGCTGTCCCGCGCGGTCAATCTGTACTTTATTGCGCAGTACCGAGACCCCTTTTTTTGCGAGATCGGCCTGCTCCGAGGAGAGGTGAATAGCCCCCGCGGCCCCGCCCTGTGGCACGGGGCCACGCGCGGGAATTCCGAAGCCGCCACCGCACAGGGCCCAATCCCCGGGCGCTGCCTGTACGGGCACGGCGTGGGTCGCGATGATCAGGGCAGCAGAAACGAGGACGCGTTGGGTAGTGATGGGGTGTCTCTCGGCTTGCGGGTTGGGGGAAAAATCAGCGTTGTACCCTCTCACAGATCTGGCTTTCCTTCAATATGCCCGGTGGCGTTGGAGAGGGTCTGTTCATCATTGCTGCGCGGATTTGGGGATAGATGGTGGCGTACCACCCTGGCAAGCGCACGGGCATGGGCCGGTTGGTCATTGAGGGCGGCTATATATCGGAAGGAAAGTCCTCCTGCGGCCAGAAAATCGGCCTGTGCATCGTGGGCGATTTCGCGCAGGGTCTCGAGGCAGTCCGCGGCAAAACCCGGGCATACCACGTCTACGTTGCGCACACCTTTTCTTGCCCATTCGGTGAGCGTGGCTACCGTGTCCGGGCCAAGCCAGGGCTCCCGGCCGAAACGGGATTGGTAGCTGAGTGCCCAGTGATCATCCGGGAGGCCGAGCGCGCCAACGACGGCCTTTGCGGTAGCGTTGCATTCGTTGGCATAAGGATCGCCAACCCGGGCGTAGCGTTCCGGAATACCGTGAAAGGAAAAGAGCAGGTGGCGGTGAGCTTCCTTCGGCCCCCGCTCGACCCGAATGCTTTCCGTAAGCGCGGAAATATAGTCCGGGTGGGCGTGGTAACGCAGGATAAAGCGCAGTTCCGGCAGTGCCTGCCAGTGGCGCAGCTCACGGTTCACTGCATCATAGAGAGCAGCGGTGGTAGTGGCCGAGTACTGTGGAAACAGGGGTAAAACCAGCAGGCGGCGGATACCGGCGCGGCGAAAATTCTCCAGCGCCTCCGCGAGCCCCGGTTTGCCGTAACACATGGCGGGTAGTAACTGGACGCTGATCTCGCTTTGTTCCAGCTCGGTGGCGATGCCGGCGCTCAAGCGACGCGTGATGGCGGTCAACGGAGAGCCCTCCGGCGTCCAGATTTTTGCGTATTCACGGGCTACCCGACGGCAGCGAAGGGGCAGGATGAGGCCGTGTAGTAGCAGCCACCACGGAATCCGCGGCAGATCCACCACCCGTGGATCGGCGAGAAATTCGGCGAGAAAGCGGCGGACTCCGCTGGAAGTGGGACTGTCCGGGCTGCCCAGATTACAGATCAGCAGGCCGGTGGACGGCTCCGGTGCGCGGATGCGATGACCCATGGAGACTTCGTTCCTTTAAGTCGGTATCTAAGTTGGCTTGGTTGGGGATTATACGCTGTCCCTCGTGGGCCTTTGTTATATCCTCACTACGAGCGCCTAAATCCGACAGACTCCCGGGAGGCTTTTTTATGCGCGGTGTATTTCTCGATTGCAGTTCCATGGCGGGAGAGGATCTGGACTACGGGCCGCTGGAAGCCGCTCTCGATACCTGGGACTACCATGAGCTGAGCTCCCCGGAGCAAGTGGCGGCACGCATTGCGAATGCCGATGTGGTGGTGGCTAACAAGGTGATGCTGGATGGTGATTTGCTTGCCGCGGCTGCCAACCTGAAACTCGTGTGTATCGCTGCCACCGGTACCAACAATGTGGACCTGGATGCGGCGAGTGCGGCGGGCGTTACCGTGAGTAATGTCCGTGGCTACGGGGTCGCCTCGGTGTCCCAGCATGTCTTTTCCCTGATCCTTGCCCTCTCCAATCGGCTGCTCGAATACCATGGCGCGGTGCGGGCCGGCCGCTGGCAACAGAGCAGTCAGTTTTGCTTTCTTGATTACCCCATCCGTGAGTTGACGGGCCGTAAGCTGGGAATTATCGGCTACGGATCCCTGGGGCGGGCCGTGGCGCGGCTGGGTGAGGCCTTTGGCATGGAGGTGCTGCTGGCCCAGCGTCCAGGCGGGCCACCGGTAGCCGGACGCCTGCCTCTGGATGAGCTGCTGGCCGCGGCTGATGTACTCAGCATTCATTGTCCTCTGAACCCGGCTACCCAGGGACTTATTGGTGCATCGGAGCTACGGCAGATGAAGTCCGACGCGATTCTGATCAATGCGGCCCGCGGCGGTATTGTTGATGAGGCTGCGTTGGCCGTGGCTTTGCGGGCGGGTATCATCGCCGGCGCGGGTGTCGATGTGCTCAGTACCGAGCCACCAGGCGGCGGGAATCCGCTGCTCGAAGGGGATATCCCCAATCTCATCGTAACGCCGCATATTGCCTGGGGAAGCCAGGGTGCCCGCCAACGCATCATTAATGGCATGGCGGAAAATATTCGTGCATTTCGTGACGGTAAACCACTGAATGTAGTCGCCGTGCCTGCCTGAGGATTAGCCGGAGCCACCATGAATGACAAGATAAAACACGGTCAGCCCGATGGGCGGGATTTCATGCCGCTTAGCGTCGCGGTCCTCACCGTTTCGGACAGTCGTAGCGAGAAAGACGATACCTCCGGCGACCTGTTGGTAGCACGCCTTGAAAGTGAGGGTCACAAGCTGGTGGAAAAATGCATTCTGCCCGATGACATCTACCGGGTGCGTGCCCGGGTGGCGAACTGGATTGCGGAGCCCGGGGTGCAGGTGGTGATCACCACCGGCGGGACCGGAGTTACCGGGCGTGATGGTACACCGGAGGCGGTGGCGCCCTTGCTGGATAAGGAACTCCCGGGCTTTGGTGAGTTGTTCCGCAGCCTTTCCTATGCAGAGATCGCCACCTCCACGCTCAACTCCCGGCTGCTCGGCGGTGTTGCCAATGCCACCCTGGTTTTCTGTCTGCCAGGTTCTACCGGAGCCTGTCGCCTCGGCTGGGATGAGATTCTCCGTTATCAGCTCGACCGTCGTTATCGACCCTGCAATCTGGCCGAACTATTACCCCGGATGACGGAGCGATAGTTTGCAGATGGCGATTAAGGTACAGCAGCAGGATTTCAACCTCGGCGCAGAGGTGGCAAAGCTGCGCGCGGCGGCACCGGGGGCGGGGGCAGTGGTGGCCTTTGTGGGTCTGGTGCGGGATATGGATAGTGAGCGGGCAATCACGGCCCTGGAACTGGAACATTATCCGGAGATGACCGAGCGCATGCTGGCGGAGATCGTCGCGGAGGCCGAGGCACGCTGGGAACTGGCGGCGGCGCACCTGATACACCGTGTTGGCCGGCTCGCAGCACAAGAGCAAATCGTCATGGTGGCGGTGGCCAGTGCCCATCGCCACGATGCCTTTGCCGCCTGCGAATTCATCATGGATTATCTAAAGACCCGCGCCCCTTTCTGGAAAAAAGAGGACAGCTCTGGAGATGCGGACTGGGTGCAACAGCAGAAGCGGGACCGGTCGGCTGCCAGCCGTTGGGAGTGCGAGTAGGTATGGCGCCTGTTAACTGCTCGCGGCTGTCCGCGGCGCTGTATACCACCGGCCACTATCTCATTCTGCCCTGGGCGTTTGGGTACTTGATGTGGCGCGGACTGCGCAATCGCGCCTATTACCATGACTGGGGGCAACGCCTGGGTTTTGGCGAGGCGCTGCCGGAAGAGAGCTCGGTCATCTGGGTGCACGCGGTTTCGGTGGGCGAGGTACAGGCCGCGCTGCCCATACTGACGCGGCTGCGGGAACGCTACCCGGGCACTACTCTGGTAGTTACTACCACCACCCCCACCGGCAAAGAGCGCCTCAAGCAGGCCATGGGAAATGCCGTTATCCACCGTTACCTGCCCTATGACGTTCCGGGGGCGGTCAGGCGCTTCCTGGATGGTGTGCGCCCGGTTATGGCGATTGTGATGGAGACCGAGATTTGGCCCAACCTGTTTGCCGGGTGTCAACATCGCGGGATCCCGCTGCTGCTCGCCAATGCCCGGCTTTCAGATCGTTCCGCCGCTGGCTATCAACGGTTCGGCCGCTTGAGCCGCGACGTCCTGCAAAACATCAGCGTGATTGCGGCTCAGAGTGGACGGGACGCGGAAAACTTTCTCAGCCTTGGGGCCGCCCCGGAAAGCATCAAGGTGACTGGTAGTGTGAAATTCGACATTCGCCTCCCGCCGAGTTTGCTGGAGGCGGCCGAGGTGTTGCGGCGCAGCTGGGGCGTGGATCGGGGGATCTGGATAGCCGCCAGCACTCATGAGGGTGAGGAGGAGCAGATTCTCGAAGCCTTTGGGCGGGTGCGGGGACATCTGCCCAAGGCTCTGCTGGTGCTGGTACCGCGGCATCCGGAGCGTTTCGACCGGGTTGCAGCACTGTCCCAGAAGGCGGGCTGGCGAGTGGCGCGGCGCACCGCCATGCCGGCCTCCTGTGAGGCCGTGGATGTTTTTCTGGGAGATACCATGGGCGAATTGCCCTTGTTCTATGGTGCCTCCGACCTGGCTTTTGTGGGTGGCAGCCTGATGGATATCGGTGGCCACAATATGCTGGAGCCGGCGGCACTGGGCCTGCCGGTGCTGGTGGGACCCTGGGTCCACAACTTTGCCGAGATCAGCGAGCGCCTGGATGCCGCCGGGGCACTGGAGCGAGTGGCCGATGCGGCAGTTCTGGCGGAGCGCGTGATAAACTACCTTGCTGATGCCAATCTGCGTCACGGTACGGGAGAAAAGGGGCGTCAATTCGTAGAGGAAAACGGGGGCGCCCTGGATCGGCTGGAGACTATCGTGCAGGAGCTGCTATAGCTCACTATAACCTCGTTCGCAGTTGGCAATGTCTCAAATTTGGCAGATACGTTACGCCCCGGACTTCATGTGTCGGTGGCGCTGAAATTTCATATTCAAATAAACATACTTTCTTGAAGGCAGTCTTACTATGTTGAAACTCGTTTTGTTGCGTCACGGCCAGAGTACCTGGAACCGCGATAACCGCTTCACCGGCTGGCACGATGTGGACCTCACTGAACTGGGACGGGGTGAGGCCAAAAAGGGTGGCCAGTTGCTCAAGGAGGCGGGCTACCAATTTGATATGGCCTTTACCTCGGTGCTTAAACGGGCCATCCGCACCCTCTGGATCACTCTCGATGAGCTCGATCAGATGTGGCTCCCGGTGATCCGTGACTGGCACCTGAACGAGCGCCATTACGGCGGCTTACAGGGGCTGGACAAGGCCGAGACCGCCGCTAAATACGGCGATGAGCAGGTGCTCATCTGGCGCCGTAGCTACGATATTACGCCCCCGCTGGTGGAGACTTCCGACGAGCGCTTTCCCGCCCATGACCCGCGTTATAAGGGGCTGGATGAGGCGGAGTTACCTCGTGGTGAGTGCCTTGAAGAGACCGCCGAGCGCTTTCTGCCTTACTGGCATTCCAATATCGTGCCGGAGGTTAAGGCCGGTAAAAAGCTGCTGATTGCCGCCCATGGAAATTCACTGCGTGCCCTGGTGCAGCATCTGGACCAGATCTCCAATGAGGAGATCGTCAAGCTGAATATCCCCACTGCAGTGCCCTTGGTTTACGAACTTGATGACGATCTGAAGCCGTTGAAGAGCTACTACCTGGGCGACGCGGATGAGATTGCCAAGGCGCAGCAGGCGGTAGCTAACCAGGGCAAGGCTAAATAGGGAAACTTTCAGTATGGCGGTACGGGTAGGCATTAACGGCTTTGGCCGCATGGGAAGGCTGGTGTTACGTGCCGGCTGGGACAACCCCGACTTGGAATTCGTCCACATTAACGAGATTGCGGGTGGGGCCGAGGTGTCGGCCCACCTGCTGAATTTCGATTCCATCCACCGCCGCTGGACACACGAGGCCAGCGCAGGACCCGACTATCTCGAGATTGAGGGCCAGCGTCTGAGTTTCAGTGCCGAGGCCACCCCCGGGGCCGTACCCTGGGCCGATTCCGCGGTCGATATCGTGCTGGAATGCACCGGCGCCTTTCGTACCTGGGATAGTCTGGAGCCTTACTATCAGCGCGGGGTAAAAAAGGTCATCGTTGCCGCGCCAGTGAAGGAGGGTGGGGCGCTTAATGTCGTCATGGGTATTAACGATCACGAATATCGCCCACATCGTCACCATTTGCTGACCGCCGCTTCGTGCACCACCAACTGTCTGGCGCCGGTGGTGAAGGTGATCAACGAGGGCCTGGGCATCAAACACGGGGTGTTTACCACCATCCACGATCTCACCAACACTCAGGTGATCGTCGATAAGCCCCACAAGGATCCGCGACGCGCGCGTTCTTCGCTGCTCTCGATGATTCCCACCAGTTCTGGCTCTGCCACTGCGATTACGATGATCTATCCGGAGCTCAAGGGACGTCTGAATGGTCTCGCGGTACGGGTACCGATCCTCAATTCATCCATAAGCGACTGTGTATTTGAGGTGGAGCGTCCGACTACCCGGGAAGAGGTGTGCGCCCTGTTTGAAGCGGCCGTGGAAGGTCCGCTGAAAGGGATCCTCGGTTTTGAACAACGACCGCTGGTTTCGGTGGATTACGCCAGTGACCCGCGTTCCTCCATTGTCGATGGACCGACTATCATGGTGAACGATGAGACCCAGGTGAAGCTGCTGGCCTGGTATGACAGTGAGTTTGGTTATGTCCAGCGCATGGCGGAACTCGCGGCCAAGGTGGCCCAGACTATGCCGGAGGCCTGATCGTGACCGATCTTCGCAACTATGCACTCGTTACCACGGCCTACTGGGGCTTTACGCTCACCGATGGCGCGCTGCGCATGCTGGTACTGCTGCACTTCCATACCCTCGGCTACAGCCCGCTGCAGATCGCCTTCCTGTTTCTGTTCTACGAGTTTTTCGGCATCGTCACCAATCTGGTGGGTGGCTGGATAGGCTCACGCTTCGGTCTGCGCGTGACCCTGCTGGGCGGGCTCGCAATGCAGGTGTTTGCGCTCACCATGCTGGCCCAGCTTTCGCCGGACTGGAGCCAGGGATTTTCGGTAGCCTTTGTTATGGTTGCCCAGGCCCTTTCGGGTATCGCCAAGGACCTCACCAAGATGAGTTCCAAGAGCGCCATCAAGCTGGTGGTGCCGGGTGATGCCCAGTCGGCGTTGTTCAAATGGGTGGCGATCCTTACCGGCTCCAAAAATGCCCTCAAGGGTGCGGGATTTTTCCTCGGTGGTTTGTTGCTGGCGACCTTGGGCTTTGGCCACGCCCTTTACGCTATGGCGGCCGGGCTTTTCATTATTTTGTGCGGGTCGGTATTGTTGCTCCCCGGCGAGATGGGCAAGGCCAAGGCCAAGGTAAAGTTCAGCTCTATCCTGTCCAAGAGTCCGGAAATCAATCGTTTGTCGGCAGCACGCTTTTTTCTCTTTGGTTCGCGGGATATCTGGTTTGTGGTGGGCCTGCCGGTCTTTCTGCATGCCTCGCTAGGCTGGAGCTTCACCCAGGTGGGCGGCTTTATGGCGGCCTGGGTGATCGGTTATGGCTTCGTTCAGGCCTCGGTGCCTGCGTGGATGCGCCGTGGTCACGCGCCGCGGGGACGTACGGCCCTGGGTTGGACCACGCTGCTGAGTTTTTCCCCGGCCGCTATCGCCGTGGCACTCCAGTTCGGGGTGGACCCGGCACTGGCCATTATTGTGGGATTGGGGCTGTTCGGCGCAATCTTTGCGGTCAATTCCGCCATCCATTCCTATCTGGTGCTCGCCTATACCGATGCTGACAAGGTGGCCCTTAACGTCGGCTTTTATTACATGGCCAATGCCGCTGGCCGCCTGGTGGGTACGGTGCTGTCGGGCTGGGCCTTTCAGGTCTGGGGGCTGGTGGGTTGCCTGTGGGTATCGACCGCCTTCCTGCTTGCCGCCGCAGCCCTTTCCCTGCTGCTTCCCGACCCGGCGAAGATCGATGCACCTGCTGCCAGTCCCGTCGCAGGCTAAAGTCATCATCCCGATAGACGCCGAGGGGCATTAGCATTTACTTGGCACAATCTCCCCACGACATCCTTGATACGGTCTTTGGTTACGACAGTTTCCGTGGTGAGCAACAGGCGGTCATCGAGCGCCTGACGAACGGTGGTGACGCCCTGGTGGTGATGCCCACCGGGGGTGGCAAGTCCCTGTGTTATCAGATTCCGGCCTTGTTGCGCTCCGGCGTGGGCATCATCGTCTCACCGCTCATCGCGTTGATGCAGGATCAGGTGGATGCGCTCCGTCAGCTTGGCGTGCGTGCGGCCTTCCTCAATTCCAGCCTGGAGCCTGATGCGGCGCGTGAAGTGGAGCGGCAACTGCTCGAAGGCACGCTGGATCTGCTTTATGTCGCCCCGGAACGCCTGTGTACCGAGGGCTTTTTACAGCGTCTTGCCCGCGCTCCCATCGCGCTGTTTGCGATTGATGAGGCGCACTGCGTTTCCCAGTGGGGCCACGATTTTCGTCCTGAATACCGCCGCCTCAACGTGTTGCATGAGCGTTTTCCCGAGGTGCCCCGGATTGCCCTCACCGCCACTGCCGATGCGCCGACACGGAATGAAATTATCGAGCGGTTGGCGCTGGATGAGGCGCAGGCCTTCATCGCCAGCTTCGACCGGCCCAATATCCAGTACCGGGTGGTGCACAAGGACAATGGCCGCCGCCAACTGCTGGATTTTCTCAACGCCGAGCATCGACATGATGCGGGGATTGTCTATTGTCTGTCACGCAAACGAGTGGATGAAACCGCTCGCTTTCTGGCGGATCAGGACATCAAGGCACTGCCCTATCACGCGGGCATGTCGGCCGAGGACCGGCGGGAGAATCAGGCATGCTTTCTGCGCGAAGATGGGGTGGTCATGGTGGCCACCATCGCCTTCGGCATGGGCATCGACAAGCCCGATGTACGCTTTGTCGCCCACCTCGATCTGCCGAAAAGTCTTGAAGGCTACTATCAGGAAACCGGTCGCGCCGGGCGTGACGGCCTGCCCGCCAATGCCTGGATGGCCTATGGCTTTGGGGATGTGGTGATGATGCGCCAGATGCTGGCCTCTTCCGAGGCCGACGAACAGCGCAAGCGTACCGAGCAGCAAAAACTCGAGGCCATGCTGGGCTATTGTGAGACCACCCGTTGCCGGCGCCAGGTGCTGCTTGCCTACTTCGGGGACGTGATGGAAACGCCCTGTGGCAATTGCGATGTGTGTCTGCATCCGGTGGAGAGCTGGGACGGTACCGAGGCGGCGCGCAAGGCGCTGTCTTGTGTCTACCGCACCGGTCAGCGTTTCGGCGTCAGTTATCTGGTGGATGTGCTGCGTGGCAAGGAGAGCGAACGGATCCAGCGCTTTGGTCATCATCGCACCAGCACCTTCGGTATCGGTGGAGAACTCACCGAGAAGCAGTGGCGCTCGGTCTATCGGCAGCTGGTCGCCAACGGCCTGATGAGTGTGGATATGGAAGGCTATGGCGGCCTGCGACTCACCAGCGATGCGCGCCCGGTGTTGCGTGGTGAGCAGAGCATCTTTTTCCGCCAGGACCCCAAAGCGCCCACTAGGCAGCGCGGCAAACGCAAGGGCAAGGCACCGGTGGAATTCAGGGAGCCCGCTGAACAGGCATTGTGGGACAGTCTCCGTGCCCGCCGTCTGGAGCTGGCCCGGGAGCAGGGGGTTCCTCCTTACGTCATTTTTCAGGATGTCACCTTGCTGGAGATGATCGCGCAACGTCCGCAGACTTCGGGGGAGCTGGGCAATCTGACCGGTGTCGGTGCTCGCCGGCTGGAACGTTACGGTGAGATTTTCCTCAAAGTTTTGGCGGCGCACGAAGCGGGTGGTGGCGGAGCGGAAAGCATGCCTTCCACACCCGAGCAAAAACAGCCCGGGGAAAGCACTTCAACCACCGGTCTTTCGGATAGCGTTGCCACCACTGTGGCACTACTCAGCAAGGGTCTGGCCGTGGAGGAAATTGCGACTCAGCGAAAACTGAAATCCACCACCATCTATGGACATATCACTACAGCCATCGAGGCCGGTGAACTCAATGTGGGTGAGGTGCTTCAGCTTGAGCTTAAGGAGCTGGAAAACATTGAGGCGGTGTTCCGGGAGTCGGCTACGGAAAGCCTTGGCGCCCTGAAGCCCGTATTCGATAGCTTCAACGGTCTGTATGACTACGACACACTGCGTTGTGTCAGAGCGGGAATGGAACTTCCCGGGAAATAGCGATTTGAATGTTGGTCGCCCGGGTAGGCTCTGGCCCACCCGTCCGGAAATCCCTTCATCCGGCCATCCATGAAATCATGACTCCTGTATGTCGAAGTCGACGATCAGCGGGAGGTGGTCGGAGAGCTGCACGCGTGGCATATCGAAGCTGTTGATTTTAATCTCCGGACTGTGAAGGATAAAATCCAGATACCGCTTCGGGTTGTGGCTCGGGAAGGAGGGCTGCATGTCTCTGTCGGCGTTCTGTAATCCAGTGGCCGCCTGAAGCAACTGAAGCTCCTTCTCGCCCTTGAAGGCATTGAAGTCGCCCGCCACAACATAGGGCCGATCGGTCTCCTTGATCATCTGATAGAGGTGCAACAGCTGGTCTTGCCGCGCCTTGTAGCCGAGCGCAAGGTGGACCAGAAAAAACGTGACGTGCTCCAGCTCAAGCTCGATCACCAGCTTCTTCATCCCGCGTTCGAAATAGTGATACTTCTCGCCGTGGATCGTGTCCTTGGCCAGAAAGGCATTTCCCTGCTTGTTATAGATCGGAATATTCTGCCAGCGTGAATCCTCGGCGTACTTCGAGCGGTAGGAGTGAAAGTGCCCTAACTCGCCCGCGATCTTCTCCACCTGACTCTTCTTTCCGGAGCGGTAGGACCCGCTATCCACCTCGATCAGTCCGATTACGTCGGGATCGAACGGCCGGATGAATTCGATGATCTCGTCCAAATGGTCGTGGGTCCGTCCCAGCATTCCAAGCAAAGGGAGCTTCTTCTGGTTGCCATGGGTGGCGTAGCAGATGTTGTACAAAAGAAATCTCATAGCTGAAATCTAACCCCTTCCCGCCAGATAACAACTCCCGACATGCACTTTCCCCTATGTCATTTTCCGGGGTGGCGCTGCGCCGGAAATGATCAGCTTGGGCGACTTGAGTAGCAGGCCTGATCGATTTCCGTTATCTCGACCGTCACATTCTTAAGCTTCCCCACCAGTCCGATGACATCCTCCAGTACCGCACGACTCAATGCCGCCTTCTGCTCCGTTGTACGGCCATCAAAAAGCCTGACGGTAACGTGAATGAATGCCTGCTCAGATGTTCCTGTCCGGAAATATTCGACGGCGATGGCCCGGGTCTTGATAGCCTTCTCTGAAAACAGGCCGGAAGCCATCGCGCTTTCATGTACGCACTGAACCAGTGCCTTGATATCGAGGCTCGATTCCAGTTCCTGCGCGTATTCTATGATGCAGTGGGGCATTTGAGGGCTTCCTGATGTGGGCTGTTCGTCCATTCTATCCCGGTCTGGCGTACACCGGAAAAGCTAAAAAAATAGATAAGATGTATTCTTAATCGATGGTATATTTTTGACTGTACCGCGTGTATATCCGGTGCGGTCGGGCGCTCGCCCTTGGCGGCTGGGCATCGTGCCTTTAAGCGGTTTGTCACTTCTCACTTTTTTAACAGAGGAAAGAAGCTCATGTCGATGAAAGGGAAGGTAGTTGCGGTAACCGGTGGTGGTTCGGGGATTGGGGCGGAAACGGTGCGGGTTTTCGCTGCCGCGGGTGCCAGGCCGGCGGTGCTGGATCTGGACAAGGATGCGGCTGATGCCGTCGCGGCGGAGACCGGTGGTATCGGTTTAAGTTGCAACGTCTGTGACAATGATTCGGTGGTAGCGGCCTTTGCCGCCATCAAGGCAGAGTTCGGGCGGGTGGATGTGGTGATTTCCAATGCCGGGATTTCCGCGCCGGGTTATATGCTTGAGATATCCGACGAGCTCTTTCACCGCAGTTTCGAGGTCAATTTCTTTTCCCATCATCTGGTTAGCCGTGCAGCGGTCAAGCTGATGCGTGAAGGGGGCGGCGGTTGCATTCTCTACAATGCGTCCATGGTTGCGGTGAACCCTGGACCGAATCTTGGTGGCTACGGTGCGCCCAAGGCCGCGGTACTTTATTTGATGCGTCAATATGCGGTTGAGCATGGCAAGGACGGCATTCGCTGCAACGCACTGAATGCGGCGCGGGTGCGTTCGGGTATTACTACTGACAAGTTTATTGCTGAGCGTGCGGAGGCTCGTGGTGTCTCCAAAGAGGAATATATGCGCGGCAACCTGCTCCAGCACGAGGTCACGGCCAATGATGTGGCGAACGGCTTTCTGCTACTTTCCCAGGCGGAGGCTACCACCGGTACGATTCTCACCGTGGATGGCGGTATCGGGGCCGGCTTCCCGCGTTAGCGAATAATCCCCGGAGGTGGATGTGTGGCCTCACCTTCCGGGGCGTATCTATCCCGCTTTCCGGCGTACAGCCGGAGGTCAGGCATTGTCTTAGTTGTGAAAATCGGGTTTGTGCTCCCGCCCGGGAGGAACCCTTCTCACCCCCGTGAGTCAGTAAAACCATCGGCCTGCCGATGCACAGCGTAGTGAGCGAGGTCGGTTTTCCCCTGGCAACGGTGGTTCCGGCTCATGGAAATTTCGGCGACGCAACGCTTCGACGAGTCCTTTTCGGTCCAGATGATCCGGGATTTTTTCCTGGTGCTGCTCGGCGTCATTCTGATTGAACTGGGGATACGTTTTGCGCTGGTCATATACGACTTCAATACTGAGCAGAAAGCCGTGGCCCGGCGTACCGCCGAACGTTTGGCAACGGATGTCCAGACCATCATGCTTAATCGTGGTGGTGCGGTGGCGGCACGGACCGTCTATCCCATCCTGCGCCGAAATCACAACCGGCTTGGTTTTTCCGTCGCCATCCAGCCGTCGGTTATTACCATCGACTCAATTAAAAGTGTTTTCGACTTCACCCCGGAGGGAATTCCCGCCGAGTGGCCGGGCGGAAGATTTCAGGAGGCCCGGGTAGCGATTCGGGCGGAGCAATTCTGTGTGCAATGCCATGTGACCGCCAAACCGGGAGATATTCTGGGTACGGTGACCGTGCGGGCCTATCTGGATCGGCAGCTACAGGACTGGTGGCATGAGGTAAAGCTGACCGGCACCCTGGGCATGGCCAAGATCCTGCTGCACACCATCGTGCTGTTCCTGTTGCTGAAGATACGCATGGAGCCTCTGGTTTCCCTGCAGGCCGTCATTGCGCTGCTGGCAAAGGCCGGCGCTGATCTTTCGCATCGTGCGCCGGTACGATCCAGGGATGAATTTGGAGAACTCGCCCGTGATTTGAATCTGTTTCTCGATCGGCTGTGCCAGATCGTCGAGGATCTGGGGGGTGTGCTGACGCATATCACCGGTATAAACAAGCGCTTGATCACCGTGCATGATCAGATGGCGGGTCATTACCACGACGTTGATTCCAGGACTCTGGAGATCGTCACGCGGGCCCACACCGGTGCGCGCATAAACCCCGTGTTATCGGAGCAATGGCTATCCAGCGTAGACGGGTTACTCTCGAGCCTGGAGAAAATCGAACGGACGGATGGCGTGACAAAGGAACAGAGTCAGGCGATCAGAAAACTTGTGGGTCCGCTTAAACATCTTGCCAGGGGTGCGGGAGAGGCCTTTGGACTGCAGACCCGGGTCGGGCTGGATTTGACCGGGCTGTCTACCCGGGTGCGGAATTTTTCGCGTTGGCTTGAGGAAATGGCGGTGCTGGAGGAGAAAATGCGTACTATTTCCGATCAGGGCCAGACCTTGCTGCGGCGATTGACGGAGCAGAAAGGTGACGATAAGAGTAACGCCGATCCGTGATTTCGTTACTGAACCCACGCCGGGCAAACACGCCCAGAATAAATCAGAGATTCCTCGTACGTTAGTGTGCTTGTGGGGTTACGCTATCGCTAACCCGACTATAGGATATTCCTAATTTTTTAATGGGTTTAAAGATCCTGTGTATGAGAGGTTCCTAAGTTTAGGAATAAAGGAGTTTCCCTGTCCCACAGCCGCTTTCGGGTGGAATCGAAGTCGTTCGTTTAGCGTTTTAATAGTGGCAACGCCCGCGCGATGGGAACCCCGAGGTTTGAGCCACCGAACTCCAGCAGCACCGCTGCATTGATGGCGATGACCTCCCCATTCATGTTCAGCACTGCCCCACCGCTACCGCCGCGCGTGGTTTCTGCATCGTAGGCCACCGCCTCGGGGGTAACCTGGCCAACGATCCCACGGGTTGCCAAAGGTGTTATCCGGCCCTCTTTGGAAAGTTTTTCAACGACGTTCCAGAAATCGAGATCATCGCCTTCGCGGAGTTTTTTCAGGAAGTGTTCGTCAGTTCTCGCCAACATGGCCCGGATCCCGGTCGGATAACCGATGACGATCACCTCGTCGCCGGGACGCACCGGTGTGGAACTTGCACTCAGATGGGGAACCTGGCCGCTAATCTTGTCGCCCTGGAGAACGGCGATATCGGCTTCGTCACTCGCATGGAGCAGTTTCACCGTAAACGATTGCTCGACACCGGGCAGATAGCCGATCAGGCGGCGGCTAACAGGCTTCAGGCCCATCGCGGAGATGATCCGGAGCGCATCCTCCTCCTCCCAGGGAAGCGCGACGTGGCGGGTGGTCAGCAGCAGGCCGTCCGCGGTCGCGACAAATGCCGTTCCCGTGTACTGAAACTCGACGACTGGTCCATTGCCTTCGAGGGTGATTTCCGGTCCCTGCTCTGTCATCCGAGGCTGGCCATCCGGGCCTGAACTAACGTAGCGTAATGGTCGCCCCGTGTCCTTTTCGACAAAACCGTAACTGCCTTGCAGGAAGACAGCAGATTTTGATGCCGTCGAGATAATTTGGATAGTAGCGGCCGAGCGGGCTTCCAGGGCGGCAACGCGTTCCGCCGTGGTTGACAGATGAACCTCGATCTCGGCGCGGACGGCGGCGAGGTCCTTTTCGGTGACGGCCTGTTTCCGTGCATGCTCAAGTATCCCGGAGATGCCCTGCATTCGCGCCTCCTCCTGGGCGAGACGCTCGCGCAAATTTCCGCTTTGGTAAGTCAGGAGGATGACGCTCAGGAACAGCAAAGCGAGGGCCGAGAGCACCCCGACACGAAACCAGAGAGGGCTCCGTATCAGGAATTCTCTTGATATGGAGCCGATGAATCGGCCGGAGCGCTTAACGAAGGTCTCATCGTAGTAACGGACGCAGTCAATGCAATCGGCGAAGGCGTCGGCGGTCGAGTGGAGTGGGGCGGTTCCCGGTGTATACAAGCGAAAGCGAAGCATGGGACCGTTGCGGCCAATCTCCAGTACATCGCCGGAAGCCAGCATCTTTTGTGCTACTTTTTTACCGTTTACCCAGACCTCGTGGTCGGGGCTCACGTTCAGCTCGTAGCTCAGGCCTGCATGGTGCAGTTTTGCGGGAGGATCGCCGTCCGGGCGATCTTTCGGGGCCATGATCTCTACTTCGTCGCGGGCCGGGCTGTGAATGAAATGAGTCTGTTCTGAAAGCTGTGCAAACGTACCGCGTCGCCGTCCGGACATATAGACGATGACGGGTAGTGGAATATCCTCGGGATCCGCATCAGCCGGAGAGGGGGCAGCAGTCGGCTGGTCGTTGGTCATAATCCCTTGTGGCCTGTTGATCGGATGGGTCTGGCGCTTCGTCAACTGCGCCCGATTGTCTTTCAGCAGCTAATCAATGACAAGTTGTCGCTAGCCCGAATTTCTCACCAGATACGCGCGCCCTCGCTTGCTATTTGAATTCACAAGAAATTTTCTTCAGTCGGAAATACACCGGGTATTCCGCTTCCTCGGAAAATCCCTTGTGAATCCAAATAGCTGTACGATCATCACACGTACTGGTGAGAAATTCGGGCTCGCAATCAATCGACTCTGATCCTGTTGATTGCTGTCACCCCTTTGACTAATTGAATACCCCAATGGTAGGGCTCGAGAATTTTACTGTTACCACCATAATCCAGCATCAGGTCCTCTGATGCGCTGAGTATCTGAGCGTTATCCGGCCGGGTATTAATGGCGGGGCCACGTGGAGTCGCTATGTCCTTTCGCCAATGAATAATGGCAACAGTGCCGCCGTCCTTGAGAATTCGTGCGGCCTCTTCAAGGAAGCTTCTTTTCTCACGGAAGTGGAGAATGTTAAAAAGTAACACCATATCGACACTGTCGGACTCAAGCCCCGTGCCCTGTTCAAGAACATCGCGTAATTCAAAGGTTATATTTGACAGGCCTGCCTCTTGCGCATTTCTCTGCGCAACTTCAATCATCGATGGCTCAATATCAAAGGTATAAATTTCACTCGCTGATTGTTTCGCGAGCGGTACGGTAAAGGTGCCGTAACCACAGCCAATTTCGACTATTTTGGCAGCCTCCCCGGGGAGGGCCAGCCATTCGATAATGCCGTCTACATCGAACAGGCTGTTCCAGTAGATTTCTTCTGGCATCCCGCTGTCTTTGACCTTCATTGCGCCACCCGATAGAGACGAAAGAGGGCATGGGTATCGGCGTCGCTGGTGAAGTAGACCGCGCCATCGGGGCCGGCCGCGACGCCGGCCGGGCGTGCCCAGCGGGAACCGTTCCGGAGTTGAAATCCGGTGACCAGATCTTCCACCCGCTGTGCTTTTCCCCCGGCAAAGCGAACCAGCACCAGCTTTGGCGGGCGCCGGGTGGAACGGGAACCCAGGTAGGAGCCGCTCGGACGGGTACCCCAGGATCCATGCAAGGCCACCACGGCATCGCCTGACCACGGCTGTTGGGGTGCGGCTGGCACAAAGGCCATGCCCAAGGGCGCGTTGCGCGCGGGAAAGGTGACGGCTGGTGGTGTGACATCGCTGGCGGGGCGCGGCGGGGATTTGGCAATGCAGTCATCCCGCCGGATTTTCTTGCCGTCGAACTGGAACCAGGGCATACCGTGGAAGGAGCCGGGATCGATGCGGCTGAAATACTCGGGGGGCTGGTCGAAGCCGAGGTGATCCGGGCCGTTGTTAGAGGCGTAGAGCGCTCCAGTGTGCGGCTGCCAGTCAAAGCCTACCGGATTGCGCAGGCCTGAGCCGTAGGGTTGCCATTGTGGGGGGCCAAGGTCTTCATTAAGTACCAGGATGCCACCGCGGCGGGCGGCGGCGGGATAGCTTGGATGCAGATACTGATTGGAGCAATTACCACTCAGACCAAGGCTCAGGTAGATGCGGTTATCGGGTCCAATCCCCAGGGTGCGGCTGTTATGTCCGCGGCCTCCGGGCAGGGGGGCGAGCAATTGCAGGTCGCCGGGACGTAGTCTCTCCCCGCGGGCGGGGCGCCGCCCGCGCCAGACCCCCTCTGTACGGGCAATGAGAATCTCCTTGCCACGTATCGCCAGGCTATGGGGGTAACCCGGCAAATTGGCAATTACCTCGGCATCACGATACGGAGGATAGAGGCGATAGATCTTTCCCGAGTGTGAGCCGAGCCAGAGTACGCCCTGTGCATCGAAATGTGCCATGCGCGGGCCATCGAGTGCCGTGGTGAGCAGCTCCAGCCGGTAACCCTTTGGTACCCGCACGCGGTGCTGTCGTCCCTCCGCCATGAGGCTGTGTTTGTGGTACTGCAAGGCAGAGGGCGAGTCGGCTTCCGTGGCCAGACCGGTACCGGCCACAATGGTGGACAAGGCAGCCAGAATGGGGCCAGAGATTTTGTGAGTGCTCATGTTTTGCTCGTCTGAAAATGCGCGTCCGCGTAAGTGCCAGACTCCCTGATGCATTGCTTTGCCTCGGGCAGTAGCGGCGCGAATAGCGGGAATACGTGGGGTGTACCGTCCCACACTCTTAGCTCTGCGTGCACGCCGGCCGACTGTGCCTTGGCCACGAAGCGTTCGGCATCACTCAGCAGGATCTCTGTAGTGCCGGCGTGGATGAGTAGTGGAGGCAGGCCCGCCAAATTGCCGTAAAGCGGTGACACGCCCGGTATTCGGGGATCCACATCCGCGTGATAGAGCTTTGCTACCGGCTTGAGCAGCCCGGCAACGAGCAGGGGATCGGCCTGGGCATTGCGCTGGAGTGATTCACCCTCACCCAACAGGTCGGTCCACGGTGAAAATGCGATTGCAGCCACTGGCAACGGCTCGTTTCGATCACGGAGATCGAGCAGCGTGGCGGGAGCCAGGCCGCCACCCGCCGAGTCGCCGGCAATGATCAGCTTCTGGTTCGCATAGCCTTGCGTCAGCAGCCAGTGCCAGCAGTGACGGATGTCTTCGAGTGCGGCGGGCCAGGGGTGCTCCGGGGCGAGCCGGTAGGCGGGTATCAGCACTGCCGCGCGGGCAGCGGCGGAGAGCCGGGCTGCCAGCGCGCGGTACAGGCGCGGTGAGCCCATGATGTAGGCACCACCGTGAACATACAGGATGGCGCGCTCAGGGCGAGCGCCCGGAGCCAGGACTCGCTCCACACAAATGCCATCCATGTCGATTTGCTCAACGGAGACGCCGAAGGCAGCAGGCGGAATGCAGCGGGCAATTCTCTCCAGGCGTGTCCGGGCATCGAGCGCAACAGCGGGATTGATGGTGCCGATACGGCTGAGGCGCCGCTTTACCGCGGCACGGAGGAGTTTGTTAAGGACTGTGCCCTGCCAGCTCATGGCTTGCCGGTGGAGTAGCTGGAGCGGCGTACGATCCCGCGTTTCGGAGCGTCAGGGAGCCAGCGCGAGCCAGCCATTAATTTGTCCCAGGTCATCTTCAGACAGGGTGCCGGCAGCTTGTTTCAGGCGCAGGATGTCAAGGAGGTAGTCATAGCGGGCGCCGGCATAGTTCCGTTTGGCACGAAACAGGTCCCGTTGGGCGTCGAGTACATCCACCGAGGTGCGGGTGCCGACACGAAAACCGGCTTCCACCGCCTGCAGGGCGGATTGGGTGGACACCAGTGCCTGCTTCAGTGCCTTGACTCGCGAGATGCCCGATACCACGCCACGAAAGGCGTCGCGAGCCTGTCTCTGTGTTGCCCGTTTCTGGCGTTCCAGCTCATCCAGACTTTGCTGGTAGAGATGGCGTGCCTGACGGGTTTGGGAAAGAACCAGGCCGCCCGCATAGAGTGGAACATTCAAGCGCAAGCCGATGGTTGCGGTACGTGTCTCGCTGCCTCCGGAGAAACCGCCATTGGCGGAGCTGTGGCCGTAACTGCCCTGCAAGGCCACCGTGGGTACATGACCGGCGGCAATGCGGCGAATTTCTTCTTCGGCATTTTCGGCCACCAGCCGGGCAGCACTGAGCTGAAGATTTTGATCGAGCGCGATGGCATTCCAGCGATCAATGTCGTTGGGGTCCGGCCGTACGAGGGCCATATTCTCTCCCAGTGGAGTGAGGCCTCGTGGAAACGAACCAGTGATTTCTCGCAAGGCCTCGCGCGCATTGGAGAGGGCATTTTCAGCATCGATTTCCTCGGCGATGGCGAGGTCATAGCCGGCTCGGGCCTCTTCCACGTCGGTGATGGCAATCAGGCCCACCTCGAAACGCTGTTGGCTCTGTTCCAGTTGCTGACCAATGGCCTCCTTGGAGGCGCGGGCAAACTCCAGGTCATCAATCGCCGCAAGTACCGCAAAATAGCGCTCGGCCGTACGCAGCATGAGATCCTGGCGGGCGAAGCCAAATTCGGTGTTGGCCTGGCGGATGCGGGTGTTGGCCTGGGATAGCTGAATTTCCAGATCCTTTCGGTAGATTGCCTGGTTGATGTTCAGGCCCAGGTCACTGCTATTGAAGCGCCTCACACCGGTTCCGGCAGCGATGGCATTTCCGCCGCGGACGTCCAGGCGGTTAGCGGTTGTGTTGCCCTCAAAGTCAATGCTGGGCAGCCAGGCGGCCACGGCCTGGGGGCGAAGTTCCTGCGCTGCCCGGTTGGTGGCTCCTGCGCTCAGGTAGCTGGGGTCACTGTCGAGGGCCAGGCGATAGACCGCCAGCAGATCGGTGGCACCGGCCAGCCCGGGGAGGGTGATACCCAGGATGAACAGCGCCAGCGTTGCTGGGACAGTCCTGTTAACATACGCCTTGATGAGAGTCATTCTCATGTCCGTTAAGGCCCAATTGGGTGTCGGGCTGTGTTGAAAGTCGGGAGAAAAGGGCAGTGGCCCGCAATTTTTCGAGCGCCGTGCACTACAGATCGGGTATTATATCGCTCCGTTTCAGCGTTCAGCTAGCCAATATACCTGAAAGTCTGTTCTGACCGTTGCGCAAAGCTTTCCCTAGGAGTCGGGGAGTCCCGATATCCTGTTTTTTCTTGTTGTAGGAGTCCAGTGGTATGAGTGCAGTCCCAGACGAGTTTCTCCGTGATTCAGCGAAGGTCAATCCGGCATCGATTGAAGCCTTTCCCAGTTCCCAGAAGATTTACGTGGAGGGTAGCCGGCCGGATATCCAGGTTCCCATGCGGGAAATTTCCCTGACCGATACCCACGCCGATTACGGTAGCGAAAAAAATCCGCCACTTTATGTCTATGACACCTCCGGTCCATACACCGACCCCGAGGTTAGTATCGATGTTCGTACCGGGCTAAACGACCTCCGTACGCCGTGGGTTGTGGAGCGTGGGGATACCGAAGTATTGCCCCAGCTGAGTTCCGAGTACGGGCGCATGCGGGCAGCGGACAAGTCCCTGGACCACCTGCGTTTTGGCCATCGCCATGAAATACGGCGTGCCAAATCCGGCGGCAATGTCAGTCAGATGCATTACGCCCGCAAGGGTATTATCACCCCGGAAATGGAGTTCATCGCCATTCGCGAGGATCTGCGTCTGCAGTTGGCCATTGATCAGGGCCTGATGAACCAGCATCCGGGGCAGGACTTCGGTGCTTCGATTCCCCGGCGTATTACCCCGGAATTCGTGCGTGACGAGGTGGCCCGTGGCCGTGCCGTCATTCCCTGCAATATCAACCACCCCGAGCTGGAACCGATGATCATCGGGCGTAACTTCCTGGTAAAGATCAACGGCAATATCGGTAACTCGGCACTGGGATCCTCCATCGAGGAAGAAGTGGACAAGATGACCTGGGGGATTCGCTGGGGTGCGGATACCATCATGGACCTCTCCACTGGCAAGAACATCCATGAAACCCGTGAGTGGATCGTGCGTAACAGCCCGGTACCCATCGGCACCGTGCCGATTTATCACGCCCTGGAAAAGGTCGACGGCAAGGCCGAGGAGCTGACTTGGGAGATCTTCAA
This sequence comes from Gammaproteobacteria bacterium, assembly GCA_021773635.1. Lineage (GTDB taxonomy): Bacteria > Pseudomonadota > Gammaproteobacteria > HK1 > HK1 > JAJFJV01. The sequence continues at coordinate 237,101 of JAJFJV010000019.1, read as the reverse complement.
GGACACCCTCATCGAGCAGGCAGAGCAGGGGGTGGATTACTTCACTATCCATGCCGGCGGGCGCCTTGCCTACGTGCCGATGACCGCCAAGCGCCTCACCGGTATCGTCTCCCGCGGCGGTTCCATTATGGCCAAGTGGTGTCTTGCCCATCATCAGGAGAACTTCCTCTACACCCGCTTTGAGGATATCTGCGAGATCATGAAGGCCTACGATGTCTCCTTCTCGCTGGGTGACGGCCTGCGTCCGGGTTCGCTTGCCGATGCCAACGACGAGGCTCAGTTCGCGGAGCTGGAGACCCTTGGGGAACTGACCCAGGTGGCTTGGAAGCACGATGTGCAGACCATCATCGAGGGTCCTGGTCATGTGCCCATGCAGATGATCAAGGAAAATATGGACAAGCAGTTAACCGACTGCGATGAGGCGCCTTTTTACACCCTGGGGCCGTTGACCACGGATATCGCACCGGGCTACGACCATTTCACCTCGGGTATCGGGGCGGCGATGATCGGCTGGTACGGTTGCGCCATGCTCTGCTACGTGACTCCCAAGGAGCACTTGGGCCTGCCCAATCGCGATGACGTCAAGGAGGGCATCATCACCTACAAGATTGCGGCCCATGCCGCGGATCTGGCCAAGGGGCATCCGGGTGCGCAGATTCGTGACAACGCCATGTCCAAGGCGCGCTTCGAGTTCCGCTGGGTCGATCAGTTCAACATCGGCCTGGACCCGGACCGGGCGCGGGAATTCCACGATGCCACTCTGCCCAAGGAATCCGCCAAGATCGCCCACTTCTGTTCCATGTGTGGCCCCCATTTCTGCTCGATGAAAATTACGCAGGATGTGCGGGATTACGCCAAAGAGCACGGGCTTGGCGACAATACGGAGAACGCACTGGAAGAGGGCATGAAGGAGAAGTCAGAGGAGTTCAAGGCCCAGGGTAGCGAGGTTTACCACAAGGTTTAGCTTCCTGTTGGCTTAAATAAAAAAACCCGCCAATACGGCGGGTTTTTTTTGCCTGGGAGAATGTTCAGTGCTGATAGTAGTCGATGATCGCCTGTAGATCTTTGGCCATGTTTTCGCCGTCGTGGGGTGGTGGAAATACACCGGCAAAGCGCCCACTGGGGTCGATGAGGATCACCACATTACTGTGGTCCATGAGGTAGTTGTCTCCGCCTTGCGGGTCCGGAACCTTCATGGAGAGCACGCCGATAGCAGAACTCAAGCGCTTGAGCTCTGTTGCCTCCCCGCTAACGCCGAGAAAGGATGGGTGGAAATACGGGGTGTATTTGGATAGCACCTCAGGCGTATCTCGCTCCGGATCGACGCTAATAAACACCACTTGTGGTTTGGTTTCGCCAGCCAGATGGGGAAGCATCTGGCTGAGGGAGAGCAGGGTGGTGGGACAAACGTCAGGGCAATGAGTGTAGCCAAAATACAGCATGCTCCAGTGCCCTTGCAGCCGTCCGCGATTAAACCCCTGGCCATGATGATCCCTGAGCTGAAACTCTGGCAGGGGGCGTTCCTGGCCAAAGAGGCCCGTTGCATGCGTCAGTGCGGGTACGGAAGGAGGAGCAAAGAACCAGTTACCGGCAAACAGGCCAAGGCCTCCCGAGATGGCGGTGAGCAGGGCAAAAGCTATCAGCAAGGCGGGTTTTTTTGGCATGATTGTCTAGGGTTATTTCTTAAGGCAGTGGCGCAGATCGGTGGCCAGTCCGCGCATCAGTTGAAAATAAAAGTCGGTTCCGGGGGCGATATCCCGCCCCTGTAAATCCAGAGGTATGGCGCGTGCCGGGCCACCTTCTGTCAGGGTCCGGGCAAGCCTTTTTTCCTCCCCCCCATCATAAAAGACGCAGCGTAGCCGCCGCCTGGCAATCAGGCTGCGCATTTCCCGCAGGCCTTTGGCTCCCAGCGGCACCTCGCTGTCGGATAGCAGGGCGCCCGAAGCGTGGAGGTTATAACGCTGCTCCAGGTAGTGAAAGGCATCATGGACGATGACGTAGGGGGTCTCTGAAAGCGGGGCCAGGAGAGCGGCCAGCTCAGTGTCAAGGCGTGCCAGGGCCAGTCTCAGGTGTTTTCCGTTTTGCCGATAACGGGCCTGGTTGGCGGGATCGATGTCGGTCAGAGCCTGCTCCACACTAGCGACGAAGGCCTGCATATTGCGGGGATCGAACCAGCGATGGGCATCAAGCGCAGCCGCCTCCCGCCCGGGCGGAGAGGCGGTTTCATCGAGCCAGATGCCGGCGGAACGTTTGCGAAGGTGAGTGACATCGGAAACGTCGGCGAGTGCAATAACCCGTTCTTCGGGCAGCCATTGAGACAGGGGAGTCACCAATCCAGTCTCGAGGCCGGGACCAGCCCAAAAAACCAGATCGGCGCGGCGCAGCGTACGGGCCTCCGAGGGGCGCAAATGAAAGTGATGATGTGAACCTTGCCGGGAAAGAAGCAGTTCAGGAACGCCTACACCCGCCATTACTCCCGCTACGATGGAGTGCACCGGTTTGATAGTGGCGACCACCTGCGGGGTGGCGCCAACGGGACACCCCGTTGCCAGCAGGGCGGCCAGGACAAGCCAGAGCCGCAGTCTTTGAGCTTTCACTATAGTTTGGGACATTGCTGGCACGGACCAGGCCCGTGCGGGGGAACAAATTACATCCGGATACCCATGGTGGCCACCTGAGAGATCTGCCGTACTGGCGCAGGACCGTGATGAAGGATAACACCGGTGAGGTAGCGGAGGGAGTTGCGCAGCCACGGCGATCCGGCAGGCAAAGCCGGCACATGGGCCGGAACGGCCTCTGGAAACGCTTCGGCGCGTAGTGCCGTCCGATCACCCACGTTCGCCCGGGCGCCTGTCATCAGGCAACACAGGACGAGGCCAGCGACCAGCGCCGGCTTCGAGGTGACCGTTAGCATTTTGCTTCCAAACAATCGCTTCCCCTGCCCGCAAACGGGCAAATCGTGGTTTGATATTGATTCCGGGAAGAGGAGGAGCCCATGAACCGAAGCCACCCCTCCTGTCGGGAGCAGGGCACCGGCGCCAACAGGCGCTGGGGCATCCCGAGAGAGTCGCAGGGAGATAAACCGGAAGACCAGATTAGCTGGTGGGCCGTAAATTGCCGCACCACTCCACAAATCCTTAACTCTATTCTTGATACCGCCTTATTATTCTCCCTTGGCGGTTTTGTGACACACTTCACACAAACTATAACACAGGAAGTTGGGCTACAAACCCGTAGAAGCGGGGGCGGCCAAGGATTGTAGCGATGCTCTATTTTGCCTATGGATCGAATATGTGTCGCCAGCGTCTGGAGGCCCGCATTGGCGCCTGTGGTGTGGCGGTATCAGCCTATTTGGATGGCTATCGCCTGTGTTTTCAGAAGCGTGGCAAGGATGGTTCCGGGAAATGTGATTTTTCTCTGTCGGCGGAACTGACGAGCCGCCTGTATGGTGTCGTGTACGAGCTGGAGTTGGCACAAATCAACCAGCTGGATGCATTTGAGGGAGCCGGCTATCGGCGCGTGGAGTTGCAGTTAAATACCATCGAGGGGCCTTTGCTGGCCTGCGCTTATCAGGGAGTGGACGAGTGGCTGGAGCCCGGCCTCAAGCCCTATGCCTGGTACAAGGCGCTGGTACTTCAGGGGGCCCGGGAACACGATTTGCCTGATACTCAGGTGGAGCAGATCCTCAAGGCTGAGAGTATGGCCGATCCGGATCTTGAACGGTCGGCGCGAAACAGGATGTTGCTGGAGCCGTTATGGGCAGGCTTACCCATTTAATTCACGGTGTTGCTTGCTCAGGTACCCTCAACCGGTCTTGCCCAGGCAGGAGCATATTGTCTCAGCCGTGCCAGGATTCGGGCAGCCATGGGCAACAGGTCGCGGGGACTTGGCCATCTGCCCCTGCGGTTGCGACGAACGGCCCGTACCGGTGAGGATTCCTGGCTGTCAGGCGTCACGGCTCGCCGCCTGTGCGTCGGCAGGGAGAATTCGTATTGGGTAGTGCCTACGGTGAGCACGGCATCCCCCTGATGCAGCACGTTCACGGCGACGTCATGCGCCTGTACCGACTGGAAGGGGTCCTCAAAGATATTCGACGGATCCCTCGGATCATTCCCTTTGTAGATGGCCTCAATATCCGGTAGCGGGGCCGCACCAGGCCCCATGGAGCCGGTTTCCATGAGCTGCACCCGGGTCGAAGCGAAAGCAGGCGACTGCTTGGCCCCCTGGTCGAGAAAAGAGCGCAGTGTCTCGGCATAGATGGCCCGGATTCGTCGCAGCGTGGGGTCGGTTACGGTCATATTGCTGTACAACGCGGCCAGGGTATGGAAGGCATCTGTCGGCATCCCCAGGCGTATCTCCGCGTAACAGCGAACGAGGTAAAGGCGGGCAAGGATCGTTCGCTGGTCGCTTTTTGCGGGCACCTGGATACGACGACGCACCGCCTGTTGAACCGCTTTGATGACACCCTGGAAATCACCCCGATCAAAGTGCAGCAGGCTCGCCACTTCGGCTGCATTGAGCTTCCAGCCATCCAGCGCGTGGTTCTGGGCCAGCGCGGCGCGCTGCAGGGCCAGCTTTGGATCTCCCGAGTTGGCATATACCAGTGCGAGCCCTGATTGCGACTTCGATAGCGAGGGCCACAGGGCCGTCGTTTCATACAAAATCCCGGCTGGGGCGACGATCTCGTGTGCTCCCTTGTCGCCAACCAGTAGCGCTAGCGCGGCGGTCTCCAGATGGTTGCCACGCTGCGTTGGGGGGCATTTGTTCAGGGTGTAGAGCAGGTACTCGCGGGTCGTTTCCACACGCCGGCTGTTGGTGTGGTTGTCCAGAGAGCGCTCGATCAGATTCGAGAGGTTCACGGTATGCTGATCGATCTGGGCGGATGTATTAGCCCGGCGCAGGTGCCCGGCCTGGACGGCTACGTTGAGCAAGGCCGCGCGTCGGTGGCTGTTCCGGCGAAAGCCAGGATCAATAATGGCCGGGGCGTCCACGGTATTCAATTGTGTCATGTAGCGGCCCCCCACACGCAAAGCGCCTAACCGCATCCGCGCGGAGATGGCGCTGGTAATTCGCACTGCATCCATTGCATGCGTTCAAGACTGTGGGGGCTGCCCGGAAGTTGTGTTCGTTTGGTCAGGACATCTCGTCGTCGAAAACAGCCCCTCATCAGAAGTATAGGAGAGAATATACCCTCTTTGTCTCTTCTGTCGACGGGTACCGATATTCCTCAGTCACAATGCCGGGCGATGGCATCCCTGAGTTCGCGGGTTGCCGCCTGCCGCTGGGCAGCGGTGTAAATAGCGCGTTTCCCGTCCTTTCCTTTCTGGTACAGATATCGGGCGTCCCGGATCTCGCGTAATTTCTTGCGTGCTGTGGCGCAGTCGTTGGCCAGTTTGTGCTTTTCCTTCCGGACTTTCTGCCGCTTCTCCTGTTTGCGTTGCCGTTCGATCTCATAGGCCTTTAACAGGCGCTGTTGTTTCTGCTTTCGTTCTCCGCCGGCAGGATTGGCGGGTATTTTGTCCCGGCTGTCCACCAAAACTTTTCGGGCCGATGATATTCCGGGTCGGTCACCGTAATGCACCTTGCCGTGTTCATCCAACCAGCGATAGATATCTCCCGCCAGAACCGGCCCTGCATACCACAGGATAACGAATACTGCCGCCAACCCTGCCTTCATGCCTCCTCCTTAATTTCTGGAAGCCGGTAAGGCGTAGCCCTGATCAGGGCTTGCATGTACATCAGTCCCCCGTGGGGCTGATCGATTTCCGCCACTGTGTAGAGAAACCCGAAGATCTCGTCTGCCTTGCTGGTGTCCACGATGACATCCAGGACTTCTTTCTCCGTGGTTTCGCCCATACCGCGGTAATCCAGAGGGGTCAGGCGACCGGCCCCCCGGGCGCTGTGAATGTTGGCGGTGATGATGCCTTTGTCTTCCTTCAGCGCCTTCATGACCGGCATGGCAGTGCCTTTGGGAAGGATACAGCTAATGAGTTTTTCGGTGCCCATCTTGCTCTACCGTTGTCCGGGCTTACGCCGTGCCTGGCGTTTAGCCAGGCGTTCGACGATCTCGTGGGGGATGTAGGTGGCGGCCTTCTCCAGACGGGTGACGTACATCATACCCATGCCCGGGGTGCCAAGATCGCCAGCGTGGTACATACGTTCAAACACGCGATCGAGTTGATCATCTGCGACTACGGTAGTGATAACTTCCTTCTCTACCTCAATGGCCAGGCCAATGATACCGAGTCGTTCCCGCACCCCGCTGCCTTTGCCGTAATGGATGGTTGCCCCCTGGGCGCCAGCCTCCTGGGCCGCCCGGACAATTTTATCGGCGATGCCGCGCTGGACGATGCAGGTGATGAGCGCGGCATCGGTGAGGACAGGAATTTCTTTTTCGCTCATGTCGCAGTCTCCAGCGTAGCAATGGACTCTTGTTCGGATTTTTCATGGCGGCGGCGGATCTTTCGCTGGATCCACAGCCCGGTGCCCAGTACCGCCAGAATAGGGCCGATAGATGCCATGGACAGGATGCCGAAGCCTTCAATAGCTCCGACGGCGTTGCCAAATCCAATCCCCATGGAAAGCACCAGCGGGACGGTGACCGGGCCGGTGGTTACGCCGGCACTGTCCCAGGCGATGTTGACGTACTCCTCGGTGGACAGGGCGGTCATGATCACCGCCAGCAGATAGCCTGGAAGCAGCAGATACATGATCGGGATAGCAAAGATAATTTTCAGTACCCCCAGGGCAATGCCGCAGCCGACCCCAAAGGACACTGCGTACATGAGCAATTTCTTTGGGAACGCGCCGTTGGTGAGATTTTCCACGGTGAGTCCGAGGGCGTTGAGGGCGGGCTCGGCCAGGGTAGCTCCGAAACCCAGGAACCAGGCAAAAATCAGTGCCACGAGGATGCCGAAGACAAAGGAATAGAGTGGTGAGTTGGCGACGACATCGATGCGGGTAAAGGCGGCAGGCACGAGGCCACCGGATTGTCCGCCCAACTTGGCGAGGCCGTAACTAAGGCCGATATTGAATATGATCATCCCCAGCAGGGCGAGGGTAATGCCGTAGCTGATCTCGCCCGGCTTGCTGAGTTTTTCTCTCAGTACCAGGCTCAACACAAGCATCAGGAAGATCACCAGTGGCACGATGGCACGAACACCGCCCAGTATTTCCAGCCCCGGGGTGTGTGCATACCATGCCAGCGAATCTGTGCCCGCAGGAATTGCGGCAGCGGTCGCAATGAGTTCGGCGGGCGAGCTGACATTAGCTACATACAGAGCGAGCAGCATGACGGTCATGATGGGGAACAGGGAGGCCAAGGTGACGATACCGAAGCCGGACAGGGAGGAGTCACCCTTACCGGCGGCCGCGGCAATGCCGATACCGAGGGAGAGCATCAGCGGCACGGTGATTGGGCCAGTAGTGACCGCGCCACAATCCCAGGCCAGGCCCAGGATTTCCCGGAGTTCCGGATCAAGCGAGATATAAAGACTGAGGCCGATGGTGGGGACAAGCGTCAGGTAGACCAGTGGTTTGAGGCTCCAGCCATACAGGAAACGCAAGGTGCCGATGACCGCCGCGAGTCCCACTCCGGCCCCCACGCCCAGTACCAGCGTGTCGGCCCACTGGTTGAGCAGGGCGTGCAGGTAGGGGGCGTCTTCCGCACGCACGTTGGAACCCGCGGTTTTAAGGGCGCCGATGGCGGGCTCGGCAAAGGTGACGCCGATGCCGAGCAGCAGGGTGATCGTGAGTACCGTGGGCAGCGCCGAGCGGGATGGCAGGATGGTGCCAATGGTGTGCCCAAAGGGCATGAGGCCTACCTTGAGGCCCTCCATGAACAGCATCAATCCTACGATGACGGATAGCAGCCCGGCGGTGATGATCGATGAGTCGGTTACATTCTGGCGCAGCACCAGCAACTGGAACAGCATCAGGTACAGCGCCAGTGGAACTACCGCACGCAGTTGTTCCAGCAGGCGTACGCTCACGTAGGGCTGGATGACTGAATACACCTCCGCGGGCCGGAGCCGCAGCCGACCGGGACGATAGGGCAGTGCCTCGCCCGCCGCATCCGTCTCCATCTCGGGAATCAGCTCGTTGTAACTAAGCGGAAGTTCGCGTCCGGCTATCTCCTGAATAAAGGTACCAAAACGGATTCTCGTGCTCATCAGGATTCCTGTTCCGGACTTTTCCGGCGTTCTTTACTGGCCTCGACAAGCCGCTGCCTGACTTCCGGGTGTTGTCCGGCCAGTCGGAGTATATCTTTACGGGTCAGGCGTAACAGGGTAACCGGGGTCTCGGCCCGTACGGTTGCGGTGCGCAACGGGTCGCCCAGCAATGCGGTTTCCCCGAAGAAGGCGCCCTCGGTCAGGCAACTGAGCCGGGTTTCTCCACCTTGCGGCGCGCTATGAAAGACCCCGACTTCACCCCGAATGAGGATGTAGAGGGCGTCACCCTTTTCGCCTTCGCCAATGATCTCGTCACGGGTCAGAAAGGTGACCTGACGGGCATGGCGGGCAAGGGCGCCGAGCGCATTGACCGAAAGGCCCGAGAACAGCGGCACCATCTGGATGAGTTCCTCGGGCTTGGGTTGCGGCAGCGGTACCGAAATCGGTGGCAGCGCCTCCAGTGCCTCGTGGATACGCTCGGCGATGTGGGCATAGGCCTTGGCGCCCACGGTGCCGTTGTGGTGTGCCTGTCCGGTATTTTGCAGTGCCGAGCTCAGTGCTACGCGGCTGAACAGGCGGGACTCATAACGCCGGTAGAAATCGGGAAACTCACGTCGAATCGTTTCCAGCCGCTGGCGCCGACGCTGCAGCCGATCTGTATAGGTATCCTGGATGGGGGCGCAAGCCCCGGCGGGAAATTCTGCATGTGCCTGCAGGGCGCGGAGGACGGCATCGGCCATGAGGATGCCCGCGATGGTGCGCTCCAGGCGTTGCGACAGGCGCAGGTTTTGATAGCGGGATAAAAAGCCACTGGCCCAATCGCGTTCCCGCAGGCGGCGCAGCAGTGTGTTCTCCAGACGCAGAAACAGGCTCTTCTCCCGGTTCGGCCTGGCCGCCGCGCCCGGGTCTTCCCGGCGGCTTCGGTCCCGGTCCCGCTGCAGCAGGTTGCGCAGGTCGATGTAGCTGTACTGGGTGATGAGATTCAAATCATAAAGCCGGGCCAGTTCGACCTGCTCGATACGCAGGGCAAAGAGATAGACATCCCGGGTGGCTTCACCCTCGGCGATTTCCGTCGTGCCGGTCTCCAGTACGGCAGCAAGATCCCTGCGAAAGCGATGTACGCCCGCTTTGGAAATGACCCCGGAATTGTGCATCTCGCCGATGCTCTGTTCGACTTGGTGATGAGCTTCCAGTATGCCCTGCTTGAGTTCGGCTCGGTCCTCACGGGTCATGCGATCAAGTCCCAGCCAGCGCATCAGTGGGCGGATGGTGGGTGCATTGATCAGTAGCGTAAAGAGCACTACCCCGAGAGTGAGGTCAAGGAGCAGGGGGCGGCCAGGAAAATCCTCGGGGATAGAGAGCACGATGGCAATGGCGAGCCCGCCCTTGAGCCCGCCCCACCACATGATGTGCTGTTCGCCGCGGCTGATTTTAGGCAGCGCGAAAAACCGGGTGGTCAGCGGTACCAGACTGTAGAGGGTGGCGGCCCGGGCGGCCATGACCAGGATGACCACCAGGACAATGAGATCGAGGCGTGAGGCGAGTGCCGCGGGATGGATGGAGAGACCCACCAGCAGGAACAGCAGGGAATTGGCAATCAGGGCGAGAAATTCCCAAGTTTCGCCAAGGCTGTCTGTGGCCTCCTGGTGCAGACGGGCGACGCCATAAATCCCCAGTGCAAGGGCCGCACTGACTGCCGCCATGACCCCTGAGACGTGCCACACATGCTCGGCAAGGATGAAGCTGCCATAGGCGAGCGCCAGAGACAGGGTGAGGATGGCGCTCAAACCGCTTTTCAGCCGATAGAGCAGTTCGGAAACCACCAGTCCCAGTACCGCACCCACCAGTGCGCCGCCGAGAAAGATACGCAGAAAGTCGAGTACCGCGGCACCGAACAGGGTCCAGTCATGCTCTCCACCCTCGACGCTGATGCCGAGCAGGATGGCAAACAATACGATTGCGGTGGCATCGTTGAGGAGGGACTCGCCCTCTACCAGCACGGTCAGTCGCTGAGGCGCACCCAGTTCCCTGAAAAGGGCCACCACCGCCACCGGGTCGGTGGCCGAGATCAAGGCGCCAAAGAGCAGGGCGGTGACCGGTGCCATGCCGATGAACAGGTTGAGACCTGCGCCGATGAGGAAGGTGGAGATCAGCAGGGCAGGGATCGCCAGCATGAGTACCGGCGCAAGGTCACGGAGTAACTGGCGGGCATTCAGGTTAAAACCGGATTCGAAGATTAGCGCCGGCAGGAAGATAAAGAACACAATTTCCGGACTGAGGCGGAATGATTGTAGCGGGGCGAGTGGTTGCCAGATGTCCGCAAGGCTGCCGAGTCCAATGCCGATCACCACGAGTAAAACGGTGAAGGGGACAGGGAGATTACGACACAGTCCGGCGGCAATAATCGCTATTGCCAACAGACTCATGATCACCAATACGGTTTCAGAGATGGGCACGCCTGGTCACCTGTGCAGAGACTAGATGTCGGCGGGGTAACTATGGCCTGGACGTCCCCCCGGATTCCGCTCCAGCCTGGAATGTGGCGCCTGATTCAGAGTGTAGCAGTGCTCCTAACACCCACACCACATACGATTTACGTCCCGTTATCCGGGATGACAATTTTCACAGGGCGGACCATGTCCGCCCTACTACGTATCCTGTGGAAACTCGACGCTGGGTGGGCGCTGCTGTCCGAGAGCGTAGTCTTCCGGCGGCAGGATCGGTGGGCGGTCGAGCATCAGATCGAGAAGCAGGTGCACTGCGGCCGGGGCCAGACCGAGGCCATTGCGGTAGTGTCCGGTATTGATAAAGAGGCCGGAAATTTCAGGATGTTCGCCAATATAGGGCACACCGTTGGGAGAGCCCGGACGCAGACCTGCCCAATGGTGTTCAATCTCGCAATCGGTCAGTGCCGGGATTAAATCGATAGCGGCGACGTGGAGATCTTTTCGTGCGTCTACCGTGGTGTCCTTGTTGAAGCCGACAAATTCCACCGTGCTGCCTGCCAGCACACGGCCATCGAGGCGTGGAATGACATAGCGTGGGCCATCGAGAACGATGCGGGTGACGAGACCTTTAGGAGCGCGGAATACCAGCATCTGCCCGCGTACCGGCAGTACCTTAATCGTGGTTTGTAGACTATCTGTAAGCTGTGGGCTCCAGGCTCCCGCGGCCAGAATCACCCGCTCGGCCCGTAGCAACCCTTCGGTAGTGTTTACACCGCGGATCTGGCCGTCGACAATTTCCAGATCGGTTACCGCGCAGTGTTCACGAACATCAACCCTGCGCCGGTACAGGCTTTCGGTGAGTGCACGGCCCATGCGCGGATTGCGGGCCTGGGCGAGCTTTGGCAGCCATACGGCGTCAGTACTCCGCGCGGCCAGCGCCGGCTCACAACTCGCCGCCTGGTCGGCAGATAGCAATTCGATTTGAGTCTGCCATTTTTTGCCCCAGGCCAATGCACCTTCAATATCCTCCGGGTCAAGTACCAGCACACCGCTTTGTACCCATTCCGGATCGACGCCAGTTTCTATCTTCAGCGCCTCAACAAAGGACGGGTAGTGGGCCTGGCTCCAGCGTGCCATGGCCGAGACCGCATCCGGATAGCGCCAAGGATGTAATGGAGAGAGGATGCCACCACCGGCCCAGGTGGATTCCTGTCCGGTCTGCCCCTTGTCCAGCAGCGTGACCTTCAGGCCCTCGCCGGCCAGTTCGCGGGCGCAGAGCATGCCGATGACGCCGCCTCCAATAATGATGCAGTCGGGTGTGTCGTGTTTCGCTACGGAGATGGAGTCGGACATGGCTTCGCTTTAACTGCTTGTGCTCGAATGGGAAGCCGACAAGTTTATCGAAGCCAGTGGGCGGCTGCTATGGCAGTACTCGTGTTGATCTGAGTGGTGGGAGATAATGCAGCCAGATGTTTTCCTCCATACGCCTAATCATTTTAGTCAATGTCCTGCTGCTTTCGGGCTGCGGTGAAGCACCGCGGGATAACCTCCGCTTTGGGCTTTCCTCCCGTCCGGTCACCCTCGACCCGCGTTATGCCACCGATGCCGCTTCCACCCGCATAAATCGGCTCCTCTATCGTCGTCTGGTGGATTTCGATGACGCCTTCAAGGCCATTCCGTCGTTGGCCAGTTGGGAACGTCTGGCCCCGACCCGCTATCGCTTCAGACTGGGAACCGAAGGCAGAACATTCCACGACGGCAGCCGGTTGGGTGCCCGCGATGTCAAAGCCACCTACGACTCTCTGTTGGCACCGAAAACTGCTTCGCCTCACCGTTCTTCACTGGAGAATATCGAGCGCATGAAAGTTATCGATGATGACACCGTGGAGTTCCATCTGCGGCGTCCCGACGTGCTCTTCCCGGGTCGGCTGGTGGTGGGCATTCTGCCGGCACCGGGAATAGTCTCCGGGCACCCCTTTCATTCCCGTCCGCTGGGCAGCGGCGAGTTTGAATTTCTTGCCTGGCCGGAGGAGGGGGTGCTGCGTCTCGGTCGCTTGGCCGACGGTCAGACCCTGGAATTTGTTCACGTTCCCGAGCCGACGGTACGCGCCCTGAAATTGCTGCGTGGCGAGATCGACATGTTGCAGGGCGATCTGCCGGCGGAACTGGTGGCTTGGCTGGCGGAGCGCCCGGAGCTTTCCCTGCAGCGCGGGCAGGGTAGTGGCTTTGCCTATCTCGGTTTTAATCTGGGGGATCCGCTCACGGGGCAGCTGCCGCTACGCAAGGCCATCGCCCATGCCCTCGACCGACCGGCGATCATTCGCTACCTGTTGCGTGGGGCGGCACGACCCGCCAGTGCCCTGTTGCCACCGGATCACTGGGCGGGCCACAAGGAACTCCCCGTTCTTGCCCATGAGCCCGCGCGTGCCCGCGAGCTGCTGGGCACGGCCGGTTTTGATGCCGCTCATCCGCCACGCATCAGTTACAAGACTTCCAGTGATCCCTTTCGCATCCGCCTGGCCACGGTGATCCAGCATCAGCTGGCGGCGGTCGGGATCGACGTGCGTCTGCAAAGTTACGATTGGGGAACCTTCTATGGCGACGTGAAGGCCGGGCGCTTTCAGATGTACAGCCTGGCGTGGATAGGAATTCAGATGCCCGATATCTTCCGGTATGCCTTCCACAGCGCCGCCATGCCGCCCGATGGTGCCAATCGTGGCCGTCTGCAAAATACCCGGGTAGATCGGTTGATCGAGGCCGCTGAGGTGGCCCCGTCCCTCGAGCAGCAGGCAGCCTACTACCGGGAATTGCAGGCATTGTTGCTGCAAGAGTTGCCCTATGTGCCTCTATGGTACGAGGACAATGTCTTTGTTTCACGTCGGGAGGTACAGGGCTATCGGCTGGCGCGCGACGGTAATTACGATGGTCTGAAGCAGGCGATGCGCCAGTGAGGATCGAGATAGATTTGGCCCGGCAGCGTTTACGGCTTCTGGATGGCATGGAGGTGGTGGCGGAGTATCCGGTTTCTACCGCGACCCGGGGTGCGGGCGAGCTCCACGGCAGTGAGTGTACGCCGCGGGGGCGGCATCAGATTTGTGCATGTATTGGCAAGGGCTGCGCGGAAAATACGGTATTCTGCGGGCGCCATCCGACTGGCGAGATCTATGCCCCGGCGCTGGCCAATATGCAGCCTGGGCAGGACTGGATTCTGACCCGTATCCTCTGGCTGGAGGGTTTGGAAGCCGGAAAAAATCGCTACGGCGAGGTGGATACCCGGCGCCGCTTTATCTATATCCACGGCGCCCCGGATGAGGTGCCCATGGGTATTCCCGGCTCACATGGTTGTATCCGGATGCGCAATGGAGACGTATTGGCCCTGTTTGCACAGGTACGAGCAGGGGACAAGGTCCTTATCCGGGAGTAGCGTCAGGGTGCTGCCGCGGGGCGGCCAGTGGTGAGTCCAGTTGCTGTTCGTGCCAGGTCAGCAGGTCATAGTAGCGGCGAATATTTTCCACGTAGCGCACCGGTTCGTAACCACGGGCATAACCATAGCGGGTTTTGCGATACCATTTTTTTTGGCTGAGCAGTGGCAGATAGCGTTTCAGATCGATCCAGCGGTCGGCATTGGCGCCATCTTTTTCAGCCAGTATGCGGGCATCCTCCAGATGCCCGAAGCCGACATTGTATGCAGCCAGGGCAAACCAGGTGCGGTCCGGCTCGGGGATGCGCTCCGGGATTTTGTTCCGGATGCCGGAAAAATAGCGCGCTCCCCCGAATATGCTCTGGCGCGGATCGAGGCGATCCTGCACTTCTACCTGGGCCGCGGTATCGCGGGTCAGCATCATGATGCCGCGCACCCCGGTAGGCGATTTAGCCAATGGATCCCAGTGGGACTCCTGGTAACCCATGGCGGCGAGCAGTTTCCAGTCCAGATCACGCTGTTTTCCCGCCTCGTAGAAGTGGGATAACAGGCGCGGCAAGCGTTCATCCAGATGTTGCAGTAGCTTGCGGGTGGCGACGTAATCAAAGCGGCTGACATGCCCGTAGTGGCGCTCGACAAGCTGGGCCAGTTTGCCGTTACTACGGAGGCGGTTGAAATAGTGAATGGCGGCGATATAGAGGGAATCGTCGCTATTGAGCGGAAAAGCCCAGGCGAGGGATTGCTCTTGTTTGAAGTCAAATGCTACCCCGAGTTCCGGATAGATCTGGCGTACCAAGGCAAATTCGTTGGTATGGGCAACGGTGTATCGGGCTATCTGCAGGCGCACCAGATTGAGCATTTCGTCGCTATAGGCGGCTGCGTTTCTCATCCACTGAATGCCGGGATGGCGCACTTCCAGGCCTTTGAGCATGCCAATGTGGAGGCTGTCGGCACCGACTTCCAGGCCCTTGCGCCGCAGATCGGCCGGGGATCGCGGACGCCAGTCGCCGCGTCGGTATATGAGCTGGGTACCCACCTGTTGGTAGATGGGACCAAAACGTACTCGCCGTTTGCGCTCCGGGGTTATTGCCAGCCCGGCGGCGGCCAGATGAGCCTCTCCCCGGCGTAGTTTTTCCATGGCTTGCAGGGGGGTCTGGGTGGTGCTGATCTCAAGCTGTACCCCGAGACTATCCGCGAAGCCTCTGGCGAGATCATATTCAAGTCCGGTGGGGCCGTTGGCGCCAATATAATAGCTGGTGGGATTGTTGCGCGTAACGACCCGCAGCACGCCGGCTTTCCGAACCCCGTCCAGTACATCTTCCCGCGGCGAGCAGAAAGTGACAAAGAGGCCGGTGAAAAGGATAAAAAGTAGCTTCAAGAGCAGTTTCCGGATAGCACCGGCGGCAGTCTAACAGGAGAAGAGGGCCTATTGTTGCATGCTGTCCGGGCGCGTATCCTTGGCGCCCGCTGCCGGGCAGAACACTGTATTTCCACTTACTCGGGAATGACCTTTGCCCAATAAAGCGTCGTCAGGAGAGGTACCGAAGTGGTCATAACGGCACCGACTCGAAATCGGTTGGGGGCTTACGCCCCACGTGGGTTTGACGAATCGGCAGGATAGCCGATTCGCACGGAGCGTTTTCCAGCGAGGCCCGCAGGGCGAGGCACAGGGAAGTGCCGAGTGCACCCCACCCTTGGCAGTGCCTTGCAGGTGCGGGCGGGTAGCGGTAAAAAGTTTTAACAGGAGAGGTACCGAAGTGGTCATAACGGCACCGACTCGAAATCGGTTGGGGGCTTACGCCCCACGTGGGTTCGAACCCCACCCTCTCCGCCAACTAAAAACAAGGGGCCAATTGGCCCCTTTTTCACGGCCTTAATTGAGGCACAATTCATTTGTTCTTTGCAGATTATTGTAGAATGCAGCGTCTTGCATCCCTCTTTGAAGAGTTTGAAGGCGACTTTCAGCCATGCCCGTAACTGAACTGATTTTTGATGGACTGACCCTCATGCTGTTAGGCATGGGCTCGGTATTCAGCTTTCTGGCTGTTTTGGTGGTCGCCATGCTGGGCATGTCGCGTCTGGCTCAATCCCTCGGCGGAAAGCCGAAAGTGTTGGCCGCGGCGCCAGTAGTAAATGCCGCCACCGACGGCGAACTGATCGCGGTGATCTCCGCGGCTGTTAAACGTTACCGAAGCCATAAATCCTGACCCTTGACGGGTCTTCGCAGGAAAGTAGAAAGAATATGAGCAATTCAAAGCCCCTCGGTATTACCGAACTCGTTTTACGTGATGCCCATCAGTCCCTGTTCGCCACGCGTATGCGCATTGATGACATGTTGCCCATTGCCGCCAAGCTGGATCAGGTGGGTTACTGGTCGCTGGAGACCTGGGGTGGAGCAACCTTTGATGCCTGCATTCGTTATCTCGGCGAAGACCCGTGGGAGCGGCTACGCAAACTGAAAGCGGCGATGCCCAATACCCGCATGCAGATGTTGTTCCGGGCGCAGAATATTCTCGGCTATCGTCATTATGCCGACGATGTGGTGCGGGCCTTTGTGGAGCGTGCGGCGGTTAACGGCATGGACGTGTTTCGCATCTTTGACGCCATGAACGATGTGCGGAATCTGGAGACTGCGGTCAAGGCAACTCTGGCGGTGGACAAGCACGCCCAGGGGGCCATGTCGTACACCATCAGCTCGGTGCACACCGTGGATTACTGGCTGGACATGGCAAAACGGCTGGAGGATATGGGTTGCCACTCCATTTGTATCAAGGACATGGCCGGATTGCTGAAGCCCTACGTTGCCTTCGATCTGGTTTCCCGGCTGAAAGAGACGGTGGCGGTTCCCATCTCCCTGCATAGCCACGCTACCACCGGCATGAGCACCGCGGCCATCATCAAGGCCGTTGAGGCCGACATCGACATGGTAGACACCTCCATTTCTTCCATGAGCACCACCTATGGACACTCTCCCACGGAGTCCGTGGTGGCGATTCTTGAGGGTGAAGAGCGGGATACCGGGTTGAAACTGGAGCCGCTTGAGGAGATTGCGGCCTATTTTCGTGAGGCGCGCAAGAAATACGCAAAATTCGAGGGCTCCCTGAAGGGGGTGGATTCACGCATCCTCGTGGCCCAGGTCCCTGGCGGCATGCTGACCAATATGGAGAACCAGCTCCGCGAACAGGGTGCCAGCGACCGCTTTGATGAGGTGCTCGACGAGATTCCGAAGGTGCGGGAGGATCTCGGCATTATCCCGCTGGTGACCCCCACTTCCCAGATTGTCGGTACCCAGGCGGTGCTGAATGTACTCACCGGCGAGCGCTACAAGACGCTGACCAAGGAGACTACCGCGGTTCTGAAGGGTGAATACGGTGCCTCACTGGCGCCGGTCAATGCAGAATTGCAGGCCCGGGTGCTGGGTGATGAGGATGAGGCGATCACCTGCCGTCCAGCAGATCTGCTTTCTCCCGAGGTCGATACACTGTCCGCGGAGTTTGAGAAACTGGCCCAGGAGAAAAACATCCGGGTGGCCGGGAATGAGATTGAAGACGTGCTGATTTATGCACTTTTTCCTCAGGTAGGTCTCAAGTTTTTGGAAAACCGGGACAACCCTGCTGCTTTCGAGCCCGTCCCCGGGACTGAGGTTGAAGCGCCTGCCACGCCTTATGCACCGGCTGTTGTATCCCCGGCGAGCGGGCCTGAGGCTTACACCGTGACCGTCAACGGCACCGCCTACAGCGTGACGGTGTCCGAGGGGGGAGAGGTGCAGCATGTGGCCCCTGCGGCACCAGCCGTCGTACCGGTTGGCGCAGCATCGCCCGCTCCCGCTGCTGGCGGGACTCCTCTGCCCGCTCCATTGGCCGGTACCATCTTCAAGGTTGAGACTGCAGTGGGTGCTGCCTTTCAGGAGGGGGATGTACTGATGGTGCTGGAGGCGATGAAGATGGAGACCGAGGTGCGCGCCCCCCGGGCGGGTACGGTCAGCTCCATTGCCGCCAAGGAAGGGGATGCGGTACAGGTGGGTGATGCCTTGCTGATGTTCAGCTGATGGAGGCGACCGAAGCACTCTGGCAATCCACCGGAATTGCCAATATGCAGTGGGGCCAGCTCATCATGATGGGGGTGGGTGCACTACTCATCTATCTGGCCATTGCCAAAAAGTTTGAACCGTTGTTGCTGCTGCCCATCGGGTTTGGCGCAATTCTCAGCAATATTCCAGTCGCCGGCATCGCCGGCCCGGATGGCCTGCTGGGTCTTGTTTACCATGTGGGTATCGAGACCGGCGTATTCCCGTTGTTGATCTTCATGGGGGTGGGTGCACTGACCGATTTCAGCGCCCTCATCGCCCGGCCCATGACCCTGTTTCTGGGGGCCGCCGCCCAGTTCGGTATCTTTGCCACGCTGTTGGGTGCTCTGGCCCTGAATATGCTTCCCGGCTTTGATTTTACCCTGGCGGATGCCTCGGCCATCGCCATCATTGGTGGCGCCGATGGTCCCACGGCTATTTTCTTGGCTTCCCGTCTGGCGCCCGATCTGTTGGGTGCCATCGCCGTGGCGGCTTATTCCTATATGGCGCTGGTGCCCATTATCCAGCCGCCAATCATGAAGGCCCTGACCACTGAAGCGGAGCGCGGGCTGGAAATGTCCCAGTTGCGTCCAGTAAGCAAGCTGGAAAAGATCTTTTTCCCGCTCACTGTATTACTGCTCTGCATCATCTTCCTACCGACTGCCGCGCCGCTCATCGGCATGTTGATGTTCGGCAATCTGCTCAAGGAGTCCGGGGTAGTGGACCGCCTGAACAAAGCCGCCCAGAACGAGATCATCAATATCGTCACCATTTTTCTGGGCTTGGCGGTGGGCTCAAAACTTTCCGCCGAAAGTTTCCTGTCACTGGAGACTCTCGGCATTCTGGCACTTGGTGCCCTGGCCTTTTGTATTGGCACCGCGACGGGGGTACTGATGGGCAAGCTCATGTGCCGCCTGACCGGCGGCAAGGTCAATCCCCTCATCGGTGCCGCGGGTGTTTCCGCGGTTCCTATGGCCGCACGAGTGGTCAACAAAGTGGGGCTGGAAGCCAACCATCATAACTTCCTGCTGATGCACGCCATGGGCCCGAATGTGGCCGGTGTTATCGGATCGGCAGTGGCCGCGGGGGTGTTACTGGCGGTGGTTGGGGGGCAGTAACTCCTGTAGTTTTCCCGTGTTCCGAGCGCCTGAATCCGACTGACTTCCAGAGTTTTTACGGCGGCATCTCCAGAAGGGTGCCACCCCGTCTTTTTTTGTGAACAATTTTAGGGGCACATCATGTCATCAGAAACTATCGCCATCGCCTGTGACCATGCCGGGCTTGAGATGAAAACCGGGCTTTTAGAGCATCTGGAGTCTCTTGGACATAGCGTCCTCGATCTGGGAACCAACTCACCTGATACCGTTGATTATCCTGATTTTGGTGCGGCGATGGGGGAAGCGATTAAATCAGGCCAGGCCGCGCGCGGTGTGCTGGTTTGCGGTAGTGGTATCGGCATCAGTATTGCCGCCAACCGTTACCCGGAGGTCAGGGCCGCGCTCATTCATGATGCGCTGGGAGCCAAAATGTGCCGCCTTCATAACGATGCCAATGTCATCTGTTTTGGCGGCAGAATGACGGGCATGGGGGTCGCTCTTGACTGCCTCGATGTTTTCCTCGGAACCGAGTTCGAAGGGGGACGCCACGCGGCCCGTGTTGCCAAGTTTTCATAGGGCAAACAAAAGCCTGATTCTCGTCAATTTGCGCATTGACACGGCATCAGCCTCGGCCTCTTTGGTATCCGTCTGTGGGTACGGTGGCGTACCTTGCTCGGCTGACTTGGTGGACTATCGGAAGTAATAAAAGGGGCCAACTGGCCCCTTTTTTATTGTCTGTCCTTCGTATAGTGGCGCTATCCGCATCAACCGTTGTGCCTGGCTTGTGTGCGGCCGGGCACTCCTTTATCGTCCGCTAAAATCCAACACCGGAGGTGAAGATATTGTCAGGCTGGGCGACCCGTAGTTATCAGTGGCTGTATCTGGTGCTGCTCGCCGGCGGTGCCTTCGTTCTTCCCCTCTCCTTCAAGGCCAACCCCGAAATCTACAAGGCGGCCTACTTCGAAGTCGCTGCATTTTCGCTACTGGGCCTGTTTTTTCTGCACCACGCACTGTGCGCTAAACCGGTTCGTATTCCCGCAAGTTTTTTTGCCTTGTTGCTGATAGTGGCGTGGGGCTGGGCCAGCCTGTACTGGGCAATCCACCCCCTGTTCACCTTCCAGCTCGTACTGAAGTGGTCAGCCGCCGCAGCCTTCTATTTGATCGCCGTCAACCTGTTCAGGTCCGGAGAAGATGCCCGGCTGTTCTTGATGCTGGTTTTTGTCAGCGGCCTGCTGATTGCATTGCTGGCGGTTTGTCAGTACCTGTTTAATGCGGACTGGATAGTTCGCCCGGTACACCGGCCAGCGGCAACATTTGGCAACAAGAATGTCCTGATGCATTACCTGGTGCTGGTTTTTCCACTGGGTTTCGGGTTGCTGATGACAACTTACCGGCGGGTATTGGCCATCTTCACAGCCGTCGGTATCGCCCTGATTGCAGCCGTGGCATTTTATGCCGGCACACGGGCGGCTTTCGTGGCTGGTGGCGTGGAACTGATACTGTTGTCTGTCCTGTTCATGCGCGCCGGATCCGGCCCGCAGCCTGTATTCGGGATGGCGCGGCCTGGCCGGTTAGTGGTTGTGGGAATTGCGTTGGCCATTGTGCTTGCCAATCTTTCACCGCTGGACGCTCCAACCGATAGTCAAGTAACAGAAACATCGACCCCTGATGGCACATATAGCGCCGCAGGCTCGGTCGAACGTCGATTCCTGTTATGGAAGGGAAGCCTTGACATGATCAGGGCGCATCCGTTTCTCGGGGTGGCGGCTGGTAACTGGCATCTCCGGAGTTCCGCCCATATCCCGGAGCTGGCCGGTGATCGGCGCCTGTACCCGGTGTTGAACGCCCACAATTTCTATCTTGAGTATGCGGCGTCCACGGGGGTTGTCGGCGTCCTGTTGCTGGCTGCGTGGCTGCTGTTGTTCGCCAGGAAGATCAATGGTCTGCACACTTTGGATCGGGAACCGAAAATACTCTCACTGTCGGTGCTGATTGCACTCGTCGGCGCGGCCATCAACGCCTGTTTCAGCTTTGGTTTTTCATTGGCAACCCCATTGGTTCTCGTTGGTGCTTTTGCCGGACTACTGGTTGGCGTGGCCGGCGGGCATGCCGTGAAAGGTGATCGATGGGTGCTGGGACACCGGATGGTGCTCGCCGGACTGGCATTACTCGTATTGGCAGGCCTGTATCCACTATTACGATTTCACGCCGCTGAGCGGCTGGAGGAGATGCATTATCAGCAGGCCATCTCGGCCGCGGGACGTACTGATTGGCCGCGTTCAGCGCATCATGCCCAACAGGCTCTTGATGCTCAGCCCTTGTCCTCGCGGGGGCTGAATTATCTGATGCTGGCGGAAGTCTATGGAGGCAGATGGACGGCGGCAGAAAAATACGCCCGGGCGCTGGTTCATGCGGAGCCGGCCCACTACATGGCGTTGGCCACGCAGGTGTATGTTCTTGGTCGACGGGGCAAGCAAGGGGAGGCATTGCAGATCGCGCAGCGTTGCCTTGAGATGCGGCCCAACGACTGGCGCATGCTTGAAAACGCCCGTCGGCTTGCCATTGTGATGGGAGAAACGGAACAGGCAAAGCATTTCGGAAAACGTTTACAGGTGCTGTCTAAAACAGGGCCGGCTATCCAGCCCGCAGCGAAGTTTGTACCAGGAAGCGAAGGGCACTAGTTTGGGCCACGCCGGTCTATACACGGCGGCGGATGTCGTAGCTGTGTTTGCAATCTTCGAGGTTTCCACATGTCCATAATCTTGAGCTTGTTCTGGGTGGGATTGTTTATTGGCGGGATCATCGCGCTGGCCTACCACCGCGTTGGCCTAAAATCATCCACCCTTGCGATTGGGTTTGCCGTGCTGGCCTATACATGGCTCGGCGCTGGTGGCTGGTTGTGGCTTTCACTGCTCTGGCTGGCGCTGGCCGGGCTCGTGTTGCTCAACATCGGTGGACTGCGGCGCCGCGTAGTAACCGCGCCTTTGCTGCGCCTTTACCGCACCTTGCTGCCCTCCATGTCGGATACCGAGCGCGAGGCGCTGGAGGCGGGGACGGTATGGTGGGAAGGGGAGTTATTCTCCGGCCGTCCGGACTGGAATCGCCTGATGTCCGAACCCGCGCCGGGACTCAGCAAGGCAGAGCAGGATTTTCTGGACGGCCCTACCGAGGAACTTTGCGGGATGCTGGATGAATGGGACCTCACCCATCACCGTCTCGACATGACCCCGGCGGTGTGGGACTTCATTATTCATAACGGCTTCTTCGCGATGATTATCCCGGAGGAATACGGGGGCAGGGGTTTTTCCGCCCAGGCCAACTCGCTGGTGTTGCAGAAGATTGCCAGCGTCAGTGCCACGGTGGCATCTACCATCGGGGTACCCAATTCGCTGGGCCCCGCGGAATTGTTGTTGAGCTACGGTACCAAAGCACAGAAGCAGCGTTACCTGCCGGGGCTTGCCGCAGGTCCCGAAATTCCATGCTTCGCCCTCACGGCTCCGCGGGCCGGTTCCGATGCCGCCTCCATTCCGGATACTGGCGTGGTGCGCAAAGGCGAATGGCAGGGTGAGGAAATCATCGGTATCCGCCTCAATTGGCGCAAGCGCTACATCACCCTTGCTCCCGTTGCTACAGTGCTGGGCCTTGCCTTCAAGCTTTCCGACCCGGATCACCTCATCGGTGAGCGGGATGACTACGGGATTACCGCGGCGCTAATACCGGTGGAACTCCCCGGCATTGACATTGGGCGGCGGCACTTTCCTCTCAACACCCCGTTTCAGAACGGCCCCACCTCTGGCGAGGACGTGTTTGTGCCGCTGGATGCCATTATTGGTGGGCAGGAGATGGCGGGGCAGGGTTGGCGCATGTTGATGGAGCTGTTGTCCGCCGGGCGCTGTATTACTTTGCCGTCGAGCGCTACCGGCGCCGCCAAGATGGCCGTTTATACGGCCGGTGCCTACACCCGCATCCGCAAGCAATTCAACTTGCCGGTGGGGAAATTCGAAGGGGTGGGGGAGGTGCTGGCGCGTATGGTGGGGCTCACCTATATCGCCAAGGCCGCGACTGCGGTGACCGTCGATGCGGTGGACCGGGGTGAGAAACCGGCGGTGGCCTCGGCGATTCTCAAGTGTCATGCCACCGAGTTCAACCGCCAGGTCATCAATGATGCGATGGATGTACATGGTGGCAAGGGCATCATGATGGGGCCGAAGAATTACCTGGCCCGTAGCTATGAATCGGTACCTATCGGTATCACCGTCGAGGGTGCCAATATCCTTACCCGCAGCCTGATTATCTTTGGCCAGGGGGCCGTGCGTTGTCATCCTTGGGTGCGCAAGGAGCTGGTGGCGGCAGGAAGTGAAGACGAGCAACAGGCCCTCGCCGATTTTGACCAGGCCCTGTTTGGCCACATCGGTTATGCCTTGAGCAATGCAGCGCGGGCCTTTGTACTGGCGCTAACCCACGCGCGTTATACTCAGGTTCAGGAACAGGGGTCCACACGGCGCTATTTTCAGCACATCAACCGTTACAGTGCCGCCTTTGCGCTGGCCGCCGATATGGCGATGCTGACCCTCGGCGGAAAATTGAAACAGAAAGAGCGCCTGTCAGCGCGGCTTGGTGACGTGTTGAGTGCGACCTATCTTGCCTCCATGGTGCTCAAACACTATGACAATGAACGGTGCCCCGCGACAGACCTGCCATTGGTGGAATGGTCTTGTCGTCATCTGCTTTATGAGGCCCAGGAACAGTTACACGGATTTCTGCGGAATTTCCCGAATCCCCTGGTTGCCACCTTTTTGCGTTTTTTGATTTTCCCGCGTGGACGCACCTACTTTGCACCCAGTGATGTATTGGGACAGCAACTGGTCGAGCGGGTGATCAACCCGACGGAGACTCGTGAGCGTTTATGCGACGGGATTTACAAAACCTGCGATGGCGACAATCCCGTCGGTCTGTTGCAGGAGGCGCTGGAGCTTGCGATCGAGGTTGCACCCCTGGAGGCGCGCCTGCGTGCGGCGGTCAAGGAAGGTCGTGTGGTGGCCCCCGATTTGCCCCGGCAGGTAGACCAGGCTAAGGAACTGGGTTTGTTCTCCGCTGAAGAGGCTGCTCAACTGCGGGATTACGATGCCAAGGTGATGGCAATCATCAATGTGGACGATTTTTCCGCGGAAGAATTGGGAGGAGAAAGCTATTTGACCCCGGGGGTCGCGCGGACGATCTACGGCAAAAGTAAGCAGCAAGGGGCCGGCAAGGCGCCAGCGCCCAAAAAGCGGGCTTCCCGGACGGAGGACAAAGAAGAATAGCTATAGCCGTGCCACGCAGCTTGTCAGCAGGGTGGGAGTTGGCAGGAAATACCATCATGCCTGGCATTTTTCGCCACTGGCTGGTTATGATGTACCAGGGCCAAGGAGGCTGGATCGGCCCGGTTTCTACTACATAACCAAGGGGAGGGATACCCGTGAAATATCATCTTGTGCGCCTGTTTTTTGCGTTACTCATCGCGTTCTTTTACGGGCCGGCAGACGTTTCCGCGCTGGTCATCAATGAAATCCGGGTGGATCAGCCCGGTGCTGATAACGAGGAATACTTTGAGTTGGCCGGAACGCCAGGCGAGTCATTGAATGGTCTCAGCTATGTAGTGCTCGGTGACGGTGCGGCGGCGCTGGGCAGCGGTGTGGTGGAGGCGGCGATCAATCTGGATGGCTTGGCAATCCCGACATCGGGTTATCTGCTGGTGGCAGAGAGTGGGTTTTCCCTGGGCATTGCCGATCACACGGTATCGCTCAATTTCGAAAACTCAGACAATGTCAGTCACCTGCTGGTTCAGGGATTCAGCGGGATTGTGAATAGCGATCTGGACACGAATGATGATGGTTCGCTGGATCTAACGCCGTGGACCCTGCTGATCGATAGCGTTGCGTTCATCGACTCGGCGACGGCTGGTGAGCAGGTCTATAGCGCCCATACCGTAGGCCCCGTCCCGGGTGGAGCGCCTTTTCATATCTATCGCTCCCCGGATGAGTCGGGTGTCTTCATTGCCGGTAGTCCGACAGTGGGCTCAAATGAGGAGACGCCGGGTGCCGCCAATCCGGTGCAAACGGTGCCCGAGCCGACCGCCTTGATGCTGTACTCGCTGGGGCTTTTGCTTATGTGGTTCCAACGCGGCTCGCTTACACTATCCATCTTTTTCCGCTCAGCGAAATTATTTCCATGGAATATATCTCGCCACTCATTGGCGGCCGTCTGGTGCGCCGCTACAAGCGTTTTCTTGCCGATGTGGAACTGGACGACGGCCGATGCCTGACCGCTCACACCCCCAATACCGGGTCTATGCGTGGCTGCGCCGAGCCGGGCTCGCGGGTGTGGCTACGGGACACCGGCAGTAGTACTCGGAAATACCCCTTTAGCTGGGAACTGGTGGAGGCATGTCCCGGGGTGCTGGTAGGCATCAATACGCTGCTCAGTAATGGCCTGGTGCGCGAGGCTATCGAGGAGGGCGTGGTGCGGGAGTTGGCAGGCTACCCGGAAATCCGTGCCGAGGTGCGTTACGGTCAGGAAAACAGCCGTATTGACCTGCTGCTGGAAGGCAAAGATACGCCCTGCTATGTAGAGGTAAAAAACGTCACCCTGGTGGAAGAGGGGGTGGCGATGTTTCCCGATGCGGTGAGTGCGCGGGGGACCAAGCACCTGCGTGAGTTGACCGCTGTGGTGCGAAACGGCGGTCGTGGCGTAATTTTCTATTGTGTGCAGCGGGGTGATGCCCGCGAGGTGCGCCCGGCGGATGCCATTGATCCGGCCTATGGCGAGCAGTTGCGGGCTTCCCTGGATGCTGGAGTTGAGGCACTGGCCTATGTGGCGCGAGTGACGACCGAAGGGGTGGAACTCCGCTACTCCCTGCCGATTCATTGCCCGTAGCTCGGAAATTCCTCATGTTGCGCAAAATCGTGTCAGGCGGGCAAAGCGGGGTGGACCGTGCTGCCCTGGATGCCGCGCTTGCCCACGGTCTGAAGGTTGGCGGTTGGTGTCCGCGTGACCGACGAGCCGAGGATGGAATGATCGCCAGTCACTATCCATTGCAGGAGACCCCGAGTCGGGCCTACCGTCAGCGTACCAAGTGGAACGTGCGGGACAGTGACGGCACGCTGATCCTGGCGCCCGGAAAACCCACTGGTGGCACCGCGCTAACTATACGGCTGACTCGTCGTTATCAGCGGCCACTATGCGTCGTAAATCTCGATGATGGCGGTGGGGTTTCGGGTGTATGCGATTGGCTTACGGAAAACCGGATCGCAACCCTCAACGTTGCGGGTCCCCGCGCCAGTAGTTATGCGGGGATACAGGCGCGTGCGGCGGAGTTTCTACGCGGCATTTATACGGGTTGCACGTCTTAGGGCCGGGAAAGCAGGGCCACGAAGAATGGGCCCCAACAGATAAGCAGGGCGAGGATCAGAGCACCATCCAGCCTGATTATGGTGGTGTAACGGGCACATTCCGATGCCGGCTGGGCGCTGCGAAACACCGAGGCCATAAGGATATCAAATAGCAGGCCCCAGACCATGAAGGTGGTTAGCCCCGGGGCCACATACACGGGGATGACGGCCCAGCCGACGGGTTCCAGATCCTGAAGCCAGACCATGGGTAATACGGCGATCACCATGGCGGCGATGAGAACACGAATGGTGCCAATGCGGGCGAAAAATCCCGTTGGTGTGCTGTTGGAAATAGTCTCTTCTGGCAAAGCGGTAAGCCCCTGTGCAAATGGTAACCGCAGTGTAGGAGTGCGGTTTGTATCGTGCAAACCCTGTTCTATGCTTAACGACAAGAGAGCTGGTCAACCTGCTGGCTGCTGGCGCGTTCACCGGGGGAGGGAACTTGCGGCCTTATCGGCAGTCCTGGCAGACAATGGGTAGGTAAAATAAATCGTTTTCTGCGCCTGATCAGAGGCTCCTTGAGTTGGGGCACTTAATTTATTGAGGAGGTGGGTGGTGAAAGTTCAAGTGGTGTTGGCAATGTTTGCCCTGGTACTTCTCGGCGGTTGCCAGGAGGTGCGTAATCAGGAAGCTGGTGCGGTCATCGGTGGCGTAGTGGGTGGTGTGCTCGGTTCCCAGGTGGGTGGTGGCCGGGGTCAAATAGCCGCAACGATTGCCGGCACGATGATTGGTGCAATTATTGGTGGCCGAGTAGGTGCCTCCATGGATGAAGCGGACCGGCGGCGTACCAATCGCAGCTTTGAGAACACGCGTACAGGTGAGACCGAAAGCTGGAAAAATCCCGATAGCGGTAATCAATACGAGGTAACGCCAACCCGGACTTATAGATCCAAGGAACGGCCATGTCGCGATTACACCACCGACGCGGTAATTGACGGGCGTAAGGAAACCATACGTGGCACCGCCTGCCGGCGCCCGGATGGAACCTGGGAGACTATCTAGATCTGCCTGAACTCCACACTATAAAAAATGTGGAGCCGGGTCGGTATTCGCCTGTTCTGATACTTACAGGTTGCGTAGCAGCTCGTTGATCCCGACCTTGCTGCGGGTCTTTTCGTCCACCTGTTTGACAATGACGGCGCAATAGAGGCTGTGGCTACCGTCCTTGGACGGCAAATTTCCGGATACTACTACCGAGCCTGCGGGTATTCGGCCATAGCTGATCTCGGCGGTAGCACGGTTGTAGATACGGGTACTCTGGCCGATGTAGACCCCCATGGAGATGACCGCGCCTTTCTCCACCACCACGCCCTCGACAACTTCTGAGCGGGCGCCAATGAAACAACCGTCTTCAATGATGGTGGGACCTGCCTGCAGGGGTTCCAGCACGCCACCGATGCCCACTCCACCGGAAAGGTGTACGCCCTCACCAATCTGGGCACAGGAACCGACGGTCGCCCAAGTATCTACCATGGTGCCCTTGCCCACGTGGGCGCCGATGTTTACGTAGGAGGGCATGAGCACTACGTCCGGGGCGATGTACGCGCCGCGGCGCACGCTGGCCGGGGGGACCACCCGGGCCCCGATCCCGGCGAATGCATCCTGCTCCATGCCGGCAAACTTCATCGGCACCTTATCGAAGTAGTTAGTGACTCCGCCGGGCATCACGGCGCTGTCGTTAAGACGGAAAGAGAGTAATACCGCCTTCTTGACCCACTGGTTGACCTGCCAGTCTGCACCCACCTTTTCCGCTACCCGCAGAGCCCCGCAGTCCAGCTGTGTGATGACTTCTTCCACCGCCTCACGGATTGGGCGAGCCGCCGTATCCGGGCTCAGGCTGGTACGGTTTTCGAAAGCTTCTTCGATGGTTTGTTGAAGATTACTCATGGGTCGGTTCTCTGATACTGGAAAGATGGCGGAGTATAGGAGATTCCGGGGTGGCCTCCAAAGAAACATGGCCCAGTGCCCAGGCGACATGTTCGCGCACCAGCTCTGACGGGTGACTGGCACGAGCCTCCAGGCTGGTGATGACCTCGGGTTCCGGGGCTGCATTTCCAAGGGCAACGGCGATATTACGTAGCCAGCGCAAGTACCCGATACGGCGGATGGCGCTGCCTTCGGTGTTGTGCAGAAATTCTGCTTCACTCCAGGCAAACAAGGTGGTGAGGTGGGCGCCATCAAGTCCGTGACGAGGCAGGAAGTCCGTTTCAGGTGTGGATGTCGCGTAGCGGTTCCAGGGGCATACCAGCTGGCAATCGTCGCAACCGTAGATGCGGTTCCCGATGAGGGGTCGCAGGTCCTCCGGGATGGCGCCGTGCAGCTCGATGGTCAGATAGGAAATACAGCGTCGTGCATCCAGTTCGAAGGGCGAGAGAATGGCTCGGGTCGGGCAGACGCCGATGCAGGCGCTACAGCTGCCGCAATGGCTGGTGAGCGGCTGATCCACGGGCAGTGGCAAATCGGTATAGATCTCACCGAGAAAAAACCAGGAGCCGGCGTCCCGGCTTAGCAGGTTGGTGTGCTTGCCGATCCAGCCAAGCCCGGCATTGCGGGCCAGTGCTTTTTCCAGCACCGGGGCACTGTCGACAAATACGCGATGGGTGGTGGAGCTGGCCGCCTTATCGATTCGCCGGGCAAGGTGTTTGAGGCGATTACGCAATAGTTTGTGATAGTCGCGACCAAGGGCGTAGCGGGAAATATAGGCCGCGCAGGCTTCGCCGAGTATTTTGTCGGCACCGGTAATTCCGGGCGGAAAATAGTCCATACGTGCGGAGATGACCCGCAGGGTGCCCGGCAAGAGCTGCGCTGGCCGGCTGCGTTTATGGCCGTGGCGCGCCATGTAGGCCATATCCCCGTGTCGCCCGGCCGCGAGCCACGCATCGAGATGAGCTTCGTCCCCGGATAGTTTCAGGTCGGAAATTCCCGTTGCCTGAAATCCGAGCTCTTTGGCCCAGGCCTTGATGCGGCTGGCAAGCGATGAATAATCCTCAGAACCCTTCATCGGGAAACGGAATTCCCCGCCAGCAGCATGGCGCTGAGCTGTTCCCGGGAAAAAAGATGGGATATCCTTACCCGCTTTCGATATTGGTTTTGAAATGGACGCATTTTCTCGTTTTGCTGGCCTGGTTGCGCCCCTGGATCGGGCGAACGTGGATACCGACGCAATTATTCCCAAGCAGTACCTCAAGTCGATTAAGCGTAGCGGTTTTGGGCCTAATCTGTTTGACGAATGGCGCTATCTGGATGTTGGTCAGCCGGGGCAGGATTGCTCCACGCGGCCGCTCAACCCGGATTTTGTGCTCAACCAGTCACGCTATCAGGGCGCCGAAATCCTGTTGGCGCGAGCCAACTTTGGCTGTGGTTCGAGCCGTGAGCATGCGCCATGGGCACTGCTGGACTATGGCTTTCGGGTTGTCATTGCCCCGAGTTACGCAGATATCTTTTATAACAACTGTTTCAAGAATGGTATTTTGCCAGTGATTCTGGCCGATGCCGAAATCGGCCAACTGTTTGGCGAGGTGGAGGCAACCCCGGGATACCGCCTTAGCGTGGATCTGGAAGCGCAGACCGTTGGCAGTGAGACCGGGAGCCATTTTGCTTTTGAGATCGATGCCTTCCGCAAACAGTGCCTGCTCGATGGGCTGGACGAGATTGGTCTGACCTTGCGTCGCGCCGAGGACATTCGTGCGTACGAGACTCGGCGGCGACACGAGGCGCCATGGTTGTTTTCGACACCCAGATAATTTTCGGATATGAGTAAAAAAATACTAGTCCTTGCCGGCGACGGTGTCGGACCCGAGATTACCCGTGAGGCGCATAAATTGCTGAAGGCGCTTTCCGATGCCGGCGATCTGCCGTTAGAGATTGAGGTGGGTGCCTTTGGTGGTGCGGCCATAGATCAGGACGGAGTACCCCTGCCAGCAGCCAGTCTTGCGCTGGCGCGGGAGGCGGATGCGGTGCTCCTTGGGGCGGTTGGCGGACCCAAGTGGGAGGCCATTGAACGGGCCCGGCGCCCGGAACGGGGTTTGCTGGCCTTGCGTGCCGAGTTGGGGGTGTTTGCCAATCTGCGGCCGGCGGTGCTCTATCCGGGGCTGGAGGCGGCCTCGACCTTGCGTCCGGAGGTAGTGCGGGGGCTGGATATCATGATCGTGCGTGAACTGACCGGGGGAATATACTTCGGTGAGCCCCGCGGGATTGCCGAAAATGCCGAAGGGGAGCGAGAAGGTCACAATACGCTGGTATACAGCGAGCGCGAAATCGAGCGTATCTGCCGGGTGGCCTTCGAAATCGCCGCAAAGCGCCACGGACGGGTGTGTTCCGTGGACAAGGCCAATGTACTGGAGGCCACCGAGCTATGGCGCACGGTGGCGACTGAGGTGGGTGCCGACTATCCGGAGAGCCGGCTAAGCCACATGTATGTGGATAATGCCGCCATGCAACTGGCGCGGGCGCCAGGGCAGTTCGATGTGATGGTGACCAGCAATCTATTTGGTGACATCCTTTCGGATCTGGCGGCCATGCTCACGGGCTCCATCGGTATGTTGCCATCGGCCTCGCTCGATGCCGATGGCAAGGGTGTTTACGAGGCGGTGCACGGTTCAGCGCCGGATATAGCCGGCAAGGGTATTGCCAATCCGTTGGCCACTTTGCTTTCGGTGGCTATGATGTTGCGATACAGCCTCAACGCTTCCGGGCTTGCGGAACAGGTGGAAGCGGCGGTATCGACGGTTTTGAAGCAGGGTTTGCGTACTGCAGATATCATGTCTTCCGGTTGTCGGGAAGTGGGTACGGCAGAGATGGGTGATGCAGTAATTGCTGCGTTGTGATTTATACGATTTAGAGTCAGGGTTTAACGAGATGAGTAACGAACAGAGCAAAAAATTTGGTGTGGCAGTTGTGGGAGCTACCGGCGCGGTCGGTGAGGCCATGATGGCGATCCTTGAGGAGCGCAATTTCCCCGTAGACCAGCTGTATCCGGTTGCCAGCAGCCGCTCGGCGGGTAGCAAGATCCAGTTCCGCGGCAAGCAGATCACGGTAGAGAATATCAAGGATTTTGACTTTTCCAAGGTGCAGATCGGGCTCTTCTCGGCGGGCGCCGGAGTGTCGGAAATGTATGCACCCAAGGCCGTGGCAGCGGGTTGTGTGGTGGTGGATAACACCTCACAGTTTCGCTATGACGACGATATTCCGCTGGTGGTGCCGGAGGTTAATCCGCACGCAGTGGCGGGTTACACCCGGCGTGGAATCATTGCCAATCCCAATTGCTCCACCATCCAGATGCTGGTGGCGTTGAAGCCTATCTATGACGAGGCAGGGGTGGAACGGATTAATGTCGCTACCTACCAGGCGGTCTCTGGCACCGGTAAGGAGGCAGTGGAGGAGCTGGCAAGCCAGACTGCCGCGTTACTCAACCTCAAGCCGGTGGAAACCAACGTTTATCCGAAGCAGATTGCCTTTAATGTGCTGCCCCATATCGATGTCTTCATGGACAATGGCTACACCAAGGAAGAGATGAAGATGGTCTGGGAAACGCGCAAAATTTTTGAGGACGATTCCATTCAGGTGAATCCCACCACGGTGCGGGTTCCGGTTTTCTATGGTCACTCCGAGGCCGTACATCTGGAGACGCGGGACAAGATCACCGTAGAACGGGCGCGCGAACTGCTGGGTTCATTCCCCGGCATCGAGTTGGTGGACGAGCGGGAAGATGGGGGTTATCCCACCGCAGTGACGGAGTCTGCGGGTACCGATCCGGTGTTTGTTGGGCGGATTCGCGAGGATATCTCTCATCCGCGCGGACTGGATCTGTGGGTGGTGTCTGATAATGTCCGTAAGGGTGCCGCGCTGAATAGTGTTCAAATCGCGGAAATTCTGGTAAAAGACTATCTGTAAGCTGTAGTTACTGGGGAATTATAAAGCAAATTCGGAGCTTTTTTTTGGCGCCGGGGATAGGCTCTCCGCCCGCTTGTCTGGTTTCTGTACAGCAGTTTTTTCAGGTGTGGAAATTGTTGTCGTTGACCTGGTGGCAAGTGTGTCGGAGACTCGCTTGGAATCATGTGATTGACCACAGTGTAGAGGCTGCTCCGGACTTGGAGCAGTCCGGTCCAAAGACGGAGGTTAGGAACCGGTGATTAAGCGTATAGCGGCTTTGGGTAGTGTCCTTTTGCTGAGCGCCCTGCCGGTCTGGGTCGGCGCTCTGGGGCTCGGTAGCATTGACCTCAAATCGGGACTCAACCAACCCTTGGAAGCGCGAATCCCACTCAGCTCGCTACAGGCAGGAGATCTGGAGAACCTGCATGTAGGACTCGCCGCCCCCGAGCATTTCCAGCGCGCCGGGATCGATCGACCGTTTTTTCTCGCCAAACTTAAGTTTCGACCGCAGACGGCAGCGGATGGGACTTCATACGTCAGGGTTTTCTCCCGGCAACGGGTTAGCGAGCCGTTTCTCAATTTCCTCATAGAGGTGAGCTGGCCCCGGGGGCGGGTTATCCGGGAATACACCCTGTTGCTTGACCCACCAGTTTACGGCGCCGCCATTTCCAGAGCGGTAAAGACAACGGTGCCCGTAGCCACCAGGGCGCCTGCCGCAGCAAGTAAAGCAAAGCGTCGTACAGCCGCAGCGCCGGCGGTAGCAGCTGCATCTGGCGGGTCAGCGCCCGCCGCGGTGCCGGTGGCCACTGGCGGCTCCTACGGGCCAACCACGCGTAGTGACACCCTTTGGTCGTTGGCGCGTCGTTTTCGCGGTGATCCCACCGTCAGTATCCAGCAGATGATGTTGGCGATTTTGCGTGCCAACCCCGAGGCATTTTCCAAAGGTAATATCAATACCTTGCGTGCCGGGGTGGTGCTGCAGATTCCCGGAAATCAGGATATTGAGTCCTTGAGCAAGCGTGAGGCACTCGCGGAGGTGAAGCGCCAGCAGGTTGAATGGCAGGAGATGCGTCGGGGGAAAACGGCGCAGGTTGCCAGGACTCCTGCAGGAAAGCCGGCTGCCGGCAGCCGGGAGGAGCCGGCAAAGGCCGTCGAAGACAAGGCCGCAGAAGCACGCCTGAAGCTTGTAAGTGCCGGCCAGGGGGCAGGTGCGGGCTCCATGGCCAAACCGGAAGTAAACGTAGCGGGTTTGCGCGATGAACTTAATGTTGCGCTGGAGGATGCAGACACCAAGCGCGTGGAAAATGAGAACCTGAGCGCCCGCCTGGCGGAAGCGGACGCCCTGATTGCCGATCTCAAGCGTCTGGTTGAGTTGAAGGACGACAATATTGCGGCGTTGCAAAGCAAGATTGGAGCGCCGGATACAGCTGCGCCAGTAACTGAAACGATGCCATCGCCAACGATGGCGGCACCGGAAGCTGCACCAACACCGGTAGCTCCAACTCCTCCCCCACCAACCTTGCTGGAGACCCTGCGGGATATTTTGCCGGTCGATCCGGTTCTGTTAGGGGGTGGTATCGGTTTGTTGCTACTGCTCTTTGGTGCCTCCTCCTGGTTGCGCCGGCGGCGTGCTGCTGCCGATGACGTTGCAGAGACTGCGCCCGTCGCCTCCCGTGCCGATGTAACGGAGGAAGTGGTTGGCGTTGAGGAAGAAGAGGCCGCTGAGACCGCCGATGAGGAAGCAGTAGACGATACAGTCCCGGCCAGTGATGAGCCGGCGGTCGCTGTCGAGGTTGATGAGGAAGAACCCGCCCCTGCGGCAGAAGCCGTCGAGGAAGAGGATCCACTTGCCGAGGTTAATGTTTATCTTGCCTACGAGCGCTTTGACCAGGCCGAAGAGCTGGTGCGTGGTGCCGTCGAGAAATATCCGGATCGTTACGAATACAGGTTGAAGCTGCTTGAAATCTTCTGTGCGGCACGAAATGTTGAGGCGTTTGAGACGGCGGCCATGGATTTGCAGGAGACCGTTGGCGCAGACCATGCCTTGATGGAAAAGGCACATAGCTGGTGGGCCGAGTTGTCACCATCCCGCGCGCTTTTTGCACCGCTTGATGAGGAACCGCCGGCAGAGTTTTCTGACACCCACGTAGGCATGGGGGGTGACGATGCGGTGTTTGATGTCACCGAGGGTGATGAAGCTGACGAGGTTCAGGCTACGGGGGATGAGCAGGGCATGACAGATACCATCCACGCGGATGGTATGGACTTCGACCTCGGGTTTGGTGATGCGTCTGAATCTGTGGAAGAGACAGGAGAAGCTCCCGGGGTTGCTACCGATAGTGAGCTGGACTTCGATCTTGGCTTTGGTGAGGAGACCGAAGACGGGGTAGAGGGTGCGGTGGAGCAGGCTCCGGTAGGCTCAGACAGTGAGGTGGATTTTGATCTTGGCTTGGCAGCGGAAGCCGATGAGGCAGAAGAGAGCTCTGCCGAGACTTCACCCTTAGGCTCAGATAGTGAGGTGGATTTTGATCTTGGCTCTGGTGAGGTTGTGGACGCAGATGAATCGGTCGCTTCGGAAGATTCAGCTGAAGTTGCTGATGCGGCGGCCGACGATGAAGGGCTTGATATTGTTCTGGGCGAGGAGGAGAGCGATAGCAGCCTTGACCTGGATGATGAACCAGCAGCGGACTCGCTGGCGACCGGGGCTTCTGAAGCGGAGGCGGATGAAGGACTGGATATCGTTCTGGACGAGGAAGAGAGCGCCAGTGAATTAGGCTTGGACGATCAGCCCTCCGAGTCTTCCGAGGCGGAAACCGACAGTGATTTTGCGGCCCTTTTCGAAGAAGAATCGCCCGCCGAGGATACCAATCTGGATTTTGATCTTGGTGAGGGGGCGGAGGACTTCGGGCAGGCGGATACCGTCGTGGTGCCGGCTCCCGAGGGCGTGGTTGAGACAGAGGTTTCGGTTGACGACAAGGCGGCGGCAGGCGACTTGCCAGACGTGGACGATGACCTTGCTGCCCTGTTCGAATCTGACGAGGAGAGTGTGTCGACTCAGGACGATACAGCATCTGCTAGCCCGGCGCCCGGGGAAGCCGAGACCGTTGACGGATTGGCAACGCTGTTTGATGCGGAGCCTGCAGAAGATGGTGACAATGGCCCCGATCTGGAGTTAGGTGCCGCCGATTCCGAAGCGGAGGAAGAGGCTGATTTTGGCGCCTTGTTTGAAGAAGAAAGCGCGGCCGAGGGCACGGATTCTACCGCTGTTCCCGAGCTGTCCGATGAAGATGACGGAGCCAGTGGATCGGAGCAGGAAGCTTCGGCAGATACCGAAAACGAGGAAAGCTCCGGGGATTTCGAATCTACTCATTATATGCTGCAGGACAGTCCGGCCGATAAGGAAAGTCCGGACTCCGCGGATGTCCCCATGGACGCAGATCTGAGCGTTCCCGTAGATGAGGTTCAGGCAAAGCTCGATTTGGCCCAGGCCTACGTGGATTCCGGTGACCAGGAAGGTGGTCGTGGCATCCTTGACGAGATCCTGGCGGAGGGGAATGAAGCCCAGAAGCAGGAAGCCCAGGCACTACTCGATCAGATGAAGGGCGGCTGACGGACGGATATTGGTTTTGTTGTTGCCCGGTCGGGAAAATCGCCGGGCCATATTTCTGATTCTTTCAGGACCCTCCGATAAGCCCATCCGGTTGTCTTCCCGAGCGTGCATCCAGTGACCAGATACGCGCTAGGCATCGAGTATGATGGCAGCAATTTCCATGGATGGGAGACCCAGTTAAATGGTTGTACGGTACAGGCCTGCGTCGAAGCCGCCCTCTCCCGGGTTGCTGCCCACCCCATAAAAACGATCTGTGCCGGGCGTACCGATGCCGGGGTGCATGCTATTTCCCAGGTAATCCACTTTGATAGCCCGGTAGCGCGTGACCCGACGGCCTGGACGTTGGGAAGCAATACCCATTTACCTCCCACCGTACGCGTACTCTGGGCGCAACAGGTCCCCGAACACTTCCACGCACGTTTTAGTGCGCGTAGCCGCCATTACCGCTATGTCATGTTGAACCGTCCGATACGTCCGGCACTGTTGAGTCAGCAGCTGTCCTGGGAGTATCGGCCGCTTGACGTGGAGCGCATGGGGATCGCCGCCGCGTATCTCCTCGGCAGGCATGACTTTTCCTCCTTTCGTGCTTCGCGATGTCAGGCCCGGCATGCGGTGAGGACGCTGCATCGTCTGGATGTAGATCGCCAGGGTGAGTACGTGCGTCTGGATGTGGTCGCTAACGGGTTCCTGCATCACATGGTGCGCAATATTGCCGGCGCGCTTATGACCATTGGTGCAGGGGAGCGGGATCCGCATTGGATGCAGACCGTACTGGATGCCAGGGATCGTAGTCTGGGGGGCAAGACCGCCTCTCCCAATGGGCTTTATTTCGCGGGTGTGGAGTATCCCGATGAATACGCCATACCCAGGGTTTCGCCTCCCCAGTGGGTCTGATAGTCTGCTTCCCTTTTGTGGCGAAATTGGCGCGTCGGGGATGAAAATGAACATGATGAAGGCCCCCCGCCGGCGAACGGAAATCAAGATCTGCGGCATAACCCGCCAATCTGATGCCGTGGCCGCAGCAGATCTCGGGGCGGACGCCATCGGTCTGGTATTCTATCCGCCCAGCCCCCGGGCAGTGAGCATTGAGCAGGCCCGCGAGCTTGTTTCGGACCTGCCGCCCTTTCTCAGCGTGGTTGCCCTGTTTGTAAATGCCGAGCCCGCCTATATAGCCCAGGTACTGGGAGCGCTACCCATTCATCTCCTGCAGTTTCACGGGGATGAAACTCCGGAAGCCTGTGAGCATTGGGAACGGCCTTATATCAAGGCGGTGGCGGTTAGTGAGCAGACCGATCTTGGCGCTTGTTCCCGGCGTTACCGGCGGGCCAGAGCGCTGTTGCTGGATACCCCCGCGGGTGCCATACGAGGGGGGAGTGGAAAGAGTTTTGACTGGGGTCTAATTCCGGAAAGTATGGCCCGGCCACTGGTGTTGGCAGGGGGGCTGAATCCGGAAAATGTTGGCGATGCCATCCGCAAACTCCATCCTGCTGCCGTGGACGTGAGCAGTGGCGTAGAGTCGGCCAAGGGCATCAAGGATGAAAAGAAAATAGCGGCGTTTGTTCGCCAGGTGAATGAAAGCGAAACATGAATACATCCAAGCACAAGAGCATCATCGGTAGCCAGCCTGACTCCCGTGGCCACTTTGGCCCCTACGGCGGAATTTTTGCCTCCGAGACCCTTATGGCGGCATTGGAGGAACTCCAGGAGGCCTATGAACGCTATCTCCAGGATCCCGATTTTATTGCCGAATTGGACGATGACCTCCGCCATTACGTCGGACGGCCTTCACCGCTGTACTTTGCCCAACGCTGGAGCGAGAGCCTCGGTGGGGCGAGCCTGTACCTGAAGCGTGAGGACCTGAACCACACCGGTGCCCATAAAATTAACAATACGGTGGGCCAGGCGTTATTGGCCAAGCGTATGGGTAAACGCCGCATTATTGCCGAGACCGGTGCCGGACAGCACGGTGTGGCTACCGCCACGGTGGCGGCGCGCCTGGGTTTGGAGTGCGTGGTTTACATGGGGGTGGAGGATATTCAGCGCCAGGCCATCAACGTCTACCGCATGAAGCTTCTCGGGGCCCAGGTGGTAGCGGTGGAGTCCGGTTCGAAAACCCTCAAGGATGCGCTTAATGAGGCCATGCGTGACTGGGTCACGCACGTGGATGACACCTTCTATATTATTGGTACGGTGGCCGGGCCCCATCCCTATCCAGCCATGGTGCGGGATTTTCAGGCCATTATCGGCCGTGAGGCACGTGCCCAGATTCTGGACCAGGCGAGTCGCCTGCCAGATGCGCTGGTAGCCTGTGTGGGTGGTGGTTCCAATGCGATGGGGCTTTTCTATCCCTTTCTGGATGATATGGAAGTGGCCTTGCACGGTGTGGAAGGGGGTGGTGAGGGGTTGGAAACAGGCCATCACGCCGCACCCTTGTGTATGGGTCGGGTTGGGGTGTTGCACGGCAACCGGACTTATCTGATGGAGAATGATGACGGCCAGATTAACGCCACCCATTCCATTTCCGCTGGTCTCGATTATCCCGGAGTGGGCCCGGAGCATGCCTGGTTGAAGGATAGCGGGCGTGCGGCCTACCACGCGGTGACCGACGATGAAGCCCTGCGTGC
Organism: Gammaproteobacteria bacterium; assembly: GCA_021773635.1. Classification (GTDB taxonomy): domain Bacteria; phylum Pseudomonadota; class Gammaproteobacteria; order HK1; family HK1; genus JAJFJV01. The sequence continues at coordinate 198,364 of JAJFJV010000019.1, read as the reverse complement.
TTTTCATGAACTGACTCGCATCGAGGGCATTATGCCGGCGCTGGAATCGAGCCACGCCATTGCTTATGGTGCGAAGATAGCGCGAAAGATGACACCTGATAACATCGTTATCGTTAATCTTTCCGGGCGCGGAGACAAAGATATCCATACCGTTGCCGAGATTGAGGGGATGACGCTGTGAGCCGTATCAGCCGACGTTTTGCCGCGCTGGAGAAGAGCAAGCGGCGGGCACTTATCCCCTTTGTTACCGCTGGCGACCCAAGGCCTGAAGTCACTGTCCCGTTGCTGCATGAGATGGTGGCGGCGGGAGCCGATGTGCTGGAGTTGGGCGTGCCCTTTTCCGATCCCATGGCCGACGGGCCGGTGATTCAACGGGCCAGTGAGCGTGCCCTGGCTCAGGGGATCTGTCTGCACCGCGTATTGGGGATGGTTAAGGAATTCCGTGAGCAGGACGATGAAACGCCGGTAGTGCTTATGGGCTACCTGAATCCCTATGAGGCGATGGGTTACGATGTTTTCGCACAAGCGGCGGGTGCCGCCGGGGTGGACGGGGTTCTGACCGTTGACCTGCCACCGGAGGAAGCAGATGAGTTCGTCTGTGCCCTGGATGGGGTCGGGATCGATCCGATCTTTCTTATTGCCCCCACCACGACCACGCAGCGGGTGGCCGCAATTTGTGCCCGTGCCCGTGGATTTGTCTACTATGTTTCACTGAAGGGCGTGACCGGAAGCCAGATGGCGGATATCGACTCCATCGCCGCAAAAATTACCGAGATAAAGGCCCACACCCGCTTGCCAGTGGGGGTCGGTTTTGGCATCCGTGATGGTGCCTCGGCAGCCCGTGTGGCCCGCGTGAGTGATGCGGTGGTCATTGGGAGTATTCTGGTGCAGAAGCTTGAGGAATTAGCGCACCATCCGGCGGAGATATCTGTCAAAGTGCCCGCTCTGGTGGCGGAAATTCGTGCCGCCATGGATGCCGAAGGCGAAAGAATTTAAATCCCGATCTGTAGGGTGATTTATGAACTGGTTTGAAAAATTACTGCCGGCGCGGATTCGCCTTGAGGGGCGGAGTAAGCGGAATATTCCTGAAGGGCTCTGGACCAAGTGCCCCGCCTGTAGTGCTGTTTTGTACCGGGCCGAACTGGAGCGTAATAGTGAGGTTTGTCCCAAGTGTGATCACCACATTCGCCTGGCTGCACGCCGTCGTTTGGAACTTTTTCTGGATCCCGAGCCAAGGGTTGAGATCGGTGCCGAAGTGGAGCCTGTTGACCCACTGAAATTCCGCGATAGCCGGCGTTATCGTGAGCGCCTGTCCCAGGCACAGAAGAACACCGGGGAAAAGGACGCACTGGTGGTCATCAAGGGGCAGGTGCTGAACGTGCCAATGGTTGCAGTGGCCTTTGAGTTCGGTTTTCTCGGTGGCTCCATGGGCTCCGCGGTAGGGGAGCGTTTTGTCCGGGCGGTGGATTGCTGCATAGCGGAAGGATTGCCCCTGATTTGCTTCTCCGCCAGTGGTGGTGCCCGCATGCAGGAAGGCTTGTTATCACTGATGCAGATGTCGAAGACCAGTGCTGCTTTGCGTCGCCTCGGCGAACACAAATTACCCTTCATCTCGGTGCTCACCGATCCGACTATGGGGGGGGTATCCGCAAGCCTGGCGATGCTGGGAGATATTAATATTGCGGAGCCCAAGGCTCTGATCGGATTCGCCGGCCCACGGGTGATTGAGCAGACTGTCCGCGAAACCCTGCCGGAGGGTTTTCAGCGCAGCGAGTTTCTCCTTGAGCACGGTGTGGTCGACATGATTGTCTCACGTGCGGAATTGCGGGAAAGGGTCGCTGCCCTGTTCTCCATGCTTACCCACCAGCCAGCCTTCTGACAACGCTCAACTCTAAGAAAAATGACCGGCCGGATACCCTGGAACGAGAGAACTGGGGACTTGATGACTGGCTAGCATGGCAAGAAAGGCTGCATCCACGCCTCATCGACCTTGGTCTGGCACGATGCCGGCGGGTTATGTCGGCGATGAATTGGCCGGCAGTTTTTCCCTTTCCCGTTATTTCGGTTGCCGGCACCAACGGCAAGGGTTCCTCGGTGGCCATGCTGGCCGCCGTCCTCGGCGCGGCAGGTTATCGCACCGGTGCTTACACCTCACCTCATCTTTTGCGCTATAACGAGCGTATCCAGATCGAGGGAACCCCGGTTTCTGACCACTGCCTCATCGCAGCCTTTGAAAAGCTGGAATCCGCCCGCGCCGATACCAGCCTCAGCTATTTCGAATTTGGCACCCTGGCGGCGATGGACCTTTTTCTGGATGCCGGTGTGGATGTGGCAATTCTCGAAGTGGGTATGGGGGGCCGTCTTGATGCGGTGAACCTGTTTCCTGCGGATGTGGCCCTGGTTACCAATATTGCAATGGATCACATGGACTGGCTGGGAACGGATCGTGAGGCTATAGGCAAGGAAAAAGCGGGTATTTTTCGCGCCCACCATCCGGCAGTTATCGGCGAGTCTTCGCCACCTGCCAGCCTGGAGCAGCATGCGCAGCAGATCGGCGCATCCTTGTGTTGCCTGGATCGGGAGTACGGATATCACCGGACGGACGCTCTGCATTGGTGTTGGCGGAGTCAGGGCCGGTCTATTGAAAATCTGCCTGTGCCCGCCTTGAGCGGCAAGTTTCAGTTGGACAATGCAGCGGCTGTCTTGATGGTACTGGAATTGCTGTCAGCACGACTCCCGGTGTCTTCAAGGGCCTTGCGGCAAGGGCTTGAGAAGGTCCAGTTGCCGGGACGCTTTCAAGTGATTTCGGGGCCGCCGACAGAGTGCATCATCGATGTTGCCCACAATCCCGCAGCGGCCGCGATGCTAGCCGATAATCTTCGGCAGCGGGCCTGTGAAGGACGCACTCTGGCGGTTGTGGGCATGCTTGCAGACAAGGCAATTGACGAGGTTCTGTCAACGATGAGTCCTGTTGTGGACTGCTGGTATCTTGGTGGCCTTGAGGCGCCGCGCGGTGCGAGCAGCGAGAGGCTGGCCGCAGCGTTGGCGACAGTCGGTACGGATGAGCCGCATAGCACTGCGGATACGGTTGAAGCAGCCTGGGCTGCGGCGCTTGCCAATGCCGAACCTGCCGATCGGATTGTTGCCTTCGGTTCCTTCCTGACCGCGGGCGCAATATTGCAGCTTGCAAGTTGAGTCTATCCGCCGGAAACTTTTCCCATGGATGAGCGATTGAAAAGGCGCCTGGTCGGTGCTGTGGTGCTGGTATCTTTAGGGGTCATCTTTATCCCCATGCTGCTGGAAGGACCGCCGGGATCCGGGGCTCATCAGCGGGTCGCCGAGATTCCGCCACCACCGGCACGCGAATTTATTTCCCGGATTGTGCCCCTAGGCAAAGTACTCAAGGCAGATGGGCACGCCGCTCCCAAGAAGCCCCCTGCGACCTTGGAAAGCAAGGTGGCGCCTGGCCGGAAAGGGGATGCGGAGAGTAGCGCTGTCAGCAAAAGCCGGCAACGCCTGGGAATATCTGCCTGGGCGGTACAACTGGGGAGCTTCGCTTCAGAAGCCAATGCTATGGTCCTGAGGGACCGCTTGCGGAAGAAGGGATATGCCGCTTTCAGCGAAAGTGTGCCCGCAAACGAAGGCACGGTAACGCGGGTTTATGTGGGGCCGGAGCTATTGCAGAAAAATGCGGAGAAAATTCAGCGCAAGCTCGAGGCGGAGTTCAAGCTTGAAGGAATAGTACGGCGCTATCCGGGCTAGTGTTTACTCCGGATCGGGCAGAGATTGATTTGCCTCACGGAGTATCTGTGCCTGTTTCTGCAGCACATGTTTCACCATTAACTCACGATCCTCTTCCTGAATATGTGAAAAATCTGCACTGACCTTGTAGGGATATTCCGGGTCTCCGTTATCGTCGCGCTGACAGTGAACTATGGTCCCGTAGGTCAGGATGCTGATGAAGGATGGAAACATCATCAGTTTGATCTCGAGAATGCTCCCTTCCGGAAGTTTGTCCGCCGCGTGGAAACAGATACCACTTGCACTCAGGCTTACGGAGTGAGACGGGTGATCGGGCAGCCCGTGTTCGTTTGCTACAAGCAGGCGGATAAGGACATCCAGCTTCTCATTGATGTGTTCCAGACAGACAGAGAGGTCAGCATCCCGGTGGCGTATGGTTTCCACCAGGTGCTTCATCTGGTGACTGGTGGAAGAGAAGGCGGAGCTCAACGCGATTTTGTCGGGGAAGCCGGTCTGGCGTTCCTTCAGGAGTTGGGAAAATTCACTTTCCGTAAGGCATCGGTATTTCATCGAAACTTCGTCGTCGATGCGAAAATATCGCCTGCGATCTTCACTCATCTTTGTAGTGCCTTATTGTGTTGCGCTGTCAGGGGCTGGACGAGTGGGCGCAGAATTGGCTGGAATACTGACTTTTTCCGCATCTCCCGCCTGTTTCAGGGCCTCGATAACGTCGCTTTCCACGTCATCGCCCTTAATGATAACCACCTCCACCCGGCGGTTACGGGCACGATTTTCGCCTGAGTCGTTAGGTGCCAGCGGCGCTTTATCTGCGTGGCCCTCGAGTACGAAGCGTTCTTCCTTAAGATTTTTCGCCTGCATCAGATAGTTCATTACCGTGGCCGAACGGGCTGCGGACAACTCCCAGTTGGAACGGAACCGGCCACCGCTAATGGGAATGTTATCGGTGTGTCCCGCGATGATGATTTGGCCCTCGATATTGGAAAGTACATTGCCAATTTCGGTGACGACTGGTTCGAATTGGGACATCAGGCGTGCGCTACCCGATGGGAAGGAACCTTTCTCCTGGATGCGGACGATGACCCGGCTCTTGTCCGTTTCCACTTCCAGCAGGCCGCTAGCAATCTGTTTACTAAAGGCTTTCTTGATCTCGGTAGCATCGGCTTCCACCGCGACCTGTACCTCTTTGATGTGGATCTCTATCTGTTTTTGTTTTTCCGCCTCTGCATCGTCCTTTTTACCACTCTCGGGGACTTTGAGGTGACGCTTTAAATCCTCAGTGGTGTGTTGGCGTACCACCGGCAGAGCGGTAGGGTCAGGTCGGCCCGAACTGAATTCTTTCATCACCACGCTGGTGCCCTTGGGGATCTCCTTGGCCTTGATTTTCCGCTGTACGCCAAAGGCTCGCTCCATGGAGCCGGACAGTTGCTTGAATTTCAGCACGTCCATTTCAGAAAAAGAGAGTAGCAGTACAAAGAAGCACATCAGTAGCGACATAAGGTCCGCAAAGGTCATCACCCAGGCGGGGGCACCGCCGGCTTCCTGCTTGGATGGTGGGGGTGCGTCAGACATATAGAACTCTTGAAATAACGCCAGCAGGCGCTATTCCGCAGCCTCTTCTTCGCTGTCCCCGCGCCGGCTGCCCGGTAAATAGGTCTTGAGCAGGGATTCCAGCACCCGGGGGTTCAAGCCCTCCTGGATCCCCGTGATCGTCTCCAGGATCAGGTTCTTGTTAGTGCGCTCCTCGATACTGCGAAAACTGAGTTTATCCGCGATGGGCAAGGCAAAGGCATTCGCGATGACCGCACCGTAGAGGGTGGTAAGCAGGGCAACCGCCATAGCTGGACCAATGGATTTGGGGTCCGACATATTGGCGAGCATCTGTACCAGGCCAATGAGGGTGCCGATCATACCCATGGCGGGGGCTACATCGCCGATGGCCTTGAAGATGTTCTGCCCCGTTTCATGTCGCTCAATGGTCAGGTTGACGTCCTTGGAGAGCATGCGTTTGACGAAGGCAGCATCGTGACCATCAATACAGAGCTGGATTCCCTGGGACAGAAACTGGTTTTTTATTTCCTGGCCTTCCAGTGCCAGCAGGCCGCTCTTGCGGGCAACCGCAGCCAGTTCCATTGCCTCCTCGATAAGAGAGTTAGGGCTTTCTGGTTTGTTGAAGAAGGCTTTCATGGCGACCTTGAAGGCGCCAAGAAAGTTGGAAAGGGGGAATTTCATCAAGGTGGCGCCGATGGTGCCGCCAACGACGACTACCAGGGAGGGGCCGTTGATGAACTGGCCGAAGTCGCCGCCCATGGCGATAGAACCGAGAATAACGCCAAGTGCTGCCAAGAGTCCGACAAGGGTGGCTAGATCCATGATTATCCTAAAGTTTTAAGATTTCTGCTTATTTCAAGGTGTCTGTTTATAGACACTATGTCCCTAGTATCGGAAATGGTGATGATTTCTTTAGCGAATAGATGGAGAATTTCGGTGTGCTCAGACAGGATTTTCAGGCTTGTTAACAAGAGGAATGCCGTGACTTCAGAGCTACGACCAGATGCTCGCTCCCAGGTTCCTGACTTCTCACCTGAATCTGAGGAGACAGTAGTTATTTTCGGGCAGGCTTTGTACAATTTCGCTCCCTTTCCAGAGCGGATTACTGTCCCGCACTGACATGATTTGGGTAGATTACGCACTTCTCGTGGTTATAACCCTTTCGGCGCTCTTCAGCCTGCTGAGGGGCTTTGTGCGTGAGGCAATTTCACTATTTGGCTGGATTCTGGCCTTCTGGGTCGGGCTGAGTTTCAGCCGTCCGGCAGGGGTTTATCTTGAGCCCTACATCGCCATCCCCTCGGTTCGTCTGGCAGCTGCCTTTTTTGCCCTGTTCCTGAGTATTCTGCTGCTGACGGCCATTGCCAACTTTATTGCCGGCAAGCTGGTGGACAAGACCGGTATATCCGGGACCGACCGGGTGTTGGGAATGGTGTTTGGTGCAGCGCGTGGTGTGATTATCGTTTCGGTGCTGGTGCTGCTCGCGGGGCTCACCGCGTTGCCGCAGGATCCGTGGTGGAAGGACGCGTTGTTGCTGGGATATTTCGAGCGCGTCGCGGTTGAAATACGGAGTTATCTGCCTGCAGATCTGGCGGTGTATTTTAATTTTTAGGAAATATTGTAATTGCTGCCGGGCAGCAATCTTGGTCATACGACCGGTGCGGGAGTCAAAGCTATGTGTGGCATCGTAGGTATCGTGGGGCGTACCGGAGTCAGTCAGGCTATCTATGATGCCCTGACCGTACTCCAGCACCGTGGGCAGGACGCCGCCGGAATTGTTACCGCCGAGAGGCATGGCGTTCATTTGCGCAAGAGCAATGGTCTGGTACGCGATGTGTTCCGAACCCATCACATGCTTCGGCTGGGCGGTAATATGGGCATTGGCCACGTGCGCTACCCCACGGCCGGATGCGCCTCCTCCGCCGAGGCCCAGCCCTTTTATGTGAACTCCCCGTATGGAATCGCCCTTGCCCATAACGGCAATCTCATCAATGCGGATGCCCTTCGGCGTGCACTTTTTGAGGAGGATCTGCGTCACGTCAACACCGATTCGGATTCGGAAATACTGCTCAATGTTTTCGCCCATGAACTCCACAAACAGGGCAAGCTGAAGCTCAGTAAAGACGAGATATTCAAGGCGGTGGCGGCGGTGCATCGCCGCTGCCGAGGTGGTTATGCAGCGGTGGCCATGATCATCGATCAAGGCGTGGTGGCCTTTCGCGACCCGCTCGGCATTCGCCCGGTAGTGTTTGGCCGACGCGAGACCCCGGAGGGACCAGAATATATGGTGGCTTCGGAGAGCGTCGCATTGCAATCCCTGGGTTTCAGCGTGGAGCGGGATCTGGAGCCGGGGGAGGCCCTGTTTATCGATACCGCGGGCAATCTTCATACCCGGCAGTGTGCCGAGCATCCTTCCTACGCCCCGTGTATCTTTGAGCTGGTTTATCTGGCCCGCCCCGATTCCATTATCGACAAGGTCTCTGTGTACAAGGCGCGCCTGCGCATGGGTGAGTATCTGGCCGACAAGATTCTTCGCGAGTGGCCGGACAACGATATTGATGTGGTGATTCCAATTCCCGATACCAGTCGTACTGCGGCCTTACCGCTGGCCTACAAGCTGGGCGTGAAATATCGTGAGGGATTTATCAAAAATCGTTATATCGGGCGTACCTTTATCATGCCGGAACAAGGGGAGCGCCAGCGCTCGGTACGTCATAAGCTCAATGCCATTGACTTGGAATTTCGGTGCAAGAATGTCCTGTTGGTGGATGATTCCATCGTCCGGGGGACAACGTCGAAGCAGATTATCCAGCTTGCGCGCGAGGCTGGCGCACGGCGGGTCTATTTTGCCTCTGCGGCCCCGGCGGTGCGTTATCCCAATGTATACGGTATCGATATGCCCGCGGTACACGAATTGGTTGCCCACAATCGCAGTGATGAGGAAGTAGCTGAAGTTATTGGTGCCGATCGCCTGTTCTTCCAGTCGCTGGAAGACCTGGTGGCGGCGGTTCGGCAGGGCAATCCCAGCCTGCACCACTTCGACACATCCTGCTTCAATGGCGAGTATGTAACGGGTGAGGTGACCCCGGCCTATCTGGCCCAGCAGGAACTCCTGCGCTCGAATGGCAACAAGGCTCACGTGCGTGTGGGCGAGGACGAAACTCTCGACATTCATAATGTTTCCTAGCGAGGCCTGTTTACAGGCCTTGAGAAGACTGGCTACATTTGACAGGCAGGAACGCTTTCACTAGTCTCACTGCACATAGCGCCGATTTGAGTTTCAGCTTGCGGGCGCTTTATAAATTCGGCTAAAGAGAGGGAAACCTGCTTTGGCTCCGGGCTGCAAGCGGGTTTTTTTGTGTGTGCATTCAGGGGTGACAACGGTGGACGAAGACAAGGGCGCAACACCTGGTTTTTCAACGCGGGCGGTGCGGGCGGGGCAGGCGCGTGGCGTGGAGGGGGAGCACAATGATCCTATCTACACGACCTCAAGTTACGTATTTGAAAATGCAGCGCAGGCGGCGGCACGCTTTACCGATCAGGAGGCGGGCAATGTGTATTCCCGCTTTACCAACCCCACGGTACGGACCTTTGAGGAGCGTCTGACGACGCTGGAAGGCGGGGCACGCGGCATTGCGACGGCCTCCGGAATGGCGGCAATCCTGAGCACCTGTCTGGCCTTGCTGAAGGCCGGAGATCACATCGTGGCCTCCCGCAGCCTGTTTGGTTCAACCGTTAATCTGTTTAACAAGGTGCTTGGTCGTTTCGGGGTGGAAACCACCTTTGTTTCGCTAACTGAGTTGGATGCCTGGAAAAGTGCCTTGCGCCCCAGCACTCGCATGCTGTTTCTCGAGAGCCCTTCCAATCCGCTCTCCGAGGTGGCTGACATCCCGGCGCTGGCGGCGATTGCCCATGAGGCCGATGCTTTGCTGGTGGTCGATAATGTGCTGTGTACCCCCGCGCTACAGCGTCCACTGGAGTTGGGTGCTGACATCGTGGTGCATTCGGCAACCAAGTATCTGGATGGCCAGGGTCGTTGTATAGGCGGTGCTGTGGTCACAGCCGAAGAGGCTGTCGGAGCGGAAGTTTTTGCCTTTCTGCGTATTGCCGGCCCTACCATGAGTCCGTTCAATGCCTGGGTGTTCCTCAATGGGCTGGAAACGCTGGCCCTGAGAATGCGTGCTCACAGTGTCGCGGGCCGCGAACTGGCGGCCTGGCTGGAGGCACACCCGGCGGTGCGGCGCGTGTATTATCCGGGGCTGGAGAGTCATCCGCAGCATGCCCTGGCGGCACGCCAGCAGTCAGACTTTGGTGGCATCGTGGCGTTTGAGGTACGTGGTGGGCAGGCGGAAGCCTGGCGGGTGGTCGATTCCACCCGCCTGATCTCTATCACCGGAAACCTGGGGGATGCCAAGACCACCATCACCCATCCGGCGACCACCACCCACGGGCGGATCTCTCCTGAGGAGCGTGCAGCGGCTGGTATAGAGGATGGCTTGCTGCGCATTGCGGTGGGGCTGGAGGATATCGAGGACATCAAGGCGGATCTGGCCACAGGACTGGATGCGATTGATGTATAGCGAGGTCGTTGAAGACCGATACAGTGAGGTATATCTGTGCGTGTGATCCAGGCGGAACATTTGATCGAGAGCGTTGCTGACGCCCTGCAATATATTTCCTATTACCATCCCCTGGACTATATCCAGGCCCTGGGCGCGGCCTATGAGCGGGAGGAGTCTCCCGCGGCCCGGGATGCCATTGCCCAGATTTTGCTTAATTCCCGTATGAGCGCCGAGAATCACCGGCCCATCTGCCAGGATACCGGTATCGTCGTGGTCTTCCTCCGGGTGGGCATGGATGTGCGCTTTGAAGGGGGCATGTCGCTGGACGATATGGTTAACGAGGGCGTACGGCGCGCCTATACCCACCCCGACAATGTCTTGCGTGCCTCGGTAGTGGCGCCGCCGGTGGGGGGGCGGAAGAACACTCGGGACAATACGCCGGCGGTGATTTACACCGAGCTGGTGCCGGGCGATACCGTGGATGTTCGTCTCGCGGCCAAGGGTGGAGGTTCCGAGAACAAGGCGACGTTTGTCACCCTCAATCCTTCCGACAGTGTGGCGAACTGGGTGGTGGAAACGGTGCCAAAGTTGGGTGCCGGCTGGTGTCCGCCGGGTATCCTCGGTATTGGCATCGGCGGTACGGCTGAAAAGGCGATGCTGCTGGCCAAGGAGTCGTTATTGGCCCCGGTAGATATGCATGAATTGCGTGCCCGCGGCCCATCGACCTTTATTGAAGAAATGCGTCTGGAAATCTGCGACCGGGTCAATGCACTTGGCATTGGCGCCCAGGGTCTGGGTGGTTTGACCACCGCCCTGGACGTAAAAATTCTTGAATATCCCACCCATGCCGCCTCCTTGCCGGTGGCCCTGATTCCCAATTGTGCGGCGACCCGTCACCTGCACTTTAGCCTCGACGGCAGTGGTCCCGCCGAGTTGACGCCACCGCGCCTTGAGGACTGGCCGCAGGTGAGCTGGGAGCCGGGTGATGATGCCCTGCGGATTGATCTCGACAAGCTCGATCGGGAGGACACGCGGGACTGGAAACCGGGTCAGCGACTACTGCTATCCGGACACATCCTTACCGGGCGCGATGCCGCCCACAAACGTCTCAAAAGCCTGCTGGACAAGGGTGAGCCCTTACCCGCAGGCGTGGATTTCAGTAACCGCTTTATCTATTACGTCGGCCCGGTAGACCCGGTGGCTGGCGAGGCGGTGGGACCAGCGGGGCCCACTACCGCCACCCGCATGGATAAATTTACCGACCAAATGCTCGGTGAGCTGGGTCTCATGGGGATGATCGGCAAGGCGGAGCGGGGACCAGAGGCTATCGAATCCATCCGCCAACACAAGGCGGTCTACCTCATTGCCGTAGGCGGCGCGGCTTACCTGGTCTCCAAGGCTATCCGCAAGGCCCGGGTACTCGCCTTCGAAGAGCTCGGCATGGAGGCGATCTACGAATTTGAGGTAGTGGATATGCCGGTTACCGTCGCCGTAGATAGCCGTGGGGAATCCGTGCACCAGAGCGGTCCCGCAACCTGGCGGGCTCACATCGGAAAGATTCCGGTGGTCGGTGGTTGAGGCCTCGTGCGAGGCGAGCCTGCTGACTAATTCCGCGGACCGGTTTGGTGGAACTGTAAACCTCAACCGGGGTCGGACCTGAGGGGCTGGTATTTTCCGTCCCTTGTGATCTCAACGGGAAAGCACCAGAATCGGAACGGCGGATGAGGGTTCCAGGTCCCACCGTGACTGCATCGCCTCATCCTGTTGGTTGTAGATGGATTTTTTCTAACCGGCTAGAGGGATTTACGATGAAAAAAATAACCATTGGTTTGCTTGGCGCCACTGCGGCGTTTTCCATGATGATGGGCAGCGTGCAGGCGGGCACGCTGGACGATGTAAAGAGAAAGGGTAGTCTCACCTGCGGGGTTAGCACTGGCTTACCCGGTTTTTCCAATGCCAACAGCAAGAACGTCTGGTCGGGTCTGGATGTGGACGTGTGCCGGGCGGTTGCGGCGGCCGTACTCGGGGATGCCGGCAAGGTGAAATACACACCCTTGACGGCGAAGGAGCGTTTCACCGCGCTGCAATCCGGTGAGATCGACATGCTTTCCCGTAATACCACCTGGACTCATACCCGCGACACCTCTCTCGGTATTAACTTTGCTGGCGTCAATTACTATGACGGCCAGGGCTTCATGGTCAGCAAGAATCTCGGGGTCAAGAGTGCTACAGAATTGGATGGTGCCGCGGTCTGTATTCAGGCGGGCACCACCACCGAGCTAAATCTGGCAGATTACTTCCGCCTGAAAGGTATGAAGTACAAGGCAGTGGTGTTCGACACCTCGGATCAGTCGGTCAAGGGCTTTGAGTCCGGTCGTTGCGACGTGCTGACCAGCGATCAGTCCCAGCTATATGCTTTGCGTATCAAGCTTGCGAATCCTGGTAATGCGGTCGTGTTGCCTGAGGTGATCTCCAAAGAACCCCTTGGCCCGGTAGTTCGCCAAGGCGACGATGCTTGGTTCAACGTTGTGAAATGGTCCTTGTTTGCCATGGTCAACGCCGAAGAACTGGGTGTCACTTCCGGCAATGTGGACAGCATGAAATCTTCTGCTAATCCGGGCGTCAAGCGCTTGCTCAGTGGTGACGCCGGGAAAAAGCTGGGCCTCAATAGTGACTGGGGCTATAACATCGTCAAGCAAGTGGGTAACTACGGCGAGGCTTTTGAGCGCAACGTAGGTAAGGGCTCTGCGCTGAAGATAGGGCGCGGTCTGAATGCCCTGTGGAGCAAGGGCGGGTTGCAGTACGCGCCGCCTATCCGTTAGGGTATAAGCCGAATCCCGGTGGTGTCCATCGCGGGTATCACCGGGGTTATTCTCTTCTTGGAGATTAGGGATAGCCTGTATATGCCGCCAGCCGACCACGGTTCACAGAAGGTTGCGCCTTGGAATGATCCCAAGGTTCGTTCGGTAGTCTTTCAGTTCGTCGCGCTCATCACGCTGGGTTATTTCTTTTACACCATCTTTCAGAACACCCTTGCCAATATGGAGCGGCGAGGAATCACCACGGGTTTTGCCTTTCTTGGCAATGAGGCGGGTTTCGGGATTTTAATGAGCCTGATTCCCTACGATGAAACCTACACCTATGGCCGGACCTTTTTCGTTGGCCTGCTGAACACTGTGTTGGTGGCGGGTTTCGGTATCGTGCTGGCCACCGTTATCGGTTTTATTATTGGCGTTGCCCGGCTTTCCAATAACTGGCTCATTGCCAAGGCGGCAATGGTCTATATCGAAGTGCTGCGAAATATTCCACTGTTGTTGCAGATATTCTTCTGGTATTTCGCGGTACTGCAGGCACTACCCTCACCGCGCCAGAGCATCGCCTTTGGCGGTATCTTTCATCTGAACAACCGCGGATTGTATTTTCCCTCGCCTATTCCAGAGGCGGGTTTCTCCTATGTCATCTGGACGTTGGTGGTCGCCGTCATCGGCGTTATATGGCTCCGCCGTTGGGCGCGGCGGCGGCAAGAGATTACTGGCCAGCAGTTCCCGGTAGTTTGGGTCTCCATCGCACTGATCGTGGGTGCACCATTACTGGTTTTTGCACTGACGGGTGCGCCATTAGCCTGGGACCATCCGAGCTTGCAGCGCTTTAGTTTTGGTGGCGGCGGGCGCATGATTCCGGAATTCATGGCGTTGCTGTGGGCGCTGACCATGTACACGGCGGCCTTCATCGCCGAGATCGTTCGTGCCGGTATCCAGTCAGTCAGTCATGGTCAGACCGAGGCAGCGCGAGCGTTAGGCCTGCGTAACAGTCCCACTCTGCGGTTGGTGATTATTCCCCAGTCCCTGCGCGTCATCATTCCACCACTCACCAGCCAGTATCTGAATCTGACCAAGAATTCCTCACTTGCCACGGCCATTGGTTATCCGGATCTGGTCAGCGTGTTTATGGGGACAACCCTCAACCAGACTGGCCAGGCAGTGGAGATCGTCGGTATGACCATGGCGGTTTATCTCACTATCAGTCTACTGATTTCGATGTTTATGAACGCCTATAACAAAAAAATTGCGTTGACCGAAAGATGACAGATCTAGAACACCCATCACTGGCACCGCCCGTTAGTTCCGTCGGGATAGTTGGCTGGATGCGCCAGAACCTGTTCTCGACGCCACTCAATGCCGGTCTTACGCTGCTTGCCGTGGGTCTTATCTACTTTCTGCTGGTACCGCTGTTTGAATGGGCGGTATGGAACGCGGACTGGCGTGGTTCGGACCAAAGTGACTGCACCTCCGGTGGCGCATGCTGGGTCTTCATCCGTGCCCGCCTGGATCTGTTTATCTACGGATTTTTTCCCACTTCTGAATACTGGCGTGTCGATGTGGTCTTTGCCCTGCTGGCGGTGCTCATAGTGCCCCAGTTCTTTGATCGCTTTCCGCGCAAGGGCTGGATTGGCCTCTTTACCCTCATCGGCTTTCCCATCATCGTCTATTTCCTGATGATGGGTGGCAGCTTTGGTCTGGAGCCGGTGGAAACCGGTAAATGGGGCGGGCTGATACTCACCCTGGTACTGGCCTTTGTCGGCATAGTCGCTGCCTTGCCTATCGGTATTGTGCTTGCCCTTGGGCGGCGTTCTACCATGCCGGTCATCCGTACCATCTGTATCTGTTTCATCGAATTGTGGCGCGGGGTTCCGCTGATCTCCGTGTTGTTCATGGCCTCGGTGATGTTGCCCCTATTTCTGCCTGAGGGAGTCAATTTCGACAAACTGTTGCGGGCGCTGATCGGAATCGTATTGTTTCAGTCGGCCTATATGGCCGAGGTAATTCGCGGAGGGCTGCAAGCCATTCCCAAGGGGCAGTATGAGGCCGCGCGTGCGCTGGGGCTGGGTTACTGGAAGAGCATGAGCCTGATTATCCTGCCCCAGGCACTGAAACTGGTTATCCCCGGGGTGGTCAACACCTTTATTGCGCTGTTCAAGGATACAACCCTGGTGCTGATTATCGGCTTGCTCGATATTCTCGCCTCGGTGCAGTCGGCCATTGTCGATCCGGCCTGGCGCAACGTCTCCACCGAGGGCTATCTGTTTGCCGCCTTCTCGTTCTGGGTCTTCTGTTTCAGCATCTCCCGTTATAGCCAGGCGCTCGAGCGGAAGTTACAAACGGGCTACAGCCGCTAACTGCCTGTTAAATAAAGTGGGCCTTATTCATCCAGGAGGTTTCAGTGTCCGAAGCGATTGAGGAATCATCATCGGCTGGTGATGGGCTGATGATAGAGATGGTGGACGTACACAAGTGGTACGGCGATTTCCACGTCCTGCGGAATATCAATTTGGCAGTAGAAAAAGGTGAGCGGATCGTCATCTGTGGACCTTCCGGCTCCGGGAAATCTACCTTAATCCGTTGCATTAACCGTCTGGAGGAGCATCAGCGCGGGCGCATTTCTATCAGTGGCGTGGAACTCACCGATGACCTCAAGAATATCGAGCGCATTCGCCGTGAGGTTGGCATGGTGTTCCAGCATTTTAATCTGTTTCCGCACTTGACGGTGCTCGAAAATCTGGCCCTCGCACCCATCTGGGTACGCAAGACGCCGCGTGCCGAAGCGGAAGAGATTGCTATGAATTATCTGGAACGGGTCAGGATTCCCGAACAGGCGGGCAAGTATCCAGGACAGCTCTCCGGTGGTCAGCAGCAACGCGTAGCCATTGCCCGATCGCTGTGCATGAACCCCCAGATTATGCTTTTCGACGAGCCTACTTCGGCACTTGATCCGGAGATGATCAAGGAGGTCCTGGATGTGATGGTGGAGCTGGCCCACGACGGCATGACCATGCTTTGCGTGACCCACGAGATGGGCTTTGCCAAGACCGTTGCCAATCGGGTTATCTTTATGGATGAAGGGCAGATTATTGAGGAAAATGAGCCGGAGGAGTTTTTCACCCGACCGCAGCACGATCGTACCAAGCTCTTTCTCAGTCAGATCCTCGAACACTAAGGACTCGGGAGCGCCTCATGTCGAAACAACCCAAAGGGCATATGAATATCCGCCAGCATGCGGAGGATGCGGCACAGCGTATCAGCGATAAGTTGGGTTTATCGCCATCCTCCGAGGAGTTGACGGCAATGGCGGATACTGTCGAAAAAGCCATCGTGCTGAATGTGCTTGAGGCCAGAAATCGCTGCGCTGGCGTGGCTCTAAAGCAAAGTGCTACGGAGCACGATCTTGCTCACCAAATCTCTGACAGAATTCGGCGAACCAACGAAGTTCTGGTTGCCAATCTTTCCAGCTTGCGCTGACCCTGAGTTGGGTCTGTTCAGTTACTCTACGCGGGAATTTCGTACCTGAACCACGCCGTTTTCAACCCTTACGGGATAGGTGGCGATAGCCTCGTAGGCTGGAGGGGACAGGGCAGCACCGGTCTTGATGGAAAAACGGGCACCGTGCATGGGGCAGCAGATTTCCTCTCCCTTCAGCTTGCCGTCACTCAGGGTACTCTCGGCGTGGGAGCAAAGATCCTCAATGGCGTAGAAGCCATCGGACAGGTGAAAGACGGCTATTTCCAGCTCGTCCATTTCCACAACATGAAAGCTGCCCGGCGCAAAGTCTTGCTCGGGCGCAACATCCAGCCAGTCAGACACGATCTACAATAGCCCCAGTTGCAGCTTGGCATCCTCGGTCATACGGTCCTGGGTCCATGGCGGGTCCCAGACGACTTCCACGTGCGCGGTGCTGACTTCCGGAATCTGTTCGACAGCGGCCTCAATGATTCCAGGAAAGGTTTCGGCGACCGGACAGCCGGGGGCCGTTAGGGTCATTTCGATCTCAACTACGCCGTCAGCTTCAATATCGATTCCGTAGATCAATCCGAGATCGTAGATATTGACCGGGATCTCGGGATCGTAAATGCTCCGCAGCACCTCAATGAGATCGGTATGAAGGGCATGGCTGTCTGTCTGCACGTCCATGGAAAAAAGTGCCACCCTATTCGGTGGTTGTGTCCTTGTCGCCGAGCAGGGCGGCATGCATGGTATGCCAGGCGAGGGTCGCGCATTTCACCCGCATGGGATATTCCTTAACCCCTTTAAGCACGCTGAGCTTGCCAAGCACCTCCTCGTCACCGTGCTCTTGCTGCTCATTTTCATCATCATCGGTGAGCAGATGGCGGACCTCACCAAAAAGTTTCTCCGCCTCCTCCACCCGCATGCCGATGATTGCCTCGGTCATCAGCGAGGCTGAGGCGGTGGAGATGGCGCAACCGGCTCCTTCAAAGCCGATATCCTTGATGACCCCGTCTTCTACCGTGAGGTTGACAATGAACTCATCGCCGCACAGCGGGTTGTGGCCGTGGGCGGTACAGTTGCAGTCCGTGGGCTTTTTGGGATAGTTCCGCGGATTACGGTTGTGATCGAGGATCAATTCCTCGTAGAGGTCGCGCATATCATTCATGACTGAAAAATCTCTTTAACCTTGTCGATGCCTGCCACCAGGGCGTCTACATCGTCACGGTTATTGTACAGCGCAAAGGAGGCGCGGGCAGTGGCGGATAGTCCATAGTGGGTCATCACCGGCATGGTGCAGTGATGGCCGGCACGAATGGCGATGCCCTCACCATCAAGAATGGTGCTGATGTCGTGGGGATGTACCCCCTCAATGCAAAAGGAGAGGATGCTCGCCTTTGCCGCCGCAGTCCCTATGAGACGAATCCCGGGGAGGGCCTGAAGCTGCGTCGTGGCGTAGTGGAGAAGCTCGTCCTCGTGGGCACCAATGGCCGTCATATCGAGCGGTTCAAGATAATCCAGCGCTGCCCCCAGGCCGATAACTCCCGCGATATTGGGAGTTCCTGCCTCGAACTTGTAGGGTAAATCGTTATACCGGGTTTCCTCGAAGCTAACCCGGGAGATCATGTCGCCACCCCCTTGGTAGGGCTCCATATCGGCTAGCAGGGCCTCTTTTGCATACAGCACGCCGATACCTGTGGGCGCGAACAGTTTGTGCCCGGAGCAGGTATAAAAATCGCAGTCCAGCGCCTGTACGTCCACTTTTCGGTGGGCCACGGCCTGGGCACCATCGACCAATACGGGTACGTCCAGCTGATGTGCGGCCGCAATCAATTCAGCTACCGGATTAACCGTCCCGAGTGAGTTGGAAACATGCACTACGGCCACCAGCCGGGTCCGCGGTCCCAGTAATTCGTGATAGGCATCGAGGTCCAGTTCCCCGGCTTCGTTAAAGGGCACGACCTTGAGGGTGGCACCGGTCTGCTGGCAGAGGAGCTGCCAGGGCACGATATTGGAATGGTGCTCCATCTCGGTGATGAGGATTTCGTCACCGGTGGAAAAACGCGGTCGGCCATAGCTCTGGGCTACCAGATTGATGGCCTCGGTGGTGCCGCGTACGAAAACGATCTCGCGGATGCTGGCGGCGTTGAAGAAGTTACGGACCTTCTTTCTGACCCCCTCGTAGGCCAGCGTTGCGCGTTCACTCAGGGTGTGCACGCCACGATGGACATTGGAGTTATCGCGCTCGTAGTAATGGCGGATGGCATCAATGACCGAGCGTGGTTTTTGGCTGGTGGCGCCATTATCCAGATAGACCAGGGGATGCCCCCGCACCTCCTGATGCAGCGCCGGAAAATCGGCACGCAAGGCCTGCAGGTCCAGTGCCTGCTCCGTATCGGGGCGGAAGTTTTGTTCCAGCATGTGCGGGTTACTGTTCATATCAGGCTTTTCAGCCCATGAGATTGGGACAGGATATCGATGAGTTTTTGTTCCAGTCGCGCGGATATTGTTTTTAGCGGCATCTGTTCCAGCAGGTTGCGGGCAAAGCCAAGGATGAGCAAGCCGCGCGCCGTATCTTCCGGGAGGCCCCGGCTGCGCAGGTAGAATAGCATGTCATCGTCCAGTTGCCCGACCGTGGCGCCGTGACTGCAACGCACGTCATCGGCGTAGATCTCCAACTCTGGTTTGGTGTCCGCCTCGGCATTGGCGGATAGCAGCAGGTTGTGGTTCGACTGCTCGGCGTTACTCTGCTGGGCCTGGGGATGAACATAGACCCGACCATTGAAAACCCCGCGCGCACGACCGTCGAGTATTCCCTTGTAGTTCTGCCGACTATCGGCACCCGCCTGCATATGGCGGATCTCGGTATGGCAATCCACATGTTGGCGGTCGTTTCCCAGATATAGTCCGTTGAGATCGCAGCGGGCGCCTTCGCCATTGAGATCCACATTCAGTTCATGGCGCGCCAGGGTGGCTCCGAGGGATAGCAGATGCGACTCAAAGTGGCTGTCGCGGGCCTGTTGCACTTGCAGGCTGGAGATATGGTAGCTCTGGTGGTTTTCTTCCTGCAGTTTGTAGTGTTGCAGTTTGGCGTCGGCCTCCAGTATGACTTCGCTGCAGCTATTGGTGAGGCAGGCCGCTTCATCAAGGGAGTGATAACTCTCCAGCACCACTGCCTGGCTGCCCGCCGCGGCCAGGATGAGATTCCGTGGTTGGGCACAGTTCTCCCTGGCCTCGCCGGTGGACAGAAAAAGCAGGTGCAGGGGTTTGTCCAGCCGGGTGTTCGGTGCCAGGCGGAGACAGACACCATCTCGCAGCAAGGCCGTATTGAGGGCATTGAAAGCATGCTCGGTCTGCTGTCCGCGGGCACCGAGAAAGGGCTCCAGTTGCTCGGGAGTCCGGGTCAGCGCGGTGGCGAGATTTTCCAGTTCTACTCCCTTGGGTAGCGCCCCGATTGCAGAGAGCTCGGGGGCATGGACGCCGTTTACAAATACCAACCGATGGCAATCGAGCCCGGGGTAGAGTAGCGGCTCGATTGTGCTTTGCCCCACCGAAAAATCAGTGCTTTCCAGTGCAAAAAATCGCCGCTGCAGCGCTCCGACGTTGGTGTAGTGCCACGCCTCCTGGAGGCGGGTAGGGAACCCAAGGCGGGCAAAATCATCCCGAGCTTTGTTTCGTGTTTGCTGGATCCACGGTACTTCTGCGGCAGGCAGGGTGGGGGCAATGCTTGCCAGTTCCGCGCAATAGCGCGCCACCATATCAGCGGCAGTGTTCATGTGGCCGCGGCTTCCTTGAGCCAGCCATAGCCCTTTTCTTCCAGGGTCAGGGCGAGTTCACGACCACCGGAACGGACAATACGTCCGTCGGAGAGCACGTGTACATAGTCGGGAACGATGTAGTCCAGCAGGCGCTGATAGTGAGTGACGAGGATCACCGCGCGCTCGGGATCGCGGAGTGCGTTCACCCCTTCAGCGACGATCCGCAGGGCGTCGATGTCGAGGCCGGAATCAGTTTCGTCGAGGATAGCGAGCTGTGGCTCGAGTACCGCCATCTGGAAGATTTCATTGCGCTTTTTTTCGCCACCGGAGAAACCCTCGTTGACCGCGCGCTGCAACAGCGATTCATCCAGTCCTACCAGTCCGGCCTTTTTCTTGGCCATCTGAATGAAGTCGAAGGCATCCAGTTCCTTGAGTCCGTTTGCCTTCCGGCGAGCATTAATTGCCGCCTTGAGGAAGTACATATTGTTAACCCCGGGGATCTCCACCGGATACTGAAAACCGAGAAAAATGCCGGCATGGGCCCGTGCCTCCGGGCTGAGCCCGAGCAGGTCTTTGCCCTCGTACCGGACACTGCCCTCAATCACCTCGTAGCCCTCACGTCCCGCGAGCACGTGTGACAGGGTGCTCTTGCCCGAGCCGTTGGGGCCCATGATGGCGTGCACCTCGCCCGGCTTTACCGTCAGATCGATCCCCTTGAGGATGGTTTGATCGCCGATGCTGACGTGCAGGTTACTGATTTCTAACATGTTGTATGACTCATCGTTATTAGGATTTTGCCGTGTGACAGGCCTGATTAGCCTATACTTCCTTCCAGGCTCAGGGCCAGCAGGTTCTGCGCTTCTACCGCGAATTCCATGGGTAGCTCACGAAATACCTCTTTGCAGAAGCCGTTGACGATCATTGAGACCGCGTCTTCCTCGGAGATCCCCCGCTGCCGGCAATAAAATAGCTGATCCTCGCCGATGCGCGAGGTCGTGGCCTCGTGTTCCACCCGCGCGCTGGGATTCTTCACTTCCATATAGGGGAAGGTATGGGCGCCGCACCGATCCCCCATGAGCAGAGAATCGCAGCGAGTGTGGTTGCGTGCCGAGCTGGCGTTCTTGCCCATATGCACCAGGCCGCGGTAGGCATTTTGCGCCTGGCCGGCGGAGATCCCCTTGGAGACGATGGTGCTGCGGGTGTTTTTTCCCAGATGCACCATTTTTGTACCGGTATCCGCCTGTTGGTGATGATTGGTTACGGCGATGGAGTGGAACTCACCTACCGAATTGTCGCCCCGCAGCAGGCAGCTGGGATATTTCCAGGTGATGGCCGACCCGGTTTCCACCTGGGTCCAGGAGATTTTTGAATTATCGCCACGGCAGTCGCCCCGCTTGGTCACGAAGTTGTAGATGCCGCCAACCCCGTTCTCGTCGCCGGGGTACCAGTTTTGTACCGTGGAATATTTGATCTCCGCATCTTCCAGCGCAACGAGTTCCACAACGGCCGCATGCAACTGATTTTCGTCGCGCTGGGGCGCGGTACAGCCCTCCAGATAGCTCACATAGCTTCCGGCCTCGGCAATAATCAGGGTGCGTTCAAACTGTCCGGTATTGGCTGCATTGATACGGAAATAGGTGGATAGCTCCATGGGGCAGCGCACGCCCTTGGGGATATAGACGAAGGAGCCATCGGTAAAGACCGCCGAGTTGAGGCTGGCGAAATAATTGTCGGTGGTGGGTACCACGGAGCCGAGATAGCGCTGGACGAGTTCCGGATGGTTCTGTACCGCCTCGGAAAAGGGGCAAAAGATGATGCCCTCTTTGGAAAGCTTGTCTTTAAAGGTAGTGGCCACGGAAACGCTGTCGAACACTGCATCCACCGCCACGCCGGCCAGTGCCGCACGTTCTTCCAGCGGGATACCGAGTTTCTCGTAGGTTTCGAGGAGTTTCGGGTCCACCTCATCCAGGCTTTTGGGGCCATCCTTTGAGGTTTTCGGGGCCGAATAATAGGAGATTGCCTGATAATCGATCGGGTCGATATTAAGCTTTGCCCAGTTGGGTTCACGCTGGGTCAGCCAGTGGCGATAGGCTTCCAGACGCCACTCCAGCAGAAAGTCCGGCTCGTGCTTCATGTGCGAGATATGGCGGATGACGTCTTCATCGAGCCCGGGCGGCAGCGTATCACTCTCTACATCCGTGGTGAAACCGTGTTCGTAGTCTTTGCGGAGGTGGGATTGAAGGTCTTCTGAACTGCTGGGCATGGGAATGGCTGTCTCGCCCTTTAAGGGGCAGTGATGAATAGCTGAATGCTAAAGTACCCGAGTAAAATGGTCAAGAATTATCGAGTTAAGGTTGGGGTCCGGAAAAGCCGGCTATTATGCCGCATCCAGATCGAAGGCGGCAGCCAGCAGGCGGCGAGTATAGGCATTGTCGGGATCGTTGAATATCTGCTCAGCTGACCCCTGTTCCACTACCTTGCCCTCATGCATGACGATCAGTTCATCACTCAGCGCCCGCACCACCTTGAGGTCGTGGCTGATGAACAGGTAGGCGAGGCCATGGCGGGCCTGTAGTTCACGCAACAGATCGACGATTTGGGCCTGTACCGAGACATCGAGGGCCGAGGTGGGTTCATCAAGGATCACCAGACGGGGCTTGAGGATCATGGCGCGGGCTATGGCAACGCGCTGGCGTTGGCCGCCGGAAAATTCGTGTGGATAGCGTTCACGGCTGGCCGGATCCAGGCCTACTTCCTCCAGTGCCTGTATCACCAGTGCATCGCGTTCGCGGGCGGTGTCGCCGATGCGATGAACGAGCAGGCCCTCCTCGATGATCTGGCCGATGGACATGCGTGGATTGAGGCTGCCGTAAGGGTCCTGAAAGACTATCTGCATTTCGCGGCGTAGCGGGCGCAGGGCGTGGGCACGGAGATCCTGGATTTCCTGCCCCTGAAATTCGATGTTGCCGCGACTTTGTTCCAGCCTGAGCAGCGCAAGCCCCAGAGTCGTCTTGCCCGAGCCGCTCTCACCAACCACGCCCACCGTATGACCTTCGCGGATACGCAGGCTGATGCCATCCACCGCCTTCACGTGTCCCGTGACCCGGCGCAGCAATCCCGTTTTGAGGGGGAACCACACGCGCAGATCATCGGCGGAGAGGAGGGTGGGGGCATCCCCCGCCGCCGGTACCGGCGCACCCTTGGGTTCAGCGGTGAGCAGGGCACGGGTATAGGGATGTGAGGGTTGGGTAAACAGGGTCTCCACCTCGGCATCCTCCACCACTTCGCCCTCGCGCATAACGTAGACTCGCTGGGCCAGTTTGCGCACGATGGCCAGATCATGGGTAATCAACAGGATGGCCATATCGAGACGCTGATTTAATTCTTTCAGGAGCGCGAGAATCTGTGCCTGGATAGTGACGTCCAGCGCCGTGGTGGGTTCATCGGCGATCAGCAAGTCGGGCTCGTTGGCGAGTGCCATGGCGATCATTACACGCTGACGCTGGCCACCGGACAATTGATGGGGAAAGGCACCCAAACGTGTTTCCGCCTCCGCCAGGCCCACCAGTTCCAGCAGTTCCACGATGCGCTCGCGAGCGGCTTTGCCCTTCATACCACGGTGCAGGGCGAGAGATTCGCCGATTTGTCGCGCGATGGTGTGTAGAGGATTGAGGGAGCTCATGGGCTCCTGGAAAATCATGCTGATCTTGCCGCCGCGCAACTGGCGCAGCTGTTGCTGTGGAGCACCAATAATCTCTTCATCGGCATAACGAATACTGCCCGATGGATGATGGGCCGGGGGATAGGGCAGTAGCTGGGTCACGGACAGGGCGGTAACGGTTTTGCCGGAGCCACTCTCGCCCACCAGGGCGACGATCTCGCCGCGTTCCACGCGCAGGGAGGCACCGCGCACCGCTTTGACCTCCTGTGTCCCGGAGCCAAAGGACACCGAGAGATTTTCGATCTCAAGCAAGCTTTGTTCAGGCATTTTGGGACTCCCCGCTTTTACGTGGGTCAAAGGCATCGCGTGCCGCCTCGCCGATAAAGATCAGCAGGCTCAGGGTGAAGGCGAGCACGCAGAAGGCAGTGACCCCAATCCACGGTGCATGCAAATTGGCCTTGCCCTGGGCCAGCACCTCGCCCAGTGACGCCGAGCCCGGGGGCAAGCCAAAGCCGAGAAAATCCAGCGAGGTGAGGGTGGTGATGGAGCCGTTGAGGATGAAGGGCATAAAGGTCAGGGTTGCCACCATGGCGTTGGGTAGCAGATGGCGGAACATGGTGGTCCATTGGTTGACCCCCAGCGCCCGGGCGGCGCGGACATACTCGAAATTTCGTGCACGCAGGAACTCGGCACGTACCACGCCTACCAGTGCGGTCCAGCTAAATACCAGTAGCAGGCCGAGTAGCCACCAGAAATTGGGTTCCACGATGCTCGCCAGGATGATCAGCAAATAGAGTACCGGTAGCCCGGACCAGATTTCGATGAAACGCTGGAACAGCAGATCGGTCCAGCCGCCAAAATAGCCCTGCACGGCCCCGGCGATGATGCCGATGATGGAACTCAGGATGGTCAGGGCGAGACCGAAGAGTACCGAGATACGGAAGCCATAGAGCACTCGGGCAAGGATATCCCGTCCCTGATCATCGGTGCCGAGCCAGTTCTCCGTGGATGGCGGGGCGGGAGCAGGAACCGGCAAGTCGAGGTTAATGGTGTCGTGGCGATAGCGGATGAGAGGCCAGAGGATCCAGCCCTTGGCGGTGATGAGTTCGTGTACATAGGGGTCACGGTAGTCGGCCTCGGTCTCGAATTCACCACCGAAAACGGTCTCCGGATAACTCGTTAATGCCGGCACATAGAGCTCGCCTTCGTAACCCAGCAGCAGCGGCCGGTCATTCGCGACCAGTTCAGCAAACAGGCTGATAAAAAATAGTGCGCAGAAGATCCACAGCGAGTAATAGCCCCGCCGGTTGCTACGGAACAGATACAAGCGGCGCCGGTTGATGGGGCTAAGGGCCATGATCACGATTTATAGTCCAAATCCGGAGTAGTTGTGGATAGCCGTACTATCTAAACGGCAATAGAGCCAACAAGCGACGATAGGATAACGGCTTCGGCTCTTGACCGCGATGCCATGCCAACCTTGAAATAAACAAACGTTTGTTTGAAACTGACGGTTGGTGACATAACCTCAGGGTGAGGCTGGTGGCCGAAACCTCCGTAGCCAAAACAAGAGACAGTGAATCTACCCGCGCCCGCCTGCTGGCGGTGGCTGCGGGTTGTTTTTCCGAGCGTGGTTATCGAGGTACCTCGGTACGTGACATTACCGCGCGGGTAGGATGCAATGTGTCCGCCGTTACCTACCACTTTGGTGGCAAGCAAAAGTTGTATGAGGCGGTTTTTGAACAACGCTTTACGGAGTTGACTGAACGCCGGGTCGGCGCTCTCAGAGCACTGATGAAAGAGGGAGATGTGGAGCTGGAGCGGATCATAGCGACCTTTTCCGAGGCTTTTCTTGAACCCCTGCGGGGCGGTGCCCACGGCCGCGAAAGCATGTTGCTGCTGATGCGTGAGATGGTTGATGGCCAGCTGCCGGTACCCCTGATTCGTGAGCGTTTGTTCGGACCGACGCTGGGCGCGCTGATGGATGCTCTGAAAATCAGCTGCCCGGGGCTCCGGGCCGAATCCCTGGAATTGTGTTGCCATTCCCTGGTTTCCCAACTTGTCCACGTATTGCATATGCAACGTCTGGGTGAGCGGGCCGGGCCAACTGAAGGGCTGGAAGATACGCTGGCTCACATCACGCGTTTCACCGCGGCCGGGATACGTGCGTCTAGTGGCGGTGGGCCGTCATGAAGGGCTGGATTGTTGCTGTGGCGTTGCTGACGATGAGTGGTTGCAGCAATTTGCTCCCGTTACAGAATGATCTCAGCCAAAGCGGGCTCAAAATTCCATCACAGTGGTCGCAGCAACAGGTGCTTTCCACTGCACCGCAGCCCTGGCTTGCTGATTTTGAGGCGCCGCTGCTTGAGGCCCTGATTCGGGAAGCGGTGGATACCAACTTCGATCTTCGCAGTGCGGCGGCACGCTTGCGGATGGCACGGGCACAGGCCGATGTGGTGGCCGCGGATCAGGGGGTGCAACTGGGTGCCACGGGATCTGCCAGCCGCCGTGGTGCGCCAGTGGCCAGGGGGCGGCTGACTGAAAATAGTTTCGATGGCTCGCTTAGCGCGGCCTGGGAGGCCGATATCTGGGGAACCCTGGCTCATCGCACCCGGGCCGCGGTGCTGGATGCCAGGGCCAGCGAGAAGGATTTGGCGGCGGCGCGGCTTTCCCTGGCCGCCAATGTGGCCACCGCGTGGTTTGATGCGGTGGAGAGCCGGCAACAGGTGGAACTGGCGCGTCACACGGCACAGAATTTCAGTGAAAATCTGCAAATTGTGGAGCAGGCCTATCGACGGGGTCTCGGCAGCGCCCTCGACGTACGCCTGGAACGCGCCAATGTGGCCGGTGCCGAGGCACAGTTGGCCGCACGCCGGGTGACCGACGACGCGACCCTGAGGATTCTTGAGGTCTTGCTGGGTCGCTACCCGCGGGCAGAACTGGAACTGGCCGTGCAATTGCCGGTACTCAAGCGCCAGGTGCCGGCGGGCCTGCCTGCGGAAATCCTTGGACGCCGCCCGGACGTACGGGCCGCGGCGCTTCGGCTCGCCGCCAGCGACGAGCGTTTCAATGCAGCGCGCAAGAACCGTCTGCCCAATATCTCCCTCAGTGGAGCGGGTGGCCTTAGCAGCAATGAGCTGCGTCGCCTGCTGGATTTCAATGCTTTGTTATGGAATATCGCCGCCAATCTCACTGCACCGATATTTCAGGGAGGACGGTTGAGCGCTGCCCGGGAGTTAGCCCGTTCGGAAAGCGCGGTGGCGCTTAGCGATTATGCACAGGTGGTGTTGGTGGCTTTCCGTGAAGTTGAGACGGCATTGGCTGCCGAGGATCTGCTGGGCGGCCAGGAGCAGGCATTGCGCAATGAGGCCAAGGAGCTGGACGCGGCGGTGGAGCTGGCCCTCAAGCGTTATCGCAGTGGCCTCATCGATCTGATCACCTGGCTGGAGGCGCGTCGACGCGCCTTTCAGGCCCACAGTGCCTTGCTGGCGATCCAGAATCGGAGATTACAGAATCGTGTTTCGCTCTATCTGGCGCTCGGTGGTGAATTTGCCCCGGCCAGTGATGTTGCCACCTACATGAAGACCACTAAACCATCGCTTCATCCCGGTAAACACCCATGAAAAAGCTATTCAAATTCCTGCTGCCCGTGCTGGTGCTGGTGACGGCCGGAGTGATTGCCGCCTATAACGTATCGACAAAGGAAAAGCCCACACGGCAAGTGGTGCGTCCGGTGCTCACGGCAGTGGATGTCCTGTTGCTGGTACGCAGTGATTACCCGCTACGGCTACAAACCCGGGGCACGGTACGTGCGCGTACCGAAAGCACTCTGATTCCCGAGATATCCGGCACCGTGGTGCGAATCTCGCCGCAGCTGCGTGCGGGCGAGTTTTTTGAGGCCGGGGATGTGCTGCTGGAAATCGATCCGCGGGACTATCGCGCCGAGGTGATGGTGGCCGAGGCCAATCTGGAACAGGCGCGTGCCACGGGGGTGGAGGAGCAGGCGCGGGCAGCTCAGGCCGCGGACGAATGGCGGCGTCTCGGTGAGTCCGCCGAGCCAGACCCGCTGGTGTTGCGCAAGCCGCAACTTGCCAGCGCCCGGGCATTGATTAAATCCGCTGAGGCACGGCTGTTGCGGGCGCGGCTGAACCTTGAACGCACCGTCATCCGCGCGCCCTATGCCGGTCGGGTGTTGGAGCAGGGTATCGATGTTGCCCAGTATGTGGCCCCGGGCACGGTGTTGGCGCGGATATATGCGGTGGATTATGCCGAGATTCGATTGCCGCTGAGTAACCGCCAGCTTGAGTTTGTCGATCTGCCGGAACGCTATCGCGGCAATGGATCGGGCGCGGAGGCCGTGCCGCAACCCAGGGTGTGGCTGAGTGCGCGCATCGGCAGCAAAACCCATGTCTGGGCCGGTCGGGTGGTGCGCACCGAGGGGGCTATCGATACCCAGAGCCGCCAGCTATTCGTGGTGGCGCAGGTGGATGATCCCTATGGCAAGGGACCCGTGGGGCGACCACCGCTCAAGTTGGGACAGTTTGTGGAAGCGGCCATCGAGGGACGTAAATTCAGGCAGGTATTTGTCATCCCGCGGGCGGCGCTACGTGCCGGTGGCCGGCTGTTACTGGTGGATATGGATGATCGTATTCAGAGCCGGACGGTGAAGGTCCTTTGGCAGGATGCAGAAAACGTCGTGGTGATTGATGGCCTGGCTGCGGGCGAACGCCTGGTGCTGACGGCACTTGGCGGTGGTATGGAGGGAGTCAAAGTGCGCCCCAACAGCGTTGCGGCAGCGGGTAAAAATCCGTGATCGCCTGGTTCGCTCGCAATGGGGTCGCCGCCAACCTGCTGATGGCGGTGATCGTGTTGCTGGGGTTGTACGCACTCATCCTGCGCACCCCGCTGGAGGTGTTCCCGGAGTTCGAGCTCGATATTGTGAATATCCAGATTCCCTTTCGCGGTGCGACGCCGACGGATGTGGAGGAGGGGGTGGTACTGCGGGTGGAGGAGGCGGTTTACGACCTGCAGGGTATCAAGGAATTACGCACCGAGGCCGCCGAGGGATTCGCCAGGATCACCATCGAGGTAGAGAAGGGGGGTTCATCGCGCAATCTGTTAGATGATGTCAAAAATCGTGTCGATGCCATCAGCACCTTTCCGGCGGAAACCGAGCGTCCGATCTACAGTGTGGCGGCGCGACGGCGGGAGGTGATTAGCGTTGTCGTCTCCGGGGACCTGCCCGAGCTGGAACTGCGCCAGTACGGTGAACGGGTACGCGATGATATCTCAGCGATTCCCGGCATTACCCAAGTGGCACTGGAGGCGGTGCGGCCCTATGAGATTGCCATCGAGTTGGCCGAAAACACGCTCCACACCCATGGGCTCAGCTTCGAGACCGTAGCGGATGCAGTGCGCCGCGCCTCGCTGGATCTCTCCGCCGGCAGCATCAAGACCCGGGGGGGAGAGATCCTCCTGCGCACCAAGGAGCAAGCCTATGTGGCCGCGGATTTTGCCGATATCGTGGTGCTCACCCGCGACGATGGTACCCGCCTGACCCTGGGCGATATCGCCGAGATTCGCGATGGCTTCGAGGAAAACCCCATCCGGGTGCGTTTTAACGGCAAACCGGGGGTCATGGTCGAGGTCTATCGGGTGGGGGATCAAAATGCCATCGAGCTGGCCAACAAGGTCAAGGACTACATCGCCAGCGCCAGTACACGTTTCCCGCCCGGGGTGAGCCTGAGCTATTGGCGGGACCGCTCCCGCATCGTTAAATCACGCCTCAATACCCTGCTGAGAAGTGCCGCCCAGGGCGGCTTGCTCATTTTCCTGCTGCTGGCGGTTTTTCTGCGTTTTTCCGTGGCGCTTTGGGTGTGCATCGGCATCCCTGTGGCTTTTACCGGGGCGTTGGCCTTTTTGCCGATGCTGGGGATCACCATCAATATCGTCAGCCTGTTTGCCTTTATTCTGGTCCTGGGTGTGGTGGTGGATGATGCTATCGTCACCGGCGAAAATATCTATACCCATCTCAAACGTGGCGAGCCCGGCAGCGATGCGGTGGTACGCGGTACCCTGGAAGTGGCACGCCCGGTGACCTTTGGCGTGTTAACCACGGTGGCGGCCTTCCTGCCGCTGCTGATGATCGAAGGGATACGCGGCAAGATCTTTGCGCAGATTCCGATGATCGTGATTCCGGTGCTGCTGTTCTCGCTGGTGGAGTCCAAGCTAATCCTGCCCGCGCATCTCTCCCATCTGAATGTGAGAGGCAAGGAAAACCGTTTTACCTGTGCCCAGCAGCGCATCGCCCATGGCCTTGAGCAGGCCATTATCCGTTTCTATCAGCCGCTACTCGCCGCCGCCCTGCGGCAGCGGTATTTCAGCCTCTCCCTGTTTCTGGCGGTATTTATCATTGTCGGTGGCTTGATCGTCAGTAATTCCATTCATTTCGTATTTTTTCCCCGGGTGCAGAGCGAAACCGCGCGGGCAACGCTGGTACTGCCCGCGGGCACCCCCTTTGAGATCACCCAGCGACAGGTGGCACGGATCGTCCATGCCGCTGAGACCATCCGTGAAAAATACGTGGACCCGGCTACTGGACAGAGTGTGGTCAAGGACATACTGGCACTGAGCGGGTCGGCGGGCGGGACCGGTGCCGGTGTCTCCCATATTGGCCGCGTCCGCTTTGAAATTGTCTCCCCCGAGCAGCGCACCGTGGCAGTGACCAGTCGTGAGCTGGTGCGTGAATGGCGGCAGGCTATAGGCATTATTCCCGGTGCAGAATCACTCACCTTCCGTGCCGAAATCGGGCGGGGTGGTGCGCCGCTGGACGTGCAGCTTTCCGGCAATAATTTTACCCAGCTGGCGGCCATGGCGGAGGAGCTCAAGACCCGCTTGCGGGAATATCCCGGGGTCTTCGATGTGGAGGACAGCTTCGAGGAGGGCAAGGAAGAGGTGCAACTCGCCATCCGGCCCGAGGCGGAGTTGTTGGGGCTCAGTGCTTCCCATCTGGCACGCCAAGTGCGCCAGGCCTTCTTCGGTGAGGAGGCGCAGCGGATACAGCGCGGTCGTGACGATGTGCGGGTGATGGTGCGCTATCCGCGCCACGAGCGTCATTCCCTGGCCGATCTGGAATCCATGCGTATCCGGACCCCGACCGGTGCCGAGGTACCCTTCACCGAAGTGGCCAGCGCCAGCATTGGTCGTAGCTATGCACGCATCAAACGGCTTGACCGCAGGCGAGTAGTGGATGTGACCGCCGATGTGAACAAGGAAAGCGCCAATATCGAGGCGATCAAGACGGATCTGCTAGATTTTCTCGCCAGCATCGAGGGCCGTTACCCGGATGTTCGCTACGGCCTGGAGGGTGAGGCCCGGGAACAGCGGGAAACCTTCCGCAGCCTGGGCCTGGGGCTGGGTTTCGTGCTCTTTATCATCTACGGTTTGCTGGCGATTCCGTTCAAATCCTACCTGCAGCCCTTTATCGTGATGTCGGTGATTCCCTTCGGTGCCGCGGGTGCGGTACTCGGCCACATGTTGCTCGGCATGAGCCTCAGCGTCATGAGCCTGATGGGCATGCTGGCGCTAACGGGTGTGGTGGTAAACGACAGCCTGGTACTGGTGGATTACATCAATCGTCAGCGGGCGAAAGGGGTAGCTACAGAGGATGCGATACGCGCCGCCGGGGTCGCCCGTTTCCGTGCCGTAGTGCTGACCTCGCTAACCACTTTTGTCGGTCTGACTCCGCTTATTTTCGAGAAATCCACCCAGGCCCAATTCCTGATTCCCATGGCAGTGTCGCTGGGCTTCGGCGTGCTCTTCGCCACTTTCATTACCTTGCTGCTGGTGCCAATTAACTACCTGATTCTTGAGGACCTGACACGGCCTTTTCGTGCCATGCGCAAGGCGATGGAGTCTGTCTAACCTTAATTCGTAAGCTTGTGCATTCTCTTCTAATGCCTAATGATTAAATTAGACTTCATGTTTTACCTACAATGCGCCCTATTTCTGCAAGCAAAAAATCCAAATCATTTGAAAAATCGATCTGTGTTACGTTAGGTAACATCTCTGAGTTTTTTATCTGTGAGTGCAGATAGTAATCTGATATTTTTCTTGAAGTATTATTGAGATGTTGCATTGCTGCTTTAAAAGATCTGCCTCCAGAATAATTATTAGTTATCTCAGTGGCATTGGAGCAATTAAAAATTGGTGGAATATGATCAAGAATTGCTCTGGTTAGCATAAGCATTGATATGTAGCATTCACCAGAAAAACAAATATTTAATTCTTCACACAATCGAACTAACTTTCTCAGGTCGAAATCATCGGAGGAAATGGCTTTTAACTCACTAATGCGATCGGGATCTACGTATGCTCTAGATGTTGTATTTAGTTTTATTTCTTTTCTTCCTGTTTGTTTTGCTTCATTTTGAGCTACGGCAGGCGCTAATAACTGGTTTATTTTCACTTCTAAAGGTAGATTACCAAGCCACCGTAATCGGCCCTCAACTATCGTTCTGAATCTTGCCCAAGTTAATGAATCATCATGGTAGCTACCGGCTACAACTAAGGGGGAGTTGCCTTGCGCCACCCATTTTGCAGATAGTCCGGAATCAGGATATAGATCATTCAGCCAACGGGAAACGTCACTTACCCAGTTAGTGAAAGATCTATGTGTATCAACTGAATCATGGCCGTCAAGAAGGTGCTGTCCTTTAGCTGCTATTTTATCTAATCCATCAAACTCCATAAATATATTCCCTATTAGTTCTAACAGGATTTATGTGGAAAAGTTTCTCGTTTAGTGATTAATGAAAAGGGGACGCACTTATTTTTCTGATGCCATGGAAAAGTAGGTGTGAATCTTCCCCAGTTTAACGGATACCAGGAAAGGAGTTGCCCTAGCCCCGCGTTTCAAAATCGATACGTGGATCGATCACCATGTACATCAGGTCGCCGGCGAGGTTCAGGAGCAGGCCGAGCAGGGTGAAAAAGTACAGGGTGCCGAACATTACCGGGTAGTCGCGGTTGACCGCTGCCTCGAAGCCCAGCAGGCCGAGGCCGTCTAGGGAGAAGATCACCTCGATGAGCAGGGCGCCGGTGAAGAGGATGCCGATGAAGGCGCTGGGAAAGCCGGCGACGACGATGAGCATGGCATTGCGGAATACGTGGCCATAGAGCACCCGGTGTTCATCCACGCCCTTGGCGCGGGCGGTGACCACGTATTGTTTGTTGATCTCTTCGAGGAAGGAGTTTTTGGTGAGCATGGTGAGCCCGGCAAAGCCGCTGATTACCAGTGCCAGTACTGGCAGGGTGATGTGCCAGAAGTAATCCAGTATCTGGGCGCCCGTGCTCAACTCGCTCCAGTTTTCCGAGACCAGTCCGCGCAAGGGAAACCAGTCCAGATAACTGCCGCCGGCAAATAGCACGATGAGCAGCACCGCGAAGAGGAAGCCTGGAATCGCGTAGCCGACGATAATTAGGCCGCTGCTCCAGACATCAAAGCTGGAGCCATCCCGTACCGCCTTGGCAATGCCTAGTGGGATGGAGATGAGGTAAACCAGCAGGGTGGTCCAGAGGCCAAGGCTGATGGACACCGGCATCTTTTCCAGCACCAGATCCACCACCGAACGGTCGCGATAAAAGCTGTCGCCGAATTCGAAGACCAGGTAATTCCCCATCATCTTCAGAAAGCGCTCATGGGCGGGCTTGTCGAAGCCGTAGAGCTTT
This sequence comes from Gammaproteobacteria bacterium, assembly GCA_021773635.1. Taxonomy (GTDB): domain Bacteria; phylum Pseudomonadota; class Gammaproteobacteria; order HK1; family HK1; genus JAJFJV01. Next base: position 165,069 of record JAJFJV010000019.1, on the reverse strand, counting down.
TCGATCTCGGCTATCAGCTCGGGATCAATGCCCTGGGCACCGCGATAACGGCTGCTGGATTCGGAGGTGACCGTGGTTTTACGGGCAGCATCGCCGTGGCCACTGCCGCCGAGGCGCGCGGTGGCGGCTACATCGTGTCCCCGCAGGCTGGCGATGAGCCGTTCTACCGGGCCCCCGGGGGCGGCCTGGACGATGGCGAAGTTCAGCACCATGATGCCCAGCAGGGTGGGGATCATGAGCAGCACACGGCGGAGGATATAGGCGCTCATTTAGCGGGCTGTGTTTCCAGCGCGGCGGCCTTGGCGGAGTCCAGCCACCAGGTATCGAGGCCGAGGGCATATTTGGGAATTACCCCGGGGCGACCAAAGATATCCCAATAGGCGACACGGAAGCTGCGGATATGCCAGTGGGGAATGACGTAGTAGCCCCACAGCAGCACTCGATCCAGGGCGCGGGTGCGCTGGATCAGGGTTTTGCGATCGGGAGAGCTGACCAGTTGCGCGATGAGTTCGTCGACAACCGGATCCTGGACACCTGCGAGGTTACGACTGCCCGGTATATTCGCCGCCTTGGCTGACCAGAAGTCCTGTTGCTCGTTGCCCGGTGACAGGGATTGGCCCCAGACGTATACGCTCATGTCAAAATCAAAGTTGTCGAGGCGCTTTTGGTATTGGGCGCTGTCCACCGTGCGCACCCGCATTTCAATGCCCAGACGAGCGAGATTGCGTTTGAAGGGCAGCACCACGCGTTCGAAGGCGGGGCTGACCAGCAGTACCTCAAAGCTAAAGGGCTGCCCGGTTTTTGCGTGCACCAGACGCTGGTCGCGTACCACCCACCCGGCTTTACGCAGGAGGCGTGCCGCGGTGCGCAAATTACGGCGCACTCCATTCCTGCCGGTGCTGCTGGGGACGGTATAGGCACGGCTGAAGAGCTCATCCGGGATTTTGCCGCGGTAGCCCTCCAGAGTCCTTAGTTCTTCACCTTCGGGAAGCCCCGGGGCGGCCAGTTCAGAGTTTGAAAAATAGCTATTGGTGCGGGTGTAGGCGCCATAAAAGAGATTGCGGTTGGTCCATTCGAAATCGAAGGCGTAGGCCAAAGCCTCGCGTACCCGGCGGTCGCTAAACAGCGCTCGTCGGGTGTTGTAGACGAAGCCCTGCATGCCGGTGGGGCGCTGGTGAAAGATTTCCTCCTGGCGCATTTTTCCCGACTCCAGTGCCGGGCCGGTGTAGCCGGTGGCCCAGAGCTTGGAGGTATTCTCCAGGCGCAGGCTGTATTCCCCGGCCTTGAAGGCCTCCAGTGCCACGGTGGAATCACGGTAATAATCGTAGCGAATGGTATCGAAGTTGTGTCGCCCGACGTTGACCGGCAGCTTTGCCCCCCAATAGTCGGCCACCCGTTGGTAGCGCACAAAGCGCCCGGGCTCCACCGAGTCAATCCGGTAAGGACCACTACCGACCGGGGCGTCAAGGGTGGTTTTGCCAAAGTCGTGATTGCGCCAGTATTTTTCTGACAGCACCGGCATCTGGCCGATGGTTAGGGGCAGTTCACGGTTGTTGCGCACCTGAAAATAAAACTTCACCTTGCGTGGGCCAAGGGCTTCAGCTTTTTCCACCGGGGCGTAGTAGGAGCGGTAAAAGGGGTGTCCCCGTTCCTTCAGGGCCTCGAAGCTGAAGATGACATCGGTAGCGGTGATGGGGCTGCCATCGTGAAAGCGGGCCTCGGACCTGAGATTGAAGATGACCCAGGAATGATCCGGCGCGACCTCGATGCTTTCAGCGATAAGGCCGTATTCGGAAAAGGCCTCATCGTTGCTGTTATAGGTCAGCGTGTCATGCAGACCGGAGATGCCGGCGGGAGCGATGCCCTTGAGAATGAAGGGATTAAGGCTGTCGAAGGTGCCGATCTCTGCAAGGCGCAACTCTCCACCCTTGGGGGCCTCGGGATTGACATATTCCAGATGACTGAAGCCGGCGGGATATTTCAGCTCGCGGTGCAGGGATAAACCGTGGCTGCTTGCCGATTCTGCCGCTGCTCCTTGTACCAAGGCGAGCAGCCAGATCAGATTCAGCAAGTTTTTCAGTGTGCGAACCATCGCTTATTCCCATGTGCTTTCAATCGTTCAGGACATTCTATCAGGCCATGGAAAATCACTCTGCCATGGTGTGGTAATGAATGTGGATGGAATCCACCTTTCAGTTGAAAATGGCTATGGGCACCTTTATAGTGCTTCGAGTTCCAGACCCGTTGGAAAAACAACAAACGGGGTCTACGCACGGGGCCAGAGGATCGGCGCCCACCGTCCATTTCAGGAGGATATGCAGGGTCGTTCCGGCCGTTCTGTAGCGGCGTATCGGAACCCTCCCGGCAGCACCTTCTTGACCAGGAAGGCTACACACATCGTCCTATGAAAGTCGGGATTCCAAAGGAAACTGTAACGGGAGAGGGGCGTGTTGCCACGACCCCGGATATCGTCAAACGGCTGTGTGCCAAGGGCTTCGAAGTCTGCGTTGAGCGCGGTGCCGGGCGCAAGGCCGCCTATGCCAATGCCGCCTATACCGAGGCTGGCGCGACGATGGTAGATGCCGCCACGGCCCTCGCCGCGGATGTGGTGCTTATGGTCAGGGCGCCGGATGCAGGGCAGATTGCCGCTCTTGGCAAAGGCGCCGTACTACTTGCATTGCTCGATCCCTGGGGCGGGGGTGAGGGCTTCGATTTGTTGGCAAAACAGGGTGTCAGTGCCTTTGCCCTGGAACTCATTCCACGCATTTCCCGCGCCCAGTCCATGGACGCACTCTCATCGCAATCAAATATTGCCGGCTATCGTGCGGTGATCGAGGCCTCGGCCCGCTACGCGAGTTTCTTCCCCATGATGATGACTGCTGCCGGCGCCGCGCGTCCGGCGAAGGTGATTGTCCTGGGCGCCGGGGTTGCCGGCTTGCAGGCTATCGCCACGGCCCGTCGTCTGGGTGCGGAGGTGGAGAGCTTTGATGTGCGGCCCGAGGTGAAGGAACAGATTGAATCCCTCGGCGCAAAATTCATTGAGCTGGATATTGGTGAGACTGCATCGGGCGAAGGCGGCTACGCCAAGGAGCTCAGCGAGGAAGCAAAGGAACGCCAGCAGCAGGCACTTACCGAATACCTCGGAACGGCCAATATCGTGGTTTCCACGGCACTGATTCCAGGCCGCCCGGCACCCGTGTTGATTACCGAAGATGCCCTCAAGGGCATGGCCGAGGGCACCGTGGTGGTGGATATGGCTGCGGCCAACGGCGGTAACTGTCCGTTAACCAAGGCCGACAAAGTGAGCACCAAGCACGGCGTGACTCTGGTGGGCTACACCAATTTCCCCTCCATGGTGGCCGGCGATGCCAGTGCCTTCTATGGACGCAATCTTTTCAACCTGTTGAACCTGATGGTCGAGGAAGTGGAAGGGGAAGAAGCGGGCCTCGGGTTCAAGGATTTTAGTGAGGATGAGGTCACGGCCGCGAGCTTGGTGACCCACAAGGGCGAAGTTCTGTATCCACCGAAAAAGGCGTAGAACGATGTCGGAAACGATGGTTGCTGTTTATGTGTTCGTGCTGGCCTGCTTCATCGGCTACTGGGTGGTCTGGGGGGTAACTCCAGCCCTGCATACGCCACTCATCTCTCTCACCAATGCCATCTCCGGCATCATCGTTATCGGCGCATTGCTGGTGGCGGGGTTTGAGATGGGGGGATTCGCCGAGGGCAGTCTGGGTTTCATTGCGGTATTGCTGGCCACCATCAATATCGTTGGTGGCTTCATGGTCACCCAGCGCATGCTCGCCATGTTCAAGAAGAAAAGGTAGACGGATACTGCAATGACGACTAATTTTCTGGCGCTTGTATACCTGATTTCCGGTTGCCTTTTCATCCTTGGCCTCAAGGGACTGACCTCACCTGCCACCGCGCGGCGCGGCAACTACCTCGCTATGGGCGGCATGGCGCTGGCGATTCTGGCCACGCTCAAGAGCCCCGCAGTTTCCGGCCTTGGTATTATTATTCCAGCAGTCATCATTGGTGCGGCCATTGGCGCGGTGGTGGCAAAACGCATCCAGATGACGGCCATGCCACAGCTGGTGGCGGCACTGCACAGCTTCGTCGGCCTGGCGGCTGTGCTGGTGGCGATCGGAACCTATCTCAACCGTGAGGCAGCGGGCGCTCTGAATGGTGTCCTGATGGGGGAACTGGCGGTGGGGGCGGTCATAGGCGCCATCACCTTTACGGGTTCCCTCGTGGCCTTTGCCAAACTGCAAGCGCTGGTGAGTGGTGCCCCGGTCAACTTCAACGGGCAGCACTGGCTGAACCTCGGCCTTGCGATCTTTATCCTCATCCTGTCCGTGGATTTTGTTGTCAATAATCATTTTGTCTCGCTGGTCTTTCTGACCCTGCTGGCCTTTGCCCTCGGTGTGCTGCTGATCATTCCCATCGGTGGCGCTGACATGCCGGTGGTGATCTCCATGCTGAACTCCTACTCGGGTTGGGCGGCGGCGGCCACCGGTTTCACCCTGGGTAATCACCTGCTCATCATTACCGGGGCACTGGTGGGTTCTTCCGGTGCCATCCTTTCCTACATCATGTGTCGGGCGATGAACCGGGGCTTTATCAGCGTCATCCTGGGTGGCTTTGGGGCCAGTGAGGAAGAAGAGGGGGAGGGTAGCGCTACCCGTGCAGCCGTGGAAAAAGGCGCTAACTCCGCCGGCGTGGAAGACGCTGCCTTCTGGATGCAGAGTGCCCGTAATGTCATCGTGGTTCCTGGCTACGGCATGGCCGTGGCTCAGGCCCAGCACGCACTCAAAGAGCTCACCCAGGCACTTGAGGCGGCGGGCGCCCAGGTGAAATTTGCCATCCATCCGGTGGCGGGGCGGATGCCTGGCCATATGAATGTGCTGCTGGCCGAGGCCGACATCCCCTACGACCAGGTGGTGGAGATGGATGAGATTAACCATGAGTTCGCCACAGCTGACGTGGCACTGGTGGTGGGTGCCAACGATGTGACTAATCCGGCGGCCCGCGAGGATAGCTCCAGCCCCATCTACGGTATGCCCATACTGGATGTTCACAAGGCCAAACAGGTTTTTGTTATCAAGCGCAGCCTGCGTCCAGGTTACGCAGGGATTGAAAATACCCTCTACTACATGGATAACTGCTCCATGGTCTTTGGTGATGCCAATGAGGTTTGTGAGGGGTTGGGTTCTGCCGTGCGCGAGGCCGGGTAAAATCCATGATGCGGCACTTTGGCCATGGATGGCCTTATGTCGCGAAGTACAAGGACGTGCGAGAGCAACCCTGCCAAGTGCCGCTCTTTGGCATCCATGCCACCGCGGCATAAGTACATCCCTGGACAAAATTTTCGCCTTGCCAGGAACCACCTCCTGAATTTTACCGATTGCCTGGGTGTTGCCTCTCCCCTGAGTACAATGGGGATTTTGGCGAGGCCATCCATGGCCAAGCGTCACTCTCACACATCCCTGTGCTTCGCGACATAAGGCCATCCATGGCCAAACCTTTTCTCTCCTTCTCAATTTCCTGGCGTCTATTCTCTGTACTACTGATCCGTTTCTTTTGAGGTAAGGGGTTTTCATGTCTGCACAGCGTATTGCAGTAATTCCCGGTGATGGTATTGGCCAGGAGGTGATGCCCGAGGGTATCCGGGTGCTGGACGAGGCGGGGCGCAAGTTCGGCCTCGAGTTCGACTGGAAGCGGTTTTCCTGGGGCTGTGAGGACTACCTGCAAACCGGCCGTTTCATGCCACCCGATGGGTGTGAGCAACTGCAGGGCTTTGATGCTATTTACTTTGGTGCGGTAGGCCATCCTGATGTGCCCGACCACCTTTCCCTCTGGGGGCTCCTCATTCCCATACGCCGCAAGCTGCAGCAGTACGTCAATCTGCGGCCAGTGAAGATGTTTCCAGGTATGCCCTCACCGCTACGGGATCGCGGTCCTGAAGATATCGATTTCTGCGTGGTGAGGGAGAATAACGAGGGTGAGTATTCCACCATCGGTGGTCGTCTCTATGAAGGCACCGGGGATGAGGTGGTGGTGCAACAGTCATTGTTTTCCCGGCGTGGCGTTGATCGTATCCTCGACTATGCCTTTCAGCTGGCGGCCAGCCGCGAGAAGAGTCATCTCACTTCGGCGACCAAGTCCAACGGTATCATCCATACCATGCCCTTCTGGGACGAACGCTTCGCAGAGATGGCAAAACACTATCCCGAGGTGCGCACCGACAGCTATCACATCGATATACTCTGTGCTCATTTCGTATTGCACCCGGAGCGCTTTGACGTGGTAGTGGGCAGTAATTTGTTTGGCGATATTCTCTCCGACTTGGGGCCAGCTATCGCCGGTACCATTGGCATTGCGCCCTCGGCCAATCTCAATCCGGAAGGGGACTTTCCTTCCATGTTCGAGCCGGTGCATGGCTCGGCTCCGGATATCGCAGGCCAGGGGATTGCCAACCCCATTGGCCAGATTTGGTCTGGCGCAATGATGCTGGAGCATTTGGGTTATGCGGAGGCGGCCCGGGCGATAGAGGCAGCGATAGCCCGGGTGCTGGAGGATGTTTCATTGCACACGCCTGACCTGGGGGGAAAAGGCGGTACGGTGACGTTGGGTACGGCGATAGCATCGGCGGTGCAAGCCTCATAGGATAGGCGGTACCTGCGAGATATTTTTATGAAGGAAGAGACGATGAGCACGCTGCGCGAGAATTCCCGATCCTTGATTGGCATCGCCTTTCTGGCTCTGTCCTTGTTGATTTCCGCTTGTAGCCCGGCACCGGAACCCCCGCTTCGAATTGGCACCAATGTTTGGCCCGGATACGAGCCATTGTATCTGGCCCGCAGCCTGGGTTTATACCAGGGCACTTCGGTGAAGCTGGTAGAAATGACCTCGGCATCGGATGTCATTCACGCCCTGCGCAGTGGCACCCTGGAGGGTGCGGCACTCACCCTGGATGAAACGCTGAATATACTGGATGACGATTTCGACCTGAGGGTGATCCTGGTGATGGATTATTCCCACGGTGGCGATGTCCTGGTGGCCAGGCCTGGAATCGCTGCCCTGGCTGACCTTCGCGACAAGCGCATCGCAGTCGAGCAAACAGCAGTAGGGGCCCTGGTGTTGGATGGTGCGCTCAATGCAGCGGGATTGTCCGTGTCCGATATCGACATTGTTTACTGTGCTGCGGATGAACACCTGGACTGTTATTGGTCGGTTGATGCGCTCGTTACTTTTGAACCGAACAAGACAAAATTATTGAAGCAAGGGGCCTGGCAATTGTTCGATAGTAGCCGCACGCCAGGCCGCATTATGGGCGTTTTGGTGGTGCGCGCGGAAAGCCTGGATACGCATCCGCGGTCACTCAGGCAACTGCTGTCCGGATACTTCGAGGCACGTGAATATCTCTCCACCGTTCCTGAAGATGCGGCCAGGCGGATGGCGCCGAGAATGAACTTGTCGCCCGCTGAAGTGCTTGCCTCCTTCAAAGGGCTACGTTTGCCCGGGCTGGACGAGAACCGGAACTTATTGAATGGAAATCCCCCTCCACTGCAGGTAATGGCGACCGGGCTTGGCAGGTTCATGCTGGAGAGAAAGTTGCTCAGAAACCCGCTGACTTTCGTGGACCTGGTGAACAGCGATTTCCTCCCGGGCGACGCGCCATGAAAGCTATCTACTCCGTGTCTCTCAAGCTCTGGCTACCGCTGCTGATGCTGGGTACTTTCGCGTTACTGCTATCGATAATGACGTGGATGCACTACCAGGATCGTGCCACGGAACTCGTTACCCTCAGCCGGAATTTCGTGTCCCGGGACATGGCTTCCCTGCAGCGTGAAATGGAAGAACGGTTACGCACCGGAGAGTACGTCCGGGCTGGACAGGCCTTGTCATCCAGGGGAACCAATACGCGATATCAGGCATTGGTGGCGCTCGACGAGCGCGGCCGAATCCTGCACACTACCCGCCTTGCCTTGAAAAATATGCTTGCCGAGAAAGTATTGGAGGGTTTCGACGTACAACGTTTTACCCAGATGCGGCGGCACAATCGCCCGGACGTTCATCTCCATTCGGATGGGCGTCGGCTTAACGTATATTTTCCACTGAGACTCACGCATTCCTCCAGCGAGATACGCTCCTTGCGCTCCGGCGCACTCTTTGCGAGCTATGATCTGAGCACCGCGCGGGCGGATATATGGGCCCAGATTTGGCGGGCCAGTTTGCCCACCTGGCTGTTATTGTTGATCGTGATGATGGTTTTGACTGTCTTCCTGCATCGGGTTGTCACGCGTCCGATTAGCCATCTCGTTCGAGTAGCTGGTCGACTCGCCGGTGGGGGAAGTGTACTTAGTGATATCCGAGGCAGTGGTGAGCTCGTTGGCCTGGGTGAAGCCTTTAACGAAATGAGTGGCCAGCTAATGGAGCAAACGGAGATTTTGCAGGAGAGTGAGGCCCGTTACCGGACTCTTTCGGAGGAGACGCCGGTTTGGATCTGCCGATTTCTCCCCGGTGGCGAGATTACCTATGCCAACGGGACTTACTGTGACTATTTGGAAAAAAGCTTTGGTGAGTTGCTTGGTTCCTCTTTTCTGTTACCGCTTTCGGAAGCGGATCGTGAAGCGGTAATGGGAAAACTCTCGGCACTGACGGCTGAATCTCCGAATCATTCGCATGAACACCAGATGCTTGGCTCTCATGGAGAACTTCGTTGGCAGCACTGGAGTACCCACGCGCTATTCGACGAGCAAGGCCGGGCCGTTTTTTATCAATCTATTGGCGAAGATGTCACCGAGCGCAAGCACGCGGAGAAATTGAGCACCCGTTTTGGCCGCGTAGTTGAGGATTCGTTGAACGAGATTTACATCTTTGATTCCGGGACGCTGCAATTTCTGCAGGCAACACAGGGGGTGCGGGAAAATCTTGGTTATTCGATGGAGGAGCTGAAAAAGCTGACTCCGCTGGACATCAGTCCGGAATTTACGGCAGAAACATTCGCCGATCTCATCGCGCCTCTACGCTCCGGCGCCGAACAGCGGATTGTATACAGGACTATTCATCGCCGGAAAGACGACTCCCGGTGCCCTGTCGAAGTTCATCTCCAGTTAATAGATGACGAGCCGTCTGTTTTTCTTGCTACTACTAACGGCAATTCCATGAGGGCTTCCTGATTTCACGTATATGGTGTTCAGGCAAATTGCATATACAAGATCTCACCGGCTTCGCTGCCAAAAAAGAGGCCACTGCCCCGAGGCTCGGGAGAGACAAAATTTCTTACTGTGACTGGCAACGAGTGCCGGGCGACTTCATTGCCGCTCCTGATATCAAGGATATGGAGGACGTGGTTCATGGTGAGGGCGAACAGTTTTTTTCCACGAATTTGTAACTCCGCTGCGATGGGTGCCCAGTTGGCTGTCCCGGAGCTTCGGCTGTAGTTTGTAGTGCGGTGGCGCCAGCGGATAATGCCGTTACGGGCATCAAGGGCATAGATCCAGCCGGTGGGCGACCAGAAGCAGACCAGCCCTGCGTTGACGATGTGAGAATTGACGAAGTTGCCTGCATCAAAGCGCCAAAGTATCTCTCCGCTATCGGCGTGGATGCCAAACAGCTCATCGTGGTAGCCACCGGCAACCAGTACATTTCCGCTGAGGTGGAGTTGGCGCAGGTATTGCCAATCGTGTTCCCGGTCGATATGCCACAACAGCCGGCCATCCGACACATCCAGTGCATACAGGCGGCCATCACCCGGACCGAGCAGCAAGCTTTTCCCATGAACGATCGGGGCGTAGGCAATACGTGACCCAGACTGGGTGGGATAAGACCACAACTGCTTTCCCGTGGCGAGTTCGCGGGCGACCAGTCGATGGCCCTCGCCAACGTAGAGCCGACCGTGGTGTAGCAGAGGTACGCCAAGACCTTTGGCGGATGAAGATTCCCAGTGCCGACGGCCGTCTAATGCCTGGTGTACCGCAAGGTGGGTGCGTCCCGCGCTTAGCAGCCACTTCCCGTCGAGGCGTGGACGAAAGGCAGCGGGTGCTACGAGTGGCGAGCTCCAGTTTTGGCGGCCGTGGACAAGATCCCAGGCCTCAAGGGTGGTATCACCATTTAGGAACAGGGTCTGGCCCGAAAGCAAGAAAGGGAAAAGTTTGCGGTTCCCGGTCTGCCAGCGTTGGAGAATGCGGAACTCCTCGCTACCAAGAGTCCCACAGGGAATGCTGACCGCGAGCCCGCCAGCGGCTATACCCGCCAGCAGCTTCCGTCGGGAGAAAGCGGGGCCACCCTCAAAGGATGGTCCGCCACGCTCTAGTCGCACTTAGCCCCTTGCTCAATCCAGCGCAGCAGAAGTTGGGTGTTCGGATGATCCCGACCTTCTCCCGGACTGATACCCGCCGGCATGCGGTTTTCCACCAGCCGCTGATAGAGTTTGCTGCCCGCCGAGTTTCCCGGTTTCACGATCTTTGCGGGCGGCTTTCCCTGCTTTGCCTTGGCGATGGCATCGGCCCCCAGCATGATGCCCTCAAAAGAGGTGAGATCCAGTTCATGGAAGCTGGGTGGTTCCTGGTTGGACATATGGCAGTCGGTGCATGAGGCCAGCGAGCCAAAGGCGCCCCGCAGGCTCATGAGCGGCAGGACCTTGGTCTGAAAAAAGCTGTTATTTTTTGCTCCGTTATCAATCCACTTCTTTACCGTGAGGATGTTGGCGGTGTTCTGAGGATAATCAAAGGCGACGCCAAGTGGCATGCGATTGTTACGCAGATAGCGTCGGAACAAACCTTTTTTTGGCTTGCCGGGAACCACGATGGTACGGGCCGGCGCCTCGGTAGACCCCTTGAGAATGCCCTGGCAACTGGTCAGATCCAGACCGCGATAACTCTTTTTCGGGTCGTTAGAGCCGTGGCAGATTACACAGGCCGCGCCCTCACCAAAGGCATTGGGCAGGCGCATCAGGGTCGCGATGTACTCATAGGAAATGGAGATATTCCGTTCCACTACCAGCTTGCGCACGGCTTCCTCGTGGCTTGCACGACGAATAGCCTTTTCTACGACTTCCTCAACAGCCTCAGCGGCTTCATCCTTTTTGTCTGCATGAGTCAAAGGACTTGCCAGGGCAAGTGCGAATCCCGTCAACAGAAAGCTGACAAATAATGCCGGATGACGTGTGCAGCGCCGGAATCCAGAAATAATTATGGTGTCCATGACTCCCCCTGGTTTTTGTCGTGCTCACCTTTCGAGTGGAATGTATGATACTAATATATAAGTGTAGTGCATCTTCATCGTTGATGACGCGGGAGCAGGGGCTCAGTGGCTCTTGAGAAAGGCGTTAGTGGAAGCGTTTTTTCCATGGCAATACGGGGATTATGGTGATGGGGAACCAAACTGTAATGTCGTGCAAAAGCTTTCTTGTCCTTGTGCCGTCCTTGCTGCTATCTCTGCTGCTGTCAGCAGCAGAGAATGATGGCTTTCCCAGTATCTCTGGTACGGTTCTTTTTGAACTTCAGGCTGATGCAGCCTACGATTCCGATGGTGCGACGGCGGAATTCAACAGCCTCTCCGCGACTATCGAGCCCGCTTTGAGTCTCCGCTTCAGCGAGGCTATTTCTATCAATGCCGCTCTTGTTTTCGAGCCGGTAGCAGACCCGAGGATTCCAGGTGATGATCTCTGGTTCGACCACGAGGGATTGTTTGTAGAAGCCCTGACCCTGAATTACAACAGTGAACGATTTTTCCTGCACGCGGGCAAGATGGGTGTTAATTTTGGCATGGCCTGGGATGCGGCACCCGGAATCTACGGCGTTGATATCCCAGAAGAATATGAGATTGCCGAGCGCATTGGTTTTGGTGGTGGCGTTCATTTTGGGAGCGAGACATCCGGCCAGCATTCGCTGTCGGCGAGTGTCTTTTTTGCCGATACCTCGACCCTGGCGGGATCTGTATTCACCCGGCGGAACAGGACCCGTAGGGGCGACGGCGGGCCGAGCAACAATGGCGATTTATCATCCTTTGCGGTTGCCCTCGACGGGAGCGAATTTCCGGCTTTGCCCAGCTTCCGTTATCACTTGGCCGTTATGCAGCAGGGGAACGGCCTTGCGAGTGAAGATGATGAATTGAGCCTTGCCATCGGCGCTGAATACGAGTTCAGCATCAACGATGATATCTCGGTTACACCACTCATTGAGTATGTTGACCAGAGCGACGCTGGCGGGGTGGTCGGTGACGACACCACCTACCTGACAGCCACGCTGGCAACCACCTACAAGAAGTGGAACCTGGCACTGGCCTGGACCCGCAAAGAAACCGATTCAGCGGGTGGTGCCCGCTCCAATGCGGAGCAATTTCAGGCTTCCGCCGGTTATGCTTTTGCCAGTGGCATCAGCGTGGATGTTGGCTGGATGACCCACCGTGAGGACGGCGTGGATACGGATACCTTTGGCGGGCTGTTCGCGTATACGCTAGAGTTCTAGTCTGTTGTTCCGCTGTGGGTGGGTGGTGGGTGGCGTTCGCAGGCGAAGGATTCAACCCAAAAGACAAACATCCGGTAGGCCGGACAGCCACTCCTCCGGTTGGCAGCACATTATGGAGTCTCTATGCAAGTGACAACGGTTGCCGAACTCGTGCCGGTGCTCCAGACGGCCATCGGGCCGGTGATACTTATTTCGGGTGTTGGCCTGCTTATTGTCACCATGACCAATCGACTTGGGCGGATCATTGACCGCGTGAGGTTGCTGTCTGCAGAGCTACCACAGGCGGGGCTCGCGCGTGCGGCAAAGATAGTGCCGCAAATCCATATCTTTTGTCGGCGTGCTCGCCTGATTCGTCTGGCGATTACACTGGTTTCAATGAGCGCGCTGAGTGCGGCGATCCTCATCATTCTGCTTTTCTTTACGGCGTGGCTTCAGCTTGAAACTGCATGGATCATTGGTACGTTATTTGTTATCTGCATGGGTTCCCTGATCGGCGGGCTGATAGTGTTTATCCACGATATAAACCGATCCCTGGCGGCGTTAAAGCTGGAACTGGCGGCGGACGGGATTGAGGAGTTGCCGGATGACACTGAAGGAAGGTAGGGACTCTACTCTTTAACCGCCCAGAAACAGCCGCCCCACCTCCGGGTCTTCCAGTAATTCGCTACCGGGTCCGGCCATGGCCAATTCGCCTGAAACCAGCACGTAACCGATATCGGAAAATTCCAGGCCCTTCTTGGCATTCTGTTCCACCATGATGATGGTCTTGCCCTCACTGTGCTGGAGGTCGTCGAGGATCTCGAACACCATGTCGATGAAGCGGGGCTCGAGGCCGATAGAGGGTTCATCCACCAGCAAAATCCTGGGCTCCATCACCAGGGCACGGGAGATCTCCAGCAGGCGGCGCTCGCCACCTGAAAGTACGCTTGCGGTCTGGCCGCGGCGCGCAGCGAGGCGAGGATACTTCTCAAAAATGCGCTCGGCGGCGGCTTTGGCATCGTCGGTTCGGGGCATCAGGTAGCCCCCCATCCACAGATTTTCTTCCACCGACATGTCGGGAAAAACGGAGTTGTCCTGAAGTATGTAGGCGATGCCGGCCTCCGCAAGTTTGCGGTTGGTACCCAGCCGGGTGATGTCCTGGCCGTCAATGCTGATGCTGCCACTACGGATATCTGTCAGTCCGTAAATGGAATGCAGGATGGTGGATTTGCCGGCGCCATTTGGTCCGATGAGGCACAGGGACTGGCCGCTGGCAATTTGCAGGCTGAAGCTGTGCAGGATCTCCATCTTGCCGTAGCCGGCAACCAGCTCCTGAATACTCAGCAGGGCTTGGCCTTTTGCGAGCTCTGTGAGTTGCTGCACAGAGACGCCTTCTCCGGCCAGTTCACTGGCCTGGCGGCTGACATCGTCCACGGAGATAACGGAATCTACTTTTCCGAGACCGTAGCCAACGCTTCTTTTTTTGTCGGAATCCGGGCCTGTCGTCATCAGTGGGCCCCAAGGTATGCATCAATAACACGCTGATCATGCTGAATATTTTCAGGAGCACCCTCGGCCAGAAGCTGGCCATGGGCAAGACAATAGATGTGTTCAGCCAGATTCATGATGACGCGCATATTGTGTTCAATGACCAGCAGGGTGATCCCCAGGTTTGCATTGGCGTGCTTCAGGCGGTCGATGATGCCGTTGATGAGCGTAGGGTTGATGCCGGCAGTGGGTTCATCGAGGAGCAGCATCTTCGGCCTGTTCATCAAGGCCATGGCAAATTCCAGCAGCTTTTGTTGCCCGAAGGACAGATCGCCAGCGAGCAACCAGCGTTTCTCGTAGAGGCCGACAAATTCCAGCAATTCCTCCGCCTGTTCCGTCACTTCCGGGGAAATGGCGCGAAACATGGCGCGCAGGCTTTCGCCATGGGTGGGGGTGCTGATGCGCATGTTTTCCACACAATTCATGCCACCGTAGATGCGCGTTTGCTGAAAGGTGCGCAGCAATCCCATGCGCGCAATTTGTGGAACCCGGAGGCGGGTCAGCTCATGGCCGCTAAATTTTATTGAGCCTGAGTCTACGGGATGATAACCGACGATGGAGTTAAACAGGGTGGTTTTGCCCGAGCCATTGGGGCCAATAAGGCCAATGATCTTGCCTTCCGGCACGTCGATGCTGATGTTCTCGTTGGCAATTACGCCGCCAAAGGATTTGGAGGCATCGCGGATTTCCAGTAGGTGGCTCATCCCTACTGTTTCCCCTCGACCCGCTCACCAAATCGCTCTGGCCAGCGTTCCCGTATCCAGCCAAGTATCCCAAGCGGGAAGAACACCACGATGACGACGATTAGCAAACCCAGGGCAACTCGCTGCCAGCCGAGCAGATAGGTCCAGAACAGCTCTTGAGTGATGTGGAAGATGGTGGCACCAATGACTGGCCCCCACACTGTGCCTTTGCCGCCGAGGATGGCCATCAATACCATCCACACGCCGAAAGTGGGTCCGGCAAAGGCGACATCCAGAGGGTCGATGAAACCGATAAGATTGCCGTAGGCGCCACCCGCCAGGGCCAGGAATACCGCCGATACAGACCATGCAATGGTTTTGTAGCGGGTGGTGTAAAGGCCCATGGATTCAGCCTTGTCCTCGTCGTCGCGGATGGCATTGATGGCGAGCCCGAAGCGCTCCGAGTACAGGTACCTCAGCACCACAAAGGTCAAGCTAGCAAGAGTCAGAAAGTAATAATAAAAAAAGATACCGCGCCCAAAAAATGTTTCGGGAAACAGCGGGGTAACCAGTCCGGAGCCGGCACCCAGATAGTCCCAGCCGCTGGCAATTTCGCCGGCCGCAATGCCAAGGCCAAGGGTGCAGATGGCAAAATAGTGGCCGCGCAGGCCAAGGATGCCGGCGCCCAGTATCACCGCAAGCACGACGCACAGGAGCGCCCCGCCCGTAAGGCCCAGGCCGAGGCCAAGTAAATAGTCCAATAGGGAAAGTTGAGACCCTGTGCCCCCCGCCACATGGGCATATTCGTCTATATCGAAAAACAGGCCGCGCTGGATCACGGCGGTGGTATACATGCCAACGCCAAAGTAGACGATGTTGCCGAAGGAGTTGTAGCCCATCTGGCCACCCATGATGTCCCAGGTAAGTGCCAGCAGAACCATCAGCCAGAGCACAGCGAGCTGGGTTTGGTAATTCGGAAGGATCAGGGGGGCTGCCAGGATCAGCAGTGCGAGCGCCATGCCCAACGACGTTCTGAGTGCCTTGTTCATCGCAGATATTGCCGTTTCTTGCCCAGGCGATAGTTGCGCCAGACCAGGATAATCACCAGCAGGCTGAACACGAAGGCGGCCTGAAACTCGGTGCCGAGCAGGAAGCCGGCAAAGTTCTCAACCGCTCCCAGCCCAAGGCCTGCCACCACCACGCCGGCGAGGTTTCCAAGTCCCGCAACCACCACGATCATGAAGGAACGCACGGTATAGATGAGGCCGATAAAGGGATGGATCACCCAGGTCATGACCACCAAAGAACCGGTGGCGCCGCAGAGTGCGGCATTGAGTGCATAGGTGGTGGCGTAGACGCGATCAGTGTCGATGCCCATAAGGCGTGCGGCGCGGGCGCTTTGGGCGGTGGCACGGATGGCTTGGCCAATACGGGATTTGCGCAAAAACAGGATCAGCAGGGCACCCACCACGATAGTGATCGCCAGGGCGACGAATTTGATATTGGCGATAGCCACGTCGTCGTTGAATAGAAAAAGGGTGCCCAGATTTGGATCAGCATTCTGAATATCCGCACCAAAAATCTGATTCATTAGCTGTTGCAGCAGGATGGAGATTCCGAAGGTGGCGAGAATCGAAATAAAGAGGTCGCGGTCGACGATGCGAAAGATCACCAGGCGGTATACCCCCCAACCAACGATGAACAGGGCAAGCGCCGATACGGGCACCCCCCACAGGGGATGGACTCCGAGGTAAGAGAGGTAAAGGGTGACGAAGCCGCCGAGGATGACGAACTCACCCTGGGTGATATTGATGATATTCATCACTCCCCACACCAGCGCCATGCCGTAGGCTGCGAGGGCGAAGATAGCGCCTGCCAGCAGCCCGTCGATGAGAAGCTGGAGGGAAAAGACCGGTGCATCAACGAGCAGGAGGAGGTTATCCATGGATAAGAGAAAGACCCCTTTGTGGTTGCCGCACGAGAAACCTGTATTGCTTCAGGCGCCCCCTGACTATAACGGCTGTGCCGGTCATAAAAAACACATCCTGGTGGCCTTGTAGCCACCAGGACGGGAGTAGCGTTTTATACGTGTGCGTCAGGGACGCGGATAGACCAGCGGATCGCTCGCCCATTTGGTCGGTGCGACCACTTTGTACTTGCCGCCCTGGATCTGTCTCAACACCATGGGCTTGGCGATGTTCTTGCCTGTCTCGTCAAACTTTATGTTGCCGTAGAAGGTCTGCATATTGGTGGCGGAAAGGGCATCGCGCACCTTTTCGGTATCGAAGGAGCCCGCGCGTTGCAGTGCATCCACCCACACCAGCACCGATGCGGTAGATTCCGCAGCCTGGTACGGAGGCACATAACCGTAGGCCGATTCGAAGGTCTTCGCGTAATCTCCCGAAGAGCCAAACCAGTTATCCCGATAGGTCATGGTAGGTGCCCACTGGGACGCACACAGGATGCCTTCCGCACGCATACCGAACTTCTCGGCACTGGTCACCTTGGCGGACTCACAGTGAGTCATGGCCATGATGGGCGTTTTGACCCGCATCTGGGTGGTTTGTCGCACCGCGAGTGAGGCCCCCTTGGAATGACCGGAGACGACCAGCACATCCGGTTTCAAGGCCTTTACCTTGGTCAGCGTCGAGGACATATCGCTCAGTTCACGAGGCAGTTTGTCATCCACCACCACTTTCATGCCGTGGCGTTTTGCGTCATCCAGTACGCCGGCGCGGATATCGAGGGAAAAGGGGTCATTTTCCACCGCCACCGCAACCTTCACACTGGAAGGGCTTTTCCCCATTTTTATTGCCTGTTCGGCGGCCAGGTTGATTGCCTCCTGGAGATATTGCTCCGAGGTGGAGAGCACTGCGAACAGGTAGCGATAACCCTTGTTAAAGAGCGAGCGGGAGGCCCCGTTGCCTTCCACCATCGGGACCTTGTGTTTCTCGGTTACCGGTGCCATGGCCTTGGTCAATCCGGAACTGTAGGGACCCAGCATGAACTTCACGCCATCTTGCTTGATGAGCCGCTCCGCAAGTTGTGCGCCGCGTGCCGGGGTGGATTCGTCATCATAGTAAATGACTTTCAGGCGATAACTTTTCCCGCCCACCTTAACGCCACCCATGCTGTTGACGCGTTGTACCGCCAAGTCATAGCCGCGCTGGGTATGGTTGCCTGCGGTGGTGTATTTCCCGGTCAGGGAAACCGCGGCGCCAAGTACGATGGTATCGCCCTCTACCTTGGCCGGGGCATTGCCCACGAGACCGAAGGTGAGTAAAGCGGTGCCGAGTGAAATGATGGTTGTTTTCGCTAGCTTGTACATGCTGCCCTCCTCCATAAAGACCTGCTGAACACGTTCCCCGTCTGGCTTGGACTACGGGAAGCAACGGTGGTTCTATCGTCCTGCATTTTTTATTTGGAAAAGCCGCTACACAGATGCATTGGGGGCTCCTCAAACCAAAGCATAGAAGTTTGTGTTGGAAGGTCAAGGATTTGCGTACTTGGCGGAGGAGGCGTGCTGGTCTAGGCTTGGTCTGTGTGCACCGGTCCAGATGACCGGCGCTCAGACCTGAAAATGCTGCGAGGAGAGGCTATGAAGCGTCGTGATTTTATTGCCAGGGCGAGTGGTGGAGTGGTCGCAAGCAGTGCCATAGTGGCGGCCCCGGCAGTCATTGAAAAGCCAAAGATACAGTGGCGTATGGTGACCACTTGGCCAAAGAATTTTCCAGGTCTCGGTTCCGGCGCCAGTCTGCTGGCCAAATTTATTAGCGAGGCCTCCGGGGGTCGCCTGCAGGTGAAGGTATACGGCGCCGGGGAGATCGTGCCGGCGCTGGAATCCATGGATGCGGTGGCCAACGGCACGGTAGAAATGGGCCATGGCGCGCCCTATTACTGGAAGGGCAAAGTACCTGCGGCCCAGTACATTGCAGCGATGCCCTTCGGTCTTACCGCCCAGGAGCAGAATGCCTGGTTTCAGTACGGTGGCGGGCAGGCCCTGGCTGACAGGATTTACGCGGAACTTGGCTGCAAGTTTTTTCCCAGTGGCAATACCGGGGTGCAGATGGGGGGCTGGTTCAACAAGCGCATGAACAGCCTGGAGGACTACAAAGGGCTGAAGATGCGTATCCCCGGGCTTGGCGGTGAGGTGGTCAAGGCTGCGGGCGGTACGCCAGTACTGCTCGCCGGGGGGGATATTCCACCGGCCCTGCAATCCGGCGCTATCGATGCGACGGAATGGGTGGGGCCGTATAACGATCTCGCCTTCGGACTCTATAAAAGCGCGAAGTACTACTACTACCCCGGCTGGCACGAGCCGGGCACCGTGCTCGACAATTTCGTTAACCTCAAGGCTTGGGAGAAACTGCCCGCCAATCTCAAAGAGATCGTCAAGGCTGCCAATACCGCGGCTAATTCCATGGTGCTGAGCGAATTCGTCGCCCGTAATAATGCTTCGCTGGCCACTTTGGTGAACAAGCACGGGGTCAAGGTACTGCGTTTCCCCGACGAGATTCTCAATGGCCTCGGTACAGTCTCCGGTGAGGTGCTTTCGGACCTGACCTCCAGGGACGCACTGAGCAAGGAGGTTTTCCAGAGCCTGCTCAAGTTCCGCAAGAACGCCATCGGCTGGTCACGGCTCTCGGAGCAGACCTATCTGGCAGCCCGCTCGCTGCCCTTCAAATACGGCACTTAGGCTCTTTTATAGCAAAGCGAATCGGAAGCGGCGCTACGGCGCCGTTTTTTTATCCAAAGAGTTTTGTGGGTAGCCAGGTGGCGATAGCGGGAAAAGTAGCGAGGATAGCGAGCCCTATGAGCTGGATGGCTACGAAAGGGATGATGCCACGATAGATATCCATGGTTTTTACTTCCGGCGGTGCGACGCCGCGGAGGTAGAAAAGGGCAAAGCCGAAGGGCGGGGTCAAAAAACTGGTCTGTACGTTAATCGCGATCATTACCCCCAGCCACACCGGGTGCAGGTCCATACCGAGCAGGATGGGACCGACGATGGGCACCACGACGAATATGATCTCGATGAAATCGAGAAAAAAGCCGAGCAGGAACATCAAGGCCATCACCGCCACCATGGCTCCGAAGGCGCCACCCGGGAGGCTGGTGAGGTAGCGGGCAATCGTCTCATCGCCACCGAAGCCGCGAAAGACCAGCGAGAACACGGTGGCGCCTAGCAGAATGACGAAAACCATGGAGCTGATTTGGGTCGTGGTGCGGATGACATCCCGGAATACGCCAAGGTTGAGATTGCGGCGCAGTGCCGCCAAAAGTACTGCGCCGACCCCGCCTACCGCCGCTGATTCCGTGGGGGTGGCGATACCGCCAAGAATTGAGCCCAGCACGGCAAGTATCAGCAAGGCCGGTGGCAGCAGCACCTCCAAAATTTCTCCCGCCCCCGGGCGTTCCTCGTGACTTTCCAGCATGGAGGGACAGGAGTCGGGCCGAAAGATGGCCATCAGTGCCTGCCAACCGACGTACAGTCCCACCAGCATCATCCCTGGCAGGAAGGCACCGGCGAACAGATCGATGACTGACACGGGGTCCGGCGCGAAATTGCCCTTGGCCAGTTGGGCTTGGGTATTGGCCCCCTGGAGGATGTCGCCAAGCAATACGAGGACTATCGAGGGTGGAATGATCTGGCCCAGGGTGCCCGAGGCGCAGATGGTGCCGGTGGCAAGGCGTGGATCATAGCCCGCACGTAACATCGTGGGCAGGCTCAGCAGACCCATAGTAACCACCGCGGCACCGGCAATCCCGGTAGAAGCGGCGAGCAGCATGCCGACGATGATGACCGAATAGCCAAGACCACCGCGCAGGCGGCCAAACAACAGGCCCATGGTGCGCAATAGTTGCTCCGCTATCTGGGATCGTTCCAGCATCACCCCCATGAAGATAAATAGCGGCACTGCCACCAGAATCTCATTCGTCATGATTCCGAAAAAACGCGAAGGCAGTGCGCCCAACAGGGAGAAGCTGAACACATTCAGACTGTGGCCGAGACCGGCAAAGAAAAGCGAGGTGCCGGCCAGGGTGAGGGCCACCGGGAAGCCGAGCAACAGCACGCCGATGACCGTGGCAAACATGAGCAGGGCAAGGATTTCAGCGAGGGCCATCAGTGGGTTCTTGGCGGCAGGCGCAGCAGCTGTGCTCTCCCACACAAGATCAGCAGTGAGCGGCCTGCGAGAGCCAGCCCCTGAGCCCCGAACAGAAAGCAGAAGACCAGTATGGCGCTTTTGAGCAGGAACAGGCCGGGCAGGCCACCCGCCTCACGGGAGGATTCCAGACGTGCCCAGGAGTCCGCGACGTAGGGATAACTGAGGGTGAAAATCAGCACTACTGTGGGTAGCAGTAAAAACAGTGAGCCGCCAAGATCCACCCAGGCACGATAGCGTGCGCCACCCGGTCGGTAGAAGATGTCGATGCGGACGTGAGCATTGTGGTGCAGGGTGTAGCCGGCACCGAGCATGAACACCAGGCCATGCATCCACACATAGGATTCCTGCAACCAGACCCAGCCAGTTGAAAAGCCGTAACGCAAAAGCACCACGGTAAAAATGGTCACCACCATGGCGGCCAACAGCCAAGACACGACGCGACCGATGGTTTCGTTCAGGGCTTCAATGCAGTGGATGAGGTGGGCAAGGGTGCGCAATCGTTGGTTTCCGCGATGAGTGCCATTTTATGACGGGTGGGGAAGTGTAGTATGAATGCCTCATCAGGTCGTACCACTCTAACTTGGGGAAGGCATTTAGATGGACTCTGAAAGTCAGGCACAAGTCGTTTACCAGCGCCTGTTGGCCAATGTTGAGCGGGTGATTCGCGGCCAGGATCGGGCCGTTCGCCTGCTCATTGCCGCCTTCGCCGCGGGCGGTCATGTACTGCTGGAGGACGTGCCTGGTACCGGCAAGACTACCCTTGCCAAGGCGCTGGCACGTTCCATCCACGCTGAGTTTCAGCGCATTCAGTTCACCCCGGACCTGCTCCCCAGCGACATCCTTGGCGTCAGTATTTTTGATCAGGGCAGCCAGAAATTCTGTTTCCACCCGGGGCCGGTGTTTACCGAGGTGCTGTTGGCCGACGAGATAAACCGGGCCTCCCCACGCACTCAGTCCGCGTTGTTGGAGGCCATGGGTGAACGGCAGGTCAGCGTTGATGGTGCCCGGCACGGCCTCAAACCGCTGTTTTTTGTCATCGCCACTCAAAACCCGCTGGAATTCCAGGGTACTTTCCCCTTGCCGGAATCGCAGATGGATCGCTTTGCCCTGCGCTTCAGTCTGGGTTATGTAAGCCCGGGGGAGGAGGTGGAAATCCTCAGTGATCAGGCTCATGGTCATCCCCTGGAGCGCATAGTGCCCTGTGTGAGCGAGGGGGAAGTGGCGACACTGCGCACTGAACTGGAGAGCGTACGTGTCAGTGAGGAACTGAAGCGTTATGTAGTGGATATCGTTGGTGCGACCCGGAGTGCAGAGGGGGTGCGCGTCGGGGCCAGTCCCCGTGCCTCCCTGACCGTCGTGAGGGTGGCCCAGGCGCTGGCACTGTTCGATGGTCTGGATTTTGTTACTCCGGATCATATTCAGGAAATTGCGGAGCCTGCCATTGCCCACCGTATTCTGGTGGAGGATCAGGCCGGTTTTTCCGGCTTGGGCGGCGAACAGGTGGTGAAAGAGATACTGGAAACCCTGCCGGTTCCCGCCTGAGGCAGTGGCTTTGTAATGTTCAGGCGCTGGCTGCTTGCCCGGTTTTACGGTCTCTACCGGCTGGATCGCTGGTTGCGGCTCCGGCTCAGCTCTGCCGGGATACTGGTTGCCGTGCTGTTTAGCGTTGCCCTTATCTTTGGTCTCGATACCCGGCGAACGCTTGCGTATCAGTTGGCCAGTTTGGGGCTGGCGCTCCTGCTTCCGGCAATTCTTGGTGCGCTGTTTCCCCGCCCGCGTCTGTCTCTGGCACGAAAATTACCCCGTCACGCTACCGTAGGTTTGCCGCTGGGCTACACGGTGAGGGTGCAGAATGACAGCCGGCGCCGGCAAAGCGGATTGCAGCTGATTGAGTCCTTGCAGGCAACGCCGCCCTCCTATGAAAGTTTTCTCACCACGCCTGCTGTAGCGAGAACTAAAGGGGGCAACCCCTTTGACCGCTTCGTGGGCTATCCCCGCTGGAGCGTTCTCATGCGCCACGCTCGCGGTGCAACGGTGGCAGAGGCTGATATTCCGGAGATTTCCCCGCATGGTGCGGTGGAGCTCAAGATGCGTTTGTTTCCCGAACGCCGGGGGCCGGTTCGCTTTCGAGACCTGCATTTGGCGCGGCCCGACCCGCTGGGGCTGGTGCGGGCAATTTCCACCCATGAAAAGCCAGATAATTTACTGGTGTTACCCCGTTGCTATCCGGTGCAGGGGATTGAGCTTCCGGGGACAGGGAGTCGCCCACAGAATGGATTGCAGCCGGCGCCGCTGCGTGGCGAATCAGGGGAATTTATGATGGTCCGGGATTATCGCCCCGGGGACTCCCTGCGGCGGATCCATTGGCGTAGCTGGGCGCGTACGGGGCGCCCGGTGGTCAAGGAATTCGAGGATCTCGGAGGCTGTCGACATGCGCTTTTCCTGGATACAGGTGGCGCTACATCCGGCGAAAATTTTGAGGCGGCGATTTCGGTGGCGGCCTCCTTTGTGGTGACCGGATTGCTGGAGCTGGTCTGCATCGGGAGCACGGTCTATCGCATGCCACGCGGGGCCGAGCGTGGATTTCTGGTGCGCGTGATGGAGGCACTCGCCTGCGTTCAATCGAAAGCGGGGCCTGGTGGGCGCAGTGTTCCGGAGGACTGCGTGGCGGAGGCCGGCGGCTGGATCTGCGTATTTCCTGCATGGGATGAATGGCACCGCAATCAGGTGGCAAAAATCGCAGCGACTGGTGCCGGGGTGCTGGCACTTCCCATCGTTGAGGGTTCAAGGCCCCAGGTGGATATTTCTGGTCCGCGAATTCGCGTCGCTCCGCTGGAGAGTGGAGATATAGCCCGCGCCTTGGCTGAACTGGCTGGGGCTGGGAAATGAGGGTTCCGCCATTATTGCTGGGTGCGACCACTCTGTTCTGGGGTTGGCAGTGTGGCGCGTGGCTTGCGGGGGGGCTGCTGGCCGTCGTGGTAGAAGGCGTGCGTATCGTGCCGTGGCGCTGGGAGCTGGATGACCGGGACTTCAACCGTATCGCCGATCTTAGCGCCGTCTTGTTTCTCGGCCTTATCTACTATCAGTACGATACCTACGCGGTGCACGGGATATTTGGCACCCTGCGCTGGCTGCCCCTGGTGTTACTGCCCTTGCTTGCGGCCCAGCTCTATAGCACTCGGGAGGCTATCCGCTACAGCACCCTGTTTATCAGTATTCGCCGCGCAGAGGCCCGTGGACGGATGGCGGATGCCGGTGCTATCGACCTTCGCTATCCCTTTTTGGCACTGTGCCTGCTGTCGGCCAGCGCGGGCACTGCCGACCGTAGCCGTTTCTACGCGGGTTTGTGCCTGCTCGTGGTCTGGGCTCTGTGGGGCGCTCGCTCACGGCGCTATTCTCCAGTGCTGTGGGGTGCCGTTATGGTGTTGTCGCTGGCCGGCGGGATGGGCATCCAGTCGGGAATTCTGAAGACCCGGGCCGCATTGGAGCCCATTGTCCTGGAGTGGTTGCAGGAGCGCTTATGGCAAATGCGGGATCCCTATCGCACCCAGACGGTTATCGGCGAGATCGGTGACTTCAAGTCCTCGGATCGCATTCTGATGCGTGTGGATTCGCCCCGTAGTCCACCGCCTGCCTTGCTGCGTGAGGCGAGCTACCGCACCTACAGCACCGGGGTGTGGCTTGCCGGCTCCGCCCAATTCAGCACGCTCAACTCCGATATTGAGGGAACGACGTGGGCGTTACAGAAAGGTGTGGGTCCTTTTCATGTGGCAAATATTTCCCAGCGTCTGCGGCGAGGGAAGGGACTGCTTGCGCTGCCCGGTGGCACTCATCGGCTGGCCGAATTACCGGTGGAAGAGCTAAAACAAAATACACTGGGGGCGGTTACTGTGACAAACGGGCCGGATCTCATCGAATACGTAGCCCACTATCGTCCCGACAAAACCGTGGATCGCGCAGCCGATGAGACGGATCTGCAGTTACCAGGCCGGCAACGGGCCCTGTTTACGGAACTGGTGGACGAACTTGGGTTGCGGGGCCTTGAGGCAGAGGTCGTCATTGCCCGTATCTCTGCTTATTTTAAACAGCATTTCAGCTATACCCTGGTACAGCGTAAATCCCAGGGCCTGCGGCCTCTGGCCTATTTTTTGCAGGAGTCGAGGCGCGGGCACTGCGAGTATTTTGCCACCGCAACGGTGCTGTTGTTACGGGCGGCCGGTATCCCGGCACGCTACGCGACAGGCTACTCGGTGCAGGAATACAGTAATCTGGAAGAGCGTTTCGTAGTACGCCGCCGGCATGCCCATTCCTGGGCGCTGGTGGAGGTGAACGGGCAGTGGCGGGATTTGGACACCACGCCCGCCGTGTGGGCGCCGCTGGAGGCGGAGGCGGCCTCCAGTTGGGAGCCTTTGTACGATTTCCTGGCCTGGTTGCGCTATCGCTTTACCCGTTGGCGAGTGAGTGAAGGCGGTTTGGAAACCCGATGGCTGCCATGGCTGGCGTTGCCACTCTTCCTGTTTCTGCTGTGGCGCTTGCGGAGTACGCGCCGGCAAAAGCGCGCCGAGGAAGGTCCACTTCCGCAGCGACCAGCCCAAACTGTTGGCGTGAGCTCGGATTACTACCAAATAGAAGCGTATTTACGTGCCAATGATCTGGTGCGGCCGTCCGGGGAAACGCCACAAAACTGGCTGCGGCAGCTTGGGGAGAGCCACCGCCTGGAGGGTATGGACGAAGTTCTGCTGGACATCCTGCCTACCCACTACCGCTGGCGTTTTGACCCCCAGGGTCTTGATGCCAGGGCAAGGCAGAAGTTCAGTCGTCGGGTGCAAGCCTGGATGACTCAGTACGCCACAAAACGGCCTTATGACGCGAAGCACATATGTACAGGGAAGTACGGTAGTAGGGCAATGCAGGAGCAATTGCCGAGTAAATGTGAGAGCGATCCCGGTATCCACGGCACGAAAGAACGGAATGGCAGGTAGGGTGGACCGTGTCCGCCCTGCGAGCCGGCGCAATACGCTGTTATCGGGGCGTGACGAACGGAAAAGGTGAGTCAGGCCCCGGCTTTGAATTGCACCGGGGCCTGAAATTTCTTTAGTGGATGCGTGGTCGTGGTGCCGATACCCGACCCATGGACTGGATATTGCGCATCAGATTTTCGATGCTCTTCAAGCGCATCCTTCGTGGGGGTGTCGGCGCGCTGTTGGCATCAGGAATGGTCGTGCCCCAGCCAGGCTGATCGATGCTGACGCTGCCGTGGTCGTTGGAAACATCAATGGCAGTTTTTTCTCCGGTCTTCTTCGGTTCGTTGAGGACTACGGTGGCGGAGTCGCCTATCACCTCACCGGATACATCGGTGCCGCGGATGCCGATGGTAGCGACCTGACCCAGTCGTACGTTCATGGAGCGTGGGCGGTGCTTGGCGATCAATCCGCTGACGAAGCGAAACACACCTTTCAATATGCGGGTAGCGACGACATCTTGTTTGGCACTGCGGCCATAGACAAACTTGCTGACTTCCATTTTCGCCCGCGAACCGAGGGTAAATCTGGAGCCATCCTGAAGGCGGAGCCGGACGACCGAGCGCCGGGAGGTATTGATTTTATCTCCCGCGTAGACGTCAGCTTTTCTGGAAAGCCGGCGGATCTGCCCATCCGTCCCGGTTGCCGTGACTGTGCCACGTAGCAGCGTGACCTTGCCTGCGGGTACTGCAGCGCTCGCCGGCAGCGCCAGCGTTAGCAGCAGGAAGCTAAGCAGAAGAGCGGGTATGCTTGCACGAATTCCGGAATTTCGTAGCTTGATGCGCATGGTATCTCCACCTTTGTTTGTATCTCGTCCCAGCATAGACGCACCCCGTAGGGCACGCAATATTGTGCGTGTCATATTTGCGGGGGTGGTCACATTGTTTGTCCTGAGCGGCTGCGCGGGCATCCCGGGAATGTCTGCGCGCGATGAGTTATCGCGTGCGGAGCAACAGGGTTTCGTGCGCAAGCAGCATCGTTTCAGTGGTTTCGATGTGGTCACGCTGCATCGTGGTTCTCATAACGTTAGCCGGAGTCTGGTGGTCTACATCGAGGGCGATGGCCGGGCCTGGATCAGTCGCAAGCGCCTGTCGGCAGATCCCACTCCGCGTAATCCGGTTGCCCTGAAGTTGGCACTCAAGGACCGCTCCTCGGCGGTGCTCTATATCGGCCGGCCCTGCCAGTATCTGCGTCCATCAGAGCGTACCCGTTGTGATGCCCGGTACTGGTCCAGCCACCGTTATGGTCGTACGGTGGTGAATGCCATCAACCGGGTCCTCGACCGGATCGCCAGGGAAATTCCAGGGACACGGGTGGGGCTGGTGGGTTATTCAGGAGGCGGCACGCTGGCGGCACTGGTGGCCGCGACGCGCAAGGATGCCGCCTGGCTGGTGACTGTGGCGGCCAATCTGGATCATCAGGCCTGGACTCGAGAGCACGGGCTCACACCGCTTCATGGCTCGCTGAATCCCCCGGATTTTGCCGTGACATTGGGGGCAGTTCCGCAGCTTCACTTTGTGGGTGGGCGGGATCGCATTGTCTCTGTGAGGGTGCTTCAGAGTTATCTGGCAGCACTCGGGTCTCCGGCTAAACCGATGACCGAAACAATCAAGGATTTTGACCACGCTTGTTGCTGGCAAGATCTCTGGCCCAATCTGATCGGCCGCTTTCCGCCTGCACGAAAATTTTCCTCTGAAATAGACTGAAAAAACAGTGGTTTGCGATGTTGTGTTGTTAAATAAGCACACTTGTGGCACCGGGGTGACATCTGCTATTATCGGGCGGTCGTTTATGAGGGTAGGGAAATAAAAAAAACAATCCCGCCGTTGCCGCGACATTCATGCAATCTTGTGGCGTTTTAATTGGGGGAGTCTGTCATGCGCGCAAAACCAATCCTGTGTACGGCTTTAGGGGTTATGCTCCTGGGCAATAGTTTTTCCGCCAATGCAGGTAGTTCTCCTCCCCCTTGTCAGCCATATCCTGCGTGCTGGTACCTTCTTAACACTAATCCGTCATCCACAGCGCCCGCCAGACTTTTGGCGCTGACTCTGTTGCAGCTCTACATACACCAGTGGGCGCAGGTTGCACTGATACTGAATATGCCATTCGCGGCCTATGTGGGGAGCGGTCGCTCTAGCCTGGATACAAATGTTTCTCCGGTTGCCGGTGGCTCCATGTTCCGCAGCCGAGGCATGGCGGCGGGTGATGATTTCGCCTTTCCCTACAGCTTCTGGGGCAGTGTCTCGCGCACCGATTCGGATAACGACTTTGTCTCTACTGCCTTTGACTCCACCCGCTACAACTTTCTCGCAGGCGCAGACTTTAGCCCGCGGGAAGGCCTGGTGATGGGTTTGGCGCTTGGTTATGAAGACCAGGATGTGGATACGACCTTCAATGCCGGCAACGCAGATATGGATGGCTTTACCGTGATTCCCTATCTTTCCCTGATGGTGGGAGACAAGACCAGCGCCAATCTGTCCTTCGGCTATTCCAGCATCGATATCAGCCAGTTTCGTTCAACTGGCGGTGTTCCCGGCGGCGCGCCCATTAGCAGTAAAACGGACTCGAATCGCTGGTTTCTTAGCGGCAATGTTTCTCACTACCGGCAGTACGGCAACTGGAACCTGACCGGGCATGCCGGGCTCTTCTGGGCCAAGGATCAGCTGGATGCGTTTACCGAGAGTGACGGCACCGCAAATCTTAAAAACAGCTCCAGCCTGGGGCAATGGCGTATCGGTATTGAGGGCGCATACCCGATGGGCGCCTTTGAACCGTATGCCAGTGCCACGCTTGAAAATGACTTCAGGCAGACCAAGATCTCCTACGCTGCAGGTGTCGCCGTACCCAAGCACGACCCCACCGATGTGCTGCTAGGCTTCGGGCTGCGTTACTTTGCTGATGACGGGCTGTCGGGAAGCATTGGATATAGCACCGTGGTTGGCCGCGAGAATTATGATGAAGACACACTGCAGCTAATGATACGGGCTGAGTTCTAGTTTCATTTCGAAGGCGGGGTGTTCGTTTTGACCTGCGGGACTATATCCCGCAGGTCTTTTTAGTTAGACCGAAAGTTACTTTGTAATAATGATCCTGTGAGATCGCAGCATACTAAAGCGGGAGTTTGTCGTGCGTGCCATATCAGTGTTTTATTCGATCACCGGTTTTTTCTGTTTGCTCGTTAGCTTTGCTGCCAATGCGGGATCCTCACCTCCGTGCCAGCCTTATCCTGCCTGTAACAACCCCCATGATGCGGCGGGTAGCCTGTTCGTGGAGCACGCGCTGATGTGGGGTCAGAGCCGCTCCATTGAGGTTGACGCTTTCCGGATAGGCAAGATTCTGGCTGACAAAAGCACCTCTATAGACTCAGATACCAGCCAGCTTGCTGCTAACAGGATGCTGCATACTGGTATGGCGGCCGGCGGCGATTTTGCCTTTCCCTATGCGGTTTGGGGCAATTTCTCTCATAGCGATTCGAGTAATGACTTTCCAAACACTGCGTTTGACTCCACCCGCTATAACTTTCTCTTCGGTGCTGATTTCAGCCCTCGCGAGGGCTTGGTCATGGGCCTGATGCTCGGTTATGAGAATCAGGATGTGGATACCTTCTTCAATCTGGGCGAGATGGATATGGACGGCTATACCGTCGCGCCTTATGTGGCTCTGGTGGTGGGTGACCAAAGCAGTATTGATCTGGCCTTCGGTTATTCCAGCATTGATACCAGCCAGTTCCGCCTTGCCGGTGGCGTTCCGGCTGGCGCACGAGTTAGTAGTAATGTCGATTCGAATCGCTATTTTGTCAGCGGCAACTTCAATACTTTCCGGGATGTTGGTGAGTGGCACCTGACCGGTCAGCTCGGCGTGATGTGGGCAAAGGATGAGCAGGATGCATTCACCGAAAGTAATGGAACCGTGAATGGCCGCACCAGCTTCAAGCTGGGGCAAGCGAAGATTGGCGGTGAAGTGGCACGTGCCTGGGGTGCCTTCGAGCCCTACGCCAGCGCTACACTGGAGTATGACTTTGCTCGCACCGCGCGGCCCCTGGGCCCCGCTGTTGCCCGCTCTACCTATGACCCTGCTGATGTGCTACTTGGTTTTGGTGTGCGTTATTTCGCTGATAATGGTTTGTCGGGGAGCTTTGGGTACAGTCGGGTGTTTGGTCGCGAGAATTATGATGAAAGTAGCTTGCAGTTACTTATTCGAGCCGAGTTTTAACATCGATTAGAAGGATGAGATATATCGGCTTACACGGCTTTTCCTGTCTTCTAATATTTAATGAGGTGGTTGCCAATGAAGGTTAAATCTGTCTTGTACCCGGCAACCGGCTTCGTGTTGCTAGTCGCCAGCTTTGCCGCCAATGCTGTTTATCCTTCTCCCAGTAACGGTGAGATAAGTGATCCCCATGATGCTGCAGGCAGTCTGTTTATGGAGGCATTCATACTGGCGGGCCTGGGCACTGTCTGGGACAACGCCGAGATGGGTAATGTTTCAGGTTGGTTCGGCAGTGACTCCCAGAGCAATTCGGGTACTACCGGGCTGGCCGGTAACGGGATGCGGTATACGGGCATGGCGGCAGGTGATGGTTTTGCTTTCCCTTATGCCGTCTGGGGCAATTTCTCCTATACCGATTCAAGTAGCGATTTTTCGACTACTGCTTTTGATTCCTCTCGTTACAATGTTTTCGTAGGCGCGGATTTTAGCCCCCGGGAGGGCCTGGTGATGGGTTTGGCCCTAGGCTATGAGGATAACGAGATAGATACCTTCTTCAACGCTGGCCAGATGGATGTGGATGGATACACCGTCGTACCTTATGTTGCCGTGCAGGTGGGCGACCAAAGCAGTTTTGACCTGGCCTTCGGCTACTCCGATCTGGATACCAGCCAGTTTCGTCTGGCTGGCGGGGTGCCCGGTGGTGCGCGGATCAACAGTAAGGTTGGTTCTGAACGCTATTTTGTCAGCGGGAATTTCATCACTTTCAGGGACTTTGGCGAGTGGCACGTAACCGGCCAAATTGGTGCGCTGTGGGCCAAGGATCAGCACGATGCCTTTACCGAGAGCAATGGCACGGCCAATGCTCGTAGCAGTTTCAAGCTTGGACAGGCGAAGGTGGGTGCCGAGGTAGCGCGTGCCTGGGGTGCCTTCGAGCCCTATGCCAGTGCCACGCTGGAGTATGATTTCACCCGCAGCGCATTGCCCTTTGCGGCGGGTGTCGCGCGGCCCAAATATGACCCCACCGATGTGTTGATAGGTTTGGGTGTGCGTTATTTTGCTGACAACGGCCTTTCAGGAAGTATTGGGTACAGTCGGGTATTCGGTCGTGAGAACTACGACGAGAGTGCCTTGCAGTTGCTTATTCGGGCCGAGTTCTAGATCGGCGGATCGTATTGTCGTAAGTCTTGTGCAGTATCGCTGCCAGGTATAACCCCGGGAAATAAAAGCTATGTCCTTCGTCAATTCCTTTGTCTCCCGGTGCCGTTATCTGCTCGCGGGCATCGCGGTGGCCTGCTTTGCATCCAGCGCATTTGCCGGCGGGCCGCCGCCTCCCCCAGGCTCCGGTCCGGGTTCCTTTCCGGAAATTCGTGGCAGCTATACGGGTACGCTCAATGGACAGGATATCGGTTGTACCGCCCCGGCGGTGGATAGCTCGGAGAGCATCCCGTTTACTGTCGTCATTGATACTCAGTCCAATAACTCTTTCTGGGGCACGGCCACCGCGGCAGACGAGCCGGGAAATCCGGCAAGCTTTTCCGGTCTCGTCGACATGGCGGGCGTGGTCACCGGCGGCTGGTCTGATGCCAATAGCTCGGGTGCTTTTACCGGGACGCTCAACGGCAATACCCTGAGTCTGAACATTGTTGGCACCGACTTTGGTTACCCCACTGGCCCCGGTACATGTCAGATACTGGATAACGCCGTTGTGAGCCGTTCCGGCGCGATCAATCCAGGGGTTACGGCGGGCATCACCGTGACTACGCCAGCGACTACGCTCGCCTCGGTGCGGGGTACTACGCGTATCCTCGACCAGCGTTTTGGGGTTATCAGAAACAGTGATTTCGCCGGTCTGGGTGTGAGTCCGGTGGCCAGTGGCTTTATGGTGCAGACCGGTTCATCCGCTGGTAACGATTTTGGTTTTCCCTTCGGATTCTGGGGAAGCTTCTCGCGTACCGAGTCAGAGGATGACTTTGTTTCCACGGCCTTTGATTCGTCCCGCTATAACTTTCTCGTGGGTGGCGATTTCAGTCCCCGGGAGGGTCTGGTGATGGGCTTGGCGCTCGGTTACGAAACCCAGGACACGGATACCTTCTTCAACGCCGGCGGACAGGATTCGGACGGCTATACGGTCGTACCGTATATGGCCTTGACCGTGGGGGAGCGCAGTAGTCTCGACCTGGCCTTTGGGTACTCGGATATCAATACCAAGCAGTTCCGGACGGCGGCGGCAACACGCATCAGCAGTTCAGTGGATTCCGAGCGTTATTTTGTCAGCGGCAATTACACCTCCAGCCAGGACTACGGGAACTGGCATATGACCGGGCAACTCGGTGCACTCTGGGCCAAGGATACGCAGGACGCCTTTACCGAGAGCGATGGCACGCTGAATACCCGCCGCAGCTTCAAGGTGGGGCAGTGGCGGATTGGTGGTGAAGCGGCCTACGCCTGGGGAGCCTTCGAGCCTTACGCGCGGGCCACCTTTCAGTACGACTTCACCCGCACCAGTGTGGCCTTTGCCCCGGGTGTCGCGACGCCTAAATTTGACCAGACCGATGTACTCGCCGGCTTCGGCGTGCGTTACTTCGCGGACAACGGCATCTCCGGTAGCCTGGAGTACAGCACCGTACTGGGTCGTGAAAACTATAGTGAAGATACCTTGCAATTCCTCATCCGCGCCGAGTTCTAGCACGGGAAAGTACATATCTTGAAGCCCCGGGGTTCTTCGTTCCTCCGGGCTTTTTCTTATGGATTAGCACAATAAGAAAGGGAAAAGCATGCGGACTATAAAACTTGACTGGTTACTGCTGGCCATCGGTTTGTTGACCAGTTCCATGACCAGTGCCCAAGTTTCCTTTCCCAACGTACGGGGTATTTATGCGGGGCAGGACACATTTTCCGAGACAGGTTGTACCGCTCCGCTTCCTCCAACTTCCAGTGGCGTAGATCCGATAGTCGTTGTTATCAATAGCCAGTCAGGAGCAAATTTTTCGGGCTTCGCGGGTGATAATAGTGGCGGTACTCCCGCGACTCTTTCGGGTACGGTTGACCTTGCAGGTAATGTGAGTGGCACCTTTGTCGAGCCTCCCGACGGGACCTTCAATGGTGGCTCTGGCACTTTTGGCGGCACGCTGAGCGGCAATACGTTGAGCTTCAGCTATTCGGGTGCCGATAATCCCGGTCCCGGGGCGTGCTCGAGTTTTGGCGGTAGTGTGGTGGCCAATCGTGTGCCTGTTTCGGTGGTCTCCGCCGCTGCACCGGGTACGATAGTGACCAAAAGGCAGGCGGCGGCACCTGTGGCGCGTGCATTTGCGACGCTGGTGGGAGTACGCATCAATAATGTCTTCCGGCCACAATCCGCCAATGGCGTGGGTGTGAGCTCGGTTCCCAACGGCATGATGTTCCAGACCGGCATGGCGGCGGGCGAGGATTTTGCCGTTCCCTATGGCTTTTGGGGCAGCTTTTCCCGTACTGAATCCGAGGACGACTTCTCTACTACAGCCTTTGACTCCACCCGTTACAATTTTATCGTTGGCGGCGACTTCAGTCCTCGCGAGGGGCTGATTATGGGGCTTGCCCTGGGTTATGAAACCCAGGAGGTGGATACCTTTTTCAATGGTGGCCAACAGGATGTGGATGGCTATACCGTGGTGCCTTATCTGGCGCTAAGGGTGGGCGAGCACAGCAGTCTGGATCTCTCCTTTGGCTATTCCTCCGTGGATACCGACCAGTTCCGTCTGGCGTTGGTAGGAGGGTTACCCGTGGGGGCGCGTGTTTCCAGTTCAGTGGACTCAGAGCGCTATTTCTTCAGCGGTAACTACACCACCAACCGCACTTATGGAAACTGGAATTTAACCGGTCAGGTGGGTGGTTTGTGGGCCAAGGATGCGCAGGATGCCTTCAGCGAGAGTAATGGCACGGCGATTGCCAGCAGTAACTTCAAGGTAGGGCAGTGGCGCATTGGTGGTGAAGCGGCCTATGCGTGGGAGGCCTTCGAGCCCTATGCCCGGGGCACCTTTCAATACGACTTCACACGCACCAAGGTAGCCTTTGCCCCGGGCGTCGCGGCACCGAAGTCTGATCGTAGCGATGTGCTGGCCGGCTTCGGTGTGCGCTACTTTGCGAACAATGGTATATCCGGCAGCCTTGAATACAGCACCGTGCTGGGTCGGGAGAACTACAGTGAGGATACGATACAGTTTCTGATTCGCGCCGAGTTTTAGCGGCGGGAGTGGGGTATCCTGAAATCCCGGGGGTCCGCGGACTCCCGGGATTTTTTTATGTGTGCAGGTTGCGGGATATGATGCCTCCGATGAATCAGCGTGATCTAAACAGGCCTCGATAGATGGACCGGCGTGCGTTTTTGCGTGGTGGCCTGGGCCAGGCGGCGCGAAAGATTAGCGGCGATGGGCCGGGCATTAGCTGGATACGGCCACCCTATGCGGTGGCTGAGGCTGATTTCCAGCGCGATTGCAGCCGCTGCGGGGATTGCGTGACGGCTTGCCCCCATGGGGTGATATTCAGCTTGTCCGGGGAGCTGGGTGAGGCGGTGGCGGGAACCCCGGCCCTCAATCTGCTCAATCATGGTTGCCATTTATGCGCCGACTGGCCTTGTGTTGCGGCCTGTGAGGCGGATGTACTGGCCTTGCCCGAAGATCCGGAACAAGCCCCGGCGAAGCTCTCCCAGGTGACGATCAATACCGAAACGTGTCTTCCCTACAGTGGGCCTGAGTGTGGTGCCTGTGCCGATAGTTGCCCGGTAGATGCTTTGCATTTCAACAGTACGCGGCCGGAGATAGACGCAGCTAGCTGTCTTGGCTGCGGATTGTGCCGTGAGGCCTGTATTGTGGAGCCCAAGGCAGTACGGTTGGTGATGAAATAAAGTGCTCGGCCCTTTAGAATCAGCGGCAGACAAAGTTGCTGGCAGTGCGCTGGTGGCCAGAGCGGAATTAGATAATGAAAAAACTGGATGATTTTCGCCTCGAACTCGGTGGGCAGGCCTATGTGCCTATCATCATCGGCGGTATGGGGGTGGATATTTCCTCCCAGGCGCTGGCGCTGGAGGCGGCACGATTGGGTGGTATTGGCCATATTTCCGATGCCATGGCGCCCACGGTGGTGGATCGCATACAGAAGACACGCTTTTCCAAAACCAAGCTGAAGAAATATCAGGACAACATCTACAACTCGGACAAGAGCAATATCCACTTTGATCTGGGCGAGCTGGCCGAGGCGACCCGGCTGCACGTGACCTCCGCCATGGAGGCAAAACGTGGCGAGGGTGCGATTTTCCTCAATGCCATGGAAAAGCTCACCATGAACAATCCCGGTGGCACCCTGAAGACGCGCCTCGTGGGTGCCATGGACGCCGGGATCGATGGCATCACTTTAAGTGCCGGTCTGCATCTGGGCACCTTCTCCCTGATTGAAGACCACCCGCGTTTTCGCGATGTCATGCTCGGCACCATCGTCTCCTCAGTGCGTGCACTGCGACTATTCCTGATGAAATCCCGCCGCACCCGCCGTTTGCCTGACTATGTCGTGGTGGAGGGGCCACTTGCCGGAGGCCATCTCGGTTTTGGCATGGACTGGAAGGAATACGAGCTGCATAAAATCGTCACCGAGGTGATTGCCTTCCTGAAGAAGGAAGGACTGGACATCCCGGTGATCCCCGCCGGCGGCGTGTTTACCGGTTCCGATGCGGTGAGCTTCATGGAACAGGGCTGTGGCGGCGTGCAAGTGGCGACCCGTTTTACCATCACCGAGGAGTGTGGCTTACCACCGAAGGTCAAGCAGGCCTATTTCCGCGCCAAGGAGGAGGATGTCATCGTCAACCAAATCTCTCCCACCGGCTATCCCATGCGCATGCTGCGCCAGAGCCCGGCCATCGGTGCCGATACCCGCCCCAATTGTGAGGCCTTTGGCTATCTGCTGGACCGGAAGGGGCATTGCTCCTACATCGAGGCCTATAACGAGGCGCTGGAGGCGGCAAACAAGGCCGGCAAGAAGAAGTTCAAGGTCATGGACAAGACCTGCCTGTGTTCCGGTTTTAAACGCTTCCGGGTGTGGACCTGCGGCCACTATGTCTATCGCCTCAAGGACACTACCACGCAGCTGACCGATGGCAGCTACCGGCTGCTGAGCGCGGAGCATGTGTTCAAGGATTACCAGTTCAGCACTGAGCATGAACTGAGCCGCCCACCCGAAGACAACGACGCAAGGTCCGTTCCCAGCCGGGCCCACGGCTAAGTCATTGCTGTTGGCGATCAGGCCCCTGCGTAAAGCGTGGGGGAAATCGGGCAGCCAGACCCGATAAGGTATTTGCCTGTCGTTTTCCTGTTCTTTCGGAAAATGATGTCCTCTCCCCGGGGCAGTATGTCCCTCAACTATCCCTGTTTCCGGTCGCTATCACCTTGTAGCGACCCCTGCTTTATTGTGTGTGGGAACAGATGACCGCAGAACAAACTGGACAACCTGCCAATTCCGAACTGGAAGCCGTCTTTCAGGCCCTGCCGGATCTGTATTTCCGTTTAGCCAGGGATGGCACGATTCTGGATTACCGGGCGCGGCACAGTGCCGATCTCTACGTCCCGCCGGAAGAGTTTATGGGCCGCTGCATACAGGAGGTATTGCCGGCAGAGATTGGCGCCCTGTTTATCGGAAAGATCGCGGAACTTGGGGATGATTGCCAACTGGTCAAGTTTGAATACGCCCTGAATGTAGGAAGTAACCTGCGCTATTTTGAGGCCCGGGTGGCGAGCATTGAGGATAGCGAAGATCTGATTGTAATTGTTCGCGATGTTGACGACCGCAAGCATATCGAGGTCCTGCAGGCGGGAGAGCATGCCATTCTTGAACAGGTTTCCCGTGGCAATGTGCCCCTGGAGCGGGTGCTGGATGCCATTACGCACTTTGCCGAGGCTCAGTATCCCACCATGCGTTGCGCCATATGCCGGCTCGACGGAACCACGCTTCACAACGGCGCTGCACCCAGTCTGCCGGTTGCCTACAATGCACTGATAGACGGTCTGCAGATAGGTCCCCGCGTGGGTTCCTGTGGAACCGCCGCCTTTCGCAAGCAGCGCGTCATCGTTGCAGACGTCACCACGGACCCGTTGTGGGCTGATATTTCTGATCTCGGCCCGAAATACGGTTTCCGTGCCTGCTGGTCGCAACCTGTGCTGGATACCGCGGGTCAAGTACTCGGTACCTTTGCGCTCTATCACGCCGAGCCCTGTGAACCCGACGATGATGAAATCCGCTTTATCGAAACCATGGCCCATCTCACGGCCATCGCCATGGAGCGCGAGCGCGTCCAGGGCGCCCTGCAGGAGAGTGAAAACCGCTTTCGCACCATCTTCGAACAGGCCGGGGTGGGGGTGCGCGTACTGGAGACTGCCAGTGGTTGTTTCCTGCGGGCTAACCAACGTTATAGCGATATCGTTGGCTATACGCAGGAGGAGCTCATTGGCTCCGTTTACACAGCAATCACTCATCCGGATGATCTGCAGGCGGGTCAGGAGCAGCTGGCGCGGTTGGCGGCAGGCACTATTTCCGAGTTCACGATGGAGAAGCGCTATATCCACAAGGATGGCCACACTGTCTGGGTAAGGCTGACGGTTACGGGTACAGATAAATCGGGAGAGAAATCCGATAGCAATATCGCTGTGGTTGAGGACATCACTGACCGCAAGCGCCTGGAGGCGATACAGGCCGGGGAACGCAAGATTCTCGAACTCATATCCAAGGGCGAAACCCCGCTTTCGCGAATCTGTGAAGCCATCATCAAGTTTTCCGAACATCAGTATCCGGAGATGCGCTGTGTCATTTTGCGGTGTGAGGATGGGCTACTGCGCGTTGTTTCGGCACCCAGCATGCCAGACAGTTACTTTTCCATCGTCGATGGCAAGGTGGAGGCGGGGCTGAACGGCGGTTCGTGTGGTGCGGCGATTTATCGCAAGGAGCGGGTGGTTAGCGCGGATATAAGCAGCGATCTGCTATGGGTCAATTTCCGGCATATGGGCTTGGAGCTTGGTTTCCGTGCCTGCTGGGCTGAGCCCATCATCGCTACGGATGGAAATGTTTTGGGGACGTTTTCGCTTTATCGGGCAGCGCCGGGCGAACCCGATAGCGGAGAAGTCCATCTCATAGAGAGTATGACCCGGATTACCGCCATAGCCATGGAGCGCGAGCAGACAATGATGCAACTGCAGTGTTCCGAGGCCGAATGGCTTCGCGCTATGGAGCAGTTTGATGACGTTATCTATCTGTTAGACAAGGAGCGGCGTCTGGTGCGGGGAAACAGTGCCTTTTATCGCATGGTTGGCCTGGACCGGGAGCACAGTGTGGGTCGTCCCGTCGAAGAGCTGGTTCATCCTGAGGGTGAGGAGACTCCATGTCCCGTATGTGTGGCACAAAAAGCCCTGCGTGAGGGCGTATTCATTATGGAGCCGGATGACCCCAATAATCCCTTGGGTCGGCCCCTCGAACTTTCACTCAGGTTGGTGCGGGATGAAGGCGGGGCAGTCACCGGTATCGCTATGAACCTGCATGATCTCAGTCTCACCCGGCAGATAGAGCAGCGGCAGCGCCTCGCGGCCACGGTATTTGAGAGTACCGCCGAGGGCGTGGTCATCACCGATCCCGATGGCACTATCGTAGATGTGAATCGGGCCTTTAGTGAGATTATGGGTTACTCCAGGGAAGAGGTACTGGGCAAGAACCCGCGGATATGGAAATCCGGACGCCACGATGAAAGCTTTTATCGTGACATGTGGCATACCCTGAAAGAGGCCGGGTACTGGCGCGGTGAGATATGGAACCGGCGCAGGAGTGGTGAGTTGGTTCCGGAATGGGGCACCATCAGCGGCGTGTCGGATGAGCAGGGCAGGTTGAGCCATTACGTGGCAGTGTTTTCTGACATCAGTGCGATCAAGCAGACCCAGGAAAAACTGGAGCATCTGGCGCACTACGATGCACTGACTGATTTACCGAATCGCCTGCTTTTCAATGCGCGGCTGGCGCATGCCGTCAGGCATGCCGAGCGTCACGACAGCAAGCTGGCAGTGCTATTTCTCGACCTGGATCGCTTCAAGAATATTAATGACAGCCTGGGCCACTCGATGGGCGATGAGCTGTTGTGCCAGATTTCGGGTCGGCTAAAAAAACGCCTTCGTCGGGAAGATACCGTGGCGCGTCTCGGCGGGGATGAATTTGTGGTGTTGCTGGAGAACCTTCCGGGTCCGCATAGTGTCGCGGTGATGGCGGAGAAGCTCATGGACACCCTCAGGAAACCCGTCACGCTGGAGGCGCAGCCGGTTCACATCAGCGTGAGCGTGGGAATCAGCATTTATCCTGATGATGGCCGTGATTCAGCGAGTCTGGTGCGCAATGCCGATGCCGCGATGTATCGCGCCAAGGAATCCGGGCGCAATACCTATGAGTTCTATACTGCCGAACTTACCAGCAACACGCTCGAACGGGTCGCCATGGAGAATGACCTGTGGCAGGCCGTAGCGAGGGATGAACTGTATCTTCTTTACCAGCCCCAGGTGGAATTTCCCGGCGGCCGCATTGTTGGCGTCGAGGCCCTCGTTCGCTGGCAACACCCGACCTTGGGAACCATTTCACCCGCCTGGTTTATCCCGATAGCGGAGGAATGCGGGCTCATTCATAGCCTGGGCGAGTGGGTGTTGAATACTGCGTGTGCCCAGGGCAGCCGGTGGTTGGAGCAGGGGCTGGATTTTGGACGTATTGCGGTCAATCTGTCGGGCAAGCAGCTGCAGCGTGGAGGGATGGTGGGTGAGGTAAAGGAGGCGTTGGCACGTTCGGGTCTGGCGGCCAGCAGGCTGGAACTGGAGGTGACTGAAAACTTCATCATGCAGGGGGCCGAGCAGGCCGTGGTTGAGCTTTCGGAGTTGCGCGAAATGGGCGTTACGCTGGCCATTGATGACTTTGGCACCGGCTATTCCTCGCTGAGTTACCTCAAGCAGTTACCCATCCACAAGCTCAAGATAGACCAGTCTTTTGTACGTGATATCCCGAAAGATGCCAACGATATGGCCATCTCTAAGGCAGTTATTGCGCTGGGAAAAAACTTGTCGCTATCGGTCATCGCGGAGGGCGTGGAGACCGTAGAGCAGGCGGAATTTCTCCAGCAGGCGGGCTGTGAAGAGGCGCAGGGTTATCTTTATAGCCGGCCGGTAAGTGCTGCGGAAGTGGAAAAGTTGCTAGTCGACTAACACCGCGTCTTGCTGTCCCACCCGGGTGGTGTTGCAGTACCCAAGGCCAGATGGCGCAAGGCCATCTTCTCCCCGGGCTGTTCATCGTGCTTTCCTCAACTATGCTTGTGAACAGAGCATCGTGATACGGCGTTATTCGCGCCGAAGGAGGCTGCAATGGATGCACTGACGAGTGTCGTTCTACTTGCCCTGGTAGCCACGGTGGTGGCCCTGGGTACCGGCATTGTTTCCATGGCTCGTGGCGGTGAATATGATCGCCAGCACAGCGAGCAGTTCATGATTTCCCGTGTGGTTTTTCAGGGAATAGCGCTGGTCGCGCTACTGCTGGCCCTGTATCTGCTTTGAGCCTGCAGGCAGTCCGTTAAAATCGGAGTGAGGTTCAGTCCTCGTCTTCCGCTTCGTAGCCCTCGGGCAGCGAGTGGGCGATACCCTTGTGACAATCGATGCAGGTTTTGCCCTCGCGTTTGGCCACCGGGTGTTTCTTGCGCGGGCGGCGTTGCTGGCGTTCAAAGTCCATGGCCTCGAAGGAGTGGCAGTTGCGGCATTCGTGGGAGTCATTGGCCTTCATGCTTCTCCACACGTTTTCCGCCAACTCCAACCGCTTGGCCTCAAACTTTTCCTTGGTGTCGATAGTGCCTAAAGCCCAGTGAAACAATTCATTGGTGGCCTTGACCTTGCGTATCAGCTTGGGGGTCCATTCCTTCGGTACGTGGCAGTCCGAGCACACTACCCGTACACCGGTGCGATTTTTGTAATGAATGGTTTCCTGATACTCGCGGTACACCCAGCGCTCCATCTCGTGGCATGAGGTACAAAATTCCAGCGAGTTGGTGTACTCCATGTAGGTATTGAAGCCACCCCAGAAAATGATGCCGGCGGCGGCACCTACCAGGAAAATTGCCCCCAGGGTATAACGCCGGGTGGGGTGCCAGAACCAGCGCCAGCTGCGTCGCAAAAAATGCATGTGCTCTTCCCTGAGGTGCGGGACGAATTAAAGAAGGCCCCGGGTCAGGGGGCCTTCGGCTTTGCCTCTTGCCGGATTATTTCTTTTTCGGCAGGGTGGCCAGGTGGGCCATGATATCCACGGTGATCTGCCGATCCAGTACGCGCAGTGCGGGCATCTGCTCGGCTGGCTGCCCATTGAGGATTTTGTGCATCACCTCCCAGGGATTGCCCATCTGTTTGCCCAGGGTCTTTTTCATATCCTTGGGCTGGTCGCCATTTTTTCCATGGCACTGGGCGCAAAGGGTATTGAAGTAGGCCTCACCCTTCACCGCATTGCCCCGGGGCTTTTTGCTCGCCCGATCGATGTACTGATCCATATTTTCCTGGCCACGGCTGACAAAGTTGGCCAGGTCGGTGAAGTCCGCCGCATCCATTTTTCCTGCATAGGCGTGGGTCTTGTCCTGCAGCACGTTGATGATAGCGACGGTATCCGCACCCGCCATGCCATTAATACCCTTGATGCCCGTGTTGTGCTTGCCGGAGGCATAGGCGCCATCTTTGCCGTAGTAATCCCAACCATGGCACTCCTTGCAGCGCCAGTTGGATTTGGCCTTCTTGGCGTATTTCTTGCCCGCCGGATAGGCGGGATGGGAGGCCTTGGGGGCGTCAGCGTCGATGACGGCATACCACTTGTCATAGAGTTGGCCACCGCGGGCGATGGAGGATTCCAGCTCCGCCGCCGATAGCGGAGCAAGCATGAAGCTGAGCACTGCTGCCAGCAGTAGACCCATGCGTGGTTTGGTGGAACGATGG
This sequence comes from Gammaproteobacteria bacterium, assembly GCA_021773635.1. Taxonomy (GTDB): domain Bacteria; phylum Pseudomonadota; class Gammaproteobacteria; order HK1; family HK1; genus JAJFJV01. The sequence continues at coordinate 122,990 of JAJFJV010000019.1, read as the reverse complement.
TGGGTTCGTGCGTTCATGTCCTGCTCCCTTGAATAGTGGTTTTACAATGAACTGCGTGCTTTATAGTCCCCGGGGGGTGTGCCCGCCTTGATCTGGATCAAGGAAGTTGCAAATACCTCCACAAGGCCTGTTTTTATGCATTGTTCATTGGCTAATCCTAGGCAATTAAGGGCTCGTTCTCAAGAACAATAATCCATCTACCACGGGTCAAATTCAGCGGCTATGCTTGGAGCAGGACAAGCATCATTGGAGGAGAGAGATGGCCATTCGAGACATACTGGTACATGTGGACAACTGTCGCGCCTGCCGCGCCCGGGTGGATGTCGCCCTTGACCTTGCAATCGCTCACGGTGCCAGCCTCACGGGGCTTTATGTCATTCCCAGCATCGAGATTCCCATCTATATTGAGGGTGGTGTCCCCCCGGGGCTGGTAGAGGAGCAGCGCATTGCCCTGGATGCCCAGCGCGCCGAGGCGGAACGGCTTTTCGGCGAGCTGGTGGAACGTGGAAAGCTGAAGACGAAATATGTTGCCCTCGAAGGGGGGGTGGCATCCTGCCTTAATCGCTTTGCCCGTCATGTCGATCTGATGGTCGTGGGGCAGGCGGATGATGAAGACCCCCGTTGTGTCAGTGGCGGACTCGCCGACAATGTCGTGCTGGAGTCGGGTCGCCCGGTGCTGGTCGTCCCGGCGGGTGGTTTCTCCGGGCCCGTGGGGGAGCGCGTACTGATTGCATGGAATGGTAGCCGCGAGGCGGTGCGCGCGGTGGCGGATGCGTTACCACTGATGGCCCGGGCCGAACGGGTGGAGGTGGTCGTTGTGGTCCCTGATAGCGACGATGAAGATGATAGTTCTCAGGCCCAGATCGCGACTCATCTGCGTCACCACGGCGTTGCGGTGGAGACCACAGTGCTGGTGGGAAAAGACTCCCAGGCGGGTGAGCTATTGCTCGCGCATGCGGTGGACATGGGAGCCGATCTGCTGGTCCTGGGCGGCTATGGCCACTCCCGCCTGCGCGAATTGGTGCTGGGAGGGATCACCAAGCATATGTTGCAGAATATGACCGCCCCGGTACTGATGTCCCACTAAAGTTCCTGCCGCCGTCTGACCAGGGGTTGTCTGTTGGGGAAAGCGTGAAATCGGTAGATAGCCAGAGTTCCGGAGATGCCGGTGCACGCCTGCGGCACTTGGTCGATGCTTTGCGGGCAGCACGGGCCTTTCCACATCCCACCGATGACTGGCGCATAGTCGAGACCCACATCTCTATCGTCCTGCTGGCCGGACCTTTTGCCTATAAATTCAAAAAGCCGGTGGATCTGGGCTTTCTGGATTTTCATACTCTGGAAAAGCGCCACCACTTCTGCACGGAGGAGCTGCGTCTCAATCGGCGTATCGCTCCGGAACTCTATCTTGCGGTCATTGCCATCAGTGGCAGCGAGATGGAGCCTGAAATCGACGGCGCGGGGCAGACCATTGAGTCTGCGGTGAAGATGCGGCGTTTTCCTGCAGATGCCGAACTCGATCGGGTACTGGCGCGCGGGGCCCTGACCCTGGCGCAGGTGGTTCATCTGGCGGAATCGGTTGCGGCTTTCCATGGTGATGCAGCGGTGGCTGGAGCGGGGTCATCGTGGGGCTCCCCTGAGTGTCTGCTCGAGAACACGATGAACAATTTCTCCGTGCTGGCAGCAGACCCCGACGAGCGATATAGCAAACAACTGCTGCCCCTGCGCCAATGGGTGGAAACAGCACTGGAAGCCGGATCGTGTTACCGGAGGCGGAAGGACTCGGGACGGGTGCGCGAATGCCATGGCGATCTGCACATTGGCAATCTGGTACTGCTGGATGGTCGGGTGGTGCCTTTCGACAGCCTCGAGTTCAACCCTGCACTGCGCTGGGGTGATGTCATGGGGGAGGTGGCTTTTCTGGTGATGGATCTTGATTACCGGGGTTATCCTGAATTTTCTGCGCATTTTCTCAATGCCTGGCTGGAATGCAGTGGCGATTATGCCGGGCTGGCGGTACTGCCCCTCTACCTTGTCTACCGTGCCATGGTGCGCGCCAAAGTGGCGGCTATTCGGGGACGGCAGTTGGGGGCTGGCGCGGAACAAGATGTTGCGCAAAGGGAGGTGGCCGATCATCTTGCCCTTGCGCTCCAGTACACCAGGAAGCGCTCTCCGGCACTGGTGATTAGCTGTGGCGTCTCCGGCTCCGGGAAATCCACCTTGAGTGGGGGTTTGCTGGCTCTCAACGGGGTCATTCGTGTGCGTGCCGATGTGGAGCGCAAGCGCCTGCATGGATTGGCCGCCGGCACGAAGAGTGGCAGCCCGAAAAATGGGGGTATTTACAGTGCCGCGGCGACTCACCGGACCTATGCACACATGGAGAAATTGGCCGCCGGCATCCTGCAGTCTGGTTTCAGCGTACTGGTGGATGCCACTTTTTTACAGTACTGGCAGCGCCTTGGATTCCAGAAACTGGCCGCGAAGCTGGGTGTTCCCTATCACATCCTGCTTTGTGAGGCTGATGAGGCCACTTTGCGCCGACGGGTTGCCGAGCGCACGCGTAAGGGCGGGGATGCCTCCGAGGCGGATCTCTCGGTGCTGGAGCAGCAGCTTGCCCGGCGTGAAATTCCGGGGGCAAATGAAGAGGGCTACTGCATTACTGCCAGAGAGGTGGCGGGAATAGATAACCTTGCCCGCAAGCTGGCGTTGATTTAAGGAGCCTGTCAGGGACACTGCTCCAGGTCGTCAAAAGCGGTTTTTTACCACATTCAGCAGAGGTTTTCCGTCGGGGCTTTTAAAGGCCGCGGTGCTGAGCGGTACCGGTTTCGCGATGCCGTAGCCCTGGGCGAAATTAACCCCGATATTATTGAGCTTCTTCAGAATCGCCGGGTTTTCCACGAACTCGGCGATGGTTTTTTTGCCCATGACCTGCCCGATCTCATTGATGGATTTAACCATCGCGCAGTCAATGGGATCTTCGACAATGTCGCGCACGAAGATACCGTCGATCTTGAGGTAGTCCACCGGCAGATTTTTCAGATAGGCGAAGGAAGAAAGTCCGCTGCCAAAATCGTCCAGGGCAAAGTGGCAACCCCACTCCTTGAGTACGCGGATAAAGCGCGTGGCTGCCGCAAGATTGGCAATCGCCGCGGTCTCGGTGATTTCGAAACACAGTTTCTCCGGCGGCACCTGGGTATCGTCAAGCTGGCGGGTAATGAAGGTGAGGAAATCCTCCTCACTGAGGGAATGACCGGAGAGATTGATGGCGCAAAGATGCAGCTTTTCAAGGTGTGCCGGGTGTTGGGAAAGCCAGGAAAGGATGGTTTTGACTACCCAGCGATCGATGCGCGCTGAAAGGTTGTAGCGCTCCGCCGCCGGCAGAAAGGCCCCGGGGGGAATCAGGCCCCCCTCCTTGTCGACCATGCGTAGCAGTATTTCGTAGTGCAGCCCGCTATTGTCGCTGTCGCTAATGGGCATGATGGTTTGCATCCACAGCTGCAAGCGGTTCTCTTCCAGGGCCTCGTGGATGCGCGATACCCACTGCATCTCACCATGCCGGCGCGCCAGTTCTGCGTCCTCTTCATGGTAAACGTGGATGCGGTTTCGACCGGCGTCCTTGGCCGCATAACATGCGGTGTCGGCGGCGCTTAGCAGGCTGGTGATGTCGCCGCTGCTGGTATCGATGGGGACCAGGCCGATACTTACTCCAAGGCTGAAACTTTTGTCGTCCCAGAGAAAATGGAAATCGTCCACTCCACGGCGCAGGCTGGTGGCAACCCGGCGTGCCTGCTTCAGGCTGCAATGTTCCATGAGCACCCCAAACTCGTCGCCCCCCAGACGCGCGAGGGTGTCGCGCTTGCGCACCCCCAATTTGAGTATGTTGCTGAGCTGACGCAGTAATTCATCCCCGGCAATATGGCCACAGGTGTCATTAATAACCTTGAATTGATCGAGGTCCAGGTAAAGGAGGGCGTGGCGGCCATCATTGCCGCGTACATTCTTCAACACCCGTTCGAGCCGGGAGGTGAAGGCCTCACGATTAACCAGCCCGGTGAGCGCATCGTGACTGGCCTGGTAGGAAAGTTGCTTGGCGAGGCGGTGAGCCTTGGTGATGTCCTCGCATACCATCAAAATAGTGGCGCCTCCCTGGGGATGAATCTGCGCCCGGGCGGTGGCCCGTACCCACAGCACGCTGCCGTTTCGGCGCACCTGCTGATGTTCCCAGCCAAGAATCTCGCCACCGCGCTGGATGCAGTCGGCCAGACGTTGCTCGAAATTGGAGACCTCCTCTTCCGGCAGGATCAGGGCGGCCTGCTGACCGACCAGATCCTCTACCGCGTAGTCCAGTTCTTCGGCGGCAAAGCGGTTGACCGAGAGCAGGGTGCCCTCCGGATTCAGGGTGAGAAAGATGGCAGGGGTTTCATCGTAGAGGCTGCGATAGCGCTGTTCGCTGGTGCGCAAGGCCTTCTCGGCGCGGATACGCTCGCTGAGATCGGTCTGAATGCCAATTAAATGGCTCAGTTTGCCGTGATGGTCGAGGAGCGGGAATATACTGGCCTGCACGTGGTAAAGGCGCCCGTCCTTGCTGCGGTTGCAGAGCTCGCCTTGCCAGACTTCGGCATCCAATACGGTTGCCCACAGATCCTTGTAGACGGCTGCCGGCATTTCGCCGGATTTAAGGAGACGCGGATTCTCTCCCAGTACCTCGTTGGACTGATAGCCGCTGATACGTGTGAAGCTGGAATTGATGTATTCGATACGCCCTTCGGGATCGGTGATGACGACCGCATTGGGGGTCTGTTCCACCACCCGGGAGAGCTTCTCTACCTCCTCATGACTCTCCCTGACCAGCTGGCGGTCGCGTGCCGCGTGCAATTCCCGCTCCACTGCCGGGAGAAAGCGCTCGTGGTCATCCTTGGCAACGAAGTCATGGGCACCGGCGCGCATCAGGCCGGTGACCTCGGCAATTCCTACCTCCCCCGACATGAGAATAACCGCCGGATCCTGCCCGCTACCGTGCAGCAGGCTGAGGGCTTCCTCGGGTGAAAATCCGGGCAGGTGGTAATCACACAGCACCAGCTCCCAGTCCATTTCCCCGAGTGCTGCTTCCAGCCCGGTGGCGTTTTCCACGCGGCGGGAGACAAGCCTGTGGCCGGCTTTTTTCAGCGCGCGCAGAACCAACTCGGCATCGGCCTCATTGTCCTCTACCAGCAGTACTTTCAGGGCATCGGCCAGTACTTTCAGGGCATCGGCCATAAGCTCTCAGGCACGTTTTTTAGGCGGGGTGTTGAGCAGCAGCCAGTACAGGCCGAGCTCTCGCACCGCGGCGACAAAATCCTCATAGCGCACCGGCTTGCGTACATAACTATTGGCGCCGTTGCGGTAGCTCTCCACGATATCTTTCTCCTCGTCCGAGGTGGTAAGTATCACCACGGGCAGACACTCGGTTATCGGTTGGGCACGGATTTCCTTGAGGACTTCTATGCCGTGGAGTTTCGGCAGCTTGAGATCGAGCAGGATGAGGGTGGGCAGGCAGTTACCGTTACGCCCGGCGTATTGGCCGCGGGCATAGAGGTAATCCAGCGCCTCTACCCCGTCCCGGACGACGCTGATCTCGTTACCAAGCTGGTGCTGGCGAAAGGCGCGCAGGGTGAGTTCTATATCGTCCGGGTTATCTTCCACCAGCAGGATGTGCGTTGAACTGGGCATGGTGCCTCCTGAGCCTGCGCCAGGTGCTTTTTTAGCCCGTGGGCAAGGCTGTTCGCTATGCCAATTCCGTGGCGGAACCGGGTACAGCTATGACCCGGGGGTTTTTGTGGTCGGATACTCACCTACAGTGAAGTAGAAGCAGGCGCCCTTGTCTACCTCGGCCTCGGCCCAGACCCGGCCACCATGGCGTTGGATCAGGCGTTGTACGATGGCGAGTCCGATGCCGGTACCCGGGAACTCTTCGGCTGGATGCAGGCGCTCAAAGGCGGCGAATAATCGTCCCGCATGAAGCATGTCGAAACCGACCCCATTGTCGGCAACAAAATAGCTTGGCTGGCCATCAATGGTACGCATGCCGACCTCGATGCGCGGTGTGGGGACGTGGCGGGTGTATTTCCAGGCATTTCCCAGCAGGTTTTGCAGCACGATTACCAATGCACTGGCATCGCCCCGTAACTCCAGCTTCGGGGCAACCTGCAACTCCATCGTGCGTTTGGGCTCGGTACTTTGTAATTCCGCCAGCAATTGCAGCGCGGTGCGCGAGAGATCGACTGGTTGAGGCTCTAGGGTCATGCGTGTAGTACGTGACAACACCAGCAAATCGTCGATGAGCTTGCCCATGCGCTGGGTGCCCCCGCGGACGCGCTCGAGATAGTGCAGGCCTTCGGGGTCGAGGCCGTCGGCATGATCCTCCATCAGGGCCTGGCTAAAGCCGTCGATACTGCGCAGCGGTGCACGCAGGTCGTGGGAGACCGAATAGGCGAAGGCATCCAGCTCGTGATTGAGTAACTGCAACTCAGCGGTTCGTTTTTCTACCCGCTGTTCCAGTTCCGCATTTAGCTGTTCCAGTTCGATTTCTGCCTCGCGTCGTGTAATGGCCAGGGCAAGGCGCGTGGCCACTTCTTCTAGCAGCGCGTGCTCTTCCTCAAGGAACGAGTCCTTGCCAGCGAGGGGCGGGTTTTCCTCATAGCAAACACTGACGCTGCCGCGGACATGTCCCTTGACCACTAATTCTTCCGTTTGACACCAGGGGGTTTCGGCATACTCTTCGGTGTGGTAACTCTCGTCATCGAAATAGATGCAGGCGCGGGCGATGGCGGGATGCTGCCAGCTGGCCGGCAGCAGCTCCACCGTCAACGCGCAGAGTTCCGCGAGGCTGATCCCGGGACGGCTAGCGAGCAGCGAAAGCTGGTACAGGCAATCGAGTTCCTTGGTACGTTCACCGAGTGCCCATTCCTGCTGGTTCAGGGAGGCGAGCAAACGATGGTGATCGCGCAGGTCATGCAGGGTGCCGATAAAATACTGTTGGCCGTGTTCGGTGTATTTTTCAATCTGGAGCCAGTGTGGCACCCGGCTACCATCCCGGTGCCTGCCCTCCACCTCGACCCCGCGCCATGGCAACTGTGGTTTGCCAGTCTCCAGATATCGGGTCATTCCCTGCTTGTGACGCTGAAAAGTTTCTGCATCCATGAGTCGGGCAAGGGGGTGTCCGATCAACTCGCGGGGGGTGAAGCCAAAAATGTCGGCGCCCCGATCACTGACGTAGCGCATGATGCTGTGTCGGTCGATGACAAAAATCCCGTCACTCACCATATCCACCACGCGGCGATAGCGCATTTCGCTTTCACTGAGTGCGGTCTCACCACGTTTTAAAAACCAGCCAGCCAGGGTGATGGCCCAGATGATTGCCAGCGAGATCAGGCGATGGTCGAGGTAGGCGAGGGGCATGCCGGCAAAGGGGGCGAAGGCGTGGCCAAACAATGTGTACAAGGTACAGAGTACGGCGATAGTAAATATCCATGCGAAGGACGGTAGCCACAGCGCCAGCAGCATGGCGGGAAGATAAAGCTCCCCCCCGGCGACTCCGAGCGGCTGGGTCAGGTCGATGGCCAGCACGCCAGTGGCCAGTGCGACGATGATCGATAGCAATTTGTAGGGCCGGATACGGGTTTTAGGCATCCCTGCGTACTCTCAAATAAGATGGAGAATCTTTTATAACCTAGCAGGAAGCTCGGATAATGACCTTGATCTGGATCAATAAGTGGCTAAAAAACCAACATCTGCTTTGAGCCCCGTAGCACTGCTTGGACTACGGGATATTTGCTATAGTTCGCCGCCATGGACCTTAACTTTCTTGAATTTGAACAGCCCATCGCCGAGCTGGAGGCAAAGATCGAGGCCTTGCGCCATGTGGGTACCGACAGCGATATCAATATCGGTGAGGAGATTGCCCGTCTGGAGGGCAAGAGCCGGGAGCTGACGCGCTCCATCTATGCCGACCTGAAGCCCTGGCAGATTGCGCAGGTGGCACGCCATCCACAGCGGCCCTACACACTGGACTATATTCCGCAGATATTCACCGATTTTCAGGAACTGCATGGAGATCGCAGTTTTGCTGACGATGGCGCCATCGTTGGCGGTTTGGCGCGCCTCGACGGTATTCCGGTGATGATCATCGGTCAGCAGAAGGGGCGGGTGACCAAGGAAAAGCTGGAGCGTAACTTTGGTATGCCGCGCCCGGAGGGCTACCGCAAGGCCCTGCGCCTGATGCAGATGGCAGAGCGCTTCGGCCTGCCCATACTGACCTTTATCGATACCCCGGGTGCCTATCCGGGTATCGATGCCGAGGAGCGTGGTCAGAGCGAGGCCATTGCGCGAAATCTTTATGTGTTATCCGGGCTGAAGACACCGATCATCTGCACCGTGATAGGTGAGGGTGGATCCGGGGGGGCATTGGCCATCGGGGTGGGCGACCGCCTGCTGATGCTGGGTTACAGCACTTACTCCGTGATCTCGCCCGAGGGTTGTGCGGCTATCTTGTGGAAAGACAGTGCTCGTGCCCAGGATGCGGCCGAGGCCATGGGAATTACTTCCGGTCGACTCAGCAAGCTGGGTCTGGTAGATCGAGTGGTTGAGGAGCCACTGGGAGGTGCCCACCGGGACCCCGAGGCCATGGCGCTTGCCTTGAAACAGGCTATCAGGGAGGAGTTGGAACAGCTGGCGGGCACTGAGCCAGCGGAGTTGGTGGAGGCCCGTTACCGGCGGCTAAGCGCCTACGGAGAGTTCAAGAGCTGATTTTCCGCTGGGCGATTGCTCAGGCGGACAACTGCTGTTTGTCTTGCTGAATCAAGGTGTGGAGCAACTCTCCGGCATAGCGACACATCAGCGTCAACAGGGTTTGATCGTCTACGGTAAAAGGTTCCTCGTCTTCTTTGTTCAGGACTTCAATAACGCCCAGCACCTGACCGCCACCAATGATGGGGGCAGCGAGAATGGAGCGGGTCTTGAAATGCAGTTCTTCATCGATGTGGGCATAGAAGCGATCATCCATCTGGGCATCGTTGACGATAGTGGCGCGGCGATTTTCCACCACCCAGCCGGCTATGCCCTTGCCCGGAGGCAGGCGCCGCCAGGCGAGTTGTTCCTGCGGGATGGCCCCCTGGCTTAGTACGAAGGAGAGTTCCCCCGAGTCTTCATCCAGCACCAAGAGTGAACCGTCTTTGGCACGAATGGTCTGTCGGGCGTTGCCAAGGATATCCGTAAGCAGGTCCATGACCTCGCCTTCACCCTTGGGATGCTCCACCGCCTCGGTAAGGTTTTCCAGGGCATCGATAAATTGGCGCAAGGCATGCAGTTCCCGGGTCAGGCGCTGGTTTTCCGCCGCCAGTTGGAGCGGCCCTTCCGCTGCTGGTACTTCCATTTGCATATCCCCCTCTGCCTGATTCGGTTTCAGTTGGGGCGATCCCTGCCGTCATCTGTGTTCATTGTTTTGATGGTAGAGCTTGCGTCAGGGTGTCCTCCACCCCGAGATTCTGATGCTGCAACAGGGACTCCAGTAATTCCCCGGCAAAGCGACAGACCAGCCCCAGATGGGTCTGATCACTCAGGCTGAACAGCTTGGCTTCTTCCTTGTTCAGCAACTCGATAACTCCGAGCACCTTGCCGCCCCCGATAATTGGTGCGGCCAGCACCGCCTGGGTATGAAAGTCCAGTTCCTGGTCCAGATGGTTATCAAAGCGATCATCCATTTGCACATTATTGACGATAGTGGCACGTCGGTTTTCAACTACCCAGGATGCGATGCCCTGCCCGCGCGGGATGCGTCGCCACAGCAGCTCCTTGCTTGCCACCTCGCCCCGGACGAGGATGAAAACCAGCTCCTCTGTATCCTCATCCCGCGCCAGCAGTGAGCCATCCTGGGCCCGGGTCAATTTCATGGTGATGCCCAGTATCTCGTTGAGCAGTTCAATTACCTGAACATCGGGTTGCGGGTCCTCAACCGCCGCCATGACCTCGCCGAGGGCCTCTATAAAGCTGCGTAAAACACTGATTTCCTCACCCAGCCGGATATTCTCAAGGCCAAGCCGGCTGTGGTCGTCGGCATCCGGGTTCTGGTCTTCAGTCATATTTATTATTCTTTTAGCGTTCGAGATTTCGCATCTATGTGCTAATCCTAGTCCCTAGACTGCCACTTCCACAAGAATTCCATCACAGGCGTCCTGCCATTGATTGGTGACGAGTCGCTATAATGCCGATTGCCCGCACGCAATCGGGTACTTCTTCCAGGGAAACCCTGGTTGGGCACGGTTTCCACCGTACATGAATTATCAGCGCTTCGATTAACCCTCAGCCCGGTAGATATGCTTGTCTGACTTCTCTTTACATTCCCTGGCCCACGCCCTGGCGGCCGGCCCTCCGGTAAAACGCTACTGGGTGGCTTTTAGTGGAGGTGCGGATTCCACTGCCCTGCTGCACGCTCTGAGTCGCAGCCGGCCGGTTGGGGCGGCGTTGGGGGTCGTCCATGTTCATCACGGACTTCAAGCACAGGCCGATAGCTGGGCGCGCCACTGTGAGCGCATCAGTGCACAGTTTGGCCTGTCATGCCGGGTGCTGCGAGTGCGTGTAGTTCGGCAGGGGACCGAGAGTGTGGAGGCGGCGGCGCGACGGGTACGCTATGAAGCCCTCGAGGGCATGGTCGCCGACGGCGATATGCTGCTGGCGGCGCATCATCGTGAGGACCAGGCGGAGACGGTATTGCTGCAGCTGTTTCGGGGCGCCGGCCCCCGCGGGCTCGCGGCCATGCCTCATTGGCGTCCCTTTGGTCAGGGCTGGATTGGCCGACCGTTACTGGACATGAGCCGTGACAGTATTCATGCCTACGTGGTCCGCCAGCGCTTGCAGTGGGTCGAGGATGGGAGCAATCGGGACGTGGCGCATCGGCGTAATTTCCTGCGTCACGAGGTGTTACCACCACTGCAAAAGCCTTGGCCGGCACTGGCCAAGGTGCTGGGACGGGTGGCGCGACATCAGGCGGAGGCGGCGGAACTGCTGGCCGATTACGCGAGTGCGGACCTGGCGGAAATGGGTTCTGCTGACCCGGATAGCCTGTGTTGCGAGGCCCTGCGCCGTTTGCCGGAATTGCGGCGCGCCAATGTGCTGCGCCACTGGTTGCAGGCCGGTGGTTTTGCGGTCCCCAGCAGCGCTCAGCTCAATGAGATCTGGCATGGTTTGCTGGCGGCAGGGGTTGATCGTATGCCGTTGGTGAGTTGGCCGGGGGTTGAACTGCGGCGTTATCGTGGCCGGCTCTATGCCATGGTCCCGCGTTCATCACCGCCCGCTGCCGGGGTGCGTCTGGTTTGGCGGCCAGATGAGGTGTTACGGCTTCCCCATGGCACCTTGCGAGCCCGCCAGACGCGGGGTAAAGGTCTGCGTCTTTCTGAATCAGCGATGCTGGAGGTCCGTTTTCGGCAGGGGGGTGAGCGTTGTTGCCCGGATGGCCGGACTCACGGTCAACGCCTGAAAAAGCTCTTTCAGGAAGCAGGTATCCCGCCCTGGGAGCGTTCCCGGATTCCGCTGATTTACAGTGGCGGAGAGTTGGCGGCGGTTGCCGGCCTGTGGGTGTGTGCGCCGTTTGCGGTGGCGGGCGGAGAGCCTGGATGGATATTTCAGTGGTGCGAGAAGCAACTGCCGGAGGATTGAATCAGTCTTCATTCACCTCGGTTTCATCATCGCGACCAAAGGTGGCCGGGGTACGCGGGCCTGTGCTTTTTACCATCCTTGTCACTTCATTGTCTTGCGCGGACAGGGTGCCAAAATCCATACTGACATCACCCAGCTCCAGGGCGTCTCCGTCCTTGATGATCGCGGTATCCACCGGCACGCCGTTGACGTACACGCCGTTCAGGGAGTTCAGATCACTAAGGCGGAAACTCCCTTCCTTCTGACGCCGAATCTCCGCGTGGTGGCGGGAGAGAGAGCTATCTTCCAGGGTGAGGTCGTTATCCGAGTGTCGCCCGATGCGAAAGCAGTCGGTGGTGATATCAACCTGTCGGTCGCTCCCGTCCCTGAGTTCCACGAAGGCCTGTATAGGCGGCGGCTCATCTGCCTTGGGTTTGGAACCGGTGTGGGTGCTATCGGAACGGCGACGAACGCGCAGGAAGGCGAGCGAGCCGCCGACCAGTGCAAAGGCCCCCAGCAGGCTGAGCCAGAGCAGGGGGTTGACGCTCTTTGTTACCGGCGTTGCCGGTCTCGGTGCAGGCATTGGTGCGGGGATGGAAACCGGCGGGGGCGTTTGCACAACTAACGGAGCGGGGACGGGTTCTGCCGGCACCCTGGGTGTTGGCGCTGGTGGTAATTGAACGGTTACGGTGGCGGGATAGCTGCCTCCGGCGGTACGGGCCACCACGGTAAGCGGGGCCTCTTTTCCCAAGTCGGTAGTCATGGCCGTGGACAGGTCGAGGACAATCCGGCCACCGCGATCCAGGGCGGCGAAGGGATCAGCCATAAAGTCTGCCGGTAACTGCAGCTTGGGGTTGGCTGCCAGAAAAAGCCCGCCGGTTTCATCGCTCAGGCGACGCAGGGTCTGGAGTGCGACCGATTGTGATACTGAGCGGGCAAAGCCGAGTCCGTAGATGGTAATTCCGTGGAGGCGGGCCTTGTCTACGACGTCACGGTGAAAGTAGGCCCGGTCTTCAGCAATGCCATCGGAGAAAATGAATAGTGCGCGTCGCCGGGCCGGATAGTTCGCCAGGGTGTCCAGTGCCTGCAGGGCGCTGCGATAGAGCTCGGTGGTGCGCCCGTTGGCGCGGATTGCCGCGGTAGCTTTGCGCAGTTGGCCGGGGCTGCTTCCGGGCGGGCTGAGGAGGTGGTAGTCGGCATCGAAGCGGGCGAGACCAAAGTGCTGGTGTGGCTTGCCATGTGCCATCAGTTTCAGGATCTGTTGAGAATTTTTGGCTACCACTGTGCCGCGCCCCGGATCGCTGGTATCCACCAGAAACAGGATTGCCGTGATATCCCCGCGCTGCGGATAGGAGATAAAACGGGGTTTTGGCAGGGGGAACTCTCCCAGACGAGCCTCAAATTCCAGTACCGCTTTGGCCTGACGCAGGCGAAAGTCACAGCTGCCCCGGGCTGCCTCAAAGGGCGCGCAGTGGAGCAGCAACTCCAGTGCATTGCCTGCCGGGACCGCCGCATGGGTCTGCAGGGCGCCGCAAACCCAGAGTACGGCGGTGAGGATTGCGCTGGCTCGTATCCTTGTCTTCCGAGGCATTAAATCGCTTTCCATAAGCTTGCGGGTAAGGCCTATCTTAGCATCGGAAAAAGCGGGTTCAGAAGCACGGGCCATGGCTTTACCGGTGGTATCAGGGGCGATGCAAGCGGTCCAGGCGCAGACGTTCGCGGTGGTCAAAGAGGCGACGCGAGCCCATCCAGACGGCCCCCATGGTGCCGAGCAGGGTGCCGGCCGAGATGAGGAACATGATCAGGATTTGGTAGTTCACTGCATGTACCGGTGAGGCGCCGGCGAGTATTTGTCCGGTCATCATGCCCGGCAGGCTGACCACCCCCGCAGCAGCCATGGAATTGATGATGGGCATGATGCCACTACGAATACTTTGGCGGCGGATATCGCCAACGGCCTCGTTCCAGCTCTCTCCCAGCATCAGGCGAGCCTCGATGACCTCACGCCGCTCCCACGCTCCCTCAGTAAGGCGATCCAGCCCCAGGGAGACCCCGGTCATGGTGTTGCCAAGCAGCATGCCAAGCAGGGGGATGGCGTACTGGGGGGTGTACCAGGGATCGGGGGCGATGATGACCTGCAGGGCCAGGATGGTGACCGTGAAGGAGGACAGGAACATTGATGTGGTGCCAATGCCGTAACCCCACCAGCCCTTGAGGCGCCGGTGCTGGCGTGCCAGCACCTCACGTCCGGCGATGGCCAGCATGAGCAGGGACAGGAGGCCGATAAACAGGGCGTTGGTGCTGGCAAACAGGGCCTTGAGCACCAGACCGATGAGCAGTAACTGGGCCACTGTGCGCACCGCGGCAATGGCGATGTTGCGGCTGATGCCGAGGCGCAGGAGGTGGGCGCAAATACCGGTGAGCAGGACGAGAAATCCGGCAATACCCAGTTCCAGAGGGCCGACAGGAATCACTGGACGGCCTCCCCGACGGAATGTAGCTCGCCGGCTTCAATGCGGTACTGACGGTTACTGACCCGTCGCAGTTGGTCCGGATCGTGACTTACCCAGATTACGCCGGCCCCGGTGGCATGGCGGTAGGCCGCAACCAGTTCCTCAATGCGTCGGCTATTCAAGCTGTCGAGGTTAGCGGTGGGTTCATCCAGCAATAATACCCGGGGTCGGTTGTTGGCTATCAGGCGGGCGAGGGCGAGGCGCTGGCGTTCGCCGGAGGAAAGCTCCGTCACTGGCTGTTCAAGGATGGATGGGTTGAGCCCCAGTTCATCGAGTGGGGCGGCAGTCGGCATTCGCAGATGCTCACCCGCGGAATCCCTCCACCAGCGGCTTTCAGGGGGTAGTAAGCCTACCTTGCGGCGCCATTCGGGGGCACTAAAAGCTGACCGGGATACACCATCGAGCAAGACATCGCCCTCGTGCAGATCCATGTCTGCAATGGCACGCAGCAGCAGGGATTTCCCACTCCCGGATGATCCGCCAAGACCGATGCTCTCGCCGTTGGCAAGGCTCAAATTCAGTGCCCGAGTAAAAATGCAGGGGCGAAGGTTTTGTATGTCCAGCAGGGTCACGGCGTAGGGTGAGGTCTAGACCGGGTTGAGGCGGGCAAGGGCGGCGGTGGTGTCGGAGAGGCGGGCGATGAGGATGCGGACGAAGACTTTGTGAAAGCGTAACTGGGTACTCTCTGCAGCGCTGTCGATGGTGGCGGCGTTGACCTGCATCAGCGAGACATCGGTCTTCGCTGTGACCGTGGCACTGCGCCTGGCCTTGCTCAGATAGCCCATTTCACCAAAGCAATCACCCTCCTGGAGTTGATCCACCTCGTGTTCATTTTTTTCGATACCCACGAGACCGGCGAGCACGATGTAAAAGGAATGATCGGCCTCACCTTCACGGATGATGGTGCTGCCTACGGGATAATTGTGCCAGTTGCAGGAGCGTGCCAACTCCCAGATATCTTGCTCCCCGAAGCCCTTGAAGAAGCCTAGCTGCTTGATAGAGCTGAATTTTTCACGCAGTGCATCCTCGGTCGCGACGCCATCCAGATCCTCATAAATCAGGGCAAGATCGGCGGCAAGCTCAAGCCCACTGGCATAGCGTCGGGCGGGGTTTTTCTTAAGCATGCGGCCTACAGTGTAGGCCAGGCCATCCGGAAGGTCGTTGCGGTATTGACCAAGGGGCGGCGGCTCCTCATGGGTGATCTTGTGGCTAATGGCGTTGAGGTTACCGGCGCGAAAGGGCTGGTGGCCGCTGAGCGCCTGATACATCACCACCCCGAGGGAAAAGATGTCGGTACTCTGGGTGAGCGTGTCCTCCAGTATCTGCTCCGGAGACATATACAGCGGGGAGCCGAGAAAACCGGTGAACTGGGTATTTTTGTTGTCGGCCCGGGTGATCATGGCGATGCTGAAATCCGCGAGCCGGACATCATGATCCATGGTGAGCAGGATATTGTTGGGCTTGATATCGCGATGTATAACGCCCTGACGATGGGCATAGTCCAGGGCCTTGGCGAGCTTGTAGATGATGCCAACCACCGCTCGTGCCGGGAGTAAGGTATCAGGCGCACAGTACTCGTTCAGGGTCTTGGCGCTCGCCACATGTTCCATCACGATATAGCACAGATCCCCCGCCATATCGGCATCGTAGATATGCAGGATGTTGGGGTGATCCAGGCTTCCCGCGGCATGGGCCTCGTTGAAGAAAAGCTTGCGGAAGCGTTCACCCTCGTGGCTCTTGTCGGTGAACTGGGGATGAGCGACCTTGAGTGCCACCATCCGGTCAGAAAAGGGATCGTGGGCCGAATAAACCACCCCCATACTACCCCGCCCAAGCTCTTCGGCGAGGGTGTACTTGCCAATCTTCTGTGGGATGTCATTCATGGGGGCGGCGCCATTGTAGCGGCGGCACAGCCGGGGAATCCACCCGCTTGGTGGATTACTGGAGAGAGAGGGGTTCCCGGGGCGGCATGCCACCCCGGGAAGCGTAGGGTGCTAGATGCGGCCGCCGAGTTCCCCGCGGATCTCGCGAATCAGGTTGTACTGTTCGTCAAAGGCGGGTTCATAGTGAGAAATGGCGGGATCAAAGTTGGCCTGGTCGCGGGGAAATCCCATGAAGGCCTTCAGCAACTGATACTTGATAGCCGCGGGAAGTTCTGAACGGACAGTGACCGGATAACCCGGGAGGTCCGGTGATTTCCAGATAATCTTTATCCTGTGGGGACTGATGAGCCCTTGTTTCAACAGGTATTCAAAGGCGCGTATATCGGCCGCGCCCCCATCCACCTCACCGAAGTTAACCGCAGTAACGGTAGCATCGTGACTGCCGGTAAAGCGTACCCCTCCCAAATCCTTGTTGGGGTCCATGCCGAGGTTTTTCATATGCCACTGGGGTACCAGATAGCCGGAGGTGGATACCGGATCGTTGAAGGCAAAGGTGTGTCGACGTCCAAACTGTTTGGGATGGCGAATTTTCAGTGCGGCACGGGAGATGATGACGCTCTGGTAGGTACTCTTGCCGGTGGATTTTGTGACACCGACTACCAGAGGTTCAACTTTCTCCTTGGTTCGCTCACGGGCTGTCACGTAGGAGAAGGCACCGAGAAAAGCGACATCCGCACGTTTGGTTTCCAGCGCATGAACCGACTCGTTGTAGCTGGTGGCCACGTCAGCTTCGATACGTATCTTTAAGTGTTTTTCGAGGAAATTCGCCATGGGCTGGAAGTCAAATAACGCCTTTTGGGCGTCGGCGACCGGGGGTAACAGGATTTTAAGTACCTTGGGATTTGCCGCGCTGGCTACGGGGATGTGCAATACCGCGGCCAAGGCAGCGATGGATAACAGAGTGTCGAGTATACGTTTGAGTTTCAGCATGGCATCACTCCCTTAATAAATACGATTATTATTGGTCGGGACGAACGTCGACGTTCGATCTGGCAGGGCCGCCGCCCCGAAACCAAGCCTGTGATTAAAAGCGTAGTCGCCAAGCCTTCTGCTTGTCAAAAGCCGCTATGCAGCACTTTTGCCCTGTTATGATGCGCGACGTTTTCGCCTGAACGATGACTGAGGTCCAGATATGGCTGCAGATACCAGCAAGCGGGTTGCCTTTCGTACCTTTGGCTGCCGGCTTAACCAATACGATACTGAGGCTATGCGCACCCTGCTGGAGGGTGACGAGAGCTATGAAACGGCTGCCCCTGGAGAGGCCGCGGATGTCTACGTGGTCAATACCTGCAGCGTTACCGCACGTGCCGATGCCAGCGCGCGCAAGGCCATTCGGCGTCTGCGCAAGGAACATCCTGAAGCGAAACTTGTGGTAGCCGGTTGTTATGCTCAGCGCGCACCCAGGGAGATTGCCCGCTTGTCTGGTGTATCCCTGGTGCTGGGTACCCCGGACCGGGCGCGTATCGTTGATGAGCTTGCCGCGGTGGAGCGGGACGGTCAGCGGGTAGCCGTTTCCCCGGTAGACACGGAGAGTGATTTTCTCGATGTGCCGGTGACCGATATGCTTAGCCACAGTCGGGCGGTGGTCAAGGTGCAGGATGGCTGCAATCAGGCATGCAGCTATTGCATTATTCCCCAGACCCGCGGGCATTCACGCAGTCGTGGACCGCAACAGATAATTGACCAGGTGGGCAATCTGGTGGCAGGTGGTTATACGGAGGTGGTGATCTCCGGTGTGCATGTAGGGGATTACGGTCTTGATCTGGCCGAATCCGGGTGGAATTTGCCCCGTCTTTTGTGTGCCCTGCTGGAGGTGCCGGGGCTTGAACGTCTGCGGCTTAGCTCTATCGAACCGGCCAGCATAGGTCTTGATTTAATCGATCTGATGGCCTCGGACCATCGTTTTGCACGCCATTTCCATATCCCGCTGCAAAGCGGTAGCGATCGGGTGCTGGAGCGCATGGGGCGGCGTTATCGAGCGGTGGATTTCAGTGAATTGGTGGAGCGTATTGCTGAAACAATCCCGGGTTGCGGCATTGGCAGTGATTTGATCTGCGGTTTCCCCGGCGAAACCGGGGATGATTTTGAGCAGACTCTGGAACGATTGCGGGCGGCGCCGCTGACCTACCTGCACGCCTTTCCCTATTCCGTACGCCCTGGCTCCCCGGCCGAGGCCTTTGGGGACCGGGTGCCCGGGGATATCAAGAAGCAGCGCGTGCGTATGGCCAAGCGCCTGGTCAGCGAGAAAAATGAGCACTTTCGCAGCGCCCAGGTGGGACAGGATTTGCGGGTATTGTTTGAGGCGGCCAGCGGAAAGGGATCAAGCGCCGGCTGGTCCGATAACTACCTGCGAGTGGAGTTGCCGGGGGAGACCGGGGTGATCGGTATGGAGACCGTGCGGATTACCGGCCTTGGTGTCACCGGCCTCCAAGCTGAGCATCTCAAATAGGCGGTTATATACAGCCACCTATCCGCATTTGGAATCCCCGCAATTCAGACAGGTCATGCAGCCGTCCATCTGGATCACCGCCTTGGTGCTGCATTTGGTACAGAGTGTCGCTGCGTCCGGAAATCCATTATCCCCATCGTCGATATTGTTGCTCCGGGACTGATGGGCCTCAAATTCTTGCTTCTTCTGCTCCACCAGTTTCTGTTGATGCTCATCCAGCCCCTCGGGTTCGATCATGCCGATCATCTGCATGTGGGCCTCGATGGCATCCCCAATCTCGGCAACCAGGGAGGGCATGTAGTGCCCGCCTTTTTTAAAGTAACCACCGCGGGGATCGAATACCGAGTGTAATTCCTCTACCAGGAAGGTGACATCTCCGCCCTTGCGAAAGACCGCTGAGATGATACGGGTGAGGGCAACGATCCACTGAAAGTGCTCCATGTTCTTGGAGTTGATGAAGATCTCGAAGGGACGCCGTTGCTCGTGTTCGGTACCGGAATTGAGCACGATATCGTTGATGGTGACGTAAAGGGCATGATCCGATAGCGGGGTTTTTACCTTGTAGGTGGAGCCGATAAGCCGCTCCGGCCGCTTCAGCTTTTCATGCATCTGTATAACGTCAGCACTTGGCTTCGCTTTTGGAGCGAGCTCTTCGGCAACACTCTCGGTGCTCTTGACGCTGTATTTGATGATAGGTTTTTCGATATTGATTGCCACTGGGCTATCTCCCTTTGGGGCGAATATTGGCTAGCTGGGCTGCGCGGGCAAACCGCTAGAATTTTCCGTAGTAACCCTCTTTAAGCGCATCGTAGAGGTTGGCGGCGGTGTGTGTTTCACCGTCGTAGGCAATATTTTCGTTGCCCTTGGCCTCAATCAATGTGCCGTCTTCAAGGGTGAAGCAATAAGTGGTGTTTTCCAGGTCCTGCTCCTTCACCAGCACGCCCTGGAAGGCCTCCGGGTTGAAGCGGAAGGTGGTACAGCCCTTGAGTTTTTTCTCGTAGGCATAGAGATAAATGTCCTTGAAATCCTCATAGGGAAAATCCGTGGGGACGTTGGCGGTTTTGGAAATGGAGGAGTCGATCCATGTTTGTGCCGCGGCCTGGACATCCACGTGAGCCCTGGGGCTGATGTCATCGGCGCTGATAAAATAATCTGGCAGGCCGGCGCCGGGCATGGCCTTCGGGTCCACCAGGGCGTGGTAGGCCAGCAGTTCAAAGGAATAGACGTCCACCTTCTCCTTGCTCTTCTTGCCCTCGCGAATGACGTTACGCGAGTAGTGGTGGGCAAAGCTCGGCTCAATGCCATTGCTGGCGTTATTGGCCAGCGACAGCGAGATGGTGCCGGTGGGGGCGATGGAGCTGTGGTGGGTAAAGCGTGCGCCCACCTCGGCCAGTTCATCCACCAGCTCCGGCTCGATCTCGGCCAGACGCTGCATGTAGCGACTGTAGCGGGCAAATAACAGCTTGCCGTCCACCTCATCCCCGGCCTGGTAACCGTCTGCCACCATTTCCGGGCGTTGGCGAAGCATTTCCGTCGTTACGCTGAAGGATTTTTGCAGCAGCGGCGCCGGACCCTTCTCGCGGGCGAGCTCTGCTGCGGTACGCCAGCCCACAACGGCCAGCTCCCGTGCCACCTGCCCGGTAAAGTCCAGTGAGTCTGGCTCTCCGTATTTCATTTGCAGCATGGTGAGGGTGGAGCCCAGACCGAGAAAGCCCATGCCGTGGCGGCGTTTCTCGGTGATTTCCTGACGCTGCTGTTCCAGCGGCAGGCCGTTGATCTCTACCACGTTGTCCAGCATGCGGGTGAAGGTAGCCACGGTTTCGCGAAAACCATCCCAGTCAAAGTGTGCATCCTCGCCAAAGGGCTGGCGCACAAAGCGGGTCAGGTTGACCGATCCCAGCAGGCAGGAGCCGTAGGGGGGCAGCGGCTGCTCTCCGCAGGGATTGGTGGCACGTACCTCTTCGCAGAACCAGTTGTTGTTCATCTCGTTGATTTCATCGATGAGGATGAATCCGGGTTCGGCAAAATCATAGGTCGATGACATGACAAGGTCCCACATCTTGCGTGCCTTCAGCGTCTGGTAGACGGCACAGGCCACCTCTCCGTCATCGTTGACGACGTAGTTTTTGTGTACCGGCCAGCTGCGCCAGATGATATCTCCGGCAGTGAGATCCACGCTGCCATCTTCCGCCTCTTTAGCCGTGACCGGAAAGGCCAGTTGCCAGTCACGGTCCTGTTTCACCGCCTCCATGAATTCCCGGGTAATGAGCAGCGACAGGTTGAACTGGCGCAGGCGGCCATCCTCGCGTTTGGCGCGGATGAAGTCCGGGGCATCGGGATGGCCGATGTCGAAGGTGGCCATCTGTGCGCCACGCCGGCCGCCAGCGGAGGACACCGTGAAGCACATCTTGTCGTAGATATCCATGAAGGAAAGGGGGCCGGAGGTGTAGGCCCCTGCACCGGAAACATAAGCGCCTTTGGGGCGCAGGGTGGAAAACTCGTAGCCGATACCACAACCGGCCTTGAGGGTCAGACCCGCCTCATGGACCTTGCCGAGGATGTTGTTCATGGAGTCCTGGATGGCTCCGGAGACGGTGCAGTTAATGGTGGAGGTGGCCGGTTTGTGTTCCCAGGCCCCGGCATTGGAAATAATGCGTCCGGCGGGGATGGCGCCATGACGCAGGGCGTGCAGGAAGCGTTCAAACCAGTATTCACGTTTCTCCGGCGTGTCCTCCACATCGGCCAGCGCGCGGGCTACCCGTTGAAAGGTATCGTCGATGGCTTCATCCACGGCCTCGCCTTCCTTGGTCTTAAGGCGATATTTCTTGTCCCAGATATCCAGCGATGCATTCTGCAGCGGGATTTCGATGTTTTCATCGTTGAGTGCAGCGTTCGAAACGGGCTGGTGTACTGGGTCCATCTATTCCTCCCCGGGGCTCCGGGGGCGTGGAAAAGGCAACGCCCCCTGGCGACATAATTATTGGATAGGGTGTGGTCGATACTATTCAGGCCAAACACTACAGATTGTAGGCCAGCTGAATAAAAAACGCTATATGTTGTGTGTTCTGGGGAGATGCTTATGACAAGCTGTGGATAAACTGTGAGGCGTTTCCAGCTCTCCAGACGGCAGGCTGGAGTTCAAAAAAGGTTACAATCCAGCCATGAACAAGCACTCACCTCACTGCAATATCAGGAACTACTTTGCCGGGCTGGCGCTGGACCGCGCCGCCGGGCTGCGTCGGGACCCCGAATGGCTGCAGAGCCGGATGCAGGCGGCGGATAGCCGCTTTGTTCCGGTCTGGCGGGAACGCAATCTGTTGCTTGCAGACGGACAGGGAGCCGCTCTGCTATCGCGGGGCGCGGTGGACCCCTGGCTGGCGTCTGCCGAGGCGGTGGTTTTTCTTGGGGAGGATGGCCAGAGCGGCTATTTCGCCCTCATTCTCGATGGTAGCGATGAGGCCGTGCCCGAGCAATTGGCCGGGTTTGGTGAGTTCTGTCAGCTCAAGGATGCGGCGGTGGGGCTTGGCGAAGATGAAAGGGGTCTGCTCGCCTACGCCCGGGCGATGGCTCATTGGCATGGACGCCAGCGTTTTTGTGCCGACTGCGGGGCACCCACCCATAGCAGCTCCGATGGGCATGTGCGCATCTGCAGCTCCAGCGATTGTGGCCGGGAACATTTTCCGCGTACCGATGCGGCGGTCATCGTGGTGGTGGAGCACGGGTCAAGTTGCTTGCTGGTGCGCCAGCCACGCTGGCGCGAGGGGCTTTATTCCGCCCTTGCGGGTTTTGTGGAAGCCGGGGAAAGCGTAGAGGATGCGGTGGTGCGTGAAGTCTACGAGGAGGCCGGGGTACGAGTTATCGGCCAGCGTTACCATTCCTCTCAGCCCTGGCCCTTTCCATCCTCCCTGATGCTCGGTTTTGAGGCCATGGCGGCCGCCCAGGAGGTGAATCCGGGGGATGATGAACTCGAGGATGCGCGCTGGTTCACTCGTGAGGAATACGCCGCAGCACTTGTCAGTGGCGAGGTAAAAATGCCCTCACGCCCCTCCATTGCCCGGCGTCTGATAGCCGACTGGTACACCCGTGACGGGGCGGTGTTGCCCGAGGTGGATTGAGTTATCTGGAGGCCGGCTGACTAGCCGTTGGCGTTCAGAGGGCGCGACTCGGCCGATCCGAGCTGCTGATGGAAATAGCTGGCAACGGCCTTTGGGTCGGCGTGAAAATCGTTATACAGAACCCGTCGTTGCGGATCGATGATGACCACCCAGGGAGTGCCGCCAGTCCGGTAGCGCTGCATGATGGCTGAGTGCAGTTGGCCGCTCGGATCGCCGGCGTCGTGTCCCATGGGAATGGCGAGATCGTATTGTTGTTGCAGTGCGGCTACCTTATCCCGGGTGTTTTCCTCGAAACCCTCAAATACCGTTTGTACCGCAGCAAAGCAGACACCCGGATGGGTCCCGAATTCAGCCAGCAGTTGCTGCAATGCGGGAAAGCCGTAGCGATGGCAGCCATCACACCAGGCCTGGAAGAAATAGAGGTAGATGAAGCGCCGTCGCTGGTCGGCTATGCGGAAACTGTTGCTTTCACCCTGTGCATCAATCCACTCCGCCTGTAGCTTGGGAGCTCGCCGACCGAGGATGCCGGGGGTATCTGCCGTCATTTCCAGGCGCCTCGCTGAGAACAGGGCTGATACCCATCCCGGGAGACACGAAAGCGTGTCCTCGGGGTGGGCATCAACATTTTTTAGTGGGCGTAGCGGTCGTTATTGAAGACCATATCACCACCCGGTGCCGCGGTGTGGCAGGCGATGCAGCCTTTCGGCATACCCTTGGCTACGCGGCCGGCAAGTGACATGCCCTTGGGGTTCTTGTGGAGGCCACCATTGGCTTTGTACTTGGCCCAGTACCAGTTTTTGTTATCCGCATCATAACCATCCTCGCGTTCATACATGACGGTCACTGCCTTCAGGTATTTGGCCGGGTTGTTGGCTACGTTGGCGATGCTGACATCAGGGCCGCCATAATTGCGCTTGACGATGGCGATGCCGCTATGCCCGCCGACGGTGACCGGACCTTCGATGGTATCCAGTACCGCGCCGTGGGGATGCTGACCCTTGTAAGGCTTCGACATGATGGCGTTGGGTCCCACCATGTGCGCATCGGCGAGTGCCGACCAGAGTTTTTGTGAATAGCTGACACTTGCCTTGTCACCAAAGGGCATCTTCATACCTTTGCCCATTTGTGCCTGGGCGCTCAACGGCAAGAGCGCACTTAGCAAAGCGATGGATAGCAGCCTGCCCAGAATGTTCTTTAGTTTCATTTCCATATCTCCCTCATGATTCAGTAGTTTTGTCTCGGGGTGTATTTATGCCACTGCGGCACAAATGCGTCTCTGAATAAAACGTGTGAGCCCGGCGTAAAAGGTGAAAAGCAGCATCAGTATCGATAGACACCACCCTTCCCATGGGTGGCATAGACAGGCAGAGACAGAAAAAATTCCCCACCACTTCATTAGGGTGTTCCCTTGGAAACGGCCGGGCAGGGGGCTTCTCCCATCGCCAGAGACCTGGAAATGGCGGGCAGAGGGGTGGAGGAAAGAGGCGGGAGCTTAAATAGCTGCGTTAGCTGCTTCGTCGATGAGGATGTCGACTCCGCTAAGGGAGCTAATGCCGGCTGCCGGGATAGCTTTGCCGGTCTTCCAGTCGGAGACTGCCTGACGTTTGCCGGCACCGGTGACGAGAAACAGTACCGCGTGGCTCCCGGCAATGGTTGCAGCGCTCAGGCTGATGCGTTCGGGTGGGGGTTTGGGGGCGTCAAATACCGCGTGTACCCGTTCTTCGGCGGGATGAAGGTGGCCGGGAAACAGGCTTGCGGTGTGGCCATCCTCACCCAGGCCAAGGAGTACCAGATCGAAGGGCGGGGTGTCTGCCAACAGGGTAGCGTAATCACCTGCTCCTGCCTCGGCCCCTTTTTCCGCCGCCATGGGGTGAATCTGCCCGGCTGGAATGTTTACGTGATCGAGCCATGCGCTGGCCGCCATCTGACTGTTACGCTCGGGGTGATCCTTGGGCAGGCAGCGTTCATCGCCGTAATAGATCTCCCAGCTCGGCCAGTCTGCCGTGGCGGTGGCGAGGATGCGAAAGGCCTGCTCCGGAGTGCGTCCACCGGCCAGCACCAGGCGAAAACGGTTCTGACGGGCCAGGGCTTCCGTGGCGGCCGCGAGTATCCGCTCGGCGGCCTCCTCGGCCACGGCCGCCCCGTCGGGAAATAGCTGCCAGCGGGTTTCGCCCATAGCCTATTCCTCTTCCGGATTGAGGGTATGGCGCCAGTGGTGGGTGGCCTTGTCAAACAGCCGGCGGCTCTCGATGGGGCCCCAGCTCCCGGCGGGGTAGGTGGCAATGTAATCGCGCTCCGTGGACCACACTCGCAGGATGGGGTCCACGATAGACCAGGCGGCCTCTACCTCGTCGTAGCGCAGGAACAGTGAGCGGTCTCCCTCAATGACATCCAGCAACAGATCCTCGTAGGCGTCGGTGATGACTTCGTTCTCATTGCGGAAACTGGCATCCAGGCTGGTCAGGCGGGTATTCATCTCCAGCCCGGGCTCCTTCACGGTCATCTCCATGCGCAGACACTCGGTGGGCTGTATGCCCATGAGGATCCAGTTGGGGGTGGGTCGCTGTACCTGGGAGGCGCGGAAAAACTGCTGCGGTGGATGGCGGAAGCAGATTGAGATCATGGACTGGCCGCGGGCCATGCGTTTGCCGGTGCGTACATAGAAGGGCACCCCGCGCCAACGCCAGTTGTCCACGTAGAGCTTTGCCGCCGCATAGGTCTCAGTGACACTTTCTTCGGGGATATCCTCTTCCTGTAGGTAGCCCAGTGCCTTTTTGCCCTCAACTACGCCTGGGGCGTATTGGGCACGAAATGCGTGGGCATTGACTGCGCTTTGCGGAATCGGGCGCATGGAACGCAGTACCTTCACCTTTTCATCGCGTAAGGCCTCGGCCTCCATGGAGACGGGTGGTTCCATGGCCACCAGGGTGAGCAATTGCAACAGGTGACTCTGCACCATATCGCGCAGGGCGCCGGAGCCATCGTAATAGCTGGCACGGCCACCGACACCAAGGGTCTCGGAGTGGGTGATCTGTACGTGGTCGATGTAATTACGATTCCACAGTGGCTCCATCATGACGTTGGCGAAACGAAATACCAGTACGTTTTGCACCGTGCCTTTGCCGAGGTAGTGATCGATACGAAACACCTGATCCTCACGCATATAGCGGGTGATTCGGGTTTGCAGGGCGCGTGCACTTTGTAGGTCGTAGCCAAAGGGTTTTTCAATGACCACCCGGCGCCAGCCGTGCTCTTCGTTAAGCAGTCCTGCCTCCGAAAGGTTTTGGCTGACCACACCAAATTCCGCCGGCCGGATGGATAGGTAGAAGGCTACGTTGGACGGGAAGTTCTCGCCATTGTGCAGGCGCTTTTCGAGGCGTACATACATCTCAGGATCCGTGAGATCCCCCTCGAAAAAATACAGGCGCTCACAGAAGCGTTTGAATATCGCCTCATCGATACCGCCGCGGCCGCGTTCCTCGATCATGCCACGCACTTCTTTTTGCCACTCCTCGCGCGACCAGGGTCGCCGGGCCGAGCCCAGGATGATGGTGTCCTCGGGCAGACGGCCGGCTTCCTCCAGATGGTAGAGGGCGGGCATGAGTTTTTGTCGCGACAGGTTACTGGCGGCGCCAAAGATGACGTAGGTACAGGCTTCGGTCATGGTGTTTGTTTTCCGTTAAGCGGAGGTAATTTCCGTAGGGCGGGCCGTGCCCGCCTTGCTGCATAAGCTTAATCAGGCATCGTATTGGCCGGAGGAGATGTCTCCGCCGCTGCCAATCCAGTCCGTGTGGAAGAATTCTCCGCGCGGCGCATCCACGCGCTCATAGGTGTGGGCACCGAAATAGTCGCGCTGGGCCTGGAGCAGATTGGCCGGCACCGTGGCGCTACGGTAGCCATCAAAGAAGGCCAGTGCCGAGGTCATGGCCGGGGTGGGAATACCGAGTTCAATGCCGAGCATCGCTGCCTTGCGCCAGCCGGCCTCGGCGGCCAGCATTTCGCCCTTGAAGAAGTCATCCAGCAGCAGATTTTCCAGAGCTGGATTTTGTTCATAGGCCTTTTTAATGTCACCCAGGAAACGGCTGCGGATGATGCAGCCACCGCGCCACATGAGTGCGATATTGCCGTAATGCAGCTTCCAGCCATATTCGTTAGCGGCTTCTGCGAGCAGCATGAAGCCCTGGGCATAGGAAACGATCTTGGCGGCGTAGAGGGCATCGCGGACGTGAGTAATATAGCTGGCCCGGTGTTTGGGGCCATTACCCTGAACACGAGGCAGAGCCTTTGCTGCGGCAACTCGTTCATCCTTGCGTGCCGACAGGCAGCGGGCGAACACCGCTTCACCGATGAGGGTCAGCGGCACACCGAGATCCAGGGCATCGATGCCGGTCCATTTGCCCGTGCCTTTCTGCCCTGCGGTATCCAGAATTTTGTCCACCAGCGGACTGCCGTCTTCGTCACGCTGCGTAAGGATGTTGGCGGTGATCTCAATCAGATAGGAATTGAGCACACCATCGTTCCATTCAGCGAACACCTTGGCGATCTCGTCGGCGCTGAGCCCAAGGCCCTCGCGCAATAACTGGTAGGCCTCACAGATGAGCTGCATATCACCGTATTCGATGCCGTTGTGCACCATTTTTACGTAATGGCCGGCACCGTCTTCTCCGACCCACTGGCAGCAGGGCTCATCGCCCACCTTGGCGGTAATGGCCTGTAATAATGGCTTCACTGCGGGCCATGCCTTCTTGTTCCCGCCGGGCATGATGGAAGGGCCGTGGCGCGCACCTTCTTCACCACCGGAGATGCCGACACCGAGAAAGAGCAGGCCCTTTTCCGCCAGGGTTCGGGTGCGGCGGTTGCTGTCCACATAACGTGAATTGCCACCATCGAGAATGATGTCACCGGCCTCCAGATGCGGCACCAGGGCATCAATAAATTTATCCACCACTTCACCGGCCCGGACCATCAACAAAATCTTGCGTGGCTTGGCAAGGCTGGCTACGAAATCAGCAAGGGATTCACTACCGATAATCTGCGTGCCCGCCGCAGTGCCCGCCAGAAATGCCTTGGTTTTCGCGTAGGTGCGGTTGTAAACCGCCACCTTGAAGCCATGGTCATTGAGATTGAGCGCAAGGTTCTGGCCCATCACCGCGAGGCCAATGAGTCCGATGTCTGCCTGTTCCATTACTTTTTCCCTGAGACTGGTCGTGGAGGTGGTGTTGTGAGAAGGGCCTATGGTAATCCCATCGCCTTCGGCGAAGAAGGGCTGGTGGAGAATGAGGCTATGCTGCTGACTGCCCCTTACTATACTTTGGAAAGAGCCATTGGGAGGTGAATCATGTCTACATCCTGCAAAATTATTGTGCCCGGACTTGCACTGCTGTTAGCGGTCGGCATGCTCCTGCCAGGGGCACACGCGGGTGAAATTCCTGCTCGTGGCCCCATCCCTTTTGCTACCTACGACAAGGATGGCAATGGCCTCGTCAGCGAGGACGAGTTTGATGTTGTGCGCGGGGCCCGGATAGCTGCTCGCGCTGCGGAGGATCGGCCGATGCGGGGTGCTGTCAAGCCACCCTCCTTCACTATTTTCGATGCCAATGGAGATGGCCAGTTAACTATCGACGAACTAGCTGCCGGGCAACGTATGCAGATGCAAAGGCAGGGGCGCCAGGGGATAAGCCTGGGCATAGGTGGGGGCACGGGTAGCCAGAGCCGGGGTCCCGCCAGGGGTGGGCGAATGCCAACCTTTTCCGACTACGATCTGAATGGCGATGGCGGGATTGATGAAGGTGAGTTCACCGAGGCCCGCGGAAAGCACATGGCCGAACGGGCGCAGCAGGGCTATCGTTTGAGGAACGCAGTCAATATGCCGGTCTTTGCAGACATCGATGCCGATAAAGATGGCAAGCTCAGCCCAGAAGAGTTTGCGGCACATCAGACGCAGCGGCGCGGGCAGAGAATGCGCTAGCAGAAATGCCGCACAAGGTGGCGGCACCCTCGCTGTGGTTATCCCCGCCGCCAGCTGAGAAAGCGTTCCACCAGATTCAGCAAACCTGCCGGGGCGTGGGCACGGCGCCATTCACCGGCAACGAATTTGTTGGCCTCGCTCAGGGTGGGGTAGATGTGGATGGTGCTGAGGATGCTCTTTAGTCCACGCTTGTGACGCATGGCGGCGATGAATTCGGTGATCAGCTCGCCGGCGTGTTCGCCCATGATGGTGGCTCCGAGGATGCGGTCCCGGCCCGGGACGGTGAGCACTTTCACGATGCCCTCATCCTCACCCGAGGCGATGGCGCGGTCCAGATCATCGATGCCGAAGGTGGTGACTTCGTAAGCAATGTTCTTTTCCTTGGCCTCCTGCTCGTTGATGCCGACCCGTGCCACCTCAGGTTCGGTGAAGGTAGCCCACGGAATTACCGAGTAATCCACGGCAAATTTCTTGAAGCCAAGCAGCGCATTCACTGCCGCGTACCAAGCCTGATGGGCGGCAGTGTGGGTGAATTGGTAAGGCCCGGCGACATCGCCGCAGGCGTAGATATTGGGGTAGCTGGTTTGCAGGTATTTATTGACCTCGATGGTGCGGGTTTTGCTTAAGGGGATCTCCAGCTCCTCAAGGCCAAAACCTTGGGTGTTGGCCGCACGACCCACGGCGACGATCACCTGATCGAACTCAAAGCGGACTTCTTTGCCTTCATGTTCACACACCAGGATTTTCTGCTTGCCCTCGAGATGGAAGGACTTGGCCTGATGGCCAGTGCGTACCTGCACGCCTTCTTCCTCAAAGCGTTTGGTCATGAATTCGGATATCTCTGGGTCCTCGCGCAGCATGATGCGCGGGGCCATCTCCACCTGGGTGACTTCACTGCCCAGACGCGCAAAGGCCTGGCTCAATTCACAGCCGATGGGGCCGCCGCCCAGCACCACCAGACGTTTGGGTAGCTCGCGCAGCGCCCAGAGGTTATCGGAGGTGAGCGGGTCGATATCGGCGATGCCCGGAATCGGTGGCACGAAGGGCCGCGCCCCAGTGGCGATGATAATGGCGCGGGTGGTCAGGGTCTGGCCGTTGACCTCTACGCTATAAGGCGAGGTCATGCGTGCCTCGCCCTCAATCACCTCTACGCCCAGTTTTGTGTAGCGTTCCACCGAGTCATGGGGCGCGACATCTGTGATAACCCGCTGTACCCGTTCCATGATATCGGCGAAGTCAAAATCGGCGCTGGCCGAACGAATTCCAAAGTCATTGGCTCGCTTCAAACGGGCAACGAAGCGGGCTGAGGAAATCAACGCCTTGGAGGGCACGCAACCGCTATTCAGACAATCCCCTCCCATTTTGTTCTTTTCAATCAGCGTAACTTTTGCCTTTAGTGCTGCGGCGATATAGGAGGCCACCAGACCACCGGAACCGGCGCCGATGACAATAAGATTACGGTCGAATTTTTCCGGCTTTGGATAGTTCTTCATGATTTGATATCTCTTGATGCCTTGTACCAACAGGCGCGCGAGCCAGGGGAAGATCCCCAGCAGCGCAAAGGCGCCGATGAGCTGGGGTGAGAGGATGTCGGCGGCGGATTCCAGCGTAGCGATCTGGGTGCCCGCATTTACGTATACCAGAGTAGCGGGCAGCATGCCCACCTGACTCACCAGATAGTAGGTGAGCGTGCGGATCGGGGTCAGCCCCATGGCAAGGTTGATGACAAAAAAGGGAAATACCGGAATAAGTCGCAGGGTGAACAGGTAGAATGCGCCATCTTTCTCCATGCCGGCATTGAGTGCCTGCAGGTTTGCCCCAAAGCGGCGCTGCACCGTATCCCGGAGCAGAAAGCGGGCCACCAGAAAGGCCAGCGTGGCGCCGATACTGGAGGCAAAGGAGACCAGTACAGTACCCCAACCCAAACCGAAGACCAGTCCGCCGGCCAGGGTCATAATGGCGGCACCCGGGATAGACAACGCGGTGACCAAGATGTAGCCGGCAAAATACAACGCCGCGGTTTGTCCGGGATGGGCGGCGTAGTATTCGCCAATGCTGGCTTGCTGGGCCTTAAGATAGGCGAAATTCAGGTATTGCCCGGGTTCCAGAAAGACCAGCGCCAGGCCAAACAGGGCCAACAGAGTAATGAGCAGAATTTTTTTCATGACAGTTCAGATCGGTAGTGCCAGCACCATGGGACAGGCTCTTTGCCGGGAAGTTGCGAAATGATACCCGCACTTTCTGTTCAGGGGCTGAAAAAAACCTATGCCACGGGCGTTGAGGCCCTGGGTGGCATCGATCTGCGGGTGGAAGAGGGGGATTTCTACGCCCTGCTGGGACCCAATGGCGCGGGCAAGAGTACTGCCATCGGTATTATCGCCTCGCTGGTGAACAAGAGTGCCGGCCGGGTGGCGGTCTTTGGCCACGATCTGGATAGTGACTGGCGGGCGGCACGGCGCGCCATTGGCATCGTGCCCCAAGAGTTTAACTTTAACGTCTTCGAGCCGGTGGAGGAGATCCTCATTAACCAGGCCGGCTATTATGGGATTCCGCGCGATAAAGCCTGCCAGCAGGCGGAAAAATATTTGCGTGAACTGGAGCTCTGGGACAAGCGCCGTACCCAGGCGCGGGATCTCTCTGGTGGCATGAAACGGCGGTTGATGATCGCTCGTGCGTTGGTGCATGAGCCACGTCTGCTGATTCTGGATGAACCCACGGCCGGGGTGGATCTCGAGATTCGTCACGCCATGTGGGAATTCCTGCAGTGCCGTAATCGCGAAGGCACTACCATTATTCTCACCACCCATTATCTGGAGGAGGCGGAGAGCCTGTGCCGGCGTATTGCGGTGATTCACCACGGGCGGATTGTGGAGCAGGGTGGGAT
Source organism: Gammaproteobacteria bacterium (assembly GCA_021773635.1). Lineage (GTDB taxonomy): Bacteria > Pseudomonadota > Gammaproteobacteria > HK1 > HK1 > JAJFJV01. The sequence goes on along the minus strand of JAJFJV010000019.1, from coordinate 91,451 downwards.
GCGTGAGCTGTTGGCGCAGACCCATGGTGAGTATCTGGTGCTGAATCTTTCCGCGGAGCTCAAGCTTTTACCTAAGTTAGATGGCTATCACTGTGAGCTGACCGATCCCCATACCCTGGAAGTGCAGATTCCCACCGGCGCGGGGCTTAATCCGCTATTTGCTGCCCTTTCTGCGGTGGGGGTGGAGGTGTTGAGCATGCGCAACAAACATAACCGCCTGGAGCAGGTGTTCCTGAAATTGTTGCGTGAAAATCATGAATAAGGCAGTGAATCCCTACCTGACGGGTTATCGAACCATTTTGGCCAAAGAGGTGCGCCGTTTTATGCGCATCTGGCCACAGACGATCCTGCCGCCAGCCATTACCACCGCACTTTATTTCGTCATCTTCGGCAAGCTCATCGGCTCACGCATCGGGCCGGTGGCGGGCTTCGGGTATATTGATTACATCGTTCCCGGGCTGATTCTGATGGCGGTGATCAGTCACTCTTATGCCAACGTGGTGTCATCTTTTTATAGCACCAAGTTCCAGCGACATATTGAGGAATTGCTTATTGCCCCTTTGCCCAGCTGGATCATTCTGGCCGGCTACGTCAGTGGTGGGGTGGCCCGTGGGCTAGTAGTCGGATTGGTGGTAACGATGGTCTCTGCTGCTTTTGTTGAGCTTTCAGTCTTCCACTGGCCGTTGGTAATTTCAGTGGTGCTTTTGACCTCCATCCTGTTTGCCATGGCGGGCTTTATCAATGCGGTATTTGCCCGTACCTTTGACGATATTTCCATTATCCCCACCTTCGTATTGACCCCGTTGATCTATCTGGGTGGCGTCTTCTATTCGGTGGAGATGTTGCCGCCTTTTTGGCAGGGAGTGTCACTGTTTAATCCCATGCTCTACATGGTTAATGCACTACGTTACGGCATGCTGGGGGTCAGCGATATCGAGTCTGGCAGCGCCTTGGTCATCATCCTTGTTTTTATCGGCCTGCTGGGTGCTGCGGCGCTGTGGTTACTGCACAAGGGTGTGGGTATCAAGAGCTGATAGGCTGCCGGTTGTTGCCCCGTTCCTGAAGTTTCGCCGCCATCTGTTCCCGACATCTGGCGGCATACACCCCATCCCTGGGGCTAGTCGCGGAAATTGATGAACTGCAGGGGCAGGTCGAGTTTTGCTTCACGCAGGGTGGTCATGATCTGTTGCAGGTGGTCACGCTTTTTCCCCGTGACCCGGACCTGTTCCTCCTGGATGGCGGTCTGCACCTTTAGCTTGCTGTCCTTGATCAAGCGGATGACCTTTTTCGCCATCTCCCGATCGAGGCCATGGCGTACCACGAGGGTTTGTCGTGCGGCAGTGCCCACCTCGGTTATTTCACCGCATTCCAGACAACCCACATCAATTTTGCGCTTGCCCATCTTGCCCTGCAGGATGTCACGCACCTGGTCCACCTGAAATTCCGCTGCGGCGTGAACGGTGAGTTCGTGTTCTGCCTGTTCTACGCGGGCATCAGTGCCCTTGAAGTCGAAGCGGTTGCCCACCTCCCGGTTGGTCTGGTCCACTGCATTGCGCAGTTCTTGCAGGTCGACCTCGGAGACAACATCGAAAGACGGCATGGGGCATTTCCTTGTGTGAATTGACAGAAATGGAGTTTAACAGGCGCCATGGCAGGGCGGGGCTGTTATGCTTCTCCGGGCATCCGTAACAGAGAGGAGGTGGGCCGTGCCTGAAGATGAATCGAACAACCTCCGTCGACAGCTTGAATCTGCGCGCACCGAACACCGGGATCTGGATGATGTGCTACACCGTCTGGCCGAGCAGCCACCGCTGGACCAGCTACAGGTACGCAGACTGAAAAAGCGCAAACTGCGGTTGAAAGACACCATTGCCCATCTTGAGAGTAAATTGATTCCGGATCTGGATGCTTAGGAGCTTCTGTTTTTACCACTGAGGCGGGAAATCGCTTCCCGGTATCCAGTCAGCGGCACTTGTCCTAGTACGCACTTCACTCCCGGATTTTACTATCGCTCCATCCAAGCTACGGAGCGGACATACGCGCCAGCTATTTCCTTGCTTCCAGTTGTTCCCACTGTCCGTAGGCGGTGGCCAGTTCTTTTTCCAGTTGTTTCAAGCGCTCGCGGCTGAGAGACACCTCGTCACTTTGTTGGCGGTAGAAATCCGGGTCTGCCATGCGGGTGTGTAGGGTCTCCTGCTCCGTTTCCAGGGTCTCGATGCGTTCGGGGAGCGCTTCCAGCTCACGCTGTTCCCGGTAGCTGAGTTTTTTTCGGTAGCTGGCTACGGGAGCCGTTTTGGGGGCAGATGCCTTGGCGGTAGATGTCTTGTCTTTCACCCGGACTGGTTCAACCCGTTGGCGTAGCCAGTCCTGATAACTGCCCACGTACTCGTTGATTCCGGCATCGCCTTCAAAGGCGAGAATGCTGGTGACGACATTATCCATAAAGCTGCGGTCGTGACTAACCAGCAGCAGGGTGCCCGCATAGTTAACCAGCAGGGTTTCCAGCAATTCCAGACTTTCGACATCGAGATCATTGGTGGGCTCGTCCATCACCAGCAGGTTGGCCGGCAGACTGAACAGACGGGCCAGCAGCAGACGATTTTTTTCACCGCCCGAGAGTGCTTTTACCGGCGTTCGGGCGCGTGCCGGGGCAAACAGGAAGTCCTCAAGATAGCCCAGCACATGGCGTGAGTTGCCGTTTACCTCCACGTGATCGTTACCGTCAGCGACGTTTTCCCAGACCGGTTTTTCGGGGTCCAGAGCGGCGCGTTGTTGATCAAAATAGGCGGTCTGAAGACCGGTGCCGGTGCGGAGTTGACCACTTTGTGGCTCCAGGGAGCCGAGCAGCAGGCGCAGCAGGGTGCTCTTGCCGGCACCGTTGGGGCCAATAATGCCGATCCGATCACCGCGCAGGATATTGGTGGAAAAATCTTTGACGACGAGTTTGTTGCCGTAGCCAAAGTTGATGTGGCGGGCCTCGATGACGCGTTTGCCCGAGCTGTTGCCGACCGCCAGAGAGAAGTGGGCGGAACCCATGCGCTCAAGGCGCTGCTGGCGTTGCCGGCGGAGCTTTTCCAGGGCCCGTACCCGACCCTCATTGCGGGTGCGCCGCGCCTTGATGCCCTGGCGGATCCAGCGTTCTTCACGGGCCAGCTTGCGGTCGAAGGCAGCCGCATGCTGATTCTCTTCCTCCAGTGCGATGGCCTTTCGGCGTATATAGTCGGCGTAACCCCCGGGCCAGGAACTCAGTTGGCCGCGGTCAAGATCAATGATGCGGGTGGCCAGATTATTTACAAAGGTGCGGTCGTGACTGACGAACATCTGGGTGCAGGTGGTGGCCAGCAGAAATTCTTCCAGCCAGGCGATGCTGTCGAGATCGAGATGATTGGTGGGCTCGTCCAGTAGCAGGATATCCGGCTCTTCCACCAGCGCGCGCGCCAGCAGAACCCGGCGCTGCATACCGCCGGAAAGACTGCGAAAGTCTGCCTCCGGATCCAGCGACAGGCGCGACAGTACGCGCTCGACCCGGTGTGCGGCATTCCAGCCACCGGCGGCCTCGATGGCATTTGAGGCCCGGGCCAGCGCTTCGGGAGTTGGATTTTCATCCAGGGTGTGGTGGTACTCGGTGAGTGCCTGTTGCAAGTTCCCGAGGCCAGCACAGACCACTTCCGAGGCCGTGCCCTGAAGTTCGGCGGGCACTTCCTGGCCAAGAAAACTGACCCGTACACCGGTGCGGAAACGCAGCTCGCCGCCGTCACTGTCGATGATGCCGGCAATCAGCTTTAGCAGGGTGGATTTTCCAGTGCCGTTTTGTCCCACCAGCGCCACCCGCTCGCGGCGGCGGAGTTCCAGGGAGATGCGATCGAGAATTGGCGGTCCGCCAAAATCCACACTTACTTCATTGACACGCAACAACGGCATGTAAAGTATTCGCTATGCTGACAGGGAAACGCGAAATTCTAACATCGAAGTGATGGGGAGAATGTAATGGCTGATATTCAGAATGCGGTTCGCAGAGTGGCTTTTCTCGGCCTTGGAACCATGGGTTTTCCCATGGCGGGGCATCTGGCCCAAGCGGGTTATGAAGTCACGGTATATAACCGGACCCGGAAACGGGCCGAGGCCTGGCTGAGCAGCTATCCCGGCACTTCCGCGGATACTCCGGCGGCCGCGGCCCGGGGCGCAGATGTGGTGTTTTCCTGCGTTGGCAATGATGACGACGTACGTGCGGTGGTGCTGGGTGAGTCCGGGGCATTTTCCGGTATGGCTGCAGGGGCCGTATTTGTCGACCACACCACGGCCTCAGCGGAGTTGGCGGAAGAACTGGAGGCATGCGCGCAAGCGGGGCGGTTTCACTTTCTTGATGCACCCGTATCCGGTGGGCAGGTAGGGGCGGAGACCGGGGCCCTGACGGTAATGGCGGGCGGTGAGGCGGCGGTTTTCACCCGGGTGGAGGTAGTTATCGACAGCTATGCCAAGGCGGTGACCCTGATGGGGCCGGTGGGATCCGGACAGCGCACTAAAATGGTCAATCAGATCTGCATCGCCGGACTGGTACAGGGCCTCGCCGAGGCCATGCACTTTGCCCAACGTGCCGGACTCGATGGCGAGCGGGTACTGGATGTGATCTCCAAAGGGGCGGCCCAGTCCTGGCAGATGGATAACCGCGGCAAGACCATGCTGGCGGATCAGTTTGATTTTGGCTTTGCTGTGGACTGGATGAGCAAGGATCTGGCGATTTGCCTGCGGGAGGCAAAAAAGCGTGGGGCTTTGCTACCGGTGACGGCGCTGGTGGACCAGTTTTACAGTACGTTGCAGGCCCGTGGCGGTGGGCGCTGGGATACCTCCAGTCTGATTCGTCTGCTTAATCAGCCATAGGGTGGAGCCCACTCACCTTGCCGTCATTGCCCGTGGAAACGGGTAATCCAGAGCGTACAGGCATGGCAATGAGATCCACCACACTATCAAGATAAGACGGTGAATTTTTTGCTGCGCTTCCGTTTCCTGGATCCCGGCGCGCACTTCGTTTGGCCGGGATGACGGAAGGATTGTGGAGCGCGGATGACGTTTGGATATCTCTAGCGGTCCGTCCTACGTTTTTTTAGTTGTAGCTAGCGCCGTCTCCAGTCGCTTCAGGATGTCGCTCGCCTTGCCATAGCCCGACAGCAGGATAGTGCGTTGTTTGTCGTGTTCCAGCACCAGGCTGGGAAAACCCGAGACGCCAAGCTCAAGACACAGCGCGAGGTCGGCCTGTAGTGCCGCTTCGGTTTCGGGGGCGGTCAGTAATTGGCTGAAGCGGGCCTCATCCAGCCCGAGTTCTACGGCGAGGGCGATGAGGGTGCTGTTATCCGAGGGATTGCGTGCATCCCGATAGTAGGCGTGCTGAATCGCCTCAATCATGTTCGCCGCCCCACCTTCGTCCAGCTCACTTGCAGCAATCACCGCGCGGCAGGCGGGGTAGGTTGAGCGCCGGGGTTTGCAGCGGCTCCAGAAATCCCGATTAAAGCGCGCCCCGGTACGGGCCTCCACCGCGTCCCAGGCACCTTGCACGTAGCTCCGGGTCTGCGGGTCCATGGGCTCGTCGCTGTCGGTTGCGAGCCCACCCATCACATAGCGTATCCGGGTGCCAGCGGGGAGTTTTAGACACAGGGCCTCAAACTCGGGCCGGAAACCCCAGCACCAGCTGCACATGGGATCCAGTACGTAGTAGAGAAGCGCACTGCTCACGGGAGCCCCTCAAGCGAGTTAATACGCAGGACTACACGGGTGCCATCTTTCTCGCGGTGCCCAATCTGGACTGGGAAATAGCCATAGCGTATGGCACACCACACCACCGTATTTCGTTTGCCGCTTTCACGCAGACGTTGGACCTTCAGGGTTTTAAGTGGCCCCAGGGCGGTCTCCAGAAGTTCTTCACCGATGACTTTGAGGTGGTAGGTTTTGAGGCGGCCACCATCGGCTATGGGATAACGCATCTCGCGCTTGCCGTCCGTGAGATCGCGCATTAGCAGCAGCAGATAGGAGAGCTTGTCCACGGTGCCTTTCTGTATCGGCAGGCGCCAGGTGTCGCCACGGATGGTATGGTGAGCGATACCTTGCTGCCAGTCGAAGGCGATTTCCATGCGTCGCTCCCGGGAGCCGCCGGAGCGCTCATAGAGATAGCTAAGCGGCAGCAGGATGCCGTCTTTCTCATGCCATTCGCTTTGTTCCAGGATCTTGCGCTGGCGAAACAGGGATATCAGGCCGGTGGCATTGCTCTGCGATTGGTATAAACGGCGATCCTTGCCGACGGATTTAAGTGTCCAGGTGGTCTCTCCGACACGTAAATCACCCGAGTACAGATTGAAATGGGCCTTAAAGGTGGAGGGTAGCGGCGCCGCACCCGCCGCTATACTCCAGGCCAGCGACAGGGAACCCAGCAGCAGCAAAAATGCAGTGAGGTGGTGAGTCCTGTGACGGGGAGGTTGTTTGCCCATACCGCCATCCTAATGCGGCCACAGCCTGATCCACAAGGGTGTCAGGCGGTTGCCACGTACCGTGTTGCGGGTCATTATTAGCCCCATCTTTTCCGGCTGTTCAGGGTACGCAAGTCAGGGATTGATACCGGCCAGCTATCGGGCAGAGAGCATGAGTACGAGAAACTCGTCCCCCATTGATCTTATCCGCAGGCTCACGGAGGTAGGCTTCGCGCTGTCTTCGGAAAAGGATAATTCGCGTCTGCTGGAGCTCATCCTGCAGAATGCCCGGGAGCTCACCAACGCCGATGGCGGCACCCTCTATTCCACGTCTGATGAGGGCCAGCTTGTATTTGAGACAATGTTTACCGAGTCGCTGGGCCTCCATCTCGGTGGCACCAGCGGCAAAGCCATCACACTGCCGCCCCTCGACCTCTACAGTGCGGATGGCGAGCCCAACGATCATATGGTGGCGGCGCGGGCGGCAGTAACCGTCGAAACGGTCAATATCCCCGATGCCTATGCTTCCGAGGATTTTGATTTCTCCGGCACTCGGGAATTCGATCGCAAGGCGGGCTATCGCTCCATTTCTTTTCTGACGGTACCCATGCGCAACCACGAGGACGCGGTGATTGGCGTTCTTCAGCTCATCAATGCACGGGATGCCGATGGCGAGACCGTGATCCCGTTTACCGAGGAAGACCAGGGACTGGTGGAGTCGCTAGCCTCCCAGGCGGCGATCTCACTCACCAACAAACGGCTTATCGATGAGCAGCGGGTGTTGTTCGAATCCTTCATCGAATTGATGGCCAACGCCATTGATGACAAGTCTCCCTACACCGGTGGTCACTGTCGACGGGTGCCCGAGCTCACCCTGATGCTGGCTGATGCCATGGCGAAGGTGGACTACGGAGCGCTGCGGGACTTCTCCATGAGCGATGAAGAGCGCTACGAGCTGCAGATAGCGGGCTGGTTGCACGATTGTGGCAAGGTCACGACGCCGGAGTACGTGGTGGACAAGGCCACCAAGCTGGAGACCATTTTTGATCGCATAGCGCTGGTAGAAAGCCGTGTCGCGCTGCTTAAGCAGCAACTGGAAAATCAAATTTTGCGCGCGCAGCTGGAAGGGGCGGCGGCGGATGAGGGAGTGGCCGGGCGTCTGGCGGAGCTGGATGCGGATCTCGACTTTCTGCGCACCTGTAATGTCGGCGGTGAGGCCATGAGTGACGAGGCCCAGGCACGGGTACGGCGCATCGCCGACTACCGTTACACCGATAACGAGGGTGTGGAGCAGCCGCTGCTGACCGAGAATGAGGTCTATAACCTCACGGTGGTACGTGGAACCCTTACCGCAGAGGAGCGGAAGGTCATCAACTACCACATCGTTGCCACTATCAAGATGCTGGAATCCTTGCCTTACCCAAAACATTTGCAGCGCGTACCGGAATTTGCCGGCGGGCATCACGAGCACATGGATGGCACGGGCTATCCCAAGGGACTCACCGGTAAGCAGATGTCGGTACAGGCACGGGCCATGGGAATCGCCGATATTTTCGAGGCGCTGACCGCGGGTGACCGGCCGTACAAAAAGGCCATGCCGCTATCGCTGGCGCTAACCATCCTCGGGCGCATGAAGCAGAACCAGCACATTGATCCGGACCTCTTCGATATCTTCGTGCGCGAGAAGATTTATCTCCAGTATGCGGAAAAATTTCTGCAGCCCGAGCAGATTGATGAAGTGGATCATGGCAGTATCCCGGGCTTTTCGCTTTAAGCCCTGCTTTATATATCCTTCTCAGTTGTCCTGCTTGAACCAACGGATGTATGGAAGCTTGGGAGGCATGAAAATCAAGAAAAGGCCCCGTCATTCCGGACAGCGTTTTTTGCTGCGCCGGAATCCAGTTTTTCAAGTGCTGACTGGATACCGGTTCAAGCCCGGTATGACGGATTCTAGTTAATGGGAGCGCAGTGATATCTCCCTGAATTCGGAGTACACAGTGTCCAGCCAAGCGATCCCTATGGAGGCGGTCCGCGCCGAGTTGCGCACCCCCGCCGATTTTGTGCGCTGGGGTACCAGCCGTTTCAATGAGGCGGGCCTGTGTTTTGGTCACGGCGCCGACAATGCGCTGGACGAGGCCCTGGCCCTGGTGCTCGGTACGCTTCATCTGGAGCCCGGCTTGCCCGCGGAGCTTTGGCACGCAGTTTTAACGCAGCCGGAGCGGGAGCAGGTGTTGGCCAATCTGCTGCGCCGCATCGAAGAACGCATCCCCGCCGCCTATATCACCCACACCGCCTGGTTTGCCGGCAGCCCCTACTACGTGGATGAGCGTGTGCTGGTACCCCGTTCCCCCATTGCAGAGCTGGTAGAGAGTGGGTTTTCACCCTGGCTGGATGGGGTCGAGGTGGGGCGCATCCTCGACCTTTGTACGGGTTGTGGCTGCATCGCAGCGGCCTGTGCCCAGGCTTTTCCAGAGGCTGAAGTGGTCGGCGTTGATCTTTCGCCCGAGGCACTTGCGGTTGCGCACCAGAATATCGGGGCCTTGGGCCTTAAAGAGCGGGTGGTATTGGTGGAATCGGACCTGTTTTCCCAAGTGGATGGGACTTTTGACTTGATTGTCAGTAACCCCCCCTATGTCAGTGATGCCTCGGTAGCAGCCTTGCCCGATGAGTACCACCACGAACCGGCCATGGGCCTCGCCTCCGGTGCGGATGGTCTGGACTGCGTACACCGGATATTGCGTGAGGCCGGCGGCTATCTGGCTCCTGATGGCGTGTTGGTGGTAGAGGTGGGTGAGAGTCGCCCGGCCCTGACTGCTGCCTACCCGGAGCTACCCTTCCTGTGGCTCGATTTTGTCCGCGGCGGGGAGAATATCTTCTTGCTAAATGCCGCAGAGTTGGCGGATTACAACCAGTAGCCCGTAGCCTGGATGAAGGGAAACGGAATCCGGGAAATGGGGCCTGGGTTGGTTGACACCGTAAGCGGATATTTTTCCTGTATTTTACTTTGTTGCATCCAGGCTACCGACCGAAGCAACCGGAAGGAACTAGAGACCGCCGGTTAAATGAAGCAAGGGGAAAAAATATGACACAACTCTTAACTGTGGGCGTGATTAGAAAATCGCTGAAAGAGAACGAGAAACGAGTAGCCATTCATCCGGAACATATAAACCTCATTCCTCAGAGAGAACGAAAACAAATCACTTTCGAAGAAGGCTATGGGTTGAGGTTTGGCATGGGTGATAACACCTTAGCCAAACTTACATCAGGGCGAGTTTCTTCCAGAGAAGAAATACTGAAAGGTTCCGATTGTGTGCTAATGCCAAAACCTCTGGCAAAAGATTTGTCTCAGGTGCGAGCCGGAGCAATTGTCTGGGGTTGGCCGCATTGTGTACAACAGAAAGAAATTACCCAAGTATCAATTGAAAGAAAATTAACCCTTATTGCGTGGGAAGAGATGTTTACATGGAGCCGAACAGGCGATAAGGCTATGCATGTTTTTTATAAAAACAATGAAATGGCAGGCTATGCTGGAGTAAATCATGCGATAAGTCTTGTCGGAATTGTTGGCAATTATGGAAAACCACGAAAAGCAGTCGTGCTCAGCTTCGGATCGGTGAGTCGGGGGGCGGTATATGCATTGCAAGGTCAAGGATTTCATGACATTACGGTCTATACGGGTCGGGTAGCAACAGATGTGAGTGATCAATTGCCCGGAGTAACGTTTAAACAAATGAAAAATGATGATTCGGGAAATTTACTTGCAGTTGAATCTGACGGCGTTACCCGTCCATTTTCAGAAGCATTATCAGATGTTCAAATAATTGTTAACGGAACCCTTCAAGATACAGACCATCCTAAAATGTTTGTATCCGAACATGACGCAGATAAGTTGATGAAAGGCACTCTGATTATTGATATAAGCTGTGACGAAGGAATGGGGTTTTGGTGTGCCAAACCGACATCGTTTGAAAACCCGATGTTTGAAGTGGAAGATAAATATTATTATGCAGTAGATCACAGTCCTAGTTTTTATTGGGATTCTGCCTCATGGGAAATTTCAAAAGCATTGCTTCCATTGTTGCCAAAAGTTATTGGAGGGCCAAATATGTGGAAAGAGAATAAAACAATTTCAAAATCCATAGAAATCCGTAATGGAGTAATTCAAAATCCAAAAATTATTTCATTTCAAAACCGCGAGAAAGAATATCCACACAAATTTCGTTAATGAATATGATTGGCTTTAAAAGGCAATAGGGGGCAGACTCAACTTCCCGTGTTCTAATTGTTTGCACCGCACAGCTTGAACGTTAGGCGTTAGGCCAAGCATTGCGGTGAATGAAGCATTAACCACAAGAGGAAAATGACATGGCAAAGGGAAAGGATAAAGGAAATAAAGAGGCCAAGAAGAAGCCGGCAAAGACGTTGAAAGAAAAGCGGGCTGAAAAAGCTGCCAAGAAGGGCTAAGAGTTAGCGTACACAAAAGTACTTCGACTTCTTCCGTGTTTCGAATGATGGCCGACCTAAGGAAGCTCTGATCTATTCGTGAACTCGATATCTTGCGCCCAAAGTGTCCATCTTTATCGTTGCTGCTCTTCGCAATAGCCAGCTATTACGTGCGATCAGCGCCTCAAAGCTGAACATTTTGAATCACAATCTACTTCGTCCAGAATAAATCAAAGCCTCCCTATCAAGTCGTTCGAACGGACGGGATAGTTCCTGCGGTTTAGTGGACACCCTGTACTAACAGTTCAAGTCTTCATTCCGGCGGGACAGGCCCCGCTGGTGTGACGGGTTATTAGAGACCCCTTTAATGTTTGCGCTCGTGCAGACAGTCTTCATCCAGGCAGTGGCCACGTTCGATCTGGACGGTGACATGATCGACCTGAAATTGTGCCGATAGCTCGGCCTTGATTCCCAGTATCACCGCGCACTCGTCCGCACCTTCCTCCACGCGGGCGTGCAGGGTGACGATGCGCTTTTCTGGCGTCAGGGACCAGGCATGCAGGTGATGGACATCCTTGATACCCGGCACCGTTTCACTCAGTACCTGGCTAACAATTTCGGAATTGATATCACTGGGCGTTCCCTCCAGCAATATGTGTCCGGATTGACGCACTACCGCCCACGCGCTGCGGAGAATTAGTGCGGCCACCAACACCGAGAGCAGCGGATCGATGGGAAACCAGCCGGTCCAGAGGATCACCAGCGCCGCAACGATGGCCGCGACGGAGCCCAGCAGATCCCCCAGCACGTGCAGTGCGGCGGCCCGGATATTGATATTTTCCCGCCCGCCACCATGCAACAGAGCAAAGGCTGCGAGATTGACCAGCAGGCCGATGATGGCGACCACCAGCATCATGCCGCCGAGCACTGGTCTCGGCTCCAGTAGCCGATCCACGGCCTCTACACCGATCCAGGCCACCACCAGAAATAGCGCGCCGCCGTTGACGAAGGCGGCCAGCACTTGAAAGCGCTGATAGCCATAGGAGCGCCGTTCATCGGCCGGCTTGCGCGCCGCTCGTATCGCCAGCCAGGCGAGTCCGAGGGCCACGGTATCGGCAAGCATGTGACCGGCATCGGCCAGCAGCGCGAGGGAGCCGGAAAGGACTCCGCCCACCACCTCTACCAGCATGAAGCCGCCGGTCAGCAGCAATGCTTGCAACACTCGCTTTTCATCGGTGCCCGCAAGGCTATGGCCATGATTGTGATGGTGGTGGTCACTCATGTCGCCCACAGCTTAACCCGCATCCGGGGGGATATTCTCCACACCCGGTGGTGGGACGGCGCGATGCAAGCGGCTACACTATTGCCCATGTCTGGAAATAGCATTGGAAAATTGTTCACGGTGAGCTCGTTTGGCGAGAGTCATGGGCCTGCCATTGGTTGCGTGGTAGATGGCTGTCCGCCGGGGATGGCGCTGACTGAGGCCGATTTGCAGGATGATTTGGAGCGTCGTCGTCCGGGCAAGAGCCGCCATACCACCCAGCGACGGGAACTCGATCAGGTGCGCATCCTTTCCGGCGTGTTTGAGGGTTTGACCACCGGTGCGCCCATCGGACTGCTGATTGAAAATACCGATCAGAAGTCCAAGGATTACTCCAATATCAGTGAGCAGTTCCGCCCGGGGCACGCGGATTACACCTACCAGCAGAAGTACGGTCTTCGTGATTATCGTGGGGGCGGCCGTTCCTCGGCGCGGGAGACGGCGATGCGGGTGGCGGCTGGCGGGATTGCCAAAAAATACCTGCGCGAGTCCTGCGGCATTGAAATCCGTGCCTATCTGGCCCAGCTCGGCCCCCTGCGTCCCGCCACCCTGGACTGGGATCAGGTGGAGCAGAATCCGTTTTTCTCCCCGGATGCGGCCTTGGTGCCGGAGCTGGAGGTTTATATGGATGCCTTGCGCAAAGAGGGCAACTCCATCGGGGCACGCATCAATGTGATAGCCACCGGGGTTCCCCCTGGCCTTGGCGAGCCCGTCTTTGACCGCCTGGATGCGGACCTTGCCCATGCGTTGATGAGTATCAATGCGGTCAAGGGCGTGGAGATCGGTGACGGCTTCGAGTCGGTCACCCAGAAGGGGACGGAACACCGCGACGAAATTACCCCGGAAGGCTTTCTCAGCAATCATGCCGGTGGCACCCTCGGGGGAATCTCCTCAGGTCAGGATGTGGTGGCCAGCATTGCCCTGAAGCCCACTTCCAGCCTGCGCTTGCCGGCACGCAGCGTGAATCTCCAGGGAGAGTCGGTGGAGGTGGTGACCCACGGTCGCCACGACCCTTGCGTGGGCATTCGCGCGACGCCGATAGCCGAGGCCATGATGGCCATCGTGCTGCTCGACCACTTGTTGCGTCATCGCGCCCAGAATGCCGGGGTACATTCGGAAACTCCGCGTATTCCCGCTCACCCATGAGCGGATGCGCTTCGGCGTAACCCCTTTGCGGGCAGGATAAGAGCTTGGTTGCTCCGGGCGTACCCTACTGGAGGCTATCCGCCTTCTATCTGTTTTATTTCGCCACCCTGGGCGCCCTGATTCCCTACTGGGGGCTCTATCTTTCCTCGCTGAATTTCGGGCCGCGCGCCATCGGTACCCTGATGGCGATCCTTATGGTCACCAAGATCATCGCGCCCAACGTGTGGGGCTGGATTGCCGACAAGCGCGGTAATCGGCTGGCGATTATTCGTCTCGCAGCTTTTTTGTCGGCCGTTGCCTTCGCCGGGATATTTCTCAGCGATTCTTTCTGGGGACTGGCACTGGTATTGGCGGCCTTTGGTTTTTTCTGGAACGCGGCCTTGCCGCAATTCGAGGTGATTACCCTGAATTGCCTCGGTGAGCATAGCCACCGCTATACCTGGGTTCGGCTCTGGGGCTCGGTGGGATTTATTCTCGCAGTCGTGGCCCTGGGTTATCTGCTCGAGCACTACGGCATTGGTCTGCTGCCATCGGTAGTGCTTCTCCTCGCCGTGGGCATCTGGTTTGCCAGTCTGATAGCGCCCAGGGTCACGGAAATTGAGTTGCCCGTCCCGAAAGAGTCATTGTTCAGGGTGCTCCGGAAACCCACGGTGATGGCCTTTTTTGTCGCCTGTGCCCTGATGCAGGCCAGCCACGGACCGTATTACGCCTTCTATTCCATTTACCTCGAGGATTTTGGCTATCCGCGGGGGCTTATTGGTCAGCTATGGGCTCTGGGGGTGGTCAGTGAGGTGGCGCTTTTTCTGATCATGCACCGTTTGTTTGGGCACTACCTCTTGCGCCGGTTGTTTCTCCTGAGCTTTGCGTTGACCGCCGTGCGGTGGCTACTGGTGGCCTTTTTTGTGGATAAGCTGTCGGTGCTCATTGCTGCACAGGTACTCCATGCCGCCAGCTTCGGGATTTATCACGCGGTGGCTATCCAACTGGTGCATCGCTTCTTCACCGGTCGCTTGCAGGGACGGGGCCAGGCGCTCTACAGCAGCCTGAGTTTCGGGGCCGGGGGGGCAGCTGGAAGCCTGGCGAGTGGCTATCTCTGGGGCAGCTTGGGTGGGGAGAACACTTATCTGGTTGCCGCATTTCTCAGCAGCGTGGCATTGCTGATTTGCTGGCGCTGGTTACATCCCGATGACAAGCCGGTTGCCGGAACTTGAACGCCAGCGAGCCTGCCAGGTCGGTTAGTGTGCATTGTTCGACACTTTACAGGGCAGATTGGCGTCGTGTTAGCTGGAAAAACGGGGCAGGCTTTTCTATCCTCTGATCCATGAAAATCCTGCCCGTAGTTGTACTGCTAGCATGCCTTGGTAGCTTCGATCTCGCCGTTGCCGAAGTAATCACCCTGCCTCTCGCGAAGGCTGATGCCCTATCAGGAGCACCTGTCCGCGGGGCCAGTATGGACGACGTACGTGCCGGCTGGGGGGAACCTGCCGAGATCGTTTCCGCCGTCGGTGAACCGCCCATTAGTCGCTGGCACTATCCGGAGTTTACGGTTTATTTTGAACATCAACGGGTCCTCCACGCAGCCAAAAGGCGATTGCCTGAGTGATCGCTATCGGGACTTTCTGAATCTGGTTGGTGCTTTAAAAGCCGAGATCAGTAGTGATACCCAAAGGCCGGGAGCCAGTATCCCGGCCTTTTTGCGTTTTGGGTCTCATGGCGCTGGTTAAGCACCGATCCCGATTTAGTCATTGGGCTACAATACGCCCCTTTTTATAGTGGCCGCAGTGGCGGCGGAGACATCCATGGCGGGACAGACGCTTTACGACAAACTCTGGAATGACCACGCAGTCTGTAATAACGAGGATGGTAGTACCCTCCTCTATATCGATCGCCATTTGATCCATGAGGTGACTTCGCCCCAGGCTTTTGAGGGGCTGCGTCTGGCCGGTCGCGAGTTGTGGCGGCGAGAGGCCAATTTTTCCGTTGCGGATCACAATGTGCCGACCCGGAATCAGCAGCAGGGTATTAGCGACCCGGTGGCCCGGTTGCAAGTAGAGACCCTGGAGGAGAATTGCGGGAATTTCGGTATTCCGTTGTACGGCATGGGTGATCCACGCCAGGGCATCGTACACATCGTTGGTCCGGAGCAGGGTATTACCTTGCCGGGCAGTACGTTGGTGTGTGGTGATTCCCACACCTCCACCCATGGCGCATTGGCATCACTGGCCATCGGTATCGGCACCTCCGAGGTGGAGCACGTGCTGGCGACCCAATGTCTGGTGATGAAGAAATCACAAAATATGCGGGTGGAAGTGAGTGGCCCGGTGCCTGAGGGTGTCGGGGCGAAAGATATCGCACTGGCGATTATTGGCGAGATGGGCACCGCCGGCGGGACCGGTTTTGCCATTGAATATACCGGTGAGGCTATTCGTGGCCTCAGCGTGGAAGGGCGTATGACGCTCTGCAATATGACCATCGAGGCGGGTGCACGCACCGGCCTGGTGGCGGTAGACGAGAAGACCATCGATTATGTGAAGGGTCGCCCCCAGGCGCCGCAAGAGGAGGCCTGGACGCAGGCGGTGGTGGCGTGGGCGGAGCTCAGCAGTGATGCCGACGCGGCCTTTGATCGCGAGCTACACATCGACGGCACCCGAATCGAACCGCAGGTAACCTGGGGAACTTCCCCTGAAATGGTGTTGCCGGTGTCTGCCAGCCTGCCCGATCCGGCGGCCGAGGTGGATGCGACACGCCGGACCGGTATGCAGCGAGCGCTGGAGTACATGGGGCTGGCAGCGGGTACGCCGATCACGGCTATTGAAATTGACACGGTATTCATTGGTTCCTGTACCAACGCACGCATTGAGGATCTGCGTGCCGCCGCCCGGGTAGTCGAGGGGCGGCAGGTGGCGGAGCGGCTAAAGCTCGCCTTGGTGGTGCCGGGTTCCGGAAAGGTGAAGCAGCAGGCAGAGGCCGAAGGGCTGGACCAGATCTTCATCGCCGCGGGCTTCGAGTGGCGTGAGCCCGGTTGCTCCATGTGTCTGGCGATGAATGCAGACCGGCTGGGAGCTGGTGAGCGCTGCGCGTCCACCTCCAATCGAAACTTTGAAGGCCGTCAGGGGCCGGGTGGACGGACTCATCTGGTGAGCCCCGCGATGGCCGCGGCCGCTGCCATCGCCGGCCATTTTGTCGATGTTCGAACATGGGCTGGTGGTCTCCGCAGCTAACGGCTTGAGTGCCCCGCCATCGCGCGTGGCGCTGGCCCTGTTGGTGCCCTTCGCGGCGGGCTATTTCCTGTCCTACCTGTACCGCACCATTAATGCGGTCATTGCCCCTGATCTGGTGGCGTCCCTGGGTCTGGATGCAGCTGCCCTGGGGTTGCTGAGCAGTGCCTATTTCCTGAGCTTTGCCTTCTTCCAGGTGCCGCTGGGTTTTCTGCTGGATCGCTTTGGCCCGCGCCGGGTGGAAAGCCTGCTGCTGTTGATTGCCGCCACGGGGGCTGCGATCTTTGCCCTTGGGGAAGGGCTTTCCAGCCTGGTTCTTGGGCGCGCCCTGATTGGTCTTGGGGTAAGTGCCTGCCTGATGGGGGCCTTCAAGGCCATGGTGCTGTGGTTTCCCCGTTCCACGCTGCCGCTGGTAAACGGCATCATCATGGCCTCGGGTGGGCTGGGCGCGATGGCGGCCACCCTGCCGGTAGAGATGCTGCTTGGAGTACTGGACTGGCGTGGCGTTTTTGGCTTGCTGGCCGTGCTCAGCCTGGCGGTGGCCGGACTGGTCTACACCATGGTCCCGGAGGCGCCCAGGCCCGAATCGACGGCGGTGCCAATTCCCGGCCTCTGGCAGGGGCTGAGATTGGTATTCGGTCATCCCCTGTTTCGGCGCGTTGCCCCCCTGACCATTCTTTCCCAAACATGTTTTCTCTCTATCCAGGGCCTGTGGACCGGGCCCTGGCTGGCGGATGTGGCGGGCCTGTCACGAGCGGCGGTGGCGACCCATCTGTTTCTTATCAGCGTCGCCATGGTGGCGGGCTTTTTGGGTATGGGCATGCTCGCAGCCCATCTGGGCCGCTGGGGAATTTCCACCGCGCGGGTGGCAGTTGCCGCGATGGGTATTTTTATGCTCAGCCAACTGGCCATCGTGTTATTTCCCGGCACCTCACCGCTATTGTTATGGATGACCTTCGGCTTCTTTGGTACTGCGGGAATTCTGCCCTATGCGGCGCTTTCCCAGCGCTTTGCCAGTGAATTGGCGGGCCGTGTGAATACCGGTCTCAATGTGTTCGTCTTTATGCTCGCCTTTGCCGGTCAGTGGGGCATAGGCGGGATCATCAATCAGTGGGCGCCAGTGGCGGGCGGGGGCTACGCGCCGGCGGGTTACCATGCTGCCTTTGCGGTGGCATTGACGTTGCAGATCGGTGCCCTGATATGGCTTTTGATCCCCCGCCGGGCTTCCGAGGCGAGGCTATAGCGCGGTCTATTTCGGGGGATGCCCCGTCCCCGAGCGCAGATCCTCACCACAGTGGGGGCAATGAGTCTGCCGATGTCCGTCGTTGCGGGCAACGCTGTCGAGGAGATGCAGTGCTTCCTGCTCACTGAAGCCCAGTTCCTTGCTTAGCTTGTTCAGCAAATGGCGTTCGTCAGCGTCAATCACCCCATCTTTCAGGGCATGAGTCACTTCGCGGCTGAAGTGTTCGCGACGGCGCTGAAGTTGCTCGGAAAAGCCTGAAGCCAGCAGGCCTGCAGGCAGAGCCACCATACCGATACCCGCAATCATGACGCAGGCGCCAAAGAGCTTGCCGATAGTGGTAATGGGGGTGATATCGCCGTAGCCGACCGTGGTCAGGGTGGCTATCGACCACCACATGGCGGCGGGAATGCTGCTAAAAGCCTGCGGCTGAGCCGCTTGCTCGGCAAGATAGATTCCGCTGGAGGCAAAGATAATAACCACCACGAGTAGCGAGAGTGCTATGCCAAAGGCCCGTGCCTCGGCGGCAAACACCGCGCCCACCAGGGACAATGCAGGAGAGTAGCGGGCCAGCTTGAACAGGCGCAGCAGACGCAGGGCGCGCAGGAAGCGCAGGTCGATGCCAAAGAACATGGACAGGTAATAGGGCAGGAAGGCGGCCAGATCGAGGAGCGCGAGCGGCGAGAACATGTACCGCAGGCGAACGAACAGGGGAGGGCGATCCGGGAGTCGGTGATCCTCGACACATGTCCACAGGCGCAGAGCATACTCGATAGTGAAAATTGCCACTGAAAAACTTTCGAACCAGCTGAAGAAAGTACCGTAGGCTTGCGCCAGGGAGCCGACAGACTCAAGAATAACCGCCAGCACATTGCTGGCGACCAGAGCCACCAGAGCTATGTCTGCTATGCGACTGCTGCGATCGCCTGGCCGGGCAACCTCCAGGATCTGGTAGGTTCGTCTCTGTAGTGACGGTTTGTCGATGTTGTCGGCCACAGCCCAACCCGCATTTAATTTAAGGAATAGACGATGAATCTTCAGCAGTTTCGTACATCCCTGTCAGCGGCCACATGCCCCGAAAGCTTGAGCCCTGCGCTTCTGGCGCTATGGACCGAGGGGCGGGGGGACTGGGACTCCGCGCATCGTGTGGTCCAGGCGGATGGTGGGAGTGATGCGGCCTGGGTACACGCTTACCTGCATCGGCGGGAAGGTGATTCGGGCAATGCTGCTTACTGGTATGGGCGGGCGGGCAGGCCGGTGTGCAGGGATGATCTCGATACAGAATGGGCGGCAATAGTCGGAAGTTTGTTGGGCTAGGTTTCCTCAAGGCCCGCCAGCGTGCTATTCAGGTGCTGCTCAATGCGCCGTTTATAGCGGAGGTAATGGATAGTCTGTAAGCCCCCCGCTGTGCCGTCCTCCAGATGCAGGGCGGAGAGGTCGATGTCGGTGATGTAAACCGGATATTTTTCCCGGCCATGACGATGTTCCAGTACATATACTGCGACCTGCTGAAATACCTCCTGACCATATTCCAGCGTGGAAAATTCCTTGCCGTTGCAGTACACGGTGAATTCCGTTTTGCCGCCGATGACCTGGGCAATGACCTGAATATGCAGCGGTGGTGGGGCGTCAGACTCTACCGGTACAGGGCGTGTCTGCAGGCTATAGGCGGTGGGAACGCCCTTTTTGTTAAGTAAGTAATAGGCAGTACGCAGTGGCCCAGTTGCCTCGTTTCGGCGTTGACCAATGGCCCTGAAGAAACGTTGGAAATGGTGCTGCAGGGCGGTCTCGGTAAAAAAATGGACCCGGTCCTGAAACAGCGTGCCGAATTCGTCCAGGATATAGAGCTGGGCCGCATTGCCCTGGCGAAGATAGAAGCACTGCACCACATCCTTCTTGTTTACTTTAAAGATTTCGGCCAGTGGTCCCGGGCCCGATGAGGCCGGATCGAAAGTCGTGGTGGTGAATTTCTCGTTGGCACCTTGTAGCGTAGTCCTGAGTTTTGCGGCGGATCCCGAGAACTCGGGATGGATATTTCCCGCGGTCGCCAGGAAGGTGTGATATTGGGAGTGGGCCCGGAGTACGTAGCGTCGGCGTGTTTTCCTGGACGGTTTTAGATACCAGTGGGTAAGGGAGGCCAGCAAATCCCGCAGGCGATAGCTAATGGATTCTGCATATCCCGGGGTGTAGCAGAGGCAGACAACCGGGATTTCCGAAGGCTGACTGTCCATACCAAGACTGCGCAGGTACTTGCACAGACATTCCATCAGGCCTTCCAGTCCGCTGAAATGGAAGTTCATCAGCTCACCCCAGCTGTTCAGATGGAGATAGTCCACGGTCTGCACGAGGTTTTCCTCGCGATTACCATAGTTCAGGGCGTCTACCTTGTTGCTGGTAAGGCTCATACCTTGTCGGGTGTAGTGCTCCATGGGATCCACGCCCAGATTGATCACCAGTACGCCGCGGAGCAGCTGTGGTGGCCGCTCCAGCTCTTCCACCGCAGCATGGCCTGCTCGAGAGCTTGGAAAATGGCGCCGAAGGTCGGTGCATAATTGTTCGATTTCCCGGCTCGATGGGTGGCTGTCAGCCGGCTCCAGGTTCAGCCGGGTGCGTGAACTCAGCAGACCGTTAAACTGGCACCATGCCACCAGTTCCAGCAGGGAATGACTGCGTTTGAGCGAGGTGCCGAGGGTTTTTTCATCCGTTGTTGATATGCCCCGGTGCAGGCTCCAGTTCATGCTGCTTTTCCTGGAGTTATTGCGCTGCAGGAGCAGGTGGGCTTCAGTGAGATCCTGGGAAATTCCCTGGTTAATGATATCGATCTTGCCCGCCTTGGGTTCAAAGACGGCAAATAACTTGCGTCCCAGGACGGTCATGTCATGGTCGCTGACCATGCTCTTGTCCGCAGTTTGATCGGCTACCCGGGTGAGTAGCTTGTAGCTGTGGGTGAGGGCGCGGATCAAGTGTTGGCGTTCATCTATAACCGCCCCGATTTTCCAGTGCTCACGGGTATCCAGCAGGTGAAGCTGGGCCTGATCCCAACCCCAGCGTGTTGCCAGGCGCTGCAATAATTTATAACGCCAGCTGCGCTCTTTCAGGGTCGAGCGCCGGCTAAGGGGAATTTCCACCTTGAAGTAAAAGGAGCGCTGGGCAAGTTGGAGACGTTCCGTATCTTCATGTGCGTTCAGATGTTCTGCGATCAGTTCCAGCATCAACACATAGGGATCGAGATCATCCAGCTTGTTGTTCCCCCCGTAGACCGCTTTTTTGTAGCGAACGCTGAGGGTTTCAATATCCGGGAAGGAGGTGGCATAGCACTCCAGGACGAGAATCTTGAGGAGGGATTTGTGGGGGGAAGTGACCGCCTTGTAGAGCTGCCAAAGGGCCGCTCCAAGAAATTCCCCGGGTGCGATGGCGTTGACGGGACCAAAGTCCAGGCATTCACCCTTTTTTATGAATCGTTTGTGGTACAAAACTTCAACAAAGCGGGCGTAATTTTTTTCCTGTTCAGGGGGCACCAGCCACCAGACGGGATAGCGTCCGGCGAGCAGCAGGCCGGTACGGTAGAACTCATCGAGTAAAAGTTGCTTCTGGGCAGTACCGCTGCTTTCGGTGGAGAGTGCGCTGAGTCCACCGGCACGAAACTCTTCATCCACCATGAGAAAGAAGTGAACCTCCAGGTCCACGCTTTCAGCCCAGCGGCTGATCAGCTCACATTTTTTCTTCAGCTCCTTCTTTGCGGTGGCGTTCAGCCCGGGTTGATGACATATCCATATATCCAGATCGCTCTCGTGAGAGTAGGCAATGGTGCCGCTGCTACCCATAAGATAGATCCCGTAAATCATGCGCTGGCGCACCGGATGGCGACGAAAATCAAAGCTTTTTGCCATTTGGCGCGCCAGCCCCAGGGTTTTTCGATCGGGTGTGTAATCGGAAATACCCGCCGGCGTGTCGTTGCTGACGTAACCTGGAAACAGGGGATGATTGCAGTGGAAAAGCAGCGGTAGCAGTGAAAGATATTCCTGCTGCTTCGGACCTAGTAAACCAAAGGTGCGCGCCAGTCGTTCATGGTTGCAAAGCAGAAAGCGCCGTTTGATCTCGCGCAATTTGGTGCGATCCGGCGCGTGATCCGGGATAGGGCCCGGTGCGGGTGGAATGGCAGCGGGGCTTTGTTTGCTCACCAATTGGTTCCTGATAGCGTGGTGTCGGTGTTGTCGCCCGGAAAGGAAGCGGATATTTCCTGCACAACACGCGACGACTTGCTCTGTTTAGCGGCCCACAAAAAGTTTTCTATAGCTTTGGCCAGGGACGGCCTTATGCCGTGAAGCACATGGGCCGCTCTTGGGCATCCCTGCCCTCGCGGAATAAGTGCATCCCTGCACAAAATGTGCGAGAGCGGCGCCAGGCTAGGGGCTGCTCCTTGGCATCCATCGGCAATTGCTCCTGCATTGCCCTACTACCGTACATCCCTGTACATATGCCACCGCAGCATAGCCGCTCCCGGGCGTCCTGCCCTTCGCGACATAAATCTATCCGTGGATAAAAGTGCGTCCCTGCACAAAACGGCCCTATGCCGCGAAGCACATGGACGTGCGAAAGCCACGCTTGGCCATACCATCTGGTTATAACGCCAAAAAACAACCAAAAGCAGGTTAGCGGCGCTTCTTCTCCACGCCCATGAGGGAAAGTTCCTGGATGGCAAAATCGCCTCCCAGGTTGCGTACCACAAGGCGGTCGAAGGATTTGCGAAAGCTCCGATCAGCCACCTCCATGAGCAGGGCGTTGTCCACGCTGATCCGCATAAATCCGGCGCCATCGCGCGTCCAGTTCAGTTGATGGCGTGCCCCGTCTTCAAGCGTGGGGCCATGGTCGATTTGCTCCACCATTGCCATGCCCCGTGACGTGGTGCGTAGTAGCTCGTAACGTCCCGGATTGCCGGGACGATAGACGAGCCAGTAGCCCCCTCCCTTGTTCTCTATGCCCAGTTCCAGGCCTTCGCCAGTCTGTCCGGAGCGAAGTTCGAGCTGTAAGGCAAAGGCATTGCTGAGGTTGACGGAGGTTTCGATAGTGGCGGGATTGCCCTGTGGACTCTCTGGCTGAGGCGTGGTTGTCGGTTTTGGTTTTTGGGTGGGAGATTCCAGTATTGCGCCGAAGATGGCGGCGGCCAAGTCGGCTCCAATATCGCCAGAATTACCAGACTGCCCGGTTTTCTGCGCGGGAGCCCTCGCTGCCGGGGGTTTTTCCACGATGCTGCGCAGACCGCTCTTGCGATCGACGAAGAAGCTTCCACTGCTGACCAGCCACCTCGGGTCGTGGCTGAAATCACCGTCATGAAAATTGTCATGCAGGACTTCCTGGCGCCAGGGCTTGTCATAAGTGCTGATGAGGGCGCGGAGGTCGCGCAGAAAGCGGCGGTCGGCAGCGCGTTCCCTTTCTGCCTTGGTGACCAACTTACGCAATTGGTCCACGATGTTTTGTACTTTATCTTCTTTGTTCCAGCTGCGATAACGGGATTCGGTGGCGTAGACGTTACTGCCCGCCAGCAAGCTGAGCAGGAGTAGCGTGGTCAGGGGGCGTAGGGAAATCATGCTATAGGTTCTCCGATGAATTTGGATTCAGGATAACTTGGGTGAATCGTGGCTTTCCTAAATTTGCTTTTCTTCCTGGATCTGGGGTTTATCGTTTTGTCGGTGTGAACAGCCATCGATGGTAGGTCTGCGAGTAGCGCCTCAAAGCTGAACATTTTGGACCACAATCTACTTCGCCCAGAATAAATTAGAGCTTCCCCAAGCCGGTCTTGAGTTCCTGCACTGTTTTGACTACGGGTTGCGGCTGCTGCGAGCGGATGGCCGCCGGCAAGGTATTGTAGGCAGCCCATGCGGCGTCATGACTTGGAAAGACGCCATAGAGCAGACGATATCGGGGATTGGCTCGCTCCAGAGGAACGAGTTTCAGTTCCAGTTCAGGAAAGCGGGCGATGAGGCTTTCTACCGTGCGCAAATGATTGACCGCAAAGAGTTGCAGGCTGAAGCGCTCGTCGGCCTGGGTATCGAGCCAGCGGGCACCGTTTAAATCAGCTATTTCGCCAGCAACCCTGTTTTTCGGGCTAAGCGCGGATGGACTTTCAGTGGCTTCCAGGGGCATCTCCTCCGGGACTGAAAAAGCCGGCTCCAGTCCGTCTACACCGAGCATCACGCCAAACGCAATGAGTTGGCTGATGCTGACCTGATTTGCGGTTGGGACCGCCAGCGCGGTGAGGGCTTTTTGTGCATTCAATTCCCGGTTCAGCGCGTTCTCCATATGCTGAAATACGGGCTTCGTGCGCACCCAAAGTTGGTTATTTTCAGGGAGTTCTCTCCAGTGTGCTTCAAAGGAGGCGAGTGCGGCGTTATCCCACTGGTTTGCCGACAGGAAGCGCTCCAGGAGCCTTTGTGCCGGAGAGGTGTCGACCGGTGCCGCGGCGGGTGTAGCGATCTTGCCCGGCGCGGTTTCTGAAACGGTGCCGGGCAGCCATATCCAGGTGAGCAGAGCGAGCAACAGGGCACCCGTGATGGTAAGGGCTGATGGAATAATGCGGGATGGCCTCGTGGCTTCGTCTTCTGAAGGGACGGGGAGGGCATCAGGCGATGTTTTTGGCAGTTCTATATCACCATCCTCAAGCGCATCCAGTAAACGACGGCGCTGCTCACGATAATCTTCCAAGCTGAGTTTTTCCCGGGCATAGGCCTCGGCCAGTTTTCGAAGGGGGGATTTGTCCATCGCCAGACCGCCCTCCTATCCCGGTTCTGGTGGGGAAATATCGCCCCGGGGAAAGGCATCCATACGGGTATCGTCGCGTATCGACAGACCCGCGCCAATGATCTCCACGGAGGCATTGATTGGACTGGCAGCCGGCAAGGGTGTGGGTCCGCGTTTTAACAGGGCGAGCGCCTCGGCAAAGCGATTCGCACCACGGGAACGTTGTGGTTGCGCCAGGTAGTGTTGGGCAATTTGGGCAACGACGGGTTGCAGACGCGGGTCACCAGCCGGTAGCAGGGCGATCAATTCCCTGAACGGCGCACGCAGGGCATTTTCCCAGTTATCAGGCAACGGTGGCCCGGTTAGCAGGCCTCGTATCGTATCCTGGCGGCGGCCGATGGCCACCTCGCGTTCCGGGGTTATCGCCAGCTGAAAGCCTGCCGTGGCCTCTGCACTGGAAAGAGATGCGCGGTGTTTTAACAGATCGGAGAGGTTAAAAAGTGTGGCGAATTGAAATAGCAGGGATTCACTGGATTTCCAGCGTCGGTTACGAATATCGCCCTCAATGGCGCGCTGAAAAGCCATTTTCAATTTGCCTTGCAGCCTTCGGAGCAGCGGGTCTTCAGGATTGAGCGCCACAAGCTGAACCAAATCTTTGCGCGCCCGCTGAAAATCTTTTAAAGATGCCAGCTTGTTCTCCTGCCGCCGCAGCCGTTTTTGGAGCGTTGCTATCAGCAGGTTCTGCTGTCGGCGCTTTAATTTCCCTGCAACTTCAAGGCGTAGCCGGCTGAGTGCCTTGTTCTTCGGCAGGTAGGTGGCGGTGGCCATCAGCAAAGCCTGTGTCCGTTGTTTTTTATTGGCCTTCATCGCTGTCTGAATCAGGTCCTCGTAGCGTAGCGGTAGCCGGGGATCCCTGAGTAGCGGATTGTCCGGGTCAATGCGGGCGATAATACGGCGCACATCGTGGATGTCCTCCTTTTTTTCCATGGGTAGCAGGGTGCCCCGCTTCAAGTGGAGCCGGTATTGCTCATCGAGGGTGGCAAGCAGGGCCTCCTTTTGAGCCTTCAGTTCACTCTGGGCTTTAAACACCCTGGCGGAGTCCGGATACAGGGCGCTGAGGGTATTGAGCGCCCTTTCCGCTACCGGATAGTCATAGGTGGCGACCGCCTTGTCTTTCAGGCCAAGGTAATAGCCGGTCAATGCGCTGCGTGCCCGCTCGTCTTGCTTGATGTGGCGCCGCCCGGTGTGATCGAAAGTGCGCAATTGTTCAAGCCCGGCGCGTATGTCGTTGGTATCTCCACCGAGTAACAGGCCGATTACGGCTTCCTCTTTGCCTGCCTTGCTGAATTCACTGACCGGCTTATAGGCTAGCCCCGTGGTCAGCAGCATCCCCGCGATGCTCGCGGCAACAATTTGTCGGGTGTAGCTTTTTCGCGGTCGTATCTCTTCGAGAAATTCATCTACAGAGGCGGTGCGCTCGCTACGGTGCAGGGCGAGGGCACGTAACAGGCCGCGATTCTGGCGTTTGTTGAGGCGCAAAATTGGTGCCGGTGAAAGATTTTTCCTGAGGGCCTTTGGGGCGCTCTGTCTTCCATAGGGGTGGCGGCCACTGAACAACTGGTAACTGATAATTGCGAGGGCGTAGATATCATCGCGCGGGTCCGGCTCCAGGCCCTCGAACATCTCCAGGGTGGCGTAGGCAGGGGTGAGTGCACCCAGTTTTCCGGGGTCGAATAGCGTGATCTCGCCGCCTTCATCGCCGTGGGTTTTGGAGGCTCGCGCGATACCAAAGTCGAGTAGTTTGACCACTCCCTCCCTGGTGAGAAAGGCATTGCCTGGCTTTAGATCCGAGTGGACCAGATTGGCCGCGTGGGCATAGCTGAGTCCGGAAGCGAGTTGCTCGATAAGATTCATCGCCTCATCTGCCGGCAGGCCCTCGGCAGGGATATGGCGGATGACGGCGGTGAGATCCTTGCCTTCCAGGACCTCCATGGTCATGTAGATGGTGTGGCCGTCGCGGTCAAAGTCGTAAACCGTGGCAATATTCGGGTGGGCCAGCCGCATGGCCTTGCTGGACTCCCGCTGCAGTGCAATAAATGCCTCCGGGTGCTCACGGAAATCGTCCGAAAGTAATTTGACGGCGACGTAGGGGTTTGGGTCCCGGGCTTCTTCTTTCAGCAGGTCCAGGGCCTTCCAGACCGTACTCATACCACCCTCGCCCAGGGTTGAGAGCAGGCGAAAGCGCTCGCGAAGGACGGAGCCTTCCCGAAACTCCTGATGCTTTTCCGGCGCGCTCCGGACTGTTTGGCTGTGGCCCGCATTTGCGCGCCCCGGGCTTAGCCGCGTGGCATTGAGGTCCGATGCTCCATCGGCCCCAGGGATTTTAGTGCGCAGGGTGTTATAGGCGTGGTCTGGCAGGCCCTGTTCGCGAGCCTTGCACAGGGCGGCATTCAGTTTCTGCGTGTCATCAGGGAATGTTGCCAGGATCTTCTCGATTGCTGCTTCAATATCCTTCAGTTGGGCGCGCCCCCGAAGAAAGTCTTTGAGCAGTGCGTCAAATTTAATCATCAGCGCTTAATGCCCCGGGTATCCTGGGCGCCTGCGGTCGTTGCCAGCTTGCAATTTTCGTGTACCTGCAAGCCGATGACGGTGGTATTGTCCCGCGCCCCCCGGGACAGGGTGAGGGCAGTCAGGGAATTTGCCAATTCCGGGATCGGCGTCCGGGCGATCACTGCCGCAACCTCGTCCTCTTCAACTTCCTTGTCCAGTCCGTCCGAGCACAGCAGAAAAATATCCCGATCTCGCAGTTCATAGATCTCCATATCCAGATAAACGGGGTCCATGGCGCCGATCGCACGGGTAATGATATTGGCCTGGGGATGTTTGTCTGCTTCTTCCCGACCCAAAAGGCCGCTTTGCACCATCTCTTCCACCAGCGTGTGATCCTGAACAAGTTTTTTGAGTCGGCCATCCCGGAAACGGTAGATGCGACTGTCACCAGCCCACAGGCAGAGCGCAAATGAGTCGTGAATGAGCAGCACAGCCACCGTACTGCCGATGGTCTGTACGCCACGCTCCGTAGACAGATTTCGCAAGCGCTGGTTAACTTCTGTCAGGCGAGCTTCCAGCCGCTCCACCTTGTTGCCAAGGCGTGGACCGGCGCTAAAGTCATCCAGACACTCGACTATCAGCTGGCTGGCAACATTCCCTGCATCATGCCCCCCCATCCCGTCTGCAACCACCCACAGGCCGATGTCGGGTCGCTCGAGTAACGCGTCCTCATTGATGCGGCGTACCGCGCCCGTCTCGCTGCTCGCCGCGGAGCTCCAGGAAAAGGGGCGGGGGGCAGACATCGGAAAACTAGCGCAGAATCCGGTTGCTTTGGTACATGATTTGTAGCTCCAGTTCGTGGTCATGGGGATGTGACCATTGCCCAGGCCATAACGGCGAGAGGTCCTCGCGACGGGTACCGCTATGTTATTGATCGCCCGGAATCGGGTAAAGGACCTGCCCCGCAAACCGGGGATGAACGGTTTGACAGCTATTTCCCGGCCCCACAAACTACCGCCACCCATTGTCCCGGAGAGTATCGAAATCATGATGTCGCACGCTATTGTTCGTCCCCCCGTCCTTGCGCTGATCCTGCTGCTGTTGCCGGCAATGGCTTCGGCTTTTTCCTTTAGCGATCTCTTTGGCGGTGGTTCGGATAGCAAGGAAAAACAGGGCACACCGTCGACCCTGTCGGCCGTCAAGGCAGGTACGCCGCCTCCGGGCAGTGTGAGTCAGGATACAGGGTTGGTATTCGCTGATCTTGAGACCCTGTTCGGGCTGCTCAAACCGCCTCAGCGTAAAAAGGTGCTGGAGGATGAAAAGCTGTTTGCCGGTTTTGTCGATCGTGAGTTGGCACGCCGTGCGGTGGTGTCGGTGGCAAAAGCGGAGAATTGGCACCATGATCCGCGGGTTGCTTACCTGATGCGACAGCGCTCGGAACAGGTGCTGGTGGATACCTATTTGCGCAAGAAGGCACTGGAAAAATTGCCGGAAAGCTATCCCTCGGCGGAGCAGGTAAAGGCCTTTTACGAGCAGAATCAGGCGCAGTTTCGCATTGGTGACCGGATCCATCTGTGGCAGATATTTTTGCCTGTCTCCGCCGATGCCAAAGTGGAGGAAGTTGTCAGGGTGACCGCCGAGGCTGCACGTATCGACAAGGCTATACGTGCTGGCAAGCTTTCTTTCAGAAAAGCCGTGGAAAAGCATTCCCAACATGCGGCCAGTCGCATAAACGATGGTTATATGGGGTTGCTCAAGCTCTCTACCCTGCAGCCTGACATCCGGGAAATGCTCGGTAAACTGAAGGAAAACGACCTCGCCCCCCCCGTGCAGGAAAAAGATGGCGTGCATCTCATCAAGCGGGGTGCGCTGGTCTCCGGACAGGCGCTGCCACTGGAACAGGTGTCAGGCCAGATCCGTACGCTGTTACGCAAGAATATCGCCCTGCAGGCGGCCAAGGGTGCACTGAGCGAGATTCGTACAGCCAACGGTGCGACCGTGGCAAAGGAAAGACTGGAGGAATGGCGGTTGCGGTTACGGGTTGCAGAATCCGGGCATAAGGCTGCTCCAAAATAGCCATCGACTCCCTGAATCTTCCGGTATGAGCCGAAAAAAAACGACCCTCGCTATCGTTTTCGCTGATATCAGCGGCAGTACGCAACTCTACGACAGCTTGGGCGACAGTACCGCCCGTGAACTTGTGGCCCAATGTCTGGCGCTGATGTCGGAACAAATCGACCGCCACCAGGGTGCTTTTATCAAGACCATTGGCGATGAGATTATGTGTACCTTTCCGACTGCGGAACAGGCTGTGGAGGCGGCGATGGGGATGCAGGAAAGCATCACCGAGGATCTGCCGCAGAAGAACCCGAATCTGTCCGTCAATCTGATGATTCGTGTCGGTCTGCATTATGGTCCGGCGATTCTGGAGCATGGGGATGTCTTTGGTGACGCGGTCAACGTGGCGGCGCGTATGACCGATTTGGCGAAAGGGGGGCAGATTATTACCACCCAGGAGACGGCGGAGGTACTGTCTCCCACGTTACGCGCAAGCAGCCGCCACCTCGATCGCCTTCCAATCAAGGGTAAAGCCCTGGATGTTGATATCTTCGAGGTGGTTTGGCAGCCGGAGGATGTCACCCGCATTGCCACGGATCTGATCAAACCAAAGCGCCACAAAGGCAGTCTCCAGCTTCGTTATAATGGCAACGTGCTTGCGCTTGGGCATACCCGGGACGTGGTTGTACTCGGGCGCGGGAAAAATGTAGATCTGGTTATCAACGACACCATGATATCCCGTGAGCATGCGCGCATTGAGAGCCGCAAGGGAAAATTTTTTCTCATCGATCAAAGCACCAATGGGACTTACATATCGAATGCTGAGGGGCAGTCCTATATCCGCCGGGAAGAAATGATGTTGAACGGCGAGGGCAAGATCACCCTGGGGCGGGAGCTGGGCAAGGCAACGGAAGTGGTGAGCTTTGACTGCGAGTCTGCCTGAGGATTGGCAGAGGGTCGGCGCGAAGCCGGGACACGGATAAAGAATAGAATGGTGGGCGATGCTGGGTTCGAACCAGCGACCCCTGCCGTGTGAAGGCAGTGCTCTCCCACTGAGCTAATCGCCCACGTTTACACGCGGCCGGCTATTCTACGGTCTCGTTTCCCCATGCGTCAATCGATCTGCATAGTGTCCGGGCTCATGGGTGGAAAGTACTCCCGATGGACTGCCTTGGCCGCCGCGGGAATGATTTTTTGAATACCAGGAAACCGGATGGGGCACCGCTCCCGTATCGGTCCAGACAATTTTAACAAAGAGAAAATAATGAGAATTCGTACCCGTTTTGCACCGAGTCCAACCGGTTACCTGCACGTGGGTGGCGCACGCACCGCCCTGTTTTCCTGGCTGTATGCGCGCCGGCACGGGGGCGAGTTCGTCCTGCGCGTGGAGGATACCGACCGTGAGCGTTCTACCGCCGAATCCGTTGACGCCATCCTCGAGGGCATGACCTGGCTTGGACTCGATTATGACCAGGGCCCCTTCTTCCAGAGTGAGCGTTTTCCGCGCTACCGTGAGGTGGTCCAGCAGCTATTGGACTCAGGCCATGCCTACCACTGCTATTGCAGTAAAGAGCGGCTGGAAACGCTGCGTGGTGAGCAAATGGCCAACAAGCAGAAGCCGCGTTACGATGGTCATTGCCGTGACCTCAGCGGCCCGCCAGCGGGTGCCACCGATTCGCCGGTGGTGCGGTTTCGCAATCCCGCCGATGGCGAGGTGGTGATGGAGGATGCCATCCGGGGTCGCATTGCCTTTCAGAATGCCGAACTCGATGATCTCATCATCGCCCGTGGCGATGGCACCCCCACCTACAATCTCACCGTGGTGGTGGATGACAGTGATATGGAGATATCTCACGTCATTCGTGGTGATGACCACATCAACAATACGCCCCGGCAGATCAACATCATCCGTGCCCTGGGACTGAAGCCGCCGGTGTACGCCCATGTGCCCATGATCCTGGGTGACGATGGCCAACGTTTATCCAAGCGCCACGGCGCAGTCAGTGTGGTGGAGTACCGCAAGCAGGGCTACCTTCCCGAGGCTCTGCTTAATTATCTGGTGCGTCTCGGGTGGTCCCACGGGGATCAGGAAATTTTCAGCCTGGATGAAATGGTGGCCCTGTTTGACCTTTCCGACGTCAATCGGGCGGCATCGGCCTTTAATACGGAAAAGCTGGTGTGGCTGAATCAGCACTATCTGAAAACTGCCGATCCGGTCCATGTGGCCCGCTATCTTGCGATGCATCTGGGTGAGATGGGGATTGATCCCGGTGCCGGCCCGGAATTGGTCGAGGTGGTGATGGCGCAGCGGGAGCGTGCCAAGACCCTCATCGAGATGGCGGAGAACAGCGTCTTCTTCTACCAGGATTTTGATGATTTCGACGAAAAAGCGGCACACAAACATCTGCGCCCGGTGATTGGAACGGCGCTGGCGGCGTTAAGGGTTCGACTGCAGGCGCTGGCTGGCTGGACGGCACCGGCGATTCATCAGGAGGTGATGGACCTGGTGGAGGAACTGGGTTTGAAGCTTGGCAAATTGGCGCAGCCGTTGCGGGTCGCGGTGAGCGGCCGTGGCTTTTCGCCGCCCATCGATATCACCCTGGAATTGGTGGGAAAAAAGCGTAGCCTGGAGCGGCTCGACAAGGCGCTGGATTTTATCGCGGATCGTGCCAATTCTGCTTGACAGCAAGGAGGGCGAGGCGTAGATTTTGCCGCCTGTTTTTGGGGCCATAGCTCAGCTGGGAGAGCGCAACACTGGCAGTGTTGAGGTCGGCGGTTCGATCCCGCCTGGCTCCACCAAATCTGGTTCCGGGCTGGTTCGCCAGCCCTTTTCTTTTCGTCCCCATCGTCTAGAGGCCCAGGACACCGCCCTTTCACGGCGGCGACGGGGGTTCGACTCCCCCTGGGGACGCCATTTTTTCCGGCGACATCCGGTTACAATCCCTGCCAGAGGGTTGTGTTTCATATAGCTGGAAGCCGGATGTCGGAAACTGTCGAAAAACTGGTCGTCGCGATCTCTTCACGGGCCTTGTTTGACCTGGAGGAGAGTCATCGCATCTATGCCGACAAAGGCGTAGCCGAGTATTCCCGCTACCAGATCGAGCACGAGGACAAGATACTGACCCCCGGGGTTGCTTTCCCCGTGGTCAAGAAGCTGCTGGCCCTCAACGATCGTTCCCCTGCACGACATCGGGTTGAGGTCATTCTGTTGTCTCGCAACAGCGCCGATACCGGATTGCGCATATTTAACTCGGTGGTGCATCACGGACTCGACATCAGTCGCGCCGCTTTTACCTCCGGGGCAGCCCCGTTTCGCTATGTAGCCCCCTTTGCCGCCCATCTTTTTCTCTCTGCCCATGGTGAGGATGTACGTGCGGCCCTGGCCGCGGGCTATGCGGCGGCCACTATTTTACCCTCGGCGGCTACGGCCAATCCTGATGCCCAGATTCGTATCGCCTTTGATGGCGATGCGGTGTTGTTTTCCGATGAGGCGGAGCAGGTGTTTCAGTCGGAGGGGCTGGAGGCCTTCACGGAAAGTGAGCAATCCGCGGCCCGGGAACCGCTTCCGGGCGGTCCGTTCAAACAGCTGCTGGCCGCCCTGCAACGCATCCAGGTGGAGTTCCCGTCCCCGGATTCACCGCTCCGCACCGCCCTGGTGACGGCCCGTGCGGCGCCCACCCATGAACGCGTGATCCGCACCCTGCGCGCCTGGGGCATCCGTATCGACGAGGCCTTTTTCCTCGGGGGTATGAGCAAGGGGGAATTTCTGCGTGCCTTCGGGGCGGATATCTTTTTTGAGGATCAGGAGGGGCATTGCCATTCCGCCGCGGAGCATGTGGCCACCGGTCACGTTCCCCACGGGATAACGAATACCTAGTCGGTTCCTGGTCCCGATGCTTCACCTTTATCACAGCAACCGCCTTGAGTGTCTGGCCGGGGAATTGGCCCGGACGCTGGCTGAACCCGTGGTGGGGCCATTGGTGCCGGATACTGTAGTGGTGCAGAGCCCCGGGATGGCGCGTTGGCTTTCTCAACGCCTTGCGATCAGCCGGGGAATAGCGGCAAATATCAGCTTTCCATTGCCAGCCGCCTTTGTGTGGCAGCTGTTTCGCGGTCAGTTGCCCCATTTGCCCGAGCGTTCATCCTGTGCCCGGGAGGTCCTGCGATGGCGCATCATGGCGCTCCTGCCGAGGCTCATCAAGCAGCGTGAATTTGCTCCGCTAAAGGACTTTCTCGGTGCGGAGGCCACCACGGCCCGTCGTTTTCAGCTGGCCGGGCTGATTGCCGATGCCTATGACCGCTACCTTATCCATCGGCCCGAGTTCATTAGCCGTTGGGAAGCGGGCAAGGATGAGCACTGGCAGGCCAGGCTCTGGCGCGCATTGCATCATGCCGATTCCTCGCCGCATCGCGCCGGCGTGTTTTTCGAATTCAAAAGTCTTTGGCAGGCCGGAACTGTGGATGAATCCAGCTTGTCCCCCCGTCTGTCGGTCTTTGGGCTGGCCGGTTTGCCGCCGATGTACCTTGAGGTGCTTGCACTGCTGGCAGAGCGCATCGAGGTCCATGCTTTTATCCTCAATCCCAGCGAGATCTACTGGGGGGACATCACTGCCCCGAAGCGTATCGGGCGGCTGCAAGCGGCATGGCGGCAGCAGGGAAAAGCGGACGCGGAGGCCCATTTTTCCACCGGGAATTCCTTGCTGGCCTCCATGGGAGGGCCGGCGCGGGACCTGCTTGAGCAATTGCACGAATACCCCTGTGATGAACAGGTACTGGACCAGGTGCCGTCAGGGACGCACTGCCTGGCGCAAATCCAGCGTGCCATCTACCGGCTGGAGGATTTCCGTAGCGAAACCGCAGCGGGTGACGCTGGCGTGGATGATCGCTCCCTGCAAATACACTGCTGCCATGGGCCCATGCGCGAGATGCAGGTATTGCATGATCAGTTGCTCGCCCTGTTTGCCGGAGAGCCCGATCTTGGGCCTCAGGACATCGTAGTGATGACGCCGGACATGGCCACCTACGCGCCCTGTATCGAGGCGGTCTTTGAGGCAGCCCCCCGGGAACGTCACATTCCCTGGGAGATTTCGGACATTCCAGCTACCGCGGCCATCCGGATTAGAGACTGCCTGCTTGATCTGCTGGGCCTTGGCGAGACGCGCATGAGTGCGCCGGAGTTGTTGGAGTTACTGGAAAACCCCCTGGTGGCACGCCGCTACCAGCTGGATACCGAGGCGCTGGAAAGGCTCCGTAACGCCTGCCGGGCCAGCGGTATTCGCTGGGGGCTGGATGACCGCGCGCGTATAGAACTGGGTATACCGGTGGCGGCACCCCATACCTGGCAGCACGGGCTGCGGAGGTTACTGCTGGGCTACGCCATGCCGGCCGACAGCTCATCCTTCAATGGCTTTGTACCGTGTGCGGGATTGGGTGGCCGGGAAGCGGAGTGGCTGGGGATTCTGGCGGGCTTTATTGACGATGTGGGGCGCTGGCGCCAGCGCCTGCGCCGTACATACGACACCGAAACCTGGGGCCGGCTACTGCGAGGATTGGCCTCGGATTTCCTTTCAACGGAGGGGGATGAAGAGCGCGTCGCCCTGCAGCGGGTGCTGGCCGGTGTGAACGAGATCACCGGCCGGGCGAGCAGGGCGGATTTTTCCGAGTCCATCGATTGCCAGACCATCATCGATGCCCTGGAGATCCAGCTCAAAGGGAGTCTGAAGGAGGAACGCTTTCCAGGCGGGAGAGTTACTTTTTGCGGGCTGGTCCCCATGCGTTGTGTGCCCTTTCGGGTGGTCTGTCTGGTGGGTATGAACGAGGGCGCGTTTCCACGCCAACATCCGCGCCCCGGCTTTGACCTTATGGCCCGGCAGCCCCGTCGAGGTGATCGCATTGAGCGGGAGATGGACCGCTATCTTTTTCTCGAGGCCCTGCTTTCGGCGCGGGATGTCTTCTATATCAGCTATGCAGGGGCCAGTCCCCGGGATGACTCGCCAATCATGCCGGCAGCCCCGGTGAGCGAATTACAGGATTACGTGATGCGCTCCCGCGGGGAGAATGCGCCACCCGTGGTCACCCGGCATGCCTTGCAGGCCTTCAGCCCACACTATTTCTCCAGCGAGAATGGGGCGCTCTTCAGCTACGCGGACGAATGGATGCCGCCAGCCAGGATTCAGGCCGGGGATCCTGCCCCTATGCTGGCTGAACCACTGGCAGCCCCGGAGGAGGGGGATGGGGGCATCTCAATCGACGAGCTGGTGGCGTTCTTCCGTAACCCGGTGCGTGTCTTCCTGAGAAATCGCCTGGGTATCAGCTACCGGGAGGATGATCTGGGTATTGCCGAGGCCGAATCCTTTGGTTTGGACCCGCTGGCATGTTACGGCTTGCGTGGTGAATTGCTGGAACAGGCACTCGCGGGTGAATCTACCGAGGCCCTGCGCCAATGGGCCAGGATGAGTGGCTTGTTGCCATCGGGCAGTGTAGCCGAGCCCTGGCTGGAGACGCTGCTCGCCCCGGTGCTTGAGATGGCGGAGCAGATTCGGCCACGCATGGAGCCGGCCCTGCCGGCACGTGAAATTGCCCTGACTATCGATGGAATCCGCTTGCACGGTGAAATTCACGGTCTGAGTGTCGACGGCTGCACACGCTATCGTGGCGCCAAGTTAAGGGGTGAAGATCGGGTGGCTTTGTGGCTACCACATCTGGCGCTCGGCGCCGTGGGCTTGCCGCTCGCCAGCGTGCATATCGCCCTTGATGGCCAACTGACGCTTGCGCCAATGGTGGAGGGTGCGGCCACCCAGCTTACAAATCTGGTTGAGCTCTATCATCGGGGTCAGCGCGAGCCCTTGCCCTTTTTTCCCAACAGCGCCTGGGCCTATGCGGTGTCCATGGCCAAGGACGGGGACGACGCTGTGGCCATCAAGGCGGCGCTCAAGATCTGGCGCGCTCACGAAGGCAAAAAGCCGGAATACCGCAGCGCCTTTCGCCGGCCAGAGCCTCTGGATGACGATTTCCGCACCCTGGCCGGGATGATCTACGGACCACTCATCCCCACCATCACCCGGGGGCGTCGATGAGCGCGCTACCCAATCTCGAACTTTTCGAGGTGCCGCTGCACGGAGTCAGTCTCATCGAGGCCAGTGCCGGCACGGGCAAGACCTACGCCATCGTCGCCCTCTATCTGCGTTTGCTGCTGGAAGAGCAACGGGACGTGAGTGAGATCCTGGCGGTGACCTTCACCGAGGCCGCGACCCAGGAGCTGCGCGGGCGTTTGCACCAGGCCTTGCTGGCGGCCCAGGCCGCTCTTGAGGGTGATTCTGTTGAACAGGATGCCTTCATGGGTGAGTTGCTGACGCGCCTGCCCGATCACCCCGGGGCCCTGGAGCGGGTACATGACGCCATCATCCGGCTGGACGAGGCCGCGGTGTACACCATCCATGGCTTCTGTCACCGGGTGTTACGCGATCATGCCTTTGAGTGTGGCGTTGACCTGCACAGCAGTCTGGTGAAGGACGAAGTGGCCTTGCAGCATGCGCTTATCGAGGATTTCTGGCGCCGCCGTATACAACACGCCCCGGTAGAGGAATTCGGCTGGATGCACCATTGCTGGAGCGACCCTGAACAGCTCCTCAAGGAGGTGCAGGAGTTGTCCCGATTCTCCGGCCTGTACCTGCTGGGCGTGCCGACAGCGGATGAGCTGGCGGCCAGGGCGGAGCAGGTGCAGGGCTTGCACACTCAGTTAGGTGATGCCTGGGCGGCGCATCGCCCGGAGTTGCTGGAGGTGCTGGAAAACGACCCTTATCTTGGACGGGCTGAAAAGACCTATCGGGCGGACAAGCTGGAGGCTGCGTTCAGCGCTTTGGATGCGCTTTGCGCTGCGCCGATTCCCGCTGCCATTTTGCCTGCGAACATCACGCTTTTTACCAGTGAGTATCTTCAGGCGTCGGTCAAACCGGCAGCGAAGAAAAAGGGCAAAGGTCCGCCGGAACACCCTTTCTTTAATCTCTGCGGGCGCTATGTGCAGGCCAATAATGTCTGGTTGCAGTCCCGCCGTGCCGGGTTGCTTGCCGAGGCCGTCGAGTGGTTTCTGGTCGAGGGACAACACCGCCGCAAGCAGGCGCAAGAATGGAATTTTGCTGATCTGCTGGCCGAGGTGCAGCGGGCGGTCACCGGTCCCGCGGGCGAGCGGATCAGCGCGCTGCTGCGCGTTCGTTTTCCGGTAGCGCTCATCGATGAGTTTCAGGATACCGACCCCCTGCAGTGGGATATTTTCCACACCCTTTGGGCGGAGGCACCGGACACCAGCCTGTTTCTCGTAGGAGATCCCAAGCAGGCGATCTATGGCTTTCGTGGTGGGGATGTCTTTACCTACTTTCGGGCTCGCAGGATGGTGGCTGCACAAGCAGCGTCCTTTGGTATGACCACCAATTGGCGCGCCAGCTCTGCGCTGGTGACGACCCTCAATCGCCTCTTTGGAGAAACCGCTAATCCTTTTCTCCACGAGGAGGGCATTCAGTATCACCCGGTAGCGGCTGCCGGAAAGACCGATGAACGGCCGCTCCGCCTGGCGGGAGTTGAGCCAGCCCCCGTTCAATTCTGGTTGCTGGAGCGGAACGAGGGGCAGAAGATTATTTTCAAGGGCGAGGCCAGTGAGCGTTTCGCTATGGCTTGTGCCGCGGAAATTTCCCGTCTGCTGAATCTTGCGCTGCAGGGAGAGGCGATGATCGGTGATGAAGCGCTGCGGCCCGCGGACATTGCGGTACTGGTGCGTACCAACGATGACGCCGCCCTGCTTTGTCGTCATCTTGCGGCTGCGGGGGTTGCCAGCGTCCATAAAGGCCGCGTCAGCGTTTACCAGACCAGTGAGGCGGAAGATCTGCATTGGCTATTGGCGGCCCTTGCTGAACCGGGAGATTCCCGGCGTATCGCCGCCGCCCTCGGTACGGCGTTGATGGGAGTGGATGGCGAGGAATTGCTTGCCTTTCATGAAGACCCCGGGGTGCGCGTGCGCTGGGTGCAGCGCTTTCAGGGATATCATCAGCACTGGTGCCAACGGGGTTTTATTCCCATGTTTTACCGGCTGTTGTGGGAGCTCGGAATCCCCCGACGCTTCCTGCAGCGTGATGATGGCGAGCGCAGTCTGACCAACCTGCTGCATCTCACCGAACTGTTGCAACAGGCTGAGCAGGCGCAGGCCGGGCCGGAGACCCTGTTGCGCTGGTATCAACAGGCGCGGGCAAATCCCGATGGTGATCAGGACGAACAGCAATTACGCCTGGAGAGCGATGCCAAGCGGGTACAGGTCCTGACCGTTCATCGCAGCAAGGGGCTCCAGTATCCCGTCGTTTTTCTGCCCTTTCTCTGGGTTGGTCGGGATGGAGAGAAGGGCAGTACCGTGCTTTTCCATGACGACGAGGGCATCCATTGTGCCGACCTGGGATCGGCGGAGCGTCCCGGGCATATAAAGCTTAAAGGGCACGAGGCCCGCGCCGAGGCAGTACGCCTGAGTTACGTGGCCCTGACCCGTGCGGCCCACCTTTGTTATATCGGTTGGGGAAAAATCCGTGACGTGGAACAGTCTGCGCTGGCGGCATTGCTTCATCCCCCCGATTCTGGCGGGGCCGAGGCCAATGCAATCGGGGCGCTGGATGAGGCTGAAATCCGTGCCGACATCGAGCGGCGGCTGGGGGCGGGGGTACAGGTCAGTTCTCCCCCGGAGGCTTGTGCGCCGCTTGCCGATGCCGCTGTCGATGATAGCGACCTCCAGGCACGAACTTTCACCGGCGCGGTGGGTTCCGGCTGGCGCGTGGTCAGTTATAGCTCACTGGCTACCGGGCAGGAGGCACGGGAAGCCGGGGTTGAGTCCGCTCGCCCCGAGGCCGGGCAGGCGGCAGACCCTCGCGCCCTTCCGAAAGGGGCCGAGGCGGGAAATATGCTGCATGCCTTGCTGGAGAATATGGATTTCCCGGCTGCCCGCGGGTCGGCGCTACGTACGGCGATACTTTCCGGGCTCCAGCGTGATGGCTTCGACCCCGATTGCGTGGACGCGGTAGCGGTGCTGGTCACCGGTCTGCTCGATACCGCTCTCGACGCCGCGGCCACACTGCGCCTGCGTGATATCGGGGCCGGGCAAAAGTGCGCGGAGCTGGGCTTCTGGTTCCCGGTACTGGGTCTTAGGGCGGAAGCGCTGAATGCGCTATTACAGCACTACCAAGTGCCCGGCAGCCACGATTATCGCTTTTACGAAATCGCCGGGATGATGAAGGGTTATATCGATCTGGTATTTGAACATCAGGGTCGCTATTACCTGGCGGATTACAAATCCAATTATCTGGGCGACACACCCGAGGCCTATGACGCCCAGGCTTTGGCGGGAGCAATGGCCGCTCATCACTATGAATTGCAGTACCTCATCTACACCGTCGCCCTGCATCGCCACCTGGCAACCCGTATCAGTAATTACGACTA
This sequence comes from Gammaproteobacteria bacterium, assembly GCA_021773635.1. Taxonomy (GTDB): domain Bacteria; phylum Pseudomonadota; class Gammaproteobacteria; order HK1; family HK1; genus JAJFJV01. The sequence goes on along the minus strand of JAJFJV010000019.1, from coordinate 51,815 downwards.
CGACACCCATTTTGGCGGCGTTTACTATCTCTTCCTGCGGGGGATGGCGCCTGCCTGCGGACCCGGCAGCGGGATTTATTTTCAACGCCCGGAGCGTGCCTTCATCGAGGCTCTGGATGGCCTCTTCGCCGGGGAAGGCGCGTGACCGTGCTGAGCCGCTTGCGGCGGCTGGCGGCCGATGGAAGTGTGCGCCAGCTCGACTGGCATTTCGCCCGCTTTATGGCGGAGCTGGAAGATACAGACAGCGCCGGCATTATTTTGGGCGCTTGTCTGGCCAGTGCTGCCGTGGGCCGGGGCAGTAGCTGTTTGCGTCTCTCCCGGTGGGCCGGGCAGAAGCTCGCCAGCGGGCGTTATGAGTTGGAGATTCCCGGGTTGGAAGACTGGCAAACGGCGCTCCGGGCGGCGGCCGTGGTGGGCGTGCCCGGCGAGCACACCCCGCTTGTCTTCGACGGTGATGACCGACTCTATCTCGCCCGTTACTGGCAGGAGGAAGAGCTGTTGGCCAAGGCCCTGGGCCTGCAGGCGTCGAGGGCGCCGGATGATGTGAACGAGAAGTGTCTTGAGCTCGGACTGGAGCGTCTGTTTCCGGGTGATGCCGGGGATGCCGGTAGCCAGCGTGCCGCCGCTGCGATGGCGGTGCGCCAGTCGCTGGCGGTGATCTCCGGGGGGGCAGGCACCGGAAAAACCCATACTGTGGCCCGTATTCTTGCACTTCTGGCGGAGCAGTCCGGGGCAAATAACTGGCGTGCGCTGCTTGCTGCCCCCACGGGCAAGGCGGCAGCGCGCTTGGCCGAAGCGGTACGGGCGCAGAAGGATGAACTGGGCGTGGATACCTTGCCTGAGAGCGCCAGCACCTTGCACCGTCTGCTGGGATACCGGGATGGAGATGCGCCCCGCTACCATGCCGGCCACCCCCTCGAAGCAGACGTGGTAGTGGTGGATGAGGCCTCCATGGTGGACCTGCCGATGATGCGGGCGCTGGTGGATGCCATTGCGTCCACGACCCGCCTGATCTTGCTGGGGGACAAAGATCAACTCAGCTCGGTGGAGGTGGGGACGGTACTCGGGGATATCTGTGTCGCCGCCAGCAGCGGGGGTGCGCTTGAATCCTGCGTGCAAATTTTGCGGGAAAGCCGGCGCTTTGCAGATGCCCATGGTATTGGCCAGTTAGCCGCTGCGATCAATGCGGGCGATGGCGAGCGTGTGCTTGAGATTTTGTATGACGACACAATTCCGGGCGCCTCGCTGCGGCCGCTGGTTGCTGATGGTGTGGGGCGGTCGGGCCTGGAAGAGCTTGCCGAGCCATGGAGTATGATGAACCGGGATGCCGGGGCTATGGAGGTGCTGGTAGCACAGCGGCACTTCCGGGTGCTATGCGCGGTGCGGGAAGGGCGGTCGGGCCTTCACCACATCAATGCGGGCGTCGAGCGGGAGTTGCGCTACAAGGGAAAAATCTCTGGCAACGGGCGCTGGTATGCGGGGCAACCCCTGTTGATTCGGCGCAATGACTACAGTCTGCAGTTATTCAATGGTGAAATCGGCGTCGTATTGCCGGATCCGGAGCGTGATGGTGAGCTTTCAGCCTTCTTTGCGGCGGAGGGTGGTGCGGCGCGCGGGATAGCCCCCGCGTTGTTGCCGGCCCATGACCCCGCCTACGCGTTGACCGTTCATCAAAGCCAGGGTTCGGAATTCGATCGCGTGGTGCTGGTACTGCCCCCGGAGGGCAGCCGGATGTTGAGTCGGGAGCTGCTCTATACCGCCTGCACCCGGGCACGTCAGCAGATCGAAATATGGGCCAGTGAGCAGACCATACTGCAGGCAGTAGCCCAGCAGGTGGAACGGGCCTCGGGACTGGAGCTACGACTGGCGTAGAAGGATGTGGCAGGCTGTGCGCAGCTATTAAAGGATGGCGCCCCCCGGCCGCTGATATGCCGGGAGCTAGAGCTTAGGGGAAATAATGAAAATACTGGTAACCGGTGCCGCAGGTTTTATTGGCGCCAATCTGAGCGGTCGACTACTGGATCGTGGTGATGAAGTCATTGGCCTCGATTGTCTCAGCGATTACTACGATGTGGGGTTGAAAAAGGCCCGTCTGGCACCCCTTGAGGCTCGCGAAAATTTCCGTTTCGTAAAGCTCGATCTGGCCGATGGCGACGGTGTGGCGCGACTCTTTGCCGAGGAGCGGCCGCAACGAGTGGTGAATCTCGCGGCCCAGGCAGGGGTCCGTTATTCACTGGAAAATCCCCTGGCTTATGTAGAATCAAATATCGTTGGCTTTGCCCACGTGCTGGAGGGTTGCCGACACACCGGGGTCGAACACCTGACCTATGCCTCCACCAGCTCGGTGTATGGTGCCAATACCCGCCAGCCCTTTTCCGTGCATCACAACGTGGACCACCCCTTGTCCTTTTATGCGGCGAGCAAAAAGGCCAATGAACTAATGGCGCATAGCTATAGCCATCTCTACGATCTGCCGACCACGGGGCTGCGTTTTTTCACCGTGTACGGGCCCTGGGGTCGTCCCGATATGGCGCTTTTTTTATTCACCCGCAACATCCTCGCGGGCAAGCCCATCGATGTTTTCAATTACGGCAAACACCGGCGTGATTTCACCTATGTGGATGACATCGTCGAGGGCGTGACACGGGTGCTGGATCGGCCCGCACCTCGCAATGAGCAATGGAATGGTGACAGCCCTGACGCGGCCTCGAGCCGTGCGCCCTATCGCCTTTACAACATCGGCAATCAGACGGCGGTGGAGCTCGATCACTACATTAGCGTTTTGGAGGATTGCCTGGGCAAGAAGGCCGAACGCAATCTGTTACCGCTGCAACCGGGCGATGTGCCGGACACGCTCGCGGATGTAGAGGATCTGGTGCGCGACCTCGACTACCGGCCCAATACGCCGGTGGAGGTGGGAATACAAAAGTTTGTTGACTGGTATCAGGAATATTACGGGGTAAATTGATGGCACACGGAAGAAAAGTTGCAGTAATCGGGCTGGGTTATGTGGGCCTGCCGGTGGCGGTGGCCTTTGGCCGTCAGGGGTCCTCGATAGGCTTCGACATGAACGCCGGGCGGGTCGCTGAGCTGAACAAGGGACATGATCGCACCGCCGAGGTAACGTCAGATGAACTGGCGGCGACCAATGTGTTGTTTACCGCCAATCCCATGGACCTGCCCAAGGCAGACTTTTTTATCGTTGCGGTGCCGACCCCAATCGACGCCGCCAAGCGCCCCGATCTGATGCCCTTGCTGGGGGCCGCCTCCACGGTGGGCTCACAGCTGAAGAAGGGCGACATCGTGGTGTTCGAGTCCACGGTCTATCCCGGGGTCACGGAGGAATCCTGTGTACCGGTGCTGGAGCGTACCTCGGGCCTGAAATGTGGTGTTGATTTCAGTGTTGGCTACTCCCCGGAGCGGATTAACCCCGGTGATAAGGAGCATAGCTTTACCACCATCACCAAGGTAGTTTCCGGCCTCGATGAGGAAACACTGGAAATCGTTGCGGAGGTCTACGGCTCGGTAGTGACGGCCGGGGTACATCGGGCGGCGACCATCAAGGTGGCGGAGGCGGCCAAGGTGATCGAGAACACCCAGCGGGACCTCAATATTGCGCTGATGAATGAACTGAGCCTCATCTTCGACCGTCTCGATATCGATACCCGGGATGTACTGGCGGCGGCCGGCACCAAATGGAATTTTCTGCCCTTCACACCGGGGCTGGTGGGCGGTCATTGCATCGGTGTCGATCCCTACTATTTGACCCACAAAGCCACCATGACCGGCTATAACCCGCAGGTCATTCTGGCCGGGCGGCGAATCAACGATGGCATGGGGGCCTTTATGGCCGGCCAGGTGGTGAAGGCGCTGATCCACCGGGGTGAGACCGTGCGTGACAATACGGTCACCGTACTGGGGCTGACCTTCAAGGAGGATGTCCCGGATCTGCGCAATACCAAGGTCATCGATATCATCCGCGAGCTGGAGGATTACGCCCTTGATGTACAGGTCCATGACCCGCAGGCGGATGTGGCCGAGGCAAAGGAAGAATACGGCATCACCCCGCTCGGCTTTGATGCACTTAAACCGGCGCAGTGCGTGATTCTGGCGGTGGCTCACGAGGAATACCTCCAGCGTGGCTGGGCACTAATTAGCGAATTGCTGGATGACGGGGGCGTGGTGGTAGACGTCAAGGGCGTGTTGCCCCGGGAAGAAACACCGGCCGGGATCACCTTATGGCGTTTGTAACGGGAGTTGTTAAATAATGAATGTAACCATGATCGGTGCGGGCTATGTGGGCCTGGTGTCCGGGGCGTGTTTTGCGGAATTCGGGGCCCAGGTTACGTGCCTTGATGTGGACGAGAAGCGGATTGCCGCTTTGTCCCGGGGCGAGATCCCTATCTACGAGCCTGGCCTGACCGACCTGGTGGTCAAGAATCAGGCAGCCGGTAGCCTGCATTTCAGCACGGATTTTGCCCAGGCCGTGGGCAGTGCTGACTTGATCTTCATCGCCGTGGGCACCCCCAGTCGCCGCGGCGACGGGCATGCCGATCTCAGCTATGTGTTTGCGGCTGCCCGGGAGATAGCCAAACATCTCTCCGGCTATACCGTCATCGTTGATAAATCCACCGTGCCAGTGGGCACCGCGCGCCAGGTGGCGCGCATCGTGGGCGAGGAAAACCCCGAGGCGGACTTTGATGTGGCCTCGAATCCGGAGTTTCTCCGCGAGGGTGCGGCTATCTCGGACTTCATGCGTCCGGATCGGGTGGTATTGGGGGTGGAAAGTGAGCGTGCCGAACAGCGTTTGCGCGAGCTCTACCGGCCGTTGAATCTTATTGAAACGCCGTTGGTGATTACCAATCTGGAAAGCGCGGAACTCACCAAATATGCCGCCAATGCCTTTCTAGCCACCAAGATCAGTTTCATCAACGAGGTTTCGGCCCTGTGCGAGGCGGTGGATGCCGACGTACACGCGGTGGCGCGGGGTATGGGCCTTGACGGCCGCATCGGGCGCAAATTTCTGCATGCCGGTCCCGGCTACGGGGGCTCGTGCTTTCCCAAGGATACCCTGGCGCTGGTGCGTACCGCCCAGGAAAACAGCGTTTCCTGCCGCATCGTCGAGGCGGTGGTCGAGGTCAACGCCGCACAGCGGGCCCGCATGGTGCACAAAATTCGCCGGGCGCTCGGGGGCAGTGAGTCGGGCAAAACCATTGCCGTACTGGGCCTGACCTTCAAGCCCGAGACCGACGATATGCGTGATGCACCGGCGCTGGCCATCCTGCCGCCACTGATCGAAAAAGGGGCGGTCATTCGTGCCCATGATCCCCAGGGTGAAGATGAAGCGCGCAAACTTCTGCCGACACAGATGACCTACTGTGACGAAATCTACCAAACGGTGGCAGAGGCCGATGCGGTCGTGATGATGACCGAGTGGAATTGTTACCGTGGCCTTGATTTACATCGCCTGCGGGAGGCAATGGCGGGCGACGTCTTCGTAGACCTGCGCAATGTTTACGAACCCGCCCAGATGCAGGCCGCCGGGTTTCAGTATTTTGGCGTAGGGCGTTAGCATAGAGGTGGCTGCCGTGTTGGTGGCGATTGCACGGAAAGGAAGCATTGATGGATGCCTGGTATCTCCTCTACACCAAGCCCCGCGGTGAGCGGCTGGCGCTGGAAAATCTGACGCGTCAGGGTTATCGCGCCTATCTGCCGATGCTGCGCGCCCGTCGCCGGCGTGAGCGCCGCTATTACAACGTCATCGTTCCCATGTTTCCCCGTTATCTCTTCCTGCAGCTCAATGATCAGGATGAGGACTGGGGCCCCATTCGTTCCACTCTCGGGGTGGCCAATATGGTGCGTTTCTCCAGCCATGCGGCGGTGGTTCCCGATGGCCTGGTGGAAGCACTGCGTCAACGCGAGGATGCCGACGGGGTGCAGTGTCTGCCCGAGGCAAAACTCAAGCCGGGGGATCGGGTACGCATTTGCGATGGCGTGATGGCGGGTTATGAGGCTATCTTCGAGGCCCGCAGCGGCAAGGAGCGGGTGGTACTGCTACTGGAACTGGCCGATCACAGTGCCCGTATCGAGGCCTCGGTTGAGGGAATCGAAGCGGTCTGAACCTTAGCCTGCTACCAAAGCCCCGGAATAAATCGGTGGCGCACGTGTTTGCAGTAACTCCGGTAGTCCGGGTCCTGACGCAGGTGGCGTTCCTCGGTCATCGCCCGCAGATAGTAGATAAAATTCCACGCCCCCAGAAACAGGAACTGCATGGGATTGTTGAAATTTGTGATGCTGGTGGCCCACCACGCGAGATTTTTGCAGGCATAGGCCGGGTGGCGGATCAGGGCGTAAGGTCCCTGGGTGAGGATGCCGCGATGAGTGAGATTGGAAAAGCGCAGCCCGAAGGCCATGGTTGCCCACACATAAACCGCATACAGCACCAGGCTGAAGGTCTTCAGCCCAACCTCCAGCCAGACTGACTGAAAGATCCAGTAGGCGGTGGAAAAGCCTGTCGGACCATAGGGCAGATAACCGTTGGCCACTCCATTAAATGGTGGATAACAGATCAGTGCCACCAGCCAGCCGCTCATGGTGGGATCGACGCTACGCGACTTGTTGTCCAGCCAGCGCGAGGAAGCACAATAACCAATGAGCCCCAGTCCCACATCCACCACGAAGAGGCTGTGGAACAGCACCCAGTAGGCAGCATCAAAGGACAGTTTCCAATGCACCCCGATGCGGCCCGAACCATCCAGATAACGGCCCAGGAAGGTGGAAAGCTGGCCGAATTCGTTGAATAAAAACACCACCATCAGCGGTACAAAGAACAGCTTTACCCCGAGATCCCGCAGCAGCGCAAGATTGCGACGGTCATTCAGGATTCGCCGCAGTCCGGTATAACCGGGCCGCCATATGCGTTTGACCATACCGCGCAGGATTAGCAGCAGCACGAAACCGGCATCCACCCGGTGTTCATAGCGATGCCCCCGGTAGCGGGCCGTGATGAGGGCATAGGGAAAGCCGAGGAATAGGTAGGCGCTGTAAAGATAGCCGCAGGTGATGCGCCAGTTTTCGTAATATTTACTGCCGTAGAAGGGGTGGGCATAGGTGATAGCCAGTACCAGGCTAAATATCAGCAGCCCGGCCCCCCAGCGCCAGAAGGCGCTGCGTACGGCCCAGCCCAAGGGCGAGCGCACGATGTGAATCTGACTGCGATCGCGCAACAGCCAGGGTAGCAGCATGGCGCCCGCCTGCAGGGCAAAGACCGGCTCCATGCGGTTCCAGTTCCAGCCACCTAGCTGCTGTAATGAAGTAGAGAATGGCCACGGGGCACCGAGGGCAACCCCGAGGGCCATGCCCAGGGTTCCCGCGCTGATGGCGAGGATGAGCCCGCGGCCAGCCCGGCTGCGGATGAACTCCCAGCTCACCATGAACTGGAAGCTGAGCAGCACGATAAACAGGATGTCGTAGTAGTTTCGCGTGATGGAGCGGAAATGATAGTCGGCGGGCAGCCAGCTCAAAGCTCCCATGATGGGAGGGCCACCTGCCGACAATACCTGGGTCTGATAGAGCGCGTAGGCGATGGCAATGCACAGCAGATAGCAGCCACCGAGTACTCCGGTGGACTGATTCTGGCAGCCTTTGGTGACATCAAATTTGCGCATGGACGCCTATTATCCCCATTGTCGCGGCCCGGGTCTCATTTTTGCCGGGCAATGTTTGCGATGCTTCGGGAGCACCGTTCATAATGGTGCGGCGGACAGGGTCATCATCCCAGGAGAGACGAGCCATGAAGAATTTTCACAGAAGTGCCGGTATTACCCTGATGGAACTGATGATTGTAGTTACCATCATCGGCATCATCGGCGCCTTTGCCTATCCGGCCTATCAGGATTATGTGCGCAAGGCGCGTCGTGCAGAGGGGCGCAACCTGTTGCTGCAGGCGGCCAATCGGGAAGAACGCTTTTTCGCCGATAACAATACCTATACCAATGTCATGACCCTGCTCAGCTTTACCGCGGATCCAGCCGTCTCGGAGAACGCCTTTTATACCGTGGACGCCACCGCCGCTGACGCCACCAGCTACAGCCTCACGGCCACCCCGCAAAATGCCCAGGCCACCGATACCGCGTGCGCCACCATTACCCTCAATTCCCTCGGACAAAAAGGCTCTACCGGCGGGGGAGACTGCTGGGAGTAGCGATAAACCCAGATTATCGCAACCGTTGAACGGCGGACATGGTCCGCCCTACGTGATAATAATGTCGGTGGATAACGGGGACTGGTAGGGCGGACCATGTCCGCCGAATACTCCGATTTGACCGCCATTCATAACCACAATGACAAGGATGTCAGATGCCAAACTATCGCCGTGCCCGTGTCCCGGGCGGTTCCTATTTCTTCACACTGGTTAGCTCGAAACGGTGCCCAATCCTTACCACACCGGCACTCCGTACTGCGCTGCGTGCCGCGATTAACATCGTTCGCCAATCACATTCGTTTCAAATCGACGCATGGGTCTTACTCCCTGACCACTTGCACTGCATCTGGACACTGCCACCTGACGATGCTGACTATTCCCGGCGGTGGTCAATGATCAAACGCTTGACTAGCCAGGCCCTTCAAGATGCTGCTAACCCGCTTATCCCCGCACAACGGAGAAAGCCCGGAATTTGGCAATCCCGGTATTGGGAGCATCTTATTCGTGACCAGCGGGATCTGCGGAGACATCTGGATTATCTGCATTGGAACCCGGTTAAGCATGGGCATGTTATACGGGTAGCAGACTGGCCATTCTCTAGTTTTCACTGCCATGTGAGTGAAGGAAAATATCCGCAGGCGTGGGGTGATATTCCGCCCGATGAAATGGATAGCCGTTTTGGTGAGTAGGTGGTAGTGATTCTGGCGCGTAGGGCGCCATATATGAGGTATGGCGTGGCTGCTTTCCTTAGGCGGACATGGTCCGCCCTACAAGGTGGGTGAGGTTCATGCCAGAGTGCCAAATCTTCCAACGATTGTGGGAATCCAGCCTTTCACACAATGTTGTCAGAATTTTTTACGCTTCTGAAACGCTTGCATCTGTGCGACGGACATCCGCTGCTGATAACCTGGATCAAGTAGTTGATGACAATGCCAGATTAAACAATGGTTTATGTTCTTGTTCTCAGGTTGTTATATAGAGTTCCGTGAACTCCGAACGGGAGGGCAGGTCGTCAGGAAACTTTACATCTGCCTCATGGACGGCCTGTCGGGTGGCGCGTGAGAAGCCCTAAGGCCATGAATAATAAGGTGAAGATAACAATGGCACGCGGCTTGCATTAGACTTCCGTGAAGCATGAAACAATCCATTTTTGGAGCGCAGAGCATGGCAACAAAACGAATTCTAAGTCTTACGGCCCTGACCCTTGCGGGTGGTCTGTGTTATGCGGGGCTGGCAGGTGCATCGGTTCTCGTCGAGTCCGAGCCCAATAACACCCTGGCGACGGCACAGAATATTGATGGCTCCTTCTCACTTGGTGCCGATGTCAATATCCTGGATTCCGCCACCATTCCCCATGTGACCATCAATGGCACCGGTGATGGCACCTTCGATTACTACTCCTTCACCGTGGCCTTTGATGGCGCCCGCGGTATCTTTGATATCGACTTTGGTTGGGAGGATATAGGTACCGGGGACATGGATACCCAGATTGCGATCTGGGATTCGGCTGGTGTCGTTTTGTTTTCCAATGATGACGATTCTAACAGTAAGGGGGCGGCTGGAAGTGAGGCTGCTGGGGGTAGGGATTCCTTCCTTGATTTCGACTTCGCCACGGCCGGCACCTACGTGGTTGGTGTTGCCGAGTTCTCTTCCACGGCCGTTAGCGCTATCCCCATTTTTGGGGTGACTCCTGTAGCTGAATGGACTGGGAATACCCCGGATACTGGAGATACCTATACCCTCCAAGTCTCTATTGAGCAGGAGAGCGGTGTTCCTGAACCGGCCACCCTTGCGCTGCTGGGTCTCGGCCTTGCCGGCATGGGCTTTGGTGCCCGCCGCCGCAAACGCTAGTAACCTTCCTTTTTTCTCCTTTCCGAATCCCGCTCCGGCGGGGTTTTTTTATCTTTTTGAAGTAGGGCGGACCATGTCCGCCGAGCAGCCCTGCCATAGCCGCTTATTGCGTGGCAGGCATGGCCTGCCCTACATTGAAAAAATATTCTTCATAAGGCGTCGTTGAGCGCCCAGTCGTAGTCGTGGGAGGCAATGCCCTTCACGTCCCTTAGCTTCGTTGCCAAGGGTTCTGCCGTATATTTTCTCAGATGGCTGAGCAGGCCAGTCTCGCCGTCGCCGAAGTCTTCTCCAAACCAGACGTAAATACTTGAAACGTGCAGGCGTCCGTCACGCACGGAAACAGCGCGCGGATGATTGATGAATTCCCGGGCAGCGGTATCCAGCAGTGCCTCGCTGTTGTCTGCGGTAAAGGCCCTGGGTTGCAGGTTTGGGCACCCCAGCGAGGCGCAGTTAAGGGCGTAGTGGATGCGCGGATCCTGCCAAATGGGGCGCAGGATGCGGTGTTCGATGTCATTCAGGCTGAGCTTTTCAGACTCTATCTGCACGAGCTTTTTATCCCACGGGCCAACGCTAAACCAACCGGGAGAAATGCGAATATCACGAATGCTTTTTACCGGATAGTGGGCGAGCACCGTCTGCACCGTGAGGGCGTTGTACAGGTTGATCCAGTAGGCGCGTTGCTGGTGGCGATTGAGGCGGCTGACCGGGGTATTCGCCAGTGTGTTGATGTAGCCATTGAGTGCCTGGCGCGCGACAGGAGAGACCTGGTTGTAGGCAATCCGATGTATGCCATCGGCGTTTGGTTTGACGTATTGCTGAAGAAATTTCGTCCAGGGGGCGTGATTAACCGTTTCAGTCGCATCGGAAACGTGGGCTTGCCAGCGTTTCCAGAGTTCAGCCTTGGGTGCGGCGTTGGTGACGGATGTAAAGCAAAGCAGGGCGGCTAGTAGCAGCCTTGTTACCGAGGTGTGGCGACAGGGGATCTTCGGCATCGGGCAATGTTTCCATATTTTATGGGAGGAGAATGTGGTGTTGCAGGTATCCCCTTCGACCATGAAATATGGAAATGTTCCGTGTCGTTAACTCGCGTAGGGCGGGCCATGCCCGCCGAAAGGTGTGTGGTTAAGGGAAAAGTATTCGGTGGGCATGGCCCGCCCTACGAAAAGGGGACGCGTCCTACTTTTTCCTAGGCCGCCGAAATTTTGTTTTGTGGCACTTGGGGCAGGGTGGAATATGGCCGGTATGGTGAAAGTGCAGATGCTGGCCACAGGCACGGCACTCCAGGGTGCCGGGACCACTGATCTCGCCTGTGTTAAGTATGCTTCCCTCGCGAGCGCGGGTGGCGAGGCGATCCAGCTCCAGGCGGGTGTGATCGACCATGCCGGCAAAGAGATCTCGCAGGCGTTCTTCTATGAGCTCCATATCAAAACGCAGCCAGTCTCCGAGCTCATCGCCACTTTCGTTCAGGTGATCAGCGGCATCGTCCACATCGCGGTGCAGGTAGTGGGCCACTTTTTCCGCTTCCTCGCGGCTTAACTCACCGAGGGAGACGGCCTTTTCCCGGGCCTTGTCCAGCAGTTGGGAGAGCGTGGGCACGGTCTCTTTGCGCGCCTGTTCCAGGGTGCCACGTGCGCGTTCGAGCATGCGTTCGTAGCCGTGGAGCAGATGTTCCTGAGTCTTGTTATTGTCGGTCATGAGCGTGGGCCTCGGCGTGTTCATTAATTCTCGTTCTTCCTGTATCGAAGTTTAGCCTGAAACTGCGTGCGCCGGGATGAATGGTGGAAGGCTGAAGGCTACAATCAAGCGCCAATCTAACCGCCAGTTCTTAACCATGCCCAAAGAAAAACACGCTTACCAATGTCAGTCCTGCGGTGCACGCCACTCCAAATGGGCGGGCCAGTGTGGCGCCTGCGGTGAATGGAACAGCCTGCTGGAGGCGCTGCCCGTACCCGTGGCGAAGGATGATCGCTACGGCGGTTATGCGGGCAATGAGGACAGCGCCATTCTCTCTGCGGCCGAGGTGACGGTACAGGAGACCAGCCACGAAGCCACTGGCATCAGGGAGCTGGATCGGGTGCTCGGGGGAGGTCTGGTAGCCGGCTCGGTAGTGCTCCTCGGTGGGGACCCCGGCATTGGCAAGTCCACTTTATTGTTGCAGGTATTGACCCGTTTGCACGACAGCGCGGGGGCCGCCTTCCTCTATGTTACCGGTGAGGAATCTCTGGAACAGGTGATCCTGCGGGCACAACGTCTGGGGCTTGCCACCGATGAGTTGCGCTTGCTGGCAGAGACCCGGGTAGAGCAGATCCTCGCCCTGGCACAGCGGGAAAAGCCGCGGGTGATGGTGATTGATTCCATTCAGACCATCTATACCGAGGCGCTGGGTTCAGCCCCCGGTGGCGTGGCCCAGGTGCGTGAGAGTACGGCGCGGCTGGTACGTTTTGCCAAGCAGACGGGCACCGTGCTGTTTCTCGCCGGTCATGTAACCAAGGAGGGGGCGCTGGCGGGGCCGCGGGTGCTGGAGCATATGGTGGATACGGTGCTGTACTTCGAGAGTGAGGCAAGCAGTCGTTTCCGCGTCATCCGGGCGGTGAAGAATCGTTTTGGTGCGGTGAATGAGTTGGGCATCTTCGCGATGACCGAAAAGGGCCTGCGCGAGGTGGAAAATCCCTCGGAGATCATGCTGGTGTCCGATGGGGTTGAAACTGCCGGCAGCGTCATCATGGCCACCCGCCAGGGCACGCGACCGCTGTTGGTTGAGGTGCAGGCACTGGTGGACGATTCGGCACTGGGTAATCCACGACGGGTGACCGTGGGCCTGGAGCAGAAGCGGCTGGCGATGTTACTCGCAGTGCTCAGCCGTCACGGCGGAGTGGCCAGCCTGCATCAGGATGTTTTCGTCAACGTGGTGGGCGGGGTGCGTATCGGCGAGACCGCCGCTGATCTGCCGGTGGTGCTGGCCGTGCTTTCCAGCCTGCGGGATCGTCCGGTCTCGCGAAAGCTTTTGAGTTTTGGGGAGGTGGGGCTGGCGGGAGAGATCCGCCCGGTACCCTACGGTGAGGAACGGCTGCGGGAGGCGGCCAAACATGGCTTTCAGCGGGCGGTGATTCCCCGGGGTAATGCCCCGCGACGTGCTATCAAGGGGCTGGAGATTATTCCGGTTACCCGCCTGCATGAGGCCGTGGCCGCAATATAAAGGCAACAGTCAGGCGAAGGTCTAGTTTCCCGTTCTCTTCCCCGGTCGATCTCTCCCGGCCGGGTTGAGCTTGACCGTTTTCACACCATGCTCCGTGGTCTGCACAATCTCCACAGGGTAACCTGCGAGGCGCAGGCTGGTGCCTGGCTCGGGAATGTTTTCCAGGTATTCGATGATCAGGCCATTCAGCGTCTTGGGGCCATCCTCAGGCAGTTTCCAGCGCATGCTGCGGTTCAGTTCGCGGATATTTGAGGCGCCATCAATGAGATAGGTGCCATCTGCCTGCGGGTGGATGTCGATATTATCGGCCGCCGGATCGGTGGTGAATTCACCCACGATTTCTTCCAGGATATCTTCCAGGGTGACGAGTCCCTGTATGTCTCCATACTCGTCTACCGCCAGCGCGATGCGTCGCTGCTGCCGTTGAAAATTCCCCAGTTGACGATTGAGCGGGGTCTCCAGCGGAACAAAATAGGGCTCCTCAAGCTGTTCGATCAGCTCCTTCTTGTCCAGGGCATTGTTGTGCACCGGAGCCAGCATGCGTCGCAGGTGGATAATGCCGGCGATATGGTTGATATCCTCGCGAAAGACCGGCAGACGGGTGTGCTGACTGGTAGTCAGTTGATGGAGAATCTCGTGTTCGGAATCATCCAGATCGATGCCGGCAAGTTCAGCGCGTGGCACCATGATGTCTTCCACCGTGACCTTTTCCAGGTCCAGGATGCTGACCAGCATGCGCCGGTGACGACGGGAGATCATATTGCCCGCCTCCTTCACCACGGTGCGCAACTCATCGCTGCTGAGATCGGTGGCCTTCGCTGCCTCCTCCGGGAGCAGATGAAACAGTTTCAGTAGCCCATTGGCAATCCAGTTCACCAGCCATACCAGCGGATAAAACACTCTCAGCAAGGGTCGGAGGACCACACTCGCAGGAAAGGCGATGCGCTCCGGGTGCAGTGCGGCAAGGGTTTTGGGGGCTACCTCGGAAAAGATCAGAATCACCAGGGTGAGCAGTACCGTGGCGACGACGATTCCGGCTTCTCCCAACAGCCGCAAGGCAATGATGGTGGCAATGGCCGAGGCGAGGATATTGACGAAGTTATTGCCCAGCAAGATGAGGCCGATGAGGCGATCCGGGCGTTGCAGCAGCTCGCTAACCCGCTGGGCACCGCGATGCTGGTTGCGTGCCAGATGGCGCAGACGATAACGGTTGAGGGCCATCATGCCGGTTTCCGAACCGGAGAAAAATCCGGACAGCAAGATCAGCAGAAAAAGGATCCCGCCGAGTACCGATGTAGGAATATCGGTCATGCGTAGGCCGTGTGCCGCGAGCGCATATCAGATCCTTTCCAGCAGCAGTTCGAGTACCAGTTTGCTGCCGAAGTAGGCCAGCATCAGCAGGGCGAAACCGGCCAGACTCCAGCGTGCCAGGCGTGGGCCCCGCCAGCCGAAACGCCAGCGCCCCAATAGCAACGCCGCGAAGACCAGCCAGGCAATGGCCGAGAGCACGGTTTTGTGCACCAGGTGCTGGGCGAACAGATCCTCCAGGAACATGAAGCCACTCAGCAGGCTGAGGCTCAATAGGGCAAAGCCTATGGCGACAAACTGTATGAGCAGACTTTCCTGGACCTGCAATGGCGGCAGAACATGGCGCAGGCGGCCCGGATGATGATGTCGCAGGCGATGTTCCTGGACCGCCAACAGGATGGATTGCAGGGCGGCAATGGTCAGAATGCTGTAGGCAAAAAGTGAGGTTGCCACATGGAGTTCAGGGCCCGCCCCTTGCTCCCTCGGGAGCAGATGCAAGCCGGGATAGAGCGCGCTGAGCAGAACCCCGAGAGCAGCCATGGGGAGGGCGAAAAGGGCAAGATTATCAAGGGGCTGGCGCAGGGTGCTGGCACTGACTACGGTCAATGCGATGAGCCATGCACTGAGCGAGATGGCATTGAAAAAGCCCAGGTTGATATCAGTGCCGGCGAAGGTGCTCTGATGAAGTAAAAAGCCATGGAGCGCAAGGGCAGCAAAGGCGGTTGCGATCCAGTAGCGGGGCTGTGGGCCTTTGTTGTCCTTCGCAAAAAAGAGGCCCCCGCTCAAGAGACCGGTGGCCGTCAGATAGAAAGCGATGCTTAGAGGGCTAAGCATTTCAGGGCGTTTGTCTGGATGGGTGCATGATGGCGTTAATCATGCCAAGAAAGAGGCGGGCCGGAAAGGTGGCTGCCGGGCTGTTAGAATGCGCCGGTAGCAGGATGTTGAAAAACCCCCATACGGCACCATACGGCGTTAAAAATCGGCTCAAAATGCTCACTTACTCTATGTAAGCTCCGCTTTTTCGCCAATTTTTGCCTTGTCTGGCACTCGCCTGAGCCTTTTTCAACAGCCTGCATAAGATTTCCATGATGAGGGATAGTCGTGTTTGAAAATTTGAGTGAACGCCTTGGCGCCAGCCTGAAACGTCTGCGGGGCAGCGGGCGGCTGACGGAGAAGAACATTCAGGAGGCTCTGCGCGAGGTGCGCATGGCGCTGCTGGAGGCGGATGTTGCGCTGCCCGTGGTGCGAGACTTCATTGAGCAGGTGCGCGAACGTGCCCTGGGTCGCGATGTGATGCAGAGCCTGAGCCCGGGCGAGGAACTCATCCGTGTAGTGCGCGACGAGCTGACCCGTCTGATGGGTGAAGTGGGTGGCGAACTGGATCTCAAGGTTACGCCACCGGCGGTATTCCTCATGGCGGGTCTGCAGGGGTCGGGCAAGACCACCACGGTGGCCAAGCTCGCGCGCTGGCTGAAGGAAAAGCAGAAGAAGAAGGTGCTGGTGGCGAGTGGTGATGTCTATCGTCCGGCGGCTATGGAACAGCTTGAAACCCTGGCCAGTGAGGTGGGGGCGCGCTGCTATCGTGGTGAGGACGGTGCCACACCGGTATCCATCGCCACGGCGGCGGTCGATATGGCGCGCAAGCGTGCCTGTGACGTGGTGATCATTGATACCGCCGGCCGTCTGCATGTGGACGAGGCCATGATGAGCGAGATCAAGGCGTTGCATGCGGCCGTCAATCCGGTGGAGACACTGTTCGTCGCGGACAGCATGGCCGGCCAGGACGCAGCCAATGTGGCCCGTGCCTTTGCCGAGGCGCTACCGCTGACCGGCGTTATTCTCAGCAAGGCTGATGGTGATGCCCGTGGTGGTGCAGCGCTGTCAATTCGTCAGCTAACCGGCAAGCCGATCAAGTTTCTCGGGGTCGGGGAGAAAACCGAAGCGCTGGAGGTATTTCATCCGGACCGGGTGGCCTCACGCATACTCGGCATGGGCGATGTGCTGGGTTTTATCGAGGAGGCGGAGCAGAAGCTCGATCGCAAGCAGGCAGAAGGCCTCGCGCGCAAGCTGAAAAAGGGTAAGGGCTTCGATCTGGAGGATTATCGCGATCAACTGCGACAGGTGCGGAGTATGGGCGGGGTATCGAGTCTGCTGGATAAGCTACCCGGTGGCGGCAAGCTGCCCGGTGCCGCACAAGAGCAGGCGGGAGAGCGGGAATTGATTCGCTCCGAGGCCATCATCAATTCCATGACCCCGCAGGAGCGTCGGCGGCCCGCTATCATCAAGGGCTCGCGCAAGCGACGCATTGCCGCGGGTTCAGGTACCCAGGTGCAGGACGTTAATCGTTTGCTGAAGCAGATGACACAGATGCAGAAAATGATGAAGCGGATGAAGAAACGTGGCGGCATGGGCCAGTTATTGGCGGGCCTCAAGGGGGGGGGCGGCCCCGGAATGCCGTTCTAGCTCTCTCTTTATCCAGTGACGAAAAAGGTCTTACTATTTAGAGAGAAGGGCGTACAATAACGCCCTTTTTGGTCCCGCTCGCCCACGGGCGGGAAAACTGGCATTTATCACTCATTTTCAGGGTGCGCAGGATAAAGATGGTAACCATACGTTTGGCCCGTACGGGCGCGAAAAAGAAACCTTTCTACCACGTCGTGGTGGCAGACAGTCGTAACAAGCGGGACGGGCGTTTTATCGAGCGCGTCGGATTTTTCAACCCACGTGCCACTGGCGGAGAGCAAAAACTGTCACTGCAGCGCGAGCGTATTAGCCACTGGGTGTCCCAGGGTGCGCAGACCTCGGCCCGGGTCACCAATCTGCTCAAGCAGCCAGTCGAAGAACAGGTCGTGGCCGAAGCCGCAGTCGAAGCCTAGAAACTTTCGCTTGCCCGGGTGCGGTGTGAGCCGGCCCGGCTTCTCCAATGTCTGAGCTTCATCTTATCAGCGTGGGAAAGATTGCCGGACCTTTCGGGGTTCGGGGCTGGTTGAAGGTCCGCTCTTTTACCGAGCCTGCCGAGGACTTGCTGCACAGCAAGTCATGGCGACTTGGCAGCAGGCAGGATTTCCGCGAGTGGAAGCTGGAGTCGGGTCGGCTCCACGGGCGTTTTCTTGCGGTCAAGCTGGCGGGTTGCGAGGATCGGGACGCGGCGCAGGCGCTGGCAGGCTCGGAGGTATTGCTTAGCCGGGAACAGTTGCCCGCTCTGGCTGAAAACGAATATTACTGGGACGACCTGATTGGCCTCCGGGTGATCAACACCGAGGATGAAGAACTTGGACGGGTCACCGGCTTGATGGAGACCGGCGCCAATGACGTGCTGGTGGTCGAGGGAGAGGAGGAACGTCTGATTCCCTATGTCTGGGAGCATGTGGTGCAGAGCGTCGACCTGGATGCTGGTGAGCTGCGGGTAGATTGGGGACTGGACTACTGAAGGATTCTGGGGGGCGGGGCCGAGTATGCGCATAGGCGTGATCACCCTGTTTCCCGAGATGTTCAGCGCCATTAGCGATTACGGCGTGAGCTCACGGGCCCTGCGGAAGGGGATCTGGAAGCTGGCATTCTGGAACCCGCGGGATTACACCCGGGACCGACATCGAACCGTCGATGATCGTCCCTACGGTGGTGGTCCCGGCATGCTGATGAAGGTTGAGCCGCTGCGGGAAGCGATTCAGGCAGCACGGCAGGCTCTGGGCGATGCGACACGGGTTATCTATCTGTCGCCTCAGGGGAAACGCCTGCAACAGGGTGATTTGAAGCAGCTCGTGGATCAGCCTTCGGTCATTCTGCTTTGCGGGCGCTATGAGGGTGTCGACGAACGTTTGATTGCCGCCGAGGTGGATGAGGAATGGTCCATCGGGGACTATGTCCTGAGCGGTGGTGAACTGGCGGCGATGGCGGTGATCGATGCCACGGTCAGACTGCTGCCCGGTGCTCTCGGCGACGCAGACTCGGCGCAGCAGGATTCATTTATGGCGGGTTTGCTGGATTGCCCGCACTATACCCGTCCGGAAGAATTGGACGGTGACGAGGTCCCGGCGGTGTTGCTTTCCGGTGACCATGAGGCGATACGGCGCTGGCGGCTCAAGCAGGCCCTGGGGCGCACCTGGTTGCGCCGGCCGGACTTGTTGGCAGGCAGGGAGCTGGAAGTCGAACAGGCGCAGTTGTTGGCAGAATTCATCGCTGGGCAGGATGACGACGAAACAGAATAACAGTGGCACGGTCAGCGGTATTGGCTGGTCGTGTGTTAAGACGAAGAGGATTAAGGCATGAGTAACATCATTGAACAGATCGAAGCGGAACAGATTGAACGCAAGGTTCCCCCTTTCAGCGCGGGCGACACCGTGGTGGTTAGGGTCAAAATCAAGGAAGGCAATCGTGAGCGTTTGCAGGCCTTTGAGGGCGTGGTCATTGCCAAGCGCAATCGCGGCCTTAATTCCGCCTTCACGGTGCGCAAGATTTCCCATGGAGAGGGCGTGGAGCGCGTTTTTCAGACCCATAGCCGCGCCATAGAGGACATCACCGTCAAGCGACATGGCGACGTGCGTGGTGCCAAGCTTTATTATCTGCGTGAGCGTACTGGTGTGGCGGCACGGATTAAGGAAAAGCTGAAACGGTGAATTTCAGTACTTCCGGGCAGTTGCCGCGGAGTCAATATAAACGGGGATCCCGCTACCTGCGGGGTGCCCGTTTTTTTTCGTCCCTGTTCTGGCTGTTGATTGTCGCCGTCGGCGTGCCTTTGCCGGCACTGGCCGTAGTGGATGAGTATCGCCAGGTTGAGGAACTGGCGGCGAACGGGGTGCCTGCCTTTGCCCTGCGCCGTCTGGATCAGGAACAACCGGAGTATTATCGGGATTTTCAGTCGTGGATGCGTTGGGAGCGGTTGCGTATCGGCATATACGGACGGCAGGGTGATTGGCAAGCCATGCTCACCCGCTTGCAACATCTTCCCCGCGGTCTGCCCTCCGATTTCCGTTTGTGGGGGGCCATGCAGCAGGTGCAGGGCTATGGCCAGTTGGGGCGTAATGAGGAAGCACAGGCACTGCTGACTGACCTGATCTGGGGTCGTGGAGCCGTTCCGGACAGCGAGACCCTGCGCCAGCTTCGCCACCAGATGATTGCCCTTTATCTTGCTGTCGGGCGGGTGCGGGACGCCCTGGGCGCCGTTGGTCGTTACCGTCTCGATTATGCGGATGACAGTTTAGCCTGGCGCCTGCTCTATGCCCGGGTATTGCTGTCTTCCGGGCAGGTCGAGGCCGCGCTCGTCGGCCTCTCTGATATATCGGACCCGGTAGCACAGGCATTGCGTCTGATTGCCGACATCAGGGAGGGGGAGTCGGGAGAATCCCGCTATGACCAGGCGGTTACCCTGGCCCCGCAACTGAATCGGCAGACGCGCCACTGGTTTTGGTGGGCCCTGGCTACGGTCGCCAGCGAAAGGCAGGCCACACGCCTGCAGCTGCTGGCTTTTGAGGCCTTGACCGCACTTCAGCCAGCGCCCGGGGCGCGGAAGCAGGCCCTGTTGTCTGCCTACGCCAGCTACGCAGAAGTCATTGCCCGTGAGGCGGGTCTTTCTCTTAGCGATGCGGTGCCTCTGATGCAGCCGGCTGCACGGCAGGTCATTCAGGATCCGCTGGCGGCCCGGGCCCTGTACGCCTATCTGAGCCGTGACGTGACCGAGCCTGCGTTACGCAACGCGGCGCACCAGAAATTGGCTGAGTTGTTGTCGAGGCTCCATGAGGGGGCCTTGTTACGCCATCTTTATCCGGCGAACGAAACGCTGCCCGAGGCTATCTATCCGGCGCTGGTAGACAGCCTGTTGGCGGCCGGAGAACTGGAGGAGGTGGCGCGGGTTTTTACCGTCTGGAAGCGCCCGGCAGACGACGAGCCGCTATATCAGTGGCAATTGGCCTGGGCACGTTTCAGCCTGCACGCGGACAAGCTCGATGACGGCCTGGCTTTACTGACGCAATTGCTGGCGGACGCCCGGGCACCGTCCTTGCCGGATGGTGTGGTGGCTGAAGCCCTGAGATTTGGTGAGCGGGTGCCCGAGACCGGGCACGTGTTTGTGCGAGCCTTGCTGGCACGACAAGAGGCGTCTGAAATTACCCCCGGGCTTTGGTATCGGATCGGTGTATTCTTTGGGGCAGCCGGGGACGATGTTGCCGCCGTGCCCGCCTTTTTGCGGGTTATTGCCAGCAGTGCCGATACCGCCGGCGCACGCTCGGCTCGACGGAAACTTGCTGCCGCGCTGGGGCGGCTGGGCGCGCGAGCGGACGCCCGGCGCATCTACCATTGGTTGTTGCAACATGAAGATGATCCGCTGGTGCGGGTGGAGCTGGAAAACGCACTGCATGGCCTAGAGTTTGGAGGTGAGTGATGGCATCCCAAAATATCTATGATGCGGTCCTGGACACCCCGGTAGGCAAGCTCGGAATACGGGTTAGCAATAACCGGGTGACAGGTACTGAATTTCTCCGGCCAGAGGTGCCGGCACGGGCACCGACGAACGACACCAGCCGTGAGGCGGTCAGGCAACTTGAGGCCTATTTTTCCGATCCGGACTGGCATTTTGATCTGCCGCTGGCGGTGTCGGGCACGCCCTATCGGCAACGCGTCTGGCGGGCGCTGACGGAGATTCCTCGTGGCCAACCGGTTAGTTACGGGGCCTTGGCCAATAAGCTCGGTAGTGGGGCGCGGGCCGTGGGCGGGGCCTGTCGCCATAATCCCCTGCCCGTTATCGTTCCCTGTCACCGGGTTGTGGGGGCTCATGGTCTTGGTGGGTTCTCTGGCAGCACGGGCGATAAAACCCTGTCCATAAAGAGCTGGTTGCTTGAGCACGAAGCGGCTACCTGCGCCTGAGGACGAGGCGGTTATCGAGGCCTTTCTCGATAGCCTGTGGATGGAGCGGGGCTTGCGGGACAATACCCTGGCCGCTTATCGCAGCGATCTCCGGGCCTTTGCGGCGTGGCTTGCACCTCAGGGCCAGCACCTGCTCTCGGTTCGGCGCGCAGACGTGCTTTCCTATATTGCCGATCTCGGTGGCTTGTCACCGCGTACTCTGGCACGGCGGCTCTCCAGCCTGCGGGGGTTCTATCTCCATCAGGTGCGTGATGGTCACATGGAAGCCGATCCCTGTGAGCGGATAGACCCGCCTCGCCTCGGCCGTCCCCTGCCCAAGGGCCTGGGTGAAGTCGAGGTGGAAAAATTGCTGCAAGCCCCCGATCTCTCGAAACCGGAGGGCCTGCGGGATCGGGCAATGCTGGAACTCCTATACGCCACCGGACTGCGGGTGTCGGAGTTGATTTCCCTGCAGACCCTGCAGGTGAATTTCCGTCAGGGTGTGGTGCGGGTGATGGGCAAAGGCGGCAAGGAACGCCTGGTCCCCATGGGTGAGGAGGCTCGTCACTGGTTGCAGCGCCATCTCGCAGAGGCGCACCCGGCATTACTCAACGGGCGTACGGACAATGCCCTGTTTCCCACCCGTCGCGGTACTACGATGACCCGCCAGGCCTTCTGGTACCTCATTCGGCGCCATGCGGCAAAGGCCGGGATTGCCGGTGGCATTTCCCCTCACACCCTGCGCCATGCCTTCGCCACCCACCTGCTTAATCACGGCGCCGATTTGCGTGTGATCCAGATGCTGCTGGGCCACAGCGATATCTCCACCACCCAGATCTATACCCACGTGGCGCGCCAGCGGTTGGCAGATCTGCATGCCCGCCACCATCCCCGCGGTTGAAAGTTTGGCCAGGGAAGGCCTTATGTCGCAAAGCACAAGGATGTGCGAGAGCGACCGGATGGCATGCGGTACAATGACGTCCTTGCGAAGGCACCGCTCCTTGGCATCCCTGCCATCGCGGCATAAGTGCGTCCCTGTACAAAGTTCCGCCTTTTTCACTAGCTTTTGCCTTGTCTGGCACTCACCTGGAACGCTTTCAACTCTTTGTTAGAAGTATCTAGGGAGGGCCTTTCAGGAGCTGATTTGGTTCCCACCAACTCCTCCGTCATTACCCGTGAAAACGGGTAATCCAGGGGCAGAATGGCAGTGCAAACACTTTGCTGCTCGCCAAATCGATCAGCCGCCGATGTAGGACATCTCAATTTTTGCGGGAATGGTGTTTTGGCTGGCGCGCAGGGCGGAGTAGCGGTCCTCGCGTTGTTCCCACCAGCCACCGATAAGTTGGCGCAGTTGTTCATCCGGGGCATCGCTGCGTAACGGTGCGCGCAGGTCGTGGCCGTGGCTGGCAAACAGGCAGGTGTGGAGCATGCCGGCGGCGGAGATGCGGGCGCGGGTGCAGCCCTCGCAGAAGGGCTCGGTGACTGAGGTAATGACGCCGATTTCGCCACCACCATCGACATAACGCCAGCGTTTGGCAACCTCGCCCGGATGATTGGAGGGCAGTGCCTCAAGAGGAAATTCCGGATGGATTTTTTCGAGCAATTCGGTTGAAGGCAGGACGGCATCGGAACACCAGTCATTACTGTTGCCCACGTCCATATATTCGATAAAGCGCAGTATCTGACCGCTGCCGCGAAAATGGCGGGCCATGGGCAGGATGGCCTGGTCGTTCACCCCGCGTTTGACCACCATATTGACCTTGATCGGTGCCAGCCCAACCGCCGCGGCATGCTCAATCGCCTGCAATACCCGGCGTAATGGAAATTGCACGCCGTTCATGGCCTGGAAAACTTCCTCGTCAAGGGTATCGAGGCTGATGCTGATGCGCTGAAGCCCGGCTTCCTTCAATCTGCGGGCGGCTTCGCGGGTGAGCAGTGCACCATTGGTGGTCAGGCTGAGATCGTCGATTTGCGGGATTTCCGCAAGCATCCTGATCAGGCGATCCAGATCGCGCCGGAGCAGGGGTTCCCCCCCGGTCAGGCGAAGCTTGCGGACCCCAAGAGAGGCGAAAATCCGGACGATACGGTGGATTTCCTCGAAGCTGAGTAGCGATGAACGTGGGAGAAAATGATATTTGCTGCCAAACTGCTCCTTTGGCATGCAGTACGGGCAACGAAAATTACAGCGGTCCGTGACCGAGATGCGCAGTTCGCGCAGTGGTCTGTGCAGGGTATCAACGGGAGCGTCCATCAGACCCTGGACGGCGCCAAATGCCGACTCCAGAGGAAGCAGGCGAGGGTGACTGCACCGCCGAGCAGAAAACCGGTCAATGTGTTTGCTCCCAGTATGCCGGCTGCGGTTAGCAGGGCAATGGTGAAATCCGTTTTGTTATCCAGTGAAAAACAGCTCTTGGCCAGCTCAATGCCAGCGAAGACAAGCATGGGAGCAAGGATAGCGTATGGGTAGTTGCTTAACACTTGCAGCAGAAAACCACCAATAATCAGGCCCAGTAACAATTTCAGTACGCCGAGCATGATGACACTGCCGCCGGTGCGGGCCCCAAAGCTGTATTGGGCGGCCAGACCGCCGGCGCCGTGGCACAGGGGGATGGCGCCAAAGGGGACGCACAGGATATTCATCATGCCCACACTCATCGCCATTTTTCGCGGTGCTATACCCCGCTGTGGAAAATAATCGGCACTTAAGGCGCAGACGGCTATTACCGAGTTAAGCAAGGTCAGGGGCATTTGCGCCAGCGTGCCCTGCAACAGGCCGGTTTTCCACTCGGTGAGGGTGGGCGGGACAAGGGACAGTGATGGAAATGAAAAGGTGATGCTTGAGAACAGGGTGGGGCTTTCGACATAAATGAGCAGGAAACCCGCAAGAAATATAAACACCAGCCCGGGCGTTTTTCTGGTCACAAAGTAGAGCAGCAGGCCCCCGACCAGAAGGGCGGTTCCGGCGCTATTGATGCCCAGATTTGGAAGTTCCAGAATCCACTGGACGCCTTTTTCCGCTAACTTGAGCCCCACGCCGAGTTGAATCCCGCGGACCAGCGCATTGGGGATGTAACGACGAATAAAATCGATCCCTCCGCTGAGTGATAAAGCGAGCAGCAAGATCCCCATGCCCATCCCTGCGGCCATGATGCTGCCACGGCTTAATCCGTCTGTGATAGCGACCGCGGCGATGGCCTTCATGGGTTGCACCGGGATGGGCTGGCGAAACAGATAGCCGGTCAGGATGTTCATCATTCCCGCGGCCATCAGAATGATCCCGAGATTCATATCACTGAGTTGTGCAACCGCCACCACCAGGGGAATAAATAGCCCCAGATCACCCAGGGATCCGGAAAACTCTCTCAGAGAAAATGATAGCGGAGGCTTAACGGTCGTCTGATCCACGCGGGACCCCAAGGTTGAAAGGACAAAATTATATCAGTCGGGAAATATGTGGGAGGTTTGGCTGAACCAAACCGCTGGATGGGGAATCATAACTCCGGTAGCGATTCCACTTGGCGGGTGGAATTTTCCGGATGTCGGCCGATGAAGCGTAGTATACCGGGCTGGCCAGCTGGCTCTGGAATCGAATACGAAAACAGGAGTGATGATAGTGCTTGGAAAAATCAGTTTGGGAATCGGGCTCGTACTATGGAGCTTGCTGGCAGTGGCCGGGGAAGAAGAGGCCCCGCCCACCGGGGTGTTGCAGGGTGTGATGAAGCTTTCTCCTGGCATCGCGCCGAGCCGGATAGCGCCATCGGGCGTACCCGGGCTCTATGAGGTCACTCTCGGGCCCCATGTTGTCTACATCAGCAAGGACGGCCGTCATGTGCTCCGCGGAGATCTTATCGAGATCGAGTCCGGTGAGAACCTGACCGAGGCGAGCCGTAGTGCGGCGCGGTTGGCCGCGTTAGGTAAGCTGGACGAAAAGGATATGGTGGTATTTACCCCGGAAACTACCAAGCACAGTATTACCGTGTTCACCGACGTGGATTGTCCTTATTGCTCCAAGCTGCATCGCGACGTGCCCAAGCTCACCGCCCAGGGGGTCAAGGTTCGCTATCTGGCCTTTCCGCGGGCCGGGATTTCATCGGGTACCTACAACAAGATGGTTTCGGTTTGGTGCGCGGATGATCCGCTCAAGGCCATGACCGATGCCAAGGCACGGCGGCCGGTGGCGGCCAGGGAATGCCCGAATCCGGTGGCAGCGCAATACCATCTGGGTCGTCGCCTCGGGATCCGCGGTACACCGACCATTTTTCTTGAAAGCGGTGAGATGATTCCGGGCTATGTCCCCGCCGAGCGACTGGTAAAGATGATGGAGCAGTAGCCCCATGAATATGCTGTTTCTATGCACTGGTAATGCCTGTCGATCACAGATTGCCGAAGGTTGGGCACGCTACTTGGGCGGTACGGGGCTCAATGTTGAGTCCGCGGGGATTGAAGTACACGGGAAAAATCCGCGTGCCATTGCGGTGATGGCGGAGGTGGGTATCAATATCTCTGAGCAAGAATCCACTCGGGTGACCCCGGCCATGTTGGAGTGGGCCGATCGGGTGGTTACGGTGTGTGCACATGCTGATGAGCACTGCCCGGCACTGCCACCTAATGCCCATAAAGAACACTGGCCCTTGAGCGATCCGGCGAAGGCCAGCGGTAGTGATGAAGAAGTAATGGCCGCCTTTCGGGATACTCGTGACGAACTTAAATCCAGAATCAGTGGGTTACTTAACGCCTTGTAGGGGGCAGGCATGACCTTTGCCATTGAGCGTTTGGATCATCTGGTGCTCACAGTGCGTGACGTGGAAATGACTTGTGCCTTCTACACCCGGGTGATGGGGATGACTGTGGTGAGCTTCGGGGAAGGGCGCAAGGCGCTTTCATTCGGGCGGCAGAAATTCAATCTGCATACCGCCGGAAAGGAATTTGAGCCCAAGGCTGCGCGGCCAACTCCCGGCTCAGCGGATCTCTGCCTGATTAGTTCGACTCCGCTGGAATCCGTGATCACGCACCTGGAGGCCTGCGGTGTTGTCATTGAGGAGGGGCCTATTGCCCGCACTGGTGCCGTGGGGCCCATCACCTCCGTGTATTTCCGCGACCCCGACGATAACCTCATCGAGGTGTCCAATTATCCCTGAAGTACAAGCTCCCAAGGTTTAATCCGTGTCTGCCCGGTGGATTCTGGCCCTGGACCAGGGCACCCATGCCTCCCGGGCGGTGCTGTGGGGATGTGACGGCCAGCATCATGCCACGGTACTGCGCAAAGTAGAGTTGTTGCGGGCTAAAGCCGGGCGAGTAGAGCAGGACGCGGGTGCCTTACTGGATTCCCTGTGTGAGGCCATGAATGAAGCGCTTGCCATCGCCCGGGATAAGCAGGCTACGGTGATAGCAGCCGGACTTGCGACCCAGCGGTCTACTATCGTTGCCTGGGATCGTGAAACGGGTCAGCCGCTTGCCCGGCGCTTAGTTGGCAGGATACACGGGCGCAGGCGGAGGTGGATGCCCACCGCAATGCCACAACCATGATCAAGGCACGCACGGGCCTTCAGCTCTCGCCACACTATGGCGCCTCTAAACTCCACTGGTTACTGAAACACGTGCCCGCCGTGGGTGCAGTGGCCCGTGCCCGGCGTCTTGCCGCGGGACCGCTCGCCTCGTTCCTGTTGTTCCACCTGCTGGAGGGACGGCCTCTCCTTTGCGACGAGACCAACGCCGCCCGTACGCTGCTGTGGAATCTGCAGCGGAGGGATTGGGACGACGAGCTATTGGCGCTGTTTAATATCCCACGGGAGATCCTGCCGCAAGGCCATCCGGTTATACACGAATACGGTCAATTGTCTGGAAGTAACATTCCACTGTGTGCGGTGAGTGGCGATCAGAACGCGGCGCTCTATGCCCAGGGCCGACCGCTGGCGGACACTGCTGTGATCAATGTGGGTAGCGGTGCCTTTGCGCTGGCACTCACGGAAGCCTCCAGAAGCGAGGACTCACCATTGCTCCACGGCATCGCCACGAGTGGGGACGATAGTTGTGACTTCTTGCTGGAGGGAACGGTGAACGGCGCGGGTTCCGCGCTTGATTACGCGGCCCGGGAGTGGGGAATCAGCGATCCAGTGCAGCTGCTGGAGCCGTGGCCGGAATGCACTGACGGGGTACCGGTTTTTCTCAATGCCGTGGGAGGTCTTGGATCACCCTGGTGGCAAGCGGGATTCCGTCCGGAACTTTCACAGATCTCGTCCGTTGACGGGTGTTCCAACGCCTGTCGTATCCGTGGAGTCGCCGAGAGTATTCTGTTTCATCTTCAAATCAATCTTCGTTGCCTGATGGATGCGGGATGTGCTGTGGGACATATTCGGATCAGTGGCGGCTTGTCGCGTCTGGACGGGTTTTGTCAGCGCTTGGCCGATCTCTCTGGCTTGCCGGTGGCGCGGTCGCAGGAAACCGAGGCCACTGCCCGTGGCATTGCCTGGTTGGTGAACCGGGAGCCCACTGGCTGGGAGCCAGGTGATTTCCAGCGCTTCGTGCCACGGGAAAACGACGCCCTGATTCGCCGATATACTTTGTTTAAGGGTGAACTGGAGCAGAGAGCAGGCGGGTGAGTACAATTCCCCAATTAGTCGCCCACCGCGGTTATCGGGGGCGCTATCCCGAAAATACCTTGCCGGGCATCGAGGCCGCGGTGGCGGCGGGCGCGCCTTATGTGGAATTTGATGTCCAGCTCTCCGCCGATGGCGTCCCGGTGGTGCTGCACGATGCCACCCTGGAACGTACCTCCGAAAATTCGGGTGATGCCCTGGCCATGACTGTGGCAGAACTGGCGCAGGTAGATGTAGGAGAGCCTTGCCGTTTTGGAAAACGTTATCTCGGCACCCATATTTCTACCCTCGCCGAGACGGTCAGCTATTTGAATCAGCATCCTGAGGTGGCCATCTTCGTGGAAGCCAAGCGCCAGAGTGTGGAACGCTTCGGTGCCGAACAGGTTGCCGGGGCCATTGCTGCCGCCATGGCCAACGCCCGGTTCCCATGGGCGTTGATCTCGTTTGAAATCAGCGTGTTGCGGGTTGTGAGAGCAACTTACAGGCAGTCCATTGGTTGGGTGATGCGGGACTACGACCCCCGGTCTCTGGCCGCTGCCGAAGCTCTGGCACCAGAATACCTGTTTGTGGCAGAGCGACATTTGCCGACGACCAATGAACCCCTGTGGCCAGGTGCGTGGTCATGGGTGATCTACGGTGTCGATAAGATCGAGCAGGTGTTGGCGCTAGGAGCGCGTGGAGCAGATCTGGTGGAGACGGATCATATCGGTGAGCTGCTTGCCCATCCCGCTGTGCAAGGGATGCCGGGCTCATGAATAGCGCCGTGGATGTGCTGGTGATCGGTACCGGGATCCATGGTGCCGGTGTCGCTCAGGCCGCTGCTGCGGGCGGTTATTCAGTGCGGGTGCTGGAGCAATACTCCGATCCTGCGCGGGGCACCTCCAGCCGTTCCAGCAAACTCATCCATGGGGGGCTGCGTTATCTGGAGGGCGCGCATTTTTCGTTGGTGCGAGAGAGTCTCCGCGAGCGTGCCCTGCTGCTGAGGAACGCCCCGGAACTGGTTCACCTCACCCCCATGCATATCCCCCTTTACGGCCACAGCCAGCGTGGCCCCCTGCTTATCCGCGCCGGACTTTCTCTGTATGCCGTGCTCGGAGGGATGTCCCGGGAAAATCGTTTTCAACAGCTTCCCCGGGATGATTGGGAGCGGCTCGATGGCCTGGAGACGCGGGGCTTGCGGGCGGTATTTCGCTATTTCGAGGCCCAGACTGACGATGCTGCGTTAACCCGTGCGGTGCTGTACTCGGCCGGGGAGTTGGGTGCCGAAACGCTGTTTAATGCTGAACTGACGGCGGTGGAATTGACCCCCGAGGGAGGCATTGCGCATTACCAGAGCGGGGGCAGGGTTCAGAGCCTGTCCTTTCGGGCTTTGGTCAATGCGGCGGGTCCGTGGGCTTCAGGGGTACTGGAAAAAATCAATCCGGCCCAGTCCGTGCCGGCGGTGGAACTGGTTCGGGGTTCCCATATCGTCCTGCCGGGTGCCCTGACCGCGGGCGCCTACTATGTGGAGTCGCCCCGAGACCGCCGCGCAGTATTCGCCCTGCCCTGGGATGGCCATACCCTGGTGGGTACCACCGAGGCCCTTTATCAGGGCGATCCCGGGGACGTTAAGGCGCCGCAGGCGGAAATTGATTATTTGCTTGAGACCTGGCAGCACTACTTTAAATCGGTATCTCAGGGCCCGGATGTCGGGATACTCGACGACTTCGCCGGACTGCGGGTATTGCCCTCCAGCCGGGGGGTATTGTCAGCCCGATCCCGTGAAACCGGCCTGGTGGTGGATCGTCGTTCACAACCACGGCTGTTGAGCGTACTGGGCGGCAAGTTGACGACCTATCGATCCACATCCGCGCGTGTTATCCAGCGCCTGGCGGGCAGTTTGCCGGATAGAAGCCCGCGGGCGGATACCAGAGAAATACCACTGCGGTGATAGAACGGCTCACGATGCTGAAAGGGTCTGATTTAAGGGCTGATTGACGATGGCAGGGATTCAAAATGAGTTGGTGGCGCATGTATGCGAGCTGATGCAATGCATCGGCCCCGTGAGTGCAAGGCGAATGTTCGGTGGCTACGGCTTCTTTCTGGATGAGCTTATGTTCGCGTTAATGGCAGACGACATCCTTTATCTGAAGGCCGATGCCGAAACCATGGACGATTTCACCCGCCGGGGGCTGGAGGCTTTTAGCTACCGCAAGCAGGGAAAAGCGTATTCGATGTCCTACTACTGTGCGCCCGAGGAGGCCCTGGAAAGTGCTGAAGATATGCGCCCTTGGGTAAATAAGGCCTACGAGGTTGCCCTGAGGGCTGCGGCAAAAAAGCGGGAGAATGGGTAACGGGGGGTTACGATGAAATTACTTTTATTTAGCGATCTGCATTGCAATGCGGTGGCTGCCCGGAGTCTGGTGGATCGTTCCAGTCAGTTCGATATCGCTATCGGCGCCGGGGATTTTTCCAAGGTGCATCGCGGCCTCGATGAAATCATCCAGGTGTTGCGGGCCATCGTATGTCCGACGGTGCTGGTTCCGGGCAATAACGAAAATATCGATGAGCTGCGTGAGGCATGCCGTGACTGGAAGGATGTACACCTGCTCCATGGTTCCGGGGTCACTCTGCAGGGAATGGCGTTCTACGGCGTGGGTGGCGGCATTCCGGTGACACCCTTTGGTGACTGGAGTTACGACTTCAGTGAGGTTGCGGCCACCGAATTGTTGGCAAACTGCCCCCCTGGAGCTGTACTTGTCACCCACTCGCCGCCTTTCGGTGCAGTGGACTCATCCAGTGACGGCCAGAGCCTTGGCAGTAGCGCAATTCGTGCCACCATCGAAGCGACCAAACCCGTGTTGGCCGTGTGCGGACATGTGCATGCGGATGGTGGGAAATATGAACATATCGCCAACACACCGGTCGTTAATGCCGGGCCGGGCGGAGTGGAGTGGACGCTTCCAGCAGGTGCCTCAACCTGAGCGCGGTTTTGGTGGCAGCGTGGGAATCTGCATAAGCCCATGCCACAATGCCGCCCTCTCCATCCTCAGCAGGGAGTCAAGCTGCTATGAAACGTTTTCCAGGTGCCATTGCTCCAGTCGTTATTGTTCTCATTGCCGCAGCCTTTATGGCAATCAATTCGGTTTACACCATCAGCAGTGGCACGGTGGGTGTGCTCGCAACCTTCGGCAAATTTGATGATGAAGTGCAGTTGCCGGGCCTGCATTTCAAGATACCCATGATGCAGACGGTCCGGGTTTTCGATATCAAGCTGCAAACCGTGACCTATCAGGGAAGGAAAAGTCAGCCGGGCGTCGGGGGCGTTATTAACAAGCCTTTTATCCAGGTGCTGGATAACAAGAATTTGCCCATTGGCATCGAGATGTCGGTCCAGTTCACGCCGGTGGCGGTGCAAGCCAACAAGATTCTCGAAAAATACGGTTACGGCTATTACGAGAAGCTGATCAACCCGCAGATCCGCGACATTATTCGTAATGTCGTGGGCCAGTATCACGCCGAGCAGATCGCCGACAAGCGCTCCGAAATCAGCGTGGAAATCCGTAACCAGCTGGCCACCCGGCTCAAGGATTCACCCTTCATCCTTAATGAAGTGGCCATGCGCAATGTCAAGCTGCCTCCCATCGTGCTGAAGAAGATCGAGGAGGTGCAGATTGCCAAGCAGGAAGAGCAGCGCCTTGCCATGGTGGAGAAGCAGGCCAGCAAGGAGCAGCAGATCAAGACCATCCAGGCCAATACCAAGCTCATTGAGGTGACCACCAACGCCAAGGCGCAGGCAGAGCAGGAACGGATCAAGGCAGATGCCAAGGCCTATCAGATCACCAAGGAAGCGGAGGCCGTTGCTGACGCGAATCAGCGTATTGCCCGCTCAATCACCGGCGAGTTGATTCGCTACAAAAGCATTGAACGCTGGAACGGTAGCTACCCGCAAACCCTCATGGGCGGAGATGGCCGTGGCGGGGTGATTTTATCCCTGCCGCCTATGCCGAAGGCTTCTGGGCAGTAGGTGGCGTGGTTGCGGCGGTCCCTACATTTCTGAACCCGTAGGGCGGGCCGTGCCCGCCGATTCAGCTTCAATCGTCCGGCAGATCAGTGGTAGGGCGGACCATGTCCGCCGATTGGGCTAAAGCGCTCTGCCAGATTAGTCGGATTTTTTCAGCAGGCCTTTCAGATCTGCAAAGGGATTGTGGGTGGCGGTCTCCGCCTTCGTCTCATCGGAGCCAAAGCCGTGTTCCAGCTGGCGCTGGTGTTCGTTGTCGTGGCAGTAGATGCAGAGGTTTTCCCAGTTGCTGCCATCGGCAGGGTTGTTGTCGTGGTTGTGGTCCTTGTGGTGGACCGTCAACTCATGGAGATTGGCGCGAGTGAACTCCCGGCCACAGCGACCGCAGACCCAGGGATGAATCTTCAGTGATTGTTCGCGGTATCCGAGGGCCCGTTGATCCTGTGCTCGTCTGGCCTTGGCGACAATATCGTCCAGGCGGTCGTTGTTTTTTGGGGGCATGGATCACTCCGTGTAGCTTGTGTTCAAGCTTAGCAGAGGGGGCTAGCCGCAGGCACAGGCCTTGACGATGTCGTCATAGCAACCGCAAAAATGGCTGTTTTGCCAAGTGCGCCACTCGGCAATGTCCTCGGGGGAATCGACGCCGATCTCCTCCAGCACCTCTTCCATGTCTTCCAGCAGGCGCTCGCGCAGCTCGACGCTGGCCCATACTTCTTCGATCAATTGTTGCAGTCGTTCAGTCACCAAGGAGCCTCTGATCTATTCGTGAACTCGTATCTTGCGGCCAAAATGTCCATCTTTATCGTTACTGCTCTTCACAATAGCTAGCTATTACGTGCGATCAGTGCCTCAAATCTGAACATTTTGAATCACAATCTACTTCGCTCAGAATAAATCAGAGGTTCCTAAGAATGCTACCATTCGGTCCGTTAAATTCAGGGCGGGGAGTATAAGGTAAGTGATGAATGATTTCTTTAAACCCCCTGCTTTTCATAGGGTTATTGGGGCTCCTTCAGACCCCTCAAGAGGACGAAAAAATGGCTAGTGCATGTGCGCGACATATTCTGGTGGATAACGAGGCGAAATGTGAGGAATTGAAGCAGGAAATCCTTGCCGGCGCCGACTTCGCAGAGGTGGCGAAGGAACACTCCAGTTGTCCTTCCGGCCGAAGCGGGGGTGATCTCGGTGAGTTTGGTCCGGGGCAGATGGTCAGCGAATTCGATCAGGTGGTTTTTAACGGCGAGTTGAACACCGTGCACGGGCCAATCAAGACCCAGTTTGGCTATCATCTGGTAGAAGTCACCAAGCGTACCGACTGACATCTGCTCAGAAGTCTTTCCGGATCCTGGAACCATGCCGGAGAACATCTGTCCAGAAGCCGTCCTTGAATTCTGGTTCTCGGCACGGGTTCGCAGGCAATGGTTTTCCTCAACTCCGGCGCTGGATGGGGAAATCCGGAATCGTTTCGAGGGTCTATGGGAGCGTGCTGCGGTCGGCGAGCTGGATGATTGGAAGGTTAGCCCCGAGGGCGCCCTCGCACTTACCATCGTGCTCGACCAGCTACCACTCAACATGTTTCGTGGTGAGGCCCGGTCATTTTCCACTGAGGCCCGCGCGATTGCCGTTGTGAAGGAATCCATCGGAAAGGGTTTTGACAAGCTGCTTGCCAGGGATACCGTGTCCTTTCTGTACATGGCGCTGATGCACAGCGAGGATGTGGCGGACCAGGAACAGTCGGTGCACCTGTTCCGGCAGGCGGGGCTGGAGAAGAATATCGCCTTTGCCGAGCACCACCGGGACATCATCCATCGCTTCGGTCGTTTTCCGCACCGGAACGAAATTCTCGGGCGCCGGAGCACGGATGCGGAGGTGAAATATCTGGCTTCGGAAGAGGCCTTCACAGGATAGTCCGGACAGGGAGTGGGGTATGGTCAAGGCCTGCTATAGAAAGCTGCATCGCTACAAGTATCAGCTCATGGAACCCTATGAGCACGCTGTGGGAATCAGCAAACAGGTGGTCGACACACCCTGGCTTAGCCTGGATGCAGATGGCCAACTGGAGATTGCGTATGGTTACGCCTGGGACGGGCCCAGTGGACCCACTATCGATACCCTGAATTTCATGCGCGGGGCGCTGGTGCACGATGCGCTCTACCAGTTGATGCGGATGGAAAAGCTTCCGTTCTCCTATCGCGACCACGCCGATCAGCTGTTACGGGCAATCTGCCTGGAGGATGGCATGTCGGGATTCCGGGCCTGGTACGTTTATCAGGCGGTGAAACTGTTTGGTGGCAACAATGCGCAGCCCGGAAGTGCGCAGCCCGATAAAGTTGTTTGCGTACCGCCAGAGAGCGAGGCGTGATGCTGACAGAGCATCGCATCTGTTTCGTGGGCGATTCCTTCGTGCAGGGTGCTGGTGACCCGCAATGTCTGGGTTGGGCCGGCCGGGTTGCCGTGTCAGCACGTGAGCGAGGCTACGATCTCAGCCACTACAATCTGGGCATACGCCGCGATACCAGCACCGATGTGCTGGGCCGCTGGCAGCAAGAAAGCATTGCCCGCCTGCCTCGAAATACACACAACTACCTGCTGTTTTCCTTCGGGGTGAACGATACCGTGCTGGAAAACGGCTTAAGGCGAGTTCCGCTGGAGGCAAGCATGGCGAGCTTCCGCCGCATGCTGAGCGAGGCCAGCGGGTTCTGTAAAACCGCCTTTGTCGGCCCGCCGCCGGTGAGTGAAGAGATTCAGAATCAGCGTATCCACGAACTCTGCGGGCACTTTCGGGCAGCGGCTTGCGAACTGGGGGTGCCCTATCTCCCGGTCTATGAGGCTTTGCAGCGGGATCCTGTGTGGATGCAGGAAGTAGCGGCTGGGGATGGCAGCCATCCTGGCGCAGCTGGATATGAGCGCCTCGCCCAACTGATTTTGGCCGCTGATTTCTGGTGGTTTAAGGGCTAGGTGGCGCTTATCTCGGGTGGCAACTCGATTTTCCGGCAAAAACAAGCGAAAATAGGCGCTTACAACGGATTTGGTTGACCCTCATATAAGTGTTCCCCCTTTGTCCCGCGTACTAAAAGCCGCCGGTGCAGTGTTCCCGGTGGCTAATTCAGATATGACAGACAGCCGGCTATCCGGCCTATATTTCAGGAGTTTCTAATGGTTATCGGTGGTAAATGCGTAGTATCAATGCAGTTCAAATTGACTAACAGTGAGGGCGAAGAGCTTGATGCTTCCACACCCGAGCAGCCCCTCGTTTATCTGCATGGTACCGAGAGTCTGATTCCGGGGCTTGAGAACGCGCTGGAAGGTAAAGAGGCGGGCGATGATTTGCAGGTGACGATTAAGCCGGAAGATGCATACGGCATGGTCAATCCGGAGATGATTCAGGTGGTTCCGCGCAGTGCCTTTCAGGAAGTCAAAGACATTGAAGCCGGTATGCAGTTTGAGGCACGCGATGCCGAGGGCAACGCCCAGCGCGTACTCGTCCAGGCGGTGAGCGGTGACAACATCACCATCAACGCCAACCATCCGCTGGCGGGGCAGACCCTGAACTTTGATGTCACCGTGGAAGAGGTGCGCGAAGCCAGTGCTGAAGAGCTCGACCACGGTCATGTGCATGGCGCTGATCACGTGCATTAAGGACACATGTAGAGTTGTACGAAGAAGGGGGCTTAGGCCCCCTTTTTTGTGCGTGGGAAAAAGGCAATGCTATCTCAATCGGATTGTGTGGAAAGAGTCGACATAATCCGGAAGAGGAAAAAATATCAATTGCCGAAAAGAAAGGGCGATGAGGTCGTAACATGTTGATAAATAGAATATATTATTGTTGTGAAAAAACAAGTAATACATTGCGAGGTGTGTGCCACTCCGTTTATTACCAAATCGGTATTAATCATTAAATGAAAAACTTTCCATATAAATCCTGTTGGCAATAAGATGAAACGGCGAAAGATATTAGCAACACTGACAGGCTTAACCGCCATGGTAGGTATCGCATTAGTCGCAATACCTTTTGTTGGTTCGATGTCCCCAAGTGAAGTTACAAAGAGTAAAGCCAAAGTCGAAGTGGAAATATCAGAAATACCTGAAGCAGGTGCGTTAGAAATCGATTATCAGCGGTATAAGGCACTCGTGGTTAAAAAGCCAGAAATGGCCGTTTTCTTAATGCCGTACTGGGAAGGTGCATATCGGTTACCAGACCCAACATGGGAACGTGCAATTGTGCCATGTAATCATTTCATAATTAGCGAAGATGGCTTTGCATGCGATGATCGAGAATTACACGAGAGTTGGAATGAGCAAGCAAGATGGGATCTTCGGGGAAAAAATAATGGAACGTGGATGCCGGATCTTCAAAAAACAAATTTTAGGGTGCAGGGAAAATATCTTGTCCTAAGCCCGGAGTACAATTAATTGCTAACAAGGCAAATACACTCGGACACCAAAAAGCGGCGCTAGGCGGCTGAAGCCGCTTTCCTGAGGTTCCCATGAAGAAACTAAAGAACGAGAAGGAGCTGGTTAAAAAGGCCATCGCTCTGGGCGTCGCGTATGGCGAGAAACGAGGTGTCGTTGAGTTCGAGGCGACGGACTCGGCTAATGAAAAACTCGAGTATATTTATCGGCTTCTTATCCATGACAAGCTGATAACTCCCATCCCTGAGGATCAGGTTTCGCAGAAGTCGATACGGCATAAATTGGCTATCTGGGCATCGAAGCAGTAGGTGGTCGTCGTGCAAATCTACGGTGATATCCAGTCTGGTAATTGTTACAAGGTCAAACTGTTAGCTTCGCTGCTTGATATCGACCATGAGTGGGTGCATGTCGATATTCTGGCTGGCGAAACTCAGACTGATGCGTATCTGCTTATGAATCCCAACGGAAAAATTCCGTTGCTTGCCCTGGATGATGGTCGTTATTTATGGGAGTCGAATGCCATCCTGAACTATCTTGCCGCCGATACGAAATTCCTGCCGGGTGATAATTATCGAAGGGCTCAGGTACTTCAGTGGCAGTTCTTTGAGTAATACAGCCACGAGCCGTACATAGCGGTTGCACGATTTATTGCAAAGTATTTGGGTCTGCCAGCGGAGCGAAGAGCGGAGTACGAGTTAAAGCAGGCCGGCGGGCTCCAGGCTTTGGCGGTTATGGAAACTCAATTGGCGGAACGACCCTACTTCGTCGGGGACCAATTGTCTGTTGCCGATATTTCTCTCTACGCGTATACCCATGTCGCCCATGAGGGCGGTTTTGACTTATCGGGTTTCCCCAATGTACAGGCCTGGCTGCGAAGAATAGCGGCAGAGCCCAGATATCTAGGGATGGAGTAATAACGCAGTTTGTTCCTCTCACCACGCCAGTGTTTTTAGCTGGTTCATCCCAAGCTGACATCCCACTGCCATGACGCCATCATGTCTGTCAGAAAATCTTACACATTGCTCTCGCTACTTCATGAGCCAGAAGGATGGCAAAAAGCCATTGATCTATATAAAGAATAGTGGAGAAACACGAGGTGTCAGGTGTCAAAAGCCGGGGTGAGGAGCGAGATTTGGTCAAAAAATCGTCAGGATTTTTTACAATTTTTTCTTGCCTCCCCATAGTAGAAACATAACCTTATGATTGGTGTGGATTATTTTCCCCGGCGTGCTATTTGCATGCATATTACTCGAAAGGGATTTTTCTACTTTTCTGGCCGTTTAATGCCGAGGTAACCACGAGATATGGAGCGCAGGAAGGTATTAACTGGCTGCGATCCGGGGGAGGGGGAAATGATTAAGCAGACGTTTATGAGGCTGGTATTGGGTGGATTGTTCGCCTTGAGTTTCACTTCGGTCCCGGCCTCTCCAATAGTTGCCGGTGATGATGTCATACCAAATTCAGTGGGGGCGTTTACGCTCACCATTTTTGATCCTTTTTTTCCGGGTGGATTTACGGAAAAAATTGATTTAATGAGCAGCGCCGCTCAGATCGTGCATCGGGACGCTCAGGTTGGCACCACTATCGATACAGAGATTGTCAGTCTTGATTTGGTGGGTGCGAGCGTAAATGTTGGTCCGGTGACTGTAAGAGTTGGCGATCGCAATGATGGTTTTGGTGGAGACCATCCGCAACATCCAGTTCCGGCGGGAGCACCCGTTCAAGAGGGACCATCCCTTGGTCAAATAACCAATGTTGTTCAAAACCCGGGCGATCCAGGTTTTGGAAGTGGAGATCCCTCCAGCTTTGTCTCGGGAGACAGCTTCTTCGACGTCTTTTTTGAGATAGATACCGCTGGCATGACTTTCTATAACAGGGATGCTTTCAGGCTCGAAGCAACGATTTTTTGCCTGCCCCCTATTGGCAGCGGATGCTTTGGACCAAATGCATACAGGCTGGTTGGGCCCCCGGTTGACCTCTTTATAAGACAGGGTCCCAATAACACTACCGGTGATCCTCTGGTTGGGATGGTTGGCAGTGCCAGTGACCACCACACGCCAATTCCGGAACCTGTTACCTTCGCGTTAATGGCCCTTGGTTTGGCGGGCATGAGGCTCCGGCGTACAAGGAGGTTTGTCTGACCCCACGAAAAGCCCCGGTGAGTCCGGGGTTTTTTTGGCCTGAGGCAAGGAGAGAAGGAGGGGCAGGACAAGCCAGGCCCTGTGTTTTGCCTCACTCGCGAGCCGACAGTCTGAACCCTTTTTGTTCCCGGGTGTTTTAAGCCCAAGAACTTCCCAGTGTCCTGGATGCAATCTCGTAGCTATCGCGCGATAGCCCTGGAGTTTTCAGAATTTCCCCGAGTTCCCTGCGCGTTAGTTGCTGGCGCGGGGCATCGAGTTTGCGCCAGCGGCCGAAGGCGCCCAGCAGGCGGGCGGCGAGTTGCGGGTTGCGGGGGTCGAGTTCCAGCACCCTTTCCTTTAGAAAGACATAGCCACTGCCATTGGCGGCATGGAATTGTGCCGGGTTGGCGTGGCTGAAGGCACCGACGAGGGCACGGATACGGTTGGGATTATTGGCGTCCCAGGCACGGTGCTGCATGAGTTGTTTCACTCTTGCCAGGGTGCCGGGCAGCCTGGATGTCGCTTGCAGGCTGAACCATTTGTCCATGACCAGTGGTTCTGATTGCCAGCGGTCTTCAAATTCTGCCAGCGCTACACGGCGTTCATCACAGTCGTATTGGGTCATGCTTGCCAGTGCGCCGAGGGCATCGGTCATGTTGTCGGCAGCGTGGAACTGTTTAAAACAGCGGCTACGGATTTCCGGCTCTTCCAGTTCCATCAGATAGCCAAGGGCGATATTTTTCAGGCTGCGCCGGCCCACGGCATCCTGGGCGTAGCAGTAGGTTTCTTCGCGGGTGTTTTTCCGGTAGGCATTTTCGAGCTCTTCACGCAGCTTGCTGGCGAGGGTTTGGCGCAGGAAACAGCGGGCCTGATGAATCGCAGTCGGGTCCATGACTTCCATGCGTTCCGCTACGTAGCCCTCTCCCGGCAACACGAAGACCTCGGCAATGAAGGCGGCGTCCAACTCGGGATTTGTGAGGGTCTGACCCATGGCGCGGGCGAAATCCGGATTCAGGTGGAGCGTTTTGCCCTGCCGGATCCCGGCCACCAGTTGGAGGCTTAGGCGTACGGCCAGTTCCTGGCCTGCCTCCCAGCGATTGAATGGGTCTGGATCATGGGCGAGTAAAAAGGCAAGTTCATCATCACTCGCTCCGGTTTCGAGCCGGACCGGCGCGGAGAAACCCCGTAGCAGGGAAGGCGTGGGTGCCGTCGGGACATTCTCGAAATGGAAGGTCTGGTGCTGCTCGCGCAGTTCCAGTACGCGGGTGGTATCGACTGCGCTGTTCTCGCCCGTTAGCTGCAAGGGCAGTTCGTGGCCGTCGCTATCCAGCAGGCCCAGGGTGACCGGGATGTGAAACGGTTCCTTCTGCTCCTGGCCCGGCGTGGGTGCGCAGGACTGGCTAAGGGTCAGCGCGTAACTGCGCTGCTGCCGATCGTATACACCACTGGCATGGATAATCGGCGTGCCCGCCTGGCTGTACCAGCGGCGAAATTGCTCCAGATTCGCATTGCTGGCATCGGCAATGGCTTGCAGAAAATCATCGGTAGTGACTGCCTGTCCGTCGTGGCGCTTCAGATAGAGCTTGACTCCGGCGCGGAAGGCTTCTGTACCCACCAGCGCCTCATACATACGAATCACCTCTGCGCCTTTGTTATAGACCGTAGCCGTGTAGAAATTATTGATTTCTATGTAGGAAGCCGGGCGTACCGGGTGCGCCATGGGGCCGGCATCCTCGGGGAACTGGGCATTACGCAGTACGCGCACGTCATTTATGCGTTGTACCGGGCGCGAGCCCATGTCGGCAGAGAATTCCTGGTCGCGGAATACCGTCAGCCCTTCCTTCAGGCTCAGCTGAAACCAGTCCCGGCAGGTGACGCGGTTGCCGGTCCAGTTGTGGAAGTACTCGTGGGCAATGACGCTTTCCACGCCATTGAAGTCGGCGTCGGTGGCGGTCTCGGCATCGGCGAGCACGTATTTTGAATTGAAAACGTTGAGGCCCTTGTTCTCCATGGCCCCCATGTTGAAGTCATCCACGGCGACGATCATGTAGATGTCCAGATCGTATTCGAGGCCGAATACTTCCTCGTCCCAGCGCATGGCCTTTTTCAGCGAGGCCATGGCGTGGTCGCAGCGTGTTGCATTGTGGGGCTCAACGTAGATACGGAGCTTTACCTCCCGGCCTGATGCGGTGGTGTACTTATCCTCTATACAGGCTAGATCGCCAGCCACCAGTGCAAACAGATAGGCGGGTTTGGGGTAAGGGTCCTGCCAGCGTACCCAGTGGCGACCGTCATCTGATTCTCCATGCTCCACCGGATTGCCGTTGGAGAGCAGTACCGGGCAGGTCTTTTTGTCTGCTACCACGGTGGTGGTGAAACGGGTCATGACGTCGGGTCGGTCGAGGAAATAGGTGATGCGACGAAAGCCCTCGGCCTCACACTGGGTACAGAAGGTGTCACTAGAGAGATACAGACCCTGCAATGCCGTGTTGGTCTCCGGCTGCAGACGGGTTTCTACCTCCAGGGTGAAGCGTTCAGGCGGCGCGGTGATTAACAACCCGGTACTGGAGCGGAGATAACGATCGGCGCCAAGAGTTTGGCCATCCATCTTGATAGCCAGCAACTCCATATTTTCGCCATCAAGGCGTAGCGGGCCAAGCCCGCAGGCAGAGGCTTGTGGGTTACGTACGAATACCGTGCGTGCGGTTACCCGGGTGTCCACGGACTCCAGCTCAAAGCGCAGATCGATGCTCTCGACGAGGTATTCCGGGGGCTGATAGTCCTTGAGATAGCGGGTTTTCGGGGTTTGTGGGGGCATTTTCGAGTATCAGCTTAAGAGAAGATGGACGGGCATTATCCATGCTCCCCAGCCCTCCGGCCAGCACCGCCGGTGTCCCCGGCCGTGATTGTTTCCAGCGTCCTATTTTGTTAAGTTTCTCTCCCGTCCCGAGGCCGGCTCTGGCCCCTTTTTTTAGACTTCAGAATTCAATCTATGACACGTTTTATCTTCGTGACCGGCGGCGTGGTGTCGTCGCTTGGAAAGGGTATTGCCGCTGCCTCCCTGGCCGCCATTCTTGAGGCCCGGGGCCTGAAGGTAAGCCTGCTCAAGCTCGATCCCTATATCAACGTGGATCCGGGCACCATGGACCCCTTTCAGCACGGTGAGGTTTTTGTTACCGAGGATGGCGCTGAGACCGACCTCGATCTGGGGCACTATGAGCGCTTCGTGCGCACCACCATGGGTCGGGTGAATAACTTCACCACCGGACAGATTTATTACGATGTCATCAGCCGTGAGCGCCGTGGCGATTACCAGGGCGCGACCATCCAGGTTATCCCCCACATCACCGACGCGATTCAGGCCTGTATTAACGAGGCGGCGGGCGATACCGATGTCTTGATGGTGGAGATCGGGGGCACTGTGGGCGATATCGAGTCCCTGCCCTTTCTTGAGGCCATCCGTCAGATGGCCATGAAGCTGGGTCGCAAGCGTTGCCTTTATATGCATCTCACGCTGGTGCCGTATATCGCCACCGCCGGCGAGATTAAAACCAAGCCGACCCAGCATTCGGTCAAGGAACTCCGTTCCATTGGTATCCAGCCGGACATCCTGATTTGTCGTGCCCATGATCCGGTACCGGACAATGAGCGCCGCAAGATCGCACTCTTTACCAATGTGGAATTGCGTGCCGTCATCTCGGCACCCGATGCCAGCAGCATCTACCGCATTCCACGCGTATTGCACGAGCAGGGGCTGGATGACCTGGTGGTAGAACATCTGGAGCTGGATGCGGATGAAATTGATCTGAGCGAGTGGGACCGGGTGGTGCATGACCTCGACAGCCCCGAGCGTGAGGTGCAGGTGGCCATGGTGGGGAAATATATGGACCTTACCGAGTCCTATAAATCCCTCTCCGAGGCGTTGATCCACGCTGGCATGCAGACTCATTCCAAGGTGCGGATTACCTACGTGGACTCCGAGGAAATCGAACGTGAGGGGACCGCATGTCTGGAGGGGATGGATGCGATCCTGGTGCCCGGTGGCTTTGGTACCCGTGGTTCCGAGGGCAAGGTGGCGGCGGTACGTTATGCCCGTGAGCAGAAGGTGCCCTACTTGGGGATTTGTCTTGGTATGCAGGTCGCGGTGATCGAATTTGCGCGGAATGTTGCGGGACTGGATGACGCCAACAGCACCGAATTTAACGCCGCGACCGAACATCCGGTGATTGCCCTGGTAACTGAATGGGTGACCAAGGAGGGTGCCGTTGAGCGGCGGGATGGTAATGCGGATCTGGGTGGCACCATGCGTTTGGGTGGTCAGGCCTGTCGTTTGCGAAAGGAATCGACGGTGCGTGCCGAGTACGGTAAGAGCATCATCAATGAGCGCCATCGCCACCGCTATGAATTCAATAATATGTATATGGACCCGCTGCAGGATGCGGGCCTGGTAATTGCCGGCAAGACCCTGGACGGAAATCTCGTTGAGGTGGTGGAGGTGCCGGATCATCCCTGGTTTGTGGCCTGTCAGTTTCATCCCGAATTTACCTCCACACCGCGCGACGGGCACCCGCTGTTTTCCGGATTTATCCAGGCCGCCATCGATTTCCAGGAGGCACAGGCATGAAGCTTTGCGGCTTTGAGGTTGGGCTCGACCAGCCCCTGTTTCTGATTGCCGGCCCCTGTGTGATCGAATCCGAGGCGCTGGCAATGGAGACCGCCGCGCAGTTGCGGGAGATGACCGATCGGCTTGGCATTCCGTTTATCTACAAGTCTTCTTTTGACAAGGCCAACCGTTCTTCCGGACAGGGTTACCGCGGCCCCGGGATAGAGGAAGGGCTGCGTATCCTTGAGCGGGTGCGTGCCGAGGTGGGTGTGCCGGTGTTGACCGATGTGCATGAAGATACCCCCATGGACGAAGTGGCGGCGGTGGTGGACGTGCTGCAGACCCCGGCTTTTCTCTGTCGCCAGACCAATTTTATTAACCGCGTGGCGGCCGCCGGCAAGCCGGTGAATATCAAGAAGGGTCAGTTTCTGGCACCTTGGGATATGGTTAACGTGGTGAACAAGGCCCGCGAGGCGGGGGCGGAGCAGGTGATGGTGTGCGACCGCGGCACCTCCTTTGGTTACAACTACCTGATCTCCGATATGCGTGGCCTGGCGGTGATGCGTGAAACCGCTTGCCCGGTGGTTTTTGATGCCACCCATTCGGTGCAGATGCCCGGCGGACAGGGAACGGCCTCTGGTGGCCAGCGGGAATTTGTTCCGGTACTGGCCCGGGCGGCGGTGGGCGTCGGCATAGCCGGGCTGTTTATGGAGACCCACCCGCGTCCCGAGGAGGCCATGAGCGATGGCCCCAACGTGTGGCCTATCGACAAGCTGGAACCCTTGTTGGAGACTTTGCGCGATCTTGATGCCTTGATTAAGCAGCGGCCCTTTGATGAGGCTGCCCTGTTGCATTCATCGCGTCAGTAAACTGAGAATATTTTATTCGAACTATTACTGTGGGTGCT
This sequence comes from Gammaproteobacteria bacterium, assembly GCA_021773635.1. Taxonomy (GTDB): domain Bacteria; phylum Pseudomonadota; class Gammaproteobacteria; order HK1; family HK1; genus JAJFJV01. The sequence continues at coordinate 7,781 of JAJFJV010000019.1, read as the reverse complement.
CCTGTCAGCATCCCGCCATTTCATTACACACTGAAGATTAGGGAGTAAGTACCTTGGCAACAATACGAGACATTAAGGCCCGCGAGATTATCGATTCACGCGGAAACCCCACCGTAGAGGCGGATGTGGTACTGGATTCCGGCGTCACGGGTAGCGCCGCAGTGCCTTCCGGGGCCTCCACCGGCAGTCGCGAGGCGCTGGAACTGCGTGACGGCGATGCCGGGCGTTATGGTGGTCAGGGCGTACTGAAGGCGATCGCCAATATTCACGACATCATCCGTCCGGCATTGATGGGTATGGATGTGGAGGGTCAGCGCGAGCTGGATGAAAAGATGCTGGCGCTGGACGGAACTGAAAACAAGGCGAAATTGGGCGCTAATGCCATGCTCGCGGTGTCCATGGCTACCGCCCGGGCTGCGGCCAGCAGTCGTGGTGAATCACTCTTCGAGTATCTGGGCAGTGGTGACAGTTACACCATGCCGGTACCGATGATGAATATCATCAATGGTGGTGCCCATGCCGATAACAGCGTTGATCTGCAGGAATTCATGATTCTCCCCACTGGCGCTTCCAGCCTGAGTGAGGCGGTACGTTGTGGAGTGGAGATCTTTCATGCCCTCAAGGCGGTGCTGAAGGCCAAGGGCCTGGGTACCACGGTGGGTGATGAGGGCGGCTTTGCCCCCAATCTCTCCTCCAATGAGGAGGCGATTTCAGTCATCCTGGAGGCCATCAAGAATGCCGGCTATACCGCGGGCAAGGATGTGTTTCTGGGCCTCGACGTAGCCAGTTCCGAGTTCTATGAGGACGGCAAATACAATTTGGCATCCGAGGGGCGGGTACTGAGCTCTGCGGAGTTTGTCGACTTCCTCGCCGACTGGGTGGAGCGCTATCCCATCATCTCCATCGAGGATGGTCTGGCCGAGGACGACTGGGAAGGTTGGGCACTGATGAGCAAGCGCCTCAACGACAAGGTGCAGCTGGTGGGTGACGATCTCTTCGTGACCAACACGGCTATTCTGAAGCGTGGCATTGATGAAAATATCGCCAACTCCATCCTCATCAAGGTGAACCAGATCGGTACTCTGACCGAGACCCTGGATGCTATCCAGATGGCACAGGATGCGGGTTACTCGGCGGTTGTTTCCCACCGCTCCGGAGAGACCGAGGATACGACCATTGCCGATTTGGTGGTGGCCACGGGTGCCGGGCAGATTAAGACCGGCTCTTTGTCCCGTTCCGATCGGGTGGCGAAGTACAACCGCCTCATCCGTATAGAAGAGCGGCTGTCCGCTAACGGCAAGTCCAGCTACCCCGGGTTGGCCGTTTTTCCGCAGCTTAAGGATTAGTCGCTTCGGTTCACCATGAGCCGATTGCTGCTCTTTGTACTGCTGGCGATTCTGGCGGTCTTGCAGTACCGGCTCTGGGTGGGTGAGGGCAGCCTTGCCGAGGTCTCCCGGCGAGAGCGTGCCGTGGCCGAGCAGCGGGAGGAGAACGCCCGGCTGCGGGCGCGCAATGCCTTGCTGGACGCGGAGGTCGGGGATCTGAAGCAGGGCCTGGAGTCCATCGAGGACCGGGCCCGCCACGATCTGGGCATGATCCACAAGGATGAGGTCTTCTTTCAGCAGGTGGAGGAGCCGCCCAAATGAGCGCGGAGAGTCCGGTTCGAAGGCGCATCTGGGCAGTGGTGCCCGCAGCCGGTGCAGGACAGCGCATGGGTGTGCCGGTCCCCAAACAGTATCTGCCACTTTGCGGGCGCCCGGTCATTGCCCATACCCTGGAGCGATTGTGCAATCACCCGCGTATCGATGGCGTGGTGGTGGTGCTGTCCGCTGCGGATGAGTGGTGGCAGGAGATCAAGATTGCCAGTGCCCGACCGCCTCTGCGGGCAGTCGGCGGCGCCGAGCGTTGTGATTCGGTGCTGAATGGTCTGGAACGGCTGGCCAAAGAGGCCGACTCCGGGGACTGGGTACTGGTCCACGATGCGGCCCGACCTTGCCTTCGGGATGAGGATATCGACCGGCTTATCGATGCCGTTACCGCCGCTGGTGATGGTGGCCTGCTGGGAGTGCCGGTGCGCGATACCATGAAACGCTCCGATGCCAACGGACAGATTTCGGAGACGGTGGAGCGTGAGGGTTTGTGGCATGCGCTGACGCCACAGATGTTTACCCTTGGTAACCTGCAGCATGCGCTTGATCGGGCGCGGGAGCAGGGCATTACCGTGACGGACGACGCCCAGGCCATGGAACTTGCCGGCACGCGCCCGCACATGGTGGAAGGCCATGCCGATAACATCAAGATCACCCGCCAGGAAGATCTCGCGCTGGCGGAACACTACCTGCGGAGGAACGGATGCGCATAGGCCACGGATACGATGCCCATCGCTTTGCCAGCGAACGCCAGCTGGTGCTGGGTGGGGTGACGATTCCCGACAGTGATGGTCTGGCGGCACATTCCGATGGCGATGTGGTGATTCATGCCCTGTGCGATGCGCTGCTCGGTGCCGCAGCGCTGGGCGATATAGGCAAGCTGTTTCCGGACTCCAGTGAGGAATTTCGCGACATCGATAGCCGTATCCTGCTACGTGAAGTGAGCAAGCGCCTGTCAGCGGGAGATTTAAGTGTTTCTTCGGTGGATATCAGCATCGTCGCCCAACGACCCCGGCTGGCACCCCATATTGCGGCCATGGTTGAGGCACTCAGCAGCGACCTGAATCTTGCCCGTGATCGCCTCAACGTGAAGGCGACCACCACGGAAGGCATGGGTTTTACTGGCCGCGGTGAGGGTATCGCGGTCCATGCTGTGGTTCTGCTCAAAGAGTGAAGCGGTTTTCGGGGGGGGCTCGCCCCGGACTTTTCAGTTATGACCGATATTTTCCCCTCCGCATTAAAATTTGAATCCCTGCCCCATGTTCTGGGAAAGCCGGTAGCCTGCGCTTGCCTGCGTACCGTCCCCGAGGATTTCCAGGTGGAGGAACACTTGGGATACCCTTTGGGTGGCGAGGGCGAACACGCCTGGCTGCATATTCGAAAGCGCAACACCAACACCGCCTGGGTGGCGGGTTTGATTGCCGATCTGGCCGGGGTCGCGCGGCGTGACGTGGGCTATGCCGGGCTTAAGGACCGCAATGCAGTCACCAGTCAGTGGTTCAGTGTCGGCCTGGCAGGTCGGGCGGAGCCGGACTGGCAGCAACTGGATGGCGCTGAACTTACCGTGCTATCGGCGACCCGACACCAGAAAAAACTACGTCGGGGAGGGCTTGCCGGTAATCATTTCAAGCTGACGCTGCGGGAACTCAGGGGCGATCGGGAGGTGCTGGAACAGCGCCTGAATCGTTTGCGGGAAACGGGTGCTCCCAACTGGTTTGGTCCCCAGCGCTTTGGCCATAATTACGGCAATCTCGCCGCTGCCCAGGCCCTGTTTCGGGGTCGCCGGGAGCGTGATCGCCTAAAACGCGGTCTCTACCTTTCCGCTGCGCGCTCCCTGCTATTTAATGCGGTCCTCTCGCGCCGGCTTCAGGACGGTAGCTGGGATCAGGCTATCGGAGGGGACATGCTCGGCTTGGAGGGTAGTCAGAGCATCTTTGCGGTGGAGACTCCCGACGCGGAAATATCCGCCCGTCTGATGGCTCAGGACATACATCCCACTGGCCCGCTGTGGGGTCGGGGCCGGCCACCGGTGAGTGCGGCGGCACTCGCCATGGAAAGCGAAACTCTGGAACCCTTCAGCGAATTTCGTGAGGGACTGGAGATGGCGGGCCTGAAGCAGGCAAGACGCCCGTTACGGGTTTCGCTGCGGGATCTGGAGTGGAGTTTTCCCGATGATGATGTGCTGAAACTGGGCTTTAGCCTGCCCGCGGGGAGTTATGCCACCGCAGTGGTGCGGGAAGTGCTGGATGCAGGGGTCCCACAGCACCCCAAATAGGCGCCTTTGGAATTGCCCCGGGAATTCAGGCTGCTCCTGCCCACGCCGCACCGGCGAGAACATTTACCGAAACTTCCCCAAAGCCTATAATTAACCGCTTTTCTGTCTCCCGGTGAACCCGTTATGCCGCCAGTAGAAGAAGCTCTTACCTTCGACGACGTACTCCTTGTGCCTGCCTATTCCGAGGTGCTGCCTCGTGATGTGGAGCTGCATACCCGGGTTACCCGCGAAATCACCCTCAATATTCCCGTACTCTCTGCCGCCATGGATACCGTGACCGAAGCTCGGCTGGCCATCACCATGGCCCAGGAGGGTGGCATGGGGATCATCCACAAGAATATGGATGTGGCTGCCCAGGCCCGTCAGGTACGAGAGGTCAAGAAATTTGAAAGCGGGGTCATCAAAGACCCAATCACTGTTTCACCCAATACCACTATTCGCGAAGTGATGGAATTGACCCGCGCCGAGCATATCTCGGGGGTGCCAGTGGTGGATGGGGATGCCCTCGTAGGAATTGTTACCAGCCGCGACCTGCGTTTTGAGACCGGTTACCACAAGCCGGTCAGTAGTGTGATGACGCCGCGTGAGCGCCTGGTGACCGTGGGTGAGGATGCGGAGCAGGAAGAGGTAGTTGGTTTGCTGCACGAGCATCGCATTGAGAAGGTGCTGGTGGTCAATGGTGACAACAAGCTGCGCGGCCTGATTACCGTTAAGGACATCCAGAAATCCTCCGAGTTTCCGAATGCCTGTAAAGACGATCGTGAGCGCCTGCGTGTCGGGGCGGCCATCGGTACCGGCGGTGATGCAGAAGAACGGGCAGAGGCCCTGGTTGCGGCGGGAGCCGACTTGCTGGTGCTGGATACCGCCCATGGCCATTCCCGTGGCGTGATAGAACGTCTGCGCTGGGTCAAACGCCAGTATCCGGAGATCCAGGTGGTGGCGGGTAATATTGCCACCGGTGACGCCGCCCTGGCCCTGGTGGAGGCCGGAGCCGATGGGGTGAAGGTGGGTATTGGTCCCGGTTCCATCTGTACTACCCGCATAGTCGCCGGCGTCGGGGTACCACAGCTTACCGCGATCCAGGATGTTGCCCTGGCGCTAAAAAAAACCGGTGTGCCGGTGATAGCCGATGGTGGTATCCGCTACTCCGGTGACTTCGCCAAGGCGCTGGCCGCCGGGGCGTGGACGGTGATGGTGGGTAGCCTGTTTGCCGGTACCGAGGAGTCGCCGGGGGAGGTTGAGCTTTATCAGGGGCGCTCCTATAAATCCTATCGCGGTATGGGTTCGCTGGGGGCCATGGCCCACAATCAGGGCTCACGGGATCGTTACTTCCAGGATGAGGCCACCGAGATCGAAAAACTGGTGCCCGAGGGCATTGAGGGCCGGGTGCCTTATAAGGGTAGCCTCGCAGCGGTAATCGGTCAGCTTGTGGGTGGGCTGCGTGCCAGCATGGGTTATACCGGTTGCCAAAATCTTGAGGAAACACGCAGCCAGACGCGCTTTTATCGCATCTCCCATGCGGGGATTCGTGAGAGCCACGCCCACGACGTACACATCACCAAGGAAGCCCCTAATTATCGGGTGGGCTAGCCCGTTCGGATTGCTACCCGGGAGCCGGAACCTACGCTTTGAGTCATTCTGACCTGGATATCCATGCCGATCGAATCCTGATTCTGGACTTCGGTTCCCAATACACTCAATTGATCGCCCGGCGGATACGCGAGGCCGGAGTGTATTCCGAAATCCGTGCCTACGACATGGCCATCGAGGCGGTGCGTGAATTTCGGCCCCGCGGCATCATTCTTTCCGGTGGACCCGAGTCGGTCACGGAAGATGTGGGCTATGTACCGCCGGCTGGTCTGTTCGAGCTGGGGGTGCCGGTACTCGGTATTTGCTACGGCATGCAGATCATGACTACCGAGCTGGGCGGGACGGTGGAGGCTGGTACCGGCGGCGAGTTTGGTTTTGCCCAGGTGCGTGCCCGTTCCCATTCACGCCTGCTGCGCGATATCGAAGACCATGCCTCGGACGAGGGTTATGGTCTGCTCGACGTGTGGATGAGTCATGGTGACCGGGTGGCGGGTTTGCCCCCTGGGTTCAGCTGCATTGCCGAGACCTCCGGGGCACCCATTGCCGGTATGGCCGACGAGGAGCGCGCGTTTTACGGCCTTCAGTTCCATCCGGAAGTGACCCATACCCGCCAGGGGCAGCGCATCATCGAGCGCTTCGTGCACGAGATCTGTGGTTGCGGAAATCTCTGGAACCCGGCCAATATCATTCGCGATAACATCGAGCGGGTACGCCAGGAGGTAGGTGATGCACCGGTATTGCTGGGGCTTTCCGGTGGAGTGGACTCCTCAGTGGTGGCGGCCTTGTTGCATCAGGCCATCGGCGATCAACTGCAATGTATTTTTGTAGACAACGGCTTGCTACGCCTGCATGAGGGCGATCAGGTGATGGCCACCTTTGGCGAGCACATGGGTATCAAGGTGCTGCGGGTGGATGCGGAACAGCGCTTTCTCGATGCCCTTGCCGGCGTGAGTGACCCGGAGGAAAAACGCAAGCACATCGGTCGCTTGTTCATCGAGATCTTTGAGGAAGAGGCCAACAAACTTGATGGCGCCCGCTATCTGGCCCAGGGCACCATCTACCCCGACGTGATTGAATCCGCGGGAGCCGGCACCGGCAAGGCCCACGTCATCAAATCTCATCACAATGTCGGCGGTCTGCCCGAGCGCATGAAGCTCAAGCTGGTGGAGCCGCTACGCGAGTTGTTCAAGGATGAGGTGCGCACCCTGGGTCTGGAACTGGGCCTGCCCTACGACATGGTCTACCGCCATCCCTTTCCGGGGCCCGGCCTTGGGGTGCGGATACTGGGAGAAGTACGCAAGGAATATGCCGACACCCTGCGCCTGGCGGATGCCATTTTTCTCGAAGAACTCCATGCCCACGACTGGTATCAGAAAACCAGCCAGGCCTTTGCAGTATTCCTGCCGGTGCGTTCCGTGGGGGTCATGGGGGACCAGCGCCATTACGAACACGTCATCGCCTTGCGTGCCGTTGAAACCCTCGACTTCATGACCGCGCACTGGGCGCATCTGCCCTACGAATTGCTGGGGAAGGTCTCCAATCGCATCATCAACGAAGTGCCCGGCGTTTCCCGCGTTACCTATGACATCTCCGGCAAACCACCGGCGACCATTGAGTGGGAGTAACGAGAAAATAACTTGTGGGAACTGTTGGTTTTTTTGCCGGTTAGCGGTAGAGCCTGGAGTGTTCCAATCCCTTTTCAGAATTCCATCGAAACACTCAGGCTGAAGGTATTACTGGACAGATTGTTACGTGTCTTGACGGTGTGATACTCGAGCGTTCCGGTGACTCCAGGCTTGCCCACGTAGCGAATCCCGGCGCCCAGTTGCAGTTCCGTACGGTCGTTGGAAGGCTGGGCCTGGGAGGCAGCAACCTGCACCTTTGTCGTTTTCAGATCGTAGACATAGTAGGCATTGGCAAAAGGCTCAAAATTCTCCAGGGGATACGAAATATTGCCACCGATACGCGCTTGCCCGAGGCGAATGATTTGCGATGAATTGACCAGGCCGTTGCTTTCGGTAAATGAATCCAGCTTGTCACGGGCATAGAGAAGGCCTACTGACGTATCCACCGACCAGTTTCCTATGGTCTGAAAATGATTCAGGTTGCTAGCAAGGAACCAGCGTTTGGCATCTTGTGAACCGGAGACCGGAGTCCCCAGTTGCAAGCGGGTCTGATCGATATCGATGCGGGTATGACCCACCACCAGATCTGCGCTCAGATTATCCGTGAACAAATAGCCCAGATACGGCGCTACCGTATAGCTA
>JAJFJV010000018.1 GCA_021773635.1 Gammaproteobacteria bacterium | reverse complement strand
CTGTTTCGCCGCCGCCGGAACGTCGGCCAGTGAGGTAAAGTCTGTTGTGGTGTTGACCAGCGTGAGACTGTCTTCCGCGATGTCAAAATCTGTGATCATATCATTGCCGTGGCCAGCCGAAACTGGAAATTGGTCGGCACCAGTAAACTGGAAGAATTCGGCGACATGTTCACTCGGTTTATTAGAGAGCAGCTGGAGAATGATCGCTTGGAATAGTGACGTTAATTGGTAGGGAAACAGTATAAAGTTACCTGAAAAATAAATGGGTGTGCTGGCAATGACAAAAAACAGAGATGTTTGCGGGTGAACACAGAATTAGAGCTCCTGTTACAGCAGGCCTTCTTCAGCGTCGATCAGTTTTACGGCTTCTCGCCAATTTCTGTCATTGGTGTTGGGTCGATGAGAGGTTTAGATGAGGCGATATTAAGCCGTTCAGTTAACATTTGCTATCGGTTCCATAGTAGTATTGGATGTTCTTCAGATCGCCAAAATAGCGACGAGGCACCTCAATTGTTCACAAATAGATTTTACCAGTGCTCAATCTCAATCTGATTCTCACAACTGGTAGCATCGTTACTATGCTGTTGGTAGCAGGTCTGGCTTTGATGGACCGGAGGCCAAGTCAGTCAAAAACGATATTGATTTTGTTGGTTATTAGCGTGTCTGGGCTGATGGTAGATTCCTTGCCAAATGAACTGGTCACTTCGAAATCAGTAGAAGCGGTAGCGAAGCTTATTTCTATTCCCAATGTAGGGTTGATTTGGTGGTTTGCACTTTCAGTCTTTGACGACAATTTTCAAATCAAGAGGCTCGCTTGGGCGGGCATGATCGCAGAGACATCAGGTCCTATACTATTTTGGCTCTCTTATATCGGGGCAATAGGGCTCGTCCCGGCAGCGACTGGATATGTAACAATAGCTATAGCTTTAATGCTTGTATGCCATGCCATTTGGGTAGGAATTGCCTCGTACCGCGATGACCTCATCCAGCCCCGCAGACGAGTGCGAGTATGGATTGTTGTGTTGGCTGTTGTCGCTTTGGGTGTGGTGCTAATCGCACAATTGACGACCAATCGCGATGTTACCAGGCTTCTACGGGCGGGTCTTATATTCCCGGTCTCTATCCTGTTTCTATTTTGGCTGACACGCTTTCAATCGTCTATTCTGGATTTTGCAGCCGCTCCAAAAGCAAGCTCTGAAAATTTGAGCATTCCGGCGAAAAATCAGGTCGCTTATCAGCGGTTGATAAAGATAATGACAGAAGATAGGCCTTACCTGGACCCAGATCTTTCAATTGGTCGCCTCGCCGCGCGTGTTGGCGTGCCAACTCATCAACTAAGAACCATTATCAACCAAGGCTTGGGGTTTCGAAACTTTTCAGCGTTTCTTGCACGCTACCGCATTGCCGACATCAAGCTTCTTCTTTCTGATATACAAAATGCTGGCGCGCCGATTCTCACGATTGCGCTGAACAATGGATTCTCCTCGATTTCCACCTTCAATCGCGCTTTTAAAAACGAGGTTGGCCAAACGGCTAGTCAGTTTCGTAGTCTTGCTTTAGAAGGTGACTAGCGCATTGATATAATTGACCTTTTTCAAAATTGCTTTGCATTTTTTATATTTGAACTGATTTTTCGTTTGCTAATCTCTTGCAGGCCAACGAAGTGCTTGTTTCAGAAACCATCCTATCTGCGTATTGCTAAATAAGGATAAAATCATGAAATCTATTCTCACTTTAACGGGTTTAATCCTCTCCGCATCGGTGATGAGTGGCGGCAGCCACGGCCAAGATGAATTTCCACTGCTCGAAGGCCCTTATCTGGGGCAAACACCACCGGGCCTAACCCCTGAACCCTTTGCACCCGGTATTGTTAATACTGAAGAGTGGGGGGACGCCGGTGGTTTTTCCCTGGATATGAATGAATTTTTTGTCATCAGATGGCGACACACCAGGGACGCAAGAGAGCCGGAATCCGTCATTTATCAGAAAGTGAATAATAGATGGCATAAAACAGTTGTCCCGGCAGGAACGCGCAAACCATTCCACTCACCAGACGGCAGAACTCTGCATTACGGCGCCAAATATAAGGAGCGTGTGGCGAACGGTTGGTCAGAAATGAAAAGCTTGGGGCCTGCCTTTGAAGAAATACGCATTATGGGCCTGACAGCTTCCCGTAAAGGCACTTTGGTTCTTGACGAGGCGACGGCTGGGGGGGCTGGCGTTCTTCGTTATTCACGGCTGGTGGACGGCATACGCGAGGAACCGAAGCCACTTCCCAAAGAAATCAATACCGGCATGTGGAATGCCCATCCGTTCATCGCACCAGATGAGAGCTACATTATGTGGGACGGCGAAAGAGAGAGCGGATTTGGTGACAATGACCTTTACGTCAGTTTCAGGCAACCAGACGGTTCGTGGGGTGAAGCGATCAATATGGGCGACACGGTAAACACGGAAGTTGAAGAAGGGGGCCCACAAGTCACGCCTGACGGGAAATTCCTTTTCTTCAATAGAGTGGTGACACCAGCTACCGGCGATGGCGCCCCTCATTCAGATTTATTCTGGGTCGATGCCCAATTCATTGAGGACCTTAGGCCCAAATAATAAATCATAATTTTGCCTTGATT
>JAJFJV010000017.1 GCA_021773635.1 Gammaproteobacteria bacterium | reverse complement strand
ACTAGCACCTGAAGCTAGCGCGTCTACCAATTCCGCCACCTCGGCATTGAGGACTGGTTGCCACTTGAAGAAGTGCTAACCTGAACGGGAAGCCGCGCACTCTACCCACCACCTGTTTTATTGTCAACGAGTCTGCATGTCGAAAAAGAAATGGCGTTCCGGCCAGGATCCCTGGTCTGCGCAGGAGGCGAAGAAATATGAGCGCCCCGTCGCAAGTCGAAAATATCTCCTAGAGTTTCTCGCCAAGAGTGGCGTTCCCCTTAGCTATAAGCAGATCGTCTCCGAATTAGGCGTCGAGGATGCGGATGCACGCGAAGGGTTGCGGCGCCGGCTACGGGCGATGGAGCGTGAGGGGCAAGTGTTTTGTAATCGGAGCGCCGGTTACGGGCTGCCGGAAAAAATGGATTTGGTCCGTGGCCAGGTGCTGGCCCACAAGGATGGTTTCGGCTTTTTGCGCCCCGAGGGCGGTGGTGAGGATTTGTATTTACCCTCGCGCCAGATGCGTGGCCTGATGCACGGTGACCGAGCCCTGGTTCGTATAACCGGAATCGGCATGCGCGGGCGCAAGGAGGCCGCCCTGGTAGAGGTGCTGGAGCGCGGTACCCAGCAGTTGGTCGGGCGCTTCTTTATCGAACGTGGCGTAGCTTTTATCACCCCCGATAGCCGTCACCTGCCACGCAATGTGCTGGTGCCACCGGAGGAGTTCGGCGGGGCGGAAAATGGCCAGATCGTCGCCGCACGGATACTTGAACCGCCAAGCAAACACTCCCAGGCCATCGCCCGGGTGACCGAGGTGTTGGGGGATCGCATGGCGCCTGGCATGGAGGTGGAACTCGCGGTACGCACCCATGATCTGCCGTGGGAATGGCCGCAGGCGGCCCTGGAAGAGGCCGCAGAGTTCTCGCTGGAGGTGCCGGAGGCATCCAAACAGGGCCGCGTGGATCTTCGGGATGTGCCGCTGGTCACCATCGATGGCGAGGATGCGCGGGATTTCGATGACGCCGTTTATTGCGAAAAGAAGGGTCGCGGCTGGCGTTTGCTGGTGGCCATTGCCGATGTCTCCGCCTACGTACAGGAAAGGGGATTTCTGGATGCCTCGGCGGTGGAGCGGGGTACCTCGGTATATTTTCCGGGCCGGGTGATTCCCATGTTGCCAGAGGTCCTTTCCAATGGGCTGTGCTCCCTGAACCCCAAGGTCGATCGCCTGTGCATGGTTTGTGAAATGACGGTCAGTGCCGGGGGCAAGGTCACACGCAGTCGTTTCTTCGAGGGCCTGATGCGCTCCCACGCACGCCTCACCTATACCGAGGTGGCGGCTATGGTGGTGGCGAAAAAGGCCGGGCCCCGTAAACATTATGCTGCCCTCGTGCCGCACCTGGAGGAACTTCATCGCCTGTATACAGCGCTGCATGGTGCGCGCCAGCAACGCGGTGCCATCGATTTTGAGACCACCGAGACCCGTATCGTTTTCGATGATGCGGGCAAGATTGATCGTATAGAACCTACCGAGCGTAATGATGCCCATCGCATGATCGAGGAGTGCATGGTGGCGGCAAACGTAGCGGCTGCCGAGTTTTTACAGCGCCGGCGATTGCCCGCCCTGTACCGGGTGCATGAAGGGCCAAGCCTGGAGAAACTCACTGCCTTGAGAGAATTTCTGGGTGAGCTTGGCCTGGGGCTGGGTGGTGGCGAGAGCCCCGAAGGTCATCACTATGCCGCGCTGTTACAACAGGTAACGGGCCGTGATGACGCCCACCTGATCCAGACCGTGTTGCTACGTTCACTTTCTCAGGCGGTCTACACCCCCGAGAATTCCGGCCATTTCGGCCTGGGGCTGGAATGCTATGCCCATTTCACCTCACCCATTCGACGCTATCCCGACCTGCTGGTGCATCGCGCCATCCGTCATGCGGTGTCTGGTGGCAAGGTGGCGGAATTTCGTGCCAAGGCCCCGGATATGGTGGCGATGGGTGAGCATTGCTCCAGCACCGAGCGGCGTGCCGATGAGGCCACTCGTGAGGCGACCTCCTGGCTTAAATGTGAGTACATGAGCGACAAGGTAGGTGAGGAATACACCGGCACCGTGGGTGGGGTGACCTCCTTCGGACTGTTTATCGAGCTGGACGATATTTATGTGGAGGGCCTGGTGCACGTCAGCTCACTGGGTAGCGATTATTTCCATTTCGATGCCCCTCACCATCGTCTCAGTGGTGAGCGTACCGGGCGCACCTATCGGCTGGCGGATCGCCTCAAGGTGCGAGTGATCCGGGTCAGCCTGGATGATCGCAAGATTGATTTTGAGCTGGTGGAGGACAAACCCAAGGCAAAATCGAAATCGAAGTCCAAGGGTCGTAGTCGACGCAGGCGTCGGCGTTGATGGCGAGGGAGCCAAAACAACAAAAGGGTGAGCAGGAAACCCTGGTCTACGGTTGGCATGCGGTAGCCGCGGTATGGGGAAACCGGCCGCGAGGAATCAGCGGGGTGTGGACCTGCAGACGGGAAAATGATGCGCGTAGCCAGGAAATCATTGGCCCGATAGCCGCTGCGGGGATCGCTGTTCATCAGCGTAGTCGCAAGGATCTCGATCGTATGGTGGCGGGTGCCAATCATCAGGGCATCGTGATCCGCTGTCGTGAGGCGACCGCCATTGATTGGCATGAACTGGAGGCGCGATTGGATGCGCTGGAGGAACCCCCCTTTCTATTGGTGTTGGACGGGGTTCAGGACCCGCATAATTTTGGCGCCTGTCTGCGCAGCGCCGGAGCCGTTGGGGTGCATGCGGTGATTATTCCAAAGGCACGCAGTGCACCGCTCTCGCCAGTGGTACGCCGGGTGGCCTGTGGTGCTGCGGAGTCGGTGGCGGTCGTGCAGGTCAGTAATCTGGCCCGTACGCTCCGAGCCCTCAAGGAACGTTTTATTCAGGTGGTGGGTGCGGCCGGCGAGGCAACAGAGAGCCTGTATGAGGCTGAATTAACCGGGCCGCTGGCATGGGTGCTGGGTGCTGAACAACATGGTTTGCGCCGCCTGACCCGGGAGCAATGCGATCAGCTCGTATCCATACCTATGGGTGGCGCGGTGGAGAGCCTGAATGTGTCAGTGGCCACCGGAATCTGCCTGTTCGAATCGCAGCGGCAGCGTCTGGCGCTTGCGTTGCGCCCCCCCGGGTGATGGCGTACAATCCGCCGCTCTTCGAAAGTCTCGTAGAAACAATTTCTTAGGACTTCCAAGACCAATTTACTCCTTGCCACAGCATATAGATGCGTGGCCGACCGCCCTCCGGGGCATAACCCGTAAGGAGCTCTCTAATGAGACATTACGAAATCGTATTTCTGGTCCACCCCGATCAGAGTGAACAGGTATCGGGGATGGTGGATCGCTACCGCAGCATGATTGAAGAAAGTGGTGGTGCTATCCATCGCTTTGAGGACTGGGGCCGGCGTCAGTTGGCCTATCCCATCAACAAGGTGCACAAGGCCCACTACGTTCTGATGAATGTGGAATGTGGTCAGGAAGTGCTCGACGAGCTGGGCAGTGCCTTCCGTTTCAATGACGCGGTTATCCGCAACCTCATTATCGCCCGTGACGAAGCCGTTACCGAATCCTCTATGCTGGCAAAGAGCCAGGAAGACTCACGCGGTGATCGTCGGCCCGCCCGACCGGAACCCGCCCGACCGGAACCCGCCCGAACGGAACCGGTGAAGGATGACAGTGCCGATAGCAGCGAAGAGGCGGAAACTTCTGAGGCCGAAAAGCCGGAAGTAGAGGCCGAGCCGGCAACCGAGGCCTGAACTTTTTGTTCCAGGTCGGAGTTATCCGGATTCTTTCTGAAAAATATTTAGCGTATAGGGGTTAGTCATGGCACGGTTTTTTCGTCGTCGGCGGTATTGCAGATTCACGGTAGAGGGCGTTAAGGAGATCGATTACAAGGATCTCGCCACTCTGAAGGCTTATGTTACTGAGACCGGCAAGATTGTTCCCAGCCGGATCACGGGCACCAAGGCACGCTATCAGCGTCAGTTGGCCACTGCTATCAAGCGGGCCCGTTTCCTGGCGCTGCTGCCTTATAGCGACGCCCATTAGAGATTGTGGCGGATCCGTCCGCTGTTGAAAGCGGGGATGCGGGCTAGGCCATGCGCGCACTTCTCGGATATATAAACAAGGGACCGTTGCAGGCGATCACGGTAACCACCGTTTTCGCGATCCTGTCCCTGATGTTGCCGGTGCTGATTTATGTCAGCGGCGCGGTGGTAGGACTGGTCAGCCTGCGGGTTGGTCTGCGTCAGGGCGCGGTAGTCATTGCCGGCTCCATGGCTCTGGCGGGGGTGTTTTCACTGCTGCTGCTCGGCAATGCGCTGCCGGTGCTGACCTTTGCGGTTCTTACCTGGGTTCCGGTGTGTCTGCTTGCGGCCTCGTTGCGGCGGGTCGCGGATCAGGGCTTGATGCTGGGCATAGCCTTCGTGTTTGCGGTTGTGGCCATTTCCATCGTGCATCTGCTGGTGGGCGTACCCACGGAGTGGTGGAGCGCGGTGTTAAACAGCGTGCTCCATAGCGCTATTACCGAAGGTCACTTAAAGCTGGATGCGGCTCAGGCGGAAAGTGTCGCCCACTTCGTCGCGACCATTGCGCCGTTGATGACCGGGCTGGTGGTGGCGACACTGTTGTTGAGTATGGTGCTGAGCGTCTATCTGGCGCGTTGGTGGCACTCGTTGTTGGATAATCCCGGCGGCTTCGCGCGTGAATTCCGGGAATTGAGCCTTGGGCCGCGGATAGCTTATGCGGTGACGGGGATAAGCCTGGCGGCGTTTGTACCGCTGGCTGAGGTTCGTGCGCTGGCGACCGACGTGTTATGGTCAGCGGTTGTGATTTACATGCTCCAGGGTCTCGCGCTGGCACACTGGCTGGCGGACAAGCGGAATATTTCCAGGGCCTGGATCTTCTGTTTTTATGTGGTGATTTCGGTATTCCCCCAGGTGATGCTGATGCTGGCTTTGGCTGGATTTTCAGAGACCTGGCTCAAGCTGCGGAAGCGAGAGTCCTAGATGGTTCCTGCCCGCGGCGGGTTAGTGGCAACAAGATGACAAAGGTGACGTGATGGAAGTGATATTGCTGGATGGGGTAGAGAAGCTCGGAGAACTGGGCGCAAAGGTCAAGGTTAAGGCGGGATACGCGCGTAACTTTTTATTGCCCAAGGCCAAGGCCGTGCTGGCGACTCCAAAAAATCTGGCCGATTTCGAGGCGCGCCGTGCGGAACTTGAAAAGCAGCGTGCCGGTGAATTGGCGGTATCCCAGACTCGTCTCGATGCCATTAATGCATTGCCGCCGTTACAGCTTGCACGCATTGCCGGTGAGCAAGGCAAGCTGTTTGGATCGGTCGGCCCGCAGGATATCGCCGAGGCAATCACCGCGGCCGGGGCAGAACTGAGCAAACAGGAAGTGCGGATGCCCACGGGGCCTATTCGCGAGCTTGGTGAGTATCAGGTGGTGATCCACTTGCAGGTTGGTGTGGAAGCCACTATCGATCTTGAGGTTGTTGCCGAGTAGCAACTTATTTGCAGTACCCCCGCTGGTGTAGGATCCTCCTCCTGCACCACCGTGGACTTTGCGGGGTGCGGTTTCAATCTTCTGGTGGGTGACTCAGGCTTATGCAATTCACCGCTGCAAACGACCGCGAGACCTCCGCGCTAAAGATTCCGCCTCACTCTATTGAGGCGGAGCAGTCGGTGATCGGCGGGTTGCTGCTGGACAATAGCGGTTGGGACCGGGTGGCGGATCGGGTTACCGAGGAAGATTTTTACCGCCACGACCATAAGGTCATCTTTGGCGCCGTCCGCGCGCTGTCAGAAAAAAACACCCCCTTTGATGTTGTTACTGTAAGCGAATGGCTTGAGGGCAATGAGCGCCTGGAAGAGGCGGGTGGCCTGGTTTATCTGGGTGAACTGGCACGCAACACGCCCAGTGCTTCCAATATTCTCGCCTACGCCAATATCGTGCGTGAACGTGCGGTGCTGCGCGGATTGATTCATGCGGGGGGAGAGATCTCCGCCAATGCCTTCAATCCCGAAGGTCGGGATGCCGCCGAATTACTCGATCACGCCGAACAGCTGGTTTTCCGGCTGGCAGAGAAGGGCGGGCGTCAGGGCCAGGGCTTCACGGCCATGAAGGACATCCTGCCGGCGGTGATGGACCGCATCGATGAGCTCTATCATCAGGACAGTGCGATTACCGGAGTCAGTACCGGTTTCACGGATCTCGATGGCAAGACTTCGGGGCTGCAGCCCTCGGATCTGATCATCGTGGCGGGTCGGCCCTCCATGGGCAAGACTGCCTTCGCAATGAACCTTATCGAGCATGCCGCCATCGGCGAGCAGCGTGCGGCAGCGGTGTTCAGCATGGAAATGTCGGCGCCGCAGCTGGTCATGCGTATGGTTTCTTCCCTCGGGCGGATCGATGCCCACTCGGTACGTACCGGCAAGCTGCACGATGACGACTGGCCACGCCTTACCTCTGCGGTGAGTATGCTCGATGTGGCCAATATATATATTGACGACACGCCGGCGCTGACCCCTACGGAGCTCCGTGCCCGTTGCCGCCGTCTGAAGCGTGAGCACCAGCTCGGGATTGTCGTGGTGGACTATATGCAGCTCATGCAGGTGCCGGGCAGCAAGGAAAACCGGGCCACAGAGATCTCCGAGATATCCCGCTCCCTGAAAGCGCTCGCCAAAGAGCTCAATGTGCCCATCGTGGCCCTCTCTCAGCTCAATCGTAGTCTGGAGAACCGTCCCAACAAACGCCCGGTGATGTCGGATCTTCGCGAATCTGGAGCCATCGAGCAGGATGCGGATCTGATCCTCTTTATCTACCGTGACGAGGTCTACGACGAGGACAGCCCGCACAAGGGCATGGCCGAAATCATTATCGGCAAGCAGCGAAACGGCCCCATTGGCAAGGTAGAGCTGACTTTCCTGGGCAAATTTACCCGCTTTGAGAATTTTAGTCCGGCAAATTATCCCGGCGGCTTCGAGGCGTGAGCATAGAGCGCCCATGGCGCTGCGATGATGCGTTCAGCCGCACACGTGCCGTTATTGATCTCGCTGCCCTTGGTCACAACCTGCAACGGATTCGCGAGTTGGCGCCAGCATCGCGGGTTATGGCGGTGGTCAAGGCAGATGGTTACGGTCACGGTGCTTTACGGGTCGCGCAAGCTTTGGCCGGGGTCGATGCCTTTGGCGTAGCCCGGGTGGCCGAGGCGATGGCCCTGCGCGATGGCGGAATCCATCAGCGCATCGTGGTGCTGGAGGGGTTTTCCTCCCCTGAGGAGCTTGCGCTGGTGCGCGAACACCGGTTTGAAAGCGTACTCCATCATCCCTCCCAGCTGGACATGCTGGAGTGCTCGCCCGCTGGTGAGGAAATTCCGGTTTGGTTGAAGATCGATACCGGCATGCACCGGCTGGGCTTTCCTCCCGCGGCCTACGGCGAGATCATGGCCCGTCTTTCGGGCTGTGCGGCCGTTACTACGCCAGTGCGCCTGATGACTCACCTTGCCAGCGCGGACGAGCCGGAGAATCCTCAGACGGCGAAGCAGCTCGAATGTTTTCGGGCCATTTCGCGGCAACATCCGGGAGAGCTCAGTATTGCCAACTCTGCCGGCATACTGGCGTGGGAACACACTCATGCAGACTGGTTGCGCCCGGGCATCATGCTCTACGGTATTTCACCCTTTTCCGACGCGGTGGGCAGCGACCATGGTTTGCGTCCGGTGATGACGCTCAGTACCCGCCTGATAGCGGTTAATCAGTTTTCCAGAGGTGATGCCGTTGGCTATGGTGGCCGCTGGATTTGTCCCGAAGACATGCCCGTGGGTGTGGCCGCGGTGGGATATGGTGATGGTTATCCGCGCCACGCAGCTTCAGGGACGCCGGTATTGGTAAATGGTGTGAAAGTGCCTTTAATCGGGCGGGTTTCCATGGACATGATCAGTGTGGACCTGCGTACCCAGCCGGGGGCCCGGGTAGGCGATCCGGTGTTACTTTGGGGGTCAGAGTTGCCGGTAGAGGTGGTGGCCCGCGCTGCGCAGACCATCCCCTACGAGCTGACCTGCAAGCTCACCACCCGGGTAGAGCGCATCGAGGAAGGAATGGCCGATGTCCCACAGCTGGACGCGCGGACTTCCTGAGCGCTGGCTGGGCGGTTTTTTTCGGGACAGGCTTCAGCGCCACCCGGTTCCACTGGCGTGGCTTGCCCTAATCAGCCTGCTAATGGGCTCCCAGGCACTCCATGCCGGGGAGTTGTTACTGATTGAGGGACAAGATGGTGCCCGGCATCGCTTTAGTGTTGAGGTGGCACGTACGCCACGGCAACAGATGCAGGGCCTCATGGGCCGGCAAAACCTGCTTCCTGACCAGGGGATGTTGTTCTATCTGAATCCGTCGCGGCCGGTCAGCATGTGGATGAAGGATACGCCGCTATCCCTTGATATGTTGTTTGTCGCGGACGATGGCCGGATTCTGGCCATCCACCCCCGGGCCACCCCTTTCTCCACCCGCTACATTCCGTCTCCCGGGCCAGTGCGAGGCGTGCTGGAGGTGCTGGCGGGGACTGTGGCCCGGCTGGGTATAGGGGCGGGTGACCGGGTCACACATCCCTTGTTCAAACTCCCTCCCGGACCTTGATTCAGGGTTTTTTTAGCTCCTTGAGAGCCGCGGTGAAGCCCTTCAGGGAAACCGTGAGCTTGACCGGCCGACGGCGGGCATCGTGGAAGGTTACCTGCGTCTTCCCTTCCGCCTTGAGTTTATCCAGCAGGCCTTTCTCCAGCGGTAGCACCACGCGGCAGCCTGCCGGGATGCAGTGCTCGATGGCCAGCCGCAGCGGCTCATCCTCAGCCACCTGCATGGATACCCCCGGTGGCAGCGAGATTCCGAGGGGCAGGGTGAGTATCGCCACCGGCTCTGCCCGCTGCGGTGGATAGGTCACCGCGAACAATAGCACCCGCCCCTTGCCCTCTCGCATAACCAGGTTTTGAAATACAAAGCATTGTTCGGCCCCGCCAGCGGGTGGCTGCTCGCAGCGCAGCATCCAGTCCTCAAAGCGTTTCGGCTCGGGTGGTGTCTTCTCCTGGGCAGTAGCCAGGGTGGGGACTGTTAGCAAGCTGACGAGTAGCCCAATCAGGGCCATTCCCGGCTTGGTCTTCTTCCAATACTTTGATTCCATGAGTCCAGCTCTCCCGTCGATAAGTAATCTGGGGCGGAGCCTACCGCCGGAAAGCTTTTCCCTCAAGCCAATGTTTCCCCGGAAAGGCCTTGAATCCAGGTTTGAGCCTGAAGGCATGCTCAACGACAAACCGACATGCATGTGACACCTGTCGGTGCGCAGCAGCGCAACGTCATCAGCCGCAGCAACGGGTATCAGAAGCAGGGCGGACCATGTCCGCCGATGTTTATCACAACGACAAGGATGTCAGACACCAAGCTATTGCAAAGCTACGCAGTGGGCAGAGGGATAGTCTCAAGAAGCTAAGCAATTGAGCTGCCATCACAAAAAATCCTTGAAACACCGCCTTTCAGGGTTTAAGTTTTCCATCAGGAAATAGCTGCCAAGCTTCGGATGAGCCCAGCCAGCCTGTCCCGAAAGTGTGCGGGAAGTGGAATGAATGTTGTCATGGAGACGCCAGCATGATCGTGAGGCTAAGAGAGGGAAAGGCTCGGAAAGGTCCCGACGATCGGAATGGAAATCTGGAATCGCCTTCGCGTGCGTCAGTAACTATTCCTCAAACCCGCTGCTTTGCTAGCGGTATCCTGCCCAGCCAATCGATCCAGAGGACTCGCCACAGCCCGCCCGCCACGATTGAGCACATGGGTATAAATTTGCGTGGTTTCCACGCTGGCATGCCCCAACTGCTCCTGCACCGTGCGGATATCCGCCCCGCTTTCCAGCAAATGGGTCGCGAAAGAATGTCTCAGCGTATGGCAGGTCGCGCGCTTTTGAATGCCAGCTCGGCGAACCGCTGCCTTGAGCGCCTTTTGCACCGCCGAAGCATGAATATGATGCCGCCGACGGGTGCCGGAAATCGGATCAGCCCCGATCCGCGAGGCGGGAAATACGAACTGCCAGCCCCATTCGCTTTCCGCATGCGGATATTTCCGCGCCAGAGCCCACGGCAGCGAGACAGTATCAAATCCGGCGGTGCGGTCGGAGTCAAACAAATTCTGCCGTCGTGCGAGGTGATGCTGAAGTGGTGCAACAAGCTGCTCCGCCAGGGTCACCACCCGGTCTTTGCCTCCCTTGCCGTGGCGAACCACTATCGCATGGCGCGAAAAATCGAGATCCTGGACTCGCAGCCGAATGCTCTCACGCAGACGCAACCCCGAGCCATATTGCAAGCCGGCGATGAGCCAGTACATATCTCGCAAACGGGAAAGAATAGTGGCCACCTCCCCAGTACTCAGAACCACTGGAATATGTTGCCGGGATTTGGCCCAGACCAAGCCTTGCATCTCGCCAAGTGGTCGATCGAGCACCGATTTGTAGAGAAAGACGAGCGCGCACAGCGCCTGGTTTTGAGTGGCGGGTGCAACCCGCCGACGAACCGCCAGATCCGAGAGAAAGCGTCTGACCTCGGCTTCACCCATCTGTTCGGGGTGGCGCTTGCCGTGGAACAAAATGAAGCGCTTCACCCAGTGCACATAAGTCTTTTCCGTCGCCAGGGCATAATGGCGAACCCGAACTGCCTCACGAACTTTGTTGAGAAAAGGTGAGTGACTCATGGAACCCTCCCTGGTCCTTTACGAATACTGATTATAAATACAGTAGATGCGGGCGCTGGCTATGTCAATCGGATTATGTGGAAAGATGGCGACATAATGCGGGAGAGACCAAAATACCGGTCACTGAAAAGGAAGGCCGGTGAGGTTGTAACATGTTGATAAATAAAATGTATTAGTGTTATGGAGAAAAGCATGAGCCCTCGGAGCGTATTCACTGATCCGTTTATTGCCGAATCGGCATTAATCATTACACGAGCCAGCTTTCCACATAAATCCTGTTATGTGAGTCAAGAGAATAAATAATGGCAATACTAGGAAGACCGCAAGGAATTTTTGATTTAAAGAATAGTGATATGTCAATTGGTTCTTTTCTCACTAAAAGCGATATTAAAGAATTCCTAGGTGTTAATGATGATGATATTAGCTTTCTAAAATTTAAAGTTATGGAAGGCGTAGAAGTAATTGATGAACGTAAAATTCAAAAAGCTTGGTATGGTGGTGAAATAAATAATGCGCCACCAGTTGAATACTCAAGTCTAGATGAATTTCTTTTAATTTCAATTATTAAAGAGGCCTTACCAAACTGTAATATAGAAAGACAAATTAGAATTAAAAGATTCAAAATGGATTTTAAAATAACCTATGAAGGTCATTCTGTTTTTGTAGAGTTTGATGGTCCATCACATTTTGCTATTTCAAGGTATGGGCCTCCAAAGCATGGACCTTTTAGAAAGAAAAAAATAGTTGAAGATGAAACAGGAATTGAAGTAGTTAATTGGGCTTACTGGATCCAAAGATGTACAGCTAATGTTAAGGCGCTATTTGACAAAAACATAAAAGGCTATGGTGTCCTATGGAGCACAAATGTTCATTTTGGTGATTTTTTCTTTGATGAATCAGCTCAAATTATAGAAACAATAAATTCACGTTTTAATGCAGAGCATGAAGGAGGCTTTGGTTATTTTTATGGAGAAAACACTCTTGGTAGAAATAATCCAGAGCACCCAATAATTGAAAAAATTCTACAAGGAAAGGAATATCGAGAAAAACTTCTACCTAAAGGATATGAAGATCAATCAAGATGGTTGCCAGAAAAATTAATAAACATCACATAACAAATAGCTCCAGTGGACATTTTAAAGCGGCGCTTATTTTGCATACGCAAAAATGCGCCACTTTAAAATGCCTCTGAGCAAGGCGTTATGCGTCAATGGAATTAGCGAGAATAAATGAAGGGTTCTACATTCAAAGCCCACAATTCAAGCGGGAGATGGCATCGATGCGTAACAATTTCCTCATACTCTTAGTAATTTGCATTGCTTTATCTGGGTGCGCTACCAAGGGTATGGCATACGACGAATTCAATAAAAACTTAGAAAGCTTATCTGGCAAACCCATACAACAAGCGTATTTGGCGAGAGTGGGCTATTTACGAGATGCAATTCCAGATTCGATTCTAAAACTTGAAAATAATAATGTAATCTGGGTATTTAATGTTTCTCGAACTTATAAATTCCCATTTAACTCAACGCAAAAAGCGACTATATACATCGAAGTAAATACCTCTAAACAAATCGTAGTTCAGGCTAGTTGCAGAGGAGATCTATGTTGGCGCTCTATCTAGTTACGCATAACAAGTCGTTGAAGTTCGCCCCTGCGGGGCCGGACTGCCTTACCCGCCGCTTCGCTCTGGGCAAGGCAGCCGCTTAACTCAAACGTTAACTGTACACATGAATATGACTAAAGCACTTCGAATTACAGCCTTTTATCTAATTATTTCTGGATTTATCGGCACTATTTGGCCCCTGCTGAATCTTGGCCCAAACCATCAAGAGTTTGAGGTTCAGTCGTTAGCGTATAAATTGGGTTCGTATTCGGGAGAGTTTTTTATCTCGGTAGCGCTTTTGGTAAGTGGTATTGGTCTGCTTAAGCTAAAGCTATGGGCTCGTAAAGTTGGTCTTGTAGCTTTGGCATTAGCGTTCTTTTATAGTGGTAATGCAATGGCGTGGGGTTGGGCCGGTGGCAAGCCATCAAGTAATATTATTTTATATTCTTACCTGGCTTGCTTTGTTTGGTACGGTTTGTGGTTTTTAATTTTGTACCGCAGCTCCACCATCGCACAGTTAACAAAGCGGTCAAATTGACAGCTTTTCCGTCGCTTGTTTATGTGGCGGTCGCTACGCTGCCACAACACAATCAACTACAAAGCTGCAATTTACCGCGGCGTTATAAGGCATGAGTAAAACTCAAAAATTCGTATTAGGCTCTATTGCGGGAAGTATTATTGTCTATTTGGGGATGTTCGTTTCCGAAGAGGTATTTTGGTCAAATTGCGGCAACATTGATGTTCACGAAGCACACGAAATTTGGGCGTGCCGAAACTTTTTTTACATATACGTTTTAAGTTCTATCGCAGCAGGGTTTGTGTCAGGTTTAATTTATAAATCGAAAGGAGTTGTTCTCGGTATAGTTACACCACTACTAGGCTTTATAGCTTACTCTCTATTGGTACGTTTTCCTTTTGGCAATGATCATACTTACACCTTAATATTCCTATTACTCTTTTTTTTATTACCGTGTGTAATTTCATGCATAGTGAGCGTAAAGCTAACAGGTAGGACGTGGAAAAATGCCTTATAACAAGTGCATTATGTCGCCAGCAAAATGCGCCGGCTCGGACTTGCGTTCCGCTGCGCTCCACGCAAGCCGCATATGCAGGCGTTATGGCTTTCGGAGCTCCCACAATGATTAGATGTTTGTTACTGATCTGTGTTTTGTTCTTGGCAGCTTGCACGAGTTTGGGCGGAGCTAAGGGAGTTCCCTATAGTGGGCTAGTCGAATTCCAACCTGGTACTGGCCAAGTCTACATCTATAGACCGTCAAGCTTTGTAATGGGCCTTGCGATTCCTACCCTCACTATTGATGGTGAACCATCGTTGGGGATACGAAACGGAAGTTATATGGTCTATGAACTTCCGGAGGGTAGTTATAAGTTTGCCATATCCAATAACGGTAACTGGGCGGCGGGAAACATTGAGTTCTATGTGAACGTGGAAGAACGATCAAGATCTTTCTTTAGGCTAACAGCGCACTTTGCCGACATGGCGGCTTACGGTCAATTTGTGATGATATCGTTGAGCGGGCATTTAGCCCAAGTTACCGAACATTTTGCAATAAGCGAAATTGAAAGTTTGAAATTTACCGGAGTATGGCCATAACAAGCAAAGGCTGGCGGATGCTTCGCACCGCAGCTCTGGGCGTTATGCATACAAAGGAATCATATGAAACAAACTATTTTAATCTTGGCTTTTTCCTTCTTTTCAATTACTGCACATGGAGTCGAATTTTGTAAAAAGGTAAAAAGCCAAGGTGAAGGCCATTGGCCAGTGGATGAAAGTGCATTTACTTTAGAGCGCGCCAATAAAGCAGCTTCGGAGCTCCAAAAACTTATAAATGCTAATACCACCAATAATAAGGAAGCCCCATACCCTGAAGAATTGGGGGAAATGCGAAATCATTTTATGATGATAAAAGGTTATATGTTGAAAACCATGTTGGTACGCTCCATTCGTTCTAAGGATGACAAAAAGACAGACAAAGTAACTCGTGAAATGATGGAAAAGTCTTCAACATATTTAAAAAAGGACTTTTGTGATTTTATTGAAAATGATGCATATGTTAGTCATTAAATTGCATAACAAGGTCATCAACTGTGACCACCATAAGCTACGGCCCAAACTACGGGCCTCCACTCATGGTGGCACGTTATCACAACGTTAGAGGTTAAAAGAAACTACTATGACAGATAGCGCAGAAAATAATAAATCTAGTAGTAAGCTGCCAGTTATAAATTTCATACTTATTCTCTTAATTGGTTTATTTGTTCTAGTAAACCAAAGCGAACAAAGTCAGCGCATTAATTCTCTAGTAGAAGTAATCACATCTAAGCATACAGTTGACTTCTCTGTTTCTAATACTCAACAAATAGACAATGTCTTCATGCTTACTGGTGCCACACAAGAGAAACACTTAACAGGTGTAAAATTTTCAGGCCGTATAATTAATTCACAAGCAGTAGACCACTTAAATATAGAATTTACTCTATCAGTAGGAGAAGCATCCAAAGAGTTTACTATTAATAAAATATCTTCAG
Organism: Gammaproteobacteria bacterium; assembly: GCA_021773635.1. GTDB lineage: Bacteria > Pseudomonadota > Gammaproteobacteria > HK1 > HK1 > JAJFJV01. Next base: position 277,561 of record JAJFJV010000017.1, on the reverse strand, counting down.
GCAACAGCACGGGGTTTAACGTATATATTCCTGAATTATCACTACAATCTGCAAGGTATGTGAAAATTGAATATGTTTCATCACAAATTGCATATCTTGCAAATTAAACCTCTAACAAGGCATTTGAGCCTTCGCTGCGCTCAGTTCGGGACTCGCCTTACAGCGGCTCGCCCCTCAATTTAAACGTTAGAGGACTTAGGAAATAGAAAATGGAACCAAACATCCTAGCCAGAATAGCGGTACGAGTTGTTGCGATTTATGTAATAGCGCGAGGGATAATGTACCTGCCTTCAATCTATACAGTATTGCTCTATAACGATGGTCGTTCCGGGATTGATACTGCTGGAATTGTCGCAATTATTGCAGCAGTATTTGGACCCCTTGTAGTAGGAATAGTGCTTTGGATGGTTACTCCAGCTTTATCGAAGTGGATAGTCGGTGAAAAAAATGGCGGGGAAGAGTCTGGCACCTCTATAGGTCAATTACAGGCCGTAGCTATATCAACGGCGGGCCTTGTAATAGTCTTTGTTTCGCTTCCGGGTTTTATCAGTCTGCTGATCCAAACATTTGGAGGGGCTTATGAGTTTGAGGGGCAAAGAACATTTAATGTAAATTCTGTAGCAAATTTTCTGGCTTCAGGATTAAAAGTCCTTTTTGGAATTTTGCTAGTCCTCGGTGTGCGATTCTGGGTTCGGTTGCTGCATCGATTCAAAGAATTTGGTTTGGAGGAGAAATCCTCTAACAAACTCCTCCAGACCGACGCGTCTTCGCCGCGCGACTGAGGCGAGACGTTAGATTGACGAAAATAATATGGAAAAAATCTACGCGATCCTAAATGTTGTTGTCTTTATTATGGCGGCCGCCTCAATAATTTCGATGATCTATCATTTTTCGAAAATGTTTGGGGATATGAGGCCTTCTGCAAGGCGTTGGGCTAATTGGCTACCGTTTGTTGTACCGTTCCTGCCAGGTTCATACACTGAAGTTGGTGAAAAGCATCTGGCTAAGGGAACTGTATCATTGATTGTTGCAGTATCGAGTATGTTCGGATTGTCTGTCTTAGGAGGAGCTTCTGGCTCTTCTTAGGATGATTTGGAGATTGAATTGAGACTGCAATCTAACAAATCGCCCAAGCCGACGCTTGAAAGTTCTGTGGTGTTTCTCGGGTGTTCCGGTGGCAGCGCGGCTTGGCTCCAACGTTATGTTTCACAAGCGCCCCCGGGTGGAGGCATCCAGCCATCCACCCGGAGGGTGTTCTAGTTTCTACCCGCGATTACCCCGCCATCAACATCCCAGATGGCGCCCGTTACCCAGCTGGATTCGTCACTGAGCAGAAAGCTAATCGTATTGGCGACATCCTCCGGTGTGCCAATCCGTCCAACGGGATGAAATGCATCGAATGTGGCAAGCGTTTCATCGATTTGTTCCGGTTCAATGAATGACTCGTAAATAGGGGTTTTCACAACGGCCGGGGAAACTGCATTAACGCGGATATTCTCATCAGCCAATTCCATTGCCATGTGTTGAGTGAGCGCGTGTAATCCGGCCTTGGCCATGGAATAAGCCGAGGAGGGTGTGGCCTTGATCGCCTGTTTTGCCCACATTGAGCCAATATGCACAATAGAGCCGCCACCATTTGCCGCCATATTTTTCGAGACGGCCTGGGAAATGAAGAACGCTGCGCGGTTCAGGTCCATGTAGGTGTCGAAGTCTTTGTGCTCATGCTCAAGGAATGGGGTTGGTTTGAAATATCCCGCCGCATTGACAAGATATTTGATGTGACGGTTGTGATCTTCGGAAAAATCGATCACGCGTTTGACATCATCAGGCTCGGACAGATTTGCCTGGATGGTTTCAACGTGTCCCTTTCCGGAAAGCTGATTCCTTGCGCTTTCCAGTTTTGCAGGGGTGCTGCCAACAAGGACGGTATCAATGCCACGTGCAAGCAACTGCTTTGCGGTAGCGAGGCCCATCCCGCTGGAGCCACCCACTATCAAGGCTAAAGGTTGGTTTGTGTTGTTCATAAGATTATCTCCGCTGGTGGTTATCAAGGTGTGGACGGAGCTTATGAAACTCTGTAGCCTGCTGAAAAGTAAGCACAATCTGGTGCAGTAGGTACTTATTGGTACATGTTGATGAAAAGTCAGGAAAAAGTATTTTCGAGAAAATCAGCGCCTGAGCGAAGCGCGCGTATGGTTGAAACCATTTATGGCTGCAAGTGGTCGCTCACCGTGTACCAGCTTCTCGCAAATGGTATCAACCGGCCGGGAAAAATGGTGCGCAGTGTTGAGGGCTTAACCACCAAGGTGCTCAATGAATGCCTGCGCAGGAACACAAGTTTTGGCATTCTGGAACGAGTCTCCTACGATGAAGTACCACCCCGGGTTGAATATAAAGTCACCCGATTCGGCAGCAAATTCATCCGCATTCTCGATGAGTTGGAGAAACTCCAAAGCGAGATTTCGAGCGAAACCTGACAATGTAGTTCGTGCGGAAAAAGACCGCCTGTACGCCTTCATCTCCACACACTGCTGTCTCGTTAACTAAGACTCGTCATGCCGGGCTTGACCCGGTATCCAGTAAGTGGTTGAAAAACCTGGGTTCCGGCTCAGCAAAAAACGCTGTCCGGAATGACGGGGCTTTTTTTTATTTTCATGTCTTCCAGGCGACTATGCATCCGTCTGGCTTTTTCTAACAAGGCATATGGCCGAATTCACCGAAAGTTAGCGGGACAGCAGTGATCTCCACATGCCATTTTGTTTGGGGTTTCAAGCGTTAGAGGGCAAGAGCTATTCACGGCGCCCAGGCTTCCCCTATCGCTACCGCTCACTCCGATGAGTGAGGCAATCATGGTAGCGCCTGCCACAACATTATCCTGACTTGTGACACGCACTCTTTTTGGGCATGCGGCGTGCTCACGCACCATTTCGGGTCGTTCCGGCCTGTTTCAAATCTGTGTGAATAGAGCTAAGCCGTTGTATAAACATGGTGTTTATGGATGGCATGGCTTGTGCAATGTGTTCTGTAGAACTAGTCAGGAGATAAGCGATGAAACTGGTTACAGCCATTATCAAGCCATTCAAGGTGGATGACGTGCGGGAGGCTCTGGCGGATGTGGGGGTTCAGGGTATGACCGTGAGCGAGGTCAAGGGCTTCGGCCGCCAGAAGGGGCATACGGAATTGTATCGGGGGGCGGAGTATGTGGTGGATTTTTTACCCAAGGTGCAAATGGAGATGGCAATTCCCGAGGATCGTATAGAGGTGGTTATCGAGGCCATCGTTGAGGCGGCACGTACCGGAAACATCGGTGACGGAAAGATTTTTGTCACACCCGTTGAGGGCGTGGTTCGTATCCGTACCGGTGAAACGGGCCCCGAGGCACTCTGAGATTTAGGGAGGAAAAAAATGAGAAATTCCATCAGAAAATTTTTGATTCTTAATGTTGGCGGCCTGCTTCTTGGCACCGTGCCTCTGACTACCCGGGCAGCCGAAGGCATTGATTCGGGAGATACGGCGTGGATGCTTACGGCCACTGCGCTGGTGTTGTTCATGACCGTTCCTGGTCTTGCGCTGTTCTACGCCGGCATGGTGCGTAGCAAGAATGTGTTGTCAGTCATGATGCAGTGTTTTGCCATCAGCTCACTGATGACGGTGCTTTGGATCGCCTATGGCTACAGCCTCGCCTTTGAGCCTGGCGGCGGCATGAACGCCATGATAGGCGGGCTGGGGAAGGCATTTCTTGCGGGGGTGGATCTGGATGCCATGAGTGGCACCATTCCTGAAACCGTGTTCGTTACCTTCCAGATGACCTTTGCGATTATTACTCCGGCGCTGATAGTCGGTGCCTTCGCCGAGCGCATGAAGTTTTCCGCCATGCTGTGGTTCATGGGCTTGTGGTTCACCCTGGTGTACTTGCCCGTTTGTCACTGGGTATGGGGTGGTGGCTGGTTGGGAAGCTGGGGGGTGCTGGACTTTGCCGGTGGCACTGTGGTGCATATCAATGCCGGGGTTGCGGGCCTGGTGGCGGCGTTAGTGCTTGGCAAGCGCAAGGGCTTTCCCATCACCGCCATGCCGCCGCATAACCTGACGCTGACGGTGATTGGCGCCGCCATGTTGTGGGTGGGCTGGTTCGGCTTCAATGCCGGTAGTGAACTGGCTGCCGACGGTACTGCCGGTATGGCCATGCTGGTTACCCAGATTGCCACGGGTGCCGCCGCTCTGGCCTGGATGTTTAGCGAGTGGATATCCCACGGTAAGCCCAGTGTGCTTGGCATTGCCTCCGGTGTTGTGGCCGGCCTTGTGGCCATTACCCCCGCCTGTGGCTCTGTAGGACCTATGGGGGCCCTGGCGATTGGCTTTGCCTCTGGAGTGGGCTGCTTTTTTACCGCCACACGGATGAAGCGTGCCTTTGGTTATGACGATTCGCTGGATGTCTTCGGGGTGCATGCGGCGGGTGGCATCATCGGCGCCATGCTGACCGGGGTGTTTTCCGCCACCGTCTTTGGGGGCACGGGACTGGGTGAGGGTAATGAGGGAATTGGTGCCCAGCTGGTGGCCCAGTTCGTGGGGGTGGTGGCCACCGCCATTTATACCGGTATTCTCAGCTACGGGATCCTGAAAATCCTGGATAATTTGATTGGCCTGCGGGTGAGTGAGGAGCAGGAGGTCGAGGGTCTTGATACCGCGCTACATGATGAGCGGGGTTATATCCTCTAGCTTGGACGGCGGCCACGGGCCGCCCTACGCATGTTGGAAGGCCCACGACTGGTATTTGGTGTGTGTAGGGCGGCCCGTGGCCGCCATCCGGAGCTAAACCAACCCCTGAAAGGGCTCTACGCTGACTAATTCTCCAGCCTCCACACCACTGCTTTCCTCAGTGAGAATAATGAAGCAGTTGGCCTCGCTCATGGAGCGGAGGATGCCGGAGCCCTGATGGCCGGTGCTGCGCACCACCAGTGTTCCATCCTCCCCGGTTTCCAGTATGCCGCGCTGGAACTCGGCGCGTCCGGGGCGCTTTCTGAGAGGCGTGGCGGAGGGTATCTGCAGCAATATGCGTGGTGGCGGAGTCTCTCCCATCATGCGCCGTAATGCGGGTTGCACGAACTGGTAGAAGGTGACCATCACGGAGACCGGGTTACCGGGCAGGCCGAAGAACCGGCCCTCTCCGAGCCGGCCAAAGGCCAGGGGGCGGCCCGGTTTGATGGCGATCTTCCAGAAATCTATTTGCCCCAGTTTTTCCAGCATCCCGGTGACGTAATCGGCATCCCCCACCGAAACACCGCCGGTGGTGATTACGGCGTCGCTACCCTTCATGGCCTCACCAAATGCCTTTTCCAGTGCTGCTGGTTGATCCGGAATGACGCCGAGATCAATGATCTCCACCCCCAGGCGCTCCAGCATGCTGTAGAGGGTATAGCGATTGCTGTCGTAGATTTCTCCCTTTTTCAGGGGCTGACCAACGGCTCGCAGTTCATCTCCAGTGCAAAAAATGGTCACCCGCGGACGTCGTGTGACGGTCACTTCGGCGACGCCAATGGAGGCGAGCAGACCCAGGTCTGCGGGCCGGATGCGTTGCCCCTTGCCGAGCACCCGGGCACCGGCGGCCAGATCCTCTCCCGCCGGGCGAACGTTCTCCGCGGCACGTACCGGGCGTTGCAGGCAAATCGTATCCGCCTCGCGTTGCACCACTTCCTGCATGACCACCGCATCCGCACCGTCCGGGATGACCCCGCCGGTCATGATGCGTGCGCATTCCCCTGTCTCCACGCGCCCGGCAAAGGGCTTGCCGGCCCAGGAGGTACCGATGACCTGGAGGGTTGCGCCTTGTTCAACGCCGTGACTGTTAAGGGCATAACCGTCCATGGCTGAGTTGGTGTAGGGCGGCACATCGATGGGCGAGTGGATATCCTCGGCAAGTACCCGGCCGAGCGCACCCCACAGTCCGACCTCTTCTTGCTCGCTAATCGGCTCGATGCTGGAAACGATCCGCGTTCGCGCATCGTCCATGGTAAGCAGCCCCGGATTGTGGTTATCGGCACAGGAAGCGGTTTCGGCCTGATCGTTCATGGGTTTTCTCCAAACTGGATATCTCCGCCGAAGCGCTGGAGGATGAATTGGGCAATGGCGGGCGGATCGTTAAGGTCGAGGATAGGCAAGCGCGTGTTAATAGCAGCCGATTCGTCGGTTGCCACGGCCATAATGGAGTCGTCCGTGGGGAACAGCAATCGTTGTCCCAGGCTTGGGCGATGTAGTTCGATCTTGGGATAGGACTCGTCCTTGAAGCCTTCCACCAGTATCAGATCCAGAGTGCCCGGATTCAGCCGCGCGATCAGTTCTCCAAGCTGTGGCTCGTCGGGCCTGTTATTTTCATGGATTAGCGCCCAGCGGTTTTTGGAAGCGATGAGCGTTTGCTGGGCACCCGCCTTGCGCAGCCGGTAGCTATCCTTGCCCGGGTGATCGATATCGAAAGTATGGTGGGCATGCTTGATGACGCCGATACGGACCCCCTGTTTCTGAAACAGGGCGAGCAGTTGTACCAGCAGTGTAGTTTTTCCGGTGCCGCTAAAGGCGGCGAAGCCAAGCAGTGGTAGTGGGGATTCAGGACTTGTCATGGGTTTAGTGCGCCGCGTTGGCGGGGGCCTCCAGTGCAGCTTTGTCCTCGAGACGGTTGAGATTCAGAAAGGCCTCCGGCTGATCAGAGAAATCCACCGTGACAAAACGATGCCCGGCGTACCACTCATCAATGCGTCGTCCTCCAGCGGCCAGGAATGTCTGTAAGCTAGGGAGGAGATCGCGTTTTATCAGGGCAAATACCGGTTGCAGGCGGACTCCATCGTGGGCCACGGCAATCTCGGCCTTGTTTAGCTCAAGGTCTGCCATCAGACGTTGCGCCAGGTCGGCCGGCGGGAAGGGGCAGTCACAGGGGGCGGTGAGCAAAAAGGCCCCGGTCATTGCCTCCAGCGCCGTGGCCATGCCCGAGAGAGGTCCGGCATAGTCGGGAATGCGATCCGCAATCACCGGAGAACCAAAGGCGCGGTAGGCGTCCTGATTGCGGTTTGCGTTGATCAGCAGTTCATCCACCTGGGGCTGCAGGGCGGCAATGACATGCTCGATCATCGGTCGATCCCGGAGTTTGACCAGCCCCTTGTCCTGTCCCCCCATGCGGCGCCCAAGCCCACCAGCGAGAATAACCCCGGTGAGTCCATTGTTGTGGCTGTCTTTGGGCTGAGCAGACATATTCTGGTTCGTATTGGTATGCCCCAAGCGAGCGGAAACAGTACCATAGCCCCGATGCAATGGAGCGGGATATGAGCAAGAAAATTTCGGCTGGGCGAATACAGCAACTGCAAGCGGCCGTGGGTCCGGAGGGGTGGAGCTGTGATGCAGATGAATTGGCGCCGCTGCTGGTAGATCAGCGTGGACGTTATCACGGCGCTACGCCGATTTTGCTCCGCCCGGCCTGCACCGATGAGGTGGCAAAGGTGCTTGCCATCTGCCATCAGGCCCACATCGCGGTGGTGCCCCAGGGTGGTAATACCAGTCTGGTGGGTGGCTCGGTGCCCGATGAGGCGGGGGGGCAGGTATTGCTGTCGCTCTCGCGTATGAACCGTATTCGCGGGCTCAGTACCGCGGACTTCACCCTCACCGCCGAAGCCGGCTGTATCCTCGCGACCCTGCAGGATGCGGCCGAGGCGGAAAACCTGCTGTTTCCCCTGAGTCTCGCGGCGGAAGGCTCCTGCCAGATTGGCGGGAATCTCTCCACCAATGCCGGCGGCACCCAGGTGCTGCGCTACGGCAATGCCCGCGACCTGGTGCTCGGACTGGAAGTGGTGTTTGCCAATGGCGAGATCTGGCATGGCCTGCGCGCTTTACGCAAGGACAACGCGGGCTACGACCTCAAGCAACTCTTTCTCGGCAGCGAAGGCACCCTGGGGGTGATCACTGCCGCGGTACTTAAGCTGTTTCCCCGCCCCAACCACACTGAGACCGCGCTGGTGGTAGTGCCGGATGCGGGGGCGGCAATGGCGCTGCTGCGGGCCTGTCGTGCCGAGGTAGGGGAGGCGGTGACCCGTTTTGAATACATGGATCGCAGCAGTCTGGAGCTGGTGTTGCGCCAGATCCCGGATATCCGCAATCCCTTTGCCGAAATTCATGGCCATTATGTGCTGCTGGAACTCACCGCCAGTCACGGGGGGGAGGCACTTGCTCGCGGTCTGGAGACGGTACTGGAGCAGGGTTTGAGTGAGGGCCGGGTTGTGGATGCGGTGATTGCCCAGAACGGTCGCCAGGCACGGGATTTCTGGGATATTCGCGAGGGTATACCCGAGGCCCAGCGCAAGGATGGTGCCGGACTCAAGCAGGATGTGTCGGTGCCGCTCTCGCGCCTGCCGGAGTTTCTGCAGTGTGCTCGCAAGGCGGTCGGTGAGGCCTTCCCCGAGGCGCTTATCGTCGCCTTTGGCCATCTGGGTGACGGCAACCTGCACTTCAATCTTAATCAACCCCACGGCATGGATGAAAAAAGTTTCCGCGCCCGCGGCCCGGAGATCCACCGTCTGGTCTACGATATCGCGGTGGAAATGGAGGGCAGCTTCGCCGCCGAGCACGGTGTGGGACGGCTAAAGCGAGAGGAACTGCGCCGCTACCGCCCGGCGGTAGAGGTCGATCTCATGGCCAGGCTAAAGCAAAGCCTGGACCCGCGCGGCATTCTCAATCCAGGCAAGGTGGTGTGAGTTTGCCAACGCGCCGGGGCGCTGTATTTATTTGACCGCACTAAAGAGTGCCCCGACCGTGCTGGCGGCGGTCTTGTACCCCGTGAAACCGGTTAATTCCGCATTGCGAAAGCCGGTGGTTTCCAGTATCGACAGGAAGGCCTCGGGAGTCAGGGTTCCGGAGACACAGTCGGCCCAGGATTCTTCTCCACCGGGGCAAACCAGGGCATCCGCTGACGGGATTCGGACCATGTCGGCGATTTGCAGGCGGCCACCGGGCCGCAGCACCCGGAGCATTTCCCCCAGCACGGTGTCTTTATCCTCGGCGAGGTTAATGGCGCCGTTGGAGATAAGGACATCGGCACAGGCATCCGGCAGGGGGAGTGCCTTCATCTCCGCTTCGTAAAAGATAATCTGGTCGAGGCCTGAGGCGCATGCATTGGCGGTGGCCTTCGCAATCATTGCCGGGGTGCAGTCGATACCAAAAACCTTGCCCTGTTCCCCGACCAGGAGTGCGGCAACACAGGCATCGGCACCCGCACCACAGCCAATATCAACGACGGTTTCACCGCGCTGGATGGGGCCCAGGCTGAAAGGATTGCCCACTGCCGCGGCAGATTCCCAAACAACGTCCGGCAGGCGGCTTAGCCACTCCTCCCGATAACCCAGCGTGCGGGCATTTTCCTTGCCTTTTCCCCAGCCAAACTCAGAGGCCGGCTCGTCCGCCAGTCGGCTATACAATTCCAGCAGCAGGGCGCGACTATCCTTGCCGTGATTTGGTGAGTCGTAGTCACTCATATCTAATCCATCTTCAGATTATCGTGGACATGAAGGTATGGCCTTTAGTGTCGGTGACTCTGCAAACGGTCCATCACGCCCATCATGACAGCCGAGATGACGAAGGTGAGGTGGATGATGACGTACCACATCAATTTGTCGTTGGCGATTTCGGTGGCGTTCATGAAGGCGCGCAGCAGGTGGATGGAAGAAATAGCCACGATGGATGCCGCCACCTTCAGCTTCAGTGAGCCAGCATCGAGTTTTCCCAGCCAGGACAGCTTGTTACTTTCATCATCCATGTCGATCTGGGAGACAAAATTTTCATAGCCTGAAAACATCACCATGACGATCAAGCCACCCACCAGAGCGAGGTCGATGAAGGCCAGGATCACCAGCACCAGTTCGGCTTCGCTAACCCCCTGAATATGGGCGAACAGGTGCCACACCTCTTCAAAAAATTTAATGCCCAGCGCCAGCAACGCAAAGCTGAGCCCTAAATAGATGGGTGCCAATAACCAGCGACTGGCATAAAGGAGTTGTTCGACAAGACGTTCCAGCATGGGATGTTTCCTGTGTGAAAAGGGAGATCAGGCGCCCTTGCTTGAAGCCCAGGTTTTAAGGTGGCCGGGAAGGGCGTAGGCGATGGCGAACAGGGCGGTGGCGATGCAGACCGTGGAGGGGCCTACCGGGGTGTCCCATTGCAGTGAGACGCCGAGGCCGCCGGCTACCGAGAGACAGCCGATGATGGCCGCGTACAGGGCCATTTGTTCCGGGGTGTGGGCAAAGTGGCGAGCCGCGGCGGCGGGGATGATCAGCAGTGCAGTGGTAAGCAGCACGCCGACGACCTTCATGGCCAGGGCGATGACCAGGCTCAGCATCAGGATGAAGGCGATGCGTACAGCAGCCACCGGGGTGCCTTCCACCTGAGCCAGTTCCTCGTTGACGGTGACCGCGAGCAGTGGGCGCCAGAGCAGTATCAGCATCAACAAGACGCCACCTCCACCGATATAGATCCAATAGAGATCAGTGATGGTGGTGGCCAGGATGTCGCCGAAGAGCAGGCCGGTGAGGGTCACCTGCGGGGTGTCCATCAGGGCCAGGACGATAAGCCCGGCGGAGAGGGTGAAGTGGGCGAGGATGCCCAGCAGGGTGTCGTAGGCCAGTTGTCCCTGGCCGCGCAAGGTGCCCAGGATGAAGGCCAGAATAATGCCCACGAGGACGATGCCGATGGTGTGATCGATGCCGAGGACGACGCCGAAGGCAATACCGAGGAGCGCGGCGTGGGCCAGGGTATCGCCGAAATAGGCCATGCGCCGCCAGACGATAAAGGAGCCCAGTGGACCGGTGACCAGGGCGATGCCAAGGCCGGCAAAGAGCGCGTAGAGGATGAAGCTGTCGAACATGGGCTCAGTCCGCCTCGTGTGGCGGAGCCACAATTTCGCCGTGCAGATTGTGGCTGTGGTCGTGGTGATGGTGATAGAGGGCGAGTCCCGCGGGTAGCTCGCCTCCGAACAGGGTGTGATAGGCCGGGTCCCGGGTGACGGTCTCGGGGTGGCCCGAGCAGCAGATGTGGTGATTAAGGCAGATCACCCGATCCGTCTTTGCCATCACCATGTGCAGATCGTGGGAGACCAGCAGGATGCCGCAGCCGTGCTCATTCCGCAGTTTGCCAAGCAGGTTATAGATTTCCGCTTGCCCTACCACGTCTACCCCTTGGGCCGGCTCGTCGAGAATCAGCAGATGGGGATCGTGGAGCAGGGCGCGGGCGAGGATTGCCCGCTGCATTTCGCCGCCGGAAATGCGTTGTACCGGGCTGTTGGCCAGTGCGTCGATGCCGGTGGTGCGCAATACCTCGTGCAGGCGCGGGCCTGGTGCGCGTCGCCCCAGGGTGATGAAGCGTGCAACGGTGAGGGGCAGGACATCATCCACCACCAGGCGCTGGGGCATGAAGCCAATACGCAGATCAGGGCGCAGCTTGACCTCGCCATGGCTCGCGGGGACCAGCCCCAGAATGACGCGCAGCAGTGAGGTTTTGCCAGCACCGTTGGGGCCAATCAGGGAAACAATTTCACCCGCATGCAGGCTGAGGTTGATGTCCTGAAGGATCTTGCGCCCGCCAAGGGAAAGTTCCAGGTCACAGATTTCGAGCAAGGGTGGTGATGTTGGGGGCATGGCGGGCCTCGGGTGGAGGCGCGAGAGTATAGCAAAGGCGGCTTGCTACCGTGTTTTGCGCATTGCAGGTGGCCGTGCCAGAATGCTGTTTATATTTACAGTTATTCGAGGTTGCCCGTCATGTTTGCCAAACTGACCACCCGCCAGCGCCAGGTACTGGATTTCATTCGCGATTTTATCCGCCGTGAAGAGATGCCGCCGACACGGGCGGAGATTGCCCGTGGACTGGGCTTTCGCTCTATCAACGCAGCCGAGGACCATCTCAAGGCGCTGGTGCGCAAGGGGGCGATTAGCATTCGTGCCGGTGCCTCTCGTGGCATTCGTATCCAGGAGACTGCAGAGGAAGGGCTGCCGGTGGTTGGGCGGGTAGCGGCGGGCGCACCGATACTCGCGGAGGAGCATATCCAGGAGCACTACCAGGTGGAGCCGCGCTTGTTCCATCCCCGGGCGGATTACTTGCTCCAGGTTCAGGGTATGAGCATGCGGGACGTGGGTATTCTGAACGGGGATCTGCTGGCGGTGCATCGTACCCCCGAGGCCACTAGCGGGGCGATTGTTGTGGCCCGGGTGGATGATGAGGTGACGGTAAAGCGTTTTCGGCGGCGCGGCAATATCGTGCGCCTGATGCCGGAGAATCCCGAATTTAGCCCCATCGTGGTGGATCTTCGGCAGCAGACGCTGGTGATCGAGGGCCTTGGGGTGGGGGTGATCCGCAACCGTGTGCCGCGATGAATGCGCTCCCCGAGGCACTGCTGCGCCATCCCGGCCTGTGGCAGGGTAAGGCCCGCCACGACCGGCATGCCTATGTGTCCACGGGTTTTACGGCGCTGGATGAACAACTGCCGGGAAACGGCTGGCCCCGGGGGGCCCTGAGCGAGTGTCTGGTGACACGGCCGGGTATAGGTGAGTTGCAATTGTTGCTCCCGGCCCTTGTCCACCTGGCCGGAGAGGGACGCTGGATGGTCTGGATTGCACCGCCTTATATTCCCTATGCCCCGGCGCTTGGCGCCGCGGAGCTCAACCTGGCGCATATGCTGGTGGTGAATACGGCCGATGAGACCGAAGCTCTGTGGGCGGCGGAGCAAGCCCTGCATGGTGGTGTTTGCTCCGCCGTTTTGCTCTGGTCCACGGTGAGCGATGTGCGGCCTCTGCGGCGCCTGCAATTGGCGGCGGAGGAGAGCCGGAGTTGGGCGGTGTTATGCCGAAGCAAGGATTTTTCCAGGTACTCATCACCGGCGGCCCTGCGTCTAGCTCTTGAGGTGATGGATGGCCGGCTCGCTGTGCAGATCCTCAAATGCCGGGGTTCGGTGCCCACAGCGCCGGTCATCGTGGAGGTCTGATGGAGGCCGCGCGGGCCTATGCTCCGCCCTCGCCAAAATCGGATGGGCAACAAGGCAGAAATACCCGGCAGCGTCTGTGGCTGGCTCTGGTCTTCCCTCATTTCCCCCTGGAAACCGGTTGCCGGGGAGTTGCCGGCCATGAGCCAGTGGCGGTGGTGGAGGGGCAGGGTACTCGCGCCCGCATTCTTGCCTGTAATCAGGCAGCCCGGAAGGCAGGTGTCAGCATTGGCATGCCGCTCAGTGCGGCCTGGGCCGTGGCGACGGGGCTGCAAACCGTTAGCCAAAATACTGCTGTAGAAGCGGCGGCCCTGCGTGGGATTGCCGCCTGGGCCGGGCAGTGGAGTTCGTTGGTGAGCCTGGTGGAAGACAGACCCTACGGATTGTTGCTGGAGGTGGGGGGGAGCCTGCGCCTGTTTGGTGATCTGGAGGAACTGACCACAAGGATCCGTGCCGGGGTGGAGGAACTGGGCTACCGGGCACGTCTGGGGGTCGCACCGACACCGCTTGCGGCCTGGCTGTTGGCCCGTATCAACGATAGACGCCCGGTGCGGCAATGCGAGACGCTGGCCGGTCGTCTGGCCCCGGTACCGTTATTTTTCCTGGGGTTGGAAAAAAACACCTATAAGGCCTTGGGAAATATGGGGGTTCGCTCCTTTGGAGATTGCCAGCGACTCTCCCGTGGCGGCGCGGCGCGGCGTCTCGGGCCAGAGCTGGTGCACTATCTGGATCGTGCCCTTGGGCGAGCTGCCGATCCACGGCCAGCTTATGTAACGCCGGCGGTATTTATGCAGGAACTTGAGCTGCTGGCCGAAACCTCCGCGCTGGATGCCCTGCGCTTTGCTGCCCGCCGTTTGTTACTGGAACTGGAGGGATTTCTCATTGCCCGTGATGGCGCCGTCGGGAATCTGGAACTGGGTCTTCGGCATCGCCGGCAGGCGGATACCTGCATTGCCATCCGCTTGTTGGTTCCGGGCCGAAATGCCCGCCATCTGCTTGCCCTGTTGCGGCAACGCCTGGAAGGTATCCAGTTGCCCGCGCCCGTGACAGGATTATGGTTGCGGGTGGACAAGGTATTGGTTTCCGCGCCATCAGCAACGGACCTGTTTGGCAGTGTCGAGCAGCGGGAAGAGGAGCAGCAATTATTGGTGGAATGCCTGCAGGCACGGCTTGGCGTTGATGCAGTGCAGGGACTTGAGAGGCTCCCCGGACATCGCCCGGAGCGGGTCTGGCGTTATTGCGCTCCCGGAACAAAAAGCCCTGCCGCGAAGTCGGAGATGACTGCGCCACGTCCGTTGTGGCTGTTAGCCTGCCCCAGGATCTTGCAGCATATGCCCCGGATCGAGAGTGGGCCGGAGCGTATTCAAAGCGGCTGGTGGGATGGTGAGGATATTGTCCGTGACTATTACACTGCCCGCACCTCCGAGGGTGTACAACTCTGGGTTTTCCGCGAGCTCCGGGGTGAGCAGCGCTGGTTTATTCATGGATACTTCGCCTGATGAAAAAGCTTTACAGTGCCCAGAACATCAGCTTGCCGGCCTATCTGAAGGCTGCCCTGGAGGAGCAGGGGATCGCCTGTATTATTCGTAACGAATACCTCTCTGGTGGTGCCGGCGAACTGCCACCCACGGACTGCTGGCCGGAGCTGTGGGTGGTGGACGAGGAGCGCTACGCCGAGGCCAGAAAGCTGGTTACCACACTGCTGGAAACTCCACCGGCCCGTGAGGCCCGTACCTGCCCGGGCTGTGGCGAGCGCCTGGAGCCGCAATTCAGCACGTGCTGGCGTTGTGGTCGAGAGTTGGTGTGAATGTCCTTCGTTAAGTCTTTCCCGTAGCTACTGATACGCCTTGGTATAGGCATCGAGCAGACGACGGGTCATCTTTTGGTATTGGGTGTGATTCTTTTTGGCTTCACCTTTCCCAGTGGCTCAGCAAAAAACCCCGTCATTCCGGACAGTGTTTTTTGCTGAGCCGGAATCCAGTTTTTCAATCGCTGACTGGATACCGGTCGCTCTCACACGTCCTGTGCTTCGCGCCATAAGGCCATCCATGGCCAAAGTTCAAGCCCGGTATGACGGATTTGCGTTGGTGGGCCAGTAGTGAGTGCAGGCTATCTAACTTTGATATAGACCCCGCCCCGTCGCGGGTCGCCGGCACCCTGGAACTGGCCCTTGTTGAGGGCCACGGTGTGGGTGCCGCCAAAGAAGATGTTGCGCTCCGGCCACAGGTGATATTTGGGGAAGTCGGTGAGCAGGTCATCCAGGCGGAATTCATCATTATCCAGCTCAACGCTGAGCAGGCCTTCTTCATGGTGAATGCGTGGCGCGGCTACAGCGCTTTCCACGTCCATTTCAAAGTCCACCCGATTGGTCAACACTTGCAGGATGGCCGAGCGGATACGGTTGGAGCCGCCGGAGCCGGTAATGGTAAGCGAACCGTCCCGACCGGATAGCAGGCTGGGTGCCATCATGGAGGTCAGGCGCTGGCTTGGTGCCCAGCGTTGGAAGCCGCCCGGGTTGAGATCCGCCTCGCCAAGCATATTGTTTAGCAGAATGCCGGTGCCCGGCGCCACATAACCGCAGCCCTCACCATTGGAGAGGCTGAGGCTGGCCGCATTGCCCTCGGCATCGAGGATACTGATGTGGGTGGTGCCGCGTCGCGCCCGGGGCTGGCCCTTAATCCGTTGCCGATAGAGTCGAAGGAATTCCGGATCCAGTAGCCGATCCGTTTCTCCGTTACCCGCTTCAAGACGCGCCTCATCACTTAATTCCATGGCCCGTGCCAGCGTTTGCAGATGGGCGGGCGAACGGAAGCCCATCGCAGCAATCTTCTCCGCTTCGAGCAGGCCCAGGGCAAAGGCGATGAGCAGTCCGCCGGAAGACGGCGGTGGATTGGTGAGCAGGCGGGCACCGCGATAGTCCGCGATCAGGGGGTGGCTTCTTGCCACCCGGTAGTTTTCCAGATCCGCACGGGTTAGCTGCCCTCCCTGCTGCATATCTTGTGCGATGCTGGCGGCAATCTCGCCACGGTAGAAGAGGCTTTCTCCCTCAATGGCGAGATTTTCCAGCACATCAGCAAGCTCGGGCTGATGCAGGGTTTCCCCCTCGCCCAATAGCGCATCGCAATGCTCCGGACTGGCGTAGAGGGTCCGGGTGTCTGCGGTGGCGGTATAGAGATCCTCCACAACGCCAAAGATATAGCCTTGCAGCGCATTTATGGCGAAGCCCTGTTTGGCGTATTCCACTGCGGGTGCCAGCACCTCGGTTATGGGCAGACTGCCCAGATCACGGTGCACCGCAAACAGCCCTGCCACGATACCCGGCACCGCAGCTGCTCCCCGGCCAATGTGAAACTCCTGGGTGGTGGTGCCGAAATCTGCATGCAGGGGGTGGAAATCCAGCTCCTCCATCGGCCGTGAACAGGCCGGGGTCTGGACAAAGAAGTCGTAAACTCGGGGCGCCCCACCCACCGGTGCCGCCAGCAAAAAACCACCGCCGCCGAGGGAAGCGAGCACCGGCTCCACTACGCAGGCAGCAGCGAGTGCCGCGAGGGCAGCGTCATAGACATTGCCTCCGGCACGCAGAACTTCTTCTCCGGCACGAGCGGTGAGTTTGTGTCCGGCGGCGATGGCTCCGCGGGTCATGGCAGAACCCGCAGAGTATTCCTGGTCAGGTCACGCCTTTTTGCCCGACGGTAATAAGCATGTACCCGGCTAAGAAAATGGACTCGTTTGTCTGCATCTGTGAGCCCCCCCTCTTCCACCACTGGTAGCTCCGGTACGGCTTGGCACAGAGCGCGAGCGTAGAGTCCCATACCCACCCCGATAGCTTCGCCCTGCGCATTGTGGACCGGGATACCGCTGATGCCACAGCTCGGTGAACGGGCCTTGAAGATGTAGCCACACAGATCAGGGTATTCGGCCGCGATGGTCTTGCCATAGTCCGCCAGTGCCTGGCCGACGTTTCCCTGGCCGTCTGATACCCGCACTGCGTCGGGATGAGATGGATTGCCGATGAGGTGTATGGGCTCTCGCGGCACGGAAAGCCCGATGGCGGTTTCCGGGCAGAGGGGGAGCAGGCGGCAGCTCAGGGCAAGTTCTTCGACTATCCAGGTGTTGTATTTGTGCCTACCGTCATAGCGTACGGGCTGGCCAAGGAGACAGGCGCTGACGCCGACGAGGGGTCGGTCGCTGGTGGTATCCATCAATTGTTGAGATGAGATGGCACGAGGCGTTCTCAGGCCTGTTCGATGAGTTCCACTGCGTAGCCGTCGGGGTCTTCCACGAAGGCGATGACGGTGCCGCCGTCTTTCAGGGCGACGGGTTGCAGGTTGATTTTGACGCCATCGGCATCCATGCGTTTGCAGGCGGCATGGATGTCGGGAACACTGATGGCGATATGGCCGAAGGCCGCGCCGTGTTCGTAAGGTTCGTCGTGGCCCCAGTTATAGGTAAGCTCAATAACGGTGTGGTTGGCCTCGTCACCGTAGCCGAGGAAGGCAAGGGTGAATTCTCCGGAGGGGTGTTCGCTTTGGCGCAACAGCTTCATCCCCAGTTGTTGGGTGTAGAAGGCGACGGAGTTATCCAGGTTGCGGGTCCGAATCATGCTGTGCAGCAGACGGTAGCCAGTGGTGTGAGGGTTTTCGCTCATGGTGTTTTGCCTTCTTTAATAACGCAGTTCGATTTCGCCGCCGGTATCGATTTGGCGCAGCCGGTGGAGTAATTCCTCGCTCGGTCGTACTCGCCACTGGTCGCCCAGTTGTAACAGTGCCTGGGCATCGTCGCGGCGGTAGTTCAGACAGACAGGAATTTTTCCCTCGCGGAAGGGCTCGAGCACTTGGGTGAGTTCCGGAATGAGGCCATTACCTGCGCGTTCTTCGTCGACATCGATGATTAGCGCCTTGCCAAAGTGCTCGCGTGCGCCGCACAGATCGTAGACTTCCTGCACGCCCATATTACAGCCGCCAGAGAACTCATCTTCAGTGACCTCGCCGACCACCACCAGCAGGCGGTCCTTGCTCAGCAGGTCTTGGTAATGTTGGTAGGCCTCGGAGTAGAGCACTGCCTCCATACGGCCGCTGCGATCGTCTAGGGTGATGACGGCCATACGCCCGCGCCGGGTATTGATGACCCGGATCTGAATCACCAGCCCTGCTGCCACCATGGTCTTGCCCGGACGGGGTTGCAGTTCTCCCAGGTGGGCGCTGACAAAATGTTGTAATTCAGCCTCGTGACGGGCGATGGGGTGGCCGGTGAGGTAGAGGCCCAGGGTTTCCTTTTCACCACTCAGGCGCTCCTCGTCGGACCATTCCGGTACGTCCGCAAACTGGTGGGGCGGGAGCTCGGGCGTGCCACCACCGCCAAAGAGATCGTTCTGACCGCTGGAGGCGTTGCGTGAGGCCTGCTCCGCGGCCTGCTGGGCATGGGTGAGGCTGGCCATCATTACCGCCCGCCCCGGCCCCAGATCATCGAGGGCTCCGGTGCGAATCAGCGCCTCGATGGTGCGGCGGGTAATCTTGCCGCCGTTGATGCGCTGGCAGAATTCAAACAGATCCTGGAAGGGCTCACCGGCCTGACGGGCTGCGACTATCCCTTCGATAGCACCCTGGCCCACCCCCTTGATGGCTCCCAGACCGTAGCGCACGGTTTTGGCATCGGCGACGGTGAAATGATAGTCACAGTGCTGAACCTGTGGCGGTACGACGTCGAGGCCAAGGGCCCGGCATTCCTCGATGAGCACCACGACCTTGTCGGTATTGTCCATATCCGAGGACAGTACCGCGGCCATGAAGGCGGCGGGATAGTGGGCTTTGAGCCAGGCGGTCTGGTAGGCCACGAGGGCGTAGGCCGCCGAGTGGGAACGGTTAAAGCCATAGCCGGCAAATTTCTCCATGAGGTCGAAGATGGAGCTGGCCAGCTTGCCATCCACGCCGTTTTCCACCGCGCCATTGACGAAGAAATCCCGCTGCTCGGCCATGGCCTCGGCCTTTTTCTTGCCCATGGCGCGGCGTAGCAGGTCGGCACCGCCGAGGCTAAAGCCAGAGAGCACCTGGGCGATCTGCATCACCTGTTCCTGGTAGAGGATGACGCCATAGGTGGGCTTCAGGGTTGCTTCCAGGCTGGGGTGCGGGAAGCTCACTGCTGCTTTGCCGTGTTTGCGATCGATGAAATCATCCACCATGCCCGATTGCAGCGGGCCAGGACGAAACAGCGCCACCAGGGCGATAATCTCTTCAAAGCAGTCGGGCTGGAGGCGGCTGATCAGCTCCTTCATGCCACGGGATTCCAGCTGGAAGACGCCAGTGGTGGCGGCGCGCTGAATGAGCTCGAAGGTCAGCGGATCGTCGGTGGGCAGGGCGGTGATATCGAGCGCGGCTTCGCCGTTCTTGTCCCGTTCTGCATTGATGGTGCGTACTGCGCGGTCGATGATGGTAAGAGTGCGCAGGCCCAGGAAGTCGAACTTCACCAGGCCCATGGCCTCGACATCGTCCTTGTCCAGTTGGGTGACGACGCTGGCGCCCCCCAGCTCACAATAAAGGGGTGAAAAGTCCGTTAGCCGGGTGGGGGCGATGACCACGCCGCCGGCATGTTTCCCGGCATTGCGGGCGATACCTTCAAGGGCCATCGCCAGCTCCATGAGGGTATGCACTTCCTCATCATTTTTGTAACGCTCCAGCAGGGCTTCCTCCTGCTGCAGGGCCTTGTCCAGGGTCATGCCGATTTCAAAGGGAATGAGCTTGGCTATCTGATCGACGAAGCCGTAGGGATGACCGAGTACCCGGCCCACGTCCCGTACCACGGCGCGCGCCGCCATGGTGCCGAAGGTGATGATCTGGGAGACCCGCTCGGCACCATAACGCTCAGAGACATATTCAATGACTCGGTCCCGCCCTTCCATGCAGAAATCGATGTCGAAATCCGGCAGCGATACCCGCTCGGGATTGAGGAAGCGCTCGAACAGCAGTTCGTAGCCGATGGGATCGAGATCGGTGATGCCCAGTGCATAGGCCACCAGCGAGCCGGCACCGGAGCCGCGACCCGGACCCACGGGGATCTCGTTTTCCCGAGACCAGTGGATAAAGTCGGCGACGATGAGGAAGTAACCGGGAAAGCCCATGCGGCAGATCACGTCGAGCTCGATCTGTAGTCGTTCGTCGTATTCAGGATAGCGGTCTTCAGGCACCCGATCACCCAGTTGGATGAGGCGCTGCTTGAGGCCGTCGCGCGATTCCTGGGCGAACCATTCCTCTTCCGTGAATCCCTCTGGAATGGGGAAGTCAGGCAATACGCTGTGGCCCAGTTTCAGCTCTATATTGCAGCGCCGGGCGATCTCTACCGAGTTTTCCAGGGCCTCGGGAATATCGGCAAACAGCTCCGCCATTTCCGCAGGGCTGCGCAGGTATTGCTGTTCGCTATAACGCCGTATGCGCCGCGGATCATCGAGGGTGCGGCCGTCCTGTATACAGACTCGGGCCTCGTGAGCCTCGAAGTCATCGGCCTGCAGGAAGCACACATCATTGGTGGCCACCACCGGTAACGTATGTTCCACGGCGAGGTTCAGGGCCTGCTGGATATAGTGTTCCTCGCCCTCGCGGCCCGTGCGGGTCAGTTCAATATAAAAACGGTCCGGAAACAGTTGGGCCCAGAATTCAAGTCGTTGGGTTGCCAGGTCTGTGCGTCCGCCCAGCAAGGCGCTGCCCACATCGCCGTTGCGGCCACCGGAGAGCGCAATAAGGCCGTCGGATTCCTCCGCAATCCACTGTCGCTGAATCAGCGGAACGCTGCCAGAGCCCTCGGTATAGCTGCGGGAAATGAGACGAGCGAGGCCCTGATAGCCCGCGGCATCCCGGCACAGCAGTATGAGGCGAAAGGGGTCGCCATCCTCTCCGGGATCCTGCACCAGTATATCGGCGCCAATGATCGGTTTGATGCCGGCACCCAGGGCCGCACGATAAAACTTCACTAAAGAGAACAGGTTGCAGCGTTCGGTAATGGCCACCGCCGGCATGTCCGCCGCATGTGCCGTCTGCACCAGCTGCGGTATGCGCACGATGCCATCCACGAGGGAAAACTCGCTGTGCAGGCTGAGGTGGATGAAGTTAGCCGTCATTCAAGGTTTTCTAATATTTTGCGTACCGGTCGGAAGGAGCGTCGGTGCTCGGCACAGGGGCCAAGGCGCGCGAGGCCGGCAAGATGCTCCCGCGTAGGATACCCCTTGTGACGGGCAAAACCGTAACCCGGATATCGTGTCTCCATGGCCTCCATCTCTGCATCCCGAAGCACCTTGGCAAGGATCGAGGCGGCGCTGATCTCCGCGACCCGATCGTCGCCCTTGATTATCGCCTCTACCGGGCAGGGAAGCTGCGGGCAGTGGTTACCATCCACCTGGGCGTGTTCAGGAACAAAGGGTAGGCCGAGCACTGCGCGGCGCATGGCCAGCAGGCTGGCCTGGAGGATGTTGATGTCATCAATCTCGGTGCACTCGGCGCGTCCGATGGCCCAGGCGAGGGCTTGCTCGCGGATGATTTCGGCAAGGACGGTGCGACGTTTGGGGCTCAATCGTTTCGAGTCCCGTAGCCCCTCTATAGGCCGTGCAGGATCGAGGACAACCGCGGCGGCAACTACCGGGCCTGCCAGTGGGCCCCTGCCTACCTCATCGACACCGGCCAGCCCGGGTGTGGGCAGCATCAGGCTGGTCACGATGGCAGGAGTTCCAGGATGGCATCGGCGGCCCGGGCAGCGGCGTCATTGCCGAGGCTGGCTCGTATACCGGAAAACTCGTCCGACAGTTTTAGCCGTTGTTCGTCATTTTCCAGTAGTTCGAGCAATGCAGCGCCAAGGCGCTCTGGAGTGGCCTCCGACTGGAGCAGTTCGGGAATCAATTGTTTGCCCGCGAGCAGGTTGGGCAGGGCGATATGACGGACCGAAAACAGCGCCTTCATGATCTGGAAACTCAGGGGATGCAGGCGGTAGGCCACTACCATGGGGCGGTTGAGCAGCATCGCCTCCAGGGTGGCGGTGCCCGACGCCAACAACACGCCATCGGCGGCGGTCATGGCCTCGCGCGACTGGCCATCGATGAGCCGGATATCGAGTCCCTGGCCGTGCTGCTCCAGCACGCGCTGAAAGCGTGCCCGCATGTCAGTGTTGATCATGGGGGCGATAAAGGCGATACCCGGACGATGTTCGGTAAGCCAGCGCGCGGTGCCCACCATGGGGCCGGCAAGATAGTCGAGTTCGTGACTCCGACTGCCCGGGAGGAGGGCTATATATTCCCCCTCGGCAGGCAGATTCAGCGCACGTCGTACCGCATCCTGGTTGGTATCAACCGGAATGATGTCGGTGAGGGGATGGCCGACAAAGCTTACCGGGACATCGTGTTCACGGTAGAAGTCCGCCTCAAAGGGAAACAGGGTGAGCATGCGGTCCACTGCGCGGGCAATTTTGCGGATTCGATAGCGGCGCCAGGCCCATACCGAGGGGCTGACATAGTGGGCCGTAGTGATGCCCGCCTTGCGCAGGCCCTCCTCAAGGGAGAGGTTGAAGTCCGGGGCATCGACACCGATGAACAGGGCGGGTGGCTCCGCGAGCCAGCGTTTTTTCAGACGTGCCCGTACCGGTAACAATTCGAGGTAGCGCCCCAGTGCCTCGGTCAGCCCCATGACCGACAGGCGTTCCAGCGGATAGAGGCACTCACAGCCCGCGGCAATCATCTGGGGGCCAGCGATGCCTTCAAAGTGAAGATCGGGTCGGCGGACCTGCAGGGCCCGGATAAGCGCACTGGCCAGCAGGTCGCCGGAGGCCTCTCCCGCAACGATGGCGATGCGCAATGACAAGCTTTTCTCCCCCGCGACTAACGCACGATGCCGCGGCTGGAGTTTTCCAGAAAGGCGACCAGCGGTACGATCTCATCACACTCAGAAGCCATGACACGCAGTTCCCGCAGCGCTTGTTCAACGGTAAGCCGTTGTTTGTAGAGAACTTTATAGGCGCGCTTCAATTGCAGAAGGCTATGGGTAGTGAAGCCGCGACGTTTCAGCCCCTCGCCATTTAGGCCGTGGGGTGAGGCGCTGTTACCGGAGACGGTGACATAGGGGGGGACGTCTTTCAGAATCACCGTGCTCATGGCGGAAAAGCTGTGGGCACCGATGGCACAGAATTGGTGTACCACGGTGAAGGCACCGAGGATAACGTGGTCCTCTACCCGCACATGCCCGGCCAGCGTGCTGCCGTTGGCGAGTATGGTGTGGTTCCCCAGTTCACAGTCGTGGGCGATGTGTACATAGGCCATGATCCAGTTGTCATCACCGATACGGGTAAGGCCACCGCCATCATCGGTGCCGCGGTTAAAGGTGCAAAACTCGCGGATGGTGTTGCCATCACCAATTTCCAGACGTGATTTCTCGCCGGCATATTTTTTGTCCTGGGGGGCGTCACCCAGGGCGTTGAAGGGATAGATGTGGTTGTCGCGGCCAATGCGGGTCGGGCCGTTGATGACCACATGTGCGTCGATTCGAGTGTTCTCTCCAATCTCTACGTCGGCGCCGATGATTGACCATGGGCCGACACTGACTCCAGGAGCAAGACGGGCCCCCTCATCGATGATGGCGCTGGGGTGAATCAAGAATCGAGATCCTTCAGGGCCCCCATCAATTCAGCGCTGGCAGCGAGGTCTCCCTCCACAGTAGCCTTTGCCTTGACCTTGCACATGCTGCGGGTGAGGCGCATGACTTCTACCTCGATGCGCAACTGGTCGCCCGGCACTACCGGCCGGCGAAAGCGTGCCTTGTCGGCTCCTACGAAGTAATAGAGCACCGAATCCGAGGGCGACAGCCCCAGGGAGACCATCGCCAGAATGCCAGTGGCCTGGGCCATTGCTTCAAGGGTCAGCACCGCGGGCATCACCGGTTGGCGGGGAAAATGGCCCTGAAAGAAGGGTTCGTTGTAGCTCACATTTTTTATCGCTGTGAGTGATTTTTTCGGCTCGATCTCCAGCACCCGGTCGAGGAGCAAGAAGGGGTAGCGGTGAGGCAGGTACTGGAGGATCTCATTGATATCCATTGCGGGGTCTCTGTGTTTTTCTGCTAATACCATTATGGGTGTGACAAAAGTTCAATCGCTGGCTGTAGCGGGTTACTTTAGTTTTCTTTCAAGGGCCTTGATGCGTTTCGCCATATCCTCGAGATGCAGCATGCGTATCACATTGCGTCGCCAGATCTTGTTTTCCTGGATGGGTACGCCCGAGGAGTAGACCCCGGGCTTGGTAATGGAATTGGGGACACCGGAGGTGGCGGTGAGGTGGACATCGTCGGCAATTTCCAGGTGACCGCCGATGGCGGCGGCGCCACCAATGGTGCAGCGCTTGCCAATATGGGCACTGCCGGCAATAGCGGCACAACCGGCAACCGCGGTATGGGCTCCGATGTGGACGTTATGTCCAACCTGGACCAGGTTGTCCAGCTTGACGCCCTCTTCAAGCACCGTATCTTCCAGTGCGCCACGGTCGATAGTGGTGTTGGCGCCAATCTCTACATCATCACCAATAATCACGCTGCCCAGCTGCGGCACCTTGATCCAGGCCTCTCCATTATTGGCGATGCCAAAGCCGTCGGCGCCGATCACAACACCGGGATGTAACCGGACCCGCTTGCCAATCTGGACTCCACGGCACAGGGTGACATTGGCGCCTAACCAGCACTGTTCTCCAACAGAGGCCTGTTCCAGAATGACGCTGCCGGGACCCACATAACAGCCGGCCCCGATGCGGCTTCCTTCGGCTACGACCGCATTGGCACCGATATGGGCGCTGCTATCCACATGGGCACTGCCGTGGACGCTGGCCGAGGCGTGAACCCCGGGACTGGCCACGGGTTCCGGGTTTAGCAGGGTCGCAGCCTGGGCGTAGCCAAGATAGGGATTGTCCATGACCAGCGTTGCCACCGGGCATTCCTCCCGATCGGCTTCAGCGAGAATGACCGCACTGGCCCGGGTTTCCCTGAGGAACTGGTGGTAGCGCCGGTTAGAGAAAAAACCGAGGCTGCCCGGACCTGCGTTGCCAAGGGTTGCAACGCCTTCAATCAGGGTCGCGGGGTCGCCGTGCAGGGTGGCCTTCAGGGCAACGGAAAGTTCTTCAAGAGTCAGGCTCACAGGTGGCGCTCTTGCTATTTCGGGCTCTTCTGGGGAGTCCTGTTTCGTTCGAATTCTGCGCGTAGCTGGGCAATGACCTTGTTGGTCACGTTGACGCGGTCCGCCGCAAACAGTACACCCTCACCGACGATAATATCGTAGCCGTTGGCCCTTGCGACTGCGTCGATGGCCTTCAAGACCACTTTCTGCAGCTTGACCCGCTCCTGGTTCTGGCGCAGGTTGCTGTCTTCACGGAACTCATCAAATTCACGCTGAAGATTACGTTTCTTGCCGCGCAGCTCCTGGGTGGCGCGTTGTTTGGCTGCCTGGGTCATGACCGAGCCATCACGTACCAGCTTGTCTTCCAGCTTGCGCAATTCCTTCTGTTGGGCAATGAGTTTGCGATCCCGCGGTGCAAACTCGGCCTCGATACGTTTCTTGGCCGCCTCTTTCTGGGGTGAGTCATTCAGGGCCCGGGCGGCGTTAACGTAGCCTACCTTGGCAGCTTCCGCGGCACTAACGGGAGCGGCAAATGCGATGCTCAAGGCAAGGGCCAGAACGGTATACACAGACTGAATTTTAAATTTATGAATCATGGCTAGAAACTGGTCCCAAAGGTGAATTGTATTGACTGGGTGTCATCAGTCGTTTCTTTCTTCAAGGGCGCGGCAACGCTGACAGTCATGGCACCGAGCGGCGAGAGCCACACTGCGGAAACACCAACTGTGCTACGCAGATCGCCCAGATCAAAATTCTGGTTGGGCCCGTAGACATTACCCATATCGACGAACCCTGTGAGCCGGACCGAGCGCGTGTCGGGCGCAAAGGGGACCGGAAGAATAATTTCCGCATTGCCGACGATCTTGAGATCGCCACCCAGAGGGTCGCCGTTACTGTCTCGCGGCCCGAGGGTGTTGGCTTCAAAACCCCGCACCGTGCGTATGCCACCAACAAAGAAGTTATCGATGAGCGGCAGGCGTTCAGTGTCAAGATAGCCATCGCCGTATCCGACTTCGCCATTGAGGATCAGGGTAAACCGCTTGGTTAACGGAAAAAACCGCTGGTGACGTGCTGTTGCCTTGTAATAGGTGAGGTCACTGCCCGGGACCGCGATCTCGCCAGATAGACGGGTGAGCCCGCCGCGGTCCGGGAAAATTCGCCGGTTACGGGTATCGTGGGTCCAGCCGGCATCCAGCAGAAAGGTATTGAAGCTGTCACCATTACGTTTTCTGAAGTTCAATACCTCCACCGATGGTAGGCCTCCGACCTTGAAGTCGGTACGTTCGGCAGAGAAACCCACGCGCACGGTTTCCGTTTCATTGATGGGCAGGCCAAAGGAGACACCGCCACCTATTTCATCCAGGGTGTAGTCAGAAACATTGTCCTCGCCAGCATCCGTAGTGCGGTAGTAGCCGTTAAAACCCCGGCTTATACCGTCATCGGTGTAATAGGGATTGAGGTAGCCCAGACTGAAATTACGGTTGACCGTACTGTTATTGAAAACCCCGGTCACGCTGTTGCCGGTGCCGAGAAAATTATCCTGGCTGATGCTGGTTTGGACCACGACACCCTGGGACTGGGAAAAACCCAGACCGGCGGAGAGGTTGCCTGAGGGCTGTTCGACAACGGTGAAGTTCACGTCCACCTGATCTGCGGTGCCAGGTACCGCCGGTGTTTCTACGTTCACTTCCTTGAAATAACCAAGACGTTCCAGGCGCACCCGGGAACGTTCAATAGCGCTGGTAGAGGCGCTGGCGCTCTCGATCTGGCGCATTTCCCGGCGCAACACGTCGTCCTTGGTCTTGGTATTGCCCTCAAAGTTAATCCGCCGTACATAGACCCGTTTCCCCGGGTCGAGGAAAAAGCTCAGGGCAACCTCTTTTTTCTTTTCGTCGATGTCAGGGACGGCATTCACATTGGCAAAGGCATAGCCATCATTGCCTAGGCGATCTGCGAGCTGGTTGCGTGTACTGGCCACTTTCTGGCGGGAAAAAACCTTGCCACGCCGTACCTGAATCAGCTTGAACAGCTCCTCCTCGGGCACATCAAAATTGCCGGCAAGGCGAATATCGGAAACCCGATACTGATCCCCCTCGGTAATGTTCACGGTGACATAGATGTCTTTTTTGTCCGGGGTGATGGAGACCTGGGTGGAATCGATGTTGAAATTGATATAGCCATTATCAAGATAGAAAGAACGCAGCGACTCCAGATCGGCGCCCAGCTTTTGCTTGGAGTACTGGTCGGATTTTGTGAACACGGACAGCATTTTCGTGGTGCTCAGCTTGAACAGGTCCAGCAGGTCCTCTTCTTCGTAGCTGTCATTACCGACGATATTGATCTGCCGGATCCGTGCGGCCTTGCCTTCGGTGACATCAAAATTTACCGATACCCGGTTACGTTCCAGTGGTGTAATCGTGCTTTCGATCTGTACCGCGTATTTACCCAGGCCGAAGTAGGAGCGCTGTAATTCCTGTTCGACCTTTTCAAAGATCGTGCGGTTGAATACGCGCCCGCTGGAAAATCCCACCTGCTTGAGAGAGTCGAGCAATTGCTCGGTTTCGATGGATTTATTGCCAGAGAAGGTGATGCCGGCAATGGAGGCGCGTTCACTGACCACGACCACCAGGGTGTTATTTTCCTGCTCCAGACGGACGTCTTTGAAGAAACCGGTTTTGAACAGGGTACGGATGGCCTCCGCATTACGGCCCTCATCCAGTTTGTCGCCCACCTTGATCGGCAGGTAGTTGAAGATGGTGCCCGCGGAAATGCGTTGCAAACCCTCCAGGCGGATATCCTGGACGACAAAGGACTCAAAAGCGAAACCACTGGGCGGCAGCAATAGCAGGGCGAGGAAGGCAAAGGCGAGAAGCTTCGGTAGTCGGTGCATGAACCCTTAATCTTGTTATGCGTAACGCTCTCCTGCAGTGCAGGTAGTGGGCGCTACGGGGTTTCCAGGGAGCCGCGATATGGCCCTGCCCCTGGTCGCTGGCGGGATTATTATGCCAGCTGGGAGTCTGTCGGACTTAGGACTGCTCTACTGCGGAAAAGCCATTTTGGCCATATTTTCCGGTCCTTTTCGTCTAATAGCTCGGTTATTATCCTCAAATGACCGAAAAATCTGTCTCAAAATGCCTTCCCCTCGCTACGAGCGCCTGAATCCGACAGATTCTTTACGACGAATTCAGCGCTCAGCCGAGTAGCCGGGCGAGGTCATTGTAAAGTGCCAGGCTCATCAAGCCAATAATCACCGCAATGCCAAAGCGTTGTGCGAGTAGTTGGACCGCTTCCGCTGGGGGATGGCCGGTGCAAAGCTCGATAAAATAATACATCAGGTGTCCACCATCCAGTATTGGTATAGGCAGTAGATTGAGGACACCGAGGCTGACGCTGACGATGGCAAGGAATTCGAGAAAGCGTGACAGGCCGGCCTGAGCCGAGTGGCCAGCGTACTGGGCGATACTAATGGGGCCACTGAGATTTTCGCTGGAGACCTCGAGGGTCAGCATCTTCCAGAACATACCAAGGGTCAAAGTGGTGAAATCCCAGGTTTTTTCGAGGCTGCGGGGAATGGCTTCAAGCAGGCCATAGCGTTGGCTGACGTAGTGCCGGGCACGCCAGTCTTCCGGCACCCTGGCAGCGGCGCCGATACGTCCAATCACGTTGCCGCCGCGTTTGATCGCCTTGGGACGGAGTTCGAGGGTGTGGGTGATGCCTTCGCGTTCGATAGTGACGGGAAAGGTCTGGTCGGGTCGTGCACGGATAGCCTCAACCCAGGCCCCCCAGTTTCCTATGCTCTTACCCGCCGCGAGTACGATACGGTCCCCGGGTTCAAGACCTGCTTTTTCCGCAGCTCCGCCGGCCTCAATCCGGCCGATAACCGCTGGCAGGCTCGGGCGTTGGGGGGTGATGCCCAGTTCGTCGAAAAATCCGCCGCGGGCGAGCGCATCCAGGGAAATGTCGTCCAGTGGAAGTTCCAGAGTCCGCTGTCGATCGTCTGTTTCCCGGACAGTGATCTCGACCTTTTGTTGCCCCAGGGCACTGCCGATCAGTCGTTGGATAACCGCGTCCCATGTGCGTGCCTCGCGCTCACCCACACGCAGGATTTGCTGACCGTCATGAAGACCGGCGGTCATGGCGACGCTGCCTGTTTCGACCGTTCCAACGGTAGCGCGTAATCCCTCGATGCCGCTGACGTACATGGCCCAGCAGGCAAAAATGGCAAACAGGAAATTGGCGAGCGGGCCGGCAATCACTACCGCGGCACGCACGGCGAGGGGCTTGCGATTAAAGGCCCTGGATAGCTCTTCCCTGGCAACCGGGGCCTCATTTTCATCGAGCATCTTCACGTATCCCCCCAAGGGGATCAGGGCGAGCACGTACTCGGTGTCATCATTGGCACGCCGGCCACTCCACAGCGGGCGGCCGAAACCAATAGAAAAGCGCAGCACCTTGACGCCCAGCTTGCGGGCAACCCAGAAGTGGCCAAATTCATGCACCGTTATGAGGATGCCAACGACCACCACGAAGGAGAGAACGGAATAAAGAAATTCCATAATCAGGAGAGCTCTGCGATACAGGTGGCGGCGGTGGCGCGGGCCGCGTGATCAGCGGCAAGTACGGTGTCGAGATCCTGCACCGGCACCATTGTGTGAGCTTCAAGCGTGTGCTCAATAACCCGCGGAATATCCGTAAAGGACAGTTTCCCGTTAAGGAAGGCGTCTACCGCGATCTCATTGGCGGCATTGAGATGAACGCTGGCGGTGCCGCCCGCCCGTGCGGCTTCAAAGCCCAGGCGCAAGCAGGGAAAGCGCTCGGTATCCGGTGCCTCGAAGCTGAGACCCGCAATCTTTACCAGGTCCAGTGCCGCAACGCCTGCGTCGATCCGCTCTGGCCAGGCCAGGGCGTGCGCAATGGGGGTGCGCATGTCCGGGTTTCCCAGCTGCGCCAGTACCGAGCCGTCGCTGTATTCCACCATGGAGTGGATAACGCTCTGCGGGTGAATCAATACCTCGATGCGTTCTGGTCCGGTGGCAAACAGCCAGCAGGCCTCGATGAGTTCCAGCCCCTTATTCATCATGGTGGCCGAATCTACCGAGATTTTGCGCCCCATCTTCCAGTTCGGGTGGGCACAGGCCTCGGCGGGAGAAATTTCGTGAAAACTTTCCAGCGGGCGGGTGCGGAAGGGACCTCCCGAGCCAGTAAGCAGGATGCGTCGTACGCCCGCCTGGTCCAGCCCGGCAGCACCGGGCGGGGGCATGGCCTGAAAGATGGCGTTGTGTTCGCTGTCGATGGGTAGCAGTTCACCACCATGCTCGTGGACCGCGTCTATCAATAGTTGCCCGGACATCACCAGGGCTTCCTTGTTCGCGAGCAGGACCCGTTTCCCCGCCCGCGCCGCTGCCAGTGTTGGCAGCAATCCCGCAGCGCCCACAATGGCGGCCATGACATAGCCTACCTGCGGCAGGGCGGCAACTTGTTCCAGTCCTTCAGTGCCGGCCAAGACGATAGTCGATGACTCTGTGTTATGGAGGCGTCGCTGCAGGCGTTCCGCGGCATCCGCATCCGCCATCACGGCAAACTCCGGTTGCCACTCGATGCACTGTTCTGCCAGCCGTTCGTCGCTACTGTTGGCCGTCAGGGCAACCACCCGGAAGCGTCCCCGATTCCGGGCGATGACATCCAGGGTGTTGAGCCCGATACTGCCGGTGGATCCCAGTATGCTGATGCCAATCACTTATAGCCCTGTGAAGTAGAGTCCGAGGACGAAGAACGGGGCAGCCGCGGTGAGGCTGTCGATGCGGTCCAGTATACCGCCATGCCCCGGCAGCAGACTGCCGCTGTCTTTGACTCCGGCGCGGCGCTTGAACAGGCTTTCTGCCAGGTCGCCGCCAATGGAGACCAGAGTGGTCAGTAGACAGAGGGAGAGCAGCAAAAGTGCCGCAGATAATCCCAATTCCAGATACATTGCTGCTGCCGATGCCAGTGCGGCGGTGGCGACCAGAGCGCCCCCTACACCTTCCCACGTTTTACCGGGGCTGATACGCGATGCCAGGCGCCGGTTTCCCCAGGTGCGACCGGCAAAATAGGCTCCGGAATCTGCACCCCATATGAGCAGTAGCAGCAACACCATGAAGAGGCGACCTTCTTCACCCTGGCCATGCAGATGAACCAATCCACTCCAGGCGGGCAACAGGATCAGCAGGCCCGTGAGCGGCAGGGGAAGAAACAGACGCGGGCTGGCATCCGGGGCCGCGAGTTGTTGGCGGATGAGCCAGCGGAAGGCGTAGAGCCACCAGCCAAGGGCAAGCATGCACAGGGGCAGGGAAATGGTATTCACCAGATAGACGAGGGCAAGCGCAGCGGTCACAAGCACGGTATAGGCGGCCCGTGCCGCAGGGCGTTGCCAGCCCATGAGGCCACTCCACTCCCATGCGGCGAGCAGGACAAAGAAGGCGAGCGCAAAGGCAAGCCAAAGCGTTGGCAGGTAAAGCACCCCGGCAAGCAACAGGGGGGCCAGAATCCCGGCGGTGGCGAGGCGGGCGCCGAGACCGCTCATGCTCTTTCAGTCATCCTGAGCTGCGGAGATTTGTTCGCTGGTACGGCCGAAGCGGCGTTCACGGGAGCGATAGGAACTGAGGGCCTTTTCGAGGGCGATGTGGTCAAAATCAGGCCACAGGGTGTCGGTGAAATAGAACTCGGTGTAGGCCAGTTGCCACAACAGATAGTTGCTGACCCGTTTTTCACCGCCGGTGCGGATAAAGAGGTCCGGCTCTGGCAGATCGTTCAGGCTCAGATGCGACTGCAGTAGTTCCGGGCTGATTGCATCCGGATCAAGTGCGCCCTGGCTGGCCAGCCTTGCCAGTGTGCGTGCTGCCTGACAGATATCCCAGCGACCGCCGTAATTGGCCGCGATCACAAGCTCCAGGCCGGTATTATCGCTGGTGCGGGCCTCGGCGTCGTCAATCAAGGCCTTGAGTTTGGCGTTGAATGGGCTGCGGTCACCGATGATGCGCAGGCGTACATTGTGTTTGTTCAGTTTTTTAAGCTGTTGCTCCAGGGCAGTGACAAACAGCCCCATTAGCAGACTGACTTCCTTCTCGGGGCGTCGCCAGTTCTCACTGCTGAAGGCAAACAGAGTCATGGCTGAAATGCCCATCTCGCCGCAATGTCGTACCAGTTTTCTGACGGTATCGACCCCCGCCTTGTGTCCGGCAAAGCGCGGCAGGTGGCGTTGTCGTGCCCAGCGCCCGTTACCGTCCATAATGATGGCGATATGTCTGGGCAGTGTGGGGGTTTCAGCGGGCATCGTCAGGGAAGCCAAATAAGACCGGGATACAGGGCGGAGGGAGGGGAATCAAACCTCCATCAGCTCGGTTTCTTTGTCCTTGAGTATCTGTTCCACCTCGGCGATAAAGCGATCCGTGAGTTGCTGCATCTCCTGCTCGCCCTGGCGCTCATCGTCCTCGGTGATTTCCTTTTCCTTGAGCAACTCCTTGAGGGTGTGATTCGCATCACGGCGGATATTGCGGATGGCCACCCGTGTCCCTTCCGCTTCCTGACGCACAATACGTGTCATATCGCGCCGGCGTTCCTCGGTCAGTGCTGGCAGCGGTACCCGCATGACCGTCCCCGAGGTGACCGGGTTAAGGCCAAGATCCGAGTCGCGGATGGCCTTTTCCACGACCTGCATCATGGGCTTTTCCCAAGGCGTCACGGTCAGCGTGCGGGCATCGCCAACGGCGATATTTGCCACCTGGTTTATGGGCACATCGCTGCCATAGTAAGGAACGAGGATATGATCCAGCAGGCTGGTGTGGGCGCGGCCGGTGCGCAGTTTGGTCAGCGTACCCTGTAGCGCTTTGACGCTTTTTCCCATGCGCTGAGTCGCATCCGATTTAATATCTTCCAGCATGGCTTAGGGCCTCACTTTATTGATTGCCATCGATGAGAGTGCCTACGGCTTCGCCGCGTGCCGCTGCCAGCAGGCCTCCTTTCTGGTTCATGTCGAGTACCCGCAGGCGCATGCCGTGATCACGACACAGGACGATTGCCGTTGCGTCCATGACCCCGAGTCGTTCAGCCAGCACCCGGTCGTAATCAAGGTGAGTGTAGCGTTCGGCGCCTGCATCAAGCATCGGGTCGGCGCTATATACACCGTCCACCTTGGTGGCCTTGATCATCAGCGTGGCATCGATCTCGATGGCACGCAGGCTGGCCGCAGAATCCGTGGTGAAGAAGGGATTGCCCGTGCCGGCAGCAAAAATGACTACACGACCCTTCTCGAGATGACGAATGGCACGCCGTTGCTGGTAGTCCTCACAGACCGTGTTGACCGGCAACGCCGACATCACCCGCGTGGACAGCCCGTGACGTTCCAGGATGTCCTGTAGCGCCAGGCTGTTGATCACGGTTGCCAGCATACCGATGTGATCGCCCGTCACCCGTGCCATACCCTGATCCGCCAAGCTGGCTCCCCGGGAGATATTCCCGGCACCGATGACGATGCCGGGTTCAACGCCGGCGGCAACCAGATCCTTGATCTCGCTGGCAAGGCGTTCCAGTACCGCCGGGTCTATGCCGTAATCCCCTGACCCCATAAGCGCTTCACCGCTCAGTTTGAGCAGGATACGCCGATATTTGAGCTCGGGGGCGGGCATGGGCAGGCTTTAGCTGGCTTGCACCTGGGCCTTTACTTCTTCGGCAAAGTTTTCCGAGCGCTTTTCCATGCCCTCTCCGACCTCAAAGCGTACAAAGCGTCGTACCGTGCAGCCGTTCTGCTTGAGGTATTTCTCCACCGAGAGGTCAGGGTCTTTTACAAAGGCCTGGCCGAGCAGGGTGATTTCGGCGAAGTATTTCTTCATCCGTCCGGCAACCATTTTCTCGATAATCGCCTCGGGCTTGCCGCTGTCCGCGGCCTGACCCACCAGGATGGCCTTTTCCCGTGCCACCTCATCGGCGGGCACTTCGGCTTCGGAAACGCATAAGGGGCGGCTGGCGGCCACGTGCATGGCGATGTCGCGAGCGATATCTTCGCTGCCACCATCAAGTTCGACCAGTACGCCGATACGACCACCGTGCAGATAACTGCCGAGGGTGCCGTCGCTGCTTTCCAGGGTGGCGAAACGCCGTACCGAGATATTCTCGCCAATCTTTGCTACCAGCTCCCGGCGCCGCTCCTCGACCGTGGGGCCACCGTCATCATCCATGGAGACTTCAGCCAGGGCGCTGACATCTGCTGGAGACTTGGCCAGCACGCGTCCGGTTACTGCCTGGAGGAAATCCTGAAACTCATTTTCCTTGGCGACGAAGTCAGTTTCACAGTTGACCTCGGCTATGGCAGCCCTGGCGCCATCAACGGCAAAGGCCACCAGGCCCTCGGCTGCAATTCGGCTGGCCTTTTTATCTGCCTTGGCCTGGCCATCACGACGCATGGTATCCAGGGCCTTTTCAACGTCGCCCTCGGCCGCTACCAGGGCCTTTTTGCATTCCATCATGCCGGCGCCGGTGCGCCCGCGTAATTCTTTAACTAATGCTGCACTGATCTGCATGATCCTAATCACCTGACTGATCGCCACCGCTAGTTGACGGCGATATTTTTAAGTTTGGACCCCGGGGTGTTTGCCCGGGGTACTGTGGGGCTGGCTCGAGCAATGCTCAGGAAGAGGGCGTGGCGGCCTCGGTCTCTGAAGCAGGCGCTTCTGCCGCTGGAGCCGCTTCAGTTTCCGCGGCTGGGGCGGGTGACTCTGCCGCTTCGGTGGCAGTACTCTCCTCAGTTACGGCAGCGGCAATCTTCTCCATTGCGGCCGCACCTTCACTCACCGTGCGCGCATCAAGAATGCCGTCGGCAACACCCTTTACGTAGAGCTGGATGGCACCGATGGAGTCATCGTTGCCGGGAATGATGTAATCCACACCCTCGGGGCTGTTGTTGGTATCCACCACGCCGACCACCGGAATGCCCAGCTTCACGGCCTCCTGAACAGCGATGTCTTCGTGTCCAACATCGACGATGAAGAGGACATCGGGCAGGCCGTTCATGTTTTTGATGCCACCCAGGCTGCGTTCGAGCTTTTCCATCTCACGCCGGCGCGAAAGGGTTTCCTTTTTGCTGAGCTTATCGAAACCACCCTCAGCTTCCATTTTCTCCAGATCCAGCAGCCGTTTGACCCGGCCCGACACGGTTTTGAAGTTGGTCAGCATGCCGCCGAGCCAGCGTCGGTCGACATAGGGCATGCCACAGCGAGCGGCTTCCTCACGCACGGCCTCCTGGGCAGCACGTTTGGTGCCGACGAACAGGATGACGCCGCGATTGGCGGCCATGCGGCCGAGAAAGTGTACGGCGTCGCGGTAAAGGGGAAGGCTTTTCTCGAGATCGATGATGTGGATTTTTTTCCGCTCACCGAAAATATAGGGGGCCATGCGCGGGTCCCAGTAGCGGGTCCGATGACCGAAGTGAACCCCGACTTCGAGCATGTCGCGCATCGAAACGTCTGCCATTTTATAACTCCTGATATAGTGGGTTTGGCCTCCACGCACCCCAGAACTCAACCCGCGCTAGCTGGCGCGAGCACCCGGAACCCTGTGACGGTGCGTGTGCGGATTTCGGGGCCCTGCAGGGCCCCGGCTAAATTCCCCGACATGTTGCCTTTCGGGGGCGCGAATTTATACCATAGACGGCACGATACGACAATCGACAAGTACGCGGAACAAAAGGAGAAAATCTTCTTCCTCCAGATCGCCCGGCGCGCTCTTTTTGAGTCTGCTTCACGCCGTCAGACAAGGCGCCTGCCAAAGGGCGCACCCAGGAATCACTTATAAATGGACATGAAAAATTCACTCATCTCGATTAAGACCGCCGCCGAGATCGAGAAGATGCGGGTCGCCGGCGTGCTGGCGGCTGATGTGCTACGCATGATTGAGCCCCATGTGGTTCCCGGTATCACCACCGGTGAGCTGGATCGTATCTGTCACGATTTTATGGTCGATGTGCAGCAAACTATTCCGGCACCGCTTAACTATCACGGTTTCCCAAAGTCAATCTGCACCTCGGTGAACCATCAGGTCTGCCACGGCATCCCCGGGGAAAAGCGTCTCAAGAAGGGAGACATCGTGAATATCGATATCACCGTGATCAAGGACGGCTTTCATGGTGATACCAGTCGTATGTTTGCCGTCGGTGAGGCCTCGGTGCGCGCCCGCCGTTTGATGCGTATCAGTGAGGACTGTATGTGGAAGGGCATCAATATGGTGCGCCCGGGCATACAACTTGGTGACATTGGCCATGCTATCCAGACCCTGGCGGAGGGAGAAGGCTATTCGGTCGTGCGGGAATATTGTGGCCATGGCATTGGTCGCGAATTTCATGAAAACCCGCAAGTGTTGCATTACGGTCGGCCGGGCACCGGTGAGACCCTGGCGGCGGGAATGATTTTTACCATTGAGCCCATGATCAATGTCGGCAAGCGCAATGTGAAGGTACTGTCTGATGGCTGGACCGTAGTCACCCGGGACCGGGATCTTTCGGCCCAATGGGAACACACCATACTGGTGACCGACGACGGATTTGAGGTGCTGACCCGTTTGCCCGACGCCAAAGGTTGAGTTAGTGGCTGGCGACCCGGGGGAAATTGCCACAGCGGAAAACGTCTGTGATGACCTGGATTTCATCTGCCTGCTGGCGGCGGACGATGCCCCGGTACAGATACGCGCTGCCCTGCTGGCGGCGGAACAGGCGCGTGCCGAGCGGTTTTGGTCCGATATCTCCGCACATCGCCTGGTGGGTGAGCGAGCGGTGCTGGTGGATCGGTTGCTTGTCAGCCTGTGGGCGCATTTCAAACTGTCCCTGGAGGGCCATTTTGCCCTCATAGCGGTGGGTGGTTACGGTCGCAAAGAGCTTCATCCCGGTTCCGACATCGACCTCATGGTGCTCCTCACGGAGGTGCCGAGTGCCGATCAGAGCCAAAAGATTCAGCAGTTTCTGACCTTTCTCTGGGATATTGGCCTGGAACCTGGTCACAGCGTGCGCACCGTGGCCGATTGCGTGGAGGAGTCAACCCGCGACATTACCGTGGCTACCAGCCTGATGGAGTCCCGCCTGCTCACGGGGCCGGCAGGACTGTTCCAGGAGATGCGGCATTGCACCGGGCGCAACGCCATATGGGACAGCGCGGCCTTTTTTTCCGCCAAGTCCGAAGAGCAGGTGGCACGCCACCATAAATTCCACGATACCGCCTATAACCTGGAGCCCAATATCAAGGAGGGGCCTGGGGGCCTGCGTGATATTCAGATGATCGGCTGGGTGGTGAAGCGCCATTTCTACGCCGACAGTTACAGCGAGTTACTGAGCCGGGGTTTTCTCACCGAGCCCGAATATGACAGCCTGGTGGCCGGGCAGAATTTTCTCTGGCGGATCCGCTTCGCCCTGCACCTGGTGGCAGGACGACGGGAAGACCGATTGCTCTTCGATTACCAGCGTGAGCTGGCCTCTCGTCTGGGTTACCACGATCGCACCGAGTGTCTCGCGGTGGAGCAGTTCATGCAGGATTACTTTCGTTCCGTGCGAGAGCTGCGTTGTCTGAATGAGGTGCTGCTGGCCCTGTTCCGGGAGTTTTTTCTGCACGGTAGTGAGGAAGCGGAAGTCATTCCCATCAATAAGCGCTTTCAGGTGCGTAACAGGCTGCTCGAGGCCATCGACGATACCGTGTTTCGCCGCCGCCCCCTGGCGTTACTCGAGATGTTTCTGGTATTGCAAAGCCATCCCGGCATGAAGGGAGTGCATCCCGAGACCATTCGTCTGGCGCGAGACCATTGCTATCTAATCGATGACAACTTTCGCGATGACCCCAAGGCGCATGCCCTGTTCCTGCGCATCGTGCGCCAGAAACGCGGGGTGGCCCACGGTTTTCGGCGCATGCATCGCTATGGCGTGCTTTCCGCCTATCTACCCGTGTTCGCCCGCATCGTTGGTCAGATGCAGTACGACTTGTTTCATGCCTATACCGTGGATGATCACACCCTGGGCGTGGTACGTAATCTGCGTGAGTTTTCCCAAGCCCACCGTTACCTGGAATTTCCCCACTGTATGGAGGTATTCAAAAGGATAGAGCGGCCGGAACTGCTCTATCTCGCCGGTCTGCTACACGATATCGCCAAGGGGCGCGGCGGGCATCACGCGCAGCTCGGGGCGGAGGAAGCACGACGCTTTTGCGAACATCACGGTCTGCCCGATGATGAGCGTGATTTAGTCAGCTGGCTGGTGCGCCACCACCTGTTAATGTCCATGACCGCACAGAAGCAGGATATTGGCGACCCCGAGGTGGTACAGCGTTTTGCGGACCAGATGGGTAACCGCAGCTGCTTGGATCACCTTTATCTGCTCACCGTGGCCGATATACGTGCGACCAATCCCGACCTCTGGAATGGTTGGAAGGAAACCCTGCTCAAGGACCTGTACGAGGCCACTGCCTCAAATCTTGAGTGTGGTAGCAAAGCCTTTCCAAAACCTGCAGATCTGGTTGCCTCCACGCGTCGGAGAGCACAGGAATTATTGCTCGGAAAGGGTACGGATGAGGCTGCGATCAAAGACCTTTGGCAGGGTCTTGGGAACGATTATTTCCTGCGCACGGTGCCGGAAGATATTGTCTGGCAGACTGAGGCTATTTTGAAAAATAGCGAGGCCGAACCACGGTTGGTTCACGTGCGCCAAATTCGCGGTGGCACAGAGGTCTTTGTCTATACTCGCGACCAGGATTATCTGTTTGCCGCGACCACCGCCGTATTTAACGGTTTGGAACTGAATGTGATGGTGGCCAATATACATACCGCCCCTAACGGCATGAGTGTAGATACTTATATTGTGCTTGAGGCTGCTTCAGGTGCGCCCGTGTCTGACGCTCACCGCAAGGCCCAAATCCGGGGTCGTCTGCGCCAGGCTCTGGCGCGGCCACAGGAGGTGGCTTGTGCAGAAATGCGTATGCCCCAGCGTCGCTACCGTCATTTCCTGATTCCTACCACGGTCCAGTTTTTCCCCGAGGAGGAGGTTTCTGCTACCCGCATGGAGGTGGTGAGCGCCGATCGGCCGGGGCTACTTTCCCGAATTGGGCGGGTGCTGGTGGAAAATCAGGTGCACCTGACAACCGCGCGTATAGCAACCCTGGGCGAGCGGGCCGAGGACCATTTTCTGCTGATGGACGATGCCGGGCAGCCGTTGGGAGGGGCCACTGAGGTGCGTTTGCGAGAGTGTCTGGTGGCTGAACTGGATACCCCGGCTTGATAAATCTGGCGGGCGGGGTCGGTTAGCCGCCGGTTACCGGTGGGAAAAAGCCGACCTCATCGCCGTCCTGTACCGGGGTGTCAGCTTTGGCGTAGCTCAGGTTGACGGCCACCAGGATGCTATCCGGTAGTTGCTCGGTACCGGTGGCGGCTTTCCAGATGGCGCCTACCGAATCGCCGGCGGTGGCTGGAAGCTGTTCCTCGCTGCGGCCCAGTTGCTCACGCAGGCGGGCAAAATACTTTACCGTTATGGACATCAGGCTCTCTTCGGCTTTTGGAGCGGAACATTATGAAAGAACTTAGCCATTTCAACAAAGGTGGAGCGGCCTGGATGGTGGACGTGGCGGATAAGCCCGAGACTCATCGCATTGCGGTGGCGGGTGGTCGCATCAGCATGAACCGGGATACTCTGGAAAAACTCAGTAGTGGGGGTCACAAAAAGGGGGATGTGCTGGGTATCGCGCGGATTGCCGGTATTACTGCGGCCAAGAAGACGGCAGATCTTGTTCCCCTGTGTCATCCCCTGCCGCTGACCCGGGTCGAGGTGGATTTCCAGCTGGATGAAGCCGACTGTGCGGTAACCTGCGAAGCACGGGTAGAGACGGTGGCCCGTACCGGAGTGGAAATGGAGGCTCTGTGTGCTGTCCAGAATGCCTTGCTGACGATTTACGATATGTGCAAGGCAGTGGACCGGGGTATGTGTATCTCCGCGGTTCGGGTGCTGGAAAAACGCGGCGGTCGCTCAGGTGACTGGCACTGGTCCGGGGAGAGCTAAAATTCCCCGACGCGGGGGGCAACCAACGGCTCAGGCGGTGTCAGCCGTAGCATCCTGCTCGCTGATGTCCTTTTCCAGCCGCAAGATTTCCTCGAAGAGGTCCTGAAACTCCACTGCCACGGCTTCTCCGAACAGCGGATCATCCCGATGGGAAATACGTTCGTCTATCTCGTTCCAGTCATCTGACCGCAAAACATTGAGGGCGCGGGGAAAGACCTGGGCCTCTTCGGTATAGAGGTGGTTGCGCAAGGATTCAGCATAGCGAGTGCCCAAATGCTCAAGGGTGTCGCGCAACATCAATGCCTCATCGTTCACCATGCCGCGCAGGGCATTGCGGAACTCGATTCCTTCCCGTGCCAGAGACTCATGCTCCTTCAGTTGTTTGTCCACCACGTGATGGCTGCCTGAATCCAGTTGCCGCAGGCGGTTAAACACCAGATCCTCTTTGGGGTGGTGGAAGGTGTCCGGGTAGTGGGTTAAATAATCCATGACATCGAGCATGAGCTCAAAGTTGGGCTGATCGCCGGCATGAAAGGTAGCGAGTTCCTCGTCCAGAAGGTCGAGCAGCTTGACGATATTGCGGTGTTCGGCGTTTAGCCGTTTGATGACTTCAGACATGGAATCCTCTGAATATGCGTCGGTATCGTGGCCTTGTTCAAGTCTGTCCATGAGCCCGTATCCAGCGCGGGTCCATGAGCTGAATGATAGCGCGGAAATCATCTGCACGCTCGCTCTGTATGCACCGAATCAGCGTCCCCCGGATACGGTTGCTTCGCGACCGTTGAACTGGTCCAATGCACCTGGTTTCCAGGAACTCTATTAAATGGTTCAAAGTGCCGCCCCCCTTAATCTTTGTCTGCTCAAGGTCTCTTGTGCCGAATGCAGTCTGATGGAGCTCTGCCTCCCGCGTCGCCTTGATCCGGCGGAGCTGACGCAGCTTGAGGGCATCGTTCGTCATCGCCGTCCGTTGCAGCGTGGCGAGGTGTTGTATCGGCGTGGCGAATCCCTGCGGGCCCTTTATGCCATCCATTCCGGCTCGATTAAGATCCATATATCGGCACCCGGGGGCAGCGAGCAGATATTGGGCTTTCACCTGCCGGGAAACCTGCTGGGGCTGGATGGATGCGGGACCGACAGTTACACCTGTACTGCCACCGCCCTGGAGACCACCAGTATCTGCGAGCTACCTTATCGCCGGCTGGAGTCGATCTGTACGCTGGTGCCGGGGTTGAATCGTGAGTTTCATCGCCTCATGGGCCGGGCGATCGGTGCCGAGCAGGCCATGCTGTTGATGCTGGGTAACAAGAAGGCGGAGGAGCGGCTGGCCTCTTTTCTGCTCAATCTGTCACGGCGTCATGGCGAGCGTGGTTTTTCCCCGCTGAACTTTAATCTCAGCATGTCGCGCCACGATATTGGCAATTATCTTGGACTTGCCCTGGAGACGGTGAGCCGGCAGTTTGCCCATTTCCAGGAGGCGGGATGGATCAGCGTTGATCGGCGTGAGATTTCCATCCATCAGCTGGATGCGCTGGAAAAACTTGTGGCCCATTCTTTGGAGGAGGAGGCTGATAACATCGCCTGAGCATGGGCGACCGGTATCGAGTTTTTAGATGAGAAATTTTCCCCTGCCGAACCGCCGGATACTCAATCTCGTGGGGGCATTGGCCTGTGTTGCCTTACTGGTCAGTGCCTACGTGTTTCAATTCTTTGTGGGTCTCGATCCCTGCCCATTGTGTATTTTTCAGCGCCTGGGGGTGTTGGTTCTGGGGCTGGTCTTTCTTGCCGCGGCAATTCAGCATCCGGGGATATCCGGGGCGCGGATTTATGCCGGTTTGCTGCTATTGGCGGCACTGGCGGGGGGCGGTGTATCAGCGTGGCATCTCTGGCTTCAGCATTTGCCCCCGGGCGAGGCACCCACCTGTGGTCCCGGGCTCGATTACATGCTGGAGGCCTTTCCCCTGATGGAGACCATAAAAATGGTTTTTACTGCATCGGGTGAATGTGCCGAGGTCGCGTGGCGTTTCCTTGGCCTGAGCATGCCGGGCTGGGTGCTGCTGTGTTTTGCATCCCTTGGCAGTATGGGAATCTGGGTCAATGTAACGGATCGGGATGGCGGCACTGGCTAAAGCCGGGTTAATGCCGTTTTTATTGATCTCGATCATTGTGTTGCATCGATCTGAGCGCTAAAAATTGCTCACGCACACAGTTTTTTGAGTCAGGTCGTCAGGGAAGCATGAACGAAGCATTGGTTTTTGATCCGGAGTTGATCACCCGTTATGACCGGGCGGGGCCGCGTTATACCTCTTATCCTACGGCCCTGCAGTTTTCCGAGTTACATGAAGCGGAATATCAGGCATGGGTTCAGGATTCCAACGAGGAACCCCTGCCGCGACCCATCTCCCTTTATTTTCATCTGCCCTACTGTTCGCGCATCTGTTACTACTGCGCCTGCACCAAGATAGTGACTGCAAACCGTGCCCACGCGGTGCCTTATCTTGGCCACCTGAAGCAGGAAATTGCGCTCCAGGGACGTTTGTTTGACCGGGACCGCAAGGTAACGCAGCTGCACTGGGGTGGGGGTACGCCCACTTTTTTCAATCCCGAACAGATGCGCGATTTGATGCGCACCACGGCGGAACACTTCCATCTCAGCGAGGAAAAGAACCGGGAGTATTCCATCGAGGTGGATCCGCGCGAGGCCAATGAGTTTACCGTTGGGGTGTTGCGGGAGCTCGGATTCAACCGTATTAGCCTGGGTGTTCAGGACTTCGACCTTGAGGTGCAACGTGCGGTCAATCGGGTGCAGAGTGAAGAGCAGACCGAGCAGATCCTGGTGGCGGCGCGGAGTAACGACTTCCATTCCGTGAGCATGGATCTCATTTATGGATTGCCGCTGCAAACTCTGGAGAGTTTCATGGTGACTCTCGACAAGGTGATCGCTATGGCGCCGGACCGGCTTTCGGTCTTCAACTATGCGCACCTGCCCACACGCTTTAAATCACAAAAACAGATTAAGACCGCTGAATTGCCTTCGGTGGAGGAAAAACTGCGCATCCTTCAGGGCACCATCGAGCGACTCGGCGAGGCGGGTTATGTATTCATTGGCATGGACCATTTTGCTCGTCCGGACGATGAGCTCTGCAAGGCCCAGCAACGGGGTAGCCTGCATCGTAATTTCCAGGGTTATTCAACCCATGCCGAGTGTGATCTGGTGGGTATGGGTATGAGTGCTATCGGCTCCATCGGCGGAAATTATGCCCAGAACGAGCGTGAGGCAGGTGCCTACAGTCAAGCGATAGGAGAAGGACGGCTGGCAGTTTTCCGGGGCCTGGCGCCGGAGCCGGAGGACCGTTTGCGGCGTGAGGTAATCACTCAGCTTATCTGCCACTTTGAGCTCGATCCGGCAGCCTTTGAGGCGCGCTGGAAGCTGGATTTTTGGGAACACTTTTCCGCGGAGCGGGTGGCATTGCAGGAAATGATGGATGACGGCCTGTTGTCCCTGACCGAGGGCGTCATTCACGTTCTGCCCCCGGGACGACTGCTGGTGCGCAATATCTGTATGGTTTTTGACCGTCATCTACCCGCCCATGCGGCCGGTGGCGCTTACTCCCGGGCGATTTGAGGCACTTGCGTCTCTCCGTGAGCAATTTACGGCGCTTGGTCGCGCGTGCCCCAATAGTCGCCTTGGGCGTATGCTTTCTCGCCGGGATTTTGTTTTGGGGCGGCTTTCACTGGACCCTGGAACTCACCAACACCGAGGCCTTCTGTATCTCCTGTCATGAGATGAAGGACAATGTCTACCGCGAGTACCGCAAGACCATCCATTTTTCGAATCCTGCCGGCGTGCGCGCCACCTGTCCCGATTGCCACGTGCCCAAGGAATGGGCGTTTAAGGTGATGCGCAAGATTCACGCCAGTAATGAATTACTTCAACATTTCCTTGGCACCGTTGATACGCGTGAGAAATTTGTTGCGAAGCGCCTGTCTTTGGCCACCCAGGTGTGGGACACGATGC
Organism: Gammaproteobacteria bacterium; assembly: GCA_021773635.1. Lineage (GTDB taxonomy): Bacteria > Pseudomonadota > Gammaproteobacteria > HK1 > HK1 > JAJFJV01. The sequence goes on along the minus strand of JAJFJV010000017.1, from coordinate 233,377 downwards.
GTGGCAATAATTCCCGGGAATGCCGCAACTGTCATGACTTCAGCTATATGAATCTGAAGGCTCAGAAGGGGGCAGCGGCGGACAAGCATCGCCGGGCCTATGACAAGCATCGCCAAGCCTTTATCGAGCAGCGCACCTGTATTGATTGCCACCAGGGCGTTGCCCATAGCCTGCCCGAAGAATTTCTCGAACAGGAGCATGCACGCTTTGAGCGTGACAAGGTGCCATGCGGGGATTGCCATGCTGACATGGCACGTGCGGCCAGCAATGATGGTTGGTAAAGCCTAATTGGGATGGATTTGATCTCGATCAATGTATATGTGGGATGCACATTTTAGTATCTTGACGATTGACGGATAAATACGGATGGGTGGCTGATTTTTTTTGTGGTGGATGGAGGATGTGATGGTGCTAAACAGGCAAATGCTCATATTGCTGTGCTCACTGGTGGGCTCCCCTGCGGGATTGTGGGCGGCAGAGAATATGGTCGCTGAGGGCGAGCGGCTATATAACCAGAACTGCGGCTTCTGCCATCAGGCGGATGCCATCGGCAAGCCGGGTGTCGCACCCTCGCTGACCAACAAGGAATTTCTTAGCCTTGCTGATGACAAGTTCATCATGGGCACCATCCGCGATGGTCGTAGCGGTACCGGGATGCCGCCCTTTGCCCATCTGGGTCGCTCCGGAGTCAAGGCCATCGTCGCCTATTTGCGTGATCACGAGCAGCTACCGGATCGCAGCGCGGCGGTTAATGCCGAGCCTGAGGCCCATGGTGATGCCCGTCTCGGCAAGCTCTGGTTCGAGCAGGTCTGCGCGGGTTGCCACGGTTTTTCCGGGGATGGTTATGCCGCCGGGGGCACCGGCACCGCCATCGGCAAGCCGGGCTTTCTCAACAAGGTCAGCGACGGTCTTATCCGTACTACTATCAAGGAAGGACGTTCCGGGACTCGCATGATGGGTTTCCAGGGCGGCACCGGCCTGGCGGATCTCTCGGATCGGGAGATCGACGACATTATTACTTACCTGCGCAGTATGAACCGCTAGTTCTGGAGAATTCAGATAATGAAACGAATCAAAGTAAACCGGCGGAATTTCATCAAGGGCAGTTCCTTCATTACCGCTTCGGCGGCTGGCGCAGGGCTGTTTGTTGGGGCTAATCCGGAGCTGGAGGCGGCGCCCGCTGCACCGCCCACTCCAGGCGTCAAACGTACCACGGCGGTGGCCCAATGCCCCTACTGCGGGGTTGGCTGCGGCACCATCATTCAGGCAGAGAATGGCCGTATCGTCTCCATGCGTCCGGACAAGGATCACCCCACCAACTACGGTCTGCAGTGCATCAAGGGCCTGACTGCGGCGGAGCCTATCTACGTGGATCGTATGGAAGGGGAGCCATACGTACGCAAGGATGTGTGGCAGGAATGGCAGAAGCCAGGCCACGGTGATCTGGACTTTATCAGTGCCACCAAGGGTTCTTTTGATGAGGAACACTTCACTCGGGTGCCTTATGAACAGGCCTCGGAGATGGTAGCCCACAAGATTGTTCATTTTGCCAAGAAATACAGTGGCAATTCCATCGGGCTTTACGGTTCCGGCCAGCTCACCATGGAGGGCCAATACCTCGAAAACCTGTTTATGAAGGGGGTGCTGGGCTCCAATACTATTGAGGCTAATGCGCGTATGTGCATGACCTCCGCGGTGACCGGCTACTTCGCCACGCTGGGTTCCGATACGCCGCCGCTGGCTTATGAGGATATCGAGCTGTCAGACATGATCATGCATTTCGGGCACAACCCCCGGGAGGCCCATCCGATCATCTTCTGGCGTGCCGCAGACCACAAAAGGAAAAAGGATATCCCCACCGTGGTGGTGGACCCGCGTTATACCGGCTCCAGCCAGGGTTATGCCGATATCAATCCGAAAAATCATGTACACGTGCCGGTACTCAATGGTGATATCAGCTTTCTGAACGCCATCGCCCATGTCCTGTTGAAAGAGCACGAGGATGTGGTGGACTGGGACTTTCTCAAGGCCCATACCACCGGCTGGAAGGAATATACGGAGGGGGTGCTGAAGAGTTATAGCCCGGAGCAGGTGCAGGATCGCATGGGCAATGCCGAGGTGGACCCGGCGCTGATCCGTCGCGTCGCAGGAATGTTTGCCGATGCTACCCGCAAACGCCTGGCGCGCAGTCGCCAGAGCCACGCCGGGGATGGTTACGGTGGTGTCATCATCATGTGGGGCATTGGCTACAATCAGCACATCCATGGCCAGCATAACGTCATCGCCATCATCAACCTGCTGACGCTGACCGGCAATCTTGCCAAGCCCGGCTGTGGACCCTTCTCCATGACCGGACAACCCAATGCCATGGGTGAGCGCTTTACCGGTGGACTGACCGGCCGTCTGCCCTTTAACCAGCCACTAAAGAACGCCACCCATCGCCTGAAGATGGCCAAAGCCTGGGGAGTGCCGGAGAAAAATCTGGTCACCGCCATGAACTCGAAGAACCCGGGTTATGCGGTGGGTATGATGGAGCGTGCGCTGAAGGGGGATGTAAAGGCGATGTTTCTGGTCTACGCCACCCACATTGATCTGCCGGATCAGGACAAACTGGTGCGTCCGGCACTGATGAAGACCTTCAATGTGGTGCAGGAGATCTACCGCCACGCCCCCAATAATCTTTATGCCGACGTGATCTTCCCCGCCGCAACCTGGGGTGAGGTGGACGGGATTTATATCAGTTCCGAGCGTCGCTTGAATATTGTCGAGAAGGCCGCCGAGCCACCACCCGGATGTCGTCCGGATTTGGATATGGTGATCGACAAGGGGCGTGAGATTGCCCATCTGCTGGGGCTGGACGCCGAGGCTATCTTCCCCTGGAAACGGGATGACAAGGGCTTTTATCGGACCGAGGAAGTTTTTCGTGATGTGATCAAGGCCTCCGAGGGTACCGATACGGATCTGAGTGGTCTGCTGGAGGTAGAAAAGCTTGACGGTGTTAGCCCCTACGAGCACATAAAACGTCTGCGTGGCGTGCAATGGCCGGCACCGACCTATGCCATTGCCAAGGACGGTGGCACTACCCGGCGCTTCATGATGCAGGAGGGAAAGTGGAAAAATCGTCCCTATGGTTACTTCCGTACCAAGGATGGCAAGGTGCATATGAAGTTCGTGCAGCAGGACTACAGCGAGCGCGAGGCCGTGACCAAACAGCTCATGGAGTTTGGCCACAAGCCAGGTTTGCTCACCATCGACCATATCCCGCTGCTCAAAAAGGCACGGGATATGGGTTTGACCCCGGATCTGCCCGATGAAGATCAGCGTGCTAAAAGCTGGGACAAGGTGCCGAAGGATAAATATCCCTATTGGCTGGGCCTTGGGGTGGTGTACGAACATTTCCATACGGCCAAGTCCATCCGCAGCCCCACCACCCGGCGTCTGGTACCGGAGATGTATGTGGAAATGCATACTGAGGATGCCAAGGCCTTGGGCATCAAGGACCGCGATAAGGTGCGCCTGGTGACCCGCCGTGGTTCCTTCGAGGCGCGTGCCCAGGTGGGTTTGAATAGCTTGGTAAAACCGGTGCGTAATGCGGTGCCCAAGGGTTATTTCTTCAGCCCCTGGAATCTCTCGGTAGCGGATAGTGCGGACCCGAAAAAGAACCGCTGGCTGGTAAACAGTACCTCTAGCCGGGTCTGGGACGTGGTCTCGGGGCAGGTGGACTTCAAGAAACTTGCTTGCCGTATCGAGAAGGTCTAAGGGTCTTAGCTATACCTAAAAACACCACCGTCACCCCGGGCGGAGACCCGGGGTCCAGGAAGCGAAGGCGGGGCCAGGCGGGCATGGTTGTTCTTGTGAGGGCTGATTGCACTGCCGTTGTTCCCTGGATTACCCGCTTCCGCGGGTAATGACGGCTTTTTTTCGGGCTTTGGAGATTATTTTCATTCGATTCACTACCGATGTGCTTTTTGCGCGCGGTGGTGAGAGGACGGTCTCCAGCCGGAGTAAATTTAATTTGGGTGGATGCCTTTAGCCATGCAACGCAGAGCCTTTCTTGGTGATCTAATCCAGGGCGCAGTCGCTGCTGTGACATTGGGGGCGGTGGCTCCGAATGTTGGAGCGGCACCCGGCACCCAGCGTTATCTGCGTCCCCCGGGGGCCTTGGCTGAGGATGATTTCACCGCGCAATGTATTCATTGCGGCCAGTGTGCCGAGGTGTGTCCCAATCGCTGTATCCGCTACTTTGGCCTGGAAAATGGTCTCGCCTCGGCGGATACCCCGTACATCATTCCTCGCGAACAGGCCTGCATCCTGTGCATGAAGTGTGGTGACGTCTGTCCCAGCGGGGCCATCCAGCCGGTGGCCCGCGAGGCGGAGGAAATCCTGGAGAGGGTCCATATGGGGCGCGCGCAGGTGGACCATCGCATCTGCCTGTCCTGGCAGGGCAAAACCTGTGGCGTTTGCTACCGGGCCTGCCCTTTGCCAGACATTGCTATTCGTGTGGGTCGGTTGGAGCAGCCTCACGTGTTGGACGGGTGTGTCGGCTGCGGTATTTGTGAGCGGTCCTGCATTCAGATTCCACAGGCCATCCGCATCATTCCCGATCGCCGTGGCACGCCGATGAGCTCTGCCTGAGGTGCGACACATGTTGCGTCATCTGAACAAATTGCGCCTGGTTACCCTGACCCTGATTTTTGCCATGCTGGTGCTGCTGCCTTTTCTCAGTATTTATCAGAGTTACCGGGCGGCTCACGCCTATGATCTTTTGGCGCCCGCGGAGCAACAGCTTTACGATGCCATGGAGTGGCTGACCGAACCCTTCACGGATGATCCGGCCACGGATCTCGATGCCCTCAAGGGAACCACCTGGTCGGCCAATGTTTTTGGTCTGAAGTTGAGTGACCCGCTGGCGTTGGCCGGGCAGATAGCGGCCGGTGGCCGGGTGTATGGGCCATTTCTGTTGAGTGCCCTGATCCCCATCGTTCTCACGGTGCTGCTGGGGCGCTTTTTCTGCGGCTGGATCTGTCCCGCAACCTTGCTCTATGAACTGAATGGCCTGCTTTCCCGTTGGCTCAGGGCTCTGGGTCTGAGATCGCCCACACGTCATTTTGACCTGCGTTTCAAATACGGGGTGCTGGCCTTGGGACTGGTGCTGTCCATGTTCACCGGCACCATCTTTTTTGCCCTGATTTATCCACCGGCGATCATCGGTCGGGAGCTGTATTACGCCATTGCTCTGGGCGGCTTTGGGGCGGGAGCGATATTTTTCGCCCTCACGCTACTGTTTGATCTGCTGGTGTCGCGGCGGGGTTTTTGCCGCTATCTGTGTCCGGGCGGGGCGCTGTATTCCTTATTGGGGCGTTATCGGCTGCTGCGTATCGCGCGCAAGGTGGAGCAGTGCAACGACTGCACCAAGTGCGATGTGGTGTGTGAATTTGGCCTGCAACCCATGCGTGACGGCTTTGGACAGGAGTGCAATAACTGCACGGCTTGCATGGCCGTTTGTCCCACGGATGCCCTTGCCTTCAGGTTTTCCCTGACCGACCTGCCGGCGCAGGGGGCGGGGCATCTGGGGCGTACCCATCTGCGCCACGGGGCCAAATCTGCTACAGGTGATAACTGATGCAACGCCGCGGCTTGCTGCGCCGTGTATTGGCCTTTCTGGCCCTGGCGGCGGGCGGGGCCCTGCCTTTCGGGATTGCCCGTTTCCTGGCACCCGCCCGGGCGGCGGATGCCAGTCACCTGCGCCCACCGGGAGCACTTGCGGACGCCCGGGCCTTTACCGCCGCCTGTATCGGTTGTGGTCTTTGTGCCGAGGTGTGCCCGCCGCGTTGCATCAAGTTTTATGCGCGTTCCGGCGGCGGCGAGGTGAACACACCCTATATCGACCCACGGGCCAGCGCCTGCATCCTCTGTGGCAAGTGTATGGAGGCCTGCCCCACTGATGCCCTGAGGGTTATTCCGCGTCAGGAGATCGATATGGGCATTGCGCGTATCGACCGAGACACCTGCTATCCGTGGCTGGATCGGGGGGTTTGTGGTGCCTGTGTCACGGTGTGCCCGGTAGGGGACAAGGCGATCAATTTCGAATTTGCCAACATCTATCGGCCGGTGGTGCGTTCCGGCTGTGTGGGCTGCGGCCTGTGCGTCGAGATCTGTCCCCATCCGGCGCTGGCCATTCATGTGCGGCCACGGGTGACATCAGCCTAAAGAGGATTGGAATCGTGTATTTTCGTAAATCAGCTGCCTTGATTGTGGCCGTTATTTTTGGCCTTATACTCTTCGCGGGAGCCGCGCAGGCACATCACGTGCTGGGTCGCCCCGCCTATAGTCTGGGCGAGGATTCCAATACCCCGCCGGGTACCGAGGTGGAGGTGCAGGTGGGTGCTTTCGCCATTAGCTACATGGCCTTTCCGGCCTTTCCCCAGCCGGGTGAGCGTGGGCGGCTTAATGTCTACGCCGCTCACCTGAAGGAGGGCCATCCCTTTGCCGGAGAGATGGCGTTCAAGGTGCGTAAACAGGGCTGGTTTGGCGATTCCAGGGAGCATTTGCTGGGGACCCAGCGACCCGACGACGGGGTGCACCGCCAAGGGTATGCACTGGACCAGGCGGGCAACTATATGGTGGTTGTAGAGTTTGAGGCCGAACATGAACCCTACCGGCTGGAATTCCCGCTTCAGGTCGGGCAGCCTTCGCGTCTGCCTGCCATCGCTATGGGTACGGCCATCTTCGTGGTATTGGCAATCGCCGCCATGCTCCTCAGGCGCCGACGTCGGGCACGGGGCCAAGCCAGACCCTGACGTTTCCCGGGCGGGTTATTTGTAAGCTGCAGGTCGTGCTTGGCTTGTGGTCGTCTTCAATGGGTTCGACCGGCCGGCGTGCTTTGCTCCAGGCGAAGATTCAGGTCCCATTCTGCCTGTTTAACGGCCTGCACCAGCATGCCGGCAAAGCTGTGTAGTAGTGGGCCGGGAAGTGCCAGATTGACCCCGTGACCCTTGAGTGGCGCCAAGTTCAGGACTGGACTCTTTTTGCCTTGCCCCAGCTGCAGTTTGGCCAGTAGCAGTGGCTCCTCACCCAGCGGCGTGGCCTCGGCATCGGCCTGGTATCGGGTGCTGAAATCACCCTGCTGCATGGCCTGCTGATGCTGGAAATCAAGCACTGTATCGCGATTCAGGCTGTTTTCCTGGGCCTTGACCTGGGGATTATCCCGCAACAGCTTGAGTACGGCTGGCCACAGCAGGCGCACGTAGCGCCGGGTTAGCCAGAAGCGAAATTCGGATTTATCGGCGGTGCTGATGCGGAGCAGCAATCGATCGGCTTCCGGGACATAATTGAACTGGATTTGGTGAAGATCGGCCACTTGTCACGGGTTCCGGTAGGAGAAGTCAATATTTTTGCACAGGCGAGAAACAAAGTGATCAGCGTATGAATCCGGCACGCACGCCAGCCGAACGTTATCAGGTTGATCTGCAAGAAGATGGCTTTCTGCCCGACCCGGTGCAGGCACTGGTGGTTGACCATACCCAGCGACTGTATGAGGCGCTGACCAATACCCCAACCCGGCACCGGTCCCTGCTTGCCCGTTTGCAGGCGTTAATTCCCCGGCCCCGGCCGATGGTCGCACCTCGTGGGCTTTATCTTTGGGGCGGGGTGGGGCGTGGCAAGACCCATCTGATCAACGCCTTTCATGATGCCCTGCCATTTTCCAACAAGTTACGCATTCATTTTCACCGCTTCATGCAGCACGTGCACCATGAGTTGGGCATGCTCCGCGATCGCCGGGATCCTTTGCGACTGGTAGCGGCGCAGATTGCCCGTCAATGGCGAGTCATTTGTCTGGATGAATTTCTGGTTTCGGATATTACCGATGCAATGCTGCTGGCGGGCCTGCTCGATGCCCTGTTTGAGCACGGCGTCGTGTTGGTAACCACTTCCAATATCGCCCCCGATGACCTTTACCGTGACGGTCTGCAACGCACACGCTTTCTGCCGGCCATTGCCCTGATTAATAAGCATATGGAGTCCGTTCACCTGGAAGGTCAGGCGGACTATCGTTTGCGGGCCCTGGAGCGGGCCGAGATATTTCATACCCCGCAGGATAAGGGTGCTGAGAAGGTATTGAACCGGATCTATGAGAGCCTGGGCCCGGAAAATATGAGCATCGGCGAGGACCTGATGCTTGATGGCCGCCCGGTAGCGACCCTGCGCCTTGCCGACGGCATTGCCTGGTTTTCATTTGCCACGCTTTGTGAGGGCCCGCGAAGCACCGCCGACTACATCGAGATCGCCCGCTGTTATCACACCGTATTTATCTCTGGCATTCCCATCATTGAGCGCGGTGAGAATGATATTGTCGCTCGCTTCATTCACCTGGTGGATGAATTTTATGACCGTAACGTCAACCTGGTGATTTCCGCAGCCACTGGCCCCGCCGGCATCTATCCCGAAGGTCGTTTGCAGGCCCAATTTCAGCGTACCCGTAGCCGCCTGGAAGAGATGCAGTCCCACGATTATCTGGCGCGTACGCACTTGCCCTGAGCCCGATGCTTAATTCCTTGCCCGTGCCCGCTTGTGGCGTCCACAGCTTTTGCATAACCTCCGCAGCTTGTCTCACGCTTGTTTGACTCACTGCCTGGAACGTTCTGATGCATCTTCATTACTGTTATCTACCTCTCCCGTTTCTAGCGTTATTCAGTACCTTCGTCGTGGCCCAAGAGCCGCCACCCGCATTGGTGGGGGTGGATGCGGTACGGCGTGAAGCATTGACCCAGACCGCGCCGGTTATCGGGCGGTTGGTGGCGCGGGAGGAGGGTTCGGTGGCCGCACTGGTCAACGGCGCGGTCGAGCGGGTTGAGGTGCAGGTGGGCGACCGGGTGCAGGCGGGGCAGGTGCTGGCACGGCTGGCCCAGCGTCGCCAGTCGGGGGAAGTGGCGCGGCGGCGTGCGGAGAAGCAGCTGGAGGATGCGCGACTGCAGACCGCCCGGGCGCGCCTGAAGCTGGCGCGGCAGGAGGCCCGCCGTTTCGGTGAGCTCAAGGGCTCTCCGGCCTTTCCCAAGGCCAATTATGAGGACAAGCTGGAAGAGGTGGTGCGCTACGAGAGTGAGATCGAGGAGGCGAAGGCGAGTATTGCGCGCGCCAACGCCGAGTTGGGCATTGCCAGCATCGATCTCGAGCGTACCGAGATTCGCGCCCCCTATAACGGCGTGATTACCCGCCGTCACGCCTCTCCCGGTGCTTTCCTGTCGTTGGGGAATGCGGTGGTGAGCATGGTGAACGACGCGGATCTCGAGATCGAGGCGGATGTACCGGCGAGCCAGCTGGAAGGGCTGCGTGGTGAGGTGGCGGTCGCCATCGAGCTGGAGGATGGCAGTCTGCACAGTGCGCGGGTGCGGGCCATCGTTCCCAACGAGAATCCCCTGACCCGTACCCGCCAGGTGCGCTTTCGTCCCTTTTTTAACGACAGCGGTCGGCCGCTGGCGGTGAATCAATCGGTGGTGGTCAAACTGCCGGTGGCCGCGCCACGCCAGGTGCTTTCGGTGCACAAGGATGCGGTTATCAATCGCGGGGGGCGCTACTTCGCCTTCGTGGTCGTGACCGGGGCGGTGGAGCAACGTGAGTTGCGCCTGGGCGTCTCGTCGGGCAATCGCCTGGAAGTGCTCTCCGGCCTGCAAACCGGTGAGCTCGCGGTGATCCGCGGCAATGAGCGGTTGCATCCGGGTCAGAAGGTCCGCCACTAGCAGGCGGTAGTACAGGCACTTTCGATATGGATCTTATTCGCGTCTCCATCCATCGCCCCATCGCGGTCATTGCCGCGGTGATGATGGTGGTGATGTTCGGCCTGGTGGCCTTTCGCACCATTCCCATCCAGCTCACCCCGGACGTCAGCCGTCCGGTCATCACCGTGCGTACCGAATGGCCCGGCGCGGCGCCCGCCGAGGTGGAGCGGGAGATCGTCAATCAGCAGGAAGAGGTGCTGAAGGGGCTCGAAGGCGTGGTGGAGATGCGCAGCTCGGCCCAGGACGGGCGGGGTCAGGTCACGCTGGAATTCCACATTAACATGAACATGGACCGTGCCCTGTTGCTGGTGGCCAACCGCCTCGATCGCGTAAGCAGTTATCCGGACGAGGTGGATGAACCCACTCTGCGCACCGTGGGCAGCGAGGACAATTCCATCGCCTGGTTCATCCTCAAGGGCAAGGATGGCGAGCGTGAGGCGATGCACACCTACGGTGATTTTGCCGAGGATATCCTGCAGGAGCGCATGGAGCGGGTGCCCGGGGTGGGGCGCATCAATGTCTACGGGGGCGGTGAGCGGGAACTGCGGATGGTGCTCGACCCCGCACGCATGGCCCGCTTCGGACTCACTGTGCCGGATGTGGTGCGGGCCCTGCGTGCCGCCAATGCCTCGGTCTCCGCCGGTGATGTGGAGGAGGGCAAGCGTCGTTACGTGGTGCGCACCGAGGGCGAGCTGAGCACCATCGAGCAGGTGCGCCAGGTCTTGCTGCGTAGCGAGCGGGCGACGGAAACCGGGCGGGTAGCGCGGGTGACCGTGGGTGATATCGCCGAGGTGGGCTACGGCTACAAGGAGCCGCGTGCGCGTATTCGCCATATGGCCTCGCCCTCCATGGCCATGAGCGCGACCCGCGAGGTGGGGGCCAACGTCATCGAGACCATGGCCGGGCTGCGTACGGCGGCGAAGGAACTGGGGGCCGGGGCAGCGGCGCGCGAGGGACTCAGCTTTGAACAGGTCTACGACGAGACCGTCTACATCAATTCTGCCATCAATCTGGTGGAGCAGAATATCTATCTGGGTGGTGCGCTGGCGGCCTTCATCCTGCTGCTCTTTCTGCGCTCCCTGCGCGCGGTGCTGGTGGTGGCGCTGGCCATCCCGGTTTCGGTTATCGGCGCCTTCGTCGCCATGGCGGCCCTCGGCCGCTCGCTGAACGTAATCTCACTCGCCGGTCTCGCCTTTGCGGTGGGCATGGTGGTGGATGCCGCCATCGTTGTGCTGGAGAACATCTACCGGCTGCGCCAGGCGGGCCGGCCCGTGGGCGAGGCCGCCTATCATGGTGCCCGCCAGGTCTGGGGCGCGGTATTTGTCTCGGCGCTGACCACGGTGATGGTGTTTATTCCTATCCTGGTGCTCGATCTCGAGGTGGGGCAGCTGTTCCGTGATATCGCGGTGGCCATTGCGGTGGCGGTCTGCCTGTCTTTGGTAGTGGCGATTACGGTGATTCCCGCCCTTGCCAACCGCCTGTTAGGCGGTGACGTGGGTGACCCCGAGAGCCATTTTCATCTGCCGCTGATCGATGGCTGTGCCAGAACCTTTGTGCGCGGGACCACTGCACTGGTGGAACGGGTGGCGGACTCGCGTCTGCTTGCGTTTGCGCTGGTGCTGGCTATCTCCACCCTGGCCGGTACGGCCACCTGGCTTTACCTGCCCAAACTCGAATACCTGCCAGAGGGTAACCGTAACCTGGTTTTCGGAGTGGTGATGCCGCCGCCAGGTTACAACCTGCAAACCACCACCGACATCGCCCGTGGCGTAGAGGCCACCGTACGCCCGCTGTGGAACGGCGAGGTTGCGGCGGATGGGCCCCCGCGCGTGGATAACTTCTTTTTTGTCGCCACCCCGGCCCGCACCTTCGTCGGTGCCATAGCCGAGGATCCGAAACGGGTGGCGGAGCTGATTCCGGTGCTGGAGAAGCCGGTCTTCAGTGAGCCGGGCACCTTCGGCTTTATCAGCCAGCCCTCCATCTTTGGCCGTGCCGTGGGGGGTGGACGCAAGATCGATCTCAATATCTCCGGCCCCGATCTGGAGCAGAATCTGGATCTCGCGCGCAAGGCGGTAGGACTGGTGGAAAAGGTGATGCCACGCAGTGAGGGCAACCAGATGCGCCCACGCCCCGGGCTGGAACTGGGCGCCCCGGAGCTGCGTATCATTCCAGACCGCGTGCGCCTGGCCGACAGTGGCGTCAGCGTGCGCGATCTTGGCGACACCATTGATATGTACAACGATGGCCTGCGGGTGGCGGAGGTGACTGTAGAGGGCCGTCGTCTGGACCTGATGCTGGCCGGGCCCGAGGACAGCCTCGTCAACACCCAGCAGATCGACAACTTGCCCGTAGTGACCCGTTCCGGGCTAATTTTGCCGGTGCGCTCCCTCGCCGATGTGCAGCTTACCGCCGGTCCCACGGAGATTCGTCATCGTGAGCGCGAACGGACTGTTACCCTGGAAATTCGTCCGGCACCACGGCTGGTGCTGGAGGAGGCCATGGAGCTTCTGCAGCGTGAGGTCATCGGCACCATGGAGGCTGAGGGTTTGCCGGAGGGTGTGCGGGTGCGCATGTCCGGTACCGCCGACAAACTGACCGAGACCTGGGAGGCGATGGTCTGGCAGTTGCTGATGGCACTGGTGATCGTCTATCTGGTGATGGCCGTGCTGTTTGAGAGCTTCGTCTACCCCGCGGTCATCGTGCTTTCGGTGCCGCTCGCCACCGCCGGCGCGGTGGGGGGGCTGGCTCTGCTTAACATTTTCTACTTCCAGCCCCTCGACATGCTCACCCTGCTGGGTTTTGTCATCCTCATAGGTATCGTGGTGAACAATGCCATCCTGCTGGTGCACCAGACCCTGTTTCACCTGCGTGAGGAGCATATGACGGCACATGAAGCGATCCTGGAAGCCACCCGCAACCGCATCCGCCCGATCTTCATGTCCACCCTCACCTCGGTCTTCGGCATGCTGCCGCTGGTGTTCTTCCCGGGCGCCGGATCGGAGCTTTACCGTGGTCTCGGATCGGTGGTCATCGGTGGTCTGGCGCTGTCCGCGATTCTGACGCTGGCCATCATCCCCCCACTGTTGTCATTGACCGTGGGATTTTTGGAAGGGCGTCACAAAGCACAGATATAGTTGTCAAGCGCCGCTCTCGCACATTTTGTACAAGGATGTACTTATGCCGCGATGGCATGGATGCCAAGGAGCGGTCCCTGTGCTCCGCGGCATAAGGCCATCCATGGCCAAACCTTCCTGTAGGTGGAATCTTAACTGATTGATTGTGCTGGCTTTATATCCCGCATGGGCGCGGAAAAAAGTCTTTACGTCAAGATGTTTTCTGGACTAAAGTGGGCGGACATTTTTTGGGGCAATATCACGAATGCGTTCAGTCGCCGTTATCACACTGCTGATGAGCCTGCTGTTTGGGCTTTCCACCGCAGCCTCCGCGGCGGTGGACGTGGATATTGCGGCCATCGAGGTTGCCTCGCATTCGCCGGAGTCAGGCGGATTAGCCGGGGCACCACCGCATCATGGCGTGCACGCTGGATGGTCGTCGGGTCATCAGGACGACCACGAATCACATGGCCACGGCAATGAGCATTGCGGGGTTTCCTGTAGTGTGGGAAGTGCCTTGCCCGTTCAGCATACGCCTCATTTTCTCTTTGATTCCGAGGCCCGTATCCCCGGGCCCGTTTCCGTTCTACATACCCAGCACCCTTCGCCGCTTCTGCGGCCCCCCCGGTAGTTCTCTTACCCGTATCAGGCTCAGGCTGGCGCACGATTCTGTGCATGCCATCGTTGTCTGAGGCTGCCTGATTACAACCTTTTTTTTGTTACGGCACTGTGCCCGGTTAATTTGTGCGTGTTCCCGGCAGGAACCGTCACCCCGGGACAGATGTCGGCATTATCACCTTGTTTTGAGGACACCCTATGTTTAGCAAGCTTTCCAAACTTTCTTTCTTGTCGCTTTGGAGCGCACTTTTCCTGTCGGGTATTGCAGTGGCCAACGCCGCCGGAATGCATGGCGGTGGGCACGGCCATTCGGGGGCACAGGAGGCTCATGGCCACGCCCTCAGTTTTGGTAGCCCCGCAAAAGCGGAGCAGGCGGATCGGACGATTCACATCATCGCAACGGATAACCGCTTTGATTTATCGGAAATCAATGCAAAAGACGGCGAGACCATCCGCCTGGTCATCGAAAACCGGGGTCAGTTACTGCACGAATTCAACCTGGGTACACCCGAGATGCATCGGGAGCACCAGCACCAGATGACCATGATGATGACCCATGGAACGCTGACTCCCACCGGTATCAAGAAGTCCGCGATGCCGATGGATCACTCAAAAATGGGCATGCCCATGGCCCATGACGATCCCAACTCAGTATTGATCGAGCCGGGGAAAACCGGCGAGCTGACCTGGACCTTCAAGGCGGCGCAAGGCCTGGAATTTGCCTGCAATATCCCCGGGCACTACCAGGCAGGGATGATGGGGAAAATCGATGTTCAAGCGCCATAAATTAGCCGTGTGTATGCGGGAGTTTTTCATGTCACGTTTTATTTTTGTTTTGTTATTTTTTTCCAGTGGGTTTTCTGCCGGTGCCTATGCGGCGAGTTATGACCTGGTGGTCGATCGGGGAGTGATCCGGGTAGGTGGAGAAGAGCGCCCGGCGCTCACCATTAACGGCACCGTTCCGGGGCCGCTGCTGCGATTTAGGGAGGGTGAGGAGGTGGTGATCAAGGTCACTAATCGCCTCGCAGAAGACACTTCACTGCACTGGCACGGACTGTTGTTGCCCGCGGCGATGGACGGGGTTCCCGGTCTCAGCTTTCCCGGCATAAAACCGGGAGAAAGCTTCACCTATAAGTTCAGGATTCGTCAGAGCGGTACCTACTGGTACCACAGTCACTCGGGGCTCCAGGAGCCCATCGGTGTCTACGCGCCCATCGTGATTGATCCTGCTGACGAGGACCCGGTGAAGTATGACCGGGAGTTCACGGTCATGCTCTCGGACTGGAGTAACGAACAGCCGGAAAAGATCCTGTCGAATCTGAAAAAGAAGAGCGACTACTACAACTATAACAAGCGCACCCTCGGTGATCTGATGCGGGAACTGGGTGCCGCAAAGTCTCAAGCGGCGAAGGATGCGATCATTGAAGATCGCCAAGCGTGGGGCCAGATGCGCATGGATCCCACCGACATTGCCGACGTCAGTGGTTTCACTTTTCTCCTCAATGGCAAGGACCCGGAAAGCAACTGGACCGGGGTATTCCAGCCCGGCGAGCGGGTGCGCCTGCGCTTTATCAATGCGGCGGCCATGAGCTTTTTCGACGTACGCATTCCCGGCCTGAAGATGACGGTGGTGCAGTCCGACGGCCAGAATGTACAGCCGGTCGCGGTGGATGAATTCCGCATCGCGGTGGCGGAAACCTATGATGTCATCGTTGAGCCGGAGGCCGGCAAGGCGTACACGATCTTCGCCGAGTCCATGGACCGCAGTGGGTATGCCCGCGGCACCCTGGCTCCCCGGGAGGGCATGACCGCCGAGATTCCCCCACTACGCGAGCGGCCCCTGCTCACCATGGCGGATATGGGCAGCGGACATGCTGGGCATGATATGGAGGCAATGAAAAAAGCCTCATCTATGCCCGCAATGCATCAGCCGGTGCGCACCGGGAAAGCTCCCATGCAACACGGTATGCATAAGCTCAAGGGGAGTTCCCCCATGGCTTCCATGCATCAGAAAATGCATGGCAAGGCCATGATGCCTGGAATGATGGGCCAGCCGATGCAACCCGGCACGAAACCGGGAGTGCCAATGGACCACGGTTCATCCATGCCCGGGATGAAGCAGGGCATGCCCATGAGTCAGGGTAGCGTCGAAACGGCCCCCTACCGGACTCTGGTTTACCAGGATCTGCGTAGCCTGGTTCCCTACGAGAAAAAGCCCCCGGAGCGTGAGATACAGCTCCGTCTCACGGGCAATATGGAGCGCTATTTCTGGTCCATCAACGACAAGAAATACTCCGAGGCGGAACCTATCCGCCTGCGCCATAACGAGCGTGTGCGGGTGAAGTTCGTCAACGAGACGATGATGAACCATCCCATGCATCTGCACGGTCACTGGATGGAGATCGACAACGGTCAGGGCGCGCTCGGCCCGCGCAAGCACGTGGTCAACGTCAAGCCGGGCGAGACGGTCTATTTCGATCTTACTGCGGATGCCCTTGGCAAGTGGGCCTTCCATTGTCATCTTTTCTACCATCTTGCCACCGGCATGTTTCGGGAGGTCATCGTCGAATGAATACCTCAAGCAGAAATCATCTACAGCCATCCCGACATGCCAAGGTTCTGACCATGCCATTACAAAGATATAGTTTGCTGCACATCGGGGCCGTTCTGGTGCTCGCGCTGCTTGCCACCTGGGCGGGAACCACCAGTGCGGCGGAGGAAAAAATGTTCAGCCTGTTCAAGGTGGATCAACTGGAATACCGGGCGGTGGACGGAAACGACGTGGTCGCTTGGGATGCCGGGGGCTGGGTGGGTTCGGACTACCACAAGTTGGCCTTCAAGACCGAGGGCGAAAAGGTGCGCAGTGGCCATCTCGAACAGGCCGAGTTTCAGCTCTTGTATAGCCGTCTGGTGTCGAAATTCTGGGACCTGCAGCTCGGGGTGCGCTATGACTTTCAGCCACGTCCGCAACGCGCCTATGGTGTGATCGGCTTTCAGGGGTTGGCCCCTCAATGGTTTGAGGTGGACAGCTCGCTGTTTGTCAGTGAGGAGGGCGATATCTCCGCACGCTTCGATGCCGAATACGACATCCTGTTGACCCAGAAGCTGATCCTGCAACCTTCAGCCGAAGTGAATGTCGCGGCTCAGAAAGTAGCGGAGCTGGGTGTCGGTTCCGGCATCAACGATGTGGAACTGGGCCTGCGGCTGCGTTACGAGGTGGTGCGTGAATTTGCCCCCTACATTGGTGTCAACTGGGAACGCAAGATTGGCAATACTGCCAACTTGGCGCGCGCGGAAGGCGAGGATATCAATGTCTTTTCAGTACTGGCCGGATTCAGTTTCTGGTTTTAATTGGTTACCCAGGAGTCTGTCGGACTTAGGCGCTCGTCGCGAGGGGATGCCATCTTGAGACAGATTTATTGGTCGTTTGAGGATAATAGTCATTCTATTAGACGAAAAGGACCGGTAAATATGGCCAATATGGCTTTTCCACAGCCGAGCAGACCTAAGTCCAACAGACTCCCAAGCCAAGGACGGCCCACTTTAAATGAACGCCTTTCCACAAGGCGAGGAGGTTTTGGTATGGCTGCAGAAATCACAGACAGAAAATCTGGTGGCGGCCACTGGCTTATCGGCCGGCGTGGTCTGATCGGCCTGGCAATTGTGGTGGCACTCTTTCTGAGCCTGGAGCATCGTGCCCACCTGTCTGAACTATTACCCTATCTTCCCTGGCTTCTCGTGGCGGCCTGCCCGTTGATGCATATCTTTATGCACCGCGGTCATGGTGGGCATGGCCATAAATCCGGAGACAAAAAACAGTGAGCCCGCGAGCACCGGAGGCCGGAAGAATGAGAATGTGGATAGGAGTCTGGATGTTTATGGCATGGCTGCCCATACAAGCCGTACCGGCAGCAACGGAGATCTATCTTCCGCTGGGGGCCAGCGGGCAGGTGCAAGTGGTGGAGGGGGATACTGATCGCGTGGCCGCGGTAATCCAGGATGTGGGTAATGCACACGGCCTGGCGATTACGCCGGACCTGCGGTATCTGGTTGCGGGCAGCTATACGGAAACGGTGTTGGGCCGGAAGCGGGTGCCTCCCAAACCCGGTGAGATGTCCGAGGCCGAGCATCAACGCCATCATCAACCGGCGGCAGATAGTCGGGGTACCGAACAAGGTACAAGCCATATTTCCATCATCGACACTTCCAGCAAAACCGTGGTGCGGCGCATCGCGGTACAGGGAGCTGTACATCATGTGGCGGTGTCACCGAACGGTCGCGTGGCCGTCGCTACTCATCCGGGAAAAGGAGGTGTCAGCATTATCGATCTGCGTCAATACCAAGTGCTACAAACGCTGGCTACCGGGCGTGCCCCCAACTATGTTGCTTTCAGCCCGGATGGACGGCTCCTGTATGTGAGCAACTATGGCGATGACGAAGTGAGCGTGATCGATGTCGAGTCCTGGGTACAAAAACACAAGATTTCGACGGGAGATCAACCTGGCCATATGATCCTTTCGGTCGATGGCCGTACCCTGTATGTCAATAACGTGGGCGATGGTACGGTTTCCGTGATTCCGCTCGCTGGAAAGGGGGCTGGGCGAACTTACACCGTCGGTGCCTCACCCCATGGCGTGGCGCTCTCGGACGACGGCAAGAGCCTCTTTGTAAGCAGCCAAGAGGAGAATTACCTGCTGGCCATCAATCTGCTTAATGGTGCTATACGCCGCCTTGCACTCGGCCCCGCACCCTACCACGTCACCGCGCTTGGCGATGGCAAGCTCTATGTGTCCAGCCGGGCGAAGAAAATGCTGTGGGTGGTGGATCAGGGCACGCTAGCGGTGCGTAAGGTGATTGAACTGAATGGCATCGCCCACCAGATGGCGGTGGCTGTACACCAGTGAATCAAGCGGCATTGAGCATGGGATGGTAGTGGATGGCCCATATTGAAATATCTGGTAATCAGCGCTACCCGTGGTACGTGCGGCTATTTTTCTGGAATCAGCGACGCCGCTATGGAGCCGTGTTGGAGCCAGCAAAGTTATGGGGGTGCACGCCCAGGGTTTTTGCCGGACTGGCTTTGCTCTATGGGGCGCTGGATCGCCGAAGCTCACCGCTGGAGCCGGTCTTGCGCTCGCTGATCACGGTACGGGTATCCCAAGTTAATTGGTGTGCATTTTGCGTGGATATAAATTCTGCGACGGTACTCAAGCGCGGCGCAGAAATGGAGAAACTGGCAACCCTTGCAAGTTTTGAATCGAGCGCCTTGTTCTCCGAGCGTGAAAAGGCGGCATTAGCTTACGCCGAAGCCATGACCTACACCGATCGGGAGACGACCGAGGAACACTTTCAGCGCTTGCGAGTGTATTTTGATGAGGATGCGATCATCGAGTTGACCGCACTCATTGCATTTCAAAATCTCTCAAGCAAATTTAATGCCGCACTGGGCGTGTTACCGCAAGGTTTTTGCAGCGCTGCACCACAGTCAGGCAGGCAAACGGACGAGATGAAAAAATAGTGGGCGGAAGCAAGATCGGTCGGTTTGATGTTTATAAAGGAAAGCATGTGAAAGTTAGCAAACAAGGCAAGATTCTCGGGCTCGTCATCGTCGTGTCAGCTATAGCGGGCGTTGCAATATGGTGGGCCAGCGGGTCTCTGGAAACGCGGAAAACGGCATCAGTTACCGTGCCCGAATTTTCACCCCGGGCAATTGCCGGCAAGCGCTCATACGACAAGTATTGCATCCAGTGCCACGGTGAAAATGCCATGGGCACCGAACAGGGGCCACCGCTGTTACACGATATCTATAATCCGGGCCATCACGCCGATCCATCCTTCCGGATGGCGGCAAAACGGGGGGTGCGTCAGCATCATTGGCGTTTTGGTGATATGGCGCCCGTGCCCCAGGTATCGGAGCGTCAGGTGGACTTGATCATTCGCTATGTGCGAGAGCTACAAGAGGCCAATGGCATCACCTACAAGCCACATCGTATGTAGTTCTCCTCGATAAAATAGTCCCGTGGTTTGATACGCATCTGATGACGTCGTATGATGCCGCCATGCGTACTATCATTGAAATTCCTGAGCAGGATCTCCAACAATTAAAAGAACTCTGTGGCCGGGAGCATATCTCCCGCGCCGAGGCGATTCGGCGAGCCGTCAGAGATTTATTGCGCAGGCACCGCCAGCCGGATGGCGATGAAGCTTTCGCGCTTTGGCAGGACCGTGGGCAGGATGCCTTGAGTTATGAAGATGATTTGCGTGATGAATGGTCGCCGTGAAGGCGCTGTTCGATACCAATATCCTCATCGATTATCTGAACGGTGTTGAGGCAGCACGCCTCGAGATTGCCCGATATGATGAGCCTGAGATAAGTATTATCAGTTGGATGGAAGTGTTGGTAGGCGCCAAGAATGAGCGTGAAGAGGGCCTGCTTAGAGGCTTTTTGGAGCGATTTACACTCATCTCCCTGAATCCGGATATTGCTGAAAAAGCCGTGCAGCTGAGGCGGGGAGAGCGGCTCCGCTTGCCCGATGCCATTATCTGGGCAACTGCCACGACCCGCTCATGTCTATTGGTGAGCCGGAATACCCGTGATTTCCCGGCGGATCACCCCGGTGTTCGTGTGCCCTATCGGATATAGCGTATTCAATCAGTTGTTTTCTGGCTGAATAGGAGTTTTTTTCATGACTCAGCGTGAGCAGCACTGGGAAAATATTTATCAAAGCAGGGACCATCGGGAAGTCGGGTGGTATCAGGTATCTCCCGAGATCTCGCTCAGATTGCTGGACCAGGTCGGGATTTCGCCCGAGCAATCAGTCATTGAGATTGGATGCGGCGCCTCCGGGTTGGTGGATCGGCTAATTGAGCGGGGTTTTCGGAAAATTACGCTCGTTGATCTTTCACAAAAAGCGCTGTCCATTGTGCGTGATCGCCTGGGAGCGCACGGTGATATCCCCGATTACCGGGCGGATGATGTTACCCGGCTCGTGCTCGGGCAGTCATTTGATATCTGGCATGACCGCGCGGTATTTCATTTTCTAACCGACGAAGAAGATCAGCAAAAATATGTGGCGGTACTCAAGCAACATCTCGCTCCAGAGGGTCACGCCATAATTGGCACCTTCTCCCTGAACGGGCCGAAGTCTTGCAGCGGACTGCCGGTGGAGCGTTACGATAAGGAAAAAATGCAGGGCGTACTGGGAGAGGACCTGGTAGTGCTTGACTCACTCACTGATGTGCATGTGACACCCGCTGGCGGGGAGCAGGAATACAACTACTTCATCATTAGCTGGCGTGCAGGGGCAAAGCTACGTCATTACCCGTGACAACGGGTAATCCAGGGAACAAAGGCAGTGCAATTTTCGCTCGTCAGCTTAACGGTGCCCCTGGGCTTTGCCAGGCGCCCCCTTAATAAGTGCTGGCTGAAGACTCTCCTTAGCCACATTTGGGCTAAAGGAATTCTTGAAGGGCCGAGTTCCAGTCACGACAAACCCCTTGAAACACAACGATTTAGGGTTTAGGTTTTTCGTCTGGATGGGGAGCCACGTTTCAGATGAGCTGAGGCAGCCTATTTTGAAAGTGCGCAGGAGGCGGAATGCCCATTGTCATGGAGACACTAATATGAGCAAGAAGCGGGGAGAGCGAAAGGCTCGGGAAGTTCCCGGTGACTGGAACGGAAATTCGGCATCGTTTTCACGGGCGCTAGCAACTATTCATCGCAGCCGCTGCTTTGCTGCCTGCATCCCGCCCTACTTTCCAGAAAATGGGCCCCTATAGAATGTGGTAGAGAATGGTGGTTTTAGAGCAAGATATTTATGAAAAATAAGAGTTAGAATCCATTATGGTTATTTCTCAGGGTGGGCTGGCCAATAGATCTGGAAGTGTTCTTGAAGGTATTGTTATAGGTGCACTTACTCCTCATGGTTTTCATGTTGTTCAGAACAGAGACCTAGAAAAGATTCCTTTGACAGAGAGATCAGAAATTCTTATAAAGAACGCTCCATATACAACGTTATATGGGTCAAAAGGTAAAACTGAATTTCTACTTAAGTCTGAGAGATATGGGCTGGAAGTTCGTATTGAATGTAAGTGGCAGCAGAGCGCCGGTAGTGTAGATGAAAAATTACCGCATCTATATTTAAGTGCAGTTGATGCAATTCCTGAGGATGATGTAATTATTTTGATAGATGGTGATGGTTTTAGAGCTGGCGCAATAGAATGGCTCCGTAATGCTGTAAGAAATCGTCTATATATCCCGGAAGAAAAATCCCAGAAAAATATCCGTGTAATGAATGCCACTGAATTTATGACATGGGCAAACAATACATTCAGATGAATTGTATGTGAAATAACTGAAGATTTTGGTGGTTGGAATGAAGGCAGATAAAAATAAGCTTGCATATATTGGGTCGAAGCCTGGTGATGGCAGGGGGAAAGTACGAGATTCAGATTCGTGGTTTACGCCTAGTATGTATACAGATATGGCAAGAGAAGTGATGGGTGATATTGATCTTGATCCATTTTCATCTCGTGCTGCAAATGAGCATGTCAAAGCCAAAAGGTATTTTGACATTAAAGCTGATGCATTTAAGCAGCAATGGTTTCAAGATCAAGGCAGGGTATTTATGAATCCGCCATATGGTAGGAAAATCATAGATGCAGCGATTGATGTGTTTCTTGCAAATCTTGCAAATCAATCAATCGCCCAAGGGATTGTATTAGTTAATAATGCTACTGAAACACGGTGGTTTCACTCGCTTCTAAGGTTTTCTGATGTGATTTGTTTTCCTGATCGCCGTATTGCGTTTGAAACAGACGATGGTAAGCATGTTTCAGGAAATACAAGAGGTCAAGTATTTCTATATTTTGGTCATAAAACCGGTAGGTTTGAAGATATATTTGGGAAAATAGGAGCAGTCCTTATTCCTGCAAAAAGAGCATAGCAATACAGTTTGGTCAGACTCCAAATATACGGTGACAGTTATTACCTAGCAGTTCTGCTCGTGGCTGGGTGCTGTTAAACAGTCATTTTCGCTGCTCCCTCCTCAGGCTTGGGTGCCTATCGACAAACGCCGGGTCAAGCGCTACGCAAGCATGTCCTTGCAGGAATCAGAGTTGTGCGGCACACATGGTGTGCCGCACATTGGGTTTGGAGCAGTATCGAGGATGGTGCGGAAGGAGTTAGCGGGTGCCGGTAGATTTCCAGTTGTTGCCACCACTGTTGCCTTTACTCGCACCCGCTCTGGGCCGCTTGTGTCCACCTGATGGTCGGCCGCGCTGCTGGCGGCGTCCACCACCCGAGGGCCGATTACGGCCATTTTGAATTGGCTCAGGTTTGATGCTGGGGTCCGGCTCAAAATCCTCGATGATTTCCTTGGGGATATCACGTTTGAGCAGGCGTTCGATATCTTTCAGCAGTTTGAGTTCATCCACGCAGACCAACGAGATGGCCTGTCCTTCCAGACCCGCCCGGCCAGTGCGGCCGATGCGGTGCACGTAGTCTTCCGAAACGTTCGGTAATTCGTAATTCACCACGTGTGGTAGCTGGGCGATATCCAGACCCCGTGCGGCGATATCAGTGGCCACCAGGACGCGGGTCTCACCCTTCTTGAAGCCGGCGAGCGCGCGGGTACGGGCGCCCTGGCTCTTGTTGCCATGAATGGCGGCGGCGCTCAGGCCATCCTTTTCCAGATGTTTGGTCAGACGGTTGGCACCGTGCTTGGTGCGGGTGAATACCAACACTTGCTGCCAGTTTTTTGACCCGATCAGCCAGGACAGCAGGGCGGGTTTGCGCTTCTTGTCCACCGGGTGCACCAGCTGGTCGACGGATTCCGCGGCCAGGCTGCGCCGGGCCACCTCGATCATCGCCGGGTTGTTCAGCATGCTGCTGGTCAAACGTTTGATTTCATTGGAATAAGTGGCTGAGAACATCAGGTTCTGACGTTCTTCGGGCAGATGTGCCAACACCTTGCGGATGTCGTGGATGAAGCCCATATCGAGCATCCGATCCGCCTCATCCAGGACCAGGATCTCTACGTGGGAAAGATTCAGGGTCTTCTGACCGAGATGATCAAGCAGGCGGCCGGGGGTCGCCACCAGGACGTCCACACCCTTACGCAGTTGCGCGATCTGCGGGTTGATTTTGACGCCGCCGAAGATCACCGCCGAGTGCAGTGGCAGATGGCGGCCATAGGTCTTGACGCTCTGCTCCACCTGGGCCGCCAGCTCGCGGGTGGGGGTCAGGACCAGTGCCCGCACCGGGCGTTGTCCCTTGCCCTGGGCGTGTTCACTGAGCAGTTGCAGCAGCGGCAGGGTAAATCCGGCGGTCTTGCCGGTACCGGTCTGGGCGCCGGCAAGGATGTCTCTGCCTTCGAGAATAACGGGGATGGCTTGTTGTTGTACCGGGGTTGCTTCGGTGTAGCCTTGTTCTGCGATCGCGCGCAGCAATTCGGCCGACAGGCCGAGGTTTTCAAATGACATGGAAAATAATGCTCCGGGATCCACCTACTCGATGCAGGGCATCGGGGACGGTCTTAAGGGGATCCGGTTAAAGGAATGTTTAGAGATGGCGGCAGAAGCCGCCTTCAGAGAGGTGCAAACCGCTAAGCACCCTGAAGCGGCGGAGTGTAACAGACCTTTCGGGCTTGCAGTGAATTAAAGTTGTCGTGGCTTGGGATTTCCGGCGTGTCGCTGTATCGCGTGCTGTTCGGCCAGTTCGTAAATCAGTTGTAACTCTTCCTCCGGCACATCAATCGGTGTATCGAGCGCGTGCAGTGCGTGTTCAATATCCTCAAGCTCTATATCTTCAAGCCGGATGCCGCTGGGCGTAGGTGGCACGTGTTCATGCCGGGTATGGAGCGCTGCCGGATAACGCCGCCAGGCGAAGGGGTAATTAAAGGCAACGGCGACCAGGAGTATCAGCAGGGCATTGAGCCCGATAGGTATGAGGACATAGCCATACCCCAGATCGTGGATACCGGCGCCCCCGATAACCGCTATCAAAGCGGTCGCACCCCCCGGGGGATGAATGCAGCGTGTTATATGCATGGCCCCAATGGCCAGCGAGACGGCGAGCGCTGCAACGAATATGAGTCCGCCGGGCACAAATTTTACGCAGCTCACGCCCACGAAGGCGGAAACCAAATGGCCGCCAAGCAGCGCCCATGGCTGCGTGAGCTGACCGTGCGGAACCGCGAAAAGCAGTACCGCGGATGCTCCCACGGAACCTACAATCATGATCGCAGCGGGCGTCTGCACCACATGCAGGCTGATCCAGGCGGTCAGAAAAATGCCGACAAAGGCCCCCAGAGTGGCCACCGCCTTTTCGGTGTGGCTGACCGGGTTTGGGTCAACGCCCAACCATTGGATGATTTTCCCGACAGTCGTGGGTGGCATAGCCGTAGCAGCCGGTTCCTAGGGCAGACGTTTATTAATGGTAATCGACACCTTGCCTGTGTCTGCCGTGTGAAGGCGGTCGCTGCTGCCTTGCAGGTCGCCACTGTCCGGGCGGGCATTGCCGGATTTGGATATCCGTGCGCCAATGATGACCTCGGGGTAGAGAGAAAGCCGGAATTCAGGGGACATGCTCATGGAGTCGTCGAGAGCGACCGTAAGCGGCAGATCACGTACTTGCTTGCGAACGATAGCCAGCGGGATGCGCGGACCTTCTGCTGCACGCGCATAGATGAAAACCGTATCCGTGGGAGCAGCCTGATCCCGCAGTTCCGACGCCAGCTCGACACGCACCGTCACGCGGGCGCCATCAACACTCGCGGTCGATGGCGGGGGTGCCGGTGCCTTGGGAGCCACTTCCTCCTCTCCCCGCGCCCGGGCCAGCATACGGTTGAGCATCTGGGTCTCTTCCGGCTCGAGTCCGCCCAGGGCCTGAATTTTCTCCCAGTGGGTTATGGCGCCGGGTTTGTCGCCGGCCTGCAGGGCACTGAATCCCCCTAGCCACAGGGCGCGCCGATGGCTGGGGTCTACGGCAAGCGCCCGATTGACCAGTTTCATCGCCTCTCCCTCCAGGCGATTTCCCGCCAGCCTGGCGAGGATTTCCGCGTGATCGAGCATGGCGTCGGGATTGTCGGGCCGCAGGGCCCGTGCCCGGGAAAAGGCGCGTGATGCGTCTTCGAGACGCTCAAGATGGGTATAGGAGCGACCCAGCAGACGCCAGCCCTCCGCATCATCGGGATGACTTGCCAGCCGTGTTTCCAGTTGCGCCAGCATGCTGTCTACCGAGGGTAGTGACTGAGTAGTACTGCCGGTGGCATCCGTGGGGGCGGTGGTGCGGGCCACCACGGTACCAGGGGAAAGTGCCTGTGGGTTTCCGAGGGCCAGATAGAGGCCCAGGGCCGCCACTGGAACTGCAAGGGCCAGGACTGCCGCGGTGACCGGGTGAGGGGCGTTGGGGGTCTCACTTTCAGCCTCCACCACGGGCACATCCGCCATCATTGCGCGCTCAAGGTCCTCCCGGGCTGCCCGGTAGTCATCCTCATCGAGTTCATCTGCCTGGCGGGCGGATTCCAGTTCCTCAAGGCGGCTGCGATAGATAGCGAGATTGAGTTGCTGGCGATCTGCCGTGGGCGCGTGGCGGGTTCGTGACCTCAGTAGCGGTGGAAGAAGAAAGATGAGTGCAACGAGCACCATCAGGGCGGCTCCCAGCCATAGCCCGATCACAGCGTATGCTCCTCGTGTTCATCCGTATGGAGCAGTTGTTCCACGCGCTTGTGCTCGGCCTCGGAAAGTACCGGGGCCTTTTCCTGCCGCCGGCGCCGGACCATGCGCAGCATCAGCCACAGGCCGACAAGCATGAACAGGAAGGGGCCACCCCAGAGTAGCCAGGTGGCGGCCCGCAACGGCGGGTTGTAGAGCACGAAATCCCCGTAGCGTGACACCATGAAGTTCTTGATCTCGGCTTCGCTGGCGCCGGTGCGTACCATCTTGTAGGTCTCGCGGCGAAGATCCGCCGCCAGCTCCGCATTGGAGTCAGCAATATTCTGGTTCTGGCAGACGAGGCAGCGTAATTCCTGGATGAGGCTTTTGTAGCGTGCCTCCTGCGCAGGGTTATCAAAGGTCCGTGCCTCAAAAGTTGCCGCCTGGGCGAGCCCGCCATAGCAAAGGCCACTCGCAAGCACGAGTGCCGTAAGCCAGCGAGTGGAGTAGTCGAAAAGTCTCTTCATGCCACCTTACTCCGTGGGCGATAGCGCCGGTCCGAGGCGGCCAGCAGGCCACCGAGGGCCATTAACAGCGGTCCAAGCCAAATCCAGCGGATAAAGGGTTTGAAATAAAGGCGCAGGGTCCAGGCCCCGTTGCCAACAGATTCTCCCAGGGCGACGTAGAGATCGCGAAAAAAGCCGGCGTTGATGGCGGCCTCGGTCATCGGTTGGCCCTGGGCCAGATAGATCCGTTTTTCCGGCTGCAGCAGCGCGACTGCCCGTTCACCACGAAAGACCTGGATATCGCCGCGCTGGGCGTTGTAGTTGGGACCCCGTACCGATTTGGTTCCGCCGAACTCAAAGCGATAACCCGCCAGTGTCTCCGTGTCTGAGGGAGCCAGGCGTACATCCCGCTCCACGCTGAAGGTGCTGGTCACGGTTACCCCGATAATGAAGACTGCCATGCCGATATGGGCGAGGCTCATGCCGACAAAACTACGCGGCAGGCCAAACAGCGCCTGTAGCTTGTTTGCCTTGCCACTGACCCGGCTGATCACTCCCTGAGCCGTGCTGCCTATCACCCAGATGGCAAGGGTGAGACCGAGCAGCACCATCAGCCCGGCTGGCCACAAGGCCACCACCAGGCCAATAGCAGCCGCCACACTGACTAGCAGCGCGAAGCGCAGTTTGGGAGCCAGCCGTTGCGGGCGATCACTCTTCCAGCGGGTCAATGGGCCAAGGCCGATGATCAGAATCAGTGGCAGCATGAGTGGCACGAAGACACGCTCGAAGTAGGGTGGTCCCACGGAAATTTTGCCCAGGCCGAGGGCATCGGTAATCAGGGGGTAGAGGGTGCCGAGCAGGATGGTGGCGCTGGCGGCGACCAGCAGCACGTTATTCACCAGCAGCAGGGTTTCCCGGGAAAAGCCCTCGAAGTTACCGCCGCCGCTGATGGTGTGGGCGCGCCAGGCAAAGAGCAGCAAGGCACCGGCAATGACCACCGTAAGAAAGGCCAGAATGAAGATGCCGCGGGCCGGATCCGTGGCAAAGGCATGCACCGAAACCAGCACACCCGAGCGCACCAGAAAGGTACCGAGCAGGCTGAGCGCAAAGCCGAAGATGGAGAGCAGCACGGTCCAGGCCTTGAAGGCCTGGCGTTGTTCCGTTACGGCAAGCGAGTGGATCAAGGCGGTGGCAATGAGCCAGGGCATGAAGGAGGCGTTTTCCACCGGGTCCCAGAACCACCAGCCACCCCAGCCAAGTTCATAATAGGCCCACCAGCTGCCGAGGGTGATACCCAGGGTCAGAAAGACCCAGGCCACCGTGGTCCAGGGCCGGGTCCAGCGGGTCCATGCGGCATCCAGCTTGCCGTCCAGCAGCGCGGCGATGGCAAAGCTGAAAGGCACCGCCAGGCCCACGTAGCCCATATAAAGCATGGGCGGGTGGATGATGAGTCCCGGATCCTGCAGTAGCGGGTTGAGGTCGCGTCCTTCCGGTGCCGCCGGGATCAGCCGGCTAAAGGGATTGGAAGTCGTTAGCAGAAAGAGCAGAAACCCACTGCTGGCAAAACCCATGACTGCCAGTACCCGGGCACGGAAGATCTCCGGCAGGCCCTTGCTAAAAAATGTGACCGCCGCGGTCCAGCCAGCGAGGGTTAGCCCCCACAGCAACAAGGAGCCTTCATGGGCGCCCCAGACCGCGGAGATGCGGTACATCAATGGCAGTTTTGAGTTGGCGTTGCTGGCCACATAGGTGACCGAGAAATCCTTGGCGATGAAGGCCCAGGTGAGGCAGGCGAAGGCAACAATCAGAAACAGGAATTGTCCCCGGGCCGCGGGCACGGCCAGTGCCACCCAGCGGGGCCAGCCGCGCCAGGCACCGGCGAGTGGCAGGATGACCTGCACCATGGCCAGGCAGAAGGCGAGAATGAGGGCGAAGTGTCCAAGTTCTGGAATCATGGTTTGCCTTCCTTATGTGGCGGTGCCGCCCACGGTTAACTCATCGACTTTCAGTGTGGGTTGGCCCACGCCGACGGGCACCGACTGGCCTTCCTTGCCGCAGACTCCGACGCCGGGGTCCAGTTCCAGGTCGTTGCCTACCATGCTGACCCGGGTCAGCACCTCCGGGCCATTGCCTATGAGGGTGGCACCTTTCACCGGGTGGGTGACTTTTCCGTTTTCGATGAGATAGGCCTCGCTGGCGGAGAATACGAACTTGCCCGAGGTGATATCCACCTGGCCGCCACCGAAATTCACCGCATAGAGACCGCGTTCCACCGAGGCAATAATCTCCTCACGCTCGTAGGCGCCGGGCATCATGTAGGTATTGGTCATGCGTGGGCAGGGGGGATAGGCGAAAGATTCACGGCGACCGTTGCCAGTCACCGCACCCTTGCTCAGGCCGGCATTCAACTTGTCCTGCATGTAGCCGGCGAGGATGCCGTTCTCAATGAGGGTCGTGCAGCGGGTGGTCACCCCTTCGTCATCCACGTTCAGGGAGCCGCGGCGATTGGGCAGGGTGCCATCGTCTACCACGGTGCACTGTTCCGAGGCGACACGTTCGCCGATACGTCCGGAAAAGGCCGAGCTGCCTTTGCGGGTGAAATCTCCTTCCAGGCCATGGCCAATGGCCTCGTGCAGCAGCACCCCGGGCCAGCCGGGGCCGAGTACCACCGGCATGGTTCCGGCCGGGGCATCGCGAGCATCGAGATTGACCAGGGCCTGACGGGCGGCCTCGCGGGCATAGCCCACCAGCCGATCACCCCCCTGGAAATAGTCATAGGTATAACGGCCACCACCTCCGGCACTACCCACCTCCCGGCGCCCGCCTTTTTCAGCGATGGTGGTCACATTCATGCGTACCAGCGGGCGTACATCGGCGCTTAGAACTCCGTCACTGGCGGCAATGAGTACCACACTCCATTCACCCGAGAGGCTGACGATAACCTGCTGGATGCGGGGATCCTGCCGGCGCGCCTCGGCATCTGCCGTGCGTAGCAGTTCGATGCGCTGCTCCAGTGGTAGCGAAGCCAGGGGGTCCGAGGGCGTATACAGGGAACGTTCAGCGGCGGGACCCCAGGCTTGTACCCGACCACCCTTGCCGGCCTTGGCGATGGCGCGTGCCGCTTGTGCTGCATCCTGCAGGGCCGGTAGCACCAGTTCCTCGGAGTAGGCGAAGCCGGTCTTTTCACCGCTGATAGCGCGTACCCCGACCCCTTGTTCAATGTTGTGCGAGCCTTCCTTGACGATGCCGTCTTCCAGCACCCAGGACTCGTGGCGGGTGCTCTGAAAGTAGAGATCGGCAAGATCAATGTCGTGGCGGAGGATGTCTTCCAGGGTGGCGTGGATGTGATGTTCATCCAGACCACCCGGGGCGAGGAGTTCCCGCCGAGCGGTGGCCATGGGATTGTGCAGGAGCCTGTCGGACTCAGGACTGCTCTGCTGCGGAAAAGCCATTTTGGCCATATTTCTCGGTCCTTTTCGTTTAATAGCGATGACTATTGGCCTCAAACGACCAAAAAATCTGTCTCAAAGTGGCTTCCCCTCGCGACGAGCGCCTAAATCCGGCAGGTTCCTGTGTCATGGAATTTCCAGTCGTATATGGTCCAGCACGGGAAAGGCACGGCGCGTGGCCGCTTGTTGTTCCCGGTCGAGTTCAGTGCTTATGAGGCCCTGGCCGTCCCGCAGTTCCCTGAGTATTACCCCCCAGGGATCCACGATCATGCTGTGGCCATAGGTTTCGCGGCTGCTGGGGTGGCGGCCGCCCTGGGCCGAAGTGATGAGATAACAAAGGTTTTCAATGGCGCGGGCGCGAATGAGGGTGCTCCAGTGGGCTGCACCAGTTACCGCGGTGAAGGCGGCGGGCAGGGCCACAAGTTCGGCTCCACGGCTGGCCAGAGCCCGGAACAGCTCCGGAAAGCGCAGATCGTAACAGACGGCCAGCCCAAGGCGTCCCACCGGCGTATCGACCACCACCACCTCGTTGCCGCCATCAATAGTGCGGGATTCGCGGTATTCCTCCAGCGTGCCACTCTGCACGGTGACATCAAAGAGGTGAATCTTGTCGTAGCGCGCCACCTGCAGGCCGCTATCGTTATAGAGCAGGCAGGCGGAGCGGCTTTTTTCTTCCTCGTCGCAAAGCAGGGGAATGGTGCCAGCGACGATCCAGAGATCGTGGCGTTGGGCCTGTTCGGCAAGAAAATCCTGAATAGGGCCCGAGCCCTCCAGTTCACGGACAGCCAGAACATCCTGTTCACCTTGCCCCATAAAGGCAAAGTTTTCTGGCAATACCGCCAGACGGGCGCCTTCAGCGGCCGCCTGTTCCAGCAATTCGGCGGCGGCACCGAGGTTAGCATTCACGTCTGCACCGGAGACCATCTGCAGGCTGGCTATCCGATCCGGCTGTTTTGCGCTGCTCATCGGGAGGGGGGTGCTACTCGCAGTTCCAGCGTTTCACGGTGTTTCGGGTCGGGAATCAGGGCGATGCGGGTAGAGCTGATACCCAGTGCCACCAACCAGCCGCGCAATTCACTGGCCTGCAACTCACCTTCTTCGGTGCCCGGATGGCGTACCAATATGCGTTGCTCGGGGTCGTGCAAATAGTCGCGCACCGTATCGGCCACCGCGGGCAGACGCAGAAAGGTTTCACCGTTACGGGGTTGGGACCAGGTCTCCTCCGGGATATTACGCGCCACCGGCCGGGGCACCGGCGGTGCCAGCGGCGTGGCCTGCATGCTGATGGAAGCCGATTCCGGGGCCGAAAGGGTGCGTGCAGATTCCGCCGCGTGAAGCGGGAATATCAGTGAGAGGGACACAACGATGGCGGCTGCAGTGGACGGCTTAAGCATTTGCGCGAGAATACCATGTCAATTGGCGTGAAAAGGAGGGGTGGCCCGCGGTTTTTGTGTGTGTACAAGCTGGAGCCCCGAGTGGGTTTCCTTCGTTGACAGGCCATCCGGGGATTGGGTATGTTCACCCGCTTGCATACCGGAAAGGGGCTGCCCGGAACAAAAGCCCCGTCCCTTGATTGGCCACAGCCCCGTGAATACCGATTTTCCCAGAATAAAACGCCTGCCTCCCTACGTTTTTGCCATCGTCAATGAGCTGAAGGCAGAGGCACGGGCGCGTGGTGAAGACATTATCGATTTCGGCATGGGAAACCCGGAACGGCCGACGCCGCCACATATCGTCGAGAAACTGGTGGAAGTGGCGCGCCGTCCGGACACGCATCGCTATTCCATGTCGAAGGGGATACCGCGCCTGCGTCAGGCCATATGCAACTGGTACAAGCGGCGCTTTGATGTGGACCTAGACCCCGAGAGCGAGGCCATTGTCAGCATTGGTTCCAAGGAGGGCCTGGCCCATCTGGCGCTGGCTACCGTGGGGCCGGGTGACGTGGTGCTGGTGCCCAATCCGGCCTATCCGATTCATCCCTGGGGCTTTGTTATCTCCGGGGCGGATATTCGCCACGTACCTTTGGTGCCGGGGAAAGATTTCTTTGAGGAATTGCTGAAATCCATCAAGGCCTGCTGGCCGCGGCCCAAGATGCTGGTGATCAATTTCCCGGCAAATCCCACCGGGCAGTGTGTCGATCTCGATTTTTTCCAAAAAGTGGTCGATGTGGCACGCGAGCACAAGATCTGGGTGATTCAGGACATTGCCTATGCTGATCTTTGCTTTGATGGTTATGAGGCGCCTTCGATACTGCAGGTGCCCGGCGCCAAGGATGTGGCAGTGGAATGCTTCTCGCTTTCCAAGAGCTACAACATGCCCGGTTGGCGCGTCGGTTTCATGGTGGGTAATCCGATCCTGGTGGGGGCGCTGGCCAAGATGAAGTCCTATCTGGATTACGGTATCTACACGCCCATACAGGTAGCCGCGGTCACCGCGCTGGAAGGCCCGCAGGACTGCGTGGCCGAGATCCGCGATACCTATCAGTTGCGCCGGGACATCCTCTGCGACGGGCTTAATGCCGCAGGATGGCCGGTGGAGAAGCCCCTCGGTACGATGTTCGTGTGGGCCAAGATCCCGGAGCAATACCAGCACCTGGATTCTCTGGAATTCACTAAATTGCTACTCAATAAGGCCGGTATCGCGGTATCGCCGGGGGTCGGTTTTGGCGAATTTGGTGACGATCACGTGCGCTTTGCCCTGATCGAAAATGAGCAACGTACCCGGCAGGCGATACGCGGGGTGAAGAAGATGTTTCAGGAAGGTTAGTTGTACGGCAACTTTATGTTGAAGGAGTTTTTGTGAAGCCGGTAAAAATTGGTCTGCTAGGCCTGGGAACGGTAGGTGGCGGCACGGTGAATGTGCTGGAGCGCAATGCCGCGGAAATCACCCGGCGTGCCGGGCGTGCGCTGGAGGTGGTGCAGGCCAGTGCGCGGGATCTCGGCAAGGCACGTATCTGTTCCACCGAGGGCATCGCCTTGACGCAGCGCTCGGAGGATGTGGTCAGCAATCCCG
Organism: Gammaproteobacteria bacterium; assembly: GCA_021773635.1. Taxonomy (GTDB): domain Bacteria; phylum Pseudomonadota; class Gammaproteobacteria; order HK1; family HK1; genus JAJFJV01. Next base: position 200,249 of record JAJFJV010000017.1, on the reverse strand, counting down.
ACATCGATATCGTCGTGGAGTTGATTGGCGGTACCGACAAGGCGCGGGAGCTGGTGCTGGCCGCGATTGCCAATGGCAAGCATGTGGTCACCGCCAACAAGGCGCTGATTGCGTTGCACGGAAACGAGATTTTTGCCGCTGCCCAAGAGCGCGGTGTGATGGTGGCCTTCGAGGCCGCGGTGGCGGGTGGTATCCCCATTATCAAGGCTATACGTGAGGGTCTGGCGGGCAACCGTATCGAGTGGCTGGCGGGCATCATCAATGGCACCGGCAACTTCATTCTCTCCGAGATGCGCGACAAGGGCCGGGACTTTGCCGACGTGCTGGCCGAGGCACAGAAACTGGGTTATGCCGAGGCCGATCCCACCTTCGACGTGGAGGGTATCGACGCGGCCCACAAACTCACCATCCTGGGTGCCATCGCCTTCGGCAAACCGTTGCGTTTTGACAAGGTCTACGTGGAGGGGATCTCCAAAGTCACCTCCGAGGACATCAATTACGCGGAGGAACTGGGCTATCGCATCAAGCATCTGGGTATCGCGCGCCGCGCCAGCGGCGGTGTGGAACTCAGGGTGCACCCCACCTTCATCCCGGAACGCCGTTTGCTCGCCAATGTGGACGGGGTAATGAACGCGGTGCTGGTGCAGGGTGATGCCGCGGGACCGACGCTGTATTACGGTGCCGGCGCCGGCGCCGATGCCACCGCCTCGGCGGTGGTTGCCGATCTGGTGGATGTGGTTCGCACCCTCACCGCTGATCCAGAGGCCCGGGTACCGCATCTTGCCTTCCAGCCTGATGCCATTTCCGAGGTTCCAGTGCTGGCTATGGAGGATGTGGAGACCGCCTATTACCTGCGCATGGCAGCCGCCGACCGCCCCGGGGTATTGGCCGAGGTGGCGCACATACTCGGTGAGCGTGGTATCAGTATTGAGGCGGTAGTGCAGAAAGAACCCGCGGCGGGTGCGGAGCATGTGCCCCTCATTCTCCTTACGCACCGCGTACGCGAGGGGGAAATGAACGAGGCGATTAGCCGGATCGAAACCCTGGAAGGTATCCAGGGCGCTGTTACCCGGATAAGGGTGGAGCACCTCGACGCTAATTAAAAAAGTTTCGTCATTCCGGACAGCGTTTTTTTACTGAGCCGGAATCCAGGCTTTTTTGAACCGCTCAACTGGATACCGGGTCAAGCCCGGTATGACGGATATTCGTTAACGGGACAGTAGCGATGCCGCGTAGGGCCGTGCTCGTATCCCAACGACAACTGGATAAACACATGTCTGAACAAAAACGCTACACCGGACTCATCGATCGTTACCGTGACCGCCTGCCGCTCAAGGCCTCCACCCCGGCGGTCTGTCTTGGCGAGGGCAACACTCCCCTGATTCGCCTCGACCGCATCTCCAAAGAGCATGGCAAGGGCTGTGAAATCTACGCCAAATTTGAGGGCCTCAATCCTACCGGTTCCTTTAAGGATCGTGGCATGACCGTGGCGGTAACCCGCGCGGTGGAAGAAGGCAGTCGCGCCATCATCTGTGCGTCTACCGGCAATACTTCAGCCGCGGCAGCAGCCTACGCTGCGCGTGCCGGTATTACCGCCTTTGTGCTCATTCCCGAGGGCAAGATCGCGCTGGGCAAGCTCGCCCAGGCGATGATGCACGGCGCTGTAGTCATCCAGATTAGCGGCAACTTTGATGAGGGCATGGAACTCGTGAAGCAGGTGGCTGAGGACGCGCCGGTGACCATCGTCAACTCCATCAACCCATACCGTTTGCAGGGGCAGAAGACCGCTGCCTTTGAAATTGTGGATGAGCTGGGTAGCGCCCCCGACTATCACTGCCTGCCGCTGGGCAATGCCGGCAATATCAGTGCCTACTGGTTAGGCTACAGCGAATATCATGCCGAGGGTCGTTCTAGCCGACCGCCCATGTGCGCCTACCAGGCGGCGGGCTCAGCCCCCTTCCTGCGCGGCCATCCAGTGAAAAATCCGGAGACCGTCGCTACGGCTATCCGTATTGGTAATCCCCAGTCCTGGGACAAGGCCTGGAAGGCGCACGATGAATCCGGTGGCTGGTTCGACGAATTCAGCGATGAACAGATCCTCGCTGCTCAGAAACTCCTTGCCGTCAGCGAGGGCGTATTCTGTGAGCCGGCCTCGGCCATTTCCATCGCTGGTGCGTTGCGTGATATTGCCTCGGGAAAGATCCCCAAGGGCAGTACCGTTACTTGCACCCTCACCGGCCATGGCCTCAAGGACCCGGATATTGCCATCAAGCAGAGCGCCGAGCCGTTACGTACCGTCAGCGCCGAGCTGGATGCCGTGCGTACGGTGATTCTGGATAACCTGAAGGGCTAGGATTCTTCCTGGCACTTCGTGGCACCCCCAACCCTCACCCTGCTGCTGCCGGGGCTGCTTGGCCCCTGGCGGCGGGTGGATATGGATGCCCTTTGCGAGAGATTGAAGCTGCCGGCACTGGAGGCCTTGCTGGGCCGTGCCCGGCGGGTTGATGATCTCCGGGATCATCCATGGCCAGAAGACATGGCCTTCTCCTGTTTTGACCTTCCGCTTCCCGATGGCGGTGCGCCCGTTGCACCTTTGAGTCGGGAGCTCGACGGGGGTGTGGTGGATGAGCGCTATTATTTGCGCGCCGATCCGGTTTATCTGCAGGCCGATATGGCCACCCTGCGTTTGCTTGATCCCGCGGAAGTTACCATCTCCCGGCACGAATCCGAGGCCCTGTGCGCGGAGCTTAATGCCCACTTTGGTGATGCGGGCCCGCGGCTCGAAAATCTTCATCCCCGGCGCTGGTATCTGGGGCTCAACGAAGCCCCTGAGATGGAAACCCATCCCCCGCACCAGGCCATTGGCGGTGACCTCGACGCCAGCCTGCCGAGAGGGCCCGACGGCGGGCGCTGGCGGGCCTGGCTGAACGAGGTACAGATGGTGCTTTACCAGAGCCCGGTTAATGCGGCCCGGGAGGCACAAGGGCTGCCGGCCATCAATGGTCTGTGGCTCTGGGGAGGTGGTGTGCATCCCGCCGCAGTGACGGCTCCCTGGGATCGTGTTTGGTCCAATGAAGACTTATTGCCCGCGCTGGCTGCTTTTGGCGGTGTTCCGGCGGTTGATCTGCCTCCAAACGCCGATGCCTGGCTGCAGGAGACACAGGGAAGTGAACGTTGCCTCATGGCTGCCGATGCCGCTTATGTGCAGGTTCGGGCAGGTGACGTGGAAGGCTGGCGTACCCGCCTGGAAGCCTTGGAAACAGACTGGTTTCAGCCCTTGCATCAGGCTTTGCGGATGGGCCATCTGGCGGGCCTGCAGCTGCTGACCGGTTGTGGCCAGCGCTTTGAATGGAGGTCGGGACGCGCCTATGGTTGGTGGCGCCGCAAAAGACCGCTAAGTGACTGGCTGAAACGGACAGCTGCTTTATGAATGCCACGGAGATTCGTCGCCGGCCGACGACCGACAGTGGGCAGTTCCCTTCGGATATCCATCCGGTACTGGCGCGGGTCTATGCCGCCCGTGGGCTGGAGTCCGGGCAGGAACTGAGTTACTCGCTGGATCGCCTGCTGTCCTTTGAACTACTCGGGGGTATCGAGCGGGCGACGGAACTGCTGGCCAAGGCGCTGACCGAAGACTGGAGAATTCTTGTGGTCGCAGATTTTGATGCAGACGGGGCCACCGGTTGTGCGGTCATGTTACGGGGTTTGCGCCTGTTGGGGGCTGACTATGCAAACTATCTGATGCCGAATCGCTTCAAGACCGGCTACGGCCTCACACCGGAGGTAGTCGCACTGGCGCGGGACCGGGATCCGCAACTCATCATCACCGTGGACAACGGCATCACGAGCAATACCGGGGTAGAGGCGGCGCACGCGGCGGGAATAAAGGTGCTGGTGACCGATCACCACCTGCCAGGCGACGAGCTTCCCGACGCCGATGCCATCGTCAATCCCAACCTGCCGGGAGATCCCTTTCCCAGCAAGCATCTGGCCGGGGTCGGGGTGGCCTTCTACCTGCTTATGGCGCTACGTGCGCACCTGCGGGAACAGGACTGGTTTGCCTCTCGCGAAGGCGAGCCCAATCTGGCGCAGTTACTGGATCTGGTGGCGTTGGGTACCGTGGCTGATGTAGTGCCGCTGGATTACAACAACCGTCTGCTGGTTTCCCAGGGGCTGCGGCGAATTCGTGCCGACCACTGTCAGCCGGGTATACGCGCGCTGCTCAAATTGAGCGGGCGTCATCAGTCACAGGTGGTGGCCTCGGATCTTGGTTTTGCCGTTGGCCCGCGTCTCAATGCTGCCGGTAGATTGGAGGATATGGCGCTGGGGGTGGAGTGCCTGCTGGTCGACAGCGATGCTGAGGCGTTGAAAGCAGCTCGCACTCTGGACCAATTGAACAGGGAGCGGCGCCAGATCGAGCGCGACATGCAGGAAGATGCGCTGGTGCAACTGGAGTCCCTCAATCTGGATGGCGGAAGCTTGCCGGCGGGACTGTGCATTTTTGATGAAAGCTGGCATCAGGGCGTGGTCGGTATCCTGGCCTCTCGACTGAAGGATCGTTATCACCGGCCGGTGGTGGCCTTCGCCACCAGTGATGCGGGCGAGCTGCGGGGTTCGGCGCGCTCGGTAAAGGGTTTTCATGTGCGCGATGCGCTCAGTAATATTTCGACCCGTCATCCCGGGATGCTGGGGCGCTTTGGCGGTCACGCCATGGCAGCGGGTCTTAGCCTGAAGCAGTCCAATCTGGAGGCCTTTCAGGCGGCTTTTGAAGCGGAGGTGGAGCAGGGGCTGGGACCGGAACCAGCGGGAAGCGTCATCTGGAGTGATGGAGGTCTGGACGGGGGGGATATTGGCCTCGAACTTGCCGAGCACCTGCGTACCGGCGGTCCCTGGGGCCAGGGTTTCCCCGAGCCCGTATTCGATGGTGTGTTCGAGGCAGTATCGAAGCGCATCGTGGGAAATGGTTATTTGAAGCTCAAGCTGCGCCAGCCCGGGAGTTCCCGGGAGATTGACGCCATTTGTTTTCAGGCCGGTGTCGAGGCGCCGGAAACGAAGGATAACCGTCTGCATCTCGCCTATCGTCTCGACATCAATGATTTCCGTGGCATTCGCAGCCCACAGCTACTAATTGAGCATATTGCGGGTGCGTAGATTAGGGGAGTGGCTGAAAAGTGACCCCCGGTTTTTCGTTGCGCGAGAATCAAACAGGAGAGAAATTCATGTCTGTCGGCAAAAAAAATATTTCGCTGGTGTGGATTGTGCTGATGTTGCTGGCCTGGTCTGGCGCAGCGCGGGCTGAACACGAAGCCAACCATCGTTATACGGTGCGCGGCTATGTGCTGGATGCCGGTAAACAGCCGCTCGCGGGACGGCAGGTGCTGGTCGGGGTCGGGTCGGTTAGCGGATCCGCGACGACCGATGAGGATGGCTTTTACAGTATCAAAATGCATCTGCACGACGAGAATTTTGGCCAGCGCCTGCGGGTCAGCGCAGGGTCGAATGAGGTCAGCTTGCGCGTCGCGTTCAAGGTGGGCGATGAGCACACTGAAAGGCGCCATTACGTGAATTTCATCGGCGACCAGCTGGTCGAGGCGAAACTCGACAAGGGTGGCTTTCCGGTTTGGGGCTATGCGGCTCTCGTACTGGCAATACTTGGCGGTGGCTGGGCAATCTTCGGTCGACGCCGAAGGCGCCCCGCGATGGTGACGCCATCGAAAGGGCAATCACAGAAAAAGAAGCGCAAACGCAAACGCCACTAAGGCCGACAAGTTGCCAGCCTGTAAGCCCATTCGCGACTGTAGTACCATCCCGCGGCTTTACAGGCTGCGTAATAGTTCCGGAAATGACGATGCTCGAAATCAATCCTGTGCTGCAGAAAATCAAAGACATGCAAGGGCGCACTGATGCCTTGAGGGGGTATCTTTGACTATGCGGCGCGAGAGGAACGACTGACCGAAGTTCGGCGCGAGCTGGCAGAGCCCTCAGTCTGGGAAGACGCGGAGCGTGCCCGCGGACTGGGGCAGGAGCAGGCAGAGCTGGAACGCATAGTAGAGACCATTCGCGAACTCGACTTGGCCCTGTCCGAGGCGGGGGAACTGCTGGAGATGGCAGCCGAGGAAGATGATGCGGATACCGTCACCGGGATTGGCTCTGATCTTGATGATCTGGAGAAAAAGCTGGCCGTGCTTGAATTCCGGCGCATGTTTTCCGGTGAGATGGATCCGGCCAATGCCTTCGTGGATATCCAGTCCGGTTCCGGTGGCACCGAGGCCCAGGACTGGGCGGAAATGCTGCTACGCATGTATCTGCGCTGGGGTGAGCGGCGTGGCTATAAAACCGAGCTTATCGAACTCTCTGCGGGTGAGGTGGCCGGTATTAAAAGTGCGACCATTCGCTTTCAGGGTGATCACGCCTTTGGCTGGTTGCGTACCGAGACCGGGGTACATCGCCTGGTGAGGAAATCTCCCTTCGATTCGGGTAATCGGCGGCATACTTCCTTTGCCGCGGTGTTTGTCGCCCCCGAGGTGGATGACAATGTGGATATCGATATCAATCCGGCGGATCTCCGCATTGATGTCTACCGTGCCAGCGGTGCCGGTGGCCAGCACGTTAACCGCACCGAATCGGCGGTGCGCATTACCCACCTGCCCACCAACACCGTGGTGCAGTGCCAGAACGAGCGCTCCCAGCATAAAAACAAAGCCACTGCCACGAAGCAGCTCCAGTCCAAGCTGTATGAGCTGGAGATGCGCAAGCGCATGGAGGAGCAGAACCGGGTGGAGCAGGAAAAATCTGATATCGGCTGGGGCAGCCAGATCCGCTCCTATGTGCTGGATCAGTCGCGCATCAAGGATCTGCGCACGGGAGTGGAAACCGGTAACACCCAGGCCGTGCTGGACGGCGACCTGGACGCCTTTATCGAGGCCAGTCTGAAAAGCGGTTTATAAGCGTAGGGCGGGTCACTCCCGCCATTTAATTCAATAACACTGGTCGACGGACCGGGATGACGGAACCATGAGCACCGAAGATAATAACGAACAGATTGAACAGCGCCGGGCCAAGCTAACGGTACTGCGCGAGACGGAAAATCCCTTTCCCAATGACTTCCAGCGCAATGCCCTGGCGGGCGAGGTGCACGCCAAATACGACGAGCACGATGGCGACGAACTGGAAGCTGGCAAGATTCGTGTGTCCATAGCCGGACGCATGATGACCCGGCGCATCATGGGCAAGGCGAGCTTTGCCACCCTGCAAGACAGCTCTGGCAAAATTCAGCTCTACCTGCGCCGCGATGATCTGCCCGAAGGGCTCTACAACACCGGTTTCAAGAAGTGGGATCTGGGCGATATTCTCGGTGCCGAGGGCTATCTGTTTCGCACCCGTACCGGCGAACTGTCGATTCACGTCGAGAGCGTGCGATTGCTGGTGAAGGCCCTGCGGCCGTTGCCGGAAAAATTCCATGGGCTGGCGGATCAGGAAGTGAAATATCGCCAGCGTTACCTGGACCTCATTGCCAATGAAGAATCACGGGATACTTTTCGGGCTCGTTCCGCGATAGTGGCCCATATCCGCCGGTTTTTCGCCGAGCGCGATTATCTCGAAGTGGAAACACCGATGATGCAGCCCATCGCCGGCGGCGCCGCGGCCCGTCCCTTTGTGACCCATCACAACAGCCTGGATATGGATCTCTTTCTGCGCATCGCGCCGGAGCTTTATCTGAAGCGGCTGGTGGTGGGGGGCTTTGAGCGGGTGTTCGAGGTCAATCGCAATTTCCGTAACGAGGGTCTCTCTACCCAGCACAATCCCGAATTCACCATGATCGAGTTCTATCAGGCCTACGCGAACTACCATGAGCTGATGGACCTTACCGAGGAACTGGTGGGCGGCCTGGCCCGTGAGGTGACGGGTGGGACCACGGTGCAGTATCAGGGCCAGGATTATGATTTCAGTGCCCCCTTTGCACGTATGACCGTAGAAGAATCAGTGTTGCGTTTTAACCCGGAACTCAAGGCCGAGGAATTGCGTGACCCGGAGCAACTTCGGGGAATAGCCCACAAGCTGGAAATTCCACTGCAGGAGTCATGGGGGCAGGGCAAGCTGCTGATGGAGGTTTTCGACAAGACCGTGGAACACCAGCTTCAGAACCCCACTTTCATCACCGCTTATCCCACTGAGGTTTCACCGCTCGCCCGGCGCAATGATGAAAATCCCGAGGTCACCGACCGTTTCGAATTTTTCATCGCCGGGCGCGAGATTGCCAACGGCTTTTCCGAGCTTAACGACCCGGAAGACCAGGCCGCACGTTTCCGCCAGCAGGTGGAAAGCCGCGATGCCGGGGACCAGGAGGCCATGTACTACGACGCCGACTACATCACCGCCCTGGAACACGGCATGCCCCCCACTGCCGGGGAAGGCATCGGCATCGACCGCCTGGTGATGCTGCTTACGGATTCGCCCTCAATCCGGGATGTACTGCTGTTTCCGCATATGCGCCACGCCTAGAGGGCTGAAAAACAGGACGGCCGGAACTGTCATTGCAGCGTTATGATTCTAGCCTTGACTTTCTCCGCTCTCTTTCAATAATAAAATGCCGTCATGCCGGCGAAAGCCGGTATCCAGGGAACGAAGGCAGTGCAAACGGCTCTCTTGAAGACAACATACCTTGCCACCCCTCGGGCTGGGAGGACGTTACGACGCGGGAATTGCCCCCGATATTGCAAACTTCATGCTCTCAAGGGAGATCGAAAAGGACAGTACTCGATATCCATCAACGACCAGTGGCGTACATGTTTTCGGTTTGCCAACGGCGATGCCTATGATGTGGAAATTTGTGATTATCATTAAGGTGAGGTGTGGAATATGAGTATTCCCAACACAAGCAAGATGAAGCGCAGGCCTACTCATCCGGGTGAGATGCTGCGAGAGGATTTTCTCCCTGACTACGGATTGTCGGTCTCCGAACTGGCCAAAGCGGTGGGCGTTTCACGCCAGTCCATCAATGAGCTGTTACGTGAGCGCCGAGCGGTTAGTCCGGAGATGGCACTGAGGCTCGCCCGTCTCTTTGGCAACTCACCGGAATTTTGGTTGAACGCGCAACGGGCGATAGATTTATGGGATACGGCAGAGGCGATTAAGGAAGATGTGTCACGGATCCGACCGCTTAGTGCCGCATAACAAGACAAATGCACGCCGTGCTACTGTGTCCTCATGTGCGCTACGCCTGACTTGTGGTTTGAAACGGGATATTTGGAATAGCCATTGCAGCGCTACGAATTTAGACTTCGTATCTTGACTCCGCACTTGGTAACAGGAGCGACACTCCACTTCGCTGCGTGCCAGTCGCTGAAGCGAGGCGTTAGGGCAAGAGAAAGTGAATAATGAAACTACATAAATTATTTGTCTTTTTCGCCTGCAACATTATTTTGTCACCTGTTTTGCTCGCAGATAATTATCCTGAGGACCATATAGCAGGGCAACTCGAGGCAGCAAGGAATCCTGTTGAAGTCAAAATAACGAGTTTAATTCCTGGTCAACTGATGCGGGTAATATACGTGGACATGCCGGTGTGGATTTACCGGCGAACTGCAAAAGATCTCGACTATTTAGCGAAGAGCGACAGGTCGTTATTGGCAGACCCAAAGAGCAAGAATTTAATACCGTCTATTGAAGCAGCTTATGGTTCATCCGCCTCATACGTTTGGGCGCGATTATTACTTGCTGGACTGCCCACAACCAAGAATTCAAATCATCGTTCTAAACATGATGAATATTTTATCGTAGCAGGTTGGAGTCCTCATTCCGGTTGCGCATTGACCTACATACCACAGGAAAGTCGGGGCGATATTGGCGTTGCCTTCCATGACCCCTGTACAGGTGCATCTTTTGATGTGGCAGGAATGGTAGTTAAGGGCGATTTAACTGGTAATGCAGCAGGAAAATCAGCTAGATTCAACCTGTACATACCTCCTCATGAGTTTAAAGATGATGCAACACTGCTAGTTGGATTGAGCAAGTCAGTGGTGTTACCTGAGATCCATATATCAAGAGAGCGGCGGTACATGGGGCTGAATCCAACTGAAAAACTAATTATTGCCTCTAAATATAATGATATCGAGATGGTGAAGGTGGCTTTGAATGAAGGTGCAAACGTAAACTTCTATGCAGTACGTAAGGGCGGCCCATTTGATGCGGCAATTATTGGCGGCTCAAGTGAAATCATTGAGCTGCTAATAGCCAATGGTGCAAAACCCAGTCCAAATTCTGTGAACGTCGCAGGTTTTATGGAAAGGACAGAGGTATTAGACCTCATTAATGGGATGCAGTAGTGGGAAGGGCGCATAATTAAGGTGCCCAAGTTGGGTGACTTCGCCGCCGCTGGCCTCAAACGTTAGATTCAATAAATGGAAAAGAAGCACCGGGAACCACTGAACGATATTTTTATTACCGGTGCTGTGGCGTTCTTGGTAGTTTGGATTTACCTAGCGCATAGAAATGGAGAGCTTGGGATGAAATATGGACTAGGGGCGCTAATTTATGGTTATGGCATCCATCTAGTTTATGGTTTCCTTTTTAATGCGCCAATGTACGTGACTGGTTTCACTGCGGAACCTAAAAAGGAATGTTTTCTGTCTCGGATTGTAATATTTCTTGTGGCAATCCCTATGGTGTGGCTGGGAGTGAAAATAATGAGTCCAGGATCGTGGTAAATCGAAATACGGAATCTAACAAGCAGATCGAGAAGGACGCTGAACATCCCCCTTGTTTTTCCTGAAGGAATTGTCGAGTCCTTCGGGTATCTCCACTCCGGCTACGTGTTTGACCGCCCACCTCGCCATCGTCCTGATCACCGGAAGTAAAGCGTATCCCGCATCTGTCAGATGGTATTCGAATCGGGGCGGGTGTGCCTGATAGAGCCGCTTTTCGATGAGCTTTGAGTTGGTGAGGTGTTTCAACCTGCTCGCCAGGATATTCGAGGGAATATTCTCGTCACCCGCTTGAAAGTCTTTATTTCGGTACTTTCCGAATAGTCCGATGTCTCTGATTATCAGCAAAGACCACTTGTCGCCAACAAGGTCGAGTACGCAATGTACGGGGTCAGGTCTCTTATTGTTACATTCGGTCGCTTGCTGGATGTCGATTCTAGCTCGGTATGGCGCGTTTTAGTTAACGGGAAGGAATAGGGGAGGCCACGGTTTTTATGATGGATGAGGTGAATTCACCTGAAATCGTGGTCCGTCTCCTATTTTGCGTATCCGGGGCGATCTATTATCTCCCGGCGCGATGGTATTTAAGCGCCTTCCAGATTGAGCGTACATCGACGTGTTCGTGCTTCATCAGCAGGGTAATTACAATTTCCTCAATACTGGCATAAATGCAGATAGCTGTTGCTAGATGAAACGGCCAGTCCGCTATTCCTGAGAACAGCAGAACATACCCGAAAAAAGTACACAGCACTGCGAGCTTGACGCTCCAGGTGTGGTAGCTGGTGAGGCGGTGGAATTTTATCAGCCCGAGCAATACCGGCAGAGTAAAGCTAACGATGATCAGCCCGAATGAGAGCTGTTCACGAATCACAATATCTGGCCACAAGAGCCATGCGCCAATCGCCATGCTGGTATACATTGCAAAGTCGCCCCAGCTGTCGAGGTGCGAGCCAAGTTTAGTAATCTGGTTGAGGATACGCGCAAGAAAACCGTCGAGCACATCGGTGAAGCCCGAAAATAATACGGTGGCGATGAACCAGATTGGTTGCTGATTGATAGCTAGCACTATAAGTACGGGTGCCAGTAGCAGGCGCAACAGGCTGACAGCATTTGGTAAATTAACAATATTGTCGTCAGGTCTTTGCATTAATGTTGCTTGCTGTTGTGATGCAAGCCTCAGTACAGAATGACTATTATTCTCAAATGATCGAAAAATCTGTCTCAAGCGCTGCTCTCGGCATCCTCGGCAATTGCTCCTGCATTGCCCTGCGGAACGGCATTTGAATATCGAGTTGGGTGTGAGCGAAGTGTTTCACGTTTTGGAGGGCAGGCACGCCCAGACATTTCCCGCATGGCTGCCTGTGTTGAGGATGGGCCGTCTATATAGTCGTGGTCTGGACGTGGCTAGTTGCCAAAAATTACATGGTGGCGCGTGGCGCAAGTTATCAGATCATATTCCTCTGTTGGCCGAGTTTCGCATTACAGAATAAAACAGCGGCAGCATCATCAAAGGATGAATCAAACAGGGCACTCGTTCTTGGCTATGGTGAAACGGGCCATGCTCGGTATGAGGGGGGTTGATTGGCGGGACAGCAGTGAGTTGATTATGGATTTTAGAAGTCACTTTTCTGCTGCCGGTGATGTGACGGGAAAAGGGACGCTGCAGCGCGCCCCTTTTTCCAGTCTACTTCCGCCGTGCCGCCAGGCGCAGGCGCAGGGCGTTGAGGCGGATGAAGCCTTCGGCGTCGCGTTGGTCATAAGCACCGCGATCGTCTTCAAACGTGGCGATATCTTCGTCGAACAGGCTGTCAGAGGCTGATTTTCTGCCAACTACGGTGACAGAGCCCTTGTACAGCTTGACGCGCACGTGGCCGTTGACCCGTTGCTGGGAGGCGTCGATGAGGGTTTGGAGCATTTCACGCTCGGGGCTCCACCAGTAGCCGTTGTAAACCAGCTTGGCGTAGCGGGGCATGAGGTCGTCTTTCAGGTGACAGGCCTCGCGGTCCAGGGTGAGGGATTCGATGGCGCGATGGGCGGTGAGCATGATGGTGCCGGCCGGGGTTTCATAGCAGCCACGGGACTTCATTCCCACGTAGCGATTTTCCACCATATCGAGGCGGCCCACGCCGTTTTCCTCAGCTAACTGATTTAGGTGCATCATCACCTTTGCCGGGCTCATGGGCTCACCGTCTACGGCTACGATATCGCCACGAACGTATTCCAGTTCCACATAGGTGGGTTTGTTGGGGGCATTTTCCGGCGACACGCTCCACAGCCACATGTCCTCATCGGGCTCGGTCCACGGGTCTTCCAGCGGGCCGCCTTCGTAGGAGATGTGGAGCAGATTGGCATCCATGGAATAGGGAGATTTCTTGCCGCGTTTCATCTCTACCGGGATGCCGTGCTTATCCGCGTAGGCGAGCAGTTTTTCCCGTGAGTTGAGGTCCCATTCACGCCATGGCGCGATGATTTCGATCTGCGGGTTGATAGCGTAGGCGCCCAGTTCAAAGCGCACCTGATCGTTGCCCTTGCCGGTGGCGCCGTGGGAGATGGCATCGGCACCGGTATCCGCGGCGATTTCCACCAGTCGCTTGGCGATGAGCGGGCGGGCGATGGAGGTGCCGAGCAGGTAGACGCCCTCGTAGACGGCATTGGCGCGAAACATGGGGAAGACATAATCGCGGGCAAATTCCTCGCGCAGATCCTCAATATAGATCTCCTTGATTCCCATGGCCTCGGCCTTGGCCCGCGCCGGTTCCACCTCGCCACGCTGGCCCACATCGGCGGTAAAGGTCACTACCTCGCAGCCGTAGGTATCGGCGAGCCATTTAAGGATGATCGAGGTGTCGAGTCCCCCGGAGTAGGCCAGTACTGCCTTGTTGATATCGCGCATGGTTTTCCTCTGAAACTGTTCGGGCGAACCCGGGTGCTTGCAAAGGGCGAGATGATACGGTTTTTATGGCAAGGCGGGTAGCGCGGGAGCGGTCAACACACCGGAAAAAGGCGGCAAAATCAGGGGAGGTCAGAACACGCTTTCCCTATCGGCTTCCAGATTGTCATACTCGCCGTTCCGGTCGGGCGCTATGGGGGAGGCTTGAACCTGTGCCTGCCGGCAACAAGAACTAACAAAAGGCTCGGTTGTATGGGCGCAATACCTTTGCTGGCGGTTTATCTGACGCTCGTTCCGATCGTGGCCGGGCTGGTCTCCTATCCGCTGTATCTCGCCATTCAGGGACTGGGCCTTGGCGAGCCGGTGTTTGCCAAGCTGGTATTTCGTACGATGGAATTTTGCGCCGTGTTGGCGCTGTGGCCAATACTGCGGGGTCTGGGGATCCACGGGGGGAAAAGCTGGGGCTTTGGTGATAGCAGGGCGAAATTTTTCCGCCAGTCAGCCCGTGGTCTGGTGTGGGGCCTGGGCAGTTTGCTGGTGCTGGCAGCAGTTCTGTTGATGCTCGGAATACGGATTTGGAAACCGGGTTTCCCCTTTCACTTCGAGGCGCTACCCGCTATCGCCGGGCGGGCGCTGCTGATTGCGGTGGTGGTTTCGCTGCTTGAGGAGGCCTGGATTCGGGGTGCCTTGTTCACTGCTATCGCCCACCGGGCCTCCGCACAAAGTGCTATTTACCTCAGTGCACTGCTTTGGGCAGCGGTTCATTTCATCCGGCCCGATGTTTCGATACCGGCCGGGGAGCTGGGCTGGAACAGTGGCTTCCTGGTAATCGCCGGCTCTTTTAGCCGTTTTTCGGATATTGGAATCATCGACTCCTTTATGGCACTGCTGGTGGCTGGATGGGTGCTTGGCTGGCTGCGAAGGCAAAGCGGGAGCATCGCGCTGTGCATCGGAGTTCATGCCGGGTGGGTGCTGGTTATCCAGTGTCTCCGGCGCATGACTATGGTGGACCCCGAGGCCCGTTTTGCCGTTCTGGTTGGCCACTATGACGGTTTCATGGGTCTGCTGGCGCTCTCTATTTTTGTCGTTATGGCAATGCTGCTAAAACGGGCTGAAAAATTTCCGGGCTCCGTTCATGACTAGGTTCAAGGTGGAATTATCGCGGCCTCTGGCGGGTCCAATCCGGCGGGTTCAGCGGGAGCACGCTTTATGAAGTCAGATTATCTCGAGTTTGACCACGGCAACTACGAGTGGTCGGTGCGCACCTTCACCCTGGTGCGCAAACTCCTGAGCGTGAAGCTCAAGCTGCATCATCAGGAAGGGCGCATCCGGCAGGGTGATATCTTTCTTTTTAATCATTTTGCCCGCTTTGAGACCTTCATTCCCCAATACCTGATTTATCGGGGAAGTGGCACCTATTGCCGGTCAGTGGCGGCGGCAGAATTTCTTGAAGGTGACGGCAGGCTCGCGCGCTATCTGAAGAGCGTCGGTGTCGTGCCGAATAATTTACCCGAACTGTTCCCGCTACTTACCCGGGAAATCCTGCATGGTTTCAAGGTCATCCTGTTTCCCGAGGGCGGGATGGTCAAGGATCGGCGGGTGCTCGATCGCGAGGGCAAATACAATATCTATTCACGCACGGCCAAGAACCGTCGCAAGCACCATACCGGTGCCGCAGTTCTGGCGCTGGGAGTGGAGGCCTGCAAGGAGGCGGTACGCCTCGCCGATGCCCGTAATGATCGCGAAGGGCTGGCGGCGTGGCAGGAAAGTCTGGATTTTGAGTCCTTGGAGGAGCTGCGGGCGGCGGTGGCCAAGCCCACCTCCATCGTTCCGGCCAATATCACTTTTTATCCTATTCGGGTGAGTGACAACTTGCTCCAGCAGGGTATGGAGCTGATGAATCGCGGTCTCAGTCGGCGGCTCTCGGAAGAGTTGCTGATCGAGGGCAATATTCTGCTCAAGGATACGGATATGGACATCCGCCTCGGGGAGCCACTGCATCCCGGGATGTGCTGGAATTGGTGGGAACGGCGGTTGCTGGAGCGTTCGCTGGCCGGTTGTCGGGACCCGGCCAAATTATTCCAGCGTGAGACGGCGCCTCAGCTTTGGGGTGAGCGGTTTCTTGCCCGCCGGCACCAGAAACATGTGCTGGAGATTCGTGACCTTTACATGCAGCGCATGTACAGCGAGGTAAGCGTTAACCTGAGCCATGTGGCCAGTCTGCTGATTATGGCCCTGGTGGAGCGCGGTGATTTCAGCATCGAGGCGCCACTGTTTCGGCGCATGCTCTATCTGGCGGTGAAATACGTGCAGGTGATAGATGGGGTTCGACAACACCGCAGCATCTGCAACCCCAGCTGCTATGGAGGCCTCGTTGAAAGGCGGGGTTGCGGCGGGCTCGAACAGCTGATCGAGAGCTGCCGGAATAGTGGTCTGGTGGCCGAGAGCAAGGATTGCTATCGCTTTCTCCCCAAGCTTTGTGACGAGCACGAATTCGACGATATACGTCTGGAAAACCTGGTGGCGGTCTATGCCAATGAGGTGGCGCCACGTCGTGGCGTGGTGGCTTGGGTGGGAAAGGCCCTTGAAGAGGGCCCGAGGCTATCACTCAGGGCTTTGAGTCACTATCGTTTCGATGATGAATTGCGGGCGCTTAGCCGTGCTCGTGAGAGTTTTAGTGATCCCCGCTATGACGAGATCAACAAGGCGGAGACCGCTACCCAAAGCGGTGAGCCCTTTCTCTTGTTACACGAAACCGAAGACGGAAGAACACCGGATTTGGCTCGTACCGGGATATTGCTGGTGCATGGTTTTCTTGCCTCTCCCGTAGAGATGCGTGGTCTCGGGGAACGCCTTCACGCGGCCGGATTCAGCGTGCTCGGAGTGCGTTTGAAAGGACACGGCACCTCACCCTGGGATCTGCGCGAATGCAGTTGGGAAGATTGGCTGGATTCTGTACGGCGCGGTTACGAAATTCTTTCCGGATTCGTACCGCGCATCTGTATCGCCGGCTTTTCTACCGGTGGCGCCCTGGCCCTGGCCCTTGCTGCCGAACAGCCACCGGGCTTGGCGGGTCTGGCGGCGGTTTCGGTCCCCATGAAGTTTGTCAACCGCAACATGATTTTTGCGCCATTGCTCCATCGCGCCAATCGCCTGGTACGGTGGATTTCGTCGGCAGAAGGGGTGATGCCTTTCCGTCACCACGAGTCGGAATTCCCGGACGTCAATTACCAGCATATGCCGGTACGTGGCTTGTATGAACTGACTCGTATGGTGGAGGCACTGGAGGAGCATCTGCCCGAGGTGCGTTGTCCGTTGCTGGCCATGCAGGCGAGCGAGGATCCGGTGGTGGTGCCTGGAAGTGCCAAGGAAATCGCGGCACGAGCAGGAAGTCAGATCAAACGAGTAGAAATTATTCCGTGGCAACACCACGGCATCATCCAGGGTGATGTGGGGCAGACACGGGCGCTTATCGAGGAATTTTTTTGTAGCCTTGCGACCGGTCTGCCGGAGTTTGGAAGCGATCTGGACTAGTCCCGGATGTGGCCTGGGCCTGACGCCTTTTACTCTGGTTTGCCACCATGATCGTGCCTGTCTTCCTGAAGCCTGGAGATGTGTGCACGCGCACGTGCCAAAGCATCCTCACTCTGTTCCCGGTCGCTCCTGGTGTCGGCCATGGCGGCCTGTGCGAGGTTGGTTTTTTCCTCTGCGTAGGCGCGATCACCTTCGGCGGTATTTAATGAGTCATCATTTTCTTCCAGTAAGGCACTGACTTCATTGAGCAGGCTGAGATCGTCCTTCTGCTTGCGGGCTACCGTCCGCGCGTTTCGCGCCCGCAGTTTGTTGACGGCCTCTTGCGCCTTGGCAAGCGCATTTTTGGAGCGCGAGTGCTCCTCGCTCAGCCACTGCTCGGCCTCCTGATAAAGCTGCAGGCGCAGCTCTTCCTCCACAACGGCCTGCTGGGCTTCCTGTGCCTGTTTCGGTGGGGAAATCGGCGGCTTCTTTTCCTGTACTTGGCTGGCCGGGCTTTGGGGTGCGATTGTCACCGCCGGGGAATCGGGCTTCTTAACAGCGGGGGCGTCGGTCTTGGACGGACCTTTCCGCCCGGTATCCTGCCGACTCTCACGTAATTCCTCACTGAGCCGGGATGCTTTCTCGTGTACCAGTTCCCGTGCTGCCTCGGCATGTTCCAAATCACGCTGCGCCCGCGTCAACTCTTTCATGGAGGTGGCGAATTCTTCCTCAAGGTGAGCACGTTCAGTGCGTAACTTGGTTTCAGTTTCTGCCTTAAGACGCTTCTCTTCGGCTGCTTCCTCGTCACGGATACGGCGGGCCTCTTCCTCGGCGTGCTGGCGTGCCGAGTCCAGGGTTTCCTCAATCTGCTGTGCCTTGTCTTCCAGGGTCTTGCTGCGTTGCTTCCACTCCGTTTCTACGCGTTCCCGCTGCTTTTTTAGCCAGACTTCAGTGGTCTTGCGCGCACGTCCCAGCTTCTCCAGCTCTTCGGTAGCGTGGGCATACTCTTTCTCGAGATTGGCCTCATCTGCTTGCAGGCGCTGCTCCACCTGGGCGCGAAGCTGGTGGCAGGTGGCCTCTGCTTCGGCACGGCGGCGGGCGGCCTCGGCCTCGGCATTACGTAGCGCCGTTTCCAAACGCAATTTGTTCTTTTGGGCACGGGCAAGGGCGGATGCTGCTGCCAGGGCTGCTGATTCTTTTCTAGTTGCCGCAGTTCGGGTGGCGGCCGGACTAGTGGTTATTTCTGCCTGCTGCTGGAGTGCAGATTCAACCTCCTCATGGGCATTGCGAAGATTTTCCTCAATGCTTTCAATCACCTGTTCCGGTTCCTTGCCAGCGCTCTCGGGGAAAGGGATGTCCTGGCCTAGCAAACCACCTTCCAGCAGATAAATGTCGAAGCCCTTTTGGGTGAGCAGGAAGGTGGCGGCAGCACTGCGTTTGCCCGAATTGCAGTAGGCGATGTAGGGGCAGTCAGGCTCCAGTTTCTCCGCTGCCTGCCGGATTTCCGAAAGGGCGATGTGGAGGCTTCCGGGGAGGCCGTTCTGGTCATATTCTTCATTGAGGCGCACATCCATCCAGCGAGCGCCATTCTTTACCATGTCTTCCGCTTCCTGCCGGTTCACGGTCTGAAGCAGCGGTTCCCTGATCAGGGCAACGAAATCTTCTTTGGTCAGGCGCATCAGCAAGCCATCAGTCAGCATGCTGACGTTGGCGTTACGTGTGGCCTCGGCGACCAGGGCTTCCTCGCCAAAGGAGTCTCCCGGCCCGAGTTTTGCCAGCTGCATCAGGGTCGCATCTTCTTGCCCGGGATCGATGCTACGGGTGACTTCGGCTCGTCCACGGTGAATCACAAAATAGTAATCCCCTTCCTCTCCCTGGCGGATGATAGCCTCTCCGGCCTTTACCGTTACGGGTTCCATGCGATGGAAGATGGTAAAAATGTTGGCTGAGGGCACCCGGGAAAAAAGTCCGGAACCCAGCATCCGGGCGGTCCATCCGCTTTGTCCTTCGGCAGCGGAAAGGCTGGAATCCGAGGCATATTGCGCCAGGGTGAGCATCATGCTGAGGCGGGTTCGATTGACGCGCAACAGTCGCGCGCGGGAGATCGCCTGTATCGCGGTAACCGACTGCTGGTAGGGGGCGCCGATAGGAAAGTTGGCAGAATCGTCGGTGGCAGAAATACGGCCACTGGCATTTTTGTCTGAATAGAGTTCTATCTCGCCATCCAACAGGTAGATGGCGTGGTCCGTAGGTGGTGCAAAGCCTTCCAATCGCTCCCCTGTGTCGAGTGATAGCAGCTTCGCTTTGCCTACCAGCTCGTCCCGGTGCTCGCGGCTCAGACCGTTGAGGGGTATGAGATGCGCGTAGCCATCACTTTGTCCATTCTCTTCGGGGGTGCTCTGCTCCGCCATAACTGCCTCTGTTGCTCCACTAAGTACCGTGCCACACCCTGTGGAGTCTAACTCACTGAAGAGTCGGGGTTTTGACGCAGTTCAAACTTCTGCGTTTCCATGTGTGTTATCGGTCAGGTGCCAGCCGAAGTCAGGAGGAAGCAGCGAGAAAGTTTTCGAGGGCAGTTGTGAAGGCGGTGGGCTGTTCCACATGCAGCCAGTGCCCCGCGTCGGCAATAGTATGAAAGACGGCATGGGGAAAATGGCTCAGAATTTTGGTGTGATGTTCCGCTAACAGATAGGGAGAGCGTTCGCCATTGATGAAGAGAGCAGGGCCGGGGTAGGGGGAATAATCATCGATGCCGGGAAAGCTCGTGAGTTCAGACAGGTTTTCGGCAATAGCCGGGAGATTGATTCGCCACTGATAGCCTGTGGCTTTGTGGACGAGATTTTGCAGCAGAAACTGGCGCAGGCCATCGTCCGGAATATCTTTCCTGAGGCTTTTATCGGCGACGGTGCGTCCGGTAAGCGTTCCAAGGTCCAGTGCCTGCAAGGCCGCTATCAGGCGCGTGTAATCATGTTGATAGCTCACCGGGGCAATATCAACCACGATAAGGCGCTCGACCCGCTCGGGGTTTCGCAGGGCGGTGAGCATGGCTACCTTGCCGCCCATGCTGTGACCGAGCAAGTGGATGGGGGCCGCTGGCGGCATCAGGGCATGGATGTCCGCACTCATCTGCGCGTAGCCCATGCTCGCGTGGTGGGGCGAGCGGCCATGGTTGCGCAGATCTACAAGGGAGACCTGGTAACGGTCCTCCAGCCCCAGCGCTGTAGTCCGCCAGTTCAGTCCGGAGCCGAACAGGCCGTGGAGGATAAAAAAAGGTGACCCGGCCCCCAGGCGCCGACTGGCGAGGGGAACGTTCCCGGGCACTATTTCTTCCGGCGCGGTACGTAAAGATCGGTGATGGAGCCGGTGACCATTTCCGCTGCCAACCCCAGGGTCTCGGAGAGGGTGGGATGAGGGTGGATGGTGAGCCCCAGATCCTCTGCATCACTCCCCATCTCGATGCCCAGCATGGCCTCGGAAATGAGGTCGCCGGCGTGGGGGCCGACAATCCCCGCACCCAGCAGGCGCCCATCTTCTCTGGAAAAGACGAGCTTGGTGAGGCCTTCGCTGCGCCCCATGCCCAGCGCGCGGCCACTGGCCATCCACGGGAAGATAGCCTTGTCGATTTCGATGCCTTTTTCTTTTGCCTGTGCCTCACTAAGCCCGGCCCAAGCCACCTCCGGGTCGGTGTAGGCCACCGACGGAATGGTGAGCGGATCGAAGGCGCTTTTCTCACCGGCAGCAGTTTCCGCCGCTACCTTGCCCTCATGGACCGCCTTGTGGGCCAGCATCGGTGCCCCGGTAATGTCACCGATAGCGTAGATGTGGGGGACATTACTGCGTCGTTGTTTGTCGACGGCGATAAATCCGCCCTTATCGATGGCGATACCGGCCGCCTCGGCGGCAAAGCCCTCACTGTTGGGGCGGCGTCCCACCGCGACCAGGATACGGTCATAAGTGGTGGCTTTCGGGGCTGCATCGCCGTCAAAGCTCACCTTAAGCCCGCTCTTCAGCGCTTTTACTTCGCTGACCCGGGTGTTGAGATGAATGGCCTCAAAGCGCTTTTTGAGATGTTTGGCGAGCGGGGCCACCAGTTCCGGATCGCAGCCCGGGATAAGGCCCGGGGCCAGTTCAACGATGGTGACCTTGGCGCCCAGGGCGCGGTAAACGGTAGCCATTTCCAGGCCGATGATGCCGCCACCGATTACCAGCAGGGTTTTGGGTACATCGGCCAGTTCCAGGGCGCCGGTGGAGTCCATCACCCGCGGATCGTCGTAGGGAATGCCGGGAATTTCCGTGGGCCGTGAACCGACGGCGACAATGGCCTGATCGAAACTGATGAGCCGGGTTTTCCCATCGCTCTCTACTGCCAGTGTGTGAGCCGAGGCAAATCGACCCTCGCCGTTGATTACCTCCACTTTGCGCTGGCGTGCCAGTGCGGTGAGCCCTTTGGTCAGGCGGGTGACGGTGCGATCCTTGCGCGCCCGCAGCTTGTCGATATCGATCTCCGGGGCGCTGAATTTAATCCCGAAACCGGCCAGTTCTTCCGCCTCGGCAATTCCACGCGCCGCGTGCAGCAGGGCCTTTGAGGGAATACAGCCGACATTGAGGCAGACACCGCCCAGTTGCGCGCCACGCTCCACCAGAATGACCTTTTTGCCAAGATCGGCGGCGCGAAAGGCCGCGGTATATCCGCCGGGTCCGCCACCGAGCACAAGCACCTCGGCGTGTTGGTCGGCGTCACCTCCTGGGGCGGGTGGGGTTGCCGGGGCGGGGGCAGCGGGTTTTGTTGCAGCCGTGGAGGGTTGTTCGCCCGCCGCTTCTGTATCGAGGGTGACTAGCAGCGCACCCTCTTGTAATTGGTCTCCCAGCTTGACGTGCAGTTTGGCAACTGTGCCCGCTTGCGGGCTGGGGATTTCCACCGTTGCCTTGTCTGTTTCCACGGTGAGCAGCGGGCTGTCTTTGTCTACCTGCTGGCCGGGTTTGACGGCAATTTCTATGACTTCAACCTGCGCGTCACTACCGATACCGGCGAGTTTTACTTGTTCTGATGTAGCCATTTCGTTAATCCCAAGGGGCTAGAGCTAAAGCAGCAGACCGCGGATGTCTCCCAACAGCTTCCCGAGCAGGGTGCTAAAGCGCGCCCCCGCGGCGCCGTCGATGACGCGGTGATCGTAGGACACGGAGAAGGGCAGAATCAGGCGGGGAACGAACTTGCCATCCTCATACACCGGTTGCATTCGCGCTCGCGACAGCCCGAGGATAGCCACTTCGGGGGCATTGACGATGGGGGTGAATGCCGTGCCACCGATACCGCCCAGGCTGGAGATGGTGAAACAACCACCCTCGAAATCCTTTGGTGCCAGCTTCTTTTCACGTGCCCGGCCACTGACCTCGGCGAGTTCGGCGGCCAAATCATAGAGACTCTTCTGGTCCACATCGCGGATAACGGGGACTACCAAACCGTTGGGGGTATCCACCGCAATACCCAGATTGTAATAGTGCTTGATGATGAGGTTCTCGCCACTCGAGTCCAGCGAGGAGTTAAATTCGGGATGGGCCTTGAGGGCCATGACCACGGCCTTCATGGCGAAGGCGAGCAGGGTCAGTTTGAGGCCGCGTTTTTCCGCCTCTGCCTTGTGGGCCTTGCGGAAGTCTTCCAGTTCGCTGATATCGGCCTCGTCGTGCTGGGTGACGTGAGGAACGGTCAGCCAGGCGCGGCTCAGGTTGCTGCCTGTCAGTTTGTTGATGCGGGTAAGGGCGCGGGTTTCTGTTTCGCCAAAGCGGGAGAAATCGATCTCCGGCATCACTGGCAAGCCAGTACCACCGCTGCTTGCGGGTGCCGCCAGTGCATCTTTGACGAAGCCCGCAACATCTTCACGCGATATCCGTCCCTTGCGACCGCTGCCAGTGACTCGGGAGAGATCCACTCCCAGTTCCTGGGCGTAGCGCCGTACCGAGGGGCTGGCGTGGAAGGCTCCGCTGGTGCTACTGAGGCTGGGTAATCCGGTACTGCCCGCCGTGGCCGGAACCGTGGCAGTGGAGCTTGCCGGAGCCGGAGTGGGTGCCGGAGCAGATACGGGGGCCGGGCTTTCGGGAGCGGCTGGTTTTGGCGCGGCCTGTTCTGGTGCGGCCGCCTTGGGGGCGGCTGTTTCTGTCGGGGGGGCTTTTGCGCTTACCCCGGCATCGGCCACTTCCAGGCTCACGATAGGCGAGCCCTGGGACAGCTTGTCGCCGAGGGCCACCTTGAGTTCACGGATGATGCCGGCCTCCGGGCTAGGTACCTCTAGCACGGCCTTGTCACTTTCCAGGGTGACCAGTGGATCCTCTGCCTTTACCTCATCGCCCACGCTAACCAATATCTCGATCACGGGCACATCGCTCGCGCCACCCAGATCCGGGACTGTTATTTCTGTTATTTGCGCCACGTACTTTTCTCCTGTGGGGCTAGATCGTCGCGGGATTGCTGCGTTCCGGCTCAATGCCATATTTTTTCATGGCAGCGCTGACTTTCGAGGCCGGGATGATGCCTTCCTCGGAGAGCGACTTGAGGGCGGCGATGGCTACGAAATACCGATCTACCTCAAAGTGGCTGCGCAGCTGGACACGGCGGTCACTGAGGCCGAATCCGTCGGTGCCAAGCACTCGATAACGGCGCCCCCCGACCAGCTGTCGGATCTGCTCAGCATGCTGGCGGACATAATCCGTTGCTGCAACCACCGGACCCACATGCCCTTCCAGTGCAGTTTCAACGTAACTGCGACGGGGGGTTTCCTCCGGGTGGAGCAGGTTCCAGCGTTCCACGTTATTACCGTCACGCCCAAGCTCGGTGAAGCTGGGTACGCTCCAGACGTCGGCATTGACGCGAAAGTCCTGTTTTAACAGATCGGCAGCGGCAATGACCTCGCGCAGAATCGCACCGGAGCCCAGGAGCTGTACCTGTTTCGGCTTCTTGGCACGGCTCTTCGGTGCCTGCTGGTACAGATACATGCCGCGCAGGATGCCTTTCTCCACCCCGGCCGGCATTTCCGGCTGCAGGTAGTTTTCGTTCATTACGCTGATGTAATAGAAGATGTTTTCCTGTTCCTGGTACATCCGCCGCAGGCCATCCTGCATGATGACCGCCAGTTCGTAGGCAAAGGTGGGGTCATAGGAGACGCAAGTGGGAATCAGTGCGGACAGGGTGTGGCTCTGGCCGTCATCATGCTGCAGCCCTTCACCCGAAAGGGTAGTACGACCGGAGGTGGCGCCAATAATGAAACCGCGGGCCTTCAAGTCTCCGGCAGCCCAGGCCAGATCGCCGGTGCGTTGGAAGCCAAACATGGAGTAGTAGATATAAAGCGGGATCATCTGTACGCCATGATTGGCATAAGAAGTGGCCGCTGCAATCCACGAGGAAAAAGCGCCGGCCTCATTAATCCCCTCATCGAGGATCTGACCCTGCTTGTCTTCACGGAAATACATTAGCTGGTCGGCATCCTGGGGCTCGTAGAGCTGCCCTTTGGTGGAGTAGATGCCGAGCTGGCGAAACAGGCCTTCCATGCCGAAGGTGCGCGCCTCATCGGGGACGATGGGGACAATGTGCTTGCCGAGCTGCTTGTCCTTGAGCAGGGTGGTCAGCACACGTACAAATGCCATGGTGGTCGAAGCTTCGCGTTCACCACTGCCCTTTAACTGAGTCTCAAAGGCATCCAGCCCGGGCACTGGCAGGGCCGGTGCGTTTTCGCGCCGTGATGGCAGATAACCACCCAGTTCCTTACGTCGGGCATGGATGTACTGGATCTCGGGGCTATCTTCCTCGGGCCGGTAAAAGGGGGCATCGGCAATCTCGTCATCGCTGATGGGGATTTCAAAACGGTCGCGGAAGGCGCGCAGCGCGTCCTCACCCATTTTTTTCTGATTGTGGGTGATGTTCTGGCCCTCACCGGCCTCACCCATACCGTAACCCTTGACCGTATGGGCCAGGATGACTGTGGGTTGTCCACGGTGCTTCGCCGCCGCGGCATAGGCCGCGTAGATTTTAAGCGGGTCGTGGCCACCACGGTTGAGGCGCCAGATATCTTTGTCGCTCATATTGGCGACCATGGCGGCCAACTCGGGATATTTCCCGAAGAAGTGCTCGCGGGTGTAGGCGCCACCCTTGGCCTTGAAGTTCTGGTACTCGCCGTCCACCGCTTCTTCCATGCGCTGGCGCAGCAGGCCGGTAGTATCGTTTTGTAGCAGGGAGTCCCAGCGTGAGCCCCACATTAGCTTGATAACATTCCAGCCGGCGCCACGGAAGGTGCCTTCCAGTTCCTGGATGATCTTGCCATTGCCACGTACCGGGCCGTCGAGGCTCTGCAGGTTGCAGTTGATAACAAAGACCAGATTGTCGAGATCCTCACGAGCAGCCAGGCCAATGGCACCAAGGGATTCCGGTTCATCCATCTCGCCGTCACCGAGGAAGGCCCAGACCTTGCGGTCGGTGGGAGGGAGAATTTCCCGGTCTTGCAGGTAATGCAGGAAGCGCGCCTGGTAGATGGACATGATCGGCCCAAGCCCCATGGAGACCGTGGGAAACTGCCAGAAGTCTGGCATCAGCTTGGGATGGGGATAGGATGACAGGCCCTTGCCGCCCACCTCCTGACGAAAGTTGCTTAGATGGTCCGCACTCAGGCGGCCCTCAAGGTAGGCGCGTGAATACATTCCGGGGGCGCTATGGCCCTGGAAAAAGATCAGGTCGCCATTGTGTTCGTCGTTGGCACCACGCCAGAAGTGATTAAGGCCTACCTCATAGAGGGTGCAGGCGGAGGCAAAACTGGAGATGTGGCCACCGAGTTCCGTGGTCTGGCGATTAGCCTGGACCACCATGGCCATGGCATTCCAGCGCACCAGGGCGCGAATGCGGCGCTCAACGTTGAGATCTCCCGGGTGGCTCTGTTGGAGCCGTTCAGGGATGGTGTTTACGTAGGCGGTATTGGCCGAATAGGGGATGTTTGCGCCACTGCGACGGGCTTGCTCGATGAGCTGTTCGAGCAGGAAATGGGCCCGTTCAACGCCTTCTCGCTCGGTAATGGCAGCCAGTGCTTCGAGCCACTCCTGGGTTTCTTCCCGATCGATGTCAGGGCTTGGGGATACTGCGGTCATGGGTCGTCCTCGCAATCAAATAACGCACGCTGTCGCTGCGGATGTTTTCCGTCAGTACAGCCACTTTCGCCCGTAGAACCGTGTAGCGGCCCGGCGGGTGCGAAAAGCGGGGATAGCCCCGGACGAGTTGTTATCCGGGGGGCTATAAAGCGGCCCAATTTACCAGATTAGGGCCCTTTAAAGCCAGTCCGACGGTGTTTGAAAGGGGGCTTTTGCCGTCTGCAATCGGGCTTGCCCGGGCTCATCTTCAGGCACTTGCTGTTATGCTATCGCGGTTTCCAATAACGCTGTAATTTATATGCAAAAACTGACTATCCGCCGTCCCGATGACATGCATCTCCATTTGCGTGACGGGCCGGCCCTCGTGCGTAGTGTGGCCGACAGTGCGCACCGTTTTCCCCGCGCTATCGTCATGCCCAATCTTGTGCCGCCGGTGACCAATACGGCCCAGGCGCTTGATTATCGGGAGAGGATTCTCGCGGCGTTGCCAGCGGGCCCGGATTTCGAGCCGCTTATGACCCTCTACCTTACCGAGACTCTGAATCCCGACGAGATAGCAGTGGCACAGCAAAGCGGCCATATCCACGGCATCAAACTTTATCCGGCGGGGGCGACCACCAACGCGGAATTTGGTGTGACTCGCATGGAGCGGGTGTACCCGGTGCTTGAGCGCATGGAAAAATTGGCGATGCCCCTGCTGGTACATGGGGAGGTGGTGGACCCCGCCGTGGATGCCTTTGACCGCGAGGCCATATTCATTGAGCGTGAACTGGCACCGCTCATGGCGCGTTTCCCCGGCTTGCGCATCGTTTTTGAGCACATCACCACCCGG
Source organism: Gammaproteobacteria bacterium (assembly GCA_021773635.1). Classification (GTDB taxonomy): domain Bacteria; phylum Pseudomonadota; class Gammaproteobacteria; order HK1; family HK1; genus JAJFJV01. The sequence goes on along the minus strand of JAJFJV010000017.1, from coordinate 173,188 downwards.
GAGGCGGCAGATTTTGTACGTGCGGGGCCGGCGCATCTGGTGGCGACGATAACCGCGCACCATATCCTGCTTAATCGTAACGCCCTCTTTGCCGGTGGTATCCGTCCCCACCATTACTGTCTGCCGTTGCTAAAGCGCGAGGGTCATCGCCAGACGCTGCTCGAGGCAGCCACCAGCGGTGACCCAAAATTCTTTCTGGGCACAGATTCCGCGCCCCACACCCGGTACGCGAAGGAATCTGCCTGTGGCTGCGCCGGTATCTATACCGCCCACGCGGCTATCGAACTCTATGCCGAGGCCTTTGCGGCAGCGGATGCCTTGCCCCGATTGGAGGCCTTTGCCAGTCAGTACGGGGCGGATTTTTACGGCTTGCCCTATAACAGCGGCTCGGTGACGCTGGAGGCCCTGCCCGGGGAGGTGCCGGCCAGCTTGTCCTTTGGGAAGGACGAATTGATACCCTTCCGTGCCGGCGAACAGCTTTCCTGGCGGATCCGCCCATGAACGTCTCGGATGATATCAAGGCCATGGTCGCCGGGCGTTTCCGTGGTTACTTGCCGGTGATCGTGGATGTGGAGACGGGTGGTATCAATTGGGCTACCGATGCCCTGTTGGAGGTGGCGGCGGTGATCGTGGCGCCAGATGCCGAGGGTCGCTGGCAGCGCATGGAAACCCATGCCGCCCACGTTGAGCCCTTTCCCGGTGGCCGGCTGGAAGAGGCGGCGCTGGAATTTAACGGCATCGATCCCTATCACCCCTTCCGCTTTGCGGTGCCGGAAAAGGAGGCGCTACAGAAAATTTTCCTGCCGGTACGCAAGGCCATCAAGGCTTATGGCTGTATCCGCGGGGTGCTGGTAGGCCACAATCCCTTGCTGGATATCGGTTTCGTAAACGCGGCGGTAAAGCGCACAAGACTCAAGCGCAATCCCTTTCACCCGTTTACCACCTTTGATACCGCCACTCTCGGTGGTTTGGTCTACGGCCAGACCGTACTCGCCCGCGCGGTACAGGCCGCGGGGATCGAGTGGGATGCTAACGAGGCCCACTCCGCGATCTACGATGCGGAACGCACCGCGGACCTGTTCTGCATCATCGTCAACCTGTGGGGAGAGCGGGCCGGAGAGGGTGCTGTGCCGGGAATTCAACCGCCGGCAGGTAATGCGCAAGGCGAGTGTGAAACCTGAGATCGGCCAGGCCAAGTGCAGTATTTGATTGCCGCCAACCTGCTGGTTATTTTCCATCTTCTGTTCGTTTGTTTCGTGGTATTTGGCGGCTTGCTGGTTTTAAGGTGGCGGTGGCTGATGTTCCTGCATATCCCGGCCGTGGCATGGGGAGCGCTCATCGAGTTTTACGGCTGGTTGTGTCCGCTCACACCGCTGGAGCAGGCACTGAGGCAGGCGGGTGGTGCTGTTGGTTATAGTGGCGGTTTCGTGGAGCATTATTTGTTACCAGTGCTATATCCGGCCGGTCTCGATCGCGATATGCAGATCCTGCTGGGCACGCTCGTGATTGTGGTTAATCTCGCGGCCTATACCTGGGTGGCAAGGCAGCTGATATGTAACCCGCGTACTTGAGTATTTCCGGATCATGTAGAGGGGAGTTATGGCAAAACGGGAAGAACATCGGAGATCTCGCTCAAACTACGGGACAGAATCGGTGGTCCAGCGCGGTGATTGAAGGACTTAGCCACATCACCTTCATCGTTAAGGATCTGGAACGGATGACGCAATTCCTGGAATCAATTTTTGATGCCCGGGAAGTTTATGCCAGCGGTGATCAGACCTTTTCTATTTCGCGGGAAAAGTTTTTTCTCATTCACGATCTCTGGGTGGCGGTGATGGAAGGGGAACCGCTTTCCCGGAAAACCTACAACCATGTGGCCTTCAAGATTTCGGATACAGATTTTGATGAGTATGCCCGACGTATAAAGGCGCTGGGAGTCGATATACGTGAAAGCCGCAGCCGGGTGGAGGGTGAAGGTCGCTCTCTTTACTTTCACGATGATGATAATCACCTGTTCGAGTTGCACACAGGGACGCTGGAACAGCGTCTGGAACGATACCGTCAGGCCTAGGAATCAGCGCATCTCTTTAACGCCGCCTTGGAAAAATCATGCGTATCTGGGTTGATGCGGACGCCTGTCCGAACGTGGTGAAAACCATCCTGTTTCGCGCCGCGGAACGGGCCTGTGTTCAGTTGACCCTGGTGGCCAATCAGCCACTGCAGACTCCACCCTCACCGTATATCAACAGCGTGCAGGTTTCGGCTGGTTTTGATGTGGCGGATGACCGTATCGTCGAGTTGGCCGCGGCTGGTGATCTCGTCATCACCGCCGATATTCCGCTGGCGGCGGCGGTGGTGAAAAAGGGGGCCAGGGCACTGAACCCGCGCGGAGAGCTGTACACCGAGGAGAATATCGGTGAGCGCCTTGCGGTGAGGGATTTTATGGATGAACTGCGGGGCAGCGGGGTGGTGACGGGCGGCCCTGCGGCGCTTGGCAAGAGCGATCGGCAGGCCTTTGCCAATCAGTTGGACCGCCTGCTGGCGAAGCGGGGCGGATAGGCACAAGGCCGAAAGACCCACGCCGCAGCTCGCAGCGGTGTTATGATGGGCGGCTACGCTGTTTCCTTTCCTGTCAGGTTGGTTTCCAGCGTCTGTTTTCTTATTACGTTTCGTCGGATGAAGCCGGTGGGACATACGCCGATTTGAGGTGCCCACTGATGGCTTCCGAAGCTTCAACCCCCGATTTTAGCCAACTGGAACTTGCGCCCGAGGTATTGCGCGCGGTGCAGGGGCTCGGCTATGAAACCCCTACGCCGGTTCAGGCGCAATGTATTCCGCATCTGTTGGCGGGTCACGACATGGTGGGCCAGGCCCAGACCGGCACCGGCAAGACCGCAGCTTTTGCCTTGCCGCTGCTAAGCCGTATAAAAATCGGTCGTCGTGAGCCTCAGGTGCTGGTGTTGGCACCGACCCGGGAATTGGCACTACAGGTGGCTGAGGCCTTTCAGAGCTATGCCCGCCATCTCAAGGGATTCCACGTTTTGCCCCTCTATGGTGGCCAGAACATAGAGACCCAGTTGCGTCAGCTAAAGCGTGGTGCCCATGTGGTGGTAGGGACGCCCGGCCGGGTAATGGACCACTTGCGGCGGCGTACCCTGTCGCTGGCAGGGCTTGCGACGGTGGTGCTGGATGAAGGCGACGAGATGCTGCGCATGGGCTTCGTTGATGACATAGAGTGGATCCTCGAACAGGCACCTGAAAAACGTCAGGTAGCGCTATTTTCGGCCACCATGCCAGCGCCTATCCGCAAGGTGGCCGGTCGCCACCTGAAGGACCCGGTGGAGATCAAGGTGGCAGCCAAGACGGCAACCGTTTCTGCCATTGTGCAGTCCCATTGCATCGTCAATCGCCATCAAAAGATGGATGCGTTAACGCGCCTGCTCGAAGTGCAGGAATTCGATGCGATGCTGATCTTCGTGCGTACCAAAACCGCGACCGTTGAGGTGGCGGAGAAGCTCCAGGCGCACGGTTTTGATGTGGCGGCCATGAATGGCGACATGAATCAGGCCATGCGCGAGCGGGTGATCGCTCGCCTGAAGAAGAGCGAGCTGGATATCGTGGTGGCCACGGATGTGGCGGCCCGGGGGCTCGATGTAAAGCGCATCAGCTACGTGCTCAATTATGATATCCCCACCGAACCCCAGGCCTATGTGCACCGTATTGGTCGCACTGGGCGGGCCGGGCGGGCCGGGCGGGCACTATCTTTTGTGCAGCCCCGGGAAAGGCATTTGCTGAAGGCCATTGAGCGTGCCATTGGGCAGCGCATTCAACCGATGGATTTGCCCACGGTGGATAACCTCAGCGAGCACCGTATCGATCGCTTTGTTGCCCGTTTGCAGGAAACGATCAGCAATCAGAAGCTGGATTTCTTCTACAAACTGGTGGCGCGTATCGAGCAGGATAACGAGATGAGTGTGACGGACATTGCCGCCGCGCTCACCTTCCTGAGCCAGGGCGAGCGGCCCTTCGTGGTGGAGGCGCTTAATGCCCGACCGGTCAAGCAGCGTCGTGAGCGGGAGCCGGTACCGCGTGCACAATCCCGCCCCGCACGTGAATCCAGACCGCGTCCTTCGTCCGGGCAAGCTCCGGAAGCAAAAACGCACTCCGAAGCGAGGCGTCCGCGTGAAGAGAGGAAACACGATGATGATATTCCGCGGCTAAGTTATCGCCTGGATGTGGGCACAGCCCACGGCGTGACCGCGCGGGAGATTGTCGGCGCCATCGCCAACGAGGCGGGGCTGGACGGCAAATATATCGGCCGTGTGGATATTGGCGAGAATCACAGTACGGTGGAATTACCCGAGGGCATGCCTCACGATATTTATCAGCACCTGTGCAAGGTCTATGTCTGCAACCGGCAACTGAACTTGCGTATTCAGGATGTGCCAAAGCACGGAGAGCGACTGCCATCCAAGGCCGGAAAACGGAATGTTCCGGACAAGCCGCTCAGAGTCAAAAAGAAAAAGAAACCGGCCGCCATGCGGCGCGCAAAAAGGCGCAAGGAAGAGCGGAAAAAACTAGGTAAGTAATTTTGACAGGAGGGGTTCCCGGTGGCGGAAAACAGTGAGAAGGGACACGGCGTCGGGATCTACCTGCTTTCCCATCTGTTCAGGCGTTTCATCCAGAAAGGCACCCTGCGGGTCGTCGATGCTGGCGGGGAGGTTCATGAATTCAGTGGCTCTCCGGAGCCGTTGGCAACCATCCAGCTGCACCAGGCGGATCTGCCACGCAAGCTGTTTCAGAACTTCGAGCTCCACTTTGGTGAGGGCTATATGAACGGCACCATCACCTTCGTGGACTGCACACTGGAGGATTTTCTCGGGCTTTTTTCCATCAATCGTGGTGGTATGGCGTCCCATCCTTGGCAGCAGGTCTTCCGGCGTATTTCGCGGCTGTTACGCGATTTTCAGCAGTACAACCCCATCGGCAAGGCGCAGCAGAACGTCGCCCACCATTACGATCTTTCGCGTGAGCTGTATCAGCTGTTCCTTGACGAGGATATGCAGTATTCCTGTGCCTATTTCCAGAGCCCTGAAGACACCCTGGAAGTGGCGCAGCAGAACAAGAAACGCCATATCGCCGCCAAGCTGGGCCTGGCCGATGGCCAGCGTATCCTCGATATCGGTTGTGGCTGGGGCGGGCTGGCCTTTGACCTGGCTCGTCGTGCTGATGTGGAGGTGCTGGGCGTGACGCTTTCCAGGGAGCAGCATGCCCTGGCCAGCGAGCGAGCGGTGCAGCTGGGATTAGATGATCGGGTCCATTTTGAACTGATGGATTATCGCAAGGTAACGGAGCGTTTTGACCGCATCGTCTCGGTCGGGATGTTCGAGCATGTGGGGGTGAGCCGCTACGATGAGTTTTTTGCGCGCATTTATGAGTTGCTGGTGGACGACGGCCTGGCCGTGATGCATTCCATCGGCCATATGAGCCCGCCAGGCACCGCCAGTCCGTGGTTGCGCAAGTACATTTTCCCGGGCGCCTACTCGCCGGCACTTTCCGAGGTTTTCGCTGCCACCGAGCGCCAGCATCTGTGGGTTAGCGATGTGGAGGTGTTGCGGTTGCACTATGCCGACACCCTGGTGGAATGGATTAAGCGCTTCAAGCAGAACCGGGCGCGTATCGTGGAGCTCTATGACGAGCGTTTCTGTCGCATGTGGGAGTTTTATCTCATCAGCGTGGAGAGCATGTTCCGCACCGGCGCCCAGATGGTGTTTCAGATGCAGCTCTCACGTATTCGTGATGCCGCACCGCTGACCCGGGATTACATGCTGGATACCGAGCGACGTTTTCGAGAGACAGAAGTGGGCTAGCAGCTCAGATGAACGATTTAGGGGCGGTATCCGGGCTTGAGGTGGTTATCGAAATTCCTCGCGGCAGTTGCCTCAAACGTGGGCACGGCGACCAGCTGGACTTTCTGTCACCCTTTCCATGCCTGGTTAATTACGGTGCCATTCACGGCTATATCGGTGGTGACAATGATTTGCTGGATGCCATGGTGCTGGGTCCCCGTCTGGCGCGTGGAACCCGGGTTCGAGTAGCCGCCTATGGTGCTATCGGCTTTACCGATCGGGATGTCTACGATGACAAGCTGGTGTGCAGCCAGCGCCCGCTGACCTCCTGGCAACGTCAGTGGGTATTACTGTTTTTTCAATGCTATGCCTTCGGCAAGCGCTGGCTGAACTTCTGTCGTGGGGGTTCCGGGCGTACGGTTTGTGAGGGCTGGGGCGATGCCAGAACTGCAATTGCCCGTGCCCGTCCACGGCAAACAGAGAAATGGAACGGACCAACCATTCCTTTTTAAAAATATATCCGGGTTTCATCCGGTGTATCGGCGCGTGGCATACTCGCGCCCATGAAAACTGACAAGCTCATTTCCCGCGCCCAGCGCGGTGCGGCCAAGACCGCGCGCATTCCCATTCCCGTTGTTCCCAGTGAGGGAAAACTGCCCCGTAAGCCGGCGTGGATCCGGGTGCGTGCGCCCATGGGGCCGAAGGTTCAACAGCTCAAGGCCCTGTTGCGAAAGCAGTCTTTGAGCACCGTGTGCGAGGAGGCCTCCTGTCCCAATCTCGGTGAGTGTTTCAGCCACGGTACGGCCACCTTCATGATTCTCGGCGAGCTGTGTACGCGCCGTTGTCCCTTCTGTGATGTGGCCCATGGCCGGCCTGCACCACCCGATGCGCAAGAACCCGGGCAGCTTGCCGACACCGTAGCGGCCATGGGGCTTGATTATGTGGTGGTGACCTCGGTGGATCGCGATGACTTACGTGATGGCGGCGCCGGTCACTTTGCTGCCTGTATTCGGGCAGTGCGGGAGCGTTCCCCCGAGACCCGGATTGAGGTGTTGGTGCCCGATTTCCGGGGCCGCATGGACAAGGCACTGGCGGCCCTGGCGGAGGCTCCGCCAGACATCTTTAACCACAATCTGGAAACCGTGCCGCGGCTCTACCGCAAGGCCCGCCCGGGTGCAGACTATGCCTGGTCGCTGGAATTACTGCGGCGCTTCAAGGCGGCACACCCGGAGGTGCCTACCAAGTCTGGCCTGATGTTGGGTCTGGGTGAGGAACTCGATGAAGTACGCCAGGTAATGGCTGATCTGCGTGCCCACGATTGCGAGATGCTGACCCTTGGCCAGTATCTGCAGCCCAGTCGCGGCCATCTGGCAGTGGAGCGTTTTGTCACCCCCGATGAGTTTGCCGGGTTGGCGGAGGATGCCCGTGCGCTGGGCTTTGACAAGGTGGCGAGTGGCCCGCTGGTGCGTTCTTCCTACCACGCGGATTTGCAGGCAGCGGGTGAGGTGGTCGGCGCCTGACGGCTGCTGTCTCCGGTCGCTGTGGTGGAGATCTTTTCCGTAAAGCTGCTCAGTACCCTGCTATTGCCCCCGGCAATCAATCTCGTTTTGCTCGCCATCGCCTGGCCATTTCGCCGTCGTTTGCCACGGTTGGCGGCAGGCTGTGTATTCATCGCCCTGGGCAGTTTGTATGTGCTCAGCACCCCCATGGGCGCATACGGCCTGTCCCGGGGACTGCAGCATAGTCCGACACTGGCATCCGGGCTCGGGCAGGAAGGGGTCGGGGCCATTGTGGTGTTGGGGGGAGGACGTTACCGGAATGCGCCGGAGTATGGGGAAGATACCGTTTCAAAGCGGGCGCTGGTGCGTCTGCGTTATGGTGCCCGTCTGCATCGACAGAGTGGATTGCCGCTGCTGGTAAGCGGCGGCAACGTGTATGAGCAGCGCCTGCCCGAGGCGGAACTGATGGCACGGGTGCTGGTGGAGGATTTTGGTGTGCCGGTGCGCTGGCGTGAGAGCGGCAGCCGCAATACCTGGGAGAATGCGCAGCTTTCTGCACCCCTGTTGTTGGCGGCCGGCATCAATCGGGTCCTGCTGGTAACTCATGCCTCACATACGCCACGTTCACTGGATGCCTTTCGCCGCAACGGCATTGATGCCATTGCCGCACCCACGGGCTTCTTTAGCCGCCCCTCTTCCAGTCGCGGGGTGTTAAACTGGGTGCCGCGCGCTGGAGCCCTTCATGCCAGCTCGAGCGCTCTGCATGAGTATCTGGGGCTGCTCTGGTATCAGTTACGTTACTAGTACGCTGTGAAAAAGCGTCGTACGACCCGGTTCGGCGTTTGGAAGTAATTTAAGCTACGCATGCAGATTTCGGCCTGCCACGTGGTATCGAGGCGCAGGCATTTCCTTCCCGGATAAATGACTCCTGTAGGCACGTTAAGGCGTGCCCCTGCCTTCAGATAATGGTTCCGGTGGACGCTGGGCGTCTCCCGGAACGTGCCGTTGCCGACATGCCTCAGGGTGAAAATGAACTGGTTTTTTTAGCTCAAGCGGCTGGATTGTTTGCACATAACTAATTGTAATAAAAGAAGAAATAACATTGAAATCACGATTTAAGTTTTTTGAAAAAACTCAGGGTAGCGTTAAAGACGATGTGCTATCCGGTTTGACCGTCGCTCTGGCGCTCGTTCCCGAGGCAGTCGCCTTTGCCTTTGTCGCTGGCATTTCCCCGGTGATTGGGTTGTACGGGGCTTTTATGATGGGTCTGGTCACCGCCATCTTCGGTGGGCGTCCGGGAATGATTTCCGGTGCCACCGGTGCCTTGGCCGTGGTCATGGTTCATCTCATCAGGGAAGGTAATGCCATGGGCCCGGAAGGCGCGATGATGGGCCTGCAGTTCTTGTTTGCCACCCTGATATTGACGGGGATTTTTCAGGCGGCGGCCGGCTTCTTCAAAATGGGAAAATTTGTCCACATGATTCCGAGCTCCGTGATGATGGGCTTCGTGAATGGCCTAGCCATTGTAATTTTCACCTCGCAACTGGGGATGTTTAAAAGCGAGGGTGAATGGCTCACCGGAACGCCTCTTCACACCATGCTCGTCCTGGTGGCGCTGACCATGGCAATCATGTGGGCTCTACCAAAGCTCACCAGGAAATTGCCCGGCGCCTTAACCGCCATACTGGTGGTTTCGGCAGTGGTCCTTTTTGGGGATGTGGATACCCAGACCGTCAAGTCCTTTATCGTTGCGGGTGGTGGTGAGGGCATCAAGGCCGGACTGCCAAGCTTCAATATCCCGATGATTAGCCTGTCCTGGGAAACCCTGTCATTTATTACGCCCTATGCCCTGATTCTGGCGGCCATAGGTTTGATTGAATCACTCATGACCCTGAATCTCATTGATGAGCTGACCGAGACCCATGGCCGGGGCAACAGGGAATGCCTAGCGCAGGGAGCGGCCAATATCATTAATGGTTTCTTTGGTGGCATGGGCGGTTGCGCCATGATTGGGCAGAGCATTATCAACATCAAATCGGGCGGGCGCGGGCGTTTATCGGGCATCGTGGCGGCACTGGCCCTGTTGTGCTTCATCCTGTTCACATCCACCTATATAGAAATGATTCCGATTGCCGCATTGGTGGGGGTGATGTTCATGGTGGTTATCGGCACCTTTGCCTGGAATACCTTCAAGATACTCAACCAGGTGCCATTGGCAGACTTTCTGGTCATTTTGATGGTGACCGTGATGACCGTCATCTTCGACCTGGCGATTGCGGTTATTTCCGGTGTGATTGTTGCCTCGCTGGTATTTTCCTGGGAGAACGCCCTGCGTATCCGGGCGCGCAAGCACACGGATGAGCACGGTGTGAAGCACTACGAAATTTATGGCCCCTTGTTTTTTGGCTCCGCCGGGCTGTTCAGCAGCAAGTTCGATGTGGCGAATGATCCGGATGAAGTGATTATCGATTTCAAGGAATCAAAAATCATGGACCAGTCGGCTATCGAGGTGATTAACAAGGTGGCCGAGCGCTATCAACAAAATGACAAGACTATTCATTTGCGTCACCTGTCGTCGGATTGCGTGAAGCTGATTAAAAAGGCCGACAAGATTTGTGATGTGAATGTGTTGGAAGATCCGGATTACTTTGTGGCAATAAATAACTACAAGGAGGCGGTGGCGAGGGCTAACGCCTAGGGAAACGGGGTAGCCACGCCCAGTCGTTGGTTGGTCGAGGGCGGGAGATATTTCAGGCCCCCGGCTCAGAGTTGACCTTCTATACTTTCAGTGTGCCCGCGGGGCGGGACAAGCGGAAATCAGGCTCTGGAGGTCAGCTATGGATGCTCTGGAAACATTGCCGATCCGGTGCCCTTATTGTGGCGAGCGGATCTCGGTGGTTGTCGATTGCTCGGTGGAGAGCCAGGAATATACGGAAGATTGTGAGGTGTGCTGTCAGCCTATGGTGCTTAAGGTCTATGTCGATGGAGAGGATAATCCGCACGTCGAGGTCAGGACTGAAAACGACTGAGCAGGTACGTACCGGATTTTATAGAGGGTGGGGATGAAGCACGTTTTTTGGCTGGAAGAAAACAGCGTTGCCGGACGCAGTGGACCCAACAAGGATGAATGGGAACTTGAGGAGCTAAGAGAGGGTGGCATTGGTGCGGTCATTTCGGTGAATGATGGCGCGCTGTGCCAGTCAGAAGAATTTAGTGATCTCGGGATGGCTTACACTCGTGTTTCGCTGGCGGAGAATATCCCGCCGCGCCCCGGAGACCTGGAACTTTGCACAGCGCGTCTTCCCGCAGCCTATGATTTCCTTGCCGAACGCCTGGATGCAGGCGAAAAAATACTAATCCACTGTCGCTCGGGTAGGGATCGGACCTGCTTATTGATGGCCTACTATCTGTGTCGGCGATATGCACTGGGCCCCGTGGAGGCCATGGAGCGGGTAAAGGCAGTGCGTGCCATCGCTTTTTCCTCAGAGGGTTGGGATGCCTTCGCATTAAAAGTCTTGCGGGACTGTGAGGCGAACGGAAACTCAACAAGCCCGGGTTAGGCGCTCGAATCCCTTTTTCAGGTCGGCCATGAGGTCGTCCACGTCTTCCAAACCGATATGCAGACGCAGGCAGGGCCCTTCCGCTTCCCAGGGCACGGCACTGCGGCACTTTTCTGGCCAAGTGGGAATTGCCAGACTTTCGTAGCCGCCCCAGGATTCGCCGATGCCGAAGAATTCCATATCATCCAGCATGGCGGCAACGACTGCCGCTGACACTGGTTTGAGCACCACCCCGAAGAGCCCGCTGGCACCGAGGAAATCCCGTTTCCAGATGGCATGGCCAGGGTCCTCCGGCAGGGCCGGACAGAGTACCCGCGAGACTTCTGGCCGCTGTTGTAGCCAGCGCGCGATGTGGAGGGCATTTTCCTGATGCTGGCGCAGGCGTACGCTCAGGGTGCGCAATCCTCGTAGTGCGAGATAGCAATCGTCCGGGCCCGGGCAGGCGCCCAGCAGGCGGGCCGTTTTCCATAATTTGTGATGCCACTTCTCTGTGGTCGTCACCACGCCCAACATGACATCTGCGTGCCCCACTATGTATTTGGTGGCAGCCTGAATGGAGATATCTACGCCGTGCTCGAAGGGCTTGAAGAACAACGGTGAGGCCCAGGTGTTATCAAGCAGGACGGCGACATCCCGCGCGTGGGCGGCAGCGGTGATGGCCGGGACATCCTGTACCTCAAAGGTGAGGGAACCCGGGGATTCCAGAAATACCGCGACGGTTTCCGGACGGAGGTGAGCCTCGATCCCCTTGCCAATCAGCGGGTCAAAATAGTCGATTTTCACCCCAAGCGGCTTGAGGACCTGTTCGCAGAAGCGGCGGGTGGGAAAGTAGACGCTGTCGGCGATGAGCAGATGCGCCCCGGACTTGGCAAAGCTCATGAGCGCGGTGTTGATGGCGGCGACTCCGGAGGAGACGGCGATGCTGCGATAACCGCCCTCGGCCGCGGCCACGGCCTTTTCCAGGGCAAAGGTGGTGGCGGTGCCGAGGCGACCATAGCTCGGGCTGTCGAAGGGCTGCTTGTGCGCCTCATGCATCGCTGCCACGCTGGGAAACAGGATGGTGGAGGCGTGGTAGACCGGTGGATTAACCACCCCGTCATGAGCGTGCGGATCACGGCCCGCAGTGACCAGAATCGTATCCTCTTTCATGGTGTAGTCTCCCTGTCCGAGGCCTGGCTTGCCCACAGTGTCCAGCCCAGTTCGCGTCCATCTGCCAGTTCCATCGGATGTAGTTCTGTGGCGATGTGCTGGCTGTATTCGAGCGCACGCCGGTTGCCGTTCATCGCCGCGACTCGCCACCAGGCGTAGGCACGCAATGGGTCGCGGGGGGTACCCTCGCCGTTGGCATACAGCGCCGCAAGGTTTCCCTGGGCTGCGCCATGACCCGCCAGTGCTGCTTCGTGATACCAGCGCAGTGCCTTGCCGGGCTCGGCTTCGCCGCCTATCCCATGAGCATACAGATAGGCCAGGTTGTATTGCGCACGGGCATGCCCCTGTCCTGCAGCACGTTTGTACCAGTTGCGAGCGGTCTTTGGATCCGCTGTCGTTCCCAGGCCCCGGCGGAATAGTTGTGCGAGATTGTACTGTGCCTGAGCGTGGCCGTGTTCGGCGGCCTGCTGGTACCAGGAAAGTGCTACCCGGGCACTTTTCGCCACACCCTGACCGCTGTGGTACAGGCGGCCAAGGCTATACTGGGCATTGCTATTGCCGCGTTCCGCGGCCTTCCGGTACCAGAACACCGCTTCCTTCAGATTTCGCGCCACGGCCTTCCCCTGCAAGTAGAGAAAACCAAGATTATTCTGAGCCAGGACGTGGCCTTGCTCGGCCGCTTTACGGTACCAGTTTGCCGCCTCGGGCTCGTTGCGGGGGACACCGAGGCCGTTGCCGTGCAGATAGCCCAGGCTAAATTGGGCGGGTGCATCACCCGCCAGGGCGAGGGGCTGAAGGAGGGCGACGGCGGCGGGATAGTCGCGTGCTACGCCAAGCCCCCGGCTATACATGCGCGCGAGATTGTAGCGGGCCGCCTGATCTCCCTGGGCGGCCGCACGGCGAAACCAGAAGACGGCGGAGCGATGGTTTTGCGTAACGCCTTTACCCTCCAGATACAGCGAGCCGAGAAAATACTGGGCAACGGCATCGCCGCGTTCCGCATCCTCCTGGAAGCCCGTGGCGGCGAGGCTGTATTCATTGCGGTGGTAGGCGGTTATGGCCGATTCCAGCCGTGCCGAGGCCGTGCGGGGCAGGCCAAGGCTGATGGCCAGGAGCAGCCATGGAATGAGTGCCATGAGTCCGGATATACGACGGGGGGCCAGGCTTCTCTTCAGAGCGTACATCGTGTTGTCTAGAGCAGTGGCGCAACCATACGGGCAACGCCTCCGAGTAACTCCCGTGCTCGACCTACTTCCCGTACGCCGCAGATGGCGCGCGCCTCCAGCTTGAGGAAATAGTTCTCTATGGTGCGGATTTCCTCGCTACCGTAGAAAAAAGAGACCACCTCATAATTGAGGAACAGGCTGCGTGCATCCATGTTGGCGGATCCGAGTGCCGTGAAAGCATCGTCTACCAGCAAGGCTTTGGTGTGCAGCATACTGCCCGGGTAGCGGAAGACTTTTCCGCCTGCTGCCTGGATATCTCGCAGAAAACCCCGGCGCACAAGATCAGTCATGCGATTGTCCGAGCGTTTGGGCACGATGATGCGCACATCCACGCCGCGGTGGGCCGCGATGGTCCAGGCATGGGTGAGGGCGTCGTCGGGGATGAAATAGGGGGTGATGATCCAGATCCGCTTCCGGGCCCGGAAGCTGGCGCTGAGTATGGCGGCGTAGAGCGGATCGTCCGGAACATCGGGTCCTGAGGGAATAACCTGAACGCTTGCCGAGGGCGTTGGCCCGGCTGCGGGAGGTGCCATGGGCGGGTAGTGAAACAGGGCCTCGCCACTGGCAAACTCCCAGTCCGAGCGGAAGATGGCATCGTAATAAAGGGCCGCAGGGCCTTCCAGCAGGAAGGATAAATCCAGCCAGCGATCGGGATCTGGCCCGGGGCCGATATATTCGCGGGCGATGTTGGTGCCGCCAGCCCAGGCGTGCTGACCATCTGCCACCACCAGTTTACGGTGATTGCGGAGATTGGTGCTGGCGCGGAAGGCGCCGAGCAAGAGCGGGTTGAAGTAGGCCACATGCCCACCGGCCGTGGTCAGGGGAGTGAGGGATCCGCGGGTGGTGGCCCAGGAACCGGCACCGTCAAGCAGCATCCGTACCTCAATACCTTCAGCGGCGCGGCGGGTCAGGCGGGTAATGATGTCCCGCCCGACTTCATCCGGACTGAAGATGAAGGTGGTGAGGTAGATGTTGCGGCGCGCATTTTCAATGAGCCCGGTAAGCGCTGCGTATCCGTCTTCCCCCTCGATACAGATTTCCACCCGGTTGCCACGGGTTGCCCCCGGAATCTGGTAGCTGCGCAGCAGGCGGTCAACCGGATTGGCCTCGGCCTCGGGTAATACATCCTGAGCAGCCAGCACGATATTTGCCTTGCTCGCAGCGATACGGCGCATCTTGCGTCCGCCAAAGGCCAGATACAGCGGGACGCCCAAATAAGGAGCAAGAACAATGATCAGGAACCAGGCCAGCGTGCCGGTAGGGGAACGGCGCTCCCGTACCAGCTGGGCGAGCACCAGTAGCGAGAGCAGGAAGCCTGCGATAACCGTAAGATGGGAAAATACCAGCAGTTCAGACATTCACTACCGCCATTTCTGTTTAGGCCTCGTTTACTTGGGATTACTTCCCGGGAACGGGATGGGGTTCATTGACCCGGACACAAAGGATATTACAGACTCTGCAATACGTGAATTTATCGTGAGGATTCTGAAATGAGGAATTTGGCGGTGTTGGTTGGGGCCTTGTTGCTGAATGCATCCGGATATGCGGCAGAGCCCGTGGCAACCTCGGTAGCGCGAGAGGCGGCCCGGGCAGCGTTCGGGGAGCTCGAACGGCAGTTTATCAACCGTTATTTTGGTGAGCGGGAGTCAGCACACGAAGATGATTCCAGGAATGAACGCCATTACGATAAGAAGCACAAAAAATATAAGAAGCACAAAAAGAATAAGGGTTTGCCCCCGGGATTGGCGAGAAAAAAGGAGTTACCTCCAGGACTTGCTCGCCAACTGGAGCGTAACGGAAAGCTCCCGCCGGGCTTGGAAAAACGCAGCTTGCCCGGTGATCTCCATCGCCGCCTGCCGGCACCACCCGCCGGCCATGAGCGGGTTATCGTGGATCGGGACGTGGTCCTGATAGAAACGGCCAGCGGGGTGATCCGCGATATCATTCGCGATGTGGTGCGCCGTTAAAGCGCGGAAAATATACTGATGGGGGAGCACGAGATCCCCGGCGCGACCACACCCCAACTCGCTTTGCCGTCCGGCTTTGAGCTGCTCTGGTATCGCCTTGAGCGGGTCCTTGGGCAGGGTGGTTTTGGTATCACCTACCTTGCTCGGGATAGCAATCTCGATACTCGGGTGGCCATCAAGGAGTTTCTCGCCACCGCCTTTGCAACCCGTGGGCAGGATGCCACGGTCGTTCCCCTCACCGAGAGTCATCGCGAGGATTTCTCCTGGGGTCTGGAGCGCTTCATCACCGAAGGGCAGACCCTGGCACGCTTCGACCACCCCGCTATCGTGCGTGTCCACTCGGTTTTCGAGGCCAATCAGACCGCCTATATGGTGATGCGCTACGAGCAGGGGAAATCCCTTGCCGAAGTACTGGCTGGCCGACAGACGATTCCGGAAAAACAGTTGTTAACCATGGTGCTGCGGTTGCTCGATGGCCTGGAGCAGGTGCATGAAGCGGGCTTCATCCATCGTGATATCAAGCCTGCCAATATTTATATTCACGACGATGGCAGTCCGGTATTGCTGGATTTTGGCGCGGCTCGTCAGGCCCTGGGAGTCCATACCCAGACGCTTACCACCATGGTGTCGCCAGGTTATGCCCCCATAGAACAATACGCCTCTTCGAGCACCAGCCAGGGGCCCTGGACGGATATCTATGCCCTTGCGGCGACCTTGTACCGGGCGGTGACCGGGACCGCCCCCTTGTCTGCCGTCGATCGCAGCAAGGTGATTCTCGATATCGGGCGGGATCCCCTGGTGGCGGCACGGGATGCGGCGGGAGGCGCTTACAGTGCGTCCCTGCTGATGGCTATCGACCACGGCCTTGCCTTCCGCGAGGGCGATCGCCCGCAGACCATCGCACTATGGCGTGCTGAATTATCGGGGCGGTGCGAGATCCCGTTGGCACCCGTGTCGGCGCATGATGCAGAAACCGTGCGCCAGACCGAGGTAGCTACGGAGGAAATTCCTGCTCTGGAGAATGCAGAGGCCACTGCTGTCGTTCCAAAAAAGCGGCGTCGCTGGCCCCGGGTGGTCGGCCTGTTTGCACTGGCATTGCTGGTTCTCGCGATCTTGGGTTCTCTGGGAAAAAAGCAAAGGGAGACGGCAAAAAAAGAGGAGGTTGTCATCTCCGGCGCCCCGGAAACGGTCCGTCCGGCGCAGCAAAGTATATCGGCCCTGCTTGCTGGCGCGGATCGTGATATCGACGCCCTCCGTCTGACCACACCGGCGGGCAACAATGCCTGGAAAAAATACCGTGAGGTACTGGGGCGGGAGCCTGAAAACCAGGTGGCACAAGATGGGCTGCAAAAGATAGTGAATACCTATCTCGGTCTGGCAAAGGATGCTGTTAATAAAGGTGAACTCGGGCGGGCGGATGACTATCTTCGGCGTGCCGCACTGGTGGCACCGGATGACCAGCGCCTGCGCGTAGCCCGTAAGCGATGGGCGGCAGCCCGTGCGCCCTCGACGGTTGAGTCGACGGAGCCACGCCGCCAGGCGAATCTGGATAAAAAGAGTCGAAAACACCTGCGCGAGGCCCGCAAGGCCGCGGAGCAAAAGGATTACCGCAAGGCGGCGCGCTTACTCGCCAAAGTGGCGAAAAAGGGTAGCCCGGAGGCGCAGTACTGGCTGGGGGCCCTGTACACCACGGGCCGTGGTGTACAGCAGGATTACGCTGAAGCAGCGCGACTTTTTCGGGCCGCGGCGCAGAGCGGTTTTGCGCGGGCTCAACACAATCTCGCGGTTTTGCTCGACAATGGGCGCGGGGTTGCCCGGGATCGGGAGGCCGCACGGCGCTGGTATCGGCGTGCTGCGGACCAAGGATTTCAACCTGCTATCGAGGCTTTGGCCAAGTGAGCTTGGCGATGGGGCCATATGGCAGCCTTGGCGCGAGCAGGTGGTGCTTGTTCAAGTTTTAATATAGATGTAGTATTCGCTCGCAACTGGTTGTTAGAAAAGGGTTTATTCTGAGTAAAGCTTGCCTGGGGAGGGGAGTGCATACTTTTATAAAGGACTGGTTGGGGGCTATGGCGGGCGGACGTGTCTGGCGCGTGATCTGTGCTTCCCTGTTGTTCTCATCCGCGAGCCTTAATGCCGCCATCATCAGTGGTTCTATTAGCAATTGGCCGGAGAGTGGCCCGCTCACGACCATCGGTGATGGTACGAACCATGTCACACTCTGGTGGTCCATCAACAATGCTGACCGAGGCTGGTTCTACGGTAGCAATTCCACTGGTGACAGTGATGTTGCCTTTGCCTCCGGGGTATCAGATGTTACCCAGATTACCAATGCCGGGGCGCTTACTTATACCAACATAAATTTGCCTAATCCCCACTGTGACCCTGCTTGTTCCGCCCATGGCGTACCTGGGGTGGGAGAATTTATTGTTTGGAAGCACACCACCACCGGTCATTTCGGTGCCTTGCGTATCGACGATATTCACCCCGGTGCAACTGTTGATGAACTGGATGCCACGTGGTGGTTTGATACCTTGGCCACGGGTGATTTTACCGGTGCGACCGTACCGCCACCGGTTCCTGGCGTGGAAGTGGTTTCCGAGGTACCTGCAGAGCGAGCGAGCAGTTCAACGACCACCACCGAGATCCTTAAACAGGGATTGGCCCAGATTGCCGTGTCCATGAGTAACCGGATCGGTTCCGTGCTGTCGGGAAAGCAGCACGGGCCCGGATTCAAGTCGCCGCTTTCCGGTAATCTGCTGCTGGAAACGGGGACCGGCCTGTCGGCGGGCGATGCGCCGGGAAATTTTGGCGCCTGGGTCAGTTATGGACGCATGGATATTCGCAATAATTTTGTCTCGACGGCTTTTTCCGCTGACATGGACAACGTGGTGACGGGCGTGGATTACCTCACCCCGAATGATTTACTCATTGGTGTTGCACTTTCCTATGAGAAACAGGATGTCACCACATTTTTCAATATCGGGTCGCAGAAGGTGCACGGTTATACCGTAGCCCCCTATCTGGGCTATTTATTCAACGATGCCATCAGTGCGGACCTGACGCTGGGCTATACCAGCTCGAACATCAAACAGACCCGCACCCTGGCCGGCGTGGTGATCAGCGGAAAGCAGGATTCCCGTCGGCTGTTTGCCGCCGGGAATCTGAACGGAGTCACCGGCTTCGGTAACTGGATAGTGTCTGGAAACCTTGGCTATCTCTATGCCAAGGACGAGTTGCAATCCTTTACCGAAAGCAATGGGCTGCTAAATCCCCGATCTACCGTCAAACTTGGACAGGGGCGCATCGGCGGAGAGCTC
The DNA here is from genome assembly GCA_021773635.1 of Gammaproteobacteria bacterium. GTDB lineage: Bacteria > Pseudomonadota > Gammaproteobacteria > HK1 > HK1 > JAJFJV01. The sequence continues at coordinate 154,618 of JAJFJV010000017.1, read as the reverse complement.
GCATACTCCCTTGGGGAATGGGAGCCCTATGCGAGCGTTGCCCTGGTACGGGATTTTGTGACCACCGAGACGAAGGTGGGTGCCGGGGTCCCGGTGCCCTCCGATGATCGGGATGAAATGCAGTTCGGGCTCGGGTTGCGGATGTTCAGCAAGCAGGGGATATCGGGTACGGCAGGATGGATAACGACCCGGGGGCGGGATAACGTGGACAGTGATGTCTATTCCGTGACCCTCAGAATGGATTTCTAGGCGCTGGTCCGGAAGCCTGCTAGCTGATTGGAGTTTTGCCTGCATCTGTTGCCGACGGCTCCTCGCCAGTTGCCACCGCCAGCAGCCAATACTGGCGGGCTCGCTCCTCGGCAATGCCCAGCAGGCTGTGTTCCGGATACCCGCCGGCTTCATCGCGCGCTCCCGAGGCACAACCGGTGAGTATGGTCAGGGCTTCCTCAATGGTTTCAACACCGTAAATCTGAAATTGCCCCTCGGTACAGGCGGCGACCACATCCGCCCGCAACATCAGATCCCGTACATTGACCCGGGGAATGATGACACCCTGTGTACCACTTAACCCTGAGTCCTTGCAGATATCGAAAAAGCCTTCGATTTTTTCGCTGACCGCGCCCACGGGCTGGATATGGCCCAGTTGGTCGATGGCGCCGGTAATGGCGATATCCTGGCGCAGCGGAATATTGGTGAGCGCACTCAGCAGGCAGCAGGCCTCGGCGCCCGAGGCAGAGTCACCGTCGATACCGCCGTAGGTTTGTTCGAAGGCGATGGAGGCGCTGAAGGCCAGCGGATGGTCGGTTTTCAGCAGATACCGGAGCAGGCCGCCAAGGATGTAGAAACCCTTGGTGTGCAGCGCGCCGCTTAGTTCTGCCTCGCGTTCAATATTGATGGTACCCGCGGTGCCGGCACCGATGGTGGCGGTAATGCGTGCCGGGAAGCCATAGGTAAGGGGCCCCGCCCGGGTGACGGCAAGGCCGTTCACCTGTCCGACGACGGTATCCCGGGTCTGGATGCGGATAACGCCATCACTGATGTATTCACGGAAACGGCGCGCCGGCAGGTCGGCACGACCACGCATCAGTTCCGTGGCACGGATCACATCTGCTGCCCGAACCACCGGGCTATTCGCATTTGATGCCACGAACGCGGCCTCGCGGGCGATATCCGCCAAGCGCCCGAAGCGGGCGGTGAGGCGCTGCTGGCGTGCCGCCACCCGTGCCCCCTGTTCGGCGATGGCGGCCACCGCGCCGGCATCGAAGGGCAACAGCTTTTCCTCCGCGGCGATACGGGCGAGCACTGCGGCGTACATTCCCAGACCCTTGGCATCCTGTTTGATGGTCGTATCAAAATCGGCGAGCACTTTGAAAAGATGCGAAAAATCAGGGTCGTAAGCATCCAGCAGGGCATAGATTTCCGGATCTCCCAACAATACGACCTTGAGCTGTATATCAATGGGCTCCGGCTGCAGGGAGGGCCCAAACCAGGGCCACTGAAATTCCGGTGGCACGATTTCCAGCTTGCCCGTCCGGAGTGCCCGCACCAACACCTTCCAGGCACCTGCTTCCATCAACAAATCCCTTATCTCCAGTACCAGATAGCCTCCATCGGCGTGCAGAAGGGCGCCAGCGCGAATCAGGGAATGGTCTGCGACCGCGCGGCCATCGGCACCATAACTGCGTTCAATAGTTCCCAGCAGTTTGCGCATCGTCGGTGTGATTTCCATGACAATGGGGTGACGTTCCCCGGGTAAATGTGCGGACAGCAGGTTGACCCGGTAGCGATGCAGGAATGCTTCCTCACCTTTCGCCATTGCCGCCTGGTTGAGGATCACGTCTTCCTCAATTTCGGCGAGAAAACTATCGATCGCTGCATTGGAGAACGCGCGCTTTACTTCCCCTGTTTCACGACCCAGCACCTCACGAATCTCCTGTTCGAGGAGTGCCTGTAATGCCTTGCGGTGATTTCGGTGTATTTCAACCAGACGGGTGGTCACCTTATCGAAATCACGCGCATGCTCGGCTATACCGGCAAGAATTTTCTTGACGGCTTTCTCGTCGAGTTTGCCACTGGTCTGCATGCGCGCGAACTCGGTGGGCGGCACCGGCTGACCATCGATGAGGGGCATGATCATCGGTTGTTGACTGGTTCCCGTTGCCACCGTGACCAGGGTGAGATTGTCCTCCCGCAGCTTTTTGTCGAAGGGGTCAGTGAGGGCATTGGCCTCCACTTGGGTTGCTTCTTCCAGGGCGCTGCGTTTGGCCTGCAGGGCGTCAGAGGTCAGGACCTTGGGAAGATCATTCTGTATGAAGTTAATGAGTTCCCCCATGCGCTGGCGGAAGCGTTCCCCGTTTCCGGGCGTCAGGCTGATGAGGCGGGGACGCTCGGGAGCGGAAAAATTGTGCACGTAGCAGCGTTCCGGGGCCGGGCGTAACGGACAGTCCTGGGCCTCCAATAGCTCCTTCAGCAGGGTCATGCGCCCGGTACCGGTGAGCCCGCGCACAAATACGTTCTGCCCGGGCGCGGTGGTGGAGAGGCCATAGGTGAGGGCTTCCACTGCCTTATCCTGGCCAATTACCTGGGATACGGGCTCCACCTCGCGAGTAGTCTCGAACTCGAGTTTTTTCGGGTCGCAGTGCCAGCGCAAGGCCTCCACCGGCACTTTGAGCCGGTCAACCTGTTGCGTTACACAAGCAGATGTTCCTTTCGGGTCGGGCATGGCAAGCCTCCTGCCCTAAGTATTGTTCAAAAACCGGAAAATCCCAGCGTAGAAAACGGTGTTTGGCACATCTTTCAGCGGCCATTTGCAAGTTGCTATGCTTCCGGGCTCAGGACAGAGGTGTAAATAGTGCCCGGGAAAACGATTCAGCCAACGCGACAGCAGCCACTGGCATCATGCCTGCCAATGATGGCGTGGATATGGAATTGAGCACATTCAGGCCCGTCAACCAGCGACAAGGGGGTATTCGGCACGAGGTGCATTTTTGCTACAACCTGGCGGGCTATGGCGCGGACCGAAGTATGCTGACCCTGTTGCAGGGGCTGGTGAAACAGGAGCCGGAGGTTCGGCGTACGCTGCTGCTGGTAAAAGCTCCGGGGGCTATGAGAGCCGAATTACCGGCTGAAATGGAGCTAGAGATGCTCGACTCTGAACTCGCCCCGGATGAGGAGGGAACGTGGCGGGTCTGGCAGCTGTTGGCCCGAGGCCTGCCGTTTCGTCTTCGTCACTGGTTGTGGATGGCTAACTGGCAGTTGCGTCTGCACTATCGCGTGCTGAAAAAAATGCCACAGCGACTGCGCGAACTTCGTCCCGATCTGGTGGTTAGCCACACCTATGGCTCGGGTGCCACCGCTCTGGTATGCCAGGCAATGGGAATTTCCTGCATCGTATACATTCATGGCTGGATTCGACGCCATACCTATGGTCCCTATCAATGGCTGACCGTGCGCGGCATCCGGCGCGCGAGCCAGGTTATCGCTATCTCCCAGGCACATGCTGATGATCTGGTCGGGACGCAGCGTATACCGTCGGAGCGGATCGCCATCCAATACAACAGTCTGGATCTGGAGGACATGAAGGTGCGGCTGGAGGGGCAGGACTCCCTTGACTGGCCGCCAGACTCTACCGTTCCACTGGTGCTCAATCTGGCTCGTTACTATCCCGAGAAGGGGCAGGATGTATTGCTGGAGGCCTTCGCCTTGCTGCTCAGGCAGCGACCCGCTTATTTGCTGTTATGCGGGGACGGACCGGAGTTACCTCGCCTTCGTGCCCAGGCTTCCCGCCTGGGGATTTGCCAGCAAGTGAAATTTCTCGATTGGATTGCGGACCCATTTCCACTTTTAAAACGTGCCAGTCTGTATGTGCTGGCTTCCCGTTGGGAGGTGCTTTCACGTTCGCTACTGGAGGCACAGGCTGCGGGCCTTGCCGTGGTCAGCACCGATCATCCGCTCAGTGCCCGCGAGGCCGTCAGTAAAAATTCGGCTATCCTCGTGCCCGTGGATGACCCGGTGGCGTTGGCAGGGGCAATGGCCAAGGTTTTGGATAACCCGGGGCTTGCAGTACGCATGGGTGCTGCCGGGAAAAAACACGCCGCACGCTTCTCTCAGCAACACCAGGTCTCTGCCTATTTGGCGCTGCGCCGACAACTGTCAGATGAAGCTGGCAAGACAGACTCCCACACGCTGGATTAACATGCAGCTGTAAGCTTTCGGAGGTGTGAGATGACGGGTGGTGGGAGAGTTCCTGCGAACTTGTTAAACCGTATTGATGTAGAGGTTGCCCGGCTCAAGGCCCCGCGGCTGAATCCGGCCGCAATAGCCGACGGGGAGTACCCGGATCCTGCTCTTCCGTGGATACCTGAAACCCTTGTGCCGCTATGGGGAACGCCCAGCTACGCTGGCCTTAGCGACGATCAACGCCTGCGCTACAACCACTATTACGCCCTGCAGATGGTCGAGCAGTTTATCTGGATCGAGAATGTGCTGGCGCTGCGACCGCTACGGATGTTGCTTGCGGACACCCGGGAGCCGGGGATCATGCGCATTATCCAGTCTTTTGTTGCCGACGAGGTAGACCACAGCGCGGCGCTTTGGAAACTGGCCAGCAGGGCGCGTCCGGAGCTTTATCGTCGCCCGCAGCATATCCTGTTCCGGCCCCCGGCCAAGGTCCGTGTCCTGGCCTTTCTGATGGGGAGATTTCCGACCGTGCTGTCTGGCTGGACGTTGTTTCTCAATGTGCTGGAGGAACACACCCTGGTACTCAACCGCGAATACAAACAGGCTGGAGATAGCGTGGATCCGTTGTTCGCCCGCATCCATTTTCTCCATGCCCGTGACGAGGCACGTCACTGTAATCTGGATTCTTTACTCGTGGCCCTGCTGGTGAAGGAGCAGGCTGGCTGGCGTCGGCGATTTAACGCCTGGGCTTTGGAGTGTCTGATGTCCTTTTATTACGATGTGGACTGGGGATGGAAGCAATCTCTGAAACATCTGGTGAAAGACTTTCCCGAACTCCGTGGACGTTTTTCGGAACTGCTCACGGAGGCGTCCCTGGCTCGTGGTCCGGCGTATCTCGAGCATTTATTTGACCGCAAGACAGTTCCCATAACGACGCGCAACCGTGGCCAATACACCATGCTGGATCGAGCCGTGAGCCGCGTGCTGCGACGGGCGTCCTAGAAACGGTCAGTGCATATGATTCGGCGCCTGCTCATCTATCGTAGTGACTTGCGGGAAATGGCATGGTTTGGGCAACGGCAGCCTGCTCCGATGCCAACCGGGGATGAGCGGGTGGAGATGCATTGGGTGGATCACGAGGCCTGGTTGAGAAATCCTTCTATATTGCCTGCTGTCCCGTCCGTAGCGCGACAGCGATACGCCGCGCATAGCCGCTGCCTGATCGGGGTGGACCGGGTGTCGGGCAAGATTGTTTATCACCTGTGGCTAAGCACCGGATCGATCTATATCGACTGGATATTTAAAGCACTTACGGCTCCTGCCGACGGCGTGCTCATCTTTGATGTATGGGTTGACCCGTCCCTGCGAGGCGGTGCTGTACATCGTTTGGGGGCGGCGCTGGCGGTGCGGGAGGCCGTCCGGCTGGAACGGCCCTCCATTGAGGCGGGTGTGGAGGAACACGAATATCCCTCTTTTGCCACCCTGTACGCACGCATGGGGCTGGGAATCTGCCTGCCTCTTTATGTGCTGACCGGCTTGCGATTGGGAGCAGGATTCTCATTTCACTGGCGAGGGTCACCCTCCGCCCGCCTGCGGAAATTCGGGGAACGGCTACGGAGCCGGTACCTGGAGTACCCGCCTGGCAGCCAGCCTCTTCCTGAGGTCTTATGACCGTGTGAGTGGTTCGTTGTCCGGGGGCGGCACGAAATCTGAAGTGAAATTCTCGAACTTCAGGGCGCGTCCCCAGGGAATTTCATCCATTTGCACAATGGCTAAAGGGTGGGTTGGCTCCCCGGTCGCCTGTTCCCAGAACTTTCGTATGTGGTGGTGAAAGGCGTCGCTCAGAGTTTCACTGGCGCGGATGCGTAATTCATAGGACTGGTTGCGGTACTGATGGAGCTGGTATTGGCGTATCGGTGCCAGCAGTTCTGCCGCAATAAGGCTGGGGCTAAGCGCACGCTGGATGGCAATCCAGTAAGCCCAGCTGTCCCGGGGCTGCAGGGCAAGGCGTCGGTAGCGTCCGTGGATGGCGGTGAAGGCGGGCAGGGTACGTCCACAGGGACACGGTCCCACCGCAAGCTCACCAAGATCGCCTGTATCGTAGCGGATGAGCGGCATGGCGGCGTTTGCCAGAGGTGTGACGATGATGCGTCCGATTTCGCCGGGCCCACAGGGCTTGTCGTTGGCATTCAGCACCTCCACCAGGCAGTTTTCCATATGGACATGGAGGCGGCCGCCCTCCCGGCATTGTCCGGCCACGGGACCCGCCTCGTTCAGGGCATAGCTCTGGTATACCGGCACCCCGAATACGGTCTCGATCCGTTCCTGCATCTGCGGCGTGAGCTGTTGTGCATAGGCACGCAGGGCGCGCAGGCTGGCTGGCGGAGCGTGATGCTGATAGGCCAGCGCCAGTTGCTCCAGCCGGGTAGCCTGGGCGATGAGATAGTCGGGATCCAGCCGGTCCAGCCAAGCCACCTGTTTGTCGACGGGATTGGTATCGGCAAAGCCGATGCCAGGGCCTGTCTGAAAGTGATTGCCTACGTTAAACCAGCGCGGATAGTGGTAGCTGTGGTCCAGTGGCTGCGTTTGCTTGTCGTGAGGATTTTCCAGCTCGTGCAGGCTGCGGATCATGGCGAGGGTGCCGGCAGGGTCGAAGCGCTGCCAGCGTAATTCCCGTTGGGTCATGATGCCCACCATCATAATGCTGTGCTCGCTATGCCAGACTTCTACCGGCTGACCGGTGGAGCCGGATGTGGAAACTTTGCGGTCGATGCGGTGGCCGTCCGGCAGCCCCTCTGCAAGCAGTTGATCACCGTTTGCCTGCAATTCCTCGCGCGTCAGGACGGGCAGTTGGGCCAAGTCCTCCACGCACTGTATATCTTTGCCATCAATGCCAAGTTGGCGGAACTGCCGGCGATACCAGGGCACTTGCGTGGTAGCGAAGGCCATCAGATCGCCCAGTATCTCCGCTTGCCACGCGCGCCGGTTGGCAGTTTCGAGGAATTCGTTACGGATCAGTTCCCTGGACCAGTCCACCCGAGGTGTACCCGTTCTCAGCCGCCAGGCGGATTGCGCCGTTTGCTCGGTCTTCCGGGTTAGGGGGGCGCTCAAGGAAAGGTGGCGATGAAATGAGCGGGAGGTTGTTGAGGGCGATAAATGCCCACCGGATTCAATTGCGGGCTGTTATGAATACCGGGGGGATAAAATTACTGCTATTCCACACAGCAGGGTATGACGACCTCTGGCGGAATGATTTCCCAGCCCTCCGAAGTAAATCCGGAGCTGTCCTCGGTGGTGTTCTTGCGGGCGGGATAACCCTCCTCGATCTGAAATCGCCCTTCCGTTCGAACCAGAAAACTGCCACCCATATCGTTGCCATTCTCGTCGAGGATGAAGTACTGGCCCGGCTCCAGCAGATACCAGGAGGATCCGTCTATATCCACCAACACCGGACCATCATTCTCGTCGCTGTCGTTGATCGCCCGGACAACCCAGTTGCCATCGGCGTCTTGCTCTACTTCCGGGTGTGTGCCGCGGATGCCGATGGTAGCGACGGGTGTTCTGAGGCGGTAGCCACGTGGATTGTTACGACCAATAAGCCCGGTGATGCTGCGAAAGCCACCCTTCAGGATGCTGAAGAAGCTTTTTCCCGCTGCTGCCTTTTTTTCCTCGAAAGCGTATTCATCAATGCGAAAAGTACTATTGGACTTGAGTGCGGTGTATGAGCCGTCGCTAAAGCGCAGATGGGCAATACCGCGCTGGGTCTTGATAGTGTCTCCACTATCAACGCTCGACCCGCGTTTGAGGTCTCGGGTCTGGCCGTCTTTTGTGGTGGCCTGAACCTTCCCAAAGGCGAAATCCACACGCCCTGCGGCCGCGTTGGCACTGAGCGGCAGGGCGGCGGCGATGGCGGTGGCGAGGAGTGTTTGTGAGGCTCGACCTATACGCTTCTTTGCGGACATCAGCTTAATCCCCTAATCAAAATTTCGGCGCAGGGTCACCGTATAGATGTACCTGTCAAAGTCGGTCACCGGGATATTGGAATTGTTCCGGATATAGCGGAATTCTGGAATCACATGCCACTTTTTCCACGGCCTGTAGTCCAGCCCCAGAGCCAGTTTAAGAAAGGAATCATCCCGCTTTTTGAGGAAGCTTGGGTCCGCGCCGTCGTAGTCCCGTTCCTCCAGGGAGCCCGATGCATAAGCCGTCAGGTGGGGAATGAGTTCCAGATTGCCGCCGGCGCGCAGACCCCAGAAGCTGTGTTCGAGATAGGCGGCCCCGGAGGCGTCCTTCGACTCCTTGCCACCGTAGGCACCGGCATAGATGGAAGCGGGACGCTCACTGTCGAGAGAAGTCACGTAGGTAGCCCCGAGAGTCACCCGGTCTCCATCGCGTAACTGCTGCCCTGCCGGGCTGTAATCCAGATTGGTGTAGCGTAGATACAGGCCCGCTGTGACTCCGGGTGCCACCACATGCTGCCAGCGGCCGAGCACACCCAGGCTGTTGCGCAGGGTTTCATAATCGAAGCGGTAGTGATCGCCCTCGATCTCACCAGAGTAGATGTTGTCATCATCCCGGTATTGCAGACCGACGGCGGCATTGAGGGAGCCGGTGTCAAAGTCATCCTCGGTACTGTTAAGGCGATGAAAGGCGCTGCCACGGGCAAGCAAGTGCAAGTCATCTCCAAGGGGGCGGCGGAGTAGAATCCGGCCCGAAAGGCTGGAAAACACATCGTCTTCCTCGCCAATGCTGAGGAGTCGAATAGCGCCGCCCTGAGCGGGAATGGCCTGATTACGCTCATCGGTGGCGGAAGTTGCATTACTGTCATAACCCAGGGTGAGGGCAACATGACCGCGAATATCATTGCGGGCCCAGCTAAGACGCGCCAGTTGTCGTTGTGCCTCGCTTCGGGTTGCCTGGGGTGCTTTGCTTTGGGCGACCTGAGTGAGTAGTTCGCGAGCCTGATCGAGCTTGCGCATGGCGATGTAGGCACGGGCGGTGGCGACCTTCGCGCCAGCATGATCGGGGTCGACTATAAGGACTCGTTCCAGGGCAAAGGAGGCGATGCCTGGCTGTCCGGCATCCAGCGCCGCGAGGCCGAGCAAATAATCGTAGGCGACTTCTCCGGCTCGGGCGGACTGAAGCGGAAGCAGCAGTTCATAGGCGCCCTGGGCATTTCCACCATCAAGCAGACCCCGGGCCTGTTTGAGTGCATCGCCTTTTGCCTGGACGTTACTTGCGGTGGCCAGTAGCGCCGCCAAAAAAATCGTTTTCCATTGTTGACCAATGGCCATCGTCGAGCTCCTCCCCTTCACGTCCAAGCTGAGACGGAATATAACTAACGATCCGCAACTTACTGAAAGTCATCCGATTCTATGCCTGTTTGCGGGGTATATCAAAGTTGGTCTTTGGTTCAGTAGATAAGGGCCGTCCAGAGAGCCACAACGCAACGTTTTCTGTGCTCATGGCTAAAGTTGGCATTTGCCCTGACTCCAAGGGAGATGCCTTAGGCTCAAAGAGGACATTGGAAAGGTTGCGGAAATGAAGAAAATTGGTCGGGGTGAGAGGATTTGAACCTCCGACCCCTGCCTCCCGAAGGCAGTGCTCTACCAAGCTGAGCTACACCCCGACACAGGTTTTGTTGCGGTCCCGACCCCCTTGATTTTCTGTACTGATTCGGGCGTCAGTAACAGCGGCTGACGGAGAATTCCGCAAGGGTCTCCAGAGCGTCGCGATATGGGGATGGGGAGATGTTGCCGAGGGCCTGTAATGCGTACTCTGCCTCAGCTCTCGCCGCGCGCGCAGTGTACGTGATGGCCTCAGTGGATTCAACGATAGCGACGATCTCTTCCATATGCTCCCGACTACCGTTTTCAATGGCCTTGCGTACTGTTTTTGCCTGGCTGGCCGAGCCGCGTGCCATGGCATAAATAAGCGGCAGGGTGGCCTTGCCCTCGGCAAGATCGTCGCCCAGGTTTTTACCGATGTTGGTCACCGTGCCCTTGTAGTCGAGGAGATCGTCTACAAGCTGAAAGGCGGTGCCCAGATGCATGCCAAAATTGGCCATGGCCTGCTCCTCTTCCGCGGGTCGGCGGGCTAACATGGCCCCGAGGCGCGCCGCAGCCTCAAAGAGCTTGGCGGTTTTGGAGCGGATGACCTGCAGGTAGGCCTGTTCATCAAGATCCGGGTTGCCACAGTTTATGAGTTGTAGAACCTCACCCTCGGCAATGATGTTGGTGGTGTCGGCAAGGATCTCCATGACACGCATATCACCTACCTTGACCATCATCTGAAAGGCGCGGGAGTAGAGGAAGTCCCCCACCAGCACACTGGCCTCGTCACCCCAGCGGGCATTGGCCGTATCCTGGCCACGACGCAGGGAGGAGGCGTCCACGACGTCATCATGCAGCAAGGTGGCGGTGTGGATGAATTCGATGATGGCGGCCAGCTCTACGTGGTGCCCGTCCTGGTAGCCGCAAGCGCGGGAACTGAGAAGATGGAGCAGGGGGCGCAGACGTTTGCCACCGCTATAGATGATGTAACGTGAAACTTCGTCGATAAGGGCGACTTCGGAGCGCAGGGCATCGGTGATACAGCGGTTCACCGCTTCCAGTTCATCGCCGACCAGGGCCTTGATGGTTTCGAGTTCGGTTGCGCTCGCGGTGGCTGGGCTAGGGGGCATTGCCGGGCTTCATATTCTGGGATTGCTGGATAGAGGCGCGATTATACACTTGGCGGACGTTTTTTCCGGCCTTCTGGCGACTATTTGTCCTTGTGGAGTTGCCGCCAAATCACTAAAATACTCGGCTTTTTCGGGCATCCTGCGTGTGCAGGATTTGGGAGTAGGTGGCATGCAAGCAGTATTTGTAACGGGCGGGAAGCAATACCGCGTGAAAGAAGGCGATACCCTGCAGGTAGAAAAGCTCGATGTCGCGGAGGGTGCGACCATCGACTTTGAAAAGGTTTTGCTGGTCCACAATGGTGACGACATTCAGGTTGGGGCGCCCTATGTAGACGGGGGCAAGATCTCCGCCAAGGTCAAATCCCACGGTCGTGGCAAGAAGGTTCACATCATCAAATTCAAGCGGCGCAAGCATTACATGCGTCAGGCGGGTCACCGTCAGGCTTATACCGAGCTGGAGATCAGTGCGATCCAGCCGGGCAGCGCCAGTTAAAGGGGAACACCATGGCACATAAGAAATCAGGCGGTAGCTCCCGCAACGGCAGGGATTCAGAATCCAAACGCCTGGGTGTGAAGCGTTACGGCGGCGAGCAGGTTCGCGCCGGTAACATCATCGTACGCCAGCGCGGCACCCATTTTCATCCGGGACCCAATGTCGGCTGTGGTCGTGACCACACCCTGTTTGCCAAGGCAGACGGAAAGGTGCTGTTCCAGGCCAAGGGTCCCAAGGGACGCAAGTTTGTGAGTATCGTCGAGGCCTGACGGTAGCCGCTACGGCGGTTAAATAAGGTTTTATAGCGCCGGGCTAACCCCCGGCGCTTTTGTTTCCGCTACAGGGCAGTCCCGGGTCCGACAGACTGCCGAACCGCTGGCTATCAAGCTATGAAATTTGTCGACGAGGTGCGCATACGTGTTGAGGCCGGGGCCGGTGGTAACGGGTGCCTCAGCTTTCGGCGCGAGAAGTACATCCCGAAGGGTGGTCCGGACGGTGGTGACGGTGGCGATGGTGGCAGCGTCTGGTTGGTAGCCGACGAGGGGCTCAATACCTTGGTGGATTTTCGCTATCGGCGTATTTTTCGGGGCCAGCGTGGCGAGGACGGGAAGGGCAAGGAGCGCACCGGCGGCAAGGGTGAGGATCTTTTTCTGATGGTGCCGGTGGGTACCCGGGTGGTGGAGGCAGACACGGAAGAGCTGATTGGCGAGCTGCTGACTGCCGATGAGCACCTGTTGGTGGCCCAGGGTGGTTTTCATGGTCTCGGCAATACCCGTTTCAAAAGCAGCACCAACCGTGCTCCGCGCCAGACCAGCAACGGTTCCGAGGGAGATGCGCGCAATCTGCGGCTGGAGCTGACCCTGCTGGCCGATGTGGGTCTGCTGGGCTTGCCGAATGCCGGGAAGTCTACCCTTATACGTGCGGTTTCCGCGGCCCGCCCCAAAGTGGCGGATTATCCCTTTACCACCCTGTATCCCAACCTTGGAGTGGTTTCCATCGAGGCCGGGCGCAGCTTCGTTGTAGCCGATATCCCGGGTATCATCGATGGCGCTGCGGAAGGGGCCGGGCTGGGCCTGCAGTTTCTCAAGCATTTGTCGCGCACCCGGCTGCTGCTGCACCTGGTCGACATCGGCATCGGGGATGCGGAAACAGCGCTGGCCGAGGTGCAGACCATTGCCGGTGAACTGAATAAATATGGGGGGGTGCTGGCCGAGCGCGAACGCTGGCTGGTATTCAACAAGACGGACTTGGTGGATGAGGAGACTGCTGCTGCGCGTTGCCAGGCGGTCATTGAGGAGCTTGACTGGCAGGGGCCAAGCTTTAGGATTTCGGCGATTAGCGGGGACGGATGTCGCGCCCTCAGTTTGGCGATTATTCACCATCTGGAAGGGGACGGTGAAGAGGATTGGGAATAGGGCATGAAGCAAGGGGCTAAGCGCTGCGTTATCAAGATAGGTAGCGCTCTGGTAACCGATGAGGGACGTGGGCTCAAACGTGAGGCCCTGCACCTCTGGGTGGATCAGATCGCTGCCCTGCGAAAGCGTGGTTACGAGTGTGTACTGGTGTCCTCGGGGGCCATAGCCGAGGGGATGAGCCGTCTCGGCTGGAAGCAGCGCCCGGTGGCCGTGTATGAATTACAGGCCGCGGCTGCTGTGGGCCAAATGGGCCTTGTGCAGGTTTACGAATCCTGTTTTCAGCGTCATGGTATGCACACCGCCCAGGTGCTGTTTTCCCACGAAGACTTTTCCAATCGCGGTCGTTATCTCAACGCACGCAGTACCCTGAAGACCTTGTTGGCGTTGGGGGTGGTGCCGGTGGTCAACGAGAACGATACGGTGGCCACCGAGGAACTTTGCCTGGGCGATAACGATACTCTGGCGGCGCTGGCGGCCAATCTGGTGGAGGCCAGTCTGCTGGTGATTCTGACGGACCAGGAGGGGCTCTACTCCGCGGATCCGCGCAGCCATCCCGAGGCCAAACTGGTACAAAATGCACGTGCTGGCGATGTGGCATTGATGGATATGGCCGGGGGCAGTGGAGCCCTTGGTCGTGGTGGCATGCAGACCAAACTCAAGGCGGCGGAGCTGGCGGCGCGTTCGGGAACGACCACGGTGATTACCTCGGGGCGGACCCCCGATGTGTTGCTGCGGCTGATGGACGGGGAGCAATTGGGGACCCGTCTGGAGCCAGGGCAGCGTCCGGTTGCCGCGCGCAAGCGCTGGTTGGCAACCCATGTCGGTGTGCGCGGGCGTTTGTTGCTGGATGCCGGGGCTGCCAGGGTGTTGCGCTCCTCGGGACGGAGTCTGCTGGCGGTAGGGGTGTGCGGTGTGGAAGGACAGTTTTCCCGCGGTGATATCGTCGCCTGCGTGGACCCGGAGCAGCGTGAGTTTGCCCGTGGGCTGGTAAACTATAACTCCGACGAGGCGGGTCGGATCATGGGTAAGGCGAGCGATCGTATATTGGATATTCTGGGTTATGTGGATGAGCCGGAGCTGATCCATCGGGATAACCTGAGTTTGCTGGGAACTTAAGTTCCGGGCAATAAAAAGGGCCGTAAAAACGGCCCTTTTTTACACCTGCAAAAAGTGCTTTTTCTAGAGTGACTTGATGCGGGTGTTGAGACGGCTTTTATGGCGTGCGGCCTTGTTCTTGTGTATCAGACCATTGCCAACGGCATTGTCGATGGCCGGCACCGCTGCACGATAAGCCTCGGTAGCTGCGTCTTTATCACCTGCGTCGAGGGCATTAACGACCTTCTTGATTTGGGTACGCAGGGTGGATCGACGACTGGCGCTGTGCTGGCGGTTTTTTTCCGCCTGACGGGCGCGTTTCAGGGCTTGCGGTGAATTGGCCAAGGATTATGCTCCGGATTAATTGATAACAATAAACGGCGAATTATGAATCCAGAGCTTTACAAGATCAAGGGTGAATGCCCGTTGGATAGCGCGTTCCGGCCTGTGCGGCGGAGGGCAGGGCGCTGAGCAGGGCATTGCTTCGATCCACTGCAATCGTGGGCCTTAACACCACCTTGTCACGGGTGCTGGGCTTGGTCCGGGATGTGGTCATTGCGCGTTTTTTTGGCACCGGGCTCGGTGCGGACGCCTTTTTCGTTGCCTTCCGAATTCCCAATTTTCTACGTCGTTTGTTCGCCGAGGGTGCTTTTTCACAGGCCTTCGTGCCGGTGCTCGCCGAGTATCGGAGTCAACATCCCCCGGAGGCGGTGCGTGAGTTGGCAGAAAGTACCGCAGGCGTGCTCGGGGGCATCCTGTTTCTGGTCACGGCCGTTGGCGTCATGGCCGCGCCGATACTGGTGATGATTTTTGCCCCGGGCTATATCGACGAGGCGGAGAAATATGAGCTGACGGTCAGCATGCTGCGCATCACCTTTCCCTACCTGTTGTTCATATCACTCACCTCGCTGGCAGGCGGAATACTCAACACCTACGGCGTGTTCAGTGTGCCCGCCTTTACCCCGGTGCTGCTGAATGTCTTTCTCATCGGTGCCGCCACCTTGCTGGCTCCACAATTGCAGCAGCCGGTCACTGCGCTGGCCTGGGGTGTGCTGCTGGGCGGGGTGGCGCAGTTATGCTTCCAGTTTCCTTTTCTCTACCGGCAGGGCTTCTTGTGCATCCCCCGTTTTAATCCGGGTCATCCGGGGGTGCGGAAGATCTTCAGGCTCATTCTGCCGGCCATCTTCGGAGTCTCGGTTTCGCAGATCAATCTGCTGGTGGACACCCTCATCGCTTCGTTTCTGGTCACTGGCAGTGTCTCCTGGCTGTATTACTCGGACCGCTTGGTGGAGTTTCCACTGGGAGTTTTCGGGATCGCCCTGGCTACGGTGATTCTGCCCAATCTGTCCCGCAAGCATGCGGAAGGGGCGGGCGATGCCTTTGCCGCGACCCTCGATTGGGCGCTGCGCTGGGTGGTGCTCATCGCGGTGCCCGCAGCCATTGGCCTGATGTTTCTCGCGGCCCCTATCCTGGCCACCCTGTTTCAATACGGTGCCTTCGATGCCCACGGCGTGGCTATGAGCAGCCTGAGCCTGATGGCCTACGCACTGGGACTGCCGGCCTTTGTACTGGTGAAGATCCTGGCGCCCGGGTTTTACGCGCGCCAGGACACGCGGACCCCGGTGCGGGTAGGTGTCATTGCCATGCTCGCCAATATTGCGCTGAACCTGGCACTGGTATTTCCGCTGGCCCATACCGGGCTCGCGCTGGCGACCTCGCTGGCGGCCTGGCTCAATGCCGGTCTGCTCTACCGCGGTTTGCGTCAACTGAATGTCTGCCGTCCACGACCGGGCTGGCGACTGCTTTGGCTGCGGGTCATCTTTGCCGGGGGGGCCATGGCCCTGATGTTGTGGTGGTGGCGGGGCGAGCTGGCGCAGTGGATTGAGTGGGGACTCGGTGAGCGGGCCGTGGCACTTGGTGCCCTGGTGCTTGGCGGCGTGGTGCTTTATGGCTTGTTGCTCCTGCTCAGTGGTATCAGACATCGTTCGCTGGCCCTTGGAGGGGGCGGAGAATGAGGCGCGGGAGTCCGTCTGGCAGGCGGTACTTAGGCTATAATCCGCCCTTTTTTGCGCACCTTTGGCGATGGAACTGATACGCGGAATTCATAACCTGCGGCCCTTTCACAATGGCTGCGTGCTGACCATCGGAAATTTTGATGGAGTGCAGCTCGGTCATCAGGCGATTCTTGAGCAACTGGCGCGTATCGGTGAGCGCGAGGGATTGCCCGCGGTACTGATGACCTTTGAGCCCCATGCGCGGGAGTTCTTTGATGGTGCGCGGGCACCTGCGCGGCTCACCCGGCTGCGGGAGAAGGTTCTGGCGTTGCGAAAAACTCCGCTGGATCGGATTTTTGTGCTCCGCTTTAATCGGGAACTGGCCGAGATGAGCCCCGAGGCCTTTGTTGAGGACTTGTTGGTGCGCCGGCTGGGAGTACGGCATCTGGTGGTGGGGGATGATTTCCGCTTTGGCCACCGTGGTGCGGGCAACCTGGAGCTATTGCGCGGGGCTGGCGAACGCCTGGGTTATCGCGTACACCGAACCGCCACCTACCGTCTTGAAGGACGCCGGGTGAGTAGTAGCTGGGTGCGCGAGGCACTGGCCGCAAATGACCTGCGGCAGGCGGAGGCCTTGTTGGGAAGGCCCTACCGCATGGGCGGGCGCGTCATTCATGGCGAGCGCAAGGGGCGGGAGCTGGGCTTCCCCACCGCGAATATCGCGCTCCATCGCCTGGTTTCTCCGCTTTCAGGCATCTATGCGGTGCGGGTGCGCGGGGCTGGCGAGGGCATATTGCCGGCGGTGGCCTATGTGGGTCGTCGCCCGACCCTGGATGGCGACTGTATCTTGCTGGAGGTGCATCTGTTTGATTTTGGCAAGGACCTTTACGGGCGCTATCTGGAGGTGGATTTCCTTGCCCATATTCGCGGCGACCAGCGCTTTGATACGCTGGCCGCACTGCAGCAACAAATTCGTGTGGATACTCAGGCGGCACGCGAGTTGCTCGCCGTTTAAGTTCCTGCATTAATATAAATCCGAGACTATGGCTGACTATAAAGACACCCTTAACCTGCCGAAAACAGATTTTCCCATGCGTGCCAATCTTGCCCGGCGCGAGCCCGAGTTACTCGCCTTTTGGGAAGAGATGGATCTCTACGGTCAGCTGCGCAAGGCGCGGGCCGGGAGCGAAAAATACATCCTTCATGATGGCCCCCCCTATGCCAACGGGGACATCCACATCGGCCATGCGGTGAACAAGATTCTCAAGGACATTATCGTCAAGGCCCGTGGTCTCAATGGTCTGGACGCGCCCTATGTGCCGGGTTGGGATTGCCATGGTTTGCCCATCGAACTGATGGTGGAGAAAAAGCTGGGCAAGGCCGGGGTGAAGGTGGACCACGCCCGTTTTCGCCAGGCCTGCCGTGAGTACGCGGCCAAACAGGTGGATCGCCAGCGCAAGGATTTCAAACGTCTCGGGGTTTTCGGCGATTGGGAAAAGCCGTACCTCACCATGGATTTTCACATTGAGGCGGACATCATCCGGGCCCTTGGAAAGGTGGTGGAGGCGGGGCATCTGGAGCAGGGTTTCAAGCCGGTCCATTTTTGCACCGACTGCGGTTCGGCACTGGCCGAGGCCGAGGTGGAGTATGAGGACAAGGAGTCTCCGGCCATTGATGTGCGTTTTCGGGTGGTCAAACCCGCGGCGTTTTGTGCGGCCTTTGGGCTTGGCGCGGCGGTGGACGGCCCCCTTTCAGTGGTCATCTGGACCACCACACCCTGGACCTTGCCGGCCAACCAGGCGGTCGCCTTGCATGCGGATCTGGAATACGCCCTGGTAGCCTGCGATGGCGGTGAACATCTGGTGTTGGCTACTGCCCTGCTGGAACAGGTGATGGCACGTTGCGGGGTAGAATCATGGGAAGTGCTGGGCCATTGTCATGGTGGTGATCTTGAATACCAGTCCCTGCGTCATCCCTTTTATTCCCGCGAAGTGCCAATCATTCTGGGTGACCATGTCACTCTTGAGGCTGGTACTGGCGCTGTGCATACGGCACCGGGTCATGGTCAGGATGACTACGTGGTGGGGCAGCGCTACAAGCTGGCGGTGGATAATCCCGTTGGGGCCAATGGCTGTTTTGTCGAAGGCACGGAGCTGTTTGCCGGGGAGCATGTATTCAAGGCCAACGAGCACGTGCTGGAGGTGTTGCGTGAGCACGGCACCTTGCTCAAAGCGGAGCGCCTGCGCCATAGCTATCCCCATTGCTGGCGTCACAAGACGCCGATCATCTTTCGCGCTACTCCACAGTGGTTTATCAGCATGGACAAAGCGGGGCTGCGCAAGCAGGCCATGGCGGCCATGGGCAAGGTGTCGTGGCAGCCGGACTGGGGCCAGGCGCGAATTCAGGGGATGGTGGAGAATCGCCCCGATTGGTGCATCTCGCGTCAGCGTAGTTGGGGGGTTCCGATCCCGGTTTTCGTGCACAAAAAAAGCGGCGCCCTGCATCCGGATACCCCACGGCTTATCGGGCGCATCGCCGAACTGGTAGAGACCGGGGGCATCGATCGCTGGTTTGAGCTGGAGCCAGCGGAGATCCTGGGTGACGAGGCGGAGGAATACCTTAAGGCGGGCGATACTTTGGATGTGTGGTTCGACTCCGGGGTGACCCACTTTGCGGTGCTGGAGCGTACCCCCGGACTCAGTTTTCCCGCGGACCTTTATCTGGAGGGTTCAGACCAGCATCGTGGCTGGTTCCAGTCATCCTTGCTGACCTCCATTGCCATGCACGGCGAGGCACCCTATCGCAGCGTGCTCACCCACGGTTTTACTG
This sequence comes from Gammaproteobacteria bacterium, assembly GCA_021773635.1. Taxonomy (GTDB): domain Bacteria; phylum Pseudomonadota; class Gammaproteobacteria; order HK1; family HK1; genus JAJFJV01. The sequence continues at coordinate 135,931 of JAJFJV010000017.1, read as the reverse complement.
TGGATGCCGATGGCAAGAAGATGTCCAAGTCGCGTGGCAATGTCATCGCCCCGCAAAAGGTGATCAATAACTTGGGTGCGGACATTCTGCGCCTGTGGGTGGCGGCAACCGACTACAGCGCGGAAATGAACGTTTCTGACGAGATCCTCAAGCACACGGCCGATGCCTACCGGCGGATTCGCAATACCGCTCGCTTTCTACTGGGCAATCTGCACGGATTTGACCCCGGGGCCCAGTTGTTGGCAGAGGATGAGTTGCTGGCCCTCGATCGCTGGGCGGTGGGTCGTGCCCATGATCTGCAGGCCGAGCTGCGCGAGGCCTATGACCACAATCATTTTCACCTCGTTTACCAGAAGGTGCACAATTTTTGTGCCGTGGATCTGGGTAGTTTCTATCTGGATATACTCAAGGATCGGCTCTATACCACGCCGGCGGAGGGGCTTCCCCGGCGTTCGGCACAGACCGCCATGTACCACATTGGCTGTGCCCTGGTGCATTGGCTGGCGCCGGTGCTGAGCTTTACCGCGGAGGAGATCTGGCGGACATTACCCGGGGAACGAGAGTACCCGTCGGTATTTCTTTCCACCTGGTATGAGGGGCTTTTCCCGCTGCGGGACCAGAATATGGATCACGCTTTCTGGAACACCATGCTCGCTACCCGAACCGCGGTGAACAGGTCACTTGAGGCCTTGCGGGCGGGTCGGGAGATTGGGTCGGCGCTCGAGGCCGAGGTGACGCTTTACTGCGACGATACCCTTGCCAGTGCCTTGCAAAGCTTGGGCGAGGAGCTGCGTTTCGTATTTATCACCTCGGTAGCGGCGGTACGCCCGACTGCGGAGCGGCCCGCGGACGCCGAGCGTGTAGAGCCGCTGCCGGGGTTGGAAATGTGGCTGCAGATCACGCCTTCATCTCATCCCAAATGCGTACGTTGCTGGCATCGGCGGGAGGATACGGGGCGGAATGCGGCGCATCCGGAGCTCTGTCTGCGTTGCGTGGAGAATGTCGAGGGTACGGGCGAGGTGCGGCGTTACGCCTGATATGTGGCGCCCGATGATGCTTGCCGCGGTGGTTTGTGGCCTCGATCAGTTTACCAAGGCGCTGGCGTCCACCCACCTTGAACTGCACCAGCCGATGGCGCTCTTTCCCGGTTTGCAGTTTCGTCTTACCTACAATACCGGTGCCGCCTTCAGCTTTCTTAGTGATGCTTCAGGATGGCAGCGCTGGTTCTTTGTAGTGCTTACCCTGTTTATCTGCAGCTTCATTCTTGTTTGGCTCTATCGCCTGAGAAAGACCGAGATCTGGACGGGTATCGCGCTGGGTCTGGTATTGGGCGGGGCGCTGGGAAATCTCTGGGACCGGCTGGCGCTGGGGGCCGTGCTAGACTTTATTGATGTGTACTACGGGCAGTGGCACTGGCCTGCCTTCAATGTGGCTGATTCGGCCATCAGTGTGGGTGCGGTTATCCTGATTCTGGTTAGTCTGGGCGGGAATAAAGACGTAGCGGAGTAGCATTTTTCTGCGCATAGCCTGATGCGTTGAGGACCGAAGCATGAGCCTGACCTTATCTGTACCTGCCATGTCACCACAGCCTGATCCGGCGGTGGAAGTCCGCCCGGTCTATGCCCGCGAGTGGATTGAAGGTCTGCCTTATGCAAATCCCCTGAATCTGGTGACCGCCCTGCACCGGGCGTTGCTGGCATTAAATCGCAACCCGATGAAGCCTACCTTGCGGCTGGAGCTCCTGGAGCTCTATCTTCGACCCTACAGTTACCTGCTGGAGCTGGAGGAGAAACAGGGGCCCGTTCACAGTATTGCCGGACTGGAGAAAAGTCGCGCCGGGACCGATGCGACCAAGAATGTCGCCCATGAGCTGGCCCTTGGCTATAAGCTGGTTTTACTCGGGGCGCTGCAAAAGAAGCAGCGGCTTTGGGGGAAAAATAAAGAGGTTGCTGTGGCCCTGCAGCGGGCCTCCCTGTTTCTCTCACATGTGCTGCTGCACGCCTACCACGAGTATTTGCCAACACCGCAAAGGGTGTGGATAGAGCTGGCACAGCTGCACGCCTACGGTACGGAAAACGAATTGGATGGGGAGCGTCCGCCCAAGGCGGAAATTGACGGCTCCCTGCAATGTTCCCTGGCCGAGGCCTATAAGCGTATTTTGCTCACCAGCCTGGTGGATCCCTACCATCTGGCCTACGGCGATGTCTGGAAGATCTTCCGCCTGCTGGGTGATTGCGCCGGGGATGCCGGTCTGTCCTCATTACACCCGGTGGCACAGCCGGCGGGTATTTTTGTTATTGAGCCGGCCTCTGATCGTCGCCCACGGGCTTACGTGGATTACGATGCGGATGATTTGCATCCTGATTACCTGTTACTGGACGCAAATCCCCTAGTGCAACGCTTCAAGGGACGCCTGGAATCCAGTGCGGATGCTGTTGAGCCTCCCCATTCCGGCACTGAAAGCTTTCTGAAATACATGGTTCGCAGCTGGGGGCTTCCGCCTCAGCGTCATACCCCGCGGCGAGGTTCCGACGGTCAAATCAAACTCCTGACCGGTCTCACCAATCTTTATTACCTGCTGGGTGGTACCGCCACGGAACTGGACGGGGCCTCAAGCTTTGGTAGCCGTGATCTTGATCATGTGTTTGATACCAAGCAGGAGGCGGAAACGCTGGATGTGATCAGCGTCAAGAGCGGTGGCGTGGTGACCGTGAGTGCCAGCCACTGGGGTGGCGAAGAGGAGCGGAACCAACCCCGGAAACAGTCACCGGTACGGGAAAAAAGACCGGCGGCGAGCCCTCCCCCGAGTCCCGACAGTTTTTCCGCGGAATACTGGGAATTGGTCAATCAGGGACCGGGCGGCTTGGGCATCGTCAAGCACATTCGCCCCAACTACGCTATCGGCGTGGGTGGTCCCATTGGCATCCAGTTTCCGGGTAAAGCCGGTCAGGAGGGCCGCTGGGCACTGGGTGCGGTGCGTTGGCTCAGTATTGCTGACTCCGGTGAATACCAGGCCGGGGTGCAATTGCTGTCGCCCCGGGCTACACCGGTGGCCGTTCGTGCTACGAGTGCTTTTGGGCAGGGTCCGAGCCTGCGTGCCGGACTTGCGCTGCCGGATTTGGAAGGTGGCTCCGGTAGTAGCCTTATCAGTCCCCGCGGGACCTATCGGAAGGGAGGGATCTTGGTGGTCGAGACCGGTGAGCAGGTTCTGAAACTGCGGATGGAGTCTCTGGAGGAGACCACGGGCAGTTATGACCGTTATGCTTTCACCTTGCTCGGTGAAATGGACGCGGAAACTTAGTTTTTATGCATCTTGTACTCGTTAGTCCCCGTGGTTTCTGTGCCGGCGTCGACCGGGCCATCGCTATCGTAGAGCAGGCCCTGGAGCGCTTTGGCGCACCCATCTATGTACGTCACGAAGTGGTGCATAACCGTTTTGTTGTGGAGGGACTGGAAAGCAAGGGGGCGGTCTTCATCGATGAACTGGACCAGGTGCCTGATGGGAGCATTGTTATCTTCAGCGCCCATGGCGTTTCCAGGGCAGTACGGCGGGAGGCGGCAGCCCGGGATTTGCGCGTATTCGACGCTACCTGCCCGCTGGTCACCAAGGTTCATTCCGAAGTAGGGCGCCATGAGCGTAGCAACCGCGAGTGCATCCTCATTGGTCACGCGGGCCACCCGGAGGTGGAAGGCACTCAGGGGCAGTATGAATCAGGTGACGGAATGTATCTGGTTGAGTCTCTGGAACAGGCCAGCAAGCTTGAGGTCCGGAATCCGGAGGAGCTTTCCTTTGTCACGCAGACAACGCTTTCCATGGATGATACCTTGGAGATTATTGAAGTATTACGCCGTCGGTTTCCTGCTATCAGTGGCCCCAAGAAGGACGATATCTGTTATGCCACCCAGAATCGCCAGGATGGTGTTAAGCGGGCCGCGCCTGAGTGTGATGTTTTTGTGGTGGTGGGCTCGCGTAACAGCTCCAACTCCAATCGTTTGCGGGAAATTGCGGAGAAAATGGGGGCTGCTGCTTACCTGGTGGATGATGCCGAAGATCTCCGTAAAGAGTGGTTTGAGGGGGTGGCTGCGGTGGGAATTACGGCCGGGGCGTCGGCCCCCGAAGTATTGGTCCAGGGGGTACTGGAGCGCCTCATATCCTGGGGTGGAGAGATCGCTGACGAGGTGCGGGGCAAGGCCGAGCGGGTACGCTTCTCTTTGCCTGCGGAACTGGCATAAAGGCTGGGCTGGCGGGCTTTTAGGGCCGTTTATCGCGGCATTTCTGCCCTTTGTCGGATTCCCCGTGACAATCGTTTTCCACGCTGCTAAACCTTGTCACTAAGTGAGGAAGCCAATGAACAGGCAAAGACAGATCGGTTTTACCCTGGTTGAGTTGCTGGTCACCCTGGTAGTGGCCTCGGTGCTGGCGACGCTTGCGGTGCCGGCCTATCAGGAGCTCATACGGGACACTCGCATGACCACCCAAATCAACGATTTTGTGGCCGCACTGCATTATGCGCGCAGCGAATCGGTCAAGCGTGGGAGCAACGTAAATATCGATGCATTGAGCGCCTCCACAAACTGGACCGGCGGCTGGCGTGCCTATGCGGACACCGATGCCGATGGTATTCAGGATGCGGGGGAGAATGATATACGCCGCGGGGATGCCCTGGCGGCGCCACTCACATTGACTGCCGGACCGGCGGGTACCGTTCGTATTCGTTATCGTCCCACCGGCACCATCACCTCGGTAAATCCCCTTACCTTCGACCTCTGTGATTCCGGTATTGCTGGCGAAACCGGGAGACGGATTACCATCACTGCCATTGGGCGTATCAGTGTCGCGGACTTCACCTGCCTGTGATGGAGCACGCTATGAATAAACGAGAAAACCGGGGGCTGAGCCTGATCGAGGTTCTGGTGGCGCTGATGATCCTCTCTATCGGCCTGCTTGGAATTGCCGGTTTACAGGTCGTCAGTATGCGCTCCAATCACGGTTCCTATGTGCGTGGGCAGGCTATTGTGCTGACCTACAGTATGGCCGACCGGATGCGTGCCAATCGTCTCGGTATCCTGGATATTAATCGCAACCCGATAGGTTTTTATAACAGTGTCGATACGGGTGGCCAGTTTCAGGCAGCTGCCAGCAATGGTTGTTCGGAAAGCTTTGGTACCGCAGCGACCACCTGCACCGTTGCCCAGATTGCGGCCAACGACCTTTCCGAATGGCGCGCGGTGTTGGCGGCGCGGTTACCTCAGGGGCAGGGTTCGGTGTGCATCGACAGTACTCCTAATGATGGCACCGGGGTGGCTGCGAATGGTTGTGATAACACCGGTGCGCTTTATGCCATCAAGGTTTGGTGGCAGGAGATAGAACCGGATGCCGGGCCGGCGAACAAACGTTTTGTCATGAGGTTCCAGCTATGAGCTTGCGATCCGGGGGCAGAGTGCACCGCATGAGTGGCTTGTCACTGCCGGAGCTGATGGTGGCTTTGGTCATCAGCCTGCTGGTGATGGGTGGCGTCTTGCAGATATTTGTCAGCAATCGCCAGAGCTTTCGGGTAGAGACCAATCTGGGGCGGATTCAGGAAAACAGTCGCTACGCGCTGGAGTTGCTGTCACGTGTGGTGCGCATGACCGGTTATCAGGGCGACGGTGCCAATCAATGGGTGCTGGGGCCGATGACGGCGGCCAATGGCGGCGTCGTGCCGTTGGCGGGTACCGAGGACGATGTCAATAACTCTGACACCGTTACCGTGATTTATCAGGGAACCGGCGACGGGTTGAACAAAGACTGTCATGGCAACGCAGTGGCCGCTACGACGACGGTCTGGAATCGTTTTTCTCTCAGTGCCAACGATGAATTGCAGTGTGGCGTCAGCACTGATTCCGGCGCTACCTGGAACACGCTGGTACTTGTGGACGGGGTCGAGGCGTTACACGTTCTCTATGGCGAGGACACGGATAATGATGACAGCGCCAATCGCTACGTGTCAGCACCCAACGTGACCGATATGGATACGGTGATGAGCTTGCGTATCGGTTTGCTGCTGGTGAGCCAGGCCGATGCCCTTGCCCTTGCCACCGGTGCGGCTACCACCGGACTGCTCAATGAGGTGGTCAACCATGGTGCTGATCGGCGTCTGCGGCGAGTGGTGTTTACCACCGTTAATCTTCGCAATCATCTATGAGGAGGCCGGAAGACATGCTCTCCTGTATACAACCCGAAAATGCCCAGCGCGGTGCAGTACTGGTGGTCTCTCTCATGATACTGCTGTTGATGACGCTGCTTGGGGTTACCGCTATGCGTACGGCTAACTTCGAGCTGGTGATGGCCACTAATACCCAGGCTCGGAGTTCGGCTATGGCAGTGGCGGAAAATGCCCTGGTAGACGGGGAGGTGGATATTGTTACCAACTACGGTAGCACGCCGCTCTTTGACTGGTCCTCGGTGGGTACCGACGGTCTTTATACCGTTGGCGACGCGGTGGAAGGGGTCGCTGGTGGGAATACCCTCGACGATATCAGCTGGGACAGCGCCACCGGGGCCTACCAGGCTGCACCCAGTGGCGGAAAATACACACTTGAGTATCTCGGCCCCTATACCACGGCGGGTGCCTCTCTCACCCTCGGGGGAGGCGGTGCTTCTGATAAACGTTATCTCTACAGGGTCTCGGGGCGAGGAGAGTTTGGCAAGGGAGGGACGCGCTTTGTCCAGTCTATCTATGCTACCCGGGACTAGTGGAATTTCAGTATTTGCTCCTGATTCAGGTTGGGAAGAGGTGACACCATGAACAAACCTATTAAACAAATAGCCCTCATTGCCTCGCTCACCCTGGCGGCGATTATCGCCCTGTTTGCGGCCAACTTTTTCCAGCCTACCAACCAGCCCTTCGGCTACGTGGCGGGGCCAGTGGGAAGCAGTGGTAATCTGGCTTCGGGCAGCGAGCGTATTTTCGCGCCCTGGTTCGAGAACGGTACTTTCAGCGGCGATCTGCTCGCCGTTCCCATCGCAGCCGATGGCACCCCGGGCTTTACCACGCCACAGTGGCGGGCGCAGCTCAGGCTGGCGAACCAGAACTGGAATACCGGACGTTTTATCGTCACCACCGATGGTGCCGGCACCGTAGTGCCCTTCGGCTGGGATATGCTGACCGCCGCCCAGCGCACCCTGGTTGATCCGGTTATTGCCGCTAATGCCGCGCTCACCGCCCGCACCGACAGCCCCATACTCAATTTCGTTCGTGGCGACCGCAGCAATGAGGTCGCCAATGGCGGTACCTTGCGGGATCGTTCTTCGGTCATGGCCGATATCATCCACATGCAGCCGGCCTATGTGCAGGCGCCCAGCGCCGGTTTCACTTTTGATGGTTATCCTGCCTTTGCGGTGGCCAATGCGGCACGCAGTCCGCGGGTCTATGCCGGTGGTAATGGCGGCATGTTGCAGGCCTTTGATGGCGATACCGGCGATGAGGTTTTCGCCTTCGTGCCCTCACCGGTCTATGGCAACCTCGGTAACCTCAGCAAAACCCCGTACAACCATCGCTATTTCGTGGATGGCCACCTTAATGCTGCCGATGTCTTCTACGGTGGCGCCTGGCACACCATCTTGGTGGGTGGCCTCGGTGCCGGTGGCCAGGGTTATTTTGCCCTTGATGTCACCTCTGCCGGGGCGATAAGCAGCGAGGACAACACCGCCAGTGGCGCCGGTAGCAAGGTGCTCTGGGAGTTCACCGAGACGACTGATGCCAACATCGGCTATACGTACGGACGGCCTTCTGTGGTGCGCCTGGAATCCAGTGCTCAGTGGGTGGTTATTGCCGCCAATGGCTATGTGAATAGTGCGGATTTTGGCGACACTGCCGGAGATATTCTGGGGGATGGCAAGGCGTATCTCTACGCGATAAATGTTCAGACCGGTGCCGTTGTCGGGAAGATCGGGGTGAGTGATGCGACGGATAGCGTCAACAACCCCAATGGTCTGAGTAGCCCGACGGTGATCGACTCCGACGGTGATTTCAAGGGCGATACGGTCTATGCGGCGGATATCAAGGGCAATTTGTGGAAATTCGATATCAGCACCGCACCCGGTACCTGGACTACGGCTAATGCCACCCTGATTTTCAGCGCGACCGACGACGCGGGGGTTGCGCAGAGCATTACCACCGCTCCCGAGGTTACCTTTCACCCGGACACCGGCTTCCTGGTGTATGTGGGTACCGGGCGTCTGTTTGACACTGATGATGTCGAGAGCGTTTCGCCACAAACTCAGACTATCTACGCCATCTGGGACAAGCCCGCAGCCACTTTTCCCGTGCCGCGTAGCAGCCTGTTGGCACAGAGTCTGACCGAGAAGACTCATGCCAATAGCACCCGTGTACGCGTTGCCAGCAATGGCCCGCTGGATACCAGTGGCAATCCCATCGCCATGGACTGGTCGGTCTACCGCGGCTGGCGCACCAATCTGCCGGTCGCTGGTGAGCGCCTGCTGACCAACCTGGTGTTGCGCGACAAGCGCCTGCAGTTTTTAACCGTGAATCCGGTGATTGCCAGCGGCGAGAACTGGTTTACCCAGCTTGATTTCCTCAAGGGGGGTGCCCCGGCCAAGATCATCATGGATATCACCGGTGATCAGAATCTGACCCAGTCGGATAACGTGGATGGTAACGGTAATGCCAACATGGACGAGCCCGAGGATCGGGTGGTCTCCCAGAATCAGAGTTTTGGTCTTGCCTCCCAGCCCCTCATCGCTTCTCTGAGCGCCACCAAGGACACGGCTCTGGTGAACCATCTCAACGCCATTGACCCGGCGGAGATCCCTCCGGTGACCAACGATCCGGGTGATGTCGGCCTGCGCGGTGGGCATTTTGATCTGGATACCGCCTCCCAGATCTATGGTTTTGGCACCGGTACTACGGACCAGCACGAGCACCAGTGGGATGACAAGACCGGGCTCACTACCGTGGACTTCATGAACATAGTGATCTGTTCCGGCTACAACCCAAAGAATGATCCACCCCCCCCGCCCTGTATTGCGGATCCGAATCTGTACCAGAATCATACGGGCTTCGATGATATCGATGAGAGGATCACCGATCCCACCAAGCCATTCATTCTTACCCTGAGTAATGCGGCCCTTTCTACCGGTGGTGTGGTCGAAATCAATGGCGCCTCCATGGGGGTGGTGACCTACCAGAATCTGGTGGCTCAGCACGTCGCGGGAACCCAGCCCTTACCGGTTTATCAGCTGGGGCCGAATCCGCCCACCGGGGTGCAACAGCTCACTAGCCTGAAAATCAGTTTTGATGCGAATGTGATTTTCCAGGGCGGGCTCATCGGCACCGAAACCGGCTGCGTGCGCGGGAACGATCCCTCCCCGAACGGTGAGTACCGCAACGGCGCATTGATGATCCAGGCGCTGGATGCGAGCCAGGCGGTGGGTAACACCCTCCATCCCAGCCTTTATTACGCCACCAGCGGCTTGTTGTGGGAAGCGACTATCTTCTGGCACTGGTCTGCCGGTTGCTACGGTGATACTGGTTGGCAGGCAAGTTGGGATGACTGCATTACCGCCGGCAATATCTGCAACTGCATCAAGGCTGACGATCACCCGGAGCTCTGTGGTACCGGAACGACGACTACCACAACCACCACCAGTGGCACGACGACGACCAGCGGCACCACCGGAGTGGGTGGTTGCACCATTACCCAGACCTTCCCCAATCCATTGGTGTGGGATTTGGAATTTGAAAAGCGTCTGTGCCCGGGGGGTGGGGGTGCCACCTACGAGTTTGAACTGAGTCTCGACGACGACGTTACCGACGAGCAGTTCACCCTTACGGTCCACTACAATGGTGGTTCTACCGAGAGCGTGAACTTCGACGCCACCAGCATCTTCAATAATACCCAGGGGGGGAGTCCCCTGGAGCTGGACCTCACCAGCCTGAACTTCAAGGACAATAAAATTCAGAAGGTGAAGATACGGAACCTCGGTGCGGGCGACCTCACTATTGACCGTTTCGATCTTACCTGGACCGGTGGGGTATCGGGTCAGGTTCTAAAGGAGGTGAAGCAAAAGAATCCGTCCAAGGTGACCTACAAATCTGATTTGCCTTCTGCTTCGACAGCGGACCAGGCTATCAGCCTCACGCTGCCCGGTTCCGCGGCGGGAGGGGGGATTTGCAGCTACACCCTGACGATGGATTACATTGATACTGCGGGTAATCCCGGTCAGTCTACCCTCAGCTTTGAGGAGGGCCTTGCCGGTATCGGTGGCAATCCGGTGGAGATTGACCTGGATGAGGCCAGTCTGGATGGACCGAAGGAGAAGGTCCGGGATATCCGTATCCGTGCCCTTGGCGAGGATGCCTTCCTGATTACCAGTATCAATCTGAGTTGGAGCGGTGCACCTTCGGGTCAGCAGCTGCTGAAGATCAAGGACAGTACCGGCAACAACTTTGATATATTTTCTGGTGCAACCAGTTCGCCGGTAACCATCAATGGGCCATCATCTCCGGACTTCCCAATCTTTCCCGGACTTCCCGTGGGCGGTCTCACCAAGAGCGGTGATTGTCCTGCGGAGGGGAGTTCAACCACCAGCGGTGGAACCACCACCAGCAGTGGCGGTACCACCACGACCACGAGTACTACAAGCACCACGAGTACCACCAGTGGCAGCAGCACTAGTAGTTCCGGTGGTACGGACCCCGCCGTCGGTCCCATTGATCCGGGTTTCAATGTCACCAACACTACGGGTAGCGGCGATAATCAGACCGGTCGTTTGCTGTGGCGCGAGATCGTTCGTTAGGTCGTTACGTTTGGCAATATTCCGGCCCCATATTCTTGGGGCCGGAATACAATTTATGACTCTGGAAATTAAGTCTGCTCCAGGTCGCTGATAGCTTATCCCTTTGTTAGTTATTGACCTGGTTTAGCTTCATATCTATAGTGTTCATCCCATGAACGAGCTCGACCGTGAGGAGGCCCTGACCCTGGGGATCCTCGAGGCCATCGATGAGGGAAATGACGTCACCCAGCGCCGTCTGGCGCATCGGCTCGACGTTGCCCTCGGACTCGCAAATTCTTACCTAAAACGTTGCGCACGCAAGGGCCTGATAAAGATTCAACAGGCGCCCGCCAACCGTTACCTCTATTACCTGACCCCCAAGGGATTTGCCGAGAAGGGGCGTCTTACTGCCCGCTATCTTTCCTGTTCTTTCTCCTTTTACCGGCAGGCGGGGGAGTCTTGTGCACAACTCTTTTCGGAATGCCGCAGCCGGGGCTGGAAGCAGATTCTGCTCTGTGGGGCATCGGAGTTGGCGGAAATTGCCTCCCTGCGCGCCCTCGAGGCAGATATCCAGGTGGTAGGGATTCTGGATCTATCCGGTAAGGACGGACGCTTTTTAGGTCATGAAGTAAGGGATGCCATTGAGGCGTGCGGCGACTTTCATGCCTGCGTGCTTACCGAGCTTTCCGAGCCTCAGGAAAGTCTCCGTTACTTGGCAGACAGCGTTCCGTCAGAGCGAATACTGATTCCAGGAATTCTCGGCCTTAGGTCGAAGTCCCGAGAAATCGAATAACGGCTCCGGGAAGGGGCCGAAGACAATTTTTCCATGTGAACTGCGCGTTCACAGGGCGGTAGCGTGCCTAAAGGAATGGTGGGCCCTGGAAAGATTAACTTGTTAAAATCTACCGCAATAGCTTTCTTCTGGAATTACCGGAGCCTATGTGAACATCTTGATTGTTGTTGCCCACCCGGATGATGAGGTGCTGGGTTGTGGTGCCACCGCTTCTCTGCTTGCAGCACAAGGTCTTTCGGTGAGGTCTTGCATTTTATCCGGTCAGGCAGCGGCGCGCCGGGAACGCCCGGAGCTGGATGAGCTATATGCCGATATGGAGCGTGCACGGAGCATACTCGGGTTGGGTGAACCTATTGTCGGAAACTTTCCGAATATTAAACTCAATACTGTTGCTCACCTGGAGTTAGTCCAGTTCATCGAGGCAGCCATGCTGGAGACCGGCGCGGACGTGTTGTTTACACATCACCCCTCCGATCTCAACGATGATCATGTACAGACATCAAGGGCTTGTCAGGCAGCAGCGAGGCTTTTCCAGCGCAGACCCGATGTGCCGGCATTGAAAGCCCTCTATTTCATGGAGATTCTGTCGTGTACTGAATGGACCTTTGGTGCTGGAGGCGATCAATTCAGAGCCGAGACCTTTTGTGAGATAGGCGAAGAATTGTTACAGAAAAAACTGGATGCTCTGGCGTGCTATCGCGGGATTCTGAGAGAGTATCCACATCCCCGTAGCAAGGAAGTTGTACGTTCACTGGCAACTCTGCGCGGTAGCCAGGCGGGTATTCAACTTGCAGAGGCATTTCAGGCGCCGTTTCGTTTATTCAATCCGGGTGATTTTTGCTGAGTCTTGCTGGCATCAGAGTTAGCTGAACGAGCACTCAATACGTGACCATTACAATCGCTATATTGCTAGGCACCGTTTTTGTTTGTTCTCTCGTAGCTAACTTTTACTACCCGCAACTGGCTCTCCGGCTGCACATTCACGCAGTCCCGAACTATAGAAGTCTTCATCCAGGGATCACCCCGCGTGGGGGGGGGATGGTGGTTGCTGCCACCAACCTTGTTGCCGTGCTGATCGGGTACCGGTTAGGGCTTATTCAGTACCTACATATCCTGATATTTTTTGTAGGTGGGCTGGTCTTCGCGCTCGTAGGATTCGCCGACGACAAATTTGAGTTGCCGGCACTTTCGCGTCTGCTTGTACAGTTTGCCGCAGCGGTCTGGATTATTTACTGGTTTGGAGGTCTGCCTCCCCTTGGGCTGGGTATGGGCAGCATTCAGCTCGGTTGGCCTGGGGATATTGCCGCTGTATTGGCAATGGTCTGGTTCTTCAATCTGTTTAATTTTATGGATGGAATCGATGGCATGGCCACTTCCGGGACGCTGTATGTGACCGGGGCAGCAATGCTTATCCTATTCATTAACAATGACCATGAATTCGCGCTACTGGCCGCGCTGGTTTTTGCAGCCAGTGCGGGCTTTGCATATTTCAATTGGCCTCCGGCAAAGGTATTTCTCGGTGACTCGGGAAGCAGCTTTTTTTCATATACCATTGTGGCGCTGATTCTCGGATCACTATGGCGAGACAGCATGAGCCTCTGGACCTGGTTGATTCTACTCGGCTATTTCGTGGTTGATACCACTGTTACGATACTGATTCGGGTGGTTACTGTGAAAAAATGGTATCGCGCACATCGTAGCCACGCTTACCAGAATCTTGCGCGCATCTGGGACGACCATTTGAAGGTGGTTCGGCTGGTGCTGCTGATCGAGGTTTTCTGGCTAATCCCGCTTGCCGCGCTGTCTGTCTGGAGGCACGAGATTGCACCATTGCTCACGATCATTGCCTGTCTTCCCATAATCATGTTTTCGCTGCGTAACGGGCCGTTACGGGAAAATGCCTGATGCCTGAACAATTTCCAGTGCGATTGGCTATATGGGGTGTTGGCTACCATGCAGAGAAGAACATTCTTCCCGCGATTGATGTGTGCAATGCGGTTGAGTTGGCTGGTGTCTGTTCCCGGAATCAGAAAAATGCACGGGCGGCGGCCGACAGATGGGGAGGAATTGTCTGGCCAGATGCCGCGGCAATGCTGAGTTCAGAAGATGTGGATGCAATTTACCTCTGTACGCCAATCGGGCTGCACTACGAGCAGGGACTCGCGGTCATCAGGGCTGGCAAACATCTGCTTTGTGAGAAGGCACTCACGGACAGGGCTGAACGCTCACTTGCCCTGATTGATGCAGCCCAATGTGAGGGGATTGCCCTGTCTGAAGCCTTCATGTATCAGTTTCACCCGCAATTTGAGTCCCTGTCAGATTTGACCCGGGCGGGAGATTTTGGTGGTGTCGAGGCGCTTAGTTGCTGGTTTGGTATGCCTCTACTGGAAAATCCCGGCTTTCGCAGTTCTGCTGAGTTGGGCGGTGGAGCCTTTCTGGATGTTGCCTGCTATCCAATTTCCCTTGCCGGTCAACTGATTGATGGTTTGCCACGAGTAAGCTCGTTCAGGCTCGACAAGTCTTCCAATGACGAGGTTGATAGAGGGGGGCACGCAACGCTTGAGTTCCCGGGAGGGGAGGTCGCTTCCCTAGAGTGGGGCTTTGGTCGTGCCTACCGTAACGAGGTATCTGTCTGGGGCAAAAAAAAATCTGTTTGGGCCGATCGCATCTTCTCGAAATCCCCAGACTACGAATCGCACATACTTTTGCGCGATCAGCGTGGCCAGGAGGAGCAGATTCGAATCAAATCGGCCAATGCCTTTGCTGAGATGTTAACGAATTTTGCATCGGCAACATCCGATGTGAAACTGCGTAAAAGGCTCTGGGGAGCTGCCACGCATCAGGCCAATCTTGTTGGCCTCTTGGAGGCCAAGATGTCGAATCAGGAGAGAAAAGAAAAAGGCGGGTCGGGTAATCTGGAACACGTTGATATTCGTGGAAAATTGTCGGTGGGTATCAATGTGACGATTGACTGCAATGTTATTGTGAAAGGAACGGTAACGCTGGCGGACGGCGTTGCAGTTGAATCGAATTGTATTCTCGAGGATAGCGCTATAGGCAAGGGCACCAATATTCGCACCAACTCAATCGTTGAATCGGCGGATATTGGAAAAGATTGTATCATTGGTCCTTACGCCCGAATTCGGGCGGGAACCCGCGTTGAAAACGGGGCGCAAATTGGTAATTTTGTTGAAGTGAAGGAATCGCTTATCGGTTCAGGATCAAAGATCAACCATCATGCCTATATCGGTGATGCGACGCTCGGCCATGATGTGATCATCGGTGCCGGAACAATCACCTGCAATTTTGACGGCAAGAAGACTCAACCGACCACCATTGGTGAGGGTGCATTCGTTGGTTCCGGATGCCAGCTAGTAGCCCCTGTAGCCATTGGCGCAGGCGCTATTATCGGTGCAGGCTCCACGATTACGCGGGATGCGCCAGAAGACAAACTGACCTTGGCGCGAGGGCGACAGGTTACGATAGAAGCCTGGAGTCGGGATGAGCTCAAAAAACCCGAAGACGATTGAGAAAAATTGCGTTGACTCAGGCGAAGGTATCTGTTGCCTTTCAAGCATGGAATTGTAGTTAATTGCGAGATAACCTCCGCCACCACTATTAAGGAGTTGAAAAACCAATGAACGACTGGCGAAATACAGTACTGGATGATTCTTCATCGTGGCCGGATGAGCCGATAGTGCCCCTTGAGGAGCCTCACGCAGATGCGCGGGGATCGATACAGTGTTTGCTCAATTTACCGTCCAAGAATGTATCGTTGATCACATCAAAAAAGGGCACGTTGCGTTCGAACCACTACCACAAGACGGATTGGCACTACATGTACATCTTGTCCGGCGCCTTCGATTACTATTATCGGCCGACCGGGAGCGAGGAAGAGCCAACAAAGATTACCCTGCATGCCGGAGATATGGTTTTCACGCCTCCGATGGAGGATCACACGACGATTTTCACGGAAGATTGCCAACTTCTGGCCATCAGTCGTAATCCCCGTGATCAGGCGACCTACGAGGCCGATACGGTTCGTATAGACCTCCTCGACCCCACTCCCTACGAAGTTTAGCGGCGAGCTTCTGGTATGACTGTAGATGGCTATTATTTCAGGGACCGCTGCCGGCTATGTGATGGCAACGATCTGACGCGTGTCATTGAACTGACCCCGACTCCTCCCGGAAACCATTTCGTTGAGGCTCATGAATGTGATGAGCCTCAACAGGCTTATCCTTTGGAGCTCTACTTCTGTCGGGACTGTGCCCATGTGCAACTCGGGCATGTGGTTGACCCGGAAATCCTGTATCGCAGAAATTATTCTTATGTTTCGGCGACGTCGCCCGTTTTTGTCGAGCATCTGCGTCAGTATGCCCACCATATGAAGCAGGAGTTTGATATTCCCGAGGGTGCCCTGGTTGTCGACATAGGTTCAAACGACGGAACTGCACTCAGTTTCTTCAAGGAAGCCGGGTGTCGTGTCGTCGGTGTAGACCCTGCCACTGAAATAGCCCAGATTGCGCGCGAGCGTGGTATCGATACGGTTTGTGAATTCTTTGCCGCCAGGCACGCTAGAAAGTGGCGGGACGCCTACGGTTCAGCGAAGCTGATCACGAGCCACAATGCATGTGCTCACATAGATGATCTGAGAGGGGTGGTCGAGGGTGTCAAGCATTGGCTGGCTGATGATGGGCTTTTTGTTATCGAGGTGGGTTATCTGCTAGATGTCTATGAGAATGCCTGGTTCGACACCATCTATCATGAGCATCTGGATTACCATTCGCTGGCTCCGCTGACGGCGTTTTTCTCATCCCTGGAACTGGATGTGATAGATGTTCAGCGTATCAGTCCTCAGGGTGGCTCCATTCGGGTGATTACACAAAGAAAGGATGGGCCATACCAGGTACGAAGTTCTGTATCGGAACTGATGGAAGTCGAGAAGCAGGCGGGACTCGACAGGGAAGAATCATTCGTGGCCTTTGGTCAACGCATCGAAGGCGTCAAGCTGGATTTATGCAAGCTTGTGAATGGGCTAAAGGCAGAGGGAAAGTCTATTGCCGGCTATGGTGCACCAACCAAGGCAACGACATTACTGACCCATTTCGAGCTCGGGAGTGTGCTGGATTTTATTGTCGATGATAATCCCCTGAAACAGAATCTTTTCAGTCCCGGACACCATATTCCAGTGCTTCCTTCAGAGGCGATTTACGAGCAGCACCCGGACTTTGTCGTGGTCCTGGCCTGGAATTTTGCCGAGAGCATTATGCAGCAGCATCAGCGCTACCACGATCAGGGTGGGAAGTTCATTGTGCCCATGCCGGAACCGCGTATTGTTAATTAATTCAGGCTCTGCTGTTTGTTGGATTTGACAGCATACTCGCTGGTAATGGACTGAGCGTTGCGGATACTGCTTCTTAGTCAGTGGTGTTACCCGGAACCAGGGCCCCGTGTGCATGAGCTTGCTGATAGCCTGGCGAAGAGGGGGCACCAGGTAACGCTGCTGACGGGCTTCCCCACCTATCCTAAGTCGGAATTTTATGAAGGATATCGCCCGAAAGCTTTCCAATGGGACTCATATGGTGACGCGGATATTCTGCGTGTTCCGCATTCTCCCCATGGCGGAAAGTCTGTCTTCCGGAGGATTCTGAATTATGTATCCTTCATGCTTTCAGTCGTCGGTATTGGTTCATGGATGACGGGTCGGGTGGATTGCATATATGCCTTCTTGCCGCCACCTACAACTGGCCTCGCGGCGTGCTTTTTATCTCTCGCCAAACGGGCCCCGATTTTATTTGATGTTCAGGATGTCTGGCCTGAAGCGGTTCTTGCATCGGGGATGGTGGGGAAAGGACGTGCTGTCAAAGCCATTTCTGCCGTACAGAATTTTCTGTACGGGAGGGCGAAACTGATATCTGTTCCTTCACCCGGATACCGAAAAAATCTTATTAAAAAGGGAGTTGCGCGGGAGAAGATTGAAGTTGTTCCAAATTGGGCGGATACGGAGGTCTACAGGCCAGTAGAATATGATAAATCCCTCGCCAAAGAGCTGGGACTGGCGGGAAAATTTAATGTTCTGTTTGCAGGAAATCTCGGGATTGTACAGGCGCTGGATACGGTGATCGAAGCCGCGGAGAAGATGCGTGATTATCCTGAGGTCCAATTTCTGTTTGCGGGAAGCGGTGTTGAAGAGCTCCGTCTGCAGTCACTGAGCGAGGATTTAGGACTCGAAAATATACGATTTCTGGGCCGATTTTCTCCTCAGAAAATGGCTAAAATCTATTCGATTTCCGATGCACTTCTAGTTCATCTAAAGAAAGATCCTTTATTTAAGATAACCATTCCTAGCAAGACTCTGGCCTACCTTGCCTGTGAGAAACCCCTGATTATGGCGGTGGAAGGTGACGCAGCCGATCTCATCGAATCAGCGGGCGCAGGCCTGTCTTGTCCATCACAAAATTCAGTGGCACTTGCGGCAACTGTCAAGAAACTTCGTGATATGTCGGCTGATGAAAGGCAGGGCATGGGTAAGAAGGGTAGAGCTTATCTTATGGACAGTTGTACGTTGGAGATCGTGGTCGAGACATACGAAGGTCTTCTAGAGAAAATCTGTCGCGGTTAGCTATTTCCATCAATGCTGTACCTGATAGACGCGTTTAACTATTAAATATTTACTAGCCAGCATATTTAGATAATCCCAACTATTGGGTTACGCGGCTTGGTGGACGGGCCCGGAAAACGAATATGAAACAGGTATTAATCCAGAAAGGTCAGGCGCTGTTAGCGGACATTCCGGCACCCTGCGTGGAAGCGGGCACAGTTCTCGTGCGCGTGGATCACTCCTGTATTTCCATCGGTACTGAGATGAGTGGCGTCAGGGCTAGCGGTATTCCACTGTGGAAGCGTGCCCTGAAAGAGCCAGAGAACGTCAAGAAGGCGATGCAGATGGTAGCAGCGCAGGGATTCAAGCGTGCCCACAGTGAGATTAGGAGCCGAACCACCGCCGTCCGACCCAGCGGTTATTCTGCTGCCGGAGTAGTACTTGAGATCGGTGCAGGTGTGACTGACTTAGCTGTTGGTGATCGCGTTGCATGTGCCGGATCGGAATACGCGTTTCACGCGGAAGTCATCCGTGTGCCGCGCAATCTTACGGTGCCAATACCCGATGAATTGAGCTTTGCCGAGGCCAGCACTGTAACCCTGGGTGCCATTGCCCTTCAAGGCGTCCGCCGGGCGCAGCCGACTCTTGGAGAGACTTTTGTTGTTGTCGGTCTAGGAGCTATTGGCCAGCTGACTATTCAGCTTCTGAAAGCTAATGGTTGTCGTGTAATCGGCATGGACCTTGAGTCGGAGCGGGTTCAGCTTGGGCTGGAACTTGGCATGGATGTTGGCATTCATCCCGGCGTAGATGATGCGGTGACGAAGACAGCTCGATTGACTGATGGCTTCGGTGTGGATGGGGTCATTATCACTGCGGCAACACCTTCGGATGAAGTGGTGTCCATTGCATTTAAGATGTGCCGTAAAAAAGGCCGGGTGGTACTTGTTGGTGATGTTGGCCTGGATCTCAATCGCGGGGACTTGTATGCCAAGGAGCTGGATTTTTTAATTTCAACTTCATACGGACCCGGTCGATATGAACAGCGCTATGAAGAGGAAGGATTGGACTATCCAATCGGCTATGTTCGTTGGACTGAGAATCGAAACATGGTCGAGTATTTGCGCTTGTTAGCGGAAGCAAAACTAAAGGTTGGGCCATGTATTGACGTCGTTTATCCTCTGGCTGATGCACGCGAAGCCTACGAAGCTCTTGCGGACCAGGAGCGACGTCCTTTCATGGTGCTGCTTCGCTACGCTGATGTTGCAGATGGTCAGGCTTTGGGGCGCCGCATCGATAATATACGGGCACACCCGTCGTCTACGGATCGCACACGCATAGCCGTTGTAGGTGCCGGCTCCTACGCTAAGCTGATGCATCTTCCATTTCTTCAGTCCTTGTCTAGCCGTTATCATTTGCAGGCCATCGTTAGTCGTACGGGCCACAATGCCAAGGCAGCGGCGGAACAATACGGGGCAAATTATGCAACGACTGAGTATGAACAAGTTCTGAAAGACCCTGCTATTGATGCAGTGCTTATTACCACAAGACACGACCTGCACGCACCTATGGTTCTGGCAGCCCTTAAGGCAGGAAAGCATGTTCTTGTGGAAAAACCTCTTGCACTTACGCAGGATGAACTGGTTGAGATCCAACAGTTCTTTTTAGATATAGATGATGATGCATCCATTCCGGTGCTAATGACAGGATTTAATCGGCGCTTCTCGAGTCATATGAGACAAATTCGCGAGTTGGTTCGAGATCGTACCAACCCCATGATCCTCAACTATCGAATGAATGCAGGTTACATTCCACTCGACCATTGGGTTCACTCCAAGGAGGGCGGTGGACGTAATCGGGGCGAGGCATGCCATGTCTACGATGCATTCCTTTATCTTGTGGACCACGATATCGAATCGGTCGATGCGATCGCCATCAAACCTACAACGGGCCACTATAGTCGAACCGATAATTTTGTTGCCACCATCAGGTTCCAGGATGGTTCAGTAGCTACGCTTACCTATACAGCGCTGGGTGCAACAGCTTATCCAAAAGAAAAATTAGACATTTTTTGTGATGGGAAAGTAATTTCACTCGACGATTATAGCTGCCTTGATGTCGTCGGATTCGGTGATTGGCATTTAGATGGAAGAAAAGAAGATAAGGGTCAAAAGGAAGAGTTGATCGCATTTTCAGAGGTGCTCCAAAAGGGGGGTGAGTGGCCAATATCGTTGCGGCATCAAATCCGTGCGACAGAAATTGCTAATCTCATCGAAGTTTGCCTCCAGTAATTATATTTTAAGAACGGCTTCAGTTTAAAGTGCGGAAAACAATTTAACGGCTTAAAGGACACCTATGGAGACGTTCTTACTAAGTCACCCAGAATTACGTTGGGCAATTTTGAACGAAGGTATCTATACAAGGTTTCCAAGTATTTAATCGGATGTTATCGAATTAATAAATCGCCCTGAATTCATCTCGTAATTTCAATTCAGCCTAAGTGAATAATGGACAAGCTATTTCCCGATGACTAACTCTGAAGCATGGGTGTGAAGGAAAGAAAATAGATGTGTGGAATAGCGGGTTCCCTGGTATTTAAGAACAGCTCATTTGAGCTCACTGATGAATTTCTGCGTCGTATGCGTGACACGATGATTCATCGTGGCCCTGATGGTGCAGGTCTATGGATTTCCGAGAATCGTCGCATTGGTTTTGGGCATCGTCGCTTGTCTATCATTGACCTCTCTGATGCAGCCGCGCAGCCTATGTCAGCAGCTAATGAAACTTTATGGATAACCTTCAATGGTGAAATTTATAATCATGCTGAACTTCGTGCTGAGCTCATCGCCTTGGGACATTCTGATTGGAAGACGGACCATTCGGATACGGAAGTCATTCTTCATGCATTTGCTGAGTGGGGTATCGACTGTCTGGAGAGGTTGCGTGGCATGTTTGCCTTTGCGCTATGGGACGGGCGCAGTCGAGAACTATGGCTTGTCAGGGATCGCCTTGGCGTAAAGCCACTCTACTACAGCGTGCACCATGGACGACTAAATTTCGCTTCCGAAATAAAAGCTCTGCTGGAGGACCCAGACCAGCAGAGGAAATTACATGAGGATTCGTTATTTCATTATTTGTCCTTTTTGACGACTCCGGCGCCCCAGACTCTCTTTGATGGAATCAAGAAGTTGTCGGCAGGAACCTGGATTCGGATTCAAGAGAATGGAAACATTCAGGAACAGCGCTATTGGGATGTGTTGAATCATACAGTCGATATGGGTAGCTGTTCTGAGGGGGAAATCATCGAGAGTATACGGGCAGAATTGCGTGATGCGGTTCGCTATCGCTCGGTGAGCGATGTTCCCGTGGGTGTGTTTCTCTCGGGTGGATTAGATTCCAGTATTAATACAGCCCTTTTCAGTAAGCTTCGAGCGGATACGGTGAAGACGTTTACGATCGGTTATTTGGGTCAAAATAGCAGCTACCCGAATGAGGCCGAATACGCACACACGGTAGCGGACCTCTTCTCGGCTAAGTACCACGAGAAAAATCTAAATGTAGATGACCTGTTAGACTTTCTGCCACAAATGGTGCAATTGCAGGATGAGCCGATTGCAGACCCAGTTTGCGTTCCAGTGTACTACTTGGCGAAAATGGCGCGTGGTGCGGGTGTTACCGTGTGTCAAGTGGGTGAGGGTGCAGATGAATTATTCTGTGGTTACCCAGGCTGGAAAACACTACTGAAGTTGCAGAATCTGAATGATTTCCCAGTCCCAACCGCAGTAAAAAAACTCGGGCTTGGTGGCTTGCGCGCAGTCGGTAGGGGCGAAAAATTTTATTATGAATGGCTACGGAGAGGCTCTGAAGGCCAACCTATATTCTGGGGAGGGGCTGAAGCCTTTACGGAAGCCCAAAAGCAACGACTGCTATCACCGCGAATGAGACTGAAATACAGAAAACGTAGCTCATGGGAGGCGATTAAAGGAATTCATAAACGATACCTAGAAGGGGCGGACTCCCCCTCTCATCTTGGTTGGATGAGTTATCTCGACTTAAATTTTAGATTGCCAGAGTTGCTCCTAATGCGGGTAGATAAGATGAGCATGGGTGCGAGCTTGGAGGCACGGGTGCCATTTCTCGACCATAACGTGGTTCAACTAGCTATGGGGATTCCGGAAAGATTAAAACTAAAGAATGGAACCTTAAAGTACATTCTCAAAGAATCGGCCCGGGATTTATTGCCGGAGGGGATTATTGACCGACCAAAACAAGGCTTTGGAGTACCAATACACGAATGGTTCTTCGATAAATTGGGTGGTCAAGCGCACGAAGAAATTAGTAATTTTTGCAGACACACGGATGTTCTTGATCCTAGAGCAGTTAGTCATCTGCAGGAACAAGGAAAAAGCCAGCAACTATGGTATCTAATGAATCTAGCTATGTGGTGGAAACAGTATGTGGCCGTGTGAGGATAGCTACGGAACAGAAAAGCGGCTGAAATTCATCTGTAACATCATTCGGAAGGCTGAACCAAAAACGATATTGGATGTTGGTTGTGGTGTCGGTAAAGTGACATATCCGCTGGCGAATCTCTTTCCGGAGATTGCGTTCTTTGGAAGTGACAGCGACAGGGATAGTATCGAGTATGCGCGTCGGCATCAGGTTGCTCAAAATCTCACGTTTGGCCATGATTATTCTGAGTTTGGAGTCGAACTATACGATATGGTAATCGCCTCTGAAGTTATAGAGCACGTGGAGTCGCCGGCTGACTTTTTGGCTTCACTGCACCAGAGGATAACAAATAATGGATGTCTGGTGCTTACCCTGCCCAATGGCTATGGTCCGTTCGAGATGGCAGCTCTCGGAGAATCCATCTTGAAACTTATCGGTGTGTACGAGCTACTTAGATTACTAAAAAGATCGTTGAGTAATAAGGTTTTAGCGGCCTATCCAGATCCAGTAACTCTTGCCGTTAGCCCCCATATAAATTTTTTCTCGTACAATGAAATTACCCGTTTATTAACGGATACGGGTTTTATGATAGAACGATATGCGCCTCGTACGTTTCTCTGTGGCTTTGTTTTCGATCAATTGATGCGAAGCAGGTGGCTGCTTAAATTGAATGCCAAAATTTCAGATTGTCTCCCGACATTTGCGAGTAGTGGTTGGATGTTTCTGGCGAAGCCAAATGGAGAGCAGGGAAGAGTTGGCATCTATAAACGTGGGCCATTTGGACGTGTACGTCGATATCTGAAGGAAATGCAATGTGGGATAAGATAAAGTTTGACCCTTGTATGGTTTGGGCTGCTTAGAAGTTTCTTGTTATGGCTAGACGGTCTATATCAAGAATCATTAGAAAGCTTCTTACGTTTCCGTTTTCATATCTTTACAAGACAGTTCAATATTGTCTGGATTTGGTCCGTTCGACCTATGGTTCCAGCCATCAGATTGACCGCCTATCCCCACTTTTTCGGCCCGATCTTGCGACTACCGATATTGACCTGAATTTGCCGAATTTAATAGTAAGCACGGATCACTATTTAGCACATCAGTTTGATTTACTCGGCTCCGGTTGGACGAAAATCGAGTACGGAATGCAATGTAGGGGATTACATGGGCATTATTATCTCAAGGGAGCAGCCGTAAATTGTGATACCGGTGGAAATTGGTTGGCCGAACACGTAAATCGAGGGAACCTGGCCAAGGCGCGGAGAATTTGGGCGCTTGTCGATAGTGATTACGAGCCGATCGACTGGCAGATAGATTTTAGGTCCGGATACCGATGGTCGGCGAAACAATGGTATCAGCACATCCCGTTCAGAGATGGTGGCGGAATCGATATCAAAGTGCCTTGGGAACTTGCCAGAATGCAACATTTGACCCAGCTCGCGTGGGCTTTCCGGGCAGCGCGAGCACGGCAATCCGGATTTCAGTTAGCTAACGTTTATGCTCGTGAATTTCGTAATGAAGTTCTCGATTTTTGTGCAAATAACCCGCCACGCTTTGGTGTCAACTGGCGGTGCACCATGGATGTGGCGATACGAGTTGCTAACTGGGCAATTTCTTACGATTTGTTTCGTATTCATGGGGCGGAATTCGATAGCGAATTCGAATCCGTTCTGGCATCTGGCGTTTACGACCATGCTGAATATATTCTCAAACATCTGGAGTGGTTTGATCACGGCCGGGGAAATCATTACCTGGCGAACATAGTGGGCCTGCTTTTCGCGGCCGCCTTTCTTCCGAGAACGGACAGAACAGACCCATGGGTCGAGTTCGGTTTTAGAGAGTTATTAAAAGAGGTGGAACACCAGTTTCACGCAGACGGTAGTGGTGCCGAGGCATCCACCGCTTATCATTGCCTCTGTACGGAAATGGTTGCGTACGCTACCGCTCTAGTTCTGGGCTTCCCGGATAAGATCAAAGCAAGATTAGCTACGTCCTCGCTGAAGGATTCGCCTTTTCCAAAGTGGTATTCAGAGCGGTTAGAAAAGATGGCCGAGTTTATCTTGATAATTTCTAAACCCACAAATTTAATTCCTCAAATTGGAGACAATGATAGTGGCCGTTTCGTCATTTTTTTTCCCCTTCACCATAATCTCTCTATGAAAGACGCCAAAAATAATTACATGAATCTTGACAATTATGTGGAGATGGCGAAGGACGATCGATATTTGATGGCGGATAATCTAGACTGCCGACACGTTGTTGCAGCAATTAGTGGCCTGTTTCACGGAGGGAACTTCGATGAATTCACAGATGGCTTCCATTCTGAAGTAAAGATCGCTGCTAATATCGCGTCAAATATTCAACTAACATCCTACCCCCGAAACGACATGAAACCTGATGCCCAACTTGTTCGTATCGGTTCGAATGAGCGAAAGCAGGACCTTCTTGATGATTGGCAAACTACACCATTGTTGAAGAGGAGTAGGTATGATTTTCCGGTAAATGATAGCAGTGCGCATAACGTAACATCGTTTGGGTTCCCCGACTTCGGGCTCTATATATTGCGCTATCAGGGGGCGTACGTATCAATTCGTTGTGGAGCTATGGGTAAGAATGTAGTCGGTGCACATGCACACAATGACCAACTATCTATAGAACTCAATATTGATGACAGGGATATCATCAAAGATCCTGGAACCTATTTGTACATGCCAGTTCCGAAGCTCCGGAATAAGTATCGCTCTGTCACGGCGCATTTTGCACCACAGGCATTGAATATGGAACCGAGCCCCTTAAATGAACACGTTTTTTACCTTGACCACAAGAACGAAGGCGAATGTCTATATTTTGGATCATCGGAGTTCATAGGAAGACATCGTGGGCCAGGGTTCGAGTTCTACCGTTATGTGACTTTGGGCCCAACTGGAGTCACTGTACTCGATTGGTCCCCGATGAATGATCTGATTTCCCTGGAGAAAGTCTGTCCGCTTGAGTTCTCGCCCGGGTATGGCATGAGGTTAGCTGCTAAAGAGTATCTTTGTGGAGCAAAGAAACAGGCACTGAACTGTACCACCTATGAATAGAATTCTTCTTATTTCCTACTCATATTCTCCTCATTTGACACCGCGGGCACTACGGTGGGGTTCCGTGGCGGAATATTTGAGCGAAAAAGGTTTGGACGTTGAGGTTATATGCTCTTGGGACCCGGGATCTCCAAGAGTTGAAATAAGAAATGGAGTTCGAGTTCATCGTAGAGGCAGTGCCTTCGTAGAGAAAGCTCGGCTAATGCTCCTTGGGCGATCAGCTTTCAATATGGGGAAAGCAGTTAAGGGCAACCCACCGACATCCACTATTATCAAACGTATGGTTAAGGCAATTCACGACCTGACCTGGAAAAAGATCTATTGGCCAGACTACGCGGCTCTCTGGTATCGAGATGCACTAAAATGTGCCAAAGACTTAATGGCACACTCAACCTATGACGCGATCATTACGGTTGCTCCTCCATTCACAGGCCACCTTGTAGGTTTGGCATTGAAACGACAATTTCCGTCAGTTCGATGGATCGTTGATAGTGGAGATCCATTTTGTTTCGCGGAGTTGAGCACAATGAATAATCAACGGTTATATAGGGCTCTCAATAGGCGAGCTGAGGGGCGCGTCTTTCGGTATGCCGATGGCCTCAGTGTCACAACGGCCGAAACGTCACGTATTTATGGGGAAATATTCCCATTTTCAGAAAATAAGCTTCGCATAATTCCGCCGTTGTTGAATCCTGGTTTCGTACGTTTGATGGATGAGAGCAGATCACGACCAGCGGATGGGAAAATTCGATTACTCTACGTAGGAAACTTTCATAAGCATTTGCGTGAACCCGAAACTTACATGAAAGCGATGGAAAGAGTGGTGTCGTTTGACCCGGACCTACTTGACCGTCTGGAATTGCATTTTTTTGGTAGCACAAATCTGGTGCTGGAATGTCTCGACCGCCATCCATTATTACGACCACTTTGTGAAATTCATGGTCGCTCGGGGCAGCCCGAGGTTGTAAGGGCAATGTCAGAGGCTGATGTGCTCGTTAATATTGGCAACGCAACGAGCTACCAACTTCCGAGCAAAGTTATAGAGTATGCCTATACCGGAAAGCCCATACTAAACTTTTCAGTCTTGGCAGAGGATAGCTCGGCAGCATTTTTGAATAAGTATCCACTGATGTTGAATATTTGTGAGAATGGAGCCGAGATACGAGTTGAAACAATGGTGAC
Source organism: Gammaproteobacteria bacterium (assembly GCA_021773635.1). GTDB lineage: Bacteria > Pseudomonadota > Gammaproteobacteria > HK1 > HK1 > JAJFJV01. The sequence continues at coordinate 109,043 of JAJFJV010000017.1, read as the reverse complement.
GTTTTTAAAAGAAGCGTTAGGTAAGAAGATGAAAAAAGCTAGGATTGATCAGTTTGTTAATGCGTATACCGTTGATAGAATATCTGGACAGTATCTTTCTTTTTTGATTGATAATTCTGCTGTCGATGGGGCTTGTATCTCCAATGAGAATGGCTAGGATACCTTGCCTATGAACATTGACCGGAGTGTGCGGTGAGAGTCCTAAATGTTAACGCGATGATTGACCCTGTTATCGGGGGAGGTACTGCTGAAAGAACCTTTCAGATGAGTCGTTATATAACTAAGTTAGGATACGAGTGCAGAATATTGACAACGAATGTTGGACTAACGTCGCATTCGGGCGACAAATTTCATGGAATAGACATGTGTGTGTGTCCCTGTTTGTGGCGCCGATTTTATGTTCCGAAGGGATGTCTTAGTAGGATTAGTGAAAGTGTCCAAAGGGCGGATATCGTGCATTTAATGGGACATTGGACAGTACTGAATTTACTGGCTTACTTCTTCATACGGCAATTCTCTAAACCCTATGTTGTATGCCCGGCAGGCTCTCTCCCAATTTATGGAAGATCGAAACTCCTTAAGAAAATATTTAATAGCCTAATTGGAGGCAGGATTTTGCGAAATGCAGATTATTGCATTGCTGTTACCGAGGGCGACAAGCATCATCTGAAAGAGTACGGAGTAGCAGAGAATAGGATAGCGGTTATTCCGAATGGGATCAGTATGGAGGAGGATGGCAATAAAGACACAATCGAGTTTCGATCCAAGCATGGATTGGGAGATTCTCCGCTACTCTTGTTTATGGGTCGCCTAAACCACATAAAAGGGCCTGATTTGCTGCTCCTCGCCTTCTGCAACATATGTGATCAATTTCCGAAACATCATCTAGTTTTTGCTGGTCCTGATGGTGGCATGCTGTCGGGAATGAAGGCTATGGTTACTAAACATGGTGTTTCGGAAAAAGTTCACTTTGTTGGCTATCTGGGCGAAGATGAAAAAACTCAGGCATACCGCGCGGCGGATTTGCTTGTATTACCTTCCAGGCAGGAACCGATGTCGATCGTTGTTCTTGAAGCGGGTAGCGTAGGGACACCGGCAATTGTTACAGATGGATGTGATTTTAATGACATTGAGCGTATCGGAGGAGGAGTGGTTGTGGGCGCAAGTATTAGTGGGATAGAAAATGGCTTGCGTAACCTGCTCGGAGATCGGGTGCGCATAGAAAAGATGGGAATCAAGTTGCAGAGATATGTCAAAGAGTCCTTCAGTTGGGACTTGATTGTGAAAAAGTACGTAGAACTATATGTAAATATTCAGAGTGTTCGAAGTGCGTGTGGTTCTTCGCTCCGACAGTAAGAAAACCCTGAACAATTAACCGTGACGGCCATCTTCTCATAATGGCCTAACCAAGCATACAAACAATAGGCGTCAATGGGCATGACCGCGCTACTATTTCCGCATTCTATCCCGACGGTACGGGACAATAACAGATCGCAGCCGCACGTTCTCGATGCAGCTTCCAGCGGAAATATTTTCGCCATATACAGATTGGCTAGACCATAAACAATCGATTAGCATTTTTCGCCGATCCTCGGTAACGGATTTGTTGAATTAAAATATTCGTTCGATAACATGAAAGGGGTGTTCGACTCGGGAGTAATCATCCCGAAAAGCAGCTGCCTTCATCAAGATGTTCTCTAGTGTCAGATTGGCATACATCCGTTTGAACTTTACATTCTCAGCCTTGAGTTCCCGAATACGCTTCAGATCCGAGGCTTCCATGCCGCCATGCCCTGACTTCCAATTGTAGCTAAGTGGCGTCCGAAATGGGATGTTTCCGGCAGAGTTCGGGCATCTTCGCGCCGGCATCTGGTTCTTTCAGGATTAAAACGATCTGTGTTTCTGTAAATCGTGACTTTCTCATTAGAACCTCTTGCTTGTACCAGGCCAGAAAGCTTTACCTATTATAACTTCTCGCTGGTAGGAGGAAGCTTACGTAGCTCCCGACTAAGGGCGAAAGATGCTCTTAGGTATAACGGATTATAGTTTTTCTCTCCCAGGAGTTACCCGCAGATTTCCGTATAGCCCCATTGTTATTAAAGGAAGGATCAGAATGTTTTCCACTAACGATACAAAAAAAGAGAGAAAGAGGTTTTCAAAGGAATACAGGGAAGTCCTAGTGGAACTAGAAGAGTTACTTCCTAAGGATATATCGGCGATAGCAACTCACAATGCGGGTTGGCGTTCTGGACAGTTTAATCCGACTAAGTATCTTCAGGATTCCGAGGCTCGCTATTGGCGAGCATACGAGATACTAAAAGGGGAAAATATAGCATCAATTCTAGATGTGGGTGGATTTCTTGGAGCGTTCCCTCTTGTGATGCAGAGGATGGGTTTTAAGGTGACAGTCGCGGAGAAGTTCAGTTACTACCAAAATTCGTTGGACCGCATTAAATATCATCTTGAGGTGAATGAAATTCGGGTTATTGATATCGACTTTACTGAATCTGATCCGGCTATCGATAGCCTCCACAGTACGTTTGGGGGCGTAACCTGTATGGCCGTCGCAGAGCATCTAGCACATTCTCCAAAAATACTGATGGAAAATATGAGAGTGGTTCTAGGTTCCCGGGGAACGTTAATATTTGAGGTCCCAAATATCGCATTTTGGCCAAATCGATACTTTCTATTCTTTAGGGGACAAACCGTTATGGCACCAATTCAAGATGTATATTATTCAGAAACTCCATTCACGGGGCACCACCGAGAATACACGTTGGAGGATGCACGGTATGTCATTTGTCAAGCTGGGTTTTCAATTGAGAACGAAGATACTTTCAACTATTCGATTGATACAAATAACTTGTGGCAAATCGTGAAATTCTCTCCGGCATTATTGTTTAAGAAGTGGGCGGAGATATTGATAATCCATTGTCGCAAGGCTGATGCTACGAAAAAAGGAAAACTGATAAAATCAGTTATCACGCCAGAGCGAGCATGAGAATACGTTCTGTTATTCAGGTGTTATTTTCAGATGCCACATCTAAGGCGGTATTGGTTATTGTTGGAATCGCAATGATTCGTTTCATGTCTGAAGTGGAATACGCCACCTATATATTCACATTCTCGGTGGCTACGCTTGTCTCCCAAGCCGTGGCGGGCAGTTTTAATAGAATATATATCGTTGGCTTTGACCGTCTTGGATTAGAAACGTCGCTGCCATCATTGCTACTGCTTCAGGTGCTCATAGTTACAATTATTTTTATTGTGGCATTTCCATTATCGGATTATTTTTACGATCTCTACTGGCTTGTTTATGCCCTAGTTATTGCAATATGTTTTTCTGACTTTTCTAAAACGCATGCTCAGAGAAAGTTGAGTTTCGTCCGATTCTCTTTAATAGAGATTATACGGTCGACATTGACGGGAAGTTGTTTGGCTATTGTTATTTATATTGTCAGGTTTGACCTAAAGTCGTGGCAAGTATTATTCATCCACACTGGGATCATGCTACTTGTATTTGTGGTGTTTTCTGGTTCGATGATAAATCTAAAAGATGGCATGAAGATCGGCGAGTCCTGGCGTCTAATCATGGAGTTGTCGAAGCGAGATTATAAATACTTATTTGGGTACTTCCTACTTATCGCGTTGTTTATTCAGGTTGATGTCATTATGTTGCGCCTTATATCTAATGGGTACGAGCTGGCTACCTATGGATCAGCATTTCGATACTACAGCGTCCTGGCTTTGGCTCTGGGAGCCGTGAATACAGTATTTTTGCCGCTCATTCAACAGATCCAGGACTATGGCGATCTGCAAAGGCTTTATTCCAAGCACAGGTTGATTTCAGTGCTTTTCGTGCCAGTAGTTATCTTGGCTGGTTGGGGGGCTCAGTGGGTTATACCCTGGGTGGATGTCGGAAAGTATGCGAATGCGGTCACCGTCTTCCGAATCTTATGCGCCTCCATCATCATCTCCTTTGCGTTCAGTCCACATGTCAACTTAATCATGCGATTTGAGAAATTTAAATTCCTTTTTGTATTAATTATTGTTGGATTGTTGATTAACGTGATTCTGAATTTGGCATTGATTCCATCTTTTGGAGCAACTGGTGTGGCAGTAGCTACATTACTGGCGGCAGCATCGGTGACAATTTCAATTTACTTTAAGTCACTGAGTGTGTCGGCTGAGTTAATTAAACGGGCTGCGGTATAAGCCTGGGGACTACCGGTAGGTAGAAGCATACGGTCATATCTGTCTCCTTCTGAAGTTCGTTATAAGCCTTGGAAACGTCATCTATAACTCACTCAGGAGCGGTGTGGCCACCACCACTTAGTTCAATCTAAACTGCCAGGTTAATACGATCACTGCAAAAATATACCTCTTTCCCCTCGCTTTCTTGCTGAACGGCTCTTCTATGACGATTCTGCTGATTGCCGCAGGGGTTATGGGAAAACCGGAGCTGGCCGCGGAGATCGCCATTGTACAGGGAGTTACCTTAGCGGTTTTTCTCGCATTTTCAGCCAATGCGCGTAGCGTCATTTTGCGAGATTCATCGAAGATATCGTGGCTCCATATACTGAGGTCACGCTTAATTCTGCTGGTCCCTTTGGGAGAAGTGGCTTTGATTGTCAGCCTTTATGTGACTGAGGCTACACCGCTGCTTGCGTTGGCACTGGTTTTGCGACGTTGTTCGGAGTGGATATCGGAGGTCTACTTGGCTCGCAAAGAGTACGAGAGAAATTATGGCTCTGCTCTATGGTTTACTGCAATACAATCGCTTCTTCTTGCTGTTGCCATTATATCGATTGTCTTTGGCAGCCCATTCTGGTCTCTTGGTATTTTTCTGTGGGCTATAGTTCCCGTGGTGTCCTACGGCAACTTTTTGAGAAGTTATTTGCGTTCGGCGAGTTTGCTAGATTCTGGTTGGGTATATATGCTTCCCCACTTTGGCTCAACAGTTATTAGTGGCGTTACAGTTTTTGTATTCCGCCTGGTGATTTTATCGCTTGTCGGCAAGATGTTTGCGGGGAATTTGTTCACTGCATTCGCCATCGGGGGTATGCTTGGAACAATTTTCTCGCAGGCTCTCGGTCCAACACTTGTTTTTCACGCCCGAGAAGGAAGAATACGTGAGATTCCCAACTGGCTTAAGCTAGCTCTGCTTGGAAGTGTGAGTATTGGAACAGGCTTGGTTTTTGTCTCGATGGCAGACTGGTGGGTACTAGCGGAATTGGGAAGGCCAGCAGTATTCTGGTCGGCCATCGGGGCGTCCCTTCTTGGGGGTGCCGTGATGGTATTTGCACAGCGTCTCCGACTTCGATTGCTCCAGCACCAGGGCGATAGAGATGTATTTGGCCCCGATTTACTGACCAACATCTTTATCGTAGCTGTCGTACCGTACGCTTATGCGTTGCTGGGAATAGGGGCTCTGAGCTGGCTATTTCTCATCAACGCTGTTATCGCAATGATATTTTATTTTAGTGCGTACTGGACTGCCCAGTCGGGCAGGGAAATTATCGTTACTGGCGCTCCGATCTTCGGAATAGCTATCGCAGTTGGCCTCCTGTTCCCTTTATTTTTTCAGCTCACAGGAGGAATCTTCTCGGACCAGCCTCGTATAATAGACGGAGCTATTACCTTAGTTAATTCAGGTGGCGACCTTCGTAGTTTGCCCATACCGATTTCAGTGCTTGTCTGCTATGGCACGATTGTTCTCATAGGAAAGTATAATCGTGCGCGCGTGAGTCTATCTGTGATTTTTCTGTGTTTTTGTTTAATGCTCATATCGTCCATGCTATCTACGCATGATCGTGTAGGCTTGCAACAGGCAAAGATCATATTGCTGATTCAGTTTATTTTGCCCATGCTGGCCCTTGTTCTGGGGCAAACTTATGGGAAAGGGTCGAATGTTTTGAGATGCCTTGCTAGGGCTTCTCTGTACGTCATAGCATTGGTTATCCCCCTTCAATTGGCTGCTACCTGGGAGCAGGGTTTTCCCTTCCTTACGCCCTATCTGTATATCTTCAGTATCTATCAGCATCTTCAATACGTGCCTATGATACTGGTATGCGCTTTCACGTTTTCCTGTTTTTCACTTTGGCCGGATAGAGTGTGTCGGACGGCACTTATGATGCTGTCAGTTCCCATGGGTATATACGCAATGTTATCCCTGTCGGTTCTCACAATAGGAGGGCTTTTAGTTGGGGCCGCTACGTTTTTTGCATATTGGTTACTGTATAAACGCGGAAAACAGTGGAAGAATCCCCTGCTACTGTTGTTGATGATCATAGCTGGAGCCTATGGTGCCATCCCCGTGGTGGAGAACACTCTTCGCCAAGAAGGAAAGATATCTTTGTCTTCCGGAAGTTTGAAGGCGAATGATGGTACGGTTTCTGTTACACGAAATATTTCAGAGAGGATGCCAGTCTGGAACTTTTATATCGATGAAATTGTAAGCAGTGACTACAAAGTGGCATTTGGGCACCAAAGACCTCCAGACCGCAAGCTATATCCAAGTGCGCATAATTATTATCTGGATTTTATCTACAATTTTGGCCTGGTCGCACTGGGTCCGATTTTATGGCTCATTGCGTTCACGTTGTGGAAGACGGGGAGAAACTGGAAGGAAGTTTTAGACAACCCGGGGCTTTGTGCATTAATAGGAGTGGTGCTGTTTCTGGTGCTGGTCGATAACTCGCTCACGGTTGGTTTGAGACAACCTTATCCCGGAATCATCACATTCTTCCTTTGGGGAGTGCTTCTTTCTAGGCTCTGTGCACCAGAGAAAACGGCAGAAGAAGATATAGATATAACATCCAATATAGGAAAAAGTGCAGTAACAGAATTAAGGCGAACATATTGAAGAATAGGATTCTCTATTTCATTTTCACTTTCCTGGCATTGGTGTCGGGCCGAGATCAAAGATGAAGAGACAAATGGAGCCCGTGTGGTTGTATTTTCTTATGTCCGGCTGCGGTATCTTTACGCTAGCAACATTACGGCAATATCCGGGCGAGGGGTACATCTATGTAACCTTCGCTGTCTTGCTGAATGCACTCCTGTTCTTGGGCCTGAAGCGAGGGAGTATATTTTTCGATACTTTCCTCGGGGTATTTTTCTGGATAGGGTTCTGGTTAAAATTTTCTGTAAGAATGGTATTTATGGAAGGGAAATTCCATGAATCCGTTGGTTATTTCGATTATTCCCCTGATGCATACGACAAAGCACTTTTAGTCACGTCATGTGCAATTTCAGGCCTGTTGATTGCACGGCTGATTCGGGGGCATTTCCTATTCCAATCTATGGAGACACTCAAGTTGAGCTCTCTTGGGGGTGTTCGAGAGCTTTACGACGAACATAGAAATACAGTCTGGTTTGGTTTTTGTATTTTAGTCCTTGGAGTGACGCTTACGAATGCATACCTCGGTATATATCAACGAGGCACAGTTCCACGAACCTTGCTCCCCTATGGGCTCGGGGGAGTTTACACGTGGCTTCTGCTTTTCGGTGCTGCGTCGATTTCTGCAGTGTTGTTGCACTTCGAGCTACAGCTCCGTGAAAAGATTCCATATTTGTTGTTTCTTCTCATGCTGTCAGAGACATTCCTGTCTAATGTTTCAATGCTGAGCCGAGGCATGATTCTCAATGCAAGTGCCTTGTTAATAGGCTGTTATATAGCGGCACGGGCGTACCATATTTCATGGCGTCTCCGAACCGTGGTGATGACGCTGGTCACGCTGCTGCTGTTGTTCGCGGCCTCTATTTTTCTGGTCAACCAGATGAGAATCGAATGCTATGGGCAGAATTCGGGGAATTCCCAATGTTTGCAACCGCTGCAGGTGAGCACGGAAAAGGTGGGGAATGTGGGTTCAAAACTTATAATCCTCATTATGGATCGATGGGTTGGTATGGAGGGTGTAATGGCTGTGTCGAGCTATCCCCAATTGGGTTGGGATTTGTGGGAGGAGGGGTGGCGAGAGAAGTATTCCGACCGTGGTACCAGTTTGTATGATCGTAAAATTTCAAAATCCTCGTATTCGCGGCAAGATATGTCCAATCGGCACTTCATTTCGCTACCGGGAGTAGTGGGGTTCCTTTTTTATCCGGGCTCATACGGACTCGTTTTTCTCGGTATGTTGGCGCTGGGCATCTTGGGCGCAACAATTGAAGCCGCAGTGTATAAATGGGGTGGAGGCAATGTGATCTTGTGTTCTCTCATGGCTCTGGTAGTAGCGTATAGGTTTGTCCATTTTGGGTATGTTCCGGGGCGGAGTTATCTATTATTTGGGACCCTTGCGCTAAATATCTTGCTTATCTATCTAGTGGGAAGAGTGTTTGCGAAAAAAAGGGGTACAGGGGAACTGGCTTCACTCGGTGAATAAACTAAGGAGACAATTTGGCCATGAACGATTGTGCGCGCGAGTGAGTATTCTTAAGGAGATGCAGTTATGCGCATACTGATCCTTGGCGGGGACGGCATGCTCGGTCATCAACTTTGGCAGCATTTTGGAAGCTGCCACGAGACGCGAGTGACGCTGCGGCGGGGTGTAGAGCCCTACTTGCAACATGGTCTGTTTGAGGCGGAGCATATCTTTGCTGGGATCGATGTACGACATGAAGAGGACCTGGCCTCCATGTTCGCGCAGTTCAGGCCAGAGGCAGTCATTAATGCCATCGGTCTCATCAAGCAGCGGGATGAGGCTAAACTCGCCCTGCCGAGCCTTGAGCTGAATGCTGTTTTTCCCCATAAGCTCAGTAACATCTGCGCTGCTGCCGGAGCACGCCTGATTCATATGAGCACTGACTGCGTTTTTTCCGGGGATCGCGGGGGCTATACAGAAGACGACCCGTCCGATGCACAGGATTTCTATGGGCGTACCAAGTATCTGGGTGAGGTGAGTGATACTCACTGCGTGACCCTGCGTACCTCGATAATCGGTCTGGAACTCAACCGAAAGGGCAGTCTTATTGAGTGGTTTCTGGCCCAGAGAGGTGCCATAAAGGGATATCGGAAGGCAATTTATACGGGCTTAACTACCATGGAGATGGCCCGGGTTATCGAACGAATTCTTCTCCAGCACCAGGAACTGTCCGGTGTTTTTCAGGTCGCGTCCCAACCCATCGACAAATACACTCTGTTGTGCGAATTGTCGACGCGATTGGGGCGCGATGATATCGATATACAGCCGGATGACTCATTTGTCTGTGACCGGAGTCTGGTGGCCGATCGGTTTGCCGCGGCCACCGGCTATCGTGCCCCCGGCTGGGACAAGATGCTGGACGAGCTGGCGGAGTTGATCATGGCGAGGCGAGAACAACAGCAATGATTTTTCAAAACAAGACAATTCTTGTAACTGGCGGTACCGGTTCTCTGGGCAAGGTGTTGGTTCGACGCCTTCTTTCCGGAGAGCTGGGCACACCAAAAAAGGTCATCATTCTTTCGCGTGATGAGGGCAAACAGCACGATATGCGGCTTGCCTATTTGCATCAGACGGTCACCACGGATGAGGTGATCTACCGCAATTTTCAGCATGCACTGGAATTTCGTATCGGCGATGTACGTGATTATGCGGATGTGTGCAGCGCGGCACGGGATTCGGATATTGTCATCAATGCTGCAGCACTTAAGCAGGTGCCGACCTGTGAGTATTTCCCTGCGCAGGCGGTGCTTACCAATTGTATGGGGGCCGAGAATATCGTCCGTTCAATTCGTGAGCATGGGTATTCTGTGGAAACTGTGATTGGTGTGAGTACCGACAAGGCCTGCAAGCCGGTCAATGTGATGGGCATGACCAAGGCCTTGCAGGAGCGAATCTTTACCTCAGCCAACGTGCTCGTGCCGGATACGCGTTTCCTATGCGTGCGCTATGGCAATGTATTAGCTTCACGGGGGTCGGTGATTCCCCTGTTTCACGAGCAGATCTGCAATGGTGGCCCGGTAACGGTAACCGTTCCCGATATGACCCGTTTCCTGTTGAGTTTGAATGAGGCCGTGGATACGGTTTTTGAGGCAATCAGAAGCGGCCAATCGGGCGAAACCTATGTTCCTCGTGCGCCTTCAGCCACGGTACTTAATATCGCAAAGGCTCTGATTGGTAATCGGGATGTGGAGATTGAAATAACGGGAATCCGGCCTGGCGAAAAGATGCACGAGATCATGGTGTCCGATGAGGAGCGCCACCATACCGTGGAGAGGGGAGAATATTTCTCCATTTTGCCCATGCTTCCGGAACTGCGTAATAACGAAATAGGGGAACAGAATATTCTGGAAAAGGAGTTCAGTTCCGAAGATCGGGTTCTTGATCTCGAGGCTACTCGAGCCCTGCTCGAAGGCCACGATCTCATGGTTGGGGTCGCCGCACGGGTCGAGGGTGGCGAATTATTGCGCTAGAAGGAAAACCCATGGTGGAGATACAAAATCGCATCAAGGTGATGACTATTGTTGGTACCCGGCCCGAATTAATCAAGCTCAGCCGGGTTATCGCAGAACTCGATCGTCATGTCGAGCATGTGCTTGTCCATACCGGACAGAATTATGATTTTGAGTTGAACGATGTGTTCTTCCGTGATCTGGAGATTCGTCGTCCGGATCACTTTTTGCAGGCGGCGGGAGCGACTGCCGCGGAAACCATCGGCAAGGTCATTATTGCAGCCGACGAGGTGTTCGAGCAGGAATCCCCGGATGCAGTGCTATTTTACGGGGACACCAATAGTTGTCTGGCGGCTATTGCTGCCAAGCGCCGGCAGATTCCCGTTTTTCATATGGAGGCAGGAAATCGCTGCTTTGATGATCGTGTTCCCGAGGAGATTAATCGTCGCATTATTGACCATATCAGCGATATTAATCTGACCATCACCGAGCATGCGCGCCGTTATCTGCTGCAGGAGGGCATCCGGCCGGAAACAATTATGAAATGCGGCTCAAGCATGGAAGAAGTGCTTGGGCACCATGCAAAACAGATTGCGGCCTCGGATGTGCTTGAGCATCTTGGGCTGGAACCCGGCAGTTATTTCGTCCTAAGTGCTCACCGTGAGGAAAATGTGGACGATGAGACGCGTCTGGAATGTCTGCTGGAATCTGTGGAAGCCCTGATTGAACGTTTTGACCGTGAAGTCATCTTCTCCACGCATCCCCGTACCCGCAAGCGTCTGGAGGCTGCCTCCACACGTTCGGTGAATTCCCGTATACGTTTCCTTAAGCCACTTGGTTTTTTTGACTATATTCACCTGCAAGAAAATGCTTTTTGCGTACTTTCAGACAGCGGGACGATTACCGAAGAGGCTTCCCTGCTCAACTTTCCGGCGGTGACCCTGCGCGAGGCACATGAACGCCCCGAGGGTATGGATGTAGGTACACTGGTAATGAGTGGGCTGGTCCCTGAGCGGGTACTGCAAGCAGTGCAATTGGTGGTGGACCACGCGGAGAGCGCCGGAAGACCTTTCAGCATCGCCCCGGACTACGAGGCCGGAGCGGTTTCCAGAAAGGTGGTGCGGATCATTCTGAGTTACATCGACTACGTGAATCATACCGTTTGGCGGAAGTAGTACAGAATCGGAGTCTTATGTTCTCATTTACTTCAGGGCCTAAGCTTCCCCGTCAAGGAAGACAGTCCAAAATCACAGTTTCCAGCGATTGCCTAATGCATCGTGGAGCTGGTGAAAATGGCGGTAAATGCAGGCTGGTACCTGGAGGATATTTTCTGATTTGAGATGATAAAAATCGCCGGAACATTTTTGCTGTCTTTTGGTTGCATGAGCTTGGGTTGCTCGCTAAGCTGTACGGCAACCCAGTACTGAAAAATGGGGTTATCCCACAATGAACGAAGTTACGGCAAATTATTTTCGCCAGCACTTGAAGAAAAATGTTGATCAAGTAATTGAAAGTCATGATGTTCTTCACGTCACACGACGATCTGGAGAAGACTTTGTTGTGTTGAGTGCCGAGGATTGGCATGCAATTGAAGAGACCATTTATCTGAATCAGGTTTCAGGCCTGGTTGAAAGTATCCACAGGGCTGCGAAAGAGCCAATTGAGAAGGGTACACCGCTACGTGAACTGGATTGGTGAAACGGGCATGCAGCGCTAATGTCTCTGACATGGCAACTTATTTTATCCCGCCAAGCGGTAAAAGACGCTAAAAATCTATCCGGTGCGGGCCTAAAAAAGCAGGCAGTCAAGTTGTTGGAATTGCTTCAAACTGATCCCTTAGCTGCGCCTCCTAGATTCGAAAAATTAGTTGGGAACCTGCGAGGTTATTATTCTCGCCGCATTAATATTCAGCACCGACTTGTCTACCGTCTTGATGAAGAACGAAGAATCGTTCATGTATTGAGGATGTGGAGTCACTACGAATAGTACGTGAAGTGATATCCATTTGGCGCATGATTACCGAGCCACCGCCGGGTTATTATGCTGGAGTATAGCCTGATGCTTGCCTGTGCCGGCCCCACGATCGTGGCGCATTTATGCCTCCTGGAATGCCAATGGTTGCTTCTGTCAGGCTGGGCTATCGCATACATTTTTATCCTCATTATGGGCCATCATATCAAGGCCATTAATGTCTGGAATACGGAAATAACGTGAGTATTATCAATCATTTTAGAAGTAGGTGGGCTGCCTTTTCTCACGATCTCCTGATGGTTCCAGTGGCGTGGATAGGGGCCTACTGGCTGCGTTTTAATCTCGATTCTATTCCTGAAGAAGTACTTCAGCCCGCGCTTGGTGCGCTGCCGGTGGTGATTCTGGTTCAAGGGCTCACATCCTGGCGTTTTGGCCTCTATCGCGGGGTATGGCGCTTCGCCTCGGTGCCCGATCTCCTGCGTATCCTCAAGGCCGTAGTGGTGGGTATTTCTCTCTCGGCCGTGACCCTTTTTGTATTGACCCGTATGGAGGGGATTCCACGCTCGGTATTTCCCATTTATGCGCTGTTATTGGGTATTTTCCTTGGCGGTCCGCGGCTTATCTATCGCTGGATGAAGGAGCACCACCTTTATCAATTGGCTGAGCACAAGGTATTGATTGTGGGGGCGGGCCATGCCGGTGAAATGCTGGTGCGGGACCTGCTGCGGGATCGCGATCATGGTTATTCAGCGGTCGCCTTTGTGGATGATGATCGGGAGAAATCAGGGCAGGAGATCCACGGTGTGCGTGTTGCCGGGCGGTGTGGGCGTATTCCGCGGCTGGTGAAGCAGATGAATATCGATCTCATTCTGATTGCCGTGCCTACCGCCAATTCACGACAAATGCGTCGCCTCGTGGGGCTGTGTGAAAAATCGGGTGTACCTTTTCGCACCTTGCCGCGGATGCAGGATCTGGTCTCTGGGCGGGCAGCAATAAAGGAACTGCGCGAGGTTTCTATTGAAGACTTGCTCGGGCGCGCACCTGTTGCGCTGGACTGGGATGGCATCCGTGCTGGTATCTCGGGCAAGGTGGTGCTGGTAAGTGGTGGTGGGGGTTCCATCGGCTCTGAGCTCTGCCGACAAATTGCTGAAATAAACCCCGCCATTCTTGTGGTGTTGGATAATAGCGAATACAACCTCTATCGCATCGAGGGGGAGTTACAGGAACGCTTTCCCGAGCAGGCGTTACGCGTTTGTCTCTGTGATGTGGGCGATGCGGTAGGCATCGAGCGTGTGCTGGCGACCCACAAACCAGACTTCGTTTTCCATGCTGCGGCTTATAAGCATGTGCCCATGCTCGAAACCCGTCTGCGCCAGGCGGTACGCAACAATGTTCGGGGTACTCGCAATCTTGCCGAAGCCGCGATACGCCACGGCGTGAGCACTTTTCTCCTCATTTCTACTGACAAGGCGGTGAACCCCACCAATGTGATGGGGGCGAGCAAACGGGTGGCAGAGCTTTTCTGTCAGGGAAAAAGCAGTCAGGGGGCAACCACCCATTTCGTCACCGTGCGTTTTGGCAATGTACTGGATTCCGCGGGCAGTGTGGTGCCGCTATTTCGCCGGCAGATTGCCGCTGGTGGCCCGGTGACAGTTACCCACCCGGAGGTCACCCGCTATTTCATGACCATTCCCGAGGCCTGCCAGCTGATCATGGAAGCATCGGTGGTGGGTAAGGGCGGTGAGATCTTTGTACTCGACATGGGCGAGCCCATTCGTATCAGTTATCTGGCGGAGCAGATGATTGCGCTGTCTGGAAAGATCCTGGGCGAAGAGATAGAGATTATTTATACCGGTCTGCGTCCTGGCGAGAAAATGTTTGAGGAGTTGTTCCATGAACAGGAGGGCTTGACGGCCACGGGACGGGACAAGCTGTTACTTGCTCGTTGTCGGGAGCGCCACTGGGACCGTTGCCTGGATGACATCACGCGGATGATTGAGATCGCTGAGGGCGAAAATGACAAGGAACTCGATATGTTATTAAGCAAGTTAGTGCCGGAATTTTCCCGTAGCCCGGAGGATGATAAATCCAACGTGGTGCCACTTGAGCAGGTGCGGCGATGAGCGCTCGCGTACGTAAGGCGGTATTTCCTGTTGCCGGTCTGGGTACCCGCTTTTTGCCGGCTACCAAGGCGAGTCCCAAGGAAATGCTGCCAGTGGTGGATAAGCCACTGATTCAGTATGCCGCGGAAGAGGCGGTGGCGGCCGGGATTACCGATCTTATCTTCGTTACTGGCCGTACCAAGCGTTCTATCGAGGACCATTTCGACAAGGCTTACGAGCTGGAAAGTGAGCTGGAGCAGGGCGGCAAGCACGCGCTATTGGCGCAGGCCCGGGATACTCTGCCTGCAGGCATTAATTGTATCTACATCCGTCAGGCTGAGCCGTTGGGCCTCGGTCATGCGGTGCTTTGTGCGCGTCCGGTGGTGGGCGACGAGCCCTTTGCCGTGATTCTTGCCGACGATCTGATCAATGGAGGCAAGCAGGGCTGTCTTTCGCAAATGGTCGAGATCTTCGAGCGTGAGCAGTCCAGTGTCATTGCAGTGGAGGAGATCAATCGTGCCGATACCGATAAGTACGGCATCGTCGACATTTCCCCCATTGATGAACGCACCAGTTGCATCGACGCCATCGTGGAAAAGCCCGCACCGGCGGTGGCGCCCTCTACTCTGGGGGTGGTGGGACGCTATGTGCTCACGCCGCGCATCATGGAGCTGTTGGCGACTACCGGGAAAGGCGCCGGCGGAGAGATCCAGCTTACCGATGGTATCGCCGCGCTACTTGCCGAGGAAAGGGTGTTGTCATGGCGTTTTCATGGTCGCCGTTACGATTGCGGTAACAAGCTGGGCTATCTGGAGGCGGCGGTGGAATATGGCTTGGAACATGCGGAAGTGAAGGATGAATTCCGTGCCTACCTGAAGGGCCTGGATTTAGCTTAAGAGAGAACGGCGGACATGGCTCGCCCTACGCGTGGATCGGTAGGGCGAGCCATGTCCGCTTTTTTTAGGCGCGAATCGCGATACCCGCGGGATGAATACTGCTGCAGGCACGCAGTTGCGCAGAAAATTCCTGTAACACCTGTATTCCGCTTTCCTCTGCTTCTTTACACCACCGTTTCAGGGCTTCCAGCAATTCTTCCTTACTGGCGCCATGGTCCAGCCAAAGCTGCTGCAGATCGAGCCGTGTCTGATAGACGGTCTTGAGTACCTGGCTGTGCTCAAGCAGATGCTGGATTCGCTCTCGTGTAGCTGTATCCATCAGGCTCTGTTCCCGACAGAGTACGGCCTTTGCCCGCTGATACAGGGCCTTCCTCGAAGCATCAGCCGATGCCTGCTCCTGTTCGACCAGAGGAGCAATAACCTTCCTTCCGAAACGGGCCATGAGTTGAAAGCGATTGTCGATGATCGCGGCTACCGTGTCCCAGTCGATCTCTGATTTTCCCGGCACCTGACGTAATACCGGTGTGGTGCGCTTTATCCGCGCCAATCCCAGAATCTCAAACAGCCGGATCCAGCACCACCCAAGATCAAATTCCCACCACTGTACCGAGAGTTTGGCGGAACTCGGGTAAGTGTGATGATTGTTGTGCAGTTCCTCGCCGCCAATCAGGAGTCCCCATGGCAGCAGGTTGGTGGAGGCATCCGGCGTTTCAAAATTGCGGTAGCCGATGTGGTGCCCCAGGCCGTTGATCACGCCGGCCGCGAAGAGTGGTATCCAGAGCATCTGGATGGCCCAGATGCTGAGACCGATAAGACCAAAGAGCAGCAGATCGATGACCAGCAGGATCGCCAGTCCAACGGTGGGATAGCGGTGATAGACCCATCGTTCCAGCCAGTCGTCCGGCGTGCCCTTGCCGTAGCGGTCATGGTTTTCCCCGGTGTCCGCGGCACGATAGAGCTCAACTCCTTCCCACAGGACTTTGCCCAGTCCTTCAATTACCGGGCTGTGTGGATCTTCGGGGGTTTCGCAATGGGCGTGGTGCTTGCGATGAATGGCGGTCCAGCCGCGGGTGGTCATGCCTGTGGTCAGCCACAGCCAAAAACGGAAAATATGCGCCAGCGCCGGATGCAGGTCGAGGGCGCGGTGCGCCGAGTGGCGGTGCAGGTAAATGGTGACGCTAAGTATGGTTAAGTGAGTGAGCAGCAGTACGATGAGGGTCGCCTGCCATAACGTGGGTTGTAATAAGCCCTGATACCACATATGCCTTGGGAACTCCGCTAAACGACTGGAATGATTCGGGAATACAACTGTGTAGCGGCAGTAATGCCGCTTGCTTTACGGGAATAGAGAACCCAAAAGATATCCGGAGGGGCAATCTGTTGCGAGGCGGTTATAGTAGCAGATAGAAGTCGAAACAGGAGCCAGACTTATGGGGTCGGAGGACCGCGGGCAGCTTGCCAGACACTTCCCGGAGCACGGCATCTGGGCGCCTGTTTTGAGCCCGCTGGATCATGAACTTGCAGCGGATGCCTCACGCCTCATTGTTCATGGGCAAAATCTTCTTGCCGAGGGATGTCACGGATTGCTGCTCTGGGGTAGTACCGGCGAGGCGCCGTCATTTAGTGTGCGAGAGCGCAAGGTGTTGCTGGAGCAGGTCCTCGCCGGAGGTTTGCCGCCCGAGCGTCTGATGGTGGGTGTAGGGTGTTGTGCCTGGCCTGACACCCTGGAATTGGCCCGCCACGCGCTTGCCAACGGGTGCCCGCGGATCCTGGTGGTGCCTCCCTTTTACTACAAGGGGATTAGTGACCCGGGGTTGTTTCGGGTGTATGCCGATCTGATTGAGGGCCTGGCACACCCGGATCTACGCCTCTATCTCTACCACTTCCCGAAACTCTCCGGAGTGCCGATCCCGTTGACAGTGGTATCCCGCCTGCAAACCACCTTTCCCGAAATTATCGCCGGGATTAAGGACAGCTCGGGAGACGCTGCCCATACGCTGGAATACATCCGCCACTTTCCCGAACTCGCTATTTTCCCGGGGACCGAAAGCTTGTTGCTGCCAATGCTGGAACAGGGGGGCGCTGGTTGTATTACTGCCAATGCAAATGTGTGTGCCGGGGCCATCCGGCAGCTTTACGATGCCTGGCTGGACGGTGATCCGGATGCTCCTGAACGCCAACAGGCCGTGACGCGCGTGCGCCGGGCCATTGAGGCGAATCCGCTGATTCCCGTCCTCAAGGCGCTAGTGGCCGAGAGCCGTCAGGATGCGGGCTGGAGACGCCTGCGGGCGCCTTTCTGTGATAGCGATATCCCCGAGTTGTCATCCCTGCTGAAGGTCTTCAGCGCCTGAATTCTTAAGCTAAACCAATAGTTCCTACCGATGTGGAACCAGCTCGTAGGGCGGACCGTGTCCGCCTCGGTAACGGTGGACAGGGATAGCCGGCGGACATGGTCCGCCCTACACCGTCATAAACCATGGCAGCGGATACCTGCTTTCATCGGCCAACAATTTCCTCCACCTTAAGCCATATCTGCTTGCTTTCATCACCGCGGGCAGTAGTGGCGTGGGTGATTCCGCTTTCGGTATCGCTGGAACGGCGCGAGCTGCCGGCTATCGATATCCACTCACCCAGGCGGCCCGATAGTGTGGTTTGAGCTTGCTGGATGTCGATGGCACCACCGCCACGGCGACTCAGGCGAGCACTGCGTGGGGAGATGTTCAGTATCACGCGGTCACCGTTAAGTCGGGGAATGACATAAAAGCCGGTGGTGACATCCTTGTACTGGACGGTGTCGTGGACAGTGGTGCCATGGCCAGAAATAGTTACCTGCCGCTGTCCCAGGGGTACGGATTGTCCGCTCCGGATGAAGGCCTCATGGCCGTCCAGAACCCGAATCTGTTGTACGGAGGATTCATCGCTGTGGCCGCGGGTACGACGGATGCGTACCCCGGCATCATGTTTGTCATCACCCGAGCGCAGTATCAGGCCGCCCCCCGGGGTGCTGCGCCGCCCCGTTTCCAGATGAATTTTCCCACCTGCCCGACCAAAGGCCTCGGTGCTATCGCGATTGAGACTACTCCCGCTGCCGCGCCGTACCTTGATAAGCAATTGTCTTGGTGCGCGGTCCAGGCGGGAGAGCACGCGGCGCAGCTCCTCAAGATCCTTGGCGGTGCCACGTACGATGAGTTGGTAGCGCATCCCCGTGACTGTGCCCGGCCGTGGAACCAGCGGGCGCAGGATGGGCAACAGTTCCTCGGCACTGCGATAGTGGAGTGGAATCACCTCGGTTATCAATGGTCCAGCGGCCTGGCTGCTGATTGCCAGTAGCAGCAGTGAGAAAAACAGGATTTTTCCGTGCGAACGCATCGGGCCGTCTCAGATATGCAAGCGGCGTAGCCCGGGGTGGGGTTCCGCCGTTTCCCAGATAAAATCAAAGCTGCGGGCCAGATCTCCGCCTTGACCCGGATCGTTGAAGCAGACCGTGCCTTCATAGCGGTCCGCCAACTTGCGATAGATCAGGCCGCGCTCGTCGGCCAGGAACCAGGCGTGGTTATAGTTGGCGTTTTCCGCTCTTGGCAGACGAATTGCTATAAAACTGCTGAGTTGCTGTGCCAGCAGTACCAGGCGGTGTTCACGCTGGAACAGGCCGCTGGAATTTTGCAGCAGGATACGCACCCTGGCCCGTGGGTTGGCGATGATGAAGTTCTTGATGGCGGTGCATATTTCGCCATCATCATAGATGGGCGGGTCAAGATCCCGGCTGGTGATGAGCACGGTACGGCGGCTATGGCGGAGCATGGCCAGGGTGGCCAGACGATGTTCCTTGCTGCTATCCACCTCCAGTACTTTCCCGTCCTGGCTGGCAGCCAGTTTCTCAAAGTCGATCCGGGATGGTTGTGGCATGGTATTCCTCGTGCCGGGTCAGATTTTGCGTGCCATTTCAGCCGCATTGCCGGTGTAATCCGCGGGGCTCATGGCCAGCAGTTGGCGTCGCGCCTCCTCCGGGATCTCCAGACCACTGATAAAATCGCGAAGCGTGTTCTGGTCGATTTGTCGCCCCCGCGTCAGTTCTTTGAGTTTTTCGTAGGGTGCTTCGATGCCGTGACGGCGCATGACGGTTTGTATGGGTTCCGCCAATACCTCCCAGCTATGCTCCAGGTCCGCCGCTATGCGGGCCTCATTGACCTCCAGTTTGCCGAGGCCGCGCAGGCAGGATGCGTAGGCGATGGTGGAGTAGGCGAAGCCTACCCCCATATTACGCAGTACCGTGGAATCCGTGAGGTCGCGCTGCCAGCGGGAGATGGGCAGTTTGGTCGCCAGATGTCCAAGGAGCGCATTGGCCATACCAAGATTACCCTCGGCATTTTCAAAGTCGATGGGGTTGACCTTGTGAGGCATGGTGGAAGAGCCCACCTCACCGGCAATGGTGCGTTGTTTGAAATAACCCAGCGAAATATAGCCCCAGATATCGCGGCACAGATCGATGACTATGGTGTTGAAGCGGCTGAGGGCGTCAAAAAGCTCTGCCATGTAATCATGGGGCTCGATCTGGGTGGTGTAGGGATTCCAGGCGAGGCCAAGATCGGTGACGAACGCCTTGCTCAGCGCCGGCCAGTCTACCTCCGGATAGGCCGCCATGTGGGCATTGAAATTTCCCACGGCGCCATTCATTTTGCCCTGCAGAGAAACCCGGGCAAAGCTTTCCCGCTGGCGCTCCAGGCGCGCCGCCACGTTGGCCAGTTCCTTGCCCAGGGTGGTAGGGGAGGCGGGTTGTCCGTGGGTGCGGGCCAGCATGGGCAGCGCGGCATGGGTCTTGCCAAGGGTGCGCACGCTATCGATGATTTCATCCATCCGTGGCAACAACACGCTACCCCGCCCACTGTTTAGCATGAGCGCATGGGCGAGATTATTGATGTCCTCGGAAGTGCAGGCGAAGTGAAAGAATTCGCTCGCCGTACGTAGCTGGGCATTCCCGGCGCTTTGCTCTTTGAGGAAATATTCCACCGCCTTGACGTCATGATTGGTGGTGGCCTCAATTTCCTTCACCCGCTCGGCATCCGCCAGTTCAAAGTTCTCACACAACCGCGACAGCAGGGTCTCTGCTTCGGCATTGAAAGCAGGCACTTCAGAAATTTCCGGGCTGCTTGCCAGTTTGCGCAGCCACTCAATTTCCACCAATACCCGAAAGCGAATGAGGCCGTATTCGCTAAAAATGGCGCGTAAGTCCTTGGTCTGTCTGCCATAGCGTCCATCCACCGGGGATACGGCGTCGAGCGGGCACAATGTGTCGAGTTGGTTATTTTCCAATGCAGCTTCCTGTGGGGTCAGTGGGTCAGACGCGTTCAACGCAATAGTGCCTGGGGACCGTGGCGTTGCAGCATCTGATTGAAATAGTTGCGGTAATAGGCCACCGCACTGCTGGCATTGGCGGCGACATCGAAGACCTTCCAGCCTGCAGGGGTCTGATACATACGAAAATCCAGGCGTACCGGCGGATAGCCATCGGGGGTTGAAACCCGGGCCCGGACCACGGCCTCCTCGGCCCAGCGCCCGCGGCTGGTGGGGTAGACGTCGATGCGTGGCAAGGGGCGAGCATAAGTGCCGAGATTGCGTGCCAGCGCCGTCAGAAACATTTCTCTCAAGGTTGCATAAAGACGTTGCTGCTGCTTCGCGTTAAGACGGCGGTAGTAGGGGCCTGCCGCCCACTTTCCCATAGCTGAAAAGTCAAAGTGTGGGGCGATCTCGCTTTCAATGAAGGCCCTGATGTGGTCGTCGTTTGTGCCCGCCGGGGTGGCGAGGAAGCGGGTCAGGCGGTCGATGCCTCCACGGATCACCTCATCCGGGGCGGGCTGTCGAGGGGCGTAGCCCGGAGGGCCCCAGGGATCCGGGCCGGTTGCCGCGTTTATAGGCTGGGCGATGGCGTTTTGGATGCCAAAGGCCAGGATCAGGACACCAAGCAGCTTATTCAACATCGGCTTTCGCCTCACTTTTTTCAATCTCGTAGCTAAATTGGAGTTCGTCCTCACTAACGCTGATGCGGACGTGCCCGCCGCGCTCCAGTTTTCCAAACAGTAACTCCTCCGCAAGGCGCCGCTTGACGTGTTCCTGGATGGTGCGTGCCATGGGACGTGCCCCCATGGTGGGATCGAAGCCGCGAGCGGCCAGCCACTGGCGCGCATCATCGTCGAGCTCGATGGTCACGTGGCGATCGGCCAGCTGGCTTTCCAGCTCCATGATGAATTTTTCCACCACATGACCAATATTTTCCGGTGACAGGGATTGGAAGGGCACCACCGCGTCCAGGCGGTTGCGAAATTCTGGTGTAAACAGCCGCTCGATGGCGGCCAGATTGTCACCAGAGTGATCCTGTTGGGTGAAGCCCATGGAGGCCCGCCCCATTTCATGGGCCCCGGCATTGGTGGTCATCACCAGGATGACGTTACGAAAATCTGCCTTGCGGCCATTGTTGTCAGTCAACGTACCGTGGTCCATGACCTGTAGCAGCAGGTTGAAGACATCCGGGTGTGCTTTTTCCACTTCATCGAGCAGCAGCACCGCGTGTGGTTCCTTGTTAATCGCCTCGGTAAGCAGGCCGCCCTGGTCATAACCCACATAGCCGGGCGGGGCACCAATCAGGCGCGAGACCGTGTGCCGCTCCATGTATTCCGACATGTCGAAGCGTATCAGGGCAATGCCCATGATCTGTGCCAATTGACGGGTTACCTCGGTTTTCCCTACCCCGGTGGGGCCGGCAAAAAGATAACAGCCAATGGGTTTTTCCACCTCGCGTAGCCCGGAGCGGGCCATCTGAATAGCACTTTCAAGCATTTTAATGGCGGGATCCTGACCAAAGACCACCAATCTGAGATCGCGGCCAAGCCGGCGCAGCACGTCTCTGTCGTTGGAGGAAACAGTCTTTGGCGGGATGCGTGCCATGCGTGCTACCACGGCCTCGATATCCGCTACCCCGAGAAGCTTTTTGCGCCGCGAGGCGGGTAGTAGCTGCTGTGAGGCGCCCGCCTCGTCGATGACATCGATAGCCTTGTCCGGCAGGTGGCGGTCGTTGATGTAGCGTTCCGCCAGTTCCGCGGCTACCCGCATGGCTTTGCGGGAGAAGCGCAGCTGGTGATGTTCCTCGAAGCGGGACTTCAGGCCCAGGAGAATCTGGGTGGTTTCATCAACACTCGGTTCGGCGATGTCGATTTTCTGAAAGCGTCGCGCCAGCGCCCGATCCTTCTCGAAGACCCCACGATATTCCTGATAGGTGGTGGATCCGATGCAGCGCAGTTCCCCCGAGCCGAGTATGGGCTTCAGCAGATTGGAGGCATCCATCACCCCGCCGGAGGCCGCACCGGCACCGATAATGGTATGGATTTCGTCGATGAAGAGTACTGCGTTGGGTTCCTCACCCAGCTCCGCAAGTATCGCCTTGAAGCGTTTTTCAAAATCGCCCCGATACTTGGTGCCGGCGAGCAGGGCGCCAAGATCGAGGCAGTAGATGGTGCTTTCAGCCAGCACCTCTGGTACTTCCTGGTCCACGATCATCTTGGCCAGACCCTCGGCAATGGCGGTCTTTCCCACCCCGGCTTCCCCTACATACAGGGGATTGTTTTTGCGGCGTCGACACAGTACCTGAATGGTTCTGTCAATCTCCTTTTGGCGCCCGATGAGGGGATCGATCTTGCCTTCCCGGGCCTGTTCATTCAGGTTGCTGGCATAGGCATCCAGCGCTCTCCCGGATTCCTCTCCCTCCGCCGTTTCCGCGCCTGTTTCAGAGGAGAAGCGACCCAGTTCATCATCCTGAATCTTCGAGATGCCGTGCGAGATATGATTGACGATATCCAGTCGGGTGACATCACGCTTGTTGAGAAAATAAACCGCGGCGGTCTCGCGCTCGCTAAAAATGGCCACCAGCACATTGGCCCCGGTGACCTCCTTCTTGCCCGCCGACTGGACGTGCAGGACCGAGCGTTGCAGGACCCGCTGGAAGCCAAGTGTTGGCTGGGTTTCGCGCTCGTCCTCCGCGGCCAGCACAGGGGTGTTTTCGTCCAGATGGCGGCTGACCTCGTCACGCAGATCCTTCAACTGAAGACCGCAGGCGTGCAGGACCTCGATGGCCTCCGGATTGTCCAGCAGCGCCAGCAGCAGGTGTTCCACGGTCATGTACTCGTGGCGCCTGTCGCGGGCGCTGCGGAAGGCCGCGTTAAGGGTGATCTCCAGCTCGTTGCTTAGCATTCCAGGCATCCGACAGGCTCCTAAGCATATTCCATGGTGCACAGCAGCGGGTGTTCGTTCTCGCGTGCGCACTGGTTGACCTGGGAAACCTTGGTCTCGGCAATCTCACGGGTGTAGGTTCCGCAGACGCCTTTTCCCTCGGTATGGACCTGGAGCATGATGCGTACCGCCTGTTCGCTGGGCACAGCAAAGAAATGCTCCAGGATGTGCACCACAAATTCCATGGGTGTGTAGTCATCATTCAGCAGGATGACCTTGTAAAGGGGCGGGCGCTTGAGTTTTGGCTTTGCCTCTTCTACCGCGAGGCCGTCCCCATGAATATGTTCGGGCAAGTTAGACATAGCGCAATTTTAGCGCAAATAGCGCGCCCATGACGGTGCTGTATGGCAGGAGCAAGATATCTTTCATAGTCCTTTGGACCGTCCATCCCGGGCTTTGTTTTGTGGCTGTTACCGGCGTCATCGACGGGAGCTTTGTTTACTGGGGCTTCCATCGTGTAACTGTAGGGAGTATAAGGCGTGGTCAGGCGCACGGTGGGTGGACGGTCACAGTTCCGGACAGCCGGAAATCGTCATCCTGCAGGCACACCGAAAATCAGGAAGCTCTGATTTATTCTGGGCGAAGTAGATTGTGATTCAAAATGTTCAGCTTTGAGGCGCTGCTCGCACGTAATAGCCACTCTATTGCGAAGAGCAGCAACGATAAAGATGGGAATTTTGGGCGCAAGATTACGAGTTCACGAATAGATCAGAGCTTCCTTTAACAGGGGGAGCATGCCAACCATGGCGAAAAAGCAGGTTGTTGAGCTTGAAGAAATTGCCATCCGTTTTACCGGAGATTCCGGCGACGGTATGCAGGTAACGGGAGGGAAGTTTAGCGAGTCGACCATGCTCGCCGGGAACGACCTCTCTACCTTGCCGGATTATCCGGCAGAAATTCGTGCCCCTGCCGGTACTCTGGCCGGTGTCTCCGGCTTTCAGATCCATTTTGCCTCACGCAATGTACACACGCCGGCTGATCAGCCGGATGTGTTGGTGGCCTTTAACCCCGCGGCGCTGAAGACCAACATCGCGGATCTGCGCCCCGGCGGGACCCTCATCGTCAACCAGGATGCCTTCAAGAAGAGGGCGCTGGCACGGGCCGAGTACGAGGAAAGTCCACTGCCGGGGCTGCGTGACCGTTTTAACGTAGTGGAACTTCCCCTCACCCAACTCAACCGCAAGGCGCTGGAGGGCATCGATCTCGGTAGCCGGGATATCGACCGCTGCAAGAACTTTTTTGTTCTCGGCATCATGTTCTGGATGTACGGCCGTGATCTGGACCCTACCCAGCGCTGGTTGCGAGGGCGCTTCCGGGGTGAGGTGCGGGAAGCCAACCTGCGTGCCCTGGAATCAGGACATGCCTACGGCGAGACCACGGAGTTGCTCCCCACCTCCTACCAGGTTCCGGCAGCAAAAATTCCATCGGGAACCTATAGGAACATTACCGGTAATGCGGCCTTTGCCTGGGGCATCGTGGCCGCCGGGGTACAGATGGATCGCCAGGTGTTTCTCGGTGCCTATCCCATTACCCCGGCCAGCGATATTCTTCACGAGGTGGCGCGTTACGGTCACTTTGGTATCAAGACCATGCAGGCGGAAGACGAGATTGCCGCCTGCAGTGCCGCTATCGGTGCTGCCTTTGCGGGGAGTCTTGCCGTCACCTGTACCAGTGGTCCCGGTTTGGCCCTCAAGCAGGAGGCGATCAACCTCGCGGTCATGGCCGAGCTGCCGCTGGTTATCCTTGATATTCAGCGTGGCGGGCCTTCCACTGGCATGCCTACCAAGGTAGAACAGGGGGACCTTCCCATGGCCTTGTACGGGCGTAACTCAGACAGCCCCATGCCGGTGCTTGCTGCCTCGTCCCCGGGAGATTGTTTCCATACTGTTTTTGAGGCCTTCCGCTGGGCGGTGAAATACATGACGCCGGTGGTGGTGCTATCCGATAGTTACCTGGCAAACGGTACTGAGCCGTGGTTAATTCCGGATATCGAATCTTTGCCGCGGGTGAGTATTCCACCACTGCCTGAACCGGAAAGTTTTCAACCCTATCGCCGTGATCCCAAAACCCTGGCACGACCCTGGGCAGTGCCCGGTACGCCGGGTCTGGAGCATCGTATTGGCGGCCTTTCCACGGAAGAAAATACCGGCAATGTATCCTACGACCCGGACAACAATGAACGCATGATGCACCTGCGGGACCAGAAGGTGGCTGGCATAGTTGCTGATATCCCGCCGCTCGAGGTGGTTGGCAATGAGCAGGGTGAATTGCTGGTGGTGGGCTGGGGTAGGACCCGGGGTGCGAGTACCACGGCGGTGGAGGCGGCCCGGGCAGAGGGTCTGGACGTTTCGCGTATCCATCTGCGCCACATCAATCCCTTTCCCCCGAATCTGGGGGAAATTTTGGGGAATTTCCGCCGTATCCTGGTGCCGGAGATCAACCTGGGCCACTTGACCCGCTTGTTGCGGGCCGAGTTCCTCGTGCCCGCCGAGGTGATGAGCAAGACTCAGGGCAAACCCTTCAAGGTTGGCGAAATTCGCCAACGTATCGATGAAATTCTGTCTTCGGAGGATGATTCCTGATGGCCACTCCCGCCGCACAGTTAACGCGTAAGGATTTCACCAGTGACCAGACCGTACGTTGGTGTCCGGGCTGTGGTGATTACTCCATTCTGGCCAACATCCAGCGAGTTATGCCCGAGCTGGGTTTGTCCCCGGAGAAAGTAGTTTTTGTGTCCGGGATTGGCTGCTCCAGCCGCTTCCCCTATTACATGGATACCTATGGCTTTCACACCATCCATGGCCGCGCCCCCGCCTTTGCCACCGGTATCAAGGCCAGCAATCCGGATTTGTCAGTGTGGGTGGTGACCGGTGATGGTGATGGCCTTGCCATTGGCGGCAACCATCTGCTGCATATCATCCGGCGCAACGTGGACGTCAATATCCTGTTGTTTAACAATCGTGTCTACGGCTTGACCAAGGGCCAGTACTCGCCTACCTCACGGGTGGGGATGAAGACCAAATCCACCCCGCTGGGCTCCATCGATCATCCCATTGACCCACTCTCCTTTGCCCTCGGTGCGGCGGCTACCTTTGTGGCCCGTACCGTGGATGTGGATGCCGAGCATATGCAGTATGTATTCCGGCGCGCACAGGAGCACCGCGGCACCTCCTTTATAGAAATCCTGCAGAATTGCCCGGTATTCAATGACAAAGAATGGGATGAACTGGAGGACAAAAAACAGCGTGTCGATGCGGGGCTGAGACTGCAACATGGTCAACCGCTGGTCACCGGCAGTGAGGGACGGCGGCGGGGCATACGTATCGACTCCGGTGTTCCCGCGGTCATAGACCTGGCGGATGGTGCGGATATTTCTACTGCGGATATCGCAGTGCACAACGAAAACCACCATTCACCGGCCTATGCCTTTGCCCTGGCCAGCATGGAACGACCGAATTTTCCCTTGCCGATAGGGGTATTCCGGGCAGTGGAATCAGCGACTTATGACGGCATGCTGGAGCAGCAAATGGAACAGGCGATGGAGTTAAGGGGTGCCGGGGATCTGCGGAATCTGTTGCATTCAGGCGAAACCTGGACGGTTAAGTAGCGAAGCTCCGATGCTTCAGGCGGCACGACCGGAATGATTGTTTCCGGGCTTGCCATACTGCTCCAGGTAATCATCGCAGCGGGCCACAAATTTGGTAGTACTTTTTGCCATGGGGACGCGGGCGCTGGCGAGATAACCTATGAGTGCCTTGGCCTCCTGGATTATCCGCAGCCCGGCGTCTTTGCGTGCCCGCGGGATCTTTCCCGCTGTTGTTTCGGGTACAAAGCCCAGTACTGCCTCTCCCGCGGCCACGAAACGTGGCCATAACTGGAACATCACCGGATCTTTACGCAGGGTTTCACAAACCGTCTTGGCCTCTAGTGCCAGTTCGCGAAAAAGGGGTTTGAGAGTGGTGTATGCCGGCTCCTTGCACAGCGTTTTTTTCAGTTGTTTCATCACCAGATCGATGTCACGCATGGCCTGGGCGATTTTCAGATAACGGCTATCGTAAAAATCGGCCACCGGTAGCAAAAAGGCCTTTAGTGGTTCCCCCCAGAGCTCGTCAATACCCTCGTGGCCACTGTAATGGCGGACCATCTTGCCGAGTTCCAGTGCCTCTTGAAAATAGTCTCCGCATTGCCTCATCAGTTCATTCTGACGGCTGATGAGTACCCCTTTTTGCTCCAGCTCAACCACCATGGTGAAGATGTCGGTAGCCCGGTTGAACAGGGCCCCGGCGAGCATGGCTCCATTTACGCGCTTGCGGGTTGCATCCTCTTCCTGTTCGTAGGCTGAGCGTGCCTCATCGAGCTTTTCTCCCGGGGTGTTGATGCCGGGCTCGGTATGGTGAAAGAGGCGCTTGGTCAGGGCATCGATGAGATGTTTCTTCGCCGCCAGGGTGTCCTGTGGCGGTTCGTAATAACGAATCCAGTAGCCGTCGTAATAAACGCTTTCAATGCCCTTGACCTGCTGTTTTGTCCCGTTTTCTATATTCGCCTTCACCAAGCTCGCCCCCCGCGATCATTTTCGGCTGTCACGCTATCCCGTGATTGCTTTGCCAAACACCCTGTATTTCCAGCCTTTTGGAGTCTGTCGGATTTAGGCGCTCGTAGTGAGGGGAAGCCATTTTGAGACGGATTTCCCGGTCGTTTGAGGCCAATAGCCCGACTATTAAACGAAAAGGACCGGGAAATATGGCCAAAATGGCTTTTCCGCAGCAGAGCAGCCCTAAGTTCGACAGACTCCTTGGTATTATGGCCTCAATTCCCCTGAACTCAATGGGGGATTAGCCTGCCCGCGCGCAGACCCCCGAAATCTTGGGGTTCCTATAACATGCATATTGTCTATATAATAAGCCGCACGTCGCAGCAGCCAGGCGGCGATTCCGATTAATTAAATGTATGGAGAGCGTAGCAATGGCTGAAGACAACAATCTGTCCCTGTATGAGCGCCTTGGTGGTCAGGCCGCGGTGGACGCTGCGGTAGACAAGTTTTATCCGAAGGTGCTGGCGGACGATCGCATCAATTACTTTTTTGACAACACCGACATGACCAAACAGTCAGGCAAGCAGAAGGCCTTTCTGACTATGGCCTTCGGTGGTCCCAATGGCTATACGGGTATGGATATGCGCAAGGGGCATGCACATCTGCTGGAGCGTGGGCTCAATGACAGCCATTTCGATGCGGTGGTAGAAAATCTGGGTAACACCCTGAAGGAAATGGGCGTGGCCGATGATCTGATCGCCGAGGTTGCTGCCATTGCAGAAACCACTCGCAAGGATGTGCTGGGACGATAACAACTGCACGCATCGCTGCAATATCGGGGGGCTGGCGGCTATCGCCAGCCCTTTTTTTTGCTGCCACGGTCTAACATCCGGCTATATTTGCGGTTGCATCGGGCGGCATCTCCCCGGGCAACCGCGCGTTAGCCTGCAACATTGACCACTACCCGGCCACGCACCTGGCCTGCCAGAATCGCCTTTGCCAGCTGTGGCAATTCATCAAGGCTTACCTCCCGGGTGATCGTATCCAACCGGGCCCTGGGCAGATCCTGGGCCAGTCGCTCCCAGGCCTGCAGACGACGTGCCCGTGGACAGGTAGTGCTGTCTATTCCCAGCAGGCCAATGCCGCGTAGCAGGAAGGGAAACAGGCTGCTGCTGAAATGTTGACCTCCTGCCAGACCGACGGCAGCAACGGCCCCGTGGGGCGCGGTTTCGGCGAGCACCCGGGTCAGGGTGTCACCCCCTACGGTATCCACGCAGCCGGCCCAGTGTTCGCTTTCCAGCGGGTGCTCCAGAGCCCGGGTCAGCTCCGCACGCGGTACAATCCGTTCAGCCCCGAGTCCTTTGAGATAGCTTTCCGCTTCGGGTCGGCCGCTGGACGCTACCACTGCATGGCCCAGGGCGGAGAGGCAGGCGATGGCAATGGAGCCCACGCCGCCAGCACCTCCGGTTACCAGTACCTCACCAGCATCTGGTCGCAACCCATAATCCTCCAGCGCCAGAATTGCGAGCATGGCGGCAATTCCTGCGGTCCCCAGACTCATGGCCGTACGGCAGTCGAGGCTCGCTGGGAGGGGAATCAGCCATTCACTGCGTACCCGGGCCCGTTCTGCGTAGCCACCCCAATGGGTTTCGCCTACGCGCCAGCCGGTGAGTACGACGCGATCGCCGGGCCGATAGTCGGGACTTTGGCTGTCGATGACCCGGCCAGCCAGGTCGATGCCCGGCACGTGAGGATAGCGGCGCACCAGCTGCCCAAGCCCCTGCAATATCATGCCGTCTTTGTAGTTAAGGCTGGAATATTCCACGGCGATAGTGACGTCGCCATCGGGGAGCTGGCTCTCGTCAAGCTGTTGGATAGAGGCGCAGATGCCGCTGGTGCCTTCTTCGAGTAGCAGTGCCCTGAAGTTGCTATCCATCGTTTCCCGCTATCTTTGAAGCAGTTTACGGACGGCTGATGTCGCCGTAATTTGCCCATCGGTGCAATAGGCCTCATGATTTTCTTCCACGTACCGCAGTACATAGCGGTAGTTGATCATCAGGCCTGCCCCGTTTCGGAGGCCCCGTTCCGAGGTGTCGGCAAGCCAGTTGATGCGTTCGATGCGGGCTCCGTTAGAGAGGTGAAAATGAGCCACCCGATCCCGTGCGCCGGTTTCTCTGCGTTCATTGAGGAGATAGTGAGCTGCCAGCGGTATGATTATTGACTCGAGTGCCTTTGCTACTGGCTCGTTATCGGGCCAGTCCTCCTTCCCCAGCAGGGTATGAAGGGCGCTGACAGTGTTCTCTGCCTCGGCCAGTTCACGAACACGGTTGCCATCACTGGTCCCGATTAATGGATCCAGGGTTTCGCTGGATTGTGCATCAAGCCATTTACGAAAGCCGGGCAGAGGCGACAGGGTGGCGAAATTTTTCAGTTGCGGCAGGTCTCGGGCCAAGTCACTGGCCACCCTTTTGATCAGGGTGTTGCCAAAACTGATGCCTGCCAGCCCCGGCTGGCAGTTGGATATGGAATAGAAAATGGCGGTATCGGCGGTCTCGGCTTCGAGCGCCGGGGTATCGGTGTCCAACAATTGCTGAATACTGCTTGCAAGGCCGCGAACCAGTGCCACCTCAACAAAAATAAGGGGTTCATCCGGCATATTGGGATGAAAGAAGGCATACAGGCGTCGGTCGGAATCCAGACGTTTTTTCAGGTCCTCCCAGGAATCGATGGCATGCACTGCCTCGTATTCAATCAGTTTCTCCAGCAGTGATGCGGGGCTTTCCCAAGTGATCTGCCGGAGGGTCAGAAAGCCTACATCGAACCACGATGCAAGCCTTGCGCTGAGCTCTGCATCCAGGGCCGCGAGCTCCGGGTCACTGCGTGCGAAGCTTCTCAGTTCTCCGCGCAAATCTACCAGAAACTTGACCCCGTCATCGAGGGCATTAAAAAGACTCAACAGGTGGATTCTCGGTGCCATCAGGCTGGTGCGCAGCGCATTTTCCGCCGTTCGACGTGCATCTTCGTCGGAAGCATGCTGATAGCTCGCGACGGCCTCTCCCACCTTTGTTTGATCCACTCCGTAGTCTTGTGCCAGTACCTCCAGAAAGCGCTGTCGTCCCGCAGGGTTGAGTTCCAGGTAGGCTTCTCCCAGCTGAGCCGCACGCGCCCGGGCGGAGACTTCCCCTCCCCGGGCTTCCAGGCAGGCGCCGATCTGGCGGTGCAGCCGTTTGATATCGGCAGTGTTTAGCCCGGGACTGAAAGGTTCCAGCGGGGTGCCATAGCCGGTCCCGCGCCAGGCGCGACGAAAACGTCGCAGGGTGCGTTCCAGCAGGCCGGTTCCATTTTTCCGTGAAGCCATAAGTGGTCTTGTCGCTAGCTGTTCTCTAGTCCAGGTTGGGGGGGGAGTACCTCGGCCAGTGCCTCGGCCAGCGGTCCGATGACTTCACGCCAGTCGGCCACCATGCCGATATCGGCAAACTCGAAAATGGGCGCTTCCTCATCCGTGTTTACGGCCAGTACCGTAGCGGCATTGCGTATCCCCGCACTGTGAGTGAACTTGCCGCTCAATCCCAGGGCCAGATAGAGTTGCGGGGCGATAGCACGTCCGGTAATACCGATCTGGCGGGACCGTGGCTGCCAACCCCTATCCGTGACCTTGCGGGTGGCAGCAAGTTCCGCACCCAGCACTTCCTGGAGTTCCTCGAGTTCATCGTATTCATCGGGTGGAACCCCCATGCCGACACCAATGACGGTACGGGCATTGGCCAATGCATCGATTTCGTCATTTTGGGTGCGGCGGTGAATGGATATCCGGGAATCCGCAGCAATGCGCTGTTCCACTATTCTGGCCGTCGCCTTGCGCGGCTGGAGCAGGGGCAGGGCACCCGGTCGCACAGTAGCCATTTGGACCGGGGAGGTGCACAGAATTTCTACTGCCAGCATGCCGGCAAAGGCAGGCTTCCAGGCCACCAGACGACCTTCCCTCACCTCCAGGGCAATTGCATCACCGGTTAACCCCGCCTGCAGTCGGGCCGCGATACGTGAGGCCACTATTCGCCCCCACTGGGTGGATGGTGCAATGATTGCCCACGGCTGATGGCTCTGGGCCCAATCGCTCACCGCATGCGCGATATCCTCATCCACGTCACTGCCGTGCAGGTGAATGGCCCGGTCTATTCCCCAGCCGCCGAGTGTGCCGGGCGACATCTTTTCGGCCACGAAGGCAGTTACCTCAGCGCCAATTTCTGCCGCCAGCAAGGCCGCGGTGCCACAACATTCCTGGTTTGGCCTGTGTTGGCCTGGCTCCAGCAGCACAACCACTGTTTGCTCGCCAGCTTGCTTGGCAGGTACTTCGCTCAAAGCAACATGGGATGGCTCTGCGAACACTCCGCGTGCCTCCAGCAGATGCACCACCGCCTTTACTTGTTCGTCAATCAACCCGTTGAGCATCACCGGGCTCCGTTCCACCGGGATCGTTCGCGAGTCGCCCACCCGGGTAGGACTACCGGCACTGCCCCATGGGCCTTTGCCAAGGGCTGCGGCATTGAGGGTGGAAATATGGTCGTCAAGGTTGCTGCTCCACTTTTCCCGCGGGACCTTGCAGGGAGCACACAGGCGCTCGGCCGCCGACACTACCGCCGGCAAACTGACCGAGGCTTCCATCCAGCCGTCGTCGTGCTCGCAGCGGAGTTTGAGCGCATTGGCGGTGTGTTCCAGCTTTCGTGCCGGACCCAGGAAGGGCAGCCCCAGCAGTTCAGCCAGTTCCGGGCCCACCTGGCCGGTGTCTGCATCCAGCGAGTTTCGCCCAAGCAGGATGAGATCAAAGGGCCCCCGCTGGCGGATTGCTTCTGCCAGTGTATGGGCGGTGGCCAGCGTATCAGCGCCGGCAAAGGCCGGGTCGTTCAGCAGCACCCCGGTATCGGCACCCCATGCCAGCGCCTCTTTCAGGACATCTCTTGCCGCGGGTGGACCCATGGTAAATACGGTGCAGTGGCCTTTGCCGGCACGCGCCAGTTTTACCCCCTGGGCTACCGCGCGGCGACAATAGGGGTTCATCTCCAGCTCCACTCCCTCACGCACCAGGCGCCCGTTCTTGTCCAGGCTTATGCCCTCAAGGGCGGGGATCTGTTTCACCAGTACAGCGATGCGCAGGGGGTTGATGTTGTCGTCTGATTCAGAACACATGTATTTGGCTTTCTATGCGACACCAGGTTGTTATTGGGCAGAGTATAGAGTCAGTGTACATCGCCGACCAGACGCGATATTCGACGTCTATCTGGCTTCGCAGGGAAGGTTGATTGCCAAGTTTTGCAGACTTGGCAAAAGGTTGTGGATTACCGCTTCAGATAGGTAGAAATACCGCCCCCGCCAGGCGCTGGATGATTTGGCGGATGGTACGGCTGCGGTGGCCGGCAATAATTTTTGCCAGCGCGTCCTGGGTTGCAATGAGTTTGCCAAACAGTCGTTCGTAGCTGAGGTTGCGTGGTTCGTTACCGGTGGAGTCGCTGAGCAAATAAAGCGCTCCATCGGGCCTGCGATCGTTATGTAGCTTCCAGGCGGCGATTTCCAGATTCCGCGCGCTGTTGTAGAGCTTCTGCGGGTCCAGTTCGTCGGTCAGGAAAAATTCCCGCTTGTTGTTATAGGCGGTGAGCATCATCTGTTGCAAACCAACGCCAAAGGCGAATACGCGGTCCCCGTGGTAATTATTATCGAAGGCAAGTTGTATGGCGGCGGTTCCCCGTTTCCCCTGGAGCGCGGACAGGCTGCCCACCGGGACGGGGCCGAAGGCCGCCTGCACCGCAGTTTCCGGGGTGCCGCCGGCGCCCTTGGCCAGTTCTCGTGGATTGCGTCGATAGAGCTTGAGCATCAAGGCTTCCAGATGGGCGAGCACCTCCCCCAAATGTACCTCGGCGACGTTATCGATATCGGATTTACCCAGCTGACGGACATTGAAGGGTTTGGCGGGCACATCGGATGAGGGGGGGGTGGTATTGCAGCCGGCAAGCAACAGGCAAAGTAGGATCAGCAGGGTGAGTGAGCGGCAAGGGGTCATGGGCCTACCTGTGCCGCGAGGTGGGCGGCCATTTCGGCCATGGCCTTTTGGCCGAAAATCAAAGCGATGCGGCGACCTCCCAGCTGACGCCATAGTACGGCGGCGCGGATCCCGGCCAGCAACAATGCGCGCACGCGCTCGGCATTGCGCGGCAGTTCCAGATGGTTGCGTTCCCCGCGCACCAGTACACGGGGAAACAGGCTGCCCACGGTGCCCCGATAAACTTCCGCGAGACCGGCAATAACCGCATCGTGACCCGGGTGATAATGACTGGCCTGGCGCTCGGTGGCAACGATACCTTGATGGATCTTGTCGAGCAGCTGGTCGTTGCGGCCAAGTTTGCGCTCCAGGTGCATCACCGTGGCGGTGTAGCGCGATATTTCCAGGTCCCGCGAGGCACGCCCGGCCAACTGCTGTTGCAATACCTCGAGGCCATGGGTCACGCCACGGATGCCGCCAAAGACAGCGGCGGCGTCCACCGCATCAAAACGGAACAGACTTTCGATGCTGGCGGCCATGGGCGCCTCCAGACAGTGACTCTCATGGGCGATGGCGCGTACCAGCGACACCGCCTGAAACAATCCGGCAAGGGCGAGCACCCGTTCCCTGTCCGCAATCTTCTGGTTCATGCCCGGGCGTTCTCGATGGTGCCTCCCCCCAGGCATTCGTCACCACGATAGAAAACCACCGACTGCCCCGGGGTAACCGCCCATTGAGCCTGGTCGAATAAAACGCGTACCCGGCCATCTTTCAGTGCCTCCGTACGGCAGGCCTGATCGGCTTGGCGATAGCGGGTTTTGGCATGGCACTCAAGGGGTAGTCGGGGTGTTTGGCCCGCAATCCAGTGCAGTTCACCGGCCTCCAGCTGCTGGCTGTAAAGCAGTGGATGCTCGCGATCCTGTACCACTATGAGGGTATTGCGGCTTTCGTCCTTGGCGGCGACATACCAGGGTGTACCGCTGCTGCCTGCCCGCCCGCCAATACCGAGGCCGCGGCGTTGGCCGAGGGTGTAATACATCAGGCCCTCGTGATGACCTACGGCTTCGCCCTCCGGGGTTTCCATCGGGCCGGGATTGGGGGCCAGGTAGCGGCCGAGAAACTCACGGAAGGGACGTTCCCCTATAAAGCAGATTCCAGTGCTGTCTTTTTTGGCGTGCACGGGAATTTGCGCCGCCTTCGCTAGCCGGCGGACCTCGCCCTTCTTGAGTGTGCCCAGCGGGAACAGGGTGTGAGCCAGCGCACGTTGGTCGATGGCGTGCAGGAAATAGCTCTGGTCTTTATCCAAATCCTCCGCCTTTAACAGTCGCCAGAGTCCATCCCGTTGTTCCCGGCGCGCATAGTGGCCGGTGGCAATGTAAGCACCTCCCAAATCCAGGGCGTGCTGGAGAAAGTGGTGGAATTTGATCTCCCGATTGCACAACACATCGGGGTTGGGGGTGAGCCCGGCCCGGTAGGCGGCAAGAAAGCGTTCGAAGACCAGATCCCAGTATTCGCTGCTGAAGTTAACTGAATGAAATTCGATGCCCAGTCGGGTGCAGACGGCGCGGGCGTCATCCGCATCCTCTGCGGCCGCACAGTGCCCCTGCCCGTCATCCTCCTCCCAGTTCTTCATAAAGAGGGCGCGCACCTGGAATCCCTGGTCCCGCAGCAGCAGGGCAGCGACGGCGGAATCCACCCCACCGGAAAGGCCGACGATGACGGGGCTGCCTGCTACCGGATCAGGGCCAAGGCTGGAGTGGGGCATAGCGTCTCAGGGTGTCGCGGTATCGTTGGGTTTGTTCGAGGGGACCGTTTTTCCGGAGCTTCCCCGCGGCATCCGGGTTACCAGCGGGTCCGTCCAGCTTCCGGTAACCGTGTACTGGTAGCGGGCGACCCGATCAATCAGGGGTTTTTTCAGCATCTTTTCGGTCAGCCAGATGATGGCACCGACACCGATGCCCGCGGGGCCGAGGGCGGCGCCGGCGAGCGGCAGGCTGGAGGAAATATGTGGTGTGACGGTGACGATCTGATCGTAGTCTTCGGTACGTAGTCCGGTGCGCCCCGCGACCTCAACCCGCGCGGAAGGGCTCTCCATCACCAGGTTGTTGGTGTAGGCATTACCATCTTCCAGGGCAAATACCCCGTCGATGCGGTCATAGGCGAATCCCTTGCGGAACAGGTCGCTGAAGTCCAGTTTCAGGCGTCGTGGCAGGGATTGCAGACTCAACAGGCCAAACAGTCTTCCGGTCGGTCCGGCTTTGACTTCCAGCAGGCGGCCGCGTTTGGCCTTGAAGCGCAGACTGCCCTGCAATGTCGCCAGCGAGAAGTCTGCGGGGGGGCCTACCCAGCCGACCTCCATGTCGATCAGGGTGTCACCACCGCTGGCCGTGCCCTCAAACTGCAGGGCGCTGAGCATCAGCCCGAGGTCCTCGCTGGTAGCCTGAATATGAAAGCGCGATCGGTGCAGATTTTCCAGGTGGCTCCAGATGCCGCTCGATTGCACCTTGAAGCCCTCGGCCAGAATTTCAAGATTATTCACCTTCAGGCCTTCTGAAACGGGCTCGGTCGATAGTCGCACAGTACCCAGATAGCGATCGCCATAACTGAATTCGGTGCAATAGAAATCC
The DNA here is from genome assembly GCA_021773635.1 of Gammaproteobacteria bacterium. Lineage (GTDB taxonomy): Bacteria > Pseudomonadota > Gammaproteobacteria > HK1 > HK1 > JAJFJV01. Next base: position 72,236 of record JAJFJV010000017.1, on the reverse strand, counting down.
AGCGCCGGCAGGGTGTGGGGATCGAGTTCGCCACCGCTGCCCACGGTTGGGGATAGCGCCAGACGATCAAGGCGTATCTTCAGCGGGGCCGGGCTTCCGGCAGCCGGCAACAACACATCGCCCGCCAGGGTGGGGCCGTCCACGCGTGCGCGCCAGCCACCACTACTCTCCGGCCTGAATTCGATTTCCTGATCCTGAAAACTCCTGCCCCCCAATTCCAGGCTGTCGGCATGCAGGCTGGTAGCCTGGAGTTGCTCGAAAAAGGCCGGGGCATCTGTCGTTCCCGTGCTATTTGTGGCGGCAAAGAGATTTAGCCATTCACCAACCACCAGACGCCTGAAGACGCCCCTGAGTTTCAGCCCCTTGCTGTCTGGCAGGCTCGCTTCACCACCGTTGAGCACGATACTGCCGCGTTCCAGCTGCGTGCCCTTGTCATCACGGCGCAGCGAAAGCAGTCCCTGGAGTTGGCTGCCATAGTGAAAGCCCAGTTGTGATGCGGTTTCGGAAAGTTGCAGCTTGAGTGAGGAAGCAACTGCCGTGTCTTTATCTTTTCTCAGGGGTTGTGGCAGATTTATCGCGAGGCCTTGCAGGTCCGACTCGACCCGGAGCCGGGAGTCTGCTGCTTCATCCGGGGAAGCACCTATGGGCAGCGTCAGGCTCGCCTTCCAGTCGGCGCGGCCCTCAATCCGATCCAGCACGGTGCTGGCATCCAGTTTGAGTCCAGTGAACAGTCGACCCAGAAAGTCGGGTTCGGCTTGTCCCCGCAGGTGCAGTACCGTAGCCCGAGCTCCATCACTCTGAGTGTCTATGGAGGCCGTTATCGGTGCTTCCAGATAGAGGGCACTCAATTCATCGGCTTGCAAGCCGTTTTCGTCAAATTCGAGTTGACCGTTGAGGGCGTCAAGACGCATGCCGAGCCGGTGGCTGGTGATGGCATGGTTTTTCAGATCGATGGTGCCAGCAACCCGCGGTTCTTCGCTTTCCGACGCAAGCGGAATATCGAGTCTGAGGCCAAGGTGAATATTGCCGGTACTCTCCAGGTCTGCCAGCAGGCGTTGAAAGTGTGATTGCAGCGGGCTTTCACGCAGAAAGCGCAGGCCATCACTACCCGCACCACGTGCCTCGCCATTGACTTGCAGCTGTGGCTGATTTGACCAGATATCAGGAATGCGGACCTGAACGCCAGAGAGTTCCGAGTCGAAGACCCGGCCATGGCTGCCGGTAATGTCCATGCTGGCGTCTTCAAATAGCAACGTCACTTTCCCGTCCGCTATTTCCGGCCAGCCCGGAAGATAGCGGAGTACCCCGTCGTGTACTTGTGCGCGGGTTTCAAAGTGCCCCTGGTGTTCGCGAAAGGGGAAATCTGCGGTTCGGCCTCGGTAGAGCAGATCCGCGCTCTCCACACGCCCGGCATGGATGGCGCGGTCCAGCCAGTTGTTGAGTTTAGGCGAAAGAAGACGGGACGGGATGTAGCGTTTTGCCGTCTTTTCATTTCCCCCCTGAAGACGCACTTGCAGATCTAGCAGAGGGGCCGCGGCACCGGTTTCCATGAGGAGGCTGGCACGCAGTCGGGCTTTAAAGTCAGCCTCTGTCAGGCGCAGGTCGTCGGCGTTAATCCGCCATCCCTGCGCGGATGTTTCCCAGTTGATATTGCCGTTCAGGCTTTGGAAGGTCAGAGGGGTGGGATAGAGGAGTGGGAGATCGGCGCTCAGCGCCCCCGTGGTCAGTTGCAGGGTACCGCCACTGTCGTTACCAATCAGGGTGCCGTTCAGGCCACTAATGCCCGGAATTTTTCCGGTCGCCCGGGTGTGAAGCTGGCTAATTGTTCCCGCAAAGGCATAGCCGCCCCCGGCGCGCGTTTCCAGCCTCAGGGTGCGTAATTCCCCCTGTGGGCGGGCATCAAGCAGCGCGTCCGGCAGGTGAATGCCCGCGGGCAACAGGGGTGGCAGGATTTGTAGCAAGGTCGGCAGCTGGATGGCACCGGCCTGCGCTCGCAGCATGGGTCGTCCATCGGGTTCCGGCTCCGTCCAGATGAGCTCGATACGGGTGGGTGGTGGCGTGATATCGGTAGTGGCGATGTGGAAGTTGTCCAGCGCCAGTCCACTGCCGCCGCCGATACCCCGGTAACTGAGTTGGGCACTGCTGCGGTGGATTTTCAGGGTGCGGCCCTGATTGTCCAGATGGAGATTATCCACTCCATATTCGCCGTTGAGCTCAAGCAAGGCGCCTGCTTTCAGTTTGCCCCAGAGTTCAAAATCAGCGATCCCGCCCGTGGGTACGATGTTGCCAAGGCGTATCGCGGCTGGCCAACGGCCAAGATCCAGTTGTGTTCCCTGGCCATAGAAGTTTCCCGCCCATTCGCCACTCTCGGGCGTTCCCTTGAGATCGAGGATCAGGCGCGCCTGGGCGTCCTTTTTTCCCGGCAGGCGAAAGGAGAGCTCGGCACGATGTCGGGATCCCTGGTTGCGCACCCGAATCTGGACCTGGCGCAGGCGCAGGGGCGCGCGTTTGCGCAATTGGTCGTGCCAGATAATGTCCGCAGATTCCAGACCAAGGAAGGGCTGGTTGAGCAGGAAGGACACCAGGGCCTCACCATTTTTTTGTACCGTGCCGCCACCTTGGGTGCCCAGGCCCTGGATGCGGATGCGCCGGTCGCTGCCACGGACCACGGTAATCGAGGCGCCGCCGACACTCAGCGTGTTGAGCACTGGCTCACCACGCTGAAGGGTTTGAAATAAATTGAGCTCCACGCGGGCGTGGGTAAAGCGTGCTGCACTTTCAGTCTGACCCTGTGTCAGCCTGACGTCCGCCAGTTCGATAACCGGTGTCCAGCCGCGCCAATGGGCATTCAGCGTACCAATGGATACATCCTGTGCCAGCAGTCCGCTGATGGCAGATTCAATATCGGGCCGGAAACTGGTGAGATCCGGGAGCAGCAGGCGGGCACCCACCAGACTGATGGCAACGAGGGCGATGCAGACCATGAGGAGTTCCATGAGCCTGGTCAGCAGGATGCGACAGCGTCGGATCATGCGATCATCCGGCGGCGAGCGGTGGTAAAGCGGGTGCTTTCCAGGGGGGGCGATGGAATCCCCGGTAATCATTGACCCGAAGTTTGGCGGACATGTACGGTTTCTTGGATATTTAGGGGTGGGAAGCGGCGCGGTGGACCCTGTGTGTATTGCGCATCAGAGTGTAGAGATTATGGCGGTTTTCGACAACGCATGGGCCGGAAGTCCGGCAACGATAGCACGGCTCGACGCCGTACTTGCCACCGACCGCAAGCCAGCCGACCGGGCCGAGCTTCGGCGCGCCTGGAAAATGGCGTTTTCCGAGGCCGATGAGCATCCACCAGAAGTGGTGCAAGGCCTTGCCGAAGACATACTCGCCGTGGCCAGCATACTTCACGAGCTGGAGATGGATCAGCAGACCTTGTGTGCGGCGATTTTGCACCTCGGTGTACGGGGTTTGGGACTGTCGCGTACCCGGATTGGTTCCCACTGGGATCCGGTCATTGCCACGCTGGTGGAGGGAGCGCTGCGCCTGGAAGGGATATCGAGGTATAGGCGTTTTGGGCAGTCACCGGAAAATCGTGGTGAGCCGGGGCAGGCGCAGGCACTGCGCAAGCTGCTGCTCGCTATCGTTGAGGACGTGCGGGTGGTGATCATCACGCTCGCGGAGCAACTCCAGGCCTTGCGCTGGTTGCGTGGAGCCAGCGCAGAGGTGCGCCGGCTTGCCGGCCGGGAAACCCTGGAGATTCACGCACCACTGGCGGGCCGGCTGGGAGTGTGGCGGCTCAAGTGGGAACTGGAAGATTTCGCCTTGCGTTTCCTGGAGCCCGCGACCTATGCGGAAATTGCCGCCTTGCTGGCAGAGAAGCGAGCCGATCGGGAACGCTATATTGCCGGGGTGGTAGAGACGCTTCAGTCCACTTTTGAGGCGGCCGGTTTGACGGTCGAGCTCAGCGGTCGAGCCAAGCATATCTACAGTATCTGGCGAAAGATGCGCCAGAAGGGGCGAAGCTTCTCCCAGCTCTCTGATGTGCGCGCGGTACGGGTACTCACCGACGACCTGGCCAGCTGCTACGCCGCCCTCGGCGTGGTACATGCCCTGTGGCCTCACATCCCCGGTGAATTTGACGACTATATCGCCAAGCCCAAGGAAAATAACTATCGCTCGTTGCACACCGCGGTTATGGGGCCGGCGGGCAAGACCCTTGAGATCCAGATTCGCAGCCACGAGATGCATCAACATGCCGAGCGCGGAGTGGCGGCGCACTGGCGTTACAAGGAGGGTGGCGGTGCGGATCGCGCGCTGGATGACAAGGTTGCGTGGTTGCGCCGAATCCTTGAGTGGAAGGGTGAGGACCGGGAAGCTGCTCATTTTATCGACACCTTCAAGGCAGAGGTGCTGGAGGATCGTGTCTACGTGATGACTCCGCAAGGTCGGGTAATCGATCTCCCGGCGGGCGCGACAGCGCTGGATTTCGCTTACCACGTGCACACCGAGGTGGGGCATCGGTGCCGGGGCGCACGGGTGGATGGTGCCATGGTTTCCCTCCACCGGGCGTTGAAAAGCGGAGAACAGGTCGAGATTCTCACTACCGCACGCGGTGGTCCCAGCCGTGACTGGCTCAATCCCCACATGGGTTACCTGAATTCGGCCCGCGCCCGGGCCAAGGTGCGCCATTGGTTCAAGGAGCAGGACCGGGAACGTAACATCACCGCCGGACGGGAGATATTCGAACGCGAACGCCGGCGTCTCGGGGCGCGTGAGCTGGAAGCCACGGCTCTTTTGAAGCACTTCAATCTGGTATCCGTGGAGGATTTCCACGCCGCTATCGGTCACGGCGATATCACTCCGGGTCTGATTGCCGGGGCACTCCAGGATGCGCTGCCCCGGGACGATGATGGCGGACTTCATCTGCGGGCCACGCAGCCTGGCAAGGATGACGTTCAGGTGGAGGGTGTGGGTAGCCTGCTGACCCAGATCGCCCGCTGCTGCAAGCCGGTGCCCCCCGAGCCCATCATTGGCTATATCACCCGCGGCCGTGGCGTGACCGTCCACCGTCGTGACTGCGGTAATGTTCTGCGTCTCGGGGAAGACGATCAGGAGCGTCTTATAGACGTCGAATGGAGCGGTGCCGGGGAAGGCGGTTACCGGGTGGATGTGCAGCTTCGCGCCTGGGATCGCAAGCGTCTGCTGCACGATGTGAGTACCGTGCTCGCCAATGATCGTATCGACATCAGCGCAATGAACACTCTGACCGAGCCACGCACCCATACGGTGGCCATGCGCCTGACTCTCCAGGTGCAGGATTTGGCGCAGCTGAGCCGGATCCTCGATCGCTTGAATCAGTTACCCAATGTGATCGAGGCGAGGCGTTCCAGCTGAGGTGATTGTCGCGAACCGGTTGACTGAAAACGTCGAGCCGCTATGATACTGCCTTCCTTGGAACTCGCGGTTCCCGCATTCCCGGATATTTCACCATGTCCCCGGATCTTCTGGGTTTAAACACCCCGGAAGCACGGCTTTATTATTGCCGGAGAGGTGGTGATTAACGGATAAACGGAGACAGGGTTTGCTTCACGCCATCTATCTTGGGCTCGCTTCTTTCTCGCTGTGGCTATTGCTGTCCGGCTATTTCGAGATATTCCTGCTGAGTCTCGGATTGCTTTCCACGTGTCTCGTCGTCTATATCGCCCGTCGCATGGATGTGGCGGACCATGAAGGGCGTAGCCTGCACATGCACGTATTTCGCCTGTTCGGTTATTGGGCGTGGCTGGGAATGGAGATCGTCAAGGCTAACCTGGATGTTACCCGGCGTATACTTGACCCTCGTCTGCCCATCAGCCCGGAAGTTTTTTGGAGTCCTGTCACCCAGGGAAGCGAGGTGGGCAGGGTGGCCTACGCCAATTCCATTACCCTCACGCCGGGCACGGTTGCCATCGATCTGGAGGGTGATGAGGTTGAAGTCCATGCCCTGAACCGGGAGGCTGCGGACGGGGTTCGAAGCGGCGAAATGGACCGGAAAGTAACGGCCCTGGATCTGTAGCCTCGTGTTTGCCGCCGCCATCCTCGCCATCATTGTCACCATGCTCCTGATCCTCGCCCGGGCGCTGCTCGGACCTACGGTGTGGGACTGTATTCTCGCCATAAACAGCTTCGGGACTCTCACGGTACTCCTCATTGCGGCCCATGGTTTTCTGATGGAGCGCCCCGAGTTTCTTGATATCGCACTGGTCTATGCGTTGATCAACTTCATCGGCATCATCGCGGTGCTCAAATTCTTTGAATACGGAGATCTGGGGCCTGGAAAGCGGGCGCGGCTGGACGAGGATCAGGGCTGATGCTGGAAATGGCACGCGACCTGCTTTCCTGGGCTTTTATTCTGGGCGGTGGCTTCTTTCTGATCGTGGGGGGGATCGGCCTGCTGCGCTTGCCGGATTTTTTCACCCGTCTGCACGCAGCGGGAATCATTGACACCATGGGTGCAGAGCTGATGTTAGCGGGATTTGTGCTTCAGGCGGGGTTCAGTCTGGTGACGGTGAAACTGTTGCTCATCGTGCTGTTCATCATGTTCACTTCTCCCACCGCGGCTCATGCGTTGGCCAAGGCGGCCTTGCACGGTGGATACAAGCCACGACTGGCAACCGGAGGCGATGATGATCGAGGTTCTGATTGACGAGGCAGTCCTCGGGTTAATGCTGATCATTGCTGTCGGGGTACTGTATCAGCGCAATCTCTTTGCCGCGGCCATGCTGACCAGCATCTATAGCCTGCTGGCGGCGGCACTGTTCGTGGTCATGGACGCGGTGGATGTGGCCTTTACCGAGGCCTCGGTAGGGGCCGGCATTTCCATTATTCTAGCCCTTGGCGCCCTGGCGCTTACCTGCGGGGAACAAAAAGCACGACCGGTGTTCGCCCTTGGTCCCTTCCTGCTGGTGTTGCTCACTGGCGCTGTATTGATATATGGAACCTCGGATATGCCGGCCTATGGTGATGCCTCGGCGCCGATACATAGGCACGTGGCTCCCCGTTATCTTGAGGACTCCCGGGGCGAAGTCGGGCCGCCCAACGTGGTGACCTCGGTGCTTGCCAGCTACCGTGGCTATGACACCCTGGGCGAGACGGTGGTGATCTTCACCGCTGGCGTCGGGGTGCTCGCCCTGCTGGGCCGCAGGCGCCGCAAGGCGGCGAAACCGGCGGAAGAGGAAGCCTAGCGATGCGACACCATACCGTTTTACATGTGGTCGCCAAGATCCTGTTGCCACTGATTCTGCTGTTTGCCCTCTATGTGCAATTCCACGGTGATTTCGGCCCCGGGGGTGGTTTTCAGGCGGGAGTAATCTTTGCGGTGGGTCTGATCCTTTATGGCCTGATCTACGGCGTTGATAATTTGCAGACGGCGATCCCGCCGGGTGCCTTGCGGGTGTTCATGGCCTCGGGGGTATTGCTCTACGCCGGGGTGGGCGTGCTGGGCATCTTCATGGGTGGCCAGTATCTGGATTACGGTGTACTCGCCCACGATCCGCTGCACGGTCAGCACTGGGGCATCTTTTTTGTCGAGCTGGGGGTGGGCATTACCGTGGCTTCGGTGATGACCAGCCTGTTCTACGCCTTTACGTCCTGAGTATGGAAGCGCTCGGTCTCTACAATTACTGGCTGGTCATCGCTCTGATGATGACCGGTTTCTATATCGTGATTACCAGTCCCAATCTGGTAAAGAAGATCATCGGGCTGAATATCTTTCAGGCCTCGGTATTCGTGCTCTACATCACCATGGGCAAGATTATCGGTGGCAGTGCTCCCATTCTCTCGGACCAGGTGAGCGTTTATTCGAACCCCTTGCCGCATGTGCTCATCCTCACCGCCATCGTGGTGGGTGTGGCCACCACGGCGGTAGGGCTTTCGCTGGTGGTGCGCATTTACGCAGCCTACGGGACCATGGAAGAGGATGAGATCGTGGCTGCAGAGAGAGAAGACCCATGATCGCCGCACACCTTCCCGTGCTTCAGGTCGTGCTGCCCTTGATGGCGGCGCCAGCCTGCGTGCTGTTGCGTCGGCCCCGCCTGGCTTGGGGCTTTGCCACGCTGGTGAGCTGGGCCTGTTTTGGCATCGCGGCCCTGCTGCTTGGCCAGGTATTGGAAAACGGGGATATTTCCTATGCGCTGGGTGGCTGGGCAGCGCCCTGGGGTATCGAGTACCGGGTAGATACGGTCAACGCCTTCGTCCTGCTCATCGTTTCCGCCATCAGTTCGGTGGTATTGCCGGGTGCCCGTGCCAGTATTGAGCGTGAGGTGGAAGGGGACCGCGTCGATCTGCTCTATACCTGCTGGCTGCTGTGTCTTGCCGGCTTGTTGGGCATCGCAATTACCGGAGACGCTTTCAACGTCTTCGTGTTTCTCGAGATCTCTTCCATTTCCAGCTATGCACTGATTGCCCTTAGCGGTGAGCGGCGAGCGCTGGTGGCCTCCTTCCGCTACCTCGTTATGGGGACCATTGGTGCCACCTTCATTGTCATCGCCATCGGTCTCATCTACATGGTGACCGGCACGCTCAATATGGCGGATATGGGGGCACGTCTGCCGGCGGTGTGGGAGAGTCGTACCGTGGCCGCTGCCTTTGCCTTTCTTACCGTGGGCGTTGGCCTGAAGATGGCGCTCTTTCCGCTGCACCTGTGGTTACCCAGTGCCTATGCCAGCGCACCGTCCCCGGTCACTGCTTTCCTCGCGGGCACTTCCACCAAGGTGTCGGTCTATCTGCTGCTGCGTTTTGTCTTCACGATTTTCGGCGCGGGTTACGCCTTCGGCATTCAGGCGCTGGAATACGTGCTGATGCCACTGGCATTGCTGGGCATTCTCAGTGCGTCCGTAGTGGCCATCTTCCAATTGGACGTGAAGCGCCTGCTGGCCTGGTCGAGTATCGCCCAGATCGGCTACATGGTGCTGGGGATTAGCCTAGCGTCGTTGACCAGCCTGACCGCCAGCATCCTGCATCTGTTCAATCACGCCCTCATCAAGACAGGCCTGTTCATGGCCATGGCCTGCGTGTTCTACCGCATCGGTTCCACGCGCCTTGAGGATATGGAGGGCCTGGGACATCGCATGCCCTGGACCATGGCGGCCTTCGTGGCGGGTGGTCTCAGCCTTATCGGCGTGCCTTCAAGCGTCGGCTTCGTCAGCAAATGGTATCTGGTGCTGGCGGTGCTGGAGCGCGGCTGGTGGCCGTTGGCAGTGTTCATCCTGTTTACCTCCCTGCTGGCCGTGGTGTACGTGTGGCGGGTGGTGGAGGCTGCCTATCTGCGCCCTGCTCCCGCCGGCACAGGTCGCTCGGAGGCACCGCTTTCCATTTTGCTGCCCACCTGGTCATTGATCATCGCCAATTTCTATTTCGGCCTTGATACCTCGCTGACTGTAGGCGTTGCCAGCCGCGCGGCGGCCTCGTTGCTGGGAGCGGGCCCATGAATGCGGCAACTGCCATGCTTGTGGCTCTGGCTATTCCTGCAGCGACGGCAGTGCTTATCAGCCTGACAGGGCGCTGGCCCAACGTGCGCGAAGCTGTGACTCTGACGGGCGCTGCTTTACTGTTTCTTTGTGTTGCCACCCTGACTCCGGGGGTGCTGGCGGGGGAGCGGCCGGAGCAATTGCTCGTCGAATTGTTTCCGGGCCTGGAACTCTCCTTCCTGCTGGAACCGCTGGGCATGATCTTTGCGCTGGTGGCCTCGTTCCTGTGGATCATCAACTCCATCTACTCCATCGGTTATATGCGCGGTAACCAGGAGCAGAAGCAAACCCGCTTCTATATCTGTTTTGCCATTGCCCTCGCGAGCACCATGGGAATTGCCTTTGCCGGCAATATGCTGACCCTGTTCTTGTTCTACGAAGCGCTGACGCTCTCAACCTATCCGTTGGTGGTGCATAAGGGAAACGAGGACGCGAAGGCGGGTGGACGCACCTATCTCGGAATTCTGCTCACCACCTCCATCGCCTTTTTGCTGCTTGCAGTCCTCTGGACCTGGTGGGCAGCGGGGACGCTTGATTTCCGTGCCGGCGGAATTCTCGCTGGTGCGGTACACGGGCCCATGGTGGGGGTGTTGCTGGCCCTTTACATGTTTGGTATCGGCAAGGCGGCGCTGCTGCCATTTCACCGCTGGTTGCCGGCGGCGATGGTTGCGCCCACACCGGTGAGTGCGCTGCTGCATGCGGTCGCGGTGGTCAAGGCCGGGGTCTTTAGCGTGGTCAAGGTGGTGGTTTATATCTTTGGCATCGACTTCATGAAAGCGGAGCCCAGTACCGACTGGTTGCTCTACGTAGCCGGTGCTTCCATCCTGATCGCCTCGATGGTGGCGTTACGCCAGGATAATCTGAAGCGCCGGCTGGCCTATTCGACGGTGAGCCAGCTTTCCTACGTCACTATGGCGGCGGCAATCCTCGCGCCGCTCTCCGTGGTGGGGGCCGCGCTGCATATCGCTGCCCATGCCTTTGGCAAAATTACCCTGTTCTTTGCCGCTGGTTCCATTTACACCGCTTCGCATAAAACGAAAGTCAGTGAGCTGAACGGTATCGGCTGGCGCATGCCCTGGACCATGGGTGCCTTCGCCATCGGCAGCCTCTCCATGATCGGGGTGCCGCCGACGGTTGGCTTTGTCAGCAAGTGGTACATGCTGCAGGGAGCCTTTAGTACCGGGCAAATGTTTGCGGTGGCGGTAATCTTCGCCAGTACCCTGTTGAACGCGGCCTATTTTCTGCCGGTAGTCTATGCGGCCTTCTTTCGCAAACCGGGGGCGAGTGAAGACAATCCGGGGCACGGTGAGGCACCGTGGCCGGTCGTGCTGGCCCTCACCCTGACCGCTGCTGGCACCATCGTTCTGTTTTTTCTGCCTGCTCTGCCGCTTGGTCTCGCCAAAGGTCTGGTTGGAGTCTGAAGATGTCTGAAAAACACTGGCTGTATCGAGAGGAGAACCATCCCAAGTTGTGGATCTGGGGCTGTACTGTGTTGGCGCTCACTGTGCTGGCTCAGCTGGTGATCGATATCCATGGGCATTACGACTTCGAGCACTGGTTCGGCTTCGCGGCGGTTTACGGCTTTACAACCTGTGCCCTGATGGTGCTCTTCGCCAAGTTGCTGGGCTTCCTCATCAAGCGCAAGGACACCTATTATGATGATTGAGGCCTTTCCACCTGGCCTTGTCATGATCCTGGGCGCCTTCCTGCTGCCCTGGGTGCGCGGCGTCGTCCGTACCGGGCTGCTACTGGCCTTGCCCCTCGTGGCCCTGTATCTGGTCTGGCAGGTGCCGGATGGGGTGGCCTTGAGTGTCCCGTTTCTTGATTACACCCTGGAGCCACTACGCGCCGACCGCCTGAGCCGCCTGTTCGCCACCATCTTTACACTCATGGGTTTTGCGGGCGGGCTCTACGCCTGTCGCCAGGCGCGTCTGGTGGAACTGTGCGCTGCCTATGTCTATGCCGGTTCGGCGGTGTGCGCCGCCATGGCCGGGGATCTCATCACCCTGTTCGCCTTCTGGGAGCTGATGGCGGTGGGCTCCACGCTGGTGATCTGGTCGGCGGGTGGGGACGCGGCCTATCGTGCCAGCATGCGCTACGTGCTGATCCACCTCTTCGGCGGAGTGGTGTTGATGGCGGGTATCGTTGCCTACGTGGGCGCTACCGGAACGGTGACTTTCGCTGCCTTCGATACTTCGGTCCCGGGCGCCTGGCTCATCCTGGCGGGCTTTCTGCTCAACGCCGGTGCGCCGCCGCTTTCGGCCTGGGTGGGAGACGCCTACCCGGAGGCCTCGCCAAGCGGCACGGTGTTCCTCTCGGCCTTTACCACCAAGACGGCCGTTTACGTACTGATGCGCGGTTTTCCCGGAACCGAGGTGCTGATCTTCATCGGGCTGTTCATGATCTTCTACGGCATCATCTATGCGCTGCTCGAGAACGATATGCGGCGAATTCTTGCCTACAGCATCATCAACCAGGTGGGTTTCATGGTGACTGGTATCGGCATCGGTACCGAACTGGCTCTCAACGGCACCGCGGCCCATGCTTTCGCCCACATCATCTACAAGGCGCTGTTGCTGATGTCCGCGGGGGCGGTGCTGTACCGTACCGGCGAACGTAAATGTAATGCTCTGGGCGGACTGTTTCAGACCATGCCCTTTACCGCGGCATGCGGCATCGTCGGCGCGTTGGCGATCTCGGCCTTTCCGCTCACCTCCGGTTTTACCAGCAAGTCGATGATCAACCAGGCGGCGGCGGACGAGCATATGCTCCTTATCTGGCTGGCGCTGCAGGCGGCCTCGGCGGGCGTGTTCCTGCCCGCGGGCACCAACGTCCCGGGGTTGGTCTGAGTCCCGCAGGACTCCGGCCTGCGGCCACCGGAAGCACCCGTAAACATGCGTCTTGCCATGGGCCTCTTCGCTGCCCTGTGTATTTTTCTGGGGGTTTATCCGGCTTCGCTCTACGCCATTCTGCCCCATGCGGTGGACTACGTCCCCTACACCGGGAGTCACGTGGTGACGCAGTTGCAGTTGCTGTTGTTCTCGGGTCTCGCCTTTTTCGTGATGCTGCCCCTGATGAAACGTACCCTCACCATCAGCCTCGATCTCGACTGGTTCTACCGCCGCCTGGCGCCCGCGCTGACCACGTTCTGTTATCGCGTGGGTATGCCTGTCGATGCGGCGCTGCGACGTGGGGTGGTGGGGGGACTGTCGAGCCTGATCCAGGGCCTGCGCGTCTGGTGTGGCCCGCAAGGAATCGCTGGCCGAGCCTGGGCGACCGGTTCCATGGTGGTCGTCGTTTTGTTATTGCTGACCGGTACACTGGTTTTCTATTTCAGTACCCGCTAATCGATTCACCCGGCCTGCGCTTTACGCCAAAAGAGCGGCCAGGGCTTCTTTCCCCAACGCCTCGACGGTCGTGCCGCGCCTGGACAAGCTGAAGCACCGGCTTGCCTGCACCCACCGTGAGCCAGTTTTCTCCTGTTAGCAATGGGAAACGAAGTAAAGCACGGTATTATCTTTCCTCTTTGCCTTTCTCCTGCATAAGGATGACACCCGGGTGAATATTTGATGGAAACGCATGACTTCTTCCTTTATCTGCTGCTCATTCTCCTGACAGCACGGGTATTCGCGGAGCTGGCGACGCGCTTGCGGGCACCTTCAGTGATTGGCGAGCTGTTCGCCGGTGTGGTGTTGGGGCCGAGTCTGCTGGGCTGGATTGAACCGGTCGAGGCCATTAAGCTGATGGCGGAGATTGGCATTATCCTGCTGTTGTTTGAGGTCGGTTTGGGGACTGATATCAAGCGCCTGGTACATACCGGGGGTAAGTCCCTGGTGGTTGCCATAACCGGCTTTGTGCTGCCACTGGTGCTGGGTTTCTCGCTGGGCTACTGGGTGTTCGGCCTGTCGCTGCTGGTGTCGCTTTTTATCGGTGGCACGCTCACGGCCACCAGCATTGGCATTACGGTACGCGTACTGGTTGACCTCAAGCGTCAGCAATCGCCCGAGGGAGGGATAGTGCTGGGGGCGGCCGTGCTGGACGACGTGCTGGGCGTGGTGCTGTTAGCGCTGCTCTATGAGTTCTCCATTGGTGGCGGGGTGAGTTTGGTCAATGCGGGTAAAGTGCTGGTGTTCGTGGGTGCATTTTTCATCCTGGCTCCGGTGGCCGCCAAGTTGATTTCATTGATCATCAAGCACTTCGATGAGGTCAGTGAGATCCCCGGTTTGCTCCCAACCACCATCGTATCGCTGGTGTTGTTTTTCGCCTGGCTGGCCCAGGCCCTGGGGGCGCCAGAGTTGCTTGGTGGCTTTGCCGCGGGGCTGGCTCTCTCAAGACGCTTCTTTCTGCCTTTGGGCATCGCACTGCACGCCGATGAGAATTTCGCGCACCGTATCGATGATCAGATGAAGCCCATCGTCCAATTATTCACGCCGATATTTTTCGTCTTTGTGGGACTTTCCCTCAGCTTGCACGAGATCGATTGGGGATCATCTTTCATCTGGGAATTTTCATTGATCCTGCTGGCAGCCGCTATCGTCGGCAAGCTCATGGGGGCGTTTTTTATCAAGGAATCCTGGCCGGCACGCTGGGTGATCGGTATGGCCATGATACCCCGTGGCGAAGTCGGTCTCATTTTCGCCGAGTTAGGAAGGGTGGGTGGCATATTCAATAATGAGATCTACGCGGGGATGATAATTGTCATCGCACTCACGACCTTGTTTCCACCCTTTGTCATGAAATGGTTCTACGGGCGCTACAGTGATCGCTTGCAGGTGGCGGTTCCAGAATAAAGGGAACCAGGTATTTAGCGCATTCAGGGCCCCTCGACATTCTATTTCCAGTGATGATGAGCCAATTTCCCGGAAATGATGGGGAAGTACGCCTTTTGTCAGAATTATTTACGTTTTGGAAAGCGCGCGTTTCAAGGGGTAACTGTTTGAAGTGTATGAACAAGTAATTCTGGCGGGTTTTTTCTGGGCAAGAGAACGAGAACTGAGTCACAAGAACAGGACGGGAAACCGTCAGTTTTTCTTACAATATCCCCGTGCGATGAATCAGGGTATCGCTTAGAGGGCAGGCAGGGATGGAGCGTTGTAACGGGAAACAGTGGTGACGCGGGGTTGTCGGGCGGGAGGTTTCGCCTGGCGCTAAACAGCAGAACCGGTCATCGTCACGAGTAGCGAGAAACCGGTTCTGCCAGAGGATTGTCGTCTGTCGTCAGGCAGCCTGACGACGGCGGCGAAGACGCATGCCTATAAGGCCCGTTCCGAACAGCAACAGCACCCCAGGCTCGGGTACGCCGGGGGGAGGTGGATCATCGGGGGTATGTCCGACCAGCTTTTTGAGCTTGATGAAGTCGTTGGTATCAGACCAGCCGTTATCGGAGATCTTGGAATTGTAGGCACCCACGAGCCAGTAGCTGGAGGTGAAGATTTCGCCGCCACTCTGGCTACCCGTGTTGACTGTTGCACTCATGTTCAGGTTGGAATAATGACCCACAAAATCCCAGCCGTCGTTGGTGACACCCGTAGTGCTACCACCAGCCAAGTCATTGTCTGAATAGGTGTTTTGCGTAAGGTCAGGGGCTCCCGCACCACCATAAGAGAGTACCGTGATATCCGAATCACTGTACCACCAGCCGAGGGATACCTGATCCAGGGTAATGGCCTGACTGAAGTTGAAGAGGATGAATTCATCGGGCCCGCTATTGTCTACCCCGTGCTGCGGGCTGCTCTCGCCCGGGCGGTCCACCCCAAGCCCTGACCAGGTCTTCACGGTGTGCTGTATTAATCGGTTGCCGACATCTCCGGCACTGCCGTCATCCGCCCAGCCGGTCACGTTGGCGGTCACGCCGCTGGGATCTGAGCCGGTGGCGTTACCAATAAAGTCGTAGGAACTGGAGACTGTGCTACCCGATGAAAGGCCGGCATTGGCTCCCGAGGAAAAATTCCACTCGATGGCTGCGTTGGCGCCCGAACTCGCAAGCATCGCGCCTATACCCAGCGAAAGTGCGAGGCCGTAGCTCCTGATGTTCTTCTTGTTGGGCTGCTTCATGTGCTCATTGCCTTTTGTCGATGACTGTTGCTTCTCGGTTAGGGTAAAGCAATCCCCGTGCCAATATGTAAATAGTCTTATGGTTCAGCCTGATAGGGGTGAGCGTGAAATGGTGGGGAAGCATTTCCAGCTGAAGTGTAAATAAAGCTGACAGGTATTAGCTGGCACGCGTGCTTCCAGACATCAGCGGGCCAGACGCTGTCTCAGGGCGCGGGCTTCCCTGGCGCCCTCAAAGGTTCGTCCCGATGCAAGTGCCTCGTCAAGCAGCTTGATGGCCTCGGCCTTGCGCCCAAGCTGATTCAGGGAAACGGCGATGTGGTAGGCAATCTCGGGGCTGTCTGACAAGCGCGAATGGGCATCGCGCAGATACTTTAGTCCCTCTTCTGGTTGGCCTTGCCTGACCAGTACCCAGCCGAGGGTATCGCTGGCCGTCGGACTCTCGGGCGCCAGATTATAGGCTTGTGTCGCCACGGTCAGCGCTTTCGGGTCGCCGGTCCTGATGTGAATATTTGCGAGGTTGTTCAGTACCGCGGGTGAGGCCGGATGCTGGCGCAGGATGTTTTCATAGTGGCTGCGGGCCTTAGGCAGATCGCCCTGACGCAGGTACGCCTCCGCCAGGGCCTGGCGCGACAGCCGATCATTGGGATGTTTCCCGACCCAGTCAGCCAGGAAGCTCATTGCTCCGGGCAGATCACCCTGCAGCTGCCAGGTCTGGAAAACACGAATGGCGACTTTGGAGGCGGGTTCCCGTTGCAGGGCATTTTGATAATGTCCTAGCGCTGCCGGGTACGCCTTCCGGTAGCGCAAGACATCTCCCAGCAAGATCTCGCCAATGGCCCGTCTGGGAAAACGCTCCAGCAGTGCCCGGGCCTGCTCTTCCGCGCCGACATCTTTGCCATCTGCCAATAGCAATTCACTCAGGCCCGCCCGGGCGGCAACGTGCACCGGGTCCCCTTGAATCGCTTTGCGTAGCGACCATATGGCACCCGGTGTGTCATCGGCATCAAGTTGCAGATTGGCGATCTTGTAGAGTTCTGGCGCGTCGAACCGGGCGATCTTGGCCATCCGGCCATACATGACCCGGGCAAGGTCGGGGCGCTTGTTTTCCAGGTGGGCGCGTCCGACGGTACCCAGGACTTTCAGGTTTTGGGAGTCGATGGCCTCCGCTTCGAGGGCCATCTGCAGAGCCCGCTTATTACGTTTTTCGCGGATAAAAATCTCGGCCAGCGCCAGTCGGGGCGGGATGGCCCGGGTATCGTGTGCGCGCGCCTTTTCCAGTGCCAGTATCGCCAGCCCCTGCTGGCCACGGGCTTGTTGTACCCGGGCCAGTTCGATCAACAGCTGGGTGCTATCGGGGTGCGCATTGAGCAATTGCTGGAAATGATCCAGCGCCTGGTCCAGTTTGCCCTCCAGACGATCAACCTTTCCCAGATTAATTTGGGCAGTGAGAAAATTCTCATCGAGAGCGATGGCGCGCTCGAAATGCAGGCGGGCCTGGCCATAGTCCCGGACACCGATATACGCGGTGGCCAGCAGGTTTAACAGGGTGGTGTCTTTCGGATTGCGGCGGGAAAGTCCGCTGGCTATCTTCACTGCCGGCGCGTAATCCCGTTGTTTGAGATGGGTGATGATGAGGGTGATACCGGCCTGAAGTGCATCTGGATTCTGGGCCAGAACCGCATTCAACTCCTCGACAGCACTTGAATGATCACCACTTGCCAGTCGGCTGTAGGCAAGTTGTGCGCGCACATCGCTGGCCCCGCCGCTCAATTTTACCGCTCGTTCCAGCAGCGTGCTGGCGACATCGTGGTGTCCGGCACGCATGTGAGCGGTACCGAGCTGGGTCAGTAATCGATGATCTCTGGGCGCGTACTTGAGCGCCGCTTCCATCACCGAAATAGCCTGCCGATAAGCGCCGTCCTTCATCAGGATGGCGCCCAGCAATTTCCGCGGTCCTGGTTGCCCGGGAAATTTCTCGATATAGCGCGTCAGATAAACGCGGGATTTTTCAAAATGGCCGCCACCATAGTTTGCCAGTCCCGCCACCAGCAGGATGGGTGCCCGGCTGAATACATACTGTGGGAGCAGACTTTCCACGATGGCGATGGCCTCTGACAAGGCCTTGTGGGCGCCATCGGTATCCCCGGTGCGATTGAGCAGCACCGAGCGCAAATAGGCGGCTCGGGGTTCCAGCGGAAATTCCTGTTGCAGAAAATCCAGGTCCCCGGATGCTGCCTCGAATTGCTTCAGGTCCAGGTGCAGGCCGATACGTGCTAGCCGGGCATCGAGCTGTAATTCGTTCAATTCGATGGCCTTGCTGTACAGGCGGACTGCGTCCTGCAGGTTCCCCTGCAAATGTGGAATAGAGGCCTTGACGTTCCACGCCACGGCATCATCCGGAGCCAGCGCCACAGCGTGATCGGCCAGTCGTCCGGCATCGCTCAGCTTGCCCTTGCGTATCAGTACCGTGGCCTTGCCCGCGACGGCCCGGGCCGAGCCGGCATCATTTTCGGCTGCCCGGCTAAAAGCCCTGTAGGCCGCGTCGATATTCAGCAGCTCCAGGTGGGCCTGCCCGCGTTCCACCAGCAGTGCGGCCTGGATCTTTGGTGGAAAGCCCTCGGCTTCCAGTTCCTTGAGCAGTTTCTTGTACTGCCCCTGTAACAGCAGGGCGCGTGCCATGGGCACGGTTGTGAGCTTGCGGTCGGCCCCGAGACGCTGGGCCATACGCAAGGCGTTTTCGGCCCCGGCACCATCCCCCTTTTCGACCCGGATGACTCCTATGAGGATATGGGAAGAAAGGTGTTTGGGGTCGTTCTGCAGGGCATTTTTCAGCTGAATGATTGCCGCCTTGTAATCACCCGCGCTGTAGCGCGCCTGCGCGTCCTCAAAAAATTTGGGTGCATCTGCCGGACCTGCCTGAGCCGGGCCGGATGCCGATAGCGTGATCAGCAAGCCGAGTACGCCACCGTGGAAAAAATTACTGACATTCAAGATTGCGATACTCCTCGTGGATTCCGTCTCTGATCAGCGGCAATTGGAAGAGAAAGTTTATGTCAGAATCGTATGGAGCTCTCCAGGGTGAACATGATTCAGGATCCCCAACAGGCAATATTGTCAGGAAATATTACACCTCAATGGATCAGCAGAAAGACCATAACAATCTGATATATAGAGATAAAAGAGGTGGAAGGCTTGCTCGCCGTGAAAAATTCGTGGCGTATACCCCAAATATTGCTACTGGACCGTCAGATTTTTTTACACTTTCTTCCTGTGTCTTGCCACGGACCCGTGGGTCTTCGGGTAACTGATTGAAAATACGGTTATTTATAAGTCTGGTACGGGATTTGCATTCCTAGTGGCATACATTGCCATTAGTCGATGATATTGGCCGGCTCGGGGGCAAGAAGGGTGATGCTTCTACTAGGCCCTCAATAAAGACTGGATCAGGATTCTTATGAAAAAAACCAAATTAAACAAAAGCTTGTTGGCTATTGGGTTCGTTATTTCCGGTTTCTCCATGCAGGCCTCGGCCTTTGTTGCCGATGGCAAGTTTGATGCTTCGGAAGGCTATTCGCTTGGTTTTGAAGTCAGCTTCCTGGTGGAGGGCGGCGGTGGTGCGACCGTTGACGGCGGGCGCCTTTATTTCGGCACCGATGCCGTTTCCGGCGACCACTTCTTGTATTTCGCCATGCCCAAGGACTTTGTGGACAACACCACCGGCGTCAACGCAGTGGGTTGGGGGAGCAAGGGGCATAAATTCAAGGACCTGCTGAACAGTGACTCCCTCGGTAATGATGGTACGAATGCCGCGTTGAGCTTCAGTACGACGGGCGGTGCTCTCGACGTCGTCCTCGATTATCTCGCGGTGAGCCAGTCTACTCCGACTGTTTTTGAATCGGGTGGCGCGGGAGAACTGGGCTACACCAAGAACGATGGCGAAGTGCTGTCGGGGGATGCCAGCGTTATCACGGAGGTCGCTACTTCCTACGAATACAACATCGCTCACTTTGGACCAAACGGCACGAACGACATCACCCAGCAGATGATTGACGACACGGCCGGCGATACCAAGAATCCTGCGGCGGGCCTGCTTAAGGACTCTCCCGAGGTTGCCAGTATCGATGGTGATGGCAATTACATCGTGGCGGATGCCTCCTTTGCCGACTGGATTTTTGAGGTTGGCTATGAGGTTCAGTTTGAGGCGGGTACCTTTGGAGACGGTTGGACCAGCGCAACCGAGGCGCTTAGTTTTGTCTCCCTCGGTGAGTCTCACGTGTCACCTTCCAAGGTGCCCTTTGGTGGCAGTACGGTAGGTGATTGCATCCTCGGCCCGGAACCCGAGTGTCCCGGAGTTGTGCCGGAGCCCACAACGCTGGTGCTCCTCGCTTCCGGTCTCATGGGAGTGGGCTGGACCCGCCGGCGCCGGCAACTGGAGGCCTAGAGATATATTCTCCGAGCTGAATTGCCAACAGAGTTGAAAGAAGAAGCCCCGCAACGCGGGGCTTTTTTTGTCTGGGAAAGGCCATCTTGTTCACGTTCCTCGCCGGCCTCTCTATCCTTTCGTCATGCCGGGCGGAGACCCGGTATCCAGGGGACGAAGGCATGGTAAAGGGGCCATTCGCCAGCTTGTTAGAGTAGCGACTACCGTTGGCTGGCAAACATCTGTTTGTACTACTGCCGCGCCCTGGATTCCCGTTTTAACGGGAATGACGAGTGGGAATGTAGGGTGGTCATTGGCCACCGAATAGGTGGCCCGAATTTGTCCCCGGTGCTCTCTATTGGACGGCGCACATGGTTTTGTACAGGGATGTAGTTATGCCGCGACGCCTGCCCCGTACCCAGATACGGGGGCATGGCCGCTCCCGCACATCCTGTGCTCCGCGACATAAGGCCATCCATGGCCAAAGATGCCGGAGAGCGGTGCGCCCTACATGGTTTACTGGGGTTGCTATTTCCCCTCGAGCTCCCGCGCCAGGGCCTCGGCCTTGGCGCGCTCCGTAAAGGGTTCCTTCAGTTTCAGCAGCGCTTTCAGTTCCCGTCGGGCCTCTTTGTTTCGACCAAGGTGACTAAGGGCAATGGCCAGGTGGTAGCGCACTCCCGGGTTACGTGATGCCCGTGACTGGGCTTCGCGCAGGTAGCGCAGCGCCTTGCCGGGCTCGCCCATTTTTACCAGGACCCATCCATAAGTATCTAGCGAGGCCGCCTGTTTCGGGGCACGCTGATAGGCTCGTTCCGCATAGTAGAGGGCGCGGGCGTCACCCGTTTGCAGGTAGAGATTGGCCAGATTGTTGAGGATAGCGCCATCGTCCGGCATCACTTTTGCCAGCCGTTCATGCTCGCGTATGGAGTCCTGTACCCGTTTGCTTTCCGCGTAGCCGGAGGCGAGGGCACGGCGGACTTCGTGATCCTGAGGATGTGCCGTTAGCCATCGCTCCAGCAGTTTAAGGCCCCGTTTCAATTTTCCGTCGGCCTTGTGGGCCCGGTACAGGCGTACTGTAAGCGCTGGGCCGCTCTGTTTGGTTTCTGCGGTCTGGTAGGCTTTCAACGCCTCGCCGTAGCGTTTCATTGCCATCAGCACATCGCCGGCGAGGAGTGCACCGCGGGGTTCTTGTGGGTGAGCGTGCTGCATTCCTCGTGCACGTTTGAGCGCCTGTTCATATTTTCCGAGGCGCAATTCCACACCGATCATTTCAATTTCCACCGGAAGATAGCCGGGTTTTCCCTCCAGCGCCTTTGTTAATGACCAGTGGGCTCCTTCCAAATCACCCGAGCCTGTCTGATAACGGCTGATACGCAGCAGTTGATTCTCCGCGAAGCCGGCAAATTTGCTCATCCGCCGAAAAGTGACGATGGCCTTGTCCCGTGTTCCAGAGGCCAATTCTGCACGCCCCAGGGAAATGAGTACGGGCAGACTCTGCGGATGTTTTTGCTCCAGCTGTTGGGAGAGGATGAGGGCTTTCTTTGGTTTGCCTGCCTGCAGATAGAATTCACCCAAATCCAGCTGGGCGGATAGCTGATTAGCATCCACGGCCTGCAATTTTTCCAGCCAGCGGATGGCTTGGGAAAGCTGCCCGGCAGTTTTGGCCATGGCCGCCAGTTCCTTCATGGCCCGGGTTTCTGTTGGGGCGAGTTTAAGAATTTCCAGGTAGCGCGCCCGTGCCTCTTCCAGCCGGCCGATGGCAATGTCCATTTTGGCCAAGTTGTAACGCGCTGGCAGATAGCCGGTATCTACAGCGATTGCCTGGTTAAAGGCCTGGCGTGCAGCCTGAGTTTTCCGGGCGGTCAGGTAAATTGTTGCCAACAGGTTGTGGGCCGTGGGGTTTGTGGCCTGATGCTTGAGCGTCCTGCGGATACTTTTCAGGGCCTCGGCCTGTTTGCCTTGTTTGAGCAAGATGGTGCCGAGGAGTATTCCCGCCCGTCCGCCTGAATCAAGGCTGAAGGCCGTCTCCAAGTCAGCTAGTGCGGTATCGCCTTGACCGGTGGCGAGCCGGCTCAAGGCCAATTGGGTGTGCAGGGTGGCGAGATCCGGTGCAAGTTTTGCTGCCTTCTCGAAGTAGCGGGTGGCTTTGGAAAAATCTCGTATCCCCATATAGGCATTGCCGAGGAGTCCATGGAGCTGGGCATTCTTGGGCGCAAAGCGAAGCGCCCTTTCAAGGACATCAATGGCTTGTTTATGGTTGCCCCGGCGTATTAACAGGCCTCCCAGCAGTATGCGTCCACCCACATGGTGGGGCACCAGTTTCAGAAAACGCTGGATCTCTTCGTAGGCGGAATCGTATTTTTGATCGGCGTGGTGGATAACCGCGGAGAGCAGCAGACTCGGCGGATGACTGTAGAGAAAATCGCGTCCTCTGCTGAGCAGGGTGATGCCCGCGGTACGAAGCACGGCCTGGGCTTCGCTCAACTGATCGGCCTGGGCGAGCACCATGGCGTGGAGGTAGCTGGCCTGCGGGTCATGGGGACGTCGCCCGCGGACCCGTTCCAATTCTACGACAGCTTCCCCTTTGCGGCCGAGATCGAGCAACGCCGCGGTTTTACCAATACGCGCGCGAAAGTGTCCATCGTAGAGTGCAAGAGCCTTATCGTAGTACCCAATGGCACCTTCCAAATCCTGGCGGATACGGCGGATTTCGGCCTTAACATACCAGGCGCCGGCGCTTTCGGGAGCAATGGATGTAGCCTCGTCAGCCAGATCTTCGGCGCCTTCATGGTCTCCCCGATGGAGCAGTACCGTGGCGCGGCCAATAACCGGATCCGCACTCTCGGGGTTCAGACTTGCGGCGAGAGAAAAATCGGTTTCAGCCTCATCAAGCTGGCGCAGACGTATGTGGGTTTCGCCACGAATGATGGCTAGCGCTGATTCAGTCACCGGGTGGCGTCGGCCCGCGGCGAATTTGTCAAAAATCTTCTTGTGCTTTCCCTGGAGCAGATAAGCCTGGGCCAGAGGCACCAGCACCAGGTTTTCATCCGCACCGGAGGTGCGTGCGATGCGCAATTCTTTTTCCGCGTTGGCGCCATCACCCTTGCTGAGATAGACCTGGCCGAGCAGCAGGCGCGCCGACAGGTGATCGGAATCCAGCTTGAGCGCGTTTTTCAGCTGGATAATGGCAGCATTATGTTCGCCATCCGTGTAACGGCGCAGGGCGTCTTCGTAGAATTCCGAGGGGGTGCTCGGTGCGGCAGACACCGACAGGCTCATGAGCAGAATCAGGAGCCCTGAAATCCATAGGGGCTGTTTCCGAGTGTAGAATTTCATGCATTGCGCTCGCTGAGGAAGATTGGGGATGTTACCTCAGCGAGCGGCTTGTCGGTTCTAAACTTTAGGTTCTTCCGATAGAAATCCCTGCATTCTGGCCGTCTGCTTCAATAATAACGGGGCCGCTCTACCCCGGAGATGACCCGTGCCACACGTGTGGCCTGGGTGGAATAGCCGTATTCATTGTCGTACCAGACATAGACCACCACGTGCTGGCCATGCACTTTGGTGGCGAGGGAATCGACGATGGCGGGATGATGGTTGCCAATCATGTCGCTGCTGACCACGTCTTCATCACGGGTATAGTCGATTTGCGAGGCCAGGGGGCCGCTCAGGGAGGCCTGGCGTAACACGTCGTTAATCTCCTCGCGGGGAACCTCCCGTTCCAGTTCCATGCTGAGGATGGCCAGCGAGACGTTGGGTGTGGGCACGCGCACGGCGTTGCTGGTCATTTTCCCTGCCAGTTCCGGCATGGCCTTGGCAGCGGCGGTGGCGGCTCCCGTTTCCGTGAGCACCATGTTGAGTGGCGCCGAACGCCCGCGTCGCTGCTTCTTGTGGTAATTGTCGAGCAGATTCTGGTCGTTGGTGTAGGCGTGTACGGTTTCGATATGACCGGAAACAATACCGAAATTATCGTTAAGCACTTTCAGGGGCGGTGCGATGGCGTTGGTGGTACAGGAGGCGGCGGAGAAGATTTTTTCACCCTTGTCCCAGCCTTCGGTATTGACCCCGTAAACGATGTTGGGGATATCTTCCTTGCCCGGCGCCGTCAGCAATACCCGCTCCACCCCGTGGGCCTCAAGGTGTTTGCCGAGAGCTTCCCGGGTGCGCCAGATACCGGTGTTATCGATAACCAGGGCGTTGTGGATGTCGTATTGCTCGTAGTCGACACTCTCCGGTGAGCCGGCGGAGATGAACTGGATGTAATGGCCGTTGACTACGATGGCTTCCTCCTGTTCCCGGATCTCGACATGCCCGTGGATGAGGCCGTGTACGGAATCCCGCTTTAACAGGTTGGCGCGCTTGTACATGTCCAGCTTGCCTCTACAAACCACCGCGCGCAGACGCAGGGCATCACCGGCGCCGCCACGAGCCAGCAGGATACGGGCCAGCAGGCGGCCGATGCGCCCAAAGCCATAGAGCACGACATCGCGAGATTCGGTACTGCAGGTGGTGCCTGGCTTGAGGTGTCCGCTCAGCCGGCTTTTGAGGAAAGCATCAAGTTCCGTTTTGGAACTTTCCTGCTGCTGTGCCCGCCATTCTAGTGCCAGGCGCCCCACATCGATGGTGGAGGGACACAGGGGCAGGGCGGCCACGCCCTCGATAATCGGCAGGGTATCCTGGATGCTCAGCTCGGTTTGGGATATCTGGCTGGCGTAGTTGTGATGGGCGAGAATTTCCACGATCCCTTCATCCACCAGGATACGGCGAAACAGCACCAGCTCCACCGAATACTCAGTCCAGAGCCGGTGGATGATGTTGATGGCACGTGCCGCGAGTTGCTCTCCCTCGATCCAGCTATTGAGCTCATGGGTATATTTTTTATTGGCCATGCGGCGTCTCCTGTCCGTGGTGCGGGCGCGTCCCGGGGGCTGCGATTTCCTGAGTATAGGTCAAGCTGGAGGGACTACCGGAATTTTGGGCCAGCTATCGTTTTAGCAATACATAGACCGCACCAGTGCCGCCATCATTGCGGCGGGCGGAGCAAAAGGCGACTACCTCCGGACGCTGGCGCAGCCAGTGGTCGATCTGCACCTTCAGTACCGGTTTGCCGCTGGCAGAGCTGAGGCCCTTGCCATGGATAATGCGCACGCAGCGGATGCCACGGGCACGGCTGTCAGTGAGGAAGGGGGTGAGTGCGTTTCTCGCTTCACGCACGATCATTCCGTGCATATCGAGTTCCGCGCCGACATTGAACTGACCCCGGCGCAGCTTGCGGATCATGCGCTGTTGTAGCCCCGGCCGGGCGAAGAACAGGGTGTCGCCCCCCTCAATGTCACTCCATTCCGGTTCCTGATCCTGGAGTTCCCCATCGTTCAGGGTGGTATCCGCCGGATGTCGTAGAGGGTGCGGGCCCGGACGCCTGGATTCAGGTTTTATCCGGTCATCATGCAGTCGACGCACCGATCCCACGCTTTTCCGAAATAGCTCGCGGTCATCGCTGGATGAGGAGGGGGGCTTGGCCAAGGACAGTCTCCGGAGAATCTGCGGGGCAGTCTAACCGCGTGTTGGCGGCGGCTACAACCGGCCCTAACGGGTTTGCAGTCGTTCTGGAGTTATCGCTATTCCCTTGTGATCAGTCACATGCGCCGCAGGATCACCTGGGGCGGGCTATTTCGGGAATACAAGCGGGGAATTTCACGTGGTTGTCCATTAGAGGACGTATCGAGAAGGGCTTTGAATTCCTTGACTATCATTTCAGTCGGGCAGGATTATCCATTGTAATAAAGACAGTAGAAAGATTCGTCGAGGGTGCAACCCGGCTTTATGAGCAAGAGCAGCATGGATCTAACAGGATACCGTTGTTTGGGAGGGATGTGTGGCGTTGGGAGGGGGCGGTTTGGGTGAAACACCCCCCCCGCCTTGGGCGGGGGATGCTACAGGCTAGGATGTTTGGACCGTTTACTTTGTCTTTCGCCTACTGAAACCAATACCTGCTAAACCGAGGCCCAATAGAGCGAGGGTAGCGGGTTCGGGTGCGGCGGCCGGGGCGGAGCGGTAGAGCCACCCCCCTATTCCACTGGACTGGGTCGTCTCGACGAGGAACGCATCGTGGATGGTCGCATTAGATACAAAGGACTCTAACGCCTTACGAACACTCATCTGGTCGCTTCGGACAGGCGTCAGACTATTTTGGTCACGCGTCCACCCATTGACGGATTGGCTAACAAAGCCGGTGCGCGTAGTTGAGAAAACAGATAAAAAACTATCAATATTGGCCTGGGTTTGAAGTGTCACCGAACCCGTCTGTGAAAACGGGGTGGGATGAGGTGAGAAACCGAATGTGGTGAGGAGCGATTGGACCTCGAGATTGGACGCCCAGTGATAACCGGTAAGATCGAGAGTGCCTCCCAAGAGACAGCCAGCGACATCGCAGAGACCAGTGGAGCGGTCGAAGATGGTATCGAATTGGAGGCGGCTAAAGCCAGCTGTATCCGTTACCTGGCGCCACTCTTTTCCGTCCACGACAACGGGTGCAGCAAGTGTCGGGAAGGAGAGGCAGAGAAGCAATGGCACTGAAAATAAAGCACACCGGCCACGGGAGCTTGCGGCGCAGAAGAGACGGGAAATTAGAGTGATGGACATTATCAAGCCTTTTTATTATTGATGGAAGATGAGAGCGGTGAAAAGCACTTTAACCAGCCATCTCGACCTTAAGTTGTAGGCGTTACAACGATATGCACAAGCAATCGCTGTGCCAGCTATATAAATGATAGTCATTATCAATGGCGTATAGCTGATCGGCTGAGATTTCAGGAAGGGGTGACGGCTCATTAGCAGGATGGTGTAAAAATACCTGACACAATAAAGCCCTATTTAGACTCTAAAACACCAAAACCGTGAACTGTTTCACACTATTCTGATAGTTATCAGCGAGTTAGCGTGAATCGATGTTTGTAAAGAATCTTGACGAAATATACAGGTACGGGGTTTACGGACCAAAAAAGGTTGGGACGGGCACAATTCAGTATGGCGCCCCAGTTCTGCGCAGACTTCCGATTTACCTACGCCGCGTGATCAGGGGCTCCAGTGCCGGCAGGCGCAGTATGTAGAGAGCGGTGAGGATGCATAGGTAAATGAGCGGGTCGCGGTAATCGGCCTTGGTCAGCCACAAGAAATGCAATAGGGCGGTGCCGGCGGCGATATAGATCAGTTGGTGGAGTTGCTTCCAGCGCCGCCCACCCAGGCGCTTTTGCATGCCGTGGGTGGAGGTCAAGGCCAGGGGAAGGAGTAGCAGGAAGGTACCGAAGCCGGCAAAGATATAGCGGCGCTTGCTAATGTCCTCGAGGATGTCGGTGAGGGAAAAATACTGGTCCAGCCAGAGGTAAGTAGTGAGATGCAGGCAGGCATAAAAGAAGGCATAAAGCCCCAGCATGCGGCGCAGACGGATAATGCCATTCCAGCCGGTGCATTTCCTGAGCGGGGTGATCGCGAGGGTGATCAGCAAAAAGCGCAGCGTCCAGCGCCCGCTGCGGAAGGTGATTTCCTCCACCGGATTGGCGCCGAGGGCATCGTGGAATCCGTCCCATATTCCCAGGGCAAGCGGGATGAGGGCAGCGAGGAAAACCACGGATTTGAGTCGCGTGTACATTATGGGCGCTTTATTTGGCCACTACAGCAAGGTGGACCATGTCCGCCATCGGTGATCTCAATAATATTTCTGCAGGTCCATGCCGGCATACAGTGAGGCCACTTCTTCGGCGTAGCCGTTGAAGGGCAAGGTGGGGCGTTTGAAGATATCGCCGATACGCCGTTCCTTTTTCTGGCTCCAGCGCGGGTGGTCCACGGCCGGATTGACGTTGGCGTAGAAGCCGTATTCATCGGGGCCCTTCAGGTTCCATGTAGTGGCTGGTTCAGTTTCGGTGAACTCGATGGAAACGATGGATTTGATGCTTTTGAAGCCATATTTCCATGGCACCACCAGGCGGATGGGAGCGCCGTTCTGATTGGGCAGCTCTTTGCCATAGAGGCCGGTAGCGAGCAGGGTGAGCGGATGCATGGCTTCATCCATGCGCAGACCCTCACGATAGGGCCAGGGCAGGATGTCGCGCCGTTGTCCGGGCATCTCGGCGGGGCGGAGCAGGGTGCGGAAGGCGACGTAGCGAGCCTTTGATGTAGGAGCAAAGCGCTTGAGGATTTTTCCCAGCGGCACTCCCTGCCACGGAATCACCATGGACCAGGCTTCGACACAGCGCAGGCGATAGACCCGGTCCTCTATGGCTTCCGGCTTGATCAACTCGTCCAGATCGTAGTTGCCCGGATGCTCGCAGGCCCCGGAGACCGCAATACTCCACGGACTGGTGTGCAAGCGGCCGGCATTGAGGGCCGGGTCGCCCTTGCCGGTACCCAATTCGTAGAAGTTGTTGTAGCGCGTAATGTCCTTGAGGGAGGTCTGTTCTTCCGTTGTGCTGTAACGGCTTGCCGCGGT
Organism: Gammaproteobacteria bacterium; assembly: GCA_021773635.1. GTDB lineage: Bacteria > Pseudomonadota > Gammaproteobacteria > HK1 > HK1 > JAJFJV01. The sequence continues at coordinate 43,771 of JAJFJV010000017.1, read as the reverse complement.
TGCCAGGCTACCGGGCAGGGTAGCGGCCAGCGCGGCTCCCACACCGCCCTGGATGAAACGCCGGCGGTCAAGGTAGATGGACTCGGGGGTGATCTCCGAGGATTTAATGGATACGTTTTTCTTTATTAGCACGGGCAGCCCCTCTGTCTGGTTGGGACAGTGTAAGGCCAGCCGAAGTTTCAGTCCCGGCAGGCGGGTGAAACGTCGGGCTAGCCCAGCCAGTGACGGGCGTTACGGAACATGCGCAGCCACGGGCCGTCTTCGCCCCACTCATCCGGATGCCAGGAATGCTGCACGGTGCGGAACAGGCGCTCCGGGTGGGGCATCATGATGGTAGCCCGTCCATCGCTGCTGGTCATGCCGGTAATACCCAGCGGCGAGCCGTTGGGATTGGCAGGATATTGGGTTGCCGTTGCCCCGTGGTTGTCCACGTAGCGCAGGCAGGCTAGCTGATCTGCAAGGGCATTTCCCGGGCCATCCGTCGATGCAAAGTCGGCTTGTCCCTCGGCATGGGCCACCGCCACCGGCAGTCGTGAACCCGCCATATCCGAGAGCAATACCGATGGGCTGGGAAGAATCTCCACCAGGCTCAGCCGGGCCTCGAATTGTTCCGAGCGGTTGCGCACAAAACGTGGCCAGTCCCCGGCACCGGGAATGAGTGAGCCGAGACGGGCCAGCATCTGGCAGCCATTGCAGACGCCGAGACTGAAGGTGTCGGATTGCCGGAAAAAACCCTCAAACTGTTCCCGCGCCCGCGGGTTGTGCAGAATGGAATTGGCCCAGCCGCGGCCAGCGCCGAGAACGTCCCCGTAGGAGAAGCCACCACAGGCCACCAGCCCCTGGAATTCACCCAGTGTCGTGCGGGCTTCGAGGATGTCGCTCATGTGCACGTCGATGGCATCGAAACCGGCACGATCGAAGGCCGCGGCCATTTCCACGTGGCCGTTGACGCCCTGTTCGCGGAGCACGGCAATGCGTGGGCGCGTCTTGTTGACGAAGGGAGCGGTGACGTCTTCCGACGGGTCAAAGCTGAGTCCAGCTGACAGACCCGGGTCGGTGTGGTCAAGGATGCGGTCGTATTCCTCGCGGGCGCAGTCGCTCTGGTCGCGCAGGGCCTGCATATGAAAGGTGGTTTCGGACCATCGCCGCTGCCAGGTAATGCGCTCTTCGGCGAGCAGAAGCTTGTTCTGCAAGTAAAACTCAATACGATCGTCGTCGTTTGGTGCGCCAATTACGTGGACGTTGCCAGCCAGCCCCGCATAGTCGTTAAGGCTGGCAAGTACCGCTGCACTGTGCCCGGCTTTCACCTGTAGTACCGCACCCAGTTCCTCGGCGTAGAGGGTGCCCCATGGCTCCTTGCCGAGCCCGTCCAGCGAGACACTGATGCCGGTATGCCCGGCGAAGGCCATCTCACACAAGGTGACAAAGAGCCCACCGTCCGAGCGGTCGTGGTAGGCGAGTAGCTGGCCTTCGGCATTGAGCGTCTGGATGGCGTGAAAGAAGTCCACCAGTATCCGGGGTTCATCAAGATCCGGCGGGATGTCCCCCAGTTGGTTATAGACCTGCCCAAGGGCGGAGCCGCCGAGGCGATTTTTTCCGTGCCCCAGATCCACCAGTATGAGTACGGTCTCGCCAGCATCCCGGCGCAGGTTCGGTGTCAGGGTGCCTCGGATATCGTCCACCGGGGCAAAGGCGCTGACCAGCAGGGAGAGGGGCGAGATGACCTCGCGGGGCGTATCCGCCTCACCCCAGACGGTTTTCATGAACAATGAATCCTTGCCTACGGGAATGGCGATGCCGAGTGCCGGGCATAGCTCCATGCCGACGGCACGCACCGCATCGAACAGCGCGGCATCTTCCCCCGGATGATTGCAGGCTGCCATCCAGTTGGCCGAAAGCACCACCTGACCCAGCTCTGGTACCCGTGCGGCAGCCAGATTGGTGAGTGCCTCCCCCACGGCCATGCGTGCCGAGGCAGGGGCATCCAGCAGGGCAACGGGAGCGCGCTCCCCCATGGCCATGGCGTCGCCTTGAAAGCTTTGGAAGCCACTGGCGGTCACCGCGCAGTCGGCCACCGGGGTTTGCCACGGGCCGACCATCTGGTCGCGCGCTACCAGCCCGGTGATGGTGCGATCGCCAATGGTGATCAGGAAGGTTTTGTCCGCCACCGCAGGCAGGGCAAGCAGCCGTGATGCAGCGGTTTCCAGTTCAGCAGTGTTGTGGGCAGAAAATGCCTGGCCCAGCGGCGCCCGGCGTGAGGTCACCCGGCGCATGGCAGGGGGGTGGGAGAGCATAAGATCGAGCGGCAGATCGATGGGTCGGTTATCGAAAACCGGGTCTTCCATAATGAGTTGCGGCTCTTCGGTGGCGGTGCCGATCTCGGCGTAGGGACAGCGTTCACGTTCACAGATACTGGCGAACAGCTCCATCCCATCCGGTGCCACCGCCAGGGTGTAGCGCTCCTGGGCCTCGTTGCACCAGATTTCCAGCGGGGCCATGCCGGGGTCGTCATTGTGGATCTTGCGCAGATCCAGCCTGGCACCCTTGCCGTCGTCGTACACCAGTTCCGGTACGCCATTGGAGAGGCCACCGGCACCAATGTCGTGAATGGAAAGGATGGGATTGCCCTCGCCCAGTTGCCAGCAGGCGTCGATGACCTCCTGACAGCGGCGTTCCATTTCCGGATTGGCGCGCTGTACCGAGGCGAAATCCAGCTGTTCGGCACCCTCGCCAGAACTCACCGACGAGGCGGCACCACCGCCGAGACCGATGAGCATCGCGGGGCCACCGAGGACCACGATATGGGAAGCCGGCGGAATGGAGAGTTTTTCCACCTGCCCGGGGTCCATGGTGCCGATACCGCCGGCGGCCATGATGGGTTTGTGGTAGCCGCGGATTTCGGTGCCCGTCCGGGTCTTGATGGTTTCCTCGTAGGTGCGGAAATAACCGCACAACGCCGGACGGCCAAATTCATTATTGAAGGCGGCACCACCGATTGGCCCCTCCAGCATGATGTCCAGTGCCGAGGACTGGCGTCCGGGCTTGCCGTTGTCCTGCTCCCAAGGCTGGGTAAAGGCCGGGATACGCAGATTAGAGACCGAGAAGCCGGTGAGTCCCGCCTTGGTGCGCGAGCCACGGCCGGTGGCCGCCTCGTCGCGGATCTCACCACCAGAGCCGGTGGCGGCGCCGGGATAGGGAGAGATGGCGGTGGGATGGTTGTGGGTCTCCACCTTCATGAGGATGGCCGCCTCGCCATCCTTATAACTGTATTTCCGGGTGTCGAGATCGCGGTGAAACTGGGGGCTCTGCCAGCCCGAGATGACCGCCGAATTGTCCTTGTAGGCCGATAGTACCCGTCCCGGATGAAGGCGGTGGGTGTTGCGAATCATATCGAACAGCGAGCTTTCCTGAGCCACGCCATCGATCACCCAGCTGGAGTTGAAGACCTTGTGGCGGCAGTGCTCCGAGTTGGCCTGGGCGAACATCATCAGCTCGATATCGTTGGGGTTGCGGCGAAGGCGCGTAAAACTCTCCGTGAGATAGGCGATCTCGTCCGCGCTCAGTGCCAGGCCAAGGTTCTGGTTAGCCTGCCACAAGGCTTCGTCCCCTTCTTCCAGGACATCGACGGTGGTTAGCGGCGTGGGTGAGGCGTGAATGAAGAGCGAATCTCCGGCTGCCAGGTTTTCCAGTACCGCCTCCACCATGCGATCGTGCAGCAGCGGTGCCACACGGGAGCGGATTTTCTCTCCCGGGGGCTGGCCATCGGCGAGTTCCAGATACCAGGCAATACCGCGCTCCACGCGCAGAATTTTTCCCAGGCCGCAGTTGTGGAGGATATCCGTCGCCTTGGTGGACCAGGGCGAGATGGTGCCAGGCCGGGGCGTGACCAGCAGGGTGGGTGCTCCAGTGGCGGTGGCGGAAACCGGGCCGTCCAGCAGGATGTCGGCGAGCTGCGCCTTTTCTATGTCGTTGAGTACTGACTCGCTATCCACGAAGTAAACGAACTCGGCCTCCAGGCCGGTAATTTCGGGATTGTCCTGCCGCAGTTCCTGCAATTTCCTGGCGAGACGAAAGGGTGTGAGGGCGGCATTACCACGGAGATGCATGGGCGAGATTCCGGGAGATTTTTCGGGTTTGGGAAAGGGGCAGAATGATACCGGGTTCTGGCGCCGGATTCAGGTCTGGAAGGCGGGAATGGGCAGGCAGGCATGATAGTATTTTTTCCATGGTGCCGGGTCGTCGAAATTTTCTTGCTGGGTCACTGCTGCTTGCCCTGGGTACCCGGGTTCGGGAGCTGTACGCGGCGGTGATTGGTATGCCACAGGTATCCGCAGTCGATCCTTTTCGAGCCTTTGCCCCGTATATGGATACCCTCATCCCGCGCGACGAGAGCCCGGGTGCCACGGACCTTGGCGTGGATCAGGAAATCCTCAGCCGCATTCGCAACAGCGATTATCGAAAGGGAATTATCCAGCAGGGTTGTCGCTGGCTCGATGAGGCGGCGCGCAAGCGGGGCGCCACAGACTTTACTGCCCTTGGCCCTGATGGACGCGAGGCAGTGGTCGGAAAGGCGGCGGAGGCGGCGCCGGGAACGCCACTTCACGAATTCTTCCGATATACCCGGGACCAGGCCGTTCGCATCTACTACGCCAACCCTGAGAGCTGGATTTCCCTCAATTATCGGGGGCCGCCACAGCCCCTTGGCTTCACCGATTATACCCAGCCGCCTACTCTGAAGCGCTCCCGATAATGGCCGCTGTCGACGTCATCATTATTGGCTCGGGTGCCGGTGGCGGGGCCAGTGCCTGGGCGCTGGCAAAGCAGGGCGTGCGGGTCTTGTTGCTGGAAGCGGGACCGGCTTACAAGCCAAAGCGGGACTATCGACTGAGCAGTTACCAGTGGGAGCAGTCGGGTTTTCCCCACAAAATTAATCCGTGGGGGCGGCAGAGTTATGCCCCATTGCAAAAGCTTGAAGAAAAGTGGCGCGAGTTGCGTTCCTGGAACCGGGTTAACGGGCCCATGAATACCACCAACCGTCGTCAGCCCTGGGGCTATCATCACGTCCAGGGTGTGGGCGGTAGCACCCTGCATTTCAGTGGTGAGGCCCACCGTTTGCATCCGGAATCCATGCGCATGAAGAGCCGCTTTGGTGTCGCTGCCGACTGGCCGCTGGACTATGCCGAACTGGAGCCCTACTACCAGCAGGCAGAGCGTGTGGTGGGAGTCGCGGGGCCGCTCAAGCAGGGCGCACGCTGGCGCAGCGAGAACTTTCCCTTGCCCGCCCACGGGCTGGGCTATGCCAGCCAGAAACTGCAGGCGGGATGTAAAAAGCTCGGCCTTCATTGGCAATCCAATTCTCTGGCCATCCTGTCGGCGCCCTATGACGACCGTCCGGCCTGCAACTATTGCAGTAACTGCAGCCGGGGTTGTCCGCGCCGCGACAAGGGCAGCGTGGATGTCACCTTTATCGCTCAGGCACTACGTACCGGCAACTGCACGATACGTACCGGTTGTCGGGTAATTGCGCTGGAGGCGGGGGCCGATGACCGGGTGCGGGGTGTGCGCTGTCGGGAGGCCGATGGCAGCGAGTCTTTTGAAACCGCACCGATGATTATCGTTGCCTGTGGAGCAGTCGAGACCCCGCGCCTCTTGCTACGCTCGGAGAGCTCCCATGCCCCGGAGGGCCTGGCTAATGAATCCGGTCAGGTGGGACGGAATTTTATGGAAACCCTGTTCTGGACCAGCAGCGGACTGCATCCGGAAGCACTGGCCAGTTATCGCGGCTTGCCGGCGGACGGGATCAGCTGGGATTTCAATGCGCCCGATGCCATTCCAGGGATAGTGGGGGGCTGCCGATTTTCCCACGCTACTGCCGATGCCGATCTGCTCGGTCCCATCCACTATGCCCAGCGCGTGGTCGGGGGCTGGGGACCTAAACACAAGGCGGCCATGCGCGATACCTTCGGGCGGGTGATCGGGGTCGGCGCGATCGGGGAGTCACTGCCCAATCCGGGCTCTTATGTTGATCTTGATTCACACGCCAAAGATGAACTGGGATTGCCCAAGGCTCGTATCCACAGCCACTTGGGTGATGGTGAGCTGGCGCGCCTTGCCTTCATGGCAAAAACCACCCGCCGCATCCTGAAGGCCGCCGGGGTGGATGAACTGGTTGAGGAGTACGGATCGTATGACAGTTTCAGTGCCACCCACGTGTTTGGCACCTGTCGCATGGGCAACGAGGCTTCAGATTCAGTGGTGGATCGCTACGGCGGGAGCCATCGCTGGCAGAACCTGTTCGTGGTGGATGCCAGCATGTTTCCCAGCTCCGGCGGCGGTGAGTCGCCCTCGTTGACCATTGAGGCGCTGGCCATCCGTAGCGCGGAACACATCGCCGGGCTGCTCAAGCGGCGGGATTTGTAAGAAAATCGGGCTTATCGCCCTGCCAGAGGAGCTTCCGCTCCGCTGAAAGCAGCTGCTTGTCAGAATTATTTACAGGTTTTTTTTGCGGGGGACTTCATTTTTTCGTGTCTCTCCGGAGAGGCCTGAGCTCTATGTGCTTGGTTTTACTGGGATTGTCTGCTTCCCAACATGAGTTTTTTCAATAGATGAAGATGATCCAGAGTGTCTGAATTCTTTACTCCCCCGAATATCGACACCCCTGAAGTTCTTGAAGGTGAAGTTATAAGAGTTTGAATATAAAGGAGTTATCTTCAGTTCGTGAGTGCCTCGGCATGGTTCTTGCTATTTTTCTGCAAGTTGGGCAAATATTCAGTGGCGGATGGCCACTACACGGATGATCAGGAGAACCCCGCATGAATAATTCACGATTGAAGCTTGGCAAATGCCTCTCTCTCGTTCTGGCTGCCGGCCTCTTTTTGGCGGGTAACGTAGCCCATGCCGGAATTGGCGGGCCACTTTCTCCGGCGTCCCATGTGACAGACGTTGTAACCGATAATGGAGACGGCACCTTCGGCTACGCGTTTACGGTATTTAACGACAGCTTCTTTGACGGTAGCTTTGCTAGCGATGCATTGGAAGTGGTCGGAGATCCGATTATCGTTGACTGGGAACTGCCCTGGTTTGGTGATGCCGGTATCGATCTGGGCAGTATCCTTTCACCGGCAGGCTGGAGTCATGCGATTGAGACCATCGGCACAGCTAATTCAGCAACAGGTTGGGGGGGGGTGGCATCCTGGCAGGATCCATCAGATCCATTTTATGCTGGTGCGAACAGCCCTTTCACCACGGCCACCCAGGTGCTGCATTGGTATAACGTTGCCTGGGCCGCAGATAATTCTCAAATAGGCGGCGGAATATTTCCCTTTTCCTCACTGGCCGGTTTCGGCTTTACCGCGGACTTTGGACCTGTTGCCGCGCCCTATCAGGCCTCGTGGGCCTTTTCGCCCGTCCAGTCCGGCGACCCGGCCTTTCCTGGTGCCGGGCTACCGGGATCGCCCCTGGCGACGGCGCCTGAACCGGCGACCTTTTTGCTCTTTGGAAGCAGTCTGCTCGGGCTGGCAGCTTGGCGGCGCCGGCGTGGCTTAAAAAGCTAATTCACCGCTAACCACCACTTCGAGAGGGGCTGAACCTGCCAGGTTCAGCCCTTTTTTTATGGGTGAGAGTCCCTGTCCCGGCCGTGCTAACATCTCGAAAACAGTTCTTTTGGGAGGGGATTTCATGGCGGACGAAGACTCCGGGGCGGCAACCGAAACCGGGGCAAAGGTGCGGAAAAAACGCACCGCCCGACGCACGGCCAGGAAAAAGGTGGATGCTACAAAAAAACGGTCCGCCAAAAAGGCCGCCACGTCGGCTGCGGAGGCCGAGGCGGTAGCCGAATCTCCCGACGAACAGATCTCTCGTTTGAAGGAACATGAGCTGCTCCGCGCAGGGCCAGGATCGGAGGCACCCAAAAATGAGGGCGGTGCTGAATTACGTGCGGGGCTGGCGGTCTGGGGACCATTGCTTATCATCGGTTTTTTCGTTTTTCTGGTGGTTGGTGAGGATTCCACGCCGGAGTTGAAAAAGGACTCAGACAGTACCGCCACCAGTCGTTATCCCGGGGCACCGACAGGCACCATAGGCCAGTTTCCAGCACCGCCCGGGGTGTCGACCTCGACCAGACCAAACCAACAGCCCGCCGATGTCGGGCTACCCGGCGCCCGGTACTGGTCCCCGGACACGCCTCAGCTTGTTGACAGAAAACCCCAGCCCCGTCCGCTTGAACAAACATCACCGGGCCCGTTATATCCACCCGCCTATAGCCCGGCGCCAGCACCCTGGGGTGCGATGCCGCCAGGTGCCGATTACTGGGCGGCACCGTCACCGGCGTGGGGGACTGAGGGGCTACAGGCTAATCGTATGCCACCGCCGCCCGGCACCTCGCTGGGAATGGGCGGGTTTTCTCCTCCACAAGTCATGCCGGTGCCTCAGGGCTACGGGGCGTACCCGCCCGTGCCCGTGCCGGGGACGCCGTGGGAAAACGGCACATGGCCATCTTCGGGGTACCCTCCGGCTTCACCATCATGGGGGCGGTAATTTTCTTTTCAGCTTCTTGATTTATCCGGTGTTTGTCGCACCCACAAACTCTACGGGGCCTGAGCGTTTATAGGCGTTTTCTATCGGGTCGCCACCAAAAGCCATCCAGTTGCCGCTCACGAAGCGCGAATTCGACGATATTCTCGTAATCCACTTGGGCGCCCTGCACCAATTGCCTCAGTGTCTGGCGCTCCTTGTCTCCCAGATGCCATTGGGGACTCGCGTTGGCCCGTTCGGGACAGTGCAGCCGGTCGGACTGCTTGCGCGGGTCGATCGCCGCCAGCAGGGCCTTGCCGCCCTCATCTTGTGTCAGCTCCGCCAAATCCACTTCGTGAAAATGAATATTGGACTGATCGGCCAGGCAGCGGCGGTAGTACTGTGCGCGTGCCCGCATTTCATGCACATACCACAGGGCATAGCCCAGCATGCCGTATTTCCCGAAGTCTTCCGAGGGCACCAGATTCTTTGGGTAACGCGGGTCCAGATAGAATAGCCAGGTGAATCCAAGGTTATAGAAATCGAAACGGTTGGCGAGGCTCCAGGCGGTATCGAAGATATTCCGGGTGAGGTGGATGAGGTGGATCTCCACATCTGATCCCAGCAGGTCGAGGTTTTCGACTAAACCACCCTTGGCGAGGAAATGGGAGGTCTCCACATAATTTTCGGCGGGGCCGTAGAGTGTGCAGGCGAGTTTCCGTCTCCAGAAATCACGGATGTCCGGCAGGTTGCCGATACTGTTGAAACGCATGAAATGAGAGGCATCGGGGGTATGCCAGCCGTGGGAGTGAAAGGCCTCACCCCGTTCGTGATGTACCTCGGCATCATTCAGGTTGAGCCGTAAATATTCGGTCAGGAAGGTGGTGCCGCTGCGTCCGGTGGTGATGGTGAAGACGAAGCGCTTGCGACGTGCCGCTTCCGTGCCGCTGCCTGTGTGCACATGACCAACAGGCAGCTCCGCGCCCATAACGTGGTTTTCACCCACGTGCCCGCCGCCAGCCCGATCCGTTCCCGCTGGGAATGGCTTTGCATTGAAGGCCCGAAACACCCGGTCGTGGACAAATACCTGTTCACGAATCAGTGGCCAGACAATTTCGCGCAGAAATTTCTGGTCACAGTTGGTGCCCCGGTGCGCGCTGTCCAGATAGGGGCACCAGAGCGTGTCGAGTGCCGGCAAAATGTTGGCGACCCCGCCCCACATGCCGGCCAGGATTGGGTCAGTATGGGCGTGATCGTCTCGCATCACGTGGAAAGCCCGGTCGCTTTGCACCCACTCCATGACCGCCGCACGTTCCCGCAGACTGATCAGACTGTCGGCATCACGGCACAGAAAACGGTCTATCCCGGTATCGTTGGCCGCCAGAAAACGCCAGAACAGTCCGGAGTACAGGATTGAACGCTCCATCATGACCACATCTGCGCCGTTGGCGAGCAACTGGCCGCGGATGAAGTCGGGCACTGTGTCGTCTACGTAGAAACGGCAGCGCCATTCCGGATAAAGCGTGCTGGCAAGCTCCGCATTACGCACAGCGGTGTCCAGATAGCGAAAATTGCCACCCCAGAGCGAGAAGGCGATGACGTTGCGCCCGGGGGCATCTGGCTGAAAGGAAGGCACCGCCCGGGCAGTGAGTTTCACCCCTTCGGGTGGGGCATGGGCCGCGTCCTTCAGTAGCAGCGAGCGCTCGCCGTGGCGGCGCGCCTTTTTCATATCTCCAAGCTCACCCCAGGCATGGGCCAGGCCATCGTGAAGATTGGGGTTATCCGGTTCTCTAGCCAGGGCCTGTTCCAGTGCCGGAACGGCCTCGGCAAAAAGCCCGTTGCGCACCAGGCTTGCCGCAAGGCTCTCCTGCAGATGCCGGTCATTCGGCCAGATCTTCAGACCCTGTTCCAGCAGTCGGGTGACGCGGGTGAAATCTCCAAGGGTGGAGAGATAGAGAACCTGCGTCAGATAGTCTTTTCTGGCGGGCTGGTCGCGGGTTTTCTCAATGACCGCTTCCTGTTTTGTCACCGCCGCCGTGAGATCGCCCCGCTGGTAGCATGACCTGGCCTCTTCGCGCAGTACTTGAACGGTCTGGGTCATGGCCGGGAGGCTTATTGGGTCAGTAGCCTTTCCAGAATGTTTTCGTAGATCTGGCTCAGGGTATCCAGTTCGGCAATGCCCACGCATTCATTAAGTTTGTGGATACTGCTGTTGACCGGCCCCAACTCCACTACCTCCGCACCGGCAGGGCGAATGAAGCGACCGTCCGAGGTGCCGCCACTGGTGGAGAGGTGGGGTGCAATGCCGCTGACTTCAGTGACCGCTGCCCGGGTAGCCTCCAGCAGTTCGCCGCCCTCCGTCAGAAAGGGCGCACCGGAATGCTGCCACTCCAGCTCACAGGAAAGTTTGTGGCGGTCGAGGATCTCCATTACTCGCTGTTGTAATACCTGCTCGGTCAGTTCAGTGGAATAGCGGAAATTAAAATGCAGTTCCAAGGCGCCGGGAATGACATTTACCGCGCCGGTACCGGCGTGCAGGTTGGAGATCTGGAAGCTGGTGGGGGGGAAGTGATCATTGCCCCGATCCCATACTTCGTGCTGCAGTTCCGCCAGTGCAGGCAGGGCAAGAAAGACGGGGTTCTGCGCGAGCTGGGGATAGGCAACGTGTCCTTGCACGCCATGGATCTTCAGGTGTCCGTTGAGGGAGCCGCGGCGGCCGGGTTTCAGAGTGTCCCCAACCCGCTTTTCACTGGTGGGTTCGCCCAGCACGCACCAGTCGATGGGCACATCCTGTTCCTTCAGGTGGTCCAGCACACAGACGGTGCCGTCCGTCGCCGGACCTTCCTCATCACTGGTGAGGAGAAAGGCGAGGGAGCCGTGGTGCTTCGGATGGCGGGCAAGAAAGCGCTCGGTGGCGGTCACCATAGCGGCCAGCCCGCCCTTCATATCGGCGGCGCCGCGACCATAGAGCATGCCGTTTCGCAGGCTGGGTTCGAAGGGAGGTGAATGCCACTCATCCAGCGGGCCGGGCGGCACCACGTCGGTGTGTCCGGCAAAGACCAGGATTGGCGCTGCGCTGCCATGGCGTGCCCACAGATTACTGACCCCGCCCCGCGGCAGGTGGGAGAGCTCGAAGCCCAGTGTCGCGAGCCGATCTCCGATGAGCGTCTGACAGCCACGATCCTCCGGGGTGACCGAATCGCGGGCAATGAGCTCCATGGCCAGCGCCAGGGTCGGGGAGTGCTCTTCCCCGTGATCTGCACGTTGGCTCATGCCTCTGCCGGGCTCCGTGCCTGAATGCTCAGGGCATGGACCTCGGAACCCATGACATCATTCAGCGCCTTGTAAACCATGCGATGGCGCGCCAATGCGCTGCAATCAGTAAAGGCCTCGGCAACGATATGGACGGTGTAATGACCACCGCCGTTGGCGCTGGCGTGGCCGGCGTGATCGGCGCTCTGGTCGGTAATTTCCAGCTTTGACGGGTTGAAACGGGTGTGCAGGCGCTCATGGATTTGCGCCATCCGCGGATCGCCCATCAGGGCAGTACCTTCTTGAAGGGCTTGACCCGGACCCGTTCATAGACGCCGGCAGCCATAAAAGGATCGGCATCGGCCCAGGTCCGGGCGGTTTCCAGGGAGTCAAATTCTGCAATTACCAGGCTGCCCGAAAAACCGTTGGGACCCGGGTCCTCGCTATCGATGGCGGGATGGGGGCCGGCCACCAGCAGGCGCCCTTCGTCGCGTAATTGCTCCAGCCGTGCCAGATGTGCCGGACGCGCGCTTTTGCGCAGCGGCAGGCTGTCGGCCACGTCATCGGAAAGAATTGCGTAATACATGCGGCTATTCCTCGGAGAGTTCGTCGTCTTTCATATGACGCATGAGATAAAAAGATTGGCCCACCACGAAGGCGATGGTCAGTCCCAACAGGCCAAAGAGCTTGAAGTTGACCCAGGTATCGGTGTCAAAGTGGTAGACCACGTAGAGATTGAGTCCACCCATGAGGATGAAGAAGCTTCCCCAGGCCAGATTGAGCCGCTTCCAGATCTCATCCGGCAGCTCCAGATTGCCCTGCATCATGCGCCGGATCAGGGGCTTATCCATCAATACGCCGGAAATCAGGAAGGCGGCGGCAAACAACCAGTTGACCACCGTCGGTTTCCACTTGATGAACATCTCGTCCTTTAGCAACAAGGTGGCGCTGCCAAAGATGATCACCAGTCCCAGGGTAACGAGATGCACCGTTTCCAGGCGCCGGTTTCGGAACCAGGTCCAGGCGACCTGAATCAGGGTGGCGACAATGATCACCGCCGTGGCCGCAAGGATGCCTTCGTGCTGATCCTCGTAAAGCTGGTAGGTGATGAAAAAAAGCAGGATGGGAAAGAAGTCGAATAACAGTTTCATGAATACGTGGTCGTGTCAGCAAAAGTAGCCATTATAGCGGAACGGGGGGCGCAGGCGCTTTTGGTGGTGTTTGCACGTGCCAGGGTCGCCAAAATGTCCTGTCAATGGGGTAAACTCGCGCGTTGCTTCCATGACGCCCAGCCAATGAGCCAGTTCTTTCGCATCCATCCCGATAATCCGCAACAGCGCCTGCTGAAACAGGCTGTGGAGATCGTGCATGGCGGCGGCGTGATCGTGTATCCCACCGACTCCTGTTATGCCATCGGCTGTCATCTTGGAGACAAGGAGGCGATGGCGCGAATTCGTCGTATCCGTCAGGTGGATAAGCACCACAACTTCACCCTGGTCTGTCGCGATCTCGGCGAGATCGCCACCTATGCCAAGGTGGATAATTCGGCCTACCGCTTGTTACGGGCGCTGACCCCCGGGTCTTACACCTTTATCCTGCGCGCCACCCATGAAGTGCCGCGGCGCTTGATGCACCCGCGTCGTCGTACCATCGGTCTGCGGGTGCCGGAACATACCGTTGCACTGGGTTTGCTGGAGCAATTGGGCGAGCCATTGATGAGCGTCACCCTGTCGCTACCGGGAGATGAATTGCCCATGACCGACGCCGAGGAGATTGTCGAGCGACTCGGGAAACAGGTGGATCTGGTTATCGATGGTGGACACTGTGGAAATGAACCTACCACGGTGGTGGATCTCAGTGGCGGTGGCACGAAAATAGCGCGTTACGGGCGTGGCGATACCGGACCACTGGAGGGTTGATCCGATCGAGACGCTCAGCCTCATTCAACGCATCGCCATCTGGCTGTTGCCGGTCCTGTTTGCCATCACCCTGCATGAGGTGGCTCATGGCTGGATGGCCCGCAAATTGGGTGATCCCACCGCGATGATGCTGGGGCGCCTCAGCCTCAATCCGATTAAGCACATCGACCCCATCGGCACTATCCTGATCCCCGGATTACTGCTCTGGGCCGGCGGAGTCATTTTTGGCTGGGCCAGGCCGGTACCGGTGACCTGGCAGAACCTGCGCCGGCCCAAACGGGATATGGCCCTGGTGGCGGTGGCTGGCCCTGCGGCCAATCTGGTCATGGGGATATTCTGGGTGCTGGTGATCAAGTTTGCCATTGTGGCCCCGCCCGCGCTGCGCATGCTGGCGGAACCGCTGCTCTACATGGGGGTGGCGGGGATCTTTATTAACAGCATCCTGATGATGCTTAATTTATTACCCATACCCCCATTGGATGGTGGCCGCGTGCTCACCGGCCTGCTGCCCGGGCCCTGGGCCTGGCGGGTGGCGCGGATTGAGCCCTACGGTATGCTCATTGTGCTGGCCCTGCTTGTGAGCGGTCTGCTGGGGAAGATCCTCTGGCCCTTTGTCTATGGGGTGCAGATCCTGCTTTCGCTGGCGGCGGGTCTGCCGCCGGAATGGTTTCAGGCCATATTGCGCGGGCTTTTTGGGAGTTGAATATGAATGAGGAGCGGCAGTGAACGAGGTATTGGTAGCTACACAGCATCAGCGTGTACTTTCCGGGATGCGTCCCACGGGGCTTTTGCATCTTGGGCATTATCACGGTGTGCTGAAGAACTGGGTTGAGCTACAACATAAATATGAATGCCTCTTCTTCGTTGCCGACTGGCACGCGCTGACCACTCACTATGAGGAGACGGGGATCATCGCCGACAGCATCTGGGAGATGGTCATCGACTGGCTGGCTGCGGGTGTCGATCCCGGCGACGCCACCCTGTTCATCCAGTCGCAAGTTCCCGAGCACGCCGAGCTACACCTGCTACTCTCGATGATGACCCCGCTGGGCTGGCTGGAGCGGGTACCAAGCTACAAGGATCAGCAGGAAAAGTTGCGCGAGCGGGATCTGGCCACCTACGGGTTTTTGGGTTATCCGCTACTCCAGAGTGCCGATATTCTCACCTACAAGGCAGGCTTGGTGCCGGTGGGGGAGGATCAGGTGGCCCATGTGGAACTGACTCGCGAGGTGGCACGGCGTTTCAACCATCTATACGGACGTGAGCCCGGTTTCGAGGAAAAGGCCGAGGCAGCGGTGCGCAAGATGGGCAAAAAAAACGGCAAGCTGTACCGTGAATTTCGCCGGCGCTATCAGGAGCAGGGTGAGCCCGAGGCCCGGGAGAAGGGGCGGGCGCTGCTGGAGGCCCAGCAGAATCTGAGTCTGGGCGATCAGGAGCGTCTGTTCGGCTTTCTGGAGGGGGCGGGGCGAGTGATTTTGCCCGAGCCGCAACCACTGTTGAGCCACGCCTCGAAGATGCCGGGGCTGGATGGCCAGAAGATGTCCAAGTCCTATGGCAATACCATCAGCCTGCGGGAAGAGCCGGCCTCGGTAGAAAAAAAGTTACGCACCATGCCCACCGACCCGGCGCGCGTGCGGCGCACTGATCCCGGAACCCCGGCCAAGTGCCCGGTGTGGCAGCTGCATCAGGTCTATAGTGATCAGGATGCCCAAAAATGGGTACAGGAAGGGTGCCAGAGTGCCTCCATCGGTTGCCTCGATTGCAAGCAACCGGTGATCGATGCGGTGCTGGCGGAACAGGGACCGATTCGCGAACGTGCCGAGGAATACCAGGCCCGTCCGGAGGCGGTACGCGGGATCATCGCCGACGGGGGTGAGAAGGCGCGGGATCTGGCTCGGGAAACCCTGGAAGAGGTGCGTGAGGTCATGGGGCTCGATTATTCATGAGCAATGGCGGGAAAAACGAGGGCAGCAACTCGCAGCCGGAACAGGCGGAGATGCCCTTTGCCATCGTTCAGGGCGCCCCGCTGACTGAATTGCCGCGTGACCTTTATATCCCGCCCGAAGCGCTGGAGATTTTTCTCGAGGCCTTCGAGGGCCCGCTGGACCTGTTGCTCTACCTCATCCGCCGCCAGAATCTCGATATCCTCGATATTCCCATCGTCGAGATCACCCGCCAGTACATGGGCTATGTGGATATGATGACCTCCCTGCTGGAGCAAAGGGGAGAGGCGGTTGAGGGGCTCAGCCCGGTGGTACACGCGCACCGCTTCGAGCTGGCCGCGGAATATCTGGTGATGGCGGCGATGCTGGCGGAGATTAAGTCACGCATGCTGTTGCCGCGGGTTGCAGCCACGGACGAGGCGGACGAGGACCCGCGAGCGGAACTGGTGCGGCGATTGCAGGAATACGAACGTTACAAGCAGGCGGCCCAGGATCTGGATTCGCTGCCGCGCATGGGGCGGGACCGCTATGCGGTGCATGTAGATGCCCCCGATGCGCGGCCCCTGAAGCGCCATCCGGAGGTCAGCCTGGAAGATCTCAGCCTGGCCTTTTCCCGGGCGCTGGCGCGGGCGGAACAGCTTGCCCATCACCATGTGCAGCTGGAACCACTCTCGGTGCGCGAGCGCATGGCACGGGTGCTGGAGGCATTGCGCCAAGACCACTTCCTGGAATTTTCCTCCCTCTTTAGTCCCGATGAAGGGCGTCGTGGAGTGGTGGTGAGCTTCCTTGCGTTGCTTGAGCTGCTGAAGGAGTCGCTGGTGGAACTGGTGCAGGCCCAACCCTTTGGTCCCATTCACATCAAGGTGCCGAAAACGTGAGCCAGAACGAGATCCGTAACATCATCGAGGTGGCCCTGCTGGCCGCCGAAGCTCCGTTGAATGTCGAGCGCCTGCAGACGCTGTTTGCCAAGGGCGATTTGAAGCCGGATACCCAGGCCATCCGTGCTGCCCTTGCCGCCCTGCAGGAGGCAAGTGCAGAGCGTGGCGTGGAGCTGGTGGAGGTGGCGAGCGGGTTTCGTTATCAGGTGCGGGCTGAATATGCCCCGTGGGTAGGTCGCCTCTGGGCGGAACGTCCGGCGCGTTATTCCCAGGCCCTGCTCGAGACTTTATCGCTTATTGCCTACCGGCAACCGGTTACCCGGGGGGAGATAGAGGATATTCGCGGGGTCAGCGTGAGCAGCTCCATCGTCCGCACGCTCATGGAGCGGGAGTGGATTCGGGTGCTGGGTCACAAGGAGGTTCCGGGCCGGCCGGCGCTGTATGGCACGACCCGAAAATTCCTCGATGATTTCGGCCTGCAACGCTTGGAGCAGTTACCTGCACTTGCTGATGTACGCGATCTGGACGCGTTGCACGCCGATTTGTTTTCCGAACAGGAGCGGGCACTTGCCAACGCGCAGAAAGAAGCCGAATAGTCGGCGTTCTGCGCCGGCACAGCATGCCGCTGAACGTTTGCAAAAGGTGCTCGCCCGGGCGGGCCTGGGTTCCCGCCGTGAGATCGAATCCTGGATTAACGAGGGGCGACTGATGGTCAACGGCCAGCTGGCGACCCTGGGGATCCGGGTCGGGCCTGACGACCGCATTCATCTGGACGGCAAGCCGCTGGCCAGGGCGGCGGGTACCGCTCGCACCGAAACGCGGGTGCTGGCCTATCACAAGCCCGCGGGAGAGGTCTGTACCCGTACCGACCCTGAGGGCCGCTCCACGGTATTTGAGCATCTGCCGAAGATTGATAATGGGCGCTGGATCATCGTCGGGCGTCTCGACATCAACACCTCCGGCCTGTTGCTGTTTACCAATAATGGTGAGCTGGCTCACCGCCTCATGCACCCCTCCAGCGAGCTGCAGCGCGAATATTCCGTGCGGGTGCTGGGCGAGGTCACCCAGGAGATTTTGGGTCAACTCCGCAAGGGAGTGGAACTGGAGGATGGCCCGGCGCGTTTTGACGGTCTGCGCGATCTCGGTGGTGAGGGTGCCAATCACTGGTATCAGGTGATGCTGCGTGAGGGGCGTAACCGCGAGATCCACCGCATGTGGGAGACCCAGGGGGTGCGGGTCAGCCGTCTTATCCGGGTGCGTTACGGACCGATGAAATTGCCGCGTAATCTGGGCCGGGGTCGCTGCCGGGATCTGGAGCCCCATGAGCTAAAGGCCTTGATGGAAGCCGTGGACATGACGGTAGATACACGTCAAAGCCCGGCCCCGCGCCGTGCCAAAGCTACCCGAGGACGGAGTTCCGGGCCGCGCCCGAGCGGCGCTCCCAAAAGCCACTGGAAGTCCAAATCCCGCGGCTAGCGGTGACTGAAAAGCAAAAGCTGCAGACCGTCTACGACGCCCTTTATCATACTTGGGGGCCTCAACACTGGTGGCCCGCGGAAACGCCATTCGAAGTCATGGTGGGTGCCGTGCTCACCCAGAACACCAGTTGGGGCAACGTAGAAAAGGCCATCGCCAGGCTTCGGGCCATGGGTGGCCTTAGTGCCAACACCATCTCCGTCATGGCGGGAGCCAGGCTTGCGGAAGTACTCCGTCCCGTGGGTTACTTCAATCTCAAAGCCCGCCGTCTGCAAAATTTCTGTGCCTGGTATCTCTCCTCTGGTGGTTTCGAGGTCCAGCGCAGCATGGAAACCGGTGAGTTGCGTTCACAACTCCTCTCCATTAACGGCGTGGGTCCGGAGACCGCTGACGACATCCTTCTCTATGCCTATGAACGGCCAGTATTTGTTATAGATGCTTATACCCGCCGGCTATTTTCCCGTCTTGGTCTGATTCAGGGTGATGAAGGTTACGAAATATTACGTGCACACTTTGAATCCAGGCTCCCGCCCGATCCGGTGCTATACGGTGAATACCACGCACTCATCGTCCGCCATTCCAAAGAGCTCTGTTTTGGCCAGGGACGGCCTTATATCGCGGAGCACAGGACGTGCGGGAGCGGTTTTGGCCAGGGACGGCCTTATATCGCGGAGCACATACGTACAGGGAGGTACGGTAGTAGGGCAATGCAGGAGCAATTGCCGAGGAAGTGCGGGAGCGATAAGCGCCGCCACCCCCGGTGCAGTCACTGTGCGCTGAGTGATGGATGCCCCAGCGAGCTTTTCTTCCAGCCTGACGTCCAGCCCAATCGGGTCCCTTGACGCCGGATAAGACGGACTAACATCGTGAGGCTATAGCGGTGGATGGGTATGACCTGAACCAGGGTGCTACCGATCCGAAAATCCCGCCAAAACGGGTTTCCCCATCCTCCTGAGTATCCCGCTTAGCAGGAATTTCTGTTTCCGCCACATCCGCCCCAATTCGGTGCAGGTATCTTTCAGCACGCCCTTAAACTATCCCGTTAGCCGTTTGGAGAATGATCTTATAATGGTATAACTAATTGATAGTTAATGTGTATTTGTGTTGGCATGCCAAATGCATAAAGAAGATTGTGAGCGATGCTCCCGGGATGGTCCCGGGTTACATAAAACGCTCCATTCAGAGGAAAAGTCATGAAAAGGGCAACACGATTACTGGCCGTCAGCTGTTTGCTGGCGGGTTCGCCATTCGTAAACGCAGAGGTCACCGCAAATATCGGCTTTACCAGTGATTACATCTGGCGCGGGGTTAGTCAGACCGGAAATTCCGCGGCAGTTTCGGGTGGTATCGACTGGGGGCATGAAAGCGGATTTTATCTGGGAACCTGGGTTTCCAATGTCACCGGCGGCTATGAACTGGATCTCTACGGTGGCTTTGCCGGTAACGCGGGAGATGTTGGCTATGACCTTGGTGCCATCTACTACGGCTATACCGATTCTGCCAATGCCGATTTCCTGGAATTGGCGGCGAGCGCTTCCTGGAAGTGGCTGAAGGTGGGCGCCAATTACACCGTGGATGGTGATGCAAGCACGCCAGCCCAGTTTAGCGGTGGCGATCTCTACTACTACGGCGCCCTCAGTTTCGACCTTCCCCAGGATTTTGGCGTTGCACTGACCGCGGGACAGTACCGGTTTGACGATGACGGCAAGGCCGGCGTTGGCGAAGTCGACTATACGCATTTTCAGGTCGATGTGAGCAAGAGTGCTGGGGAATTTGGCGACTTTAGCCTCAGTGCCTCCAAGGCGGATAAGCAGGCCGGTAATCCCAATGGTGATGACCCGCTGTTTTTTGTTTCCTGGAGCAAGAGTTTCTGAGAGCGGGTATGAGGTGTGGTTAATCACGGCCCCCGCCTGGCGGGGGCCGTTGGATAGAGGATATTGACGTTATGAAACTGATTACAGCCATTATCAAGCCGTTCAAGCTCGACGATTTGCGTGAAGCGCTGGGAGGGGAAGATGTCCGGGGTATCACCGTTACCGAGGTGAAAGGTTTTGGTCGGCAAAAGGGGCACACCGAACTGTACCGGGGCGCGGAGTACGTGGTGGATTTTCTGCCAAAGGTGAAGGTGGAGGTGGCAGTTGAGGCGGAACGGGTGGAACGGATTATCGAGTCGATAGTGAAGGCATCCCAAACGGGAAAAATCGGTGATGGAAAGATATTTGTCACCAACCTCGAGCAGGTGATTCGTATACGTACCGGAGAGACGGGACGTGAAGCGCTGTGAGTTGCAGTGAATCCCGGTCTTACACTAATTGAGGTAAAGATTATGGAAGCGATTACGGAGTTAAGCTACGCACTGGATACCTTTTACTTTCTGGTATCCGGGGCGTTGGTAATGTGGATGGCGGCAGGTTTTGCCATGCTCGAAGCGGGTCTGGTGCGGGCGAAGAATACTGCCGAGATCCTGACCAAGAATATCGCCCTGTATGCCATCTCCTGCATTATGTATTTACTGGTGGGTTACCAGATCATGTATGGCGATGGCTTGAACGCGGTGATTCCCGGAATTGGCGCTCTTATCGGTGATGAGAACACGGCCAAAACAGTATTGGCCGGTGGCGACGGCGCACCTTATTACTCCAAGCTGTCGGATTTCTTTTTTCAGGTGGTGTTCGTCGCTACCGCGATGTCGATTGTTTCCGGTGCTGTTGCCGAGCGTATGAAATTGTGGGCATTTCTGCTGTTCGCGGTGGTGATGACAGGTTTCATCTATCCGGTTCAGGGTTACTGGAAGTGGGGCGGTGGATTTCTTGACCAGCTGGGTTTTCTCGATTTTGCGGGCTCCGGTGTGGTGCACATGACTGGTGGTGCAGCGGCTCTGGCTGGTGTGTTGTTACTGGGTGCGCGTAAAGGGAAGTACAGCTCCAAGGGCGAGATCAAGGCGATTCCCGGGGCCAACCTGCCCCTGGCAACCCTGGGTACCTTTATCCTCTGGATGGGATGGTTCGGTTTTAATGGCGGGTCGGAACTCAAGCTTTCCAACATCGCCGAAGCCAACTCCGTGGCGATGGTCTTCGTCAATACCAATATGGCGGCAGCCGGCGGGGTGGTGGCAGCATTGATTACCAGTCGGTTGTTATTTGGCAAGGCAGATTTGACCATGGCACTCAATGGGGCTCTGGCTGGGCTGGTGGCGATTACCGCGGAACCTCTCACGCCTACTCCGTTACTTGCCACCGTCATCGGTGCGGTGGGCGGAATGCTGGTGGTGTTTTCCATACTGTCGCTGGACAAGTTCAAGATCGATGACCCGGTCGGCGCGATTTCGGTACACGGCGTGGTTGGCATTTGGGGAATACTCGCCGTCATCCTTTCTAATCCGGACGCTACGCTGCTGGCGCAGCTTATCGGTATCGCCAGTATTCTGTCGTGGGTCTTCGTTACTGCATTTGGGGTGTGGTTTCTTATCAAGAAAGTGATGGGCATCCGCGTCAGTGAAGCAGAAGAGTATGAAGGCGTCGATGTGGGCGAGTGCGGGCTGGAGGCCTACCCGGAATTTGTAGGTAGTCGGGGCGCCTCTTCCTAGATTACTAACTCAAACTAAAGTGCTGTACAAAGGCCCCGCCACTGGTGGGGCCTTTTTTTATTTCGGGTGGTTCCATGGCGTTCCTGAAGATAATGGGAGTGGCTGATTAGTTTGTATCCGTGTCCTTAAGTTTCTCCGAGCTCTGGCCGCTAGAAATCCGGAGTAGTTTGGGAATTACGAGGGGAGAGTTATGGATACAAGTTTCACCGTAACCGCGACAGACATCTTTGTGGTCATGGGATGGGCTTCCGGCATTGTCATGCTGTTTGTGCTGTTCATGTTTGTGCAGGATGTGGTGCAGAGCAAACATGCGGTACGGCGGAACTTTCCCGTCATCGGGCGTATGCGCTATTTTCTCGAGCGTCAGGGGGACTATTTCCGCCAGTATTTTTTCGCCCACGACCGCGAGGAAATGCCCTTCAACCGCGCTACGCGCAACTGGGTCTACCGTACTGCCAAGGACATCAGTCCGCTCATCGGCTTTGGCTCTTCCAATGACTTGCGCCAATCGGGCTCGGTGCTGTTCGTTAACGACGCCTTTCCGGTCCTCGAAGAAGATGCGGAAAACATGCCGCCATTGATTATCGGCCCTGACTGTCCCCGTCCCTTCGAGAGTCGGGGCATTCTGAATATATCGGGTATGAGCTTTGGTGCCCTGTCGGGCCGGGCCGTGGGGGCTTTGTCCCAGGGGGCTGCGCAGGCCGGAATCTGGATGAACACCGGGGAAGGCGGGCTTTCCCCTTATCATCTGGAGGGAAATTGTGATCTTATCCACCAGATCGGTACCGCCAAATACGGTCTGCGTGACGAGCATGGCAATTTGAGCGACGAGCGCATCCGTAATGTGCCGGAGCGGGTGCGGGCCTTTGAAATCAAGCTTTCTCAAGGCGCTAAACCGGGCAAGGGTGGGGTATTACCCGGTCATAAGGTGACGGCGGAGATTGCAGCCATCCGGGGGATTCCCGAGGGCAAGCCGTCGAGTAGCCCAAATCGGCATAAGGAAATTGCCAATAATGACGATCTGCTGGACATGATTCAGCGGGTACGTGAGGTCAGCGGGCGGCCGGTAGGTATCAAGTTTGCGCTAGGTAGTGGCCGGCAATTCCGTGCCTTGTGCGATGCCATTGTGCGGCGGGGTACGGCCTCGGCACCTGATTTTGTTACTGTGGACGGCTCTGAGGGTGGGACGGGTGCAGCGCCTCAGGTGCTTGCAGATCACATGGGATTACCGCTACGCGAGGCGCTGCCGGCGGTGGTAGATATATTGGTGGAGTACGGCTTACGTGAGCGTATCCGTGTGGTGGCCTCGGGCAAGTTGCTGACCTCGGCGAACGTGGCCTGGGCATTATGCCTGGGTGCCGACGTAGCCGTTTCGGCCCGTGGATTCCTGTTTTCCCTGGGTTGTATACAATCGTTGCAGTGCCATCTGGACACTTGTCCGACGGGCATTACCACCCAGAATCCCCGCCTGCAAAAGGGGCTGGACGTGGAGGAAAAGGCCAAGCGGGTGGCAACCTATGCCCACTGGGTGGACCACGAGGTCAATGTGATTGCGCACTCCTGCGGGCTGGCGCACGCACGGCAATTTCGACGTGAGCATGCGCGCATCGTGCAGCGGGTGGGAAAGAGCGTGGGGCTGGAAGAGCTATATCCCTACCCGGAGATCAGGAGTGCCTCCGCATAGAGGATCGGTTGTAGGGCGGACATGGTCCGCCTACTCAAGGGGTGTAGCTAGAAACAGGCCTGGGTCTACCATGGCCCGATTGAGGCCGACGCCCCAGTGCAAATGGGGGCCGGTGGCTCGGCCCGTCATGCCTACAGCGCCGATGATTTCCCCCTGCGCTACTTGCTGGCCCGGTTTTACGTCGATGCGATTGAGGTGGAAGTAGACCGTTAGCCAACCCTGTCCGTGATCGAGAAAGATTGCCTTGCCGTTGAAAAAATAATCCCCGGTGTTGATCACGGTGCCCGTTTGAGCGGCCTGTACCGGGGTGCCGAGCGGTGCGGCAATGTCGAGTCCGCTGTGGGGCTTGCGGGGCTTGCCGTTGAAATAGCGACGGCGTCCATAAGGTCCACTGACCCGGCCCTTAATCGGCAGCATCAAATCCAGCGCGGCGGGCGCCTGATTGCGCCAGCTATCCAGGGCCGCATTAATCTCCTTTTTTTCCCCGAAGATACGGTTGAGGGTCTGTTTGTCCGGTGTGACCTTGTTCTTGTCCTTCAGGGTGATGTGCTGGCTGGGATAGGTCTTGGGCTGAACCGTGAAGGCAATGCGACGTTCTTTTTTGCCCTCACGAATCCGAACCGCCTGCTTGCCCGGTGTGGTGGAGAGCGCTATTCCCGCCAGGGCGTGCCAGTGCTGGCCCGCTCGTACCACCATCAGGCGTTGCCCTTTGTAGTAGGCCTTCGGGGCTATTTCAGTATTTGTTTCCAGTTTGATGGAGATTACGCCGCCCGGCACTGCCGCAGTCCGGGGCAGCGGGTTGGCGATGGCAATACTGCTGAACAGGAGTGAGCCGAGGAGTGGAGCGAGCGCGCTAGCCTTCATCGGTTTCCACCTCATCCACGGTACCGTGCAACTGGCCATGGGCCAGGCGAGCATGAATGTGCCCACCGGCTTTGACCTTCCGACTGTCGCGCAGAATCTGCTGGTTCGGGCCGTGGGTCACGATGGCATAACCACGTTCCAGGGTTTTAAGGGGATTGAGGGCCTGCAGGGTGTGGTTAAGTCGACCCAGGTTATTCAGCCGGTTGGCCATATGGCCGCCGGTCAGTTCGGTGAGGCGATGGGTCAACCGCTCTACAACCAACCGGTGGTTACGGATGCCTTCGCCCGGGGCCCGCTGATCCAAACGGCCATTCAGGGTAAGCAGGCGGTTTTGCTGTCGCGGTAGTACCGCCTGGATTGCCTGTTGCAGACGCAGCCCCAGCTGGTCACAGCGCTGGGTGAGATCCTGTAAATGCAAGCGTGGATGGCGCAGGCTGCGTGTGAGCCATTGCAGGTTTTCCCGGTGAGTTTGAATACGTTCACGGAATCGGTGTGTCAGGCGGGTTTCCAGCTGCACTATATGCTGGCTAAATTCCCCGCCATCCGGAACGATGAGCTCAGCCGCCGCAGAGGGTGTGGCGGCGCGTTGATCGGCAACGAAGTCGGCAATGCTGAAATCCACTTCGTGACCGATGCCGGTAACCAGTGGAATTTTCCCGGCGTGAATTGCCCGGGCCAGGCCCTCATCGTTAAAGGCCCAGAGATCCTCCAGTGAGCCGCCACCGCGGGCCAACACCAGTACATCGCATTCCTGCCGTGCATTGGCCAGCTCCAGCATGCGGGTGATCGCTTCCGCCGCTCCCGCGCCCTGCACCGGGACCGGGTAGATGATGATTTTGGTGGCGGGAAAGCGCCGTCCAAGCACGCTCAGCAGGTCGCGTAGCGCGGCCCCGGTGGGGGAGGTGATCAGGCCAATGCGGTGTGGGATCGCGGGCAGCGGCTGCTTGTGCTCTGTATCAAACAGGCCTTCAATGGAGAGGCGTCGCTTCAGTGCCTCGAAGGCGCGGCGGAGTGCCCCTTCCCCGGCTTCCTCCATATATTCGACGATGAGCTGGTAATCACCCCGCTCCGGGTAGAGGCCGACCCGGCCGCGCACCAGTACTTCCATACCCTCGGTGGGTTGAAAAGCCAGATGGCGGTTGAAACCGCGAAACATGGCACAGCGCACCTGAGCAGACTCGTCCTTCAGGGTGAAATAAATATGACCGGAACGGGGGCGGGCAAGATTGGAGATTTCTCCGCCAACCCAGAGCAGCGGGAAGTGGCTCTCCAGCAGCCCGCGTACCGCCTGATTGAGGCGGGAGACGGTGTAGATATCGCGCTGGGACTGGTTGGGCTCGTTCACGGATCCGGGTTTGGCAGGATTGCCTGCGAGGGAATTCAGGCGGGCAGTATAACGGACCGGGGTTCCATATCCTTCACCCGTGCGGGTGGCACGGGTGAAGGAAGCGCCAATAAGGGCGTTGTTAGTGCGGCGCCCTTATTGGCTCCATTGCTCCCATGTCAGGCCATTGCGGCCATGGCCTGTTGCACCCGTGCCGCGTAATCCGGATCGGCCTCGCCAAACTGAGCCAGGAGTCGTTGCTGCACACTTGCGGACGCGTGTATCAGCCCACCGGCGATATTCTGTGCCAGCTGGTTTTTCTGGTCCTCGGACATCAATTGATACAGGGCACCAGCCTGGGTGAAGTTGTCCTCGTGCTGGGTATCATAGGCTTTTATCCAGGCCTCGCCGAGGATGGGCATGGGGGATTCCGTAACTTCCGGTACTGGCGCGGGCGCACCATCACCAATGCGGTCGTTGGGATAGAAATTGACTCCGTCACCCTGATTGTTATCGGTACCAAAGGCTGGTGGCATTCCGGCCATGGCGCCGTCGCGCTGGTAATGGTGGAAGGGACAGCGCGGTGAGTTGACCGGCAACTGGCTTGCGTTGGCGCCTACCCGGTAGCGGTGGGCATCGGGATAGGCCAGTATTCGTGCCTGCAACATTTTGTCTGGAGAGGCACTGATGCCAGGAACAAAATTGCCCGGGCTGAAGGTGGCCTGCTCTGTCTCGGCAAAATAATTCCGCACATTCCGGTTGAGTTCCAGCTGACCGATCTCGATCAGGGGGAAGTCTGCGTGAGGCCATACCTTGGTCAGGTCAAAGGGATTGATCTCGCAACTCCTGGCCTGCTCTTCGGTCATGATCTGCACCTTCACCGTCCAGCCCGGATAATCCTTCTGGTTTATGGCCTCGACGAGATCCTGCTGGGCGCCAAATGAGGGCATTTTGGCGGCCTCTTCATCGGTGAGATTTCTGATCCCCTGGTTTGTCTTGAAGTGCCACTTCACCCAGTAGCGCTCACCCTGCGCGTTCCAGAAGCTCAAGGTGTGTGAGCTAAAGCCATGCATATGCCGGTAAGAGGCTGGAATTCCGCGGTCAGACATCAGGATGGTCATCTGGTGCAGCGATTGCGGGCTGTGGGCCCAGAATTCATACATTGCCGCTGGATTGGGGAGGTTCGTAGCCGGGTTTTTCTTTTGTGAATGCACAAAATCCGGGAATTTGACGGGATCTCGCAGGAAGAACACGGGCGTATTGTTACCGACCACGTCGAAGTTGCCTTCTCCGGTGTAGAACTTGATGGCGAAGCCTCTGGGATCCCGAGCATAGTCACTGGAGTCCTGTCCGCCGCCCACGGTGGAAAAACGTACAAAGACCTCGGTCTGTTTGCCCTTTCCCTGGAGGAAGCTGGCAAGGGTGTAATCCGCCATGTCCCTGCTTAATGTGAAGGTGCCATAGGCGCCCGTACCCCGTGCATGCACCACCCGTTCGGGGATGCGCTCACGATTAAAATGGGCGAGTTTTTCGAACACTCGCCAGTTATCAAAGGTCAGTGGGCCTCGCTCACCCGCGGTAATACTGTTCTGATCTTCTGCTATCGGCGCGCCATTGGCGCTGGTTAGAGGACATTTGCGGCTCTCGTTCATGATCGTTTCCTCGGTTAGGGAATCAGCAGGTGACTATCATTCTGCTTTTAGGCATTAGCCCATCGGGGGGATGGGCTAATGCAATTGATCTAAAGCTCCACCATTTCGAAATCGGATTTGGCGACGCCGCAGGTGGGGCAGTTCCAGCTCTCGGGAATATCATCCCAGGAAGTGCCCGGGGCGATACCGTCCTCCGGTAGTCCGGCCGCCTCTTCATAGATGAAACCACAAACGATACATTTCCACTTTCTCATCATATTTCTCCTCTCGTTTCAATCGGGTGACGTGCTATTCGGAAAATCCGTCCAAGGCCTGCTGGTAGCGGTTTGCGTGGCGCTTTTCCACCGTGGTCAGTGCAGCGAAGCGCCTGGCCGCGGTGTCCAGCAGCGACGAGAAACGCTCGGCGTGCTCGCGGGATTCAGCTATCTGTTCGTCCATTTCCGCCGCCGCGGCATGTTCTTTTTCCTCCAAAGCGGTATGGCGGAATTCCGGATACATGGTGGTGTATTCGTGGGTTTCGCCCTCAATCGCCAGGGACAGCATTTTCTCCACGCTGAGGTCTTCCGGTGGATAGAGCAATTCCAGATGGCCGAAGGCGTGGGCGGTTTCCTGGTTGGCGGTGTCTTCGAACACTGCCGCCACATCGTCGGCACCAAGGGCACGGCACTGGCGGGCGAAATAGAGGTATCTGCGATTGGCCATGGATTCACCGGCAAAGGCAGATTCCAGGTTCTTGACGGTTTGGTTCGCTTTGTTATCGGACATGGTGTGTCTCCTGCTTGTGGTTTGAAAATGTCTGTGTTCTTGCAAAACGTGGAAGCAGGTTAGCAATGGTGTTAAATTCGTTCCAACGAATTATTCCTAACAAATTAAGTGATAAAAACGATTATGAATCTGCCCACCCTGCGTCAGTTGCAATACCTCATCGCGGTGGTCGAGGAACGGCATTTCGGTCGGGCGGCCGGGCGTTGTTTCGTAACCCAGTCCACCTTGAGTGCCGGCATCCATGAACTGGAAAACCTGTTAGGCACCCGCCTGCTGGAGCGCAGCAAGCGCAAGGTTTTGCCGACGCCATTGGGGGAGGAGATGGCCCGCCGGGCACAACGGATCGTGGGCATGGCGGGTGAACTGGTGGAGATGGCTCGCCACGAAGATGCCCCTTTGTGCGGACCCTTGCGGCTCGGGGTGATTCCGACCATCGGGCCGTTTTTGCTGCCACGCGTACTGCCGGAGATTCGCCGCAGCTTTCCCCGGCTGGAGCTCTCCCTGATCGAGGAGCCCACGGAGCGCCTGTTAGCCCAGCTGGAGGCGGGCACACTGGACACCGCTATCCTCGCTTTCCCCCATGCGGTGGGAAACCGGGTGCATGAGATTTTCTGGCGGGAAGATTTTCTCGTTGCCCTGCCCAAGGGACATCCCCTGGCTAACCACAAAAGCATTACATCGAAGATGTTGCCGCGCCGTGAATTGCTGCTATTGGCGGATGGGCACTGCCTGACTGACCATGCCCTGGCGGCCTGTAAATTCAAGGACATGAAGACCAGTGAGGTGTTTCAGGGCACCAGCCTGTATACCCTGCTGCAAATGGTGGCGGGCGGGCAGGGGATTACACTGATTCCCGAGATGGCTGTGTCCAGTGAGTGGCTGGGTAGTGGTGAGGTGGGGCTGGTACCACTGGCGGAACCGGGACCCCACCGCGAGATTGGTCTGGTGTGGCGGGAGACCAGCTTTCGTCAGGCCGATATGCAACTGCTGGCGCAAACGATTGGGGAGATATTGGCGGGGTCGACGGGTGCTGCTGTTTAGCAACAGAAATAACAGAAACCCCGGGAGCGTCCTGTCTCCCGGGGCCTGTGGTTATACAGACTCCTAGTAGCGAAATGACCGCCCGTGCATTTCCGTCCAGCGGGCCTGCTGCTCCGGCGTGAGCTCCGCCTTGATGCGATTTTTCATATCCATACGAAGCACGATCAGTTCAGCTTTGGCCTCGGCCTGGGCTTCCGCCACCTGACGCACCCTGGCACGGTCATAGTTGGGCGCGTCTACCAGGTCGCTCAGGGCTTTGTGTCCCCGGTGTACCTGGTTTATTTGGGTACGCATCCGCGGGTCTATTTCCTTGAGGATTTTCCCGACACTTTCACGTTGTTCCTGGCTGAGTTCGAGCCGTTTTGCTATGCGAGCTAGCCGGTCACTGACTTGCGTGTCGTGGGGCCGTTTTCCCATGTGGTGATGACCGTGGTGTCCGCCGCGCTTGCCGCAATCACCGGGGTTGGAGGCATTAGCGGCCCCTGCCAGCAGCAAACCCCCGGCGAGCACGCCGGTCAGGGCTGAAATAGCGATAGATTTTTTCATGGCGTTGTACTCCTTGCGATTAAAGGTTTTTGGGGTTTAGGAACGCACGATTTCCCATGCGCCGTCAGGTTGCAGACAGGCAGTACCGTAGGCCTGTTCACTGCGCCCCCCCACGGTGATGATCTGCTGGAATTCACGGCACTGGCGACCAGAGGTGCTGGTGCCGATGCGTGTGGTGGTGACGGCACCGGAGGCATTGCCATCCTCCCAGTGGATAGTTTCATTGACCTTGGCACTGGTGGCCTCCACCTGAGCCGCCTCATGCTGGCGTTGTTGTTGCTCATTGAGGTTATCCAGCAGCTTTACCGTGATGGCGGTAAAGGCGAGCCATTTGAAGGCATTGCTGTCACTGAAATGAAAGCCGTATCCGCGGTACACCGGGCCATAGCGACGGATCACACGCGTGCCGTGATAGTGGCGATGCCGGCGTGGCACGACTACCCGGTGATGGACACGGGCATGGCGTCGGGTATAAACAGGTGCATGTCGTTTGGCGTAACGGGCACCCCTCATGCTTCGCGTTGGCGGGGCAGCACGGTGGTTCCTGTATTTGTGCTTCCTGGCCTCCTGGCGATCATCGCGCACGTGCCGTGCCGATTTATTTGCCCGGTGTCCTTTATCGGTACGCTCCGCACGATGGTGATCGGTATAAGCCCGGCTGGCCTGACTATCCGTGGGCAGGGTGCTCAAGCCGATGAAAGCCAGGCTAAGGGACAGCGTGTAGGGCAGCAGCTTGTGCGTTCGGTTCATGATCCGTCTCCCGGTGTTGTGGGTGAATGTCGGTGTTGGGGAAAACTATAGTGGCGGGTCGTGCAAGCTTGGGTGTGGATGGCGTAAGACTTTGTAAAGTTGGGTAAAGCGCCGCGCGCCACCAGGGTGCTGTGGCAAAATGCATGGCACGGGAGAGGTCCAGAAGCGGAAATTCATTATGGGCAAGGTGCTGTTGGTTGATGACGATGTGGAGCTTTGTGAAATGCTCGCTGAATACCTTGCGCCGGAGGGTTTCGAGGTGGAGTCCGCTCATGACGGTAAAAGTGGTGCGCAGCGGGCCGTCGAAGGAGGATTTGACGTGGTGGTGCTGGATGTCATGTTGCCCCGGCTCAATGGCTTTGATGCCCTGAACCGGATTCGCAGCAGCTCGCAGGTGCCGGTGCTGATGCTCACCGCCCGCGGTGATGACCTGGATCGTATCGTCGGGCTGGAAATGGGGGCGGATGATTACCTGCCTAAACCCTGTAACCCGCGGGAGCTGGTGGCACGACTGCGCGCGGTTCTGCGTCGCACCCAGTCGACTGTGACCCCCAAATTTTCGGCACCCGATAGCGAGGTGCTGCGCAGTGGTCGGCTCGAATTACGACCGGGAGCCCGTCTGGCCATGCTTGGAAATCAGACCCTGGAGCTAACGAGTACCGAGTACAGCCTGCTGGAGGTGCTGGTGCGCCAGGCGGGAAAGGTGGTGAGCAAGGAACAGCTTTCGGAGCAGGCACTGGGGCGCGATCTGGTGCGTTACGATCGCAGCATTGATGTACACGTGAGTAATCTGCGTCGCAAGCTGGGCCCCGAGACGGGCGAAATGCCGCTCATTCAGACTGTACGTGGCGTGGGCTACCAGTTGACGACGGACTAGAGCGCCATGGGCAGACTGTTTTGGAAGATTTTTTTCTGGTTCTGGACCGTGATGTTGCTTATGGGATTTGGCGTTACCTGGATCATGAGCCAGCTTTTGCAGGATGAGGATCCTGCGCGCCTCATAGATCGCCGATCCCGCTATGCCACGGTGCAGGTAGAGGCGGTGACGGCGGCACTTGAGCACAGTGGTGAAACGGCGGCCAGGCAGGTGCTCCGGAGCCTGCAGCGGCAATATACGCGGACGGAAGTGCTGGTAGTGGACGCCGGGGGGCGGGAATTGCTCGGTCGTCCCCTTCCTGAAAATCTCGAGCGACGGATTCTCTCGCGTGGGATACGTACCGGGGACGGCGGAGATTACACCGTCATGGCAGTACGCGTTTACCCGCACCGTGGCTTGGTGACGGTCCTGCAAGCACCTTCGCTGGCGAGTCCGCCACCTCTTAGGCGCGCCGAATTCTCCACCCTGCTTTCAGGCGCCCGGGGGTGGGTGCGCCGGCCAGAACTTTACTGGATGCGTTTTGTTATCGCCCTACTGGTCAGTGGTCTGGTGTGTGCCTGGCTAGCCTGGTACCTGACTCGGCCGCTCAGACATTTGCGCACTGCCAGCCAGCGCTTTGCCGATGGAGAGCTGGATACCCGGGTGGGTTCGGCGATGGGGCGGCGGCGGGATGAGATCAGTGATCTCGGGCGCAGCTTCGACTACATGGCGGGTAAGTTGCAGTCCCTCATCAACGGGCAAAAACAGTTGCTCAACGATCTCTCACACGAACTCCGTTCACCCCTGGCGCGCCTGCAGGTGGCAACCGGCATTGCGCGCCAGCGCGGTGATGGCAGCCTGCTGCCAGAACTGGCGCGCATCGAGCGAGAAGGGGAACGCCTGAATGAACTGGTGGGGCAGATGCTGAGCCTTTCCCGCCTGGAGGCGGGTGCCGCAACACTTGATAAAGAGGAAGTGGATCTGTCGGCACTACTCAAGGAGGTGGCGCGAGACGCAGACTTTGAGGCCCGATCACATAAGCGCCGGGTACGGCTGTGTGATATGCCGCCTTGCACAATTAACGGGAATGCAGAACTGCTTTTCCGGGCCCTGGAAAATGTCGTGCGTAACGCGCTGAAATACACCCGCGAGGGAACAGAGGTGGTGGTTGAAGGGCTTTGCTCCCAATCACAACAGCAGGCCACTATCCGGGTCAGTGACGCGGGGCCGGGTGTTTCAGATGAAATGCTGGAGCGCCTGTTTGAGCCCTTTGTACGGGCGGCCGAGGCGCGGGATCGGGACAGTGGCGGATTTGGTCTGGGGCTCGCTATTGCCCAC
Organism: Gammaproteobacteria bacterium; assembly: GCA_021773635.1. GTDB lineage: Bacteria > Pseudomonadota > Gammaproteobacteria > HK1 > HK1 > JAJFJV01. The sequence goes on along the minus strand of JAJFJV010000017.1, from coordinate 11,386 downwards.
CGTGCGGTGGTGTTTCACGGTGGGCAGATCAGGGCAACTAACCGGGCAGAGGGTGGTTTGTGTATTGAAATTCGGCTGCCTGTGTCTGGTTCCTGAGGATAAGCGCCGCTCTCTCGGGCATTCATGCCCCCGTATCAGGGTACGGAGCACACCCCGCAGGATAGCTGCTCCCGGGCGTCCCGCCCTTTGCAACATAAATCCATCCTTGGCCAAGCGCCGCTCTCGCACATCCATGTGCTTCACGGCATAAGTACATCCTTGTACAAAAAAAACCTCCCACCCCGTGAGGGGGGGAGGTTGTTAAGGGCTCCCTACAATTATTGAAGCTGAATCTTGTCACCCTTGCCGAGGGTCGGGTCGGCATCCGGACGATTCATCAGCACCGTGATGGCACCGCGCATGGCGGCACGCATGGCGTGATCGACGATGGCGTTGTTGGTGGGTTTGTCAGCCGGAGAGACGATATCCATGGCCGCGGAACCGAAGGTGGGAATACCATAGGTCTGCATGCCATAAAGCACGTTGTTCGGGCTGCCATCGGGATAGACCCGGTCCCAGATGCCGGCAATGGGATGGGCGGCGATAGGCTGGTTGATGTTGGCGTTGCCGTAGAAGATACGTACGCGCTCACCGGGCTTGGACATCAGCACGATGCTGGCGTCGGGATCATGCACCGGATCGTAGTGGAAGACCTTGCCGTTAATCAGCGAGTTGGTCCAGCCCTTGTCTTCCAGCATGGCCTTGTCATCGTCGGCGTTAGGGAAGAGCTGCCCCTGAATGATCACGTATTCGCGGTCAGGCTTGGGGAATTTCTTGGTGTATTTTTTCGGGTCGACGATGATCATGCCGTACATGCCGCGGGCAATGTGCTGCTGCATGGGCATGGCACCACAGTGATACAGGAAGGCGCCGGGTAGCTTGACCTTGAACTTGAAGTGTTTGGTCTCACCAGGTTTCACCGGTGAGAATTCGTCCAGTACATCCACTTGGGCGGCATGAAAGTCCATGGAGTGACTTTCCTTGTTGTCTTTGTCGTTAATCAGTTTGAAATCAACGATATCGCCAACTTTGACCCGCACCAGCGGCCCCGGGATTTTCCCGTCAAAGGTCCAGCCGGCGTATTTTGTGCCCTTGTTATCGATCTCGACGGTGTTTTCCATGGCATGCATGGTGATCTCGACGGTTTTGGCCGCCGCGATCTGGGTGCTGAAGACGAGGCCAAGGGCGGTGCCCAGAGCGGCCATCTTCAAGGTAGATTTACTGAAGCTCATTTTTTTACTCCCTGATGAAGTGCCTTATGGGCACGGTGTTTACCGCCAATGCGGCAAATTCTTTGCTTACTTGGCCTTGCCGTGCTGGCACTGGCAGAGTTCGCGCAGGTAGGCCACCAGATCGTGGATTTCCCCATCGCTGAGGTTGTCGCCCCACGGTGGCATCAGTGTTGATTTTCCGATAGCCACACCACCCCCCTTGATGGCATCGAACAGATCCTGTTCAGAGCGTGAGGACATATCCTGCGCATCGGTATGATCCCGCGGTTGTACCGACATATCCGGTACGTTGACGCCAAGGCCATCACCGGTGAGGCCGTGACATTGAACGCAGTAGGTGTCGTAATTGTCTTTAGCGTTGTCCCCGGCACTGACGCTGGCCAGTGGTGTGAGGAGCAGTGCGGTGAGAAACCCGCTTGCGATTCCCGGCTTCACTGGAAGTCCTCCGCTGAAAGGGCATTAAAATAATGTACGAATTTTTGTAAATCGCGGTCCTTCAGTTTGCGTGCGGGCATGATGGTCCTGGGTTCCCACAGCTTGGGGTTACGCATGAAGCTGACGAGGTAGTCGGCTTGCAGGCGCTTTCCAATGGTGTAGACCTCGGGGCCAGAGACACCGCCGTAGCCGGGTTCGACCTGATGGCAGGCGAGGCAGCCACGAAACTTGTCGAATAGCATTTCCCCCATGCTGAGCGAGATCTTGCCGGTTTTGTAGTCGCCGGTTTTGATACGCTCGGCGCCTTCCTTAAGGGCCATCAGGGCCGTGGTTGCAGCCTTTGCAGCAGCGGCATCCAGTTTGGGGTGTGGCTTCAGGCTGGCTTCATCAACCACATCACCCTTGGGTCCCGTCTTGATGTGCTTGCCGTAGAACATCCCGGCCGGCCGGTTGCGTGTGGGCTTCTGTAACCATTGCTCCAGCCACTCGGCACGGTACTTGATGCCCGCGTAGCCGAGATCCGGTCCCTTACGTTCCCGATAGGCCGTTGCCGTGGTGGGCGCCGGGCCGTTGAGGCTGTGGCATTCGGCACACTGCTGTTCCAGCAGCGAGCTTCCAGCCATAGTGGCCACGGGGGCCACCAACAGTATCAAGGGAGTGAAGGCTGTAAGAGCAAGCTTCACTTGTGGGTCCTTCTGCGCTTACGGCCTTTCTTTTCGATCGGCGTACCCATAAAGCGATCATGGTTGTGCAGGCCGTGGGGTTTGGCGAGGGATTCGCTGTAGAAAAAATTGGGGTCGTAGTTCACGCCCTTCCAGGCATAGTCGCCGAGTTGTTCTACGCCGTCGTATTCGATCACGGTGATCGGTCCGCCCGGGAACTTGCCATTATTGGTGACGTGTTTGTCTACATGGTCGTGAAAGATGAAATATCCGGGATTATCCATGCGGACGATGACGTCATAGCGCTCGCCCGGGCCAAACAACACGGTATCCACCAGATAAGGTGCGGGGATGGGCAGGCCGTCCTTGTGGGTAATGAGCATGTCGTGGCCATGGCTATGCATGGTGTGAAATTCGCCACCAGCCCCGTAGAAGCGTATGCGCACCACATCACCCTTTTTGACCCGCAACGGTTGGGTTAGCGGAAAGGAGCGGCCATTCAGGGAGAAGTAATCGGTGACGTCATGGGGACCCATGCCATCACCCAGCTTGCTGGCGTACTTTGATTGCCAACCGCTGAGCATCATGATCACATCCTTGGTGACCTCTTTCTCGATAGCAATGGGCTCTTTGGGATCTACAACGATGGGTCCCCACATACCGCGGATGCCCACGTGCTCGTTGACGTTGACATGGCAGTGGTACCACATGCTGCCGGTTTTATCGGCTTTCCACTTATAGGTGTAGGTATCACCCGCTTCGATGTTGCCCTGGGTAATGCCGGGGACGCCATCATTGCGCCAGTTATCTTTTTGGTGGATGCCGTGCCAGTGAATGGTGTGCGGCAATGAGGTGTTGTTGGTGACATGGACGGTCACGTCATCGCCTTCCCCCACATGCATCAGGGGGCCAGGTACTTGGCGATTGAAGGCAAAGACCTGGTATTTAAAGCCCGGCGCAACCTCGATCTCCATTTCATCGATGCTGAGCTCGAAGACATGCTTGGCGGCCATGCTGTGTGAGGGATTGCCAAAAATCATCACGAGCGCGGCAACAACTGCCAGGCTGAGGCTTTTCACTGGGTGGGCTGATGGCATGATTTTTATTCCCTCGCTTATTTGTGGTGGCCTGCAGATTTGAAGATGGGCGCAGTTTATATCTTATAAAATAGGCCTTTGCAAGCTGATTTTTCCAACCGGGAGCCGCTATTCTGGTCGGTGGTAACGAACAATATTCATAAATTACACTGAGTTAGGGGTTCTCCGCGGTTGTTGCACTCGCATTGCTCTTATCTCGCCTGATACCTTCAGCGAGCAGGGCAGGGTGTTCAACAAATGATGTTTTGGTACGCGCAGGTAGAGGGGCCATGCTTTGTGAGCGCGGAAATAAATGTGGCCAAGGTGTGCGGAAGTTTACAAATCAAAGACTTTCGGTCTTGCCCGTTGGGGGCTACCATAGTCGCGTGCAGTAACCGGCATGAATAAGTCATCCCCCATCTATGACTTTTATTTGTTAAATCATGAGAATACTTTACTTATATGATGTTGCGACTTAGGATTGGCGCAAGTCGTTGGGCTCCCTAATATAGGGTTCTCTTGCCGTTGGGCCTGGATGTGGATATGAAACAGAAGCCAAAAACCCCTGTAGACACCCGTATTTTCTCTCGGCGAAGTCGGGTGATGGTCGGTGTTGCTATCGCTAGCCTGATGTCTGTTCCCGTCAGCTATGCCAAAACCCTGGAAGAAGCGGTACAAACTGCGCTGGCGACCAACCCGCAAGTGCTGGGGGCGGAGGCCTCGCGGCGTGCAGCGCGTCAGGATATTCGTCAGGCTCGGGGGGGCTATCTGCCCAGTGTAAATCTCACGGGCAGTGTTGGGCGTGAATACAGCAATATCAAACAGTTGCACGCGGCAGGAAAGGATAATCGTGCGCTGACGGCACGCAAGGCCGGCTTGAGTTTAAGTCAGATGGTGTATGACGGTTTCGCAACCAAAAGCGAAGTGGAACGCCGTGAAGCCTTGCTGGATGCCTCCCATGGTCGCGTGGGCGGAACCTGGGAGCAGGTGGCACTGGGCGCGGTCAGCAGCTATCTGGAAGTGCTCAAGGGCGAGCAGCTGGTAAAGCTGGCGGAATCCAACCTTGGCGCGCATAAAAAGAATTGGGACAAGGTAAAACTTGGGGTGGATCGTGGGGTCCGCCGTCGTGCCGATCTGCAGCAGGCATCGAGCCGGCTGGCATTGGCACGCAGTGTATTGGTGGCGCGGCGCGGTCGTTTGCGTGAGGTGACGAGCAACTACCAGCGTATTGTGGGGGAGGCGCCCAGCGGCTTGTTGACCCCGGGCTTTCAGGCACCAAATTTCATTAGTGACGGACAGCTTGATAATGCGGCCCTGGACAGCGCCATCGCAGAAGGCATTGCACGCGCGTTGGAGGAAAATCCTTCATTGAAAGCCGCAGTAGCGGAAAAGGATGCTGCCGAGGCGGCGGTGCGCGCTACCAAGGCGGCCTTCAGGCCGCGTCTGGACCTGGAAGTGGGTGCCAACCGGGACTCTGATCTTGCCGGTGTAGAAGGCGTGCGTAACACCAATTCGGTGATGTTGGTGGGGCGCTGGAATCTGTTTCGCGGTGGTTCGGACAAGGCGCGTGAGCAGGCTCAGGTACATCGACATTTTGCCGCCGTGGATCGGGTCGCCGATACCCGTCGTGCGGTGGAAGAGGATGTGACGGTATCACTACACGCCAAGGCCACCAGTGAGGAGCGCCTGATTCACCTTGCGGCTTATGTTGAGGCGAGCGCTCAGACCCTGAAGGCCTATCGTTCCCAGCATGAGCTGGGGCGGCGCAGCCTGCTGGACTTGCTTGATGCGGAGAATGAGCTGTTTGCGGCGCGCTCCAATCTGGCGAGTGGTCGTTTTGACGACCTTTTCAACCACTATTTTGTCGCCGCAAGCCAGGGCCGTCTGGTCTCTACCCTCGGCATAGAGGGTCCGTCCAGATAAATCCGAACGGCCGCCGCCAGCCGTGTGGCTGTTCTGGATTCCTGCAGGCCTAGGCTATGGTGAGCACTTCCAGCGAAACAGCCTCGCCACTGTCAGACTCCGGGCTGGAAAAGCCCGGGCTTCCCGATGATCCCTTGCTCGAATGTCTGGGCATTCTGGCCAGACTGAACGGCCAGCAGATTTCTCTCAATGCATTGCGTGCCGGCCTGCCCAGCGCGGGCGCGGAAGCACTTTCACCGGAACTCCTGTTGGTCGCCGCGGAACAGCAAGGCTATGCCTCTCGTCTGCTCAAGCGATCCCTCAATCGTATTTCTCCATTGGTATTGCCCGCCATCCTGTTGTTGAAGGATGGGCAGGCCTGTGTCCTGACCGCTATAGGCAAAAAAGGTCGGGTTGAGGCCTGTTTTCCCGAAAGTGGTGGCGGCTCTGTGCAGACCACGCTGCCCGAACTGAAGAAGCGCTACACCGGTTTTTGTATCTTTGCCCACCCGCGAGCCGAGGCGGGTGGCGTCCGGGATGATGAGGGGCCATGGAATTTGCGCTCGTGGTTCTGGGGCACCCTGTGGCGCTTCAAGCGCTATTACTTTGAGGCCATGGTGGCCACCTTCCTGGTCAACGTGCTGGCGCTTGCCACCGCGCTGTTCATCATGAATGTCTACGATCGGGTGGTTCCAAATAATGCCCTGGAGACCCTGGTGGTACTAGCCACGGGTACGGCCATTGCCATCGGTTTTGAATTTATCGCCCGTAACCTGCGGGGCTATTTTCTGGATATCGCCGGCAACAAGGCGGATCTCCTCATGGGCGGAATCCTGTTTCGCCAAGCCCTGGGATTACGACTGGAGGCCCGCCCCGCCTCGGCAGGCGCCTTCTCGGCCCAGTTGCGGGAGTTTGAGAGCCTGCGGGATTTTATGACCTCGGCAACCCTCACCGCGCTTGCCGACCTGCCCTTTGCCTTCTTTTTTATCTGGGTGATCTCGCTCATTGCCGCCCCCCTTCATCTGGTGCCCTTGCTGGCAGTGCCGCTGGTAATGCTGGTGGGCTTGCTGGCGCAGATTCCGCTGGCCTGGTTAATGCGTCGCCATCTCCAGGAAGGGGCGCAGAAACACGGTGTGCTGGTGGAGGCCGTCGATGGACTGGAGAGTCTGAAGACCCTGTGCGCCGAGGGGGCGATGCAGGAGCGCTGGGAATACTGCGCGGCCCGTACCGGTCGCACTGCGGCGCGGGCTCGGTCCATCTCATCCCTAGTGGTAAATTTTTCGGTTTTCGCCCAACAGTGCGTCACCATACTGGTGGTGGTCTGGGGGGTACACATTATCAGTACCGGTGAGCTCAGTGTGGGCGGGTTAATTGCCTGCGTAATCCTCAGCGGCCGCGCTCTGGCCCCACTGGGACAGGTGGCCGGTTTGTTGGCCCGTTATCAGCACGCCCGCGCGGCCTACTTCATGCTCCAGAACCTGATGGCCCAGCCGGTGGAACGACCCGCCGGCCATGGTTTTCTCCATCAGCCCAAAATTTCCGGCGGTCTGGAACTTGCCGGGATTGATTTTGCGTATCCGGGGCAGGAAGGCGTAGCCCTGCGGCAGGTCTCTCTGACGATTGCACCCGGGGAGCGGGTGGCGATACTCGGGCGCATCGGTTCTGGCAAAAGTACCCTGCTGAAGCTGCTGATGGGGCTCTACCAGCCTGCTGAGGGGTCAATACTGCTGGATGGCACTGAACTTAAGCAGATCGATCCCGTGGATTTGCGTCGTTCGATCGGCTACGTCTCACAGGACACGAGGTTGTTTTCCGGTACCTTGCGAGAAAACGTGGCCCTGGGAATGCCTTGGGCCGATGACAAGGCGATCCTCGAGGCGCTGAACATGGCCGGATTGGGAGAATTTGTGGGGCGTCACCCCCTGGGCCTCGATTTGCCAATTTCCGAGGGCGGTAGTGGTCTGTCCGGGGGGCAAACAAAGGCAGTGGCAATTGCGCGCGCGCTGCTTCCGCATCCCCGCATTTTGCTGCTGGATGAACCCACGGGCGCCATGGATCACACCACAGAACAGGCCTTTATACGTAGTTTTAAGGAGTTTATTGAGGGATGTACGGTCGTGGTGGTGACCCACAAACCCTCCATGGTGAATCTGGCCCAGCGGGTGATTGTGTTCGACCAGGGGCAGGTGGTGGCCAATGGTCCACGGGATGAGGTGCTGAAGGCCCTGACTCGCCCGGTGTCCAGTGTTCCGGCGCAAGGGGAGGGGTCCTAGCATGGCTATGGCCAATCCCGAGGGGTTTAGCCGTCGCGATCGCATCCGGGCACGCGGTGATGCCGCCTATATGTCCGATATCCGTGCCGCGACCATGCTCGATGCCAATCCGCTCGCCGGGCTGGCGCTATTCCTCATGCTCGCTTTTCTCGTGGCCAGTTATATCTGGGCATCCCGCGCATTGCTGGACGAGGTGACTGTAGGCATGGGCGAAGTTATTCCCTCCAGTCGTGAACAGGTCATCCAGAGCCTCGAAGGAGGCATCCTCGCACAATTGCTGGTGCAGGAAGGGGATGTGGTTGAGAAGGGCGAGGTGCTGCTGCGCATCGATGATACCCGCTTTGGTGCCGCCTATCGGGAAGGGCAGTCCCGCCACCAGACCTTGCGCGCTGCTATCGCCCGCCTGCGGGCTGAAGCGAGCGGGGAGAAGTTACGTTTTCCGGACGATATCGGATCCGAGTCGGCGGCGGCGGAAAAGGCCCTGTATCTTTCCCGGCAACGTACATTGGAGCAGGGCACGGCGGCCCTGGAACGGGGTCTGGGGCTTGCCGAGGATGAATTGCACATGACCGCGCCGTTGGTCGCCAAAGGCGTGGTTTCCGAGGTGGAAGTACTGCGCCTGCGGCGTGAGGTCAACGAGCTGCGTGGCCGGATTCAGGAACGCCGTAACAGCTTTCGTGCGGACGCGCGTGGCGAGCTGTCGAAGAAGGAAGGTGAGTTGGCGGCCTTGGCCGAGATCAACACTGCTCGCGCCGATCAGGTCGGGCGTACAGTGATTCGCGCACCCATGCGCGGCACCGTAAAAAATACCCGCCTCACCACCGTAGGCGGGGTGATCCAGCCCGGAATGGACATCATGGAGATCGTGCCGCTGGAGGACCAGTTGCTCATTGAGGCCAGGATTCGACCGGTAGATATTGCCTTTCTCCGTCCGGGCTTATCGGCGACGGTCAAGATCACCGCCTATGACTATTCAATTTACGGTGGTCTTGAGGGGGTGCTGGAACACATCAGTGCGGACACCATTGCCGATGAAGGCCGGGCCCGGGAGCGTTTTTATCGTATTCGGGTGCGCACCGCGCGCTCGCACCTCAAAGGCAAGGATGGACCGCTGCCCATTATTCCCGGGATGGTGGCGAGTGTGGAGATTCTGACAGGGCACAAGACGGTGCTGGATTATCTGCTGAAGCCGGTGCTCAAGGTGAAGCACAATGCGCTGCGGGAGCGGTAGCAATGCCTCATTTCGGTCGGGAGCCATCAAGCGAACGGAAGATGGGCGTCGAAGTGACGAATGGTAGGGCAGCGGTGATGAACGGTAATGGCAACGATGGCAGGCCTTTTGGTCGAATGATTTTGTGAACCCTGACCGGGGATTTGCTTGCCCCGGAGACCGTTAAAGGTCTATATAGGGTCATCGGATTTACGCTCCCCGAAAAGGGGGCATGGAGCAGGGTATGGCATTGCAGTTGAGGGTGGTCAACGCGGCGGGAGAGGAACGCATAGTCGATGTCGTTCCTGGTGAGCGAATCCGGGTAGAGCCCGGCGAAACCTGGTCCCTGGTAAACCCCGATCTCGCCCGGGATGTCGAGATCGTCCGTGATGGCGATGTGCTGGTCATTCGTACCACAGATGGCGAGCTGCGGCTGACCCATTTCTATGCTGAACCTGAGCCCGGTGCGACCGTTCCTGCCTTCGTATTTGAGGATACAGGCGGCATTCATGTATTTACCGGTGATAGTGAGGAAGAGGCCGGCGGGATTTATCGGGTACCTACTACCGAGGGCCTGCCACCCCTGCCCGAGGATGGTTTGTTTCCGGAAGATGCGCTGCTGATTTCCGGGGCGCCCGGAGAAGCTCCGGTGCTTTCTGCTTTCTTCCTGCCGCCCGGCGGTGTGGGATCAACTGACGGGGCCACCCCTCCCGAGTCAGCGCCTGAAGGCGATGATGCCGCGGACATTGAGATTTTCGCCGGACTGCTTGCTCCCCCGACCTTTACTGTTTCCAGTGCCTCGGCGGTAGAGGCCGGGAATATCACTTTTACCGTCACCCGTGGCGGCCAGACCAAGGACCCCGGCTCGGTAGATTTCGCCGTGACCTCCGGTTCGGCTACCGCTGGTAGCGATTTTACCGCCATTATGGGCACCCTGGATTTTGCTGTCGGGGAAACCAGCCAGACTTTCACAGTCACCACCTTGCCGGATACGATTTACGAGGCCAACGAATCCTTTAACGTTACCCTGAGTAATCCTACGGACGATGGTGTCATTGGTGCTCCCGGTGCATCTCTTGGCACCATTATTGAGGATGAGGCACCGCCGGTTTTTAACATTAGTGCGGGGGCCAACGCTACGGAGGGTGGTGCGCTGGTTTTCACCATTACCCGGGTTATCGGCACCGTTGAACCGACCCAAACGGTGAGTCTGGGGGTGGGCGGCAGCGCCACCGCGGGCACGGATTTCATCCTGCCACCCACGAGCGTTACCTTTGCCACCGGTGAGACCTCCAAGAACGTTACCGTTACCAGCTCCCAGGATGCTCTCTTCGAGCCGACGGAATCGGTCAGTCTTACCATTGCCGGTGTCGATTTTGGCGGTGTAATTAATACTGCTTCGGCGAGCAGCAACATTCTGGACGATGATCCGGTACCCAGCTTTGCTATTTCCTCGGGTTCTGCGGTGGAAGGCAGCGCCATGCTGTTTACCGTTACCCGTACCGGTGATTCAGCGGGAACACAGACAGTCGATTTTGCTACTGCCCCGGGAAGTGCGATAGCCGCCGATTTCACGGCGGCCGCCGGCACCCTGAGTTTTGCCCAGGGGGAAGGCAGCAAGAGCTTCACTGTCTCTACGACGCAGGACATGCTGGCCGAGGGCAACGAGACTCTCACGGCAACACTGAGTAACCCCACTGGCGGCGCGATCCTCGGGACAGCCGTTGGTACCGGCACCATTATCGATGACGATATCGCCAGTTTTGTGGCGCCCGCGGTCAGCACTAGCGAGGGCGGCAATATCGTCTTCACCGTCTCCCGCACCCTTGATGCGGCCGGTGTGCAAACGGTGGATTTCAGCTTCAGTGCGGGAACGGCCGATGTAGCCGACGCAGCTTTCGGTGGAGTCACCGGAACCCTGACCTTTAACCCCGGGGTGTTGTCACAGACGATTACCGTGGCGACCAACGCGGATGCTATTTTTGAGGCGGACGAGACTTTCCTGCTCAATCTCAGTAATGCTACCGGTGGAGCACAGATCGGTACGCCCACATCCACCGCTACCATCCTGAATGACGATGCCGCCCCGAGTTTTTCCATCACCGGCGGTAGTATCGCGGAGGGTGGTGTAGTCACTTTCACCGTTACTCGTACCGGGGTTGCCCAGGCGGATCAGACGGTGAGTTATGGCACTGTGTCCGGAAGCGCGACAGCAGGAGATGACTTTACCACTACCAGCAACAGCTTTACCTTCACTTCGGCAGACGCCAGTGGCACGAGTAAGACCTTCACCGTACAGACCAGCGCCGATAATGTGCTGGAGGCCGACGAGACCTTTAGCGTCAATCTGTCGGGGGCTACCGCCGGGGCAGTGATCGGTACCGGCACCGCCACCGGTACCATCACCAACAATGATTCCGTCTTCTCCATTGCCGACGTCTCCGCGGCAGAGGGCGGTGGCCTGCTGTTCACCGTCACCCGCACCGGCAATACCGACGCCAGCCAGGACGTCACGGTTAATACCGCCGACGGCACCGCGACCACTGCCGATACCGAC
>JAJFJV010000016.1 GCA_021773635.1 Gammaproteobacteria bacterium | reverse complement strand
AGTGATGGCACTACTCCATATTCTCCAATGACTCCTGATAATTCACTAGTTAATCGTAACACTGCACAACTACATCTAGTATACCACACAGCACCAGCTCCTGAAATGACTGCAAATTTCCCCCCACCATTTGAAGTCTTTGAGCATACCATGTTTTATGATATTGATGTGTTACCTCCAACTGTAAAACCTACACAATTAGTAGAACCTGTTCAATTAGTAGAACCTGTTCAATTAGTAGAACCAAAAGAACGTAGTGCAGAACAAATTGCTTTATCAAAAATTTCACCAAGAGCACAAATGAAACAGGGTGTTAATCCTGCAGATATTCAATGTGGTCAAACCTTTGAACTTGTAATGAAAGTTTCAGATGGTTCAGGTGCATGTGTGCACTCTAAATCTGTTGAAAAATTAACTCAACTCGGATGGGCTAGCCAATTTTAGATTGATTAGTTATTTAAAAAATAATTTTTGAATATGGGGATTTTGTTAAATATATTGGAAATTAATGAACCAATATTGGCACAAGTTTGTAAGGGCATATGTGAAAAATCAAAAAGTTCTACCTATTCTGATTCAGTTAGAAATCGTTACAAATTAGGACAAAAATATTGTTCTGAATGCTCATTGTTTTTTTTCACAGACAAATTTACTTGTTCATGTTGTAAAACCAAATTAAGATCAAAACCTAGGAGTAACAGACATGGTTTGTGATAGTTGTAATCATTCAAAAGGTGAATGTGATTGTTTGTGTTGTTGCTCACTTAGTAAAATCGGCTGCCCAACTTGCATCGTTCCTGTTTTAGCATATAGAGGAATTAAGAAATTAATTAGAAAAACAAAACCACGTAAATGATTTTAAAATAATTTTAGTTTCTGTATGTTTATAGATAAGAAAAGCATCCTTTATGACTATCTAATTTAGAGAAATAGGGCATGAAAATTATATTTTTGATTCTGATATTTGTCATTTCTTTATTGTTTTCAACTGACATAACATTTGGCCAATCCTCTAATGAAAATTCACCTTTTTTTAAAATAGGTGATTTGTTTTATTGGCAGAATTTACAAACAGGCGAAACTATATCTCCATTAGGTACATTCGTTTCTATCCTTGTGAGTAGTCTTGGCCCAATCCTCATTGTATTGTTTATTGTAATTTATGCAGTCAAAAAAAGAATGAAAAAAAGTGGGATTGAAACTTAAGACCAGCAACGATTAGTCATTTGGTGAGAATTTCAATTACAATATATTTTCTAAAATTGTATTTAGGGTGTACTGATGATTCATATGAATAATTTCTACGTGCCTCTTTTATACAATTTTTTTCTAGTGTTGTCATATAGATGACTGGAGTCATTAATCATACCTGTACCAGATCATAGTGGAAATAAAATTGGGAATCCAGTTAAAAGTAATGTTGACGTAATTATTTTGTGAGCAAAACTGAAAAAACTTCAAAGATAGAAGATAATGTATCCGTATGTGACATAATGAAAAACAATACTTCTGAAATTATACAAAAACTAGAATCTCAAGCTCCTTCATTATTCCAAAATTCTTCAAATCTATATTCTGAATATCTTCACATGTTTGATGATATTTTTGGCACATGTTATATTTCTGAAAAAGAATTTTTTGATAAATTAAACATTGATCCAAATATTCTAAAACAAATAAAGTCAAATTCTGAATCAATGAAAAAAAGTTATTTGGAGTATATCGATATTAATACAAAGTATTTTGATGAATATTTCAAGATGCGGATTTCAGCTGTAAAGTCATTTGATAGTTTCATTCATGTAATGATGGAAACATATGCAAAAACACTCTCAGAATTTAACAAATCTGTTAAAAAATAAATTTTTACTCATTTGTACTTAATTTACATCCTTTTTTCATTCTCATAAATGATTTAGCCTTTTTACGGATCCGTTTTTCATTTTTTTATTCCCTAATTATGTATCTGAATTCAAAAATTCAGAATCATTATCAGCAAAATCATCTATTTAAAAAAATTCCCCAATCTTTCTAAAATCCTACTTTTAGATTAAATTATAGAATAAAATACAGTTCTTAATGCCTTTTAGTTCTCTTTGCAAGAAAAAAATCTTTAAAGATATTTCTAATCTTGAGAATATACAAATTAACAAATATGCCGATGATTTGTTTTCTCCAGTATTTACAGGCATGGGAGGACGATATACAAGATTAAGAATACTATGTGAGATTGTTGAAGTTTCTCTAAACGCTCTTCAAATCTCAAAAAAATTAAATCTTGATTATAAAACTATAATATACAATTTACAAGTTTTAATAAAAAATAATTTAATTATCAAAGAAGGAAATGGGTATGGAGATCTTTATTCTCCTGCTGAAATTGTAAAATCTAATTTACCTACACTGTATTCTGTAATTAGAAAAGTTGAAGCTAAGATTGATGCTAGAGAAAAAATATACATAGATTAAATCAAAAAAAGATTAGGGAATTTCTTTAAATAAAATTTTTTCAAAAAATATCTGTTGAAAGAAATTTTAGTTGAATCACATGTTGATACCATTACAATGCCTGATAATCTTAAAGTAGGTTTGATGATTGCAGAACAAAGAAAAAAATGTTCAGAAGGTGGTTGTAATGAAGAGTTTTATGC
>JAJFJV010000015.1 GCA_021773635.1 Gammaproteobacteria bacterium | reverse complement strand
CCTTCCCAGCTCTCATGGATGCCTCCACGATCAACACGGCCACATTCACTTTGGCAGAGGCCGGCGGATTCCTCATTCCGGGAGCTGTCATCTACAACGTAACGACTCGAGTCGCCTCCTTCACGCCGACGGTCGCACTGTCCCCGAGCATGACCTACGTCGCCACACTGTCGACGGGCGTAAGGGACAACGGGGGCAACGCGCTGTCGCCCGCCTTCGTCTGGGGCTTCACGACGGCGGCTTCGACCCCGGTCGCGGCGGCGCCTACGTCGGTCAACCCTGCCAACGGCGATTCGGGGGTGGCGCTCAATCAAGCGGTGAGCGCGACGTTCCCCACGGCCATGAACGCCTCGACCTTCACCGTCTCGACCTTCACCTTGGCGGGCCCGGGAGGGGCGCTCATCGCCGGAACCGTCAACTATAATACGACCAACCGGGTGGCGACCTTCACGCCCACGAACGCCCTCTCGGCGGGCACCACCTACGTCGCCCGGCTCTCGACGGCCGTGAAGAACGAATCGGGCCACGCCCTGTCTCCCGCCTTCGTCTGGAGCTTCACCACACTGGGTTCGGCCCAGGCCGCGGTCGTGCCTACCTCGGTGAACCCTGCCAACGGCGATTCGGGGGTGGCGCTCAATCAAGTTGTGAGCGCGACCTTCCCGGCGGCCATGGACGCCTCGACCTTCACCGTCTCGACCTTCACCCTGGCAGGACCGGGCGGGGGGCTCATCGCCGGGACCGTCAGCTACAATCCGACCACTCGAGTGGCGACCTACACGCCCACGAATTCCCTCTCGACGGGCACCACCTACGTCGCCCGGCTGTCGACGGCCGTGAAGAACGCGTCGGGCAGCGCCTTGGCCAATCCCATCGATTGGAGCTTCACGACCATCGGTGCCCCGGCGTCCGCAGCCGCTCCGACCACGTTGACACCCTTGAACGGCGCCTCGCAAGTGCCGCTCAACCAGGTCGTCAGCGCGGTCTTCCCGGAGGCCATGGACGCTTCGACGATCAACGCTTCGACCTTCACCTTGACGGGACCCGGCGGGGCGGCCATCGGCGCGACGATTGCCTACGACCCGTCGACGCAGACGGCTCGCCTCACTCCGACGACGGCCCTTGCCACGAGCACCACTTTCATCGCCCGGCTGACGACGGGAGTGAAGAACAGTTCCGGCAACCCCTTCGCGGCCCCGATCACCTGGAGCTTCACCACCGCCGACACTCCCCCTCCCGCAGCGGTACCGACCACGGTCAACCCGGCCAACGGCGCTTCGGGAGTGCCGCTCGACCAGCTCGTGAGCGCGACCTTCCCGGAGGCCATGGACGCCTCGACCTTCACCGTCTCGACCTTCACCCTGGCAGGACCGGGAGGGGGGCTCATCGCCGGAACGGTCACGTACAACGCGACGACCCGGGTGGCGACCTTCACGCCCACGAGCGCCTATGCGACCAGCACCACCTTCATCGCCAGGCTTTCCACGGCCGTGAAGAACGCATCGGGCAACGGGCTGGCCAGCAACGTCGTCTGGAGCTTCACGACGGTGGCTTCGGCCCAGGCCGCAGCCGTGCCTAGCTCGGTCAACCCTGCCAACGGCGATTCGGGGGTGGCGCTCAATCAAGCGGTGAGCGCGACCTTCCCCACGGCCATGGATGCCTCGACCTTCACCGTCTCGACCTTCACCGTGTCGGAGCCGGGAGGGGGGCTCGTCGCCGGGACCGTCAGTTACAATGCGACCAACCGAGTGGCGACCTTCACGCCCACGAGCGCCTATGCGACCAGCACCACCTTCATTGCCAGGCTCTCCACGGCCGTAAAGAACGCGTCGGGCAACGCGCTGGCAAATGACGTCGTCTGGAGCTTCACCACCGTGGCTTCGGCCCAGGCCGCGGCCGTGCCTACCTCGGTCAACCCTGCCAACGGCGATTCGGCGATAGCCCTCGATCAAGCTGTGAGCGCGAGCTTCTCGGAGGCCATGGACCCGTCAACGCTGACTTCATCGACCTTCACCCTGGCGGGACCGGGAGGGACGCTCATCGCCGGAACGGTCACGTACAACGCGACGACCCGGGTGGCGACCTTCACGCCCACCAACTCCCTCTCGGCGAGCACCACCTACGTCCCCCGGCTGTCGACGACCGTGAAGAACGCTTCGGGCAACGCCCTGGCCAACTCCATCGACTGGAGCTTCACGACCATCGGCGCCCCGGCGGCCGCGGCTGCTCCGACCACGTTGGAACCGTTGAACGGCGCCTCGCAAGTGCCGCTCGACCAGGTCGTCAGCGCGGTCTTCCCGGAGGCCATGGACGCATCTACGTTCACCACTTCGACCTTCACCTTGACGGGGCCGGGCGGGGCGGCCATTGGCGCGACGGTTGTCTACGATCCGTCGACGCTGACGGCTCGCCTCACTCCGACGACGGCCCTTGCCACGAGCACCTCTTTCATCGCCCGGCTGACGACGGGAGTGAAGAACAGCTCGGGTAACCCCTTCGCGTCCCCGATCGTTTGGAGCTTCACTACTGTCGACGCTCCCCCCGCCGCAGCGGTACCGACCACGGTCAATCCGGCCAACGGCGCTTCGGGAGTGCCGCTCAACCAGCTCGTGAGCGCGAACTTCCCGGCCGCCATGGACGCTTCCACGATCATTGCCTCGAACTTCACCTTGACGGCGCCTGGCGGCACGGCTATCGCAGGAACCGTCAGCTACAACGCCACGAGCCGAGTGGCCACCTTCACGCCAAACAGCACGCTCTCTCCGAACACTACCTTCATCGCCCGGCTTACAACGGCCGTGAAGGACGATTCAGGCAACGCCCTGGCCAGTGACATCGTCTGGAGCTTCACCACAGTCGACTCGCCCCCGGCCGCGGCTGTGCCTGACCCCGTGAGCCCGCTGAACGGCGCCGCGGGAGTGCCGCCCAATCAGGTCGTGGGCGCAACTTTCCCGGCGGCGATGAACGGGGCCACGATCACCGCCTCGAGCTTCACCCTGTCGGGGCCGGGTGGAGCCGTGATCAATGGAACGGTCGTCTACGACGGACCGACCCGAGTTGCCAGCTTCACGCCAGCGGACCTCCTGTCATCGAGCACCACCTTCATCGCTCGACTTTCGACGGCCGTGACCGACGCAGCCGGCAACGCGTTGGCCAATGATGTCGTCTGGAGCTTCACGACCGGAGCCACGCCGGTCGCGGCCCCGCCGACCTCCGTGAGCCCCGTGGATGGCGCCTCGGGAGTGCCCCTCAACCAGATCGTGAGCGCTACCTTTCCCACGGCCATGGACGCCTCGACGATAACCACCACGAGCTTCACCCTCACGGGACCTGGTGGGTCCGTCATCGCCGGGGCCGTCGCCTACAACGGGACGAACCGAGTGGCGACCTTCACCCCGACGAACGCCCTCTCGGCGAGCACCACCTACGTCGCCCGGCTCTCGACGGCAGTCAAGGACTCCGCTGGCATCCCGCTGGCCGATCCCATCGTCTGGGGGTTCACGACCGGCGTCGCGACTGTCGCGGCAGCGCCGACCTCCGTGAGCCCTGCTGACCGCACCGCCGATGTGCCCCTCGACCAGGTTGTGAGCGCGACCTTCCCGACAGCGATGGAGGCCTCCACGATCACCACCGCGAACTTCACCCTCACGGGACCGGGCGGATCGGTCATCGCAGGAGCAGCCGCCTACGACGCGCTCAACCGCGTGGCGAGCTTCACTCCGACCAACACCCTCTTGCCGAGCACGACCTTTGTGGCTCGACTTTCCACGGCGGTGAAGGACGGCTCGGGCAACCCGCTCGGGAGCCCAATCACCTGGAACTTCACGACCGTCTCGGCCTCCCCGGCGGCGGCCCCGCCGAGCTCCGTGAGCCCCGCGGACGGCACCTCGGGAGCGGCGGTGAATCAGGTTGTGACAGCTACTTTCCCGGTGGCCATGAATCAGTCGACCCTCACGAGCTCGACCTTCACAGTGTCGGGCCCGGGTGGCGTGCTCGCCGCCGGTACGGTCTCCTATGACGGGCCGACCCGGGTGGTCACATTCACGCCGGCGAACCCCTATGCGACGGGCACCACCTTCATCGCCAGACTATCGACTGCTGTGGAGGACTCTTCGGGGAACTCCTTGGGCACTACTTTCGTCTGGAGCTTCACCACCGTGGCCGCCCAGCAGTTCGCCGCCCAGCCGACGTCCGTGGACCCAGCGGACAACACGACGGACGTGGCACTCAACCAGATCGTGAGCGCGACCTTTGGGGAGGCCATGGAGGCGTCCACGATCACCACCACGACCTTCACCTTGACGGCACCGACCGGGTTACTCGTGGCCGGTACAGTCGCCTACGATTCAATCAACCTGATCGCTCGTTTCACTCCGGCGAGCAACCTGACCACGAACAGCGCGTTCACGGCCAGGCTGACGACTGGCGTGAAGAACGCCGCTGGCGATGCCCTCGCCAGTGCCCACGTCTGGGCCTTCAGAACCGGTGTCAGGGTCGGCCTCACCCCTCTCCAGGTGGTCTCCACGGATCCAATCGACGGATCGACCGGCGTGCCGACGAATCAGATAATTGCCGCGACCTTCCGGACGCCCATGGACGCCACCACGATCACCACGGAGACCTTCACGATCCGGATCGGCGCCGGCGCCACTCTGCCTGGAACCGTGGCCTACAGCGTGCCGAACAAGGTGGCGACCTTCTCGCCGACGACTCTACTCTCGCCCAACTCTACCTTCATCTCCCGGTTTTCGACGGCGGTCAAGGACATCGACGGCAACGCCTTCATCGACCCCTTTGTCTGGGGCTTCTCGACAGGATCGGCGCCGGACACAACGGCACCGACCGTGACCAGCACCGTTCCGGCCGATGGGACGACAAACGTGGCGCTCAATCAGGACATCAACGCGACCTTCGACGAAGCGATAAACGCAACAACGATCAACACCAGCACCTTCAGCATGGTCGGACCCGGCGCCTCGCAGCCTGTCACGGGGACGATCACCTATGACACCTCGAGCCGCATTGCGACCTTCTCGCCGAGCAATCTGCTCAGCCCGAGCAGCACCTATACACCGACAATCTCGGTCGGAGTCCAGGACTTGGCCGGCAACGGGATGCTCAACAGCGTGGTCTGGAGTTTCAGCACGAGCGCCACGGCCGCCACTTCCATCCAGGAGGTCGTCGTCCTGGCCGCAGCGGGCAAGTTTGCAATCCTTGCCGGCTCGACCGTCACCAACTCCGGCCCAACCATCATCAACGGAGATCTCGGAGTCAGCCCAGGAACCGCGGTGGTCGGATTCCCGCCGGGCTTCGTCAACGGCTCCCAGCATGCCGGAGACTCGGTGGCGGCTGAGGCCAAGCTCGCCCTTACCAATGCGTACAATGATGCCGCGGGCCGGTCGAACGCGCCGATCACGGTCTCGGGTAATCAGGGCGGACTGACCCTGGAGCCGGGCCTCTACAAGACCGGCTCCTCGCTCTCTATCTCCTCGGGAGACCTGACCCTGGACGCCAAGGGCGATGCCAACGGTGCCTTCATTTTCCAGATGGGATCGACTCTCACTGTCACGGTTGGGCGCAAAGTCATCCTGAGCGGTGGAGCCAAGGCGACCAACGTCTACTGGCAGGTCGGAACCTCCGCGACCCTCGGAGTGAGCTCCGTCTTCAAGGGAAACATCCTGGCCGATCAGTCCATCACGCTGGAAACTGGCGCCAACCTCGAGGGCCGGGCATTGACACGGATCGGCGCCGTTACCATGGAATCGGCCACCGTCACCATCCCCGCCCCATGATCCGCTGCGGTCGAGCCCGTCCCTTCCTGGGACGGGCTCGTCCAATGAGCAGTGGATTGTGGAGTTCTGGGGGATCGTCCCGGTTTGGCACGGATCCGGGTCGACTCACAGGCGGACGATGCCAGCCCGGGAGAGCCGGTACCAAGAAATGACCTTTGAGGTTCCACCGTGAAACCACCATGGACGTCTCAACCACATCTTCCAACGCCGGCGTGATCAGTGCCGTTCGCGGTAGCGTGGTGGACATGCGTTTCACCAGAAGGCTGCCCCTGATCAGAGCCTCGCCGAAGTTCCCTGGCCCAACGGACGCAGGCCCGATGTCTTCGGGGGTGTTCCCTCGACGCTCTACGCGTTGATTCGGGAGTATCTCTTCATCTCGTTCTTCCGGGCCTGCGCCGAGTCGCTGGCCAGCGAGAACGCTAGCCGGTTGGCCGCGATGCAACGTGCGGACAGAAACATCGACGACCTGCTCGAGGGCCTCAATGGGACCTATCACCGTCTTCGCCAGAGCGGCATCGACGAGGAGCTCTTCGATGTCATTTCCGGCTTTGAATTGCTCTCGAGTGAAGGGGCGCAGCGCAGCTCGGAGTGACGTCGCGAGCGAGGCGTTTCCACCCGCAGACCGAATCGGGCGAGTCGAGCGCCACGGGAGCGTTATCCAAGCAGAGATCGGGAAAAGCCCCCCGCTTTTCATGAATGTGTAGACAGCCATTCGCAAGATTCGACAGGCTGTTTCTTTCTGGAAGGGGGTGTCTAGGATTAGCTTGCCTAAGCTTGCATGAATTGGCGGATTTCTGTCTAGCGTGGGCGTAGTGAGGCATGACAACGCTTGTTCAATGTGAACGTCCGTTTATCGCCTGGCGGCATGACGGCGGGGGCTTTACCGGATCTCTGCCAAGAGGAGGTGAGCCCGAGTTCGTGACAGTGTTACAGGCTCGGCCACGATTGCCATGCCCGATCCCGGTGGATTGAGAACGAATAGTGGCTTTCATGGCTGAGAAACGGGGCGGCCAGTAGATCAAGTGAAACTGGCTGCCGAATTGCTGCTTATTGACTTCGGTGGTTACGGGAATACTGGAAATGGATTGCGGCTCCGTCGTGTTGGAGACAACCACTCCGACTACCCCGACTGATGAAACTCGAGCCGCGCCGACTGTAGGAGGTCTTTCCATGAGAAATACGTTCAATGCCGAGGTGCCAATCTCACCAATGAATGGGGCCGGTGCGGTCCCCATCCGAGTGATCTGCCGTCTGGCGGCTCCACTGGCGCTGGCTGCGCTCGTTCTGTTCGCTCCATCGACTCTCGCGGCGCGGGGCGCGACCGTATCGGAACAGACTGTGCGATGTCTGCACAACCATCATCAGCATGTTTGCTCTGCTTTATGCGGCGGCACGGATAACCATGCGAAGTGCCGGAATGTCCCGGGGAACCTCGGACTGACGGTGAACTTCGAGTTCGACAGGGCCGAGCTGGACGGAGAGGCGGTGTCCCAGTTGTCGGCGCTCGCCAGGCGGCTCTCCGACCGCCAGTGGGCCGACGCGAGACTCGAGCTGTACGGAAACACGGATACAGTGGGTCATTCGCATTACAACGATCAGCTCTCGGCGTGGCGAGCGCGGTCCGTGAGGGACTGGTTCACGGCCAACGTTCGCTCGCTCGACTCCTCGAATATCCAGGCAATGGCCAGGGGAGAATCGAACCCCATCGAGGCTCCCAGCCGAGACAACTTCAGGAGTCGGACCAACAGGCGCGTCGACATCCGCGTCCTCGGCTACGACGGACATACGCACGTGGACAGCACCTGTAGCTATGTGGATACCCACAGATGCTGCATGCCTGGTGGACAGTGCCACAAGGGTCGGGACCACTGCTTTCAGGCTGGCGACGATCATCACCGAGGCCATGGACGATACTGAAATTGTAACGAGGGCAGTCATTCGGACTAGGAGCTCCGTCTGATTGGCTCGCTCCAACGGTGCGGACAGGCACGGGAACTGGGAAGTCTCCACGTTTCTTGCCCGTCCGCACCTTCCGTCGTCCCGGGAAACGGCCCACCCGGGAGTTGGCAACCACAGGCCGTGATGGTGTGGCCAGCGACGGGAACTCGATGGGTCAGGGAAGCCCAGCGATGAACTTCAGTTTCTTGGGTGCCGCCATCGGGATCTTGCTCGTGGTGATGGAGTACATGGTCCCTGGAGGAGGGAAGGGCGGTCAGCCGGCCTCAGTGCTTGCCATTGGAGTGCTCTACTTCGTGCCGGTCATCGGACCGGGACTGACCATGATCGCACCGCCAATCCTCTGGGGGATCTACTGTGGCAGTCTTGGCCGCATCCGGGAGTACGCCGTGCGGTGGATCGTCACTCTTGCGATCCTTGGGCTCCACATAGGGCCTTGGCTCTACTTCCGACGGTACGCGCCAAATCTCGTCACCCACTGGACCCAACTCAATCCTACCCTGAAGATGGAATACTGCATCGTGGCCGCCGGGATGATCTTGGTGCTGCTCGACGTCTGGACCGGAAGGTCTGCGTCCGAAGGCAACGTCGACTACCGGAAACGGGCCGATCAAGACGAGGTGGACTGAGCGGTCTCGGGCCTACGGACACCATTCCCGCCCCGTGGTCCGTTGGAGAGGCTAAGGACCCGCGCAAGAATAACGACCAGTTTCGCCTCCCATGTTCAGGCCATCTTCGGCCGTTCCTCGATCGCGGAATCCTCGACGTAGCCCACTACGCCTCCGGTCCCGCTCCCTCGAACCAGCCGGATTTGCCCCAAATCTGGGCGCGACTTCTGTGCATTTATTCCTGCGCGGCTCCTAAGAACAATGCCAGTGAGATAAGACGGATTTTGTTGTAGTGGGGCTCAGCCCCACACCCCGTTGGGGGAGCCAGCTCCCCCAAACCCCCATTTGGACTGGTGGGACTGAGAGTGGTGATGAACACTTGAATGACATACGAAA
>JAJFJV010000014.1 GCA_021773635.1 Gammaproteobacteria bacterium | reverse complement strand
GTTCGTTCCCTCGCCTCGCCAGCGACCCGCTTGTTCAGGCGAGTCCGAGTAGTACGAGCCGGGCGAGGACCCCTGACCGAGACGTGGAGTACTCGCAGCGGAGCCAGCTTTGGATCGAACCTTGCCGGCTCCACCCTCGAGATAGTTGACGATGTCGTTTGCGGCGGACCGTGCCCGGTCCGGCTCGACTCCGAGGGCAGTGACGCTTACGTGCATTGGCAGTCGATCCGGGCTCGTGGTGGCATGAGTCCCCAGGGACGCCGTGGCGGTCCGATCGCGACGCAGGGTCAGGTCACTGTTGATCGTGCAAGCACCTCCCGCTCCCGCAGGTCCGACAGGACCTGCAGTTGTGTCTCCACGTTTTCCTGAGTCGCGGGAGATGGTCGCAGGCAGCCTCGCTTGGCTGCTGAGCGGCGGGCTCAGTCGAGCGGATCGGGTAGGGCTCGGGTTCGTGCTGGTCGCTCGGGGCGCTACTGGGCAGTTGAGTTATTGCTCCACTCTTCGGCTGCGCGCCAAGCTGCGACGACTTCGTTCCAGACCCAGGGGCGGGTGTTGACGTTGGTGACCGACGGGTGGGGGCACTCGAAGGTTTGCACCTGAGCGTTGGCGGGCCCGTGGCTCTTCCATGCGGTCTGGGCCGCCTTGCCTCCGAGAATGACTGATCTGAGGTGTGGGAGTAGCGATGTCAGTTGGGAGAGCATCGGCCCAGCGAATGCCACGTCGCCGGGGTCCCATGCCCGGATCTTCGTCTGTGAGCCGATATAGTACGGAATGGCGTTCCAGTGGACAACGTGCTGGCGGTCAACGCCGGCTTCGACTCGGGTTCGGAATGTGTTCTCCGCTGCACCATCGTTGTTGTCGCAGGAGATGATCCCGCTCCCGCCGCGTTCTTCTGTCGATCGCGGTCCAGGTGCTTCGAGTAGCCAGAGGATCTTTGCGTTCGATCCGCCATCTGCGGGGTCGAAGTAGGGAACGATGCTCTCTAGTCCAAGTGACGCTCGAAGTCCCCGAACCCAGTCGTTGAGTGCGGCGACGTGGAGTTCATCAAGGGCAGCGCGGCGCTGAGCAAGAGCACTCGAGTCCTTCAGCGCTCGCGGTTCCGATCCGTTCATGGTCGAAGTATGTCCGAGTCTGCGCTGCCGGGCGCGGAGGAGGGCGGGCCCGCCTGGCGGGCCCGCCCTCGTTGGTTGCTAGAAGGCCTCCTCGCCGGGCTTGGGGTCATCGGTGGCCTTGAGCTTGGGGCCATCGAGGTAGCTGACCTGGTTGGCGATCACTTCGTAGCGTTCCCGGTTGTTGCCGTCGTCGTCGGTCCAGGTGTTGTGGTTGAGGCGGCCGGCGACTCCGACGAGTCGGCCCTTAGAGAGCCACTTGGCGTCGTTCTCTCCTCGGGTTCCGAAGCTGACGATGGTGATGAAGTCGGCGCCGTCGGTGCCGATGCGGTCGACTGCGAGTCGGTAGCGGCAGATCGGGTTGCCTTTGGGGGCGGTGAGTTCGGGGTCTGCTGTGAGGCGGCCGATGAGGGTGAGCTGGTTCATGTCGTTGTTCCTTCGCTTGTTTGGTGGTGCCCTTGGTGGGCTTGTTGGGACGGCGAAGGCCACAGGGGAAAGCGGGCGGTCCAGGGCGACCGGAGGTCGAGCGAGGAGATTCTGGTGGACCTCGGAGCCGAGCGGAGACGTGTCGGAGCGTCCCTGAAGGGGCGGCGAGAATGCTGGAGCCCGAATACCGCAGCGGTCCTCGACCGCCCGCGGCCCTGGGGCAGCGTGTCGGATCCGCAAAGCACACCGGGGGCGGCCAGCACCGTGCGAGGTGGCTCGACGTGGGCCAGCGGTAGGTCATCGCCTGTGGACGAGCTGCTGGGACTGGTCGTCGACGTTGGCTGCACAGTTGCGGTCCACGTGGTGTCGGCTATCGGTGTGACGGGGTCGACGTTTCGCTGTGGACGGCGCGGGCTCGAGGTGGCGACGTGGACGGGCTCGGATGGGGTGACGCGTGCTGGCGCAGGTGACTGGCCACTCCTGGGCTGATGTCGACGGGTCGGGAGGTGCGTTGCGCGATCGGCGGATGTCGGCTGCCGGGTGGGTCAGACCTGGTGCCAGTCGGTCCAGACGTTGAGAGGGTGATAGCCGAGCATGATGGCGGCTCGGTCGGCCTGATCGTCCGTGAGTCCGTTGTGTCGCCAGCGGGAGATGGTTCGGGTCGCGACACCGAGCCGTGCGGCGAGAACGGTGGCCGGTGGATGGCCGGCGGCGACGAGCAGGGGAGCGAGGGGCCAGCGGACACGGGTGAGGGTTTGGCGGCTCATGCTGCCACCTGCTCGGGCTGGAGCGAGTCGAGGTAGTCGACGGCGGCTTGTGCCTTGGCAGCGACGGCGAAGAGGGCCTTTGGGTCGGCGTCGAGAATTCTCAGCCAGTGGGCCAGGTAGCTGGCGTGGTCATCACGGGGAGTCGGGGCGATGCCGAGGTGTGCGCATGCGATGGCTGAGCCAAGCTCGGCGACCAGTTCCTCTGCGGCGTAGGCGTCATCACCGAACCGGCCGGTGAGATCTCGACCGAGGCGGCTGGTGTGGCCGGTCCAGTGGGTCAGCTCGTGGCAAGTGGTGCTGTAGAGCGCTTCGGTATTGGCGAACTGCTCGGGCGCTGGAAGCTCGATCCGGTCAGCGGCTGGCAGGAAGGCGGCGTGGTTGTGGCCGTAGGTGATCTCGGCGCCGGTGTGGCCGATGAACGAATCGGCGAGTGCGTCTCGCTCGATCTCGGTCGCTGCGGGTGGTGCTGGTGGGGTCCATCCGTCGACCTGGGCGGCGTTGAACACTGAATAGACACGTGGGACAAGCGTCCGTTGGTCGTCGTCGGCACCGTGGCCGGCTGGGGCGGGGTCGGCGTCGTTGCGCTTGGCCGGGACCCATTTCACGATTCGGGTCGATCGTTCGCTCTTGCGGACTTGGGCGCCGAGGTCGGACCATTGGCGGTAGGTGGACCACCATCCGGTCGGGTGTTCGGCTTCGATGGCCTCCAATGCGAGCGCCACGACGTTGGCGCCTCGGTAGCGGTTACTGGTCGAGGCGTTGCGGACGTCGAACAGTCCAGGGACGGTGTGCCACGGCATTCGCCATGTCCCTGGGCCCGTCTCGATCTGGGCGACGAGTTGCTGTGTGACAGCGGTGGCGAGGTCGGTGTAGTTCATTGGTGATGCTCCATTTCTGGCTTCTGCCGGAAGCGCAGCCCTGCGCTGCGCTTTCGATGGCCGCCCATCACCGCTGGCGGACCCCGGCGTCCAGCCCCACCCAGGGACCGATCCCCGAGCGCGATCCCTCACCCATGCATGCGGTTCCTCGGGGATCGGGTCGCTCGCCGTAGCTGTGGAGTCGGGTCGGCGAAGCCCACACTCGAGGTGACCGGTGGGGGCTTGACGCCGGACCGAAGGTCCGCCGGCGGCACCGGCTGGTGAGGTCGGTCGGTCCCTAATCGAGGCTTACGACTGGGTTCCAGATCAGTTGCAGCCTGAAGCGTCGTGTACGTCGACCGACGGCCAGAGGACAAGCCTGACCTGTGGCGGCCATTTAGGTTCTACGCTCGAGTGGGCCTCGTGACGTGCGGAGCCAGGAAACGAGTTGTTGTGAGGCCCAAGGATCTGTGCTCTGAACCGTCGTACATCGATCCCGGTGTAGTGGTGCCAGGTTGCCGATGACGTTAGATCCGCCAGATCCGTTGTCGGTCACAGAGGTCTCGAGCACCGAGTTCGCTCGGATCTTTAGCCAGCGGGCTCGTCAGCTCTGCTGGTTCCTCGGTTCAGGGTCGTCTGCGTCGGCCGGCATCCCGACGGGCTGGGACATGATTGTCGAGTTCAAGACCCGCTTGTACTGCGCGGCGAGCAACCTTGGACGCAACGAAGTTGATCCCTCCGATCCTGTCTGGTTGGAGCGTCTCGTGGCGTACTTCGACGGAGCCAACGGGATGCCGCCGGCCGGGGATCCAGGCGAGTACTCGGCTGCGTTCGAGATGATGTTCCCGAATGCAGCCGATCGGCGCACCTTTATCGATGCGGCGGTGCGAAAGGGAGTGCCATCCTTCGGTCACCGGGTGCTCGCGTCGCTTATCACCAATGATTTGGTTCGCTGCCTGTACACCACCAACTTCGATCCCTTGATCGAGCGTTCGACTGTCGTCACCGATGAGCTCGTCGACTCAGCGGAACGAGCACACTTGGTTGTGGGCGCACTTGATTCGATCGATCGAGCGGCGAGAGCGGTAGGTGAGGAGACCTGGCCGGTGTTGTTGAAGCTGCACGGCGACTATCAATCGGTCGAGCTGAAGAACACCAGTATCGAGCTCCAAGAACAGGACATGCAGCTTCGCCAACTCTTGGTCGACACGGTGGCCGGTTCAGGGCTCGTCGTCATCGGCTATAGCGGCCGGGATGAGTCCATCATGGACGCCCTCGATGACGCCGTGGCCAAGCCCGAAGGGCTCCCGGCAGGACTCTGGTGGGTGAGCCGGCCAACGGAGCGGCCCCTACCTCGCGTTGAACAGCTTCTCTCAAGCGCCTCGGAGCGAGGGATCAAGCCGCGCGTTGTTCGGGCTGAGAACTTCGACGAACTCATGGGCGACATCGAACGTGAACTGGACCTTCCGGTGGCCCTCAGCGGCCACATCAACCAAATTCGCTCAGATCCGATCGTCAGGCCCGTCGCACTACCAACGACCGAAGGCGCGCAATTCCCGGCATTGCGTTGTTCGGCGCTGGAGGTACTTGCCATGCCGACATCAGCGACCGAGATCGCTTTGTCCGAACCGATGACGTCTACGCAGGCGCGACGGATCATTCGGGGCGCCGACGTTTGGGTGACAGCAGCCTCACGAGGCACGACACTTGTTGCCTTCGGCTCCGACGAAAGTATCGACAGCGCGTTCGGACCTTTGGGCGGCAAGATCGTGGGGCCAGTGCCGCTGAACCCTGTCGATGACATGGTCGATCGAGGCTTGTTGTACGACGCGCTCACGAGAGCGATCGCCCGACGTCGACCGGTACGAGCGATCCTTCGCGGTCGCGGACACAGCCTCATCGTGCAACCACCGGACAAGGACCGTAGCGATCGCCGGGCAAGTGATGACGCTGCTCAGCTGGCGGATCTCGAAGCTTCGTATCAAACCTCGCTGGTCGGCACGGTTCCGAATCTCGAACGCCCCTTTGCAGAGACGATCGCCGTCCGGCTTGAGGAATGGGAAGGGAGGTGGTGGTGCGTCTTTGAGCCCTACACGTGGGTCGACCTCCCCCGACGGCCGACAGACAACGAGGACGCGCTTGCCGATGCAAGAGCGTTCGTGGAGGCGAGGGGAATTGCTGCGGACTGGCGTCGTGAGCGATGGGCCCGCCGCTACAACCCGTGGTGGAACGGCGCGATTGGTGCGTGGGCGAAGCTGATCGCGCCAGAAGCAAGGACTGAACTCTCAACCCACCACTTTGATACGCCCGGCATCCGCGGCGACTTCGTTCTCTCCTGGACGACGGCGTGGGCGCGTCCAAACCGGAGCGACTCGACCTGGAGAGCCCAGTGACCGACCATCGGCCGGGAAAGCTCGCCCCGTACTCCGCACTCGATGAGCCGCTTCTGTTGTTCTCATCACGCGACGACAAGGCCGTCGACACCCACCCACTTAGGGGACTCCTCACCCACGGCCCATACACCGAGACCTCTCTGGCCGTGCATTCCGACAGTGTGCGCATCGCTATTGTTGGCCCTGAATCTGGTCTCTCGGCAAGGAGAGACCTTCTTCGAAGCGTTCTGTCCGAGCAGAAGCCAACGGATCGACGCGACTACGTGCCACCGTTTCCCGGGTTCGAGAACCTCTTTCGGGTGCCGTTGGTTCCCGCACCCGCAACCACTCAACTCTCGCTTCCATCACGACTGACAACATCGGGGACCGAATCGCCGCAAGCACAGGTCCAGCGCCTCATCTCCGAGCGCATGAGAGACCTCGCGGCCGTCCGAGACCAATTCGACGTCGCGGTCTTCCACCTACCGGACGCATGGGAGCCCGGCCTCCGAGCGGAGGGCTTCGACGCTCACGATCACCTCAAGGCGGTTGGCGCTGAACTCGGCATCCCGACCCAGGTCCTCAATGACCGAACCTTCAAGTTTCCATACCTCGCTTCGCTCGCCTGGCGGCTGGCCACTGCCCTGTACGTTAAGGCTGGCGGGATGCCGTGGCGGCTTGCTCCTATGCCAGGGGTGCCCGACGACAGCGCATACATCGGGCTCTCCTACGCGTTTCGGGGCGATCCACGAAACGCGGAGTTCGTTACCTGTTGCTCGCAGGTCTTCGATGCTGACGGCGGCGGGATGCAGTTCGTTGCCTACGACGCACGCGACCCTGTGCTCGACTTGGAGAATCCGCGACGAAACCCGTACTTGAGCCGATCCGACATGCGGGCAGTCATGGCCCGAAGTCTCGACTTGTATCGACGGCGCAACGGTGGAGCGACGCCCCGACGCGTCGTCGTTCACAAGACACCCGCGTTCCGCGACGAGGAATTGGCTGGAGTTTCAGACGCTCTGGCCGCTGTCAAGGAAGTCGAATGCGTGCACATAAGCACGAACGTTGCCTGGCGTGGCGTGTGGCTGACGAGCCCCAAGAGCGCTAAGGCGAAGAGTCAGCCGGACGGCTACCCGGTGCACCGCGGCACGATGCTGCCCCTGTCGGGCACGTCAGCGTTGCTGTGGACTGCCGGGAATGCCCCTTCCGTGGCGAACAAGGGAGGCAGCTACTACCAGGGCGGGAAGAGCATCCCGTCACCGATTCTGTTGAGTCGGCAGATGGGAAGCGGCGCGCTGGAACTGATCGCATCAGAGGCGCTGGCTCTCACAAAGATGGACTGGAACAACGACGCTCTCTACGACCCGCAACCGGTGACGCTCGGCTACTCGGGTGTGCTTGCACGAACGATCGCCAACGTGCCGACCCTTCCGCGGGAGATCTATCCATACCGGATGTTCATGTGATGCTGAAGGGCTCCGGATCGCGTGACAGTTCTAGCGCGTCGCAGGTTCAGGAAGGACCATGATCACTTTCGAGGAACACGGAAGTCAGCTGGTCCTGACCTACGAATCTGAGGGGTTCAGCTCGGCCGATTGGGTCGACGAGAAGTTGAAGGCCAACGACCACGTCACGCTGTCGCGCGCCTTCACGGTTCAGAAGGCAGATCTGCTGAGTAGCGAAGGTGATGAGGATTCCGACGAGAATGTTCGCCGGTTCGTGATCGGCATCGTCAATGGCGATTACCGGACAATTCGGAAGGACGTCCTCGGGCTGAAGCATGACCTGCTGATCGCTACTTCCGTGAGACTTCAGAGAAAGACCTTCGTCGCCGCTCGAAGCATCTCAGTTTTTCGCCGTATTGACGAGCTGATCGACGAACAGATTGTCGTGGGCGGTGCCCGCATGGGCGCGATTCCAGAGGATGAGTTCGTCCGACTTCTGAATGAGTTCCCAACTTCGACCGAACTCACGCTCTACGCGCGAACGCGGATCACACGCGTTCTACGCGAGTACCTCGAGACTATGTCGGACGCTGAACAGCGCTTGGCGAACTACATGGCCCGTCGAGCGCGCTCCCGGACGGAAGAGGAGGTGGAAACCGACGGCCGGATTCCGGTTGCGAACGAGTTGGAGCTTGAGAAGTTCACCTACGTTCGAGACCGCTTGGTCGAGATGCTGAAGGACGCTGAGGGTTACTCCGAGGCCGACTGGCAGACGGCTGTGGCCGATCTCTTCCTGTTGGTCTTCCCGCAGTACGTCGCCGTTCTACACAACGTCCATGTCAAGGAGTGGTACTCAAACGAATCCAAGTCGACGAACCGCTACATCGACCTCATGCTCGTCGGGGCCAACGGTTGCGTGGACATCATCGAGATCAAGAAGCCCTTCCGGCGTGGTCTCGTCTCAGAGGGGAAGTATCGCGACAACCACGTCCCCGTCCGCGAACTGTCCGGCTCGATCATGCAGGCGGAGAAGTACCTCTTCTACCTGAGCAAGTCAGGCAGGAACGGCGAGAAGGGCATCAGCACGAAACACGTGACGGATCTCCCGAGTGGCTTGGAGATCAAGATCGCCAACCCGAAGGCGATCATCCTTGCAGGCAGGGATAGCAACCTCTCGGAGCAGGAGAAGTTCGACTTCGAGTTCGTGCGCCGAGAGTACTCCAACGTCGTGGACATCATCTCCTACGACGACTTGCTGCGTCGCTTGGACAACGTAATCGCTACTCTCACGAAGCGCGTCTCCACCTAGCTAGTCCAGCCCCAGGTCCCCGAGGCGTGCACCTACCAGGTCGGCGTCATCCGCTCATCGCAGCGACGGATCTACCCCTGCGGAGCCGAGATGCGTGAGACGAACTGGATGGCACCCTCGACGCGTCCTTTGATGGCGGTCAGGGCCACGAGATCGAACCGCCCTGCCGTTCCATGGGTTCCGGAGTTGAACTGGTCGAAAAGGCTGACGACGTTCTCAAGGTCCGCTTCAACGAAGGCCTCGAGGTCGGGATCGCAGGTGTCTTGACGCACCATGCAGTGGTACACCCGTGCCCGGCGGGAGACCGAGCCTCGGGCGTAATGGCTGTCGCATGGAGGTCGACGGGCGGGTGACCTACTCGAGCAGGGAGCTCAACGATCTGCCTCCGGTGGTTCCAGCTAGGCCCAGCTCGACTTCGGCGCTGGGGACGAGGCTCAGGGGTGGTAGCTCGCCGTCGGTTTGGAGTTGGGCGTGCAGGATGCGGTCGAGTCCGGCGCCGACGAGGCTCAGCGCAGTGCGGGTCGTGGCCGTGAGCGCAGCGGATCGCAGGGACCCGGCGTGGGCGACGGTGTTGTGCTGGTTGTATGGCCGGCGGAGCGACTCGGTGACGTAGGCCTTGATGCGACCGAGTTCGGCTGCCGGATCCTGGATGATCGCGGCGATACGGTTCTGGGCTGCGAGGTCGCTGCCGTGGGTCAGGTTGAGTCGGTTGCCTGCTCGAAGGTGGGCCTGGACGAGCTCGACCTTGTCGAAGTTGGTATGCGTGTCGGCGAGGGCATGAGCGAGGTCGTCGTTGGCGTTCTCGATGTGTTGGTAGGCGAGGGGAGTCAGCTCGGCTCTGGGTAGCGAGCAGGCGATGAGCGAGGCGAGCCGGTCAGCCGCGAGGTGGTGGCTACCTTCGCCGGGGCGGATGAGGAGCGCTTCCACTGCTGACCAGCCGCCGGTGACTGCGGCACCGGCTGAGGGAGACTCCAGCGACGCACGGCGAGTTGATGGCGCAGCGCGATGGTCTCGAACTCCTTCGAGCGGCCCGACCGTACCGCGAGCTGCAACAGAGCGCTGAGAAGCGTGTTGGGGATGGCATCAGGATGGCCGAGACCGTCGTGATCGACCTCCACGACAGGGTTTCGGGCACCCACAGGGGAGGTCACGGCAACCGAAGCGACGGTGGCGGTGGCAAGGGCACCGGCGGGAGTGGGGCTCGAGAGCAGGAACGCCCTTCGTAGTTCCCATGTGCTGGAAGGTCGGCGACCGTCAGATCCAGTCGTCGTCGGTGCCTTCGTCGGCGCGCTCAGCCGCATTGGACTCGTTGCCTGCGGCCGCGTCGTTCTGGGTGGGGACCTCAACGACGAGGCGGCTGGGGTCTGGCGCGCCCACACCGAGGTCGAGCTGTTCGTTGGTCTGCGAGTCGTCTTCGATATTCACCAGTTCGATCGTGAGTACACCGCCGCCGGATGTCTCGACGTCGAGCGGCAGGCCGATCCCGAGGACGAGCTCAATATCGTTCTGGTTCTCTCCTCGAATGTGGCCGAGCAGCGTTTC
>JAJFJV010000013.1 GCA_021773635.1 Gammaproteobacteria bacterium | reverse complement strand
TCCGTCTTCTCCATTGCCGACGTCTCCGCGGCAGAGGGCGGTGGCCTGCTGTTCACCGTCACCCGCACCGGCAATACCGACGCCAGCCAGGACGTCACGGTTAATACCGCCGACGGCACCGCGACCACTGCCGATACCGACTACACCGCCATCGTCAACCAGGTTCTGACCTTCGGTGTAGGTATTACCACCCAGAGCTTCACCGTCAGCACCACCAATGACACCACCCTGGAAGCTGACGAGACCTTCAGTGTTGCGCTGACCACCAGTGATGCCAACGCCAGTATCGACCCGGTCAATGGCACCGCCACCGGTACCATCACCAACAATGATTCCGTCTTCTCCCTGGCCGGTGATGTCAGCGCCACCGAGGGCACGGGACTCGTCTTTACCGTCAATCGCACCGGTGATACCTCCGCCAGCCAGGATGTCGTCATCAACACCAGTGCCGGCACCGCAACGGGCGGGGGCACTGACTACACTAATCTGGTTAACCAGACCCTGACCTTCGGGGTGGGCGAGACATCCAAGACCTTCACCGTCGCCACCAACGACGACAGTTTCTTCGACCCGGGTGAGACCTTCACGGTTGCTATCACTACCAGTGATGCCAATGCCACCATCGGTACCGGCGGCGCCACCGGGACGATAAATGACAACGAGACGGCCCCAACCTTTGCGATAGCCGACAGCTCCATAGGGGAAGGCGGGGTGATGACCTTCACCGTGACCCGCACTGGAGATGCGCAGGCGAGTCAGAGCCTGAATTTTGCGACCGCTGACGGTACCGCTATAGCAGGGGTGGGGCCAACGTTTGACTATACGGCGGCTGGTGGGATCCTGACCTTTAACCAGGGTGATACCTCCAAGACCTTTACCGTGCAGACCACGCAGGACGTGGGGCAGGAGGGTGATGAGACTTTTACGGCGACCCTCAGTGCGGGGGCCGGCGTCAATCCGGGTGATATCACCGATAACAGTGGTACCGGTACCATCATCGACGACGATATCCCTACCTACAATATTTCCCCGCTCTCCGTAAGCGAAGGTGGAACCTTCACTTTCACCGTTACCCGTGATATTTCCGGTGTGGCGCAGACGGTGGATTACCAGACTTCTGATGGCACAGCAGTTGCGGGCCTGGATTACACGGCAAGCGGGCTGCAGACTCTGAGTTTTGGTGCAAGTGAACTCAGTAAGACCTTTACCGTTGCTACAACTGAAGATGCACTATTTGAAGGTTCGGAGGCCTTTACCGTTACACTTTCCAATGCTCAGGGTGGACCGGGCGCGAATATTGGCACTGGAGTGGCCGCCGCCACAATTCTGGATAACGACGCAGCTCCCAGCTTTGCCATCGCATCAGCCTCCGCCGCTGAGGACGGTACCGGTATCGTCTTTACCGTAACCCGTACCGGGGATGCCCAGACCACCCAGACCGTGGACTTTGCCACCTCAATAGAGGCGGGAGACACTGCAGAGGTTGGGGATTTCACTGCCAATAGCGGCACCCTGACCTTCAATCAGGGCGATGCTACTGCCACCTTTACGGTGCTGACCACCACGGACACCCTGTTCGAGGATAACGAGACTTTCACGGCAACGCTCAGCAACGCCACTGGCGGGGCCACCATCAGTACTGCCGCTGCGGTGGGCACCATCAACAACGATGAAGCCATACCCAGCGTCTCCATCAGCCCGGCGTCGGCCACCGAGGGCAGCGGCATCGTGTTCACCGTGACCCGTTCCAACGATGCTGAACCGACCCAGAGCGTCAACTTCAGCACCTCCATTGAGGCAGGAGATACCGCGGAGGTTGGAGATTTCACCGCCACCAGCGGCACCGTCACCTTCAACCAGGGTGAACTCAGCAAGACCTTTACCGTACAGACCACGGATGACGGTATCCTCGAGACTGACGAAACCTTTACTGTCACCCTGGACACGCCCGTCGGTGTGACCATCGCCACCCCCACGGTTGCCGGCACGATCAACAACGATGACGGCACACCGGTCTTTTCCATTAGCGGTGCGTCCGCGGCTGAAGATGGCGCTGGTATCGTCTTCACCGTTACGCGTGCCGGTGATGCGGAAGCATCCCAGACGGTGGATGTGTCGACCTCCATAGAGGCCGGAGACAGTGCGGAAGCGGGAGATTTCACGGCGATTGCGGGGCAGACGCTGACTTTCAATCAGGGCGTTGCCACCCAGAGTTTCACGGTGCTGACCACCACGGACACCCTGTTTGAAAATGACGAAACCTTTACCGTCACGCTGAGCAATCCCCAGGGTGGTGCGACGCTGGGTGTTGCCAGTGCGCAAGGGACTATTCAAAACGACGATGCGGCTACCAGCTTTGCCATTAGCGCTTCGTCGGAGCTGGAGGATGGTGCGGGTATTGTCTTTACTGTTACGCGCACCGGCGATGCCGAGGCGGATCAGAGTGTCAATTTTGGTACATCGATTGTCCTTGGAGACACCGCGGAGGTTGGGGACTTTACCAGTACGGCGGGTACACTGACCTTCACCCAGGGTAGTGCTGCCACCCAGAGTTTCACCGTACTGACTACGTCCGATACGACTTTTGAACTCGATGAAACGTTTACGGCGACTCTGTCAGGAGCCACCAATGGTGCGGTGATCACTACGGCCACTGCCAAGGGAACGATCACCAACGACGAGGCCGCACCGGTATTTTCCATTAGTGATGTATCGGGCGAAGAGGGCACGGGTCTGACCTTTACCGTTAGCCGTACCGCAGTCACGGTTGAGGATTCACAGAGCGTTAATTTTGCCACCGCGAGTGGCACGGCCATTCAGGGTACGGATTTCACCGCCAATTCCGGAACGCTCACCTTTGCACCGGGTGAAAACAGCAAGACCTTCACCGTTGCTACCACAGACAATGCGATCTTCGAGGGTGACGAAACCTTTGCCGTCACCCTGTCCGGCGCCACCGGCGGCGCAACCATCAGTGGCAGCAATGGTAATGCGACCGGCACTATTCAGGATGAAACCGACCGCCCCAGTTTTTCCATTAGCGACGCCTCTGCCACCGAGGGTGGAATTGTCACCTTCACTGTCACCCGTACCGGGGACGCGGTAGCCGACCAAAGCATCAGTTTTGCCACCTCCAGTGGCACGGCCATTGAGGCCCTCGACGAGGACTACACCGGGGCCTCCGGCACCCTCACCTTCAGCCAGGGCGTCCCGGCCACCCAGACCTTCACCGTGCAGACCACCCAGGATGCCACGGCGGAGGGTAACGAAACCTTTGCCGCCACCCTGAGTGGCCCCACCGGAGGGGCTACGATCGGCACCGGCAGCGCCACCGGCACGATCATCGATGACGATGTGCCGGTCTACGATATTTCCGTGGTCTCGGCGGATGAAGGAAACGCCATCGTTTTTACGGTGACCCGGGATATCCTGGCGACTGTGTCTCAGACTGTGGACTACGCACTTTCCGAGACCGGTACCGGCGCCGGTTTTGCCACCATGAGTCCCGCAGCAGGTTTCGATTTCAACTTTGCCTCGGGCACCCTCACTTTCGGTACCACAGATTTTACCCAGGCCTTCACTGTGACGCCCACGGCGGATGCCGTGTTTGAGGGGGCCGAGACCTTCCAGGCCACTATCAGCAATCCTGGCGGAACGCCGGCGGGTAATATCGGCGTGGCGACTACCACGGCGACTATCGGTGATGTGCAGACGGCACCGGACTTCTCCATCAGCGCCGGTGCAGCCGCAAACGAGGGAGGTGCCGTTACCTTCACCGTTACCCTGAGTGGTGCCGCCCAGGCAGTTCAGACGGTGCAGTATCAGAGTGCCGATGGCAGTGCTGCCGCCGGGCTTGATTACACAGCCACGGGGCTGCAGACCCTTACCTTCAACCCGGGCGCGTCGCTTAGCCAGACCTTTACCGTCTCCACCAGTGCGGATTCACTGTTCGAGGGAGCGGAGAATTTCACCGTATCCCTGCTCAATCCCACGGGTGGATCCGGTATAGCCGGTGGCGGTGGCTCCGACACCGGGATTATTAACGATCTCACTGCCCGGCCTACCTTCACCATTGCCGACAGCAACGTTACCGAAGCGGGGACGATGACCTTTACCGTGACCCGCACGGGTGATGCCCAAGCCGACCAGACCCTGGATTATGCCTTTGTGACCGGTACGGCAGGTGCGGGAGATTTCAATAATGCGCTGACTGGCTCCGTGACCTTCAGTCAGGGGCAGACCACTCGAACGTTCACCGTGCAGACTACCGCGGACAGCATTCTAGAATCCCCGGACGAGATCTTCACTGCCAACATTAGCGCGAGCACCGGGGTGCTTGCAGGTGATATTACCGATGGCAGTGCCGTAGGCACTATCAACGATGACGACTCGGTCTTCTCCATCGCGGCCGGCGCCCCGGTAACTGAGGGTGGTGCGGTAACCTTTACGGTGACCCGGACCGGCGATATTTCAGCCAGCCAGACAGTCAACTATGCCACTTCCATTGGTGGCGTCGAGCCGGCGGAGTCGGGCGATTTCACCAGCACTGGTGGCCCACAACCCCTGGTTTTCGGTATAGGCGAGACCTCCAAGACCTTCACCGTGCAGACGACCCAAGACACGTTGTTTGAGCTGAACGAGAACTTCGTCCTCACCCTGACTACAGCCGAACCCAACGCAAGCATCGGTACCGCTACGGCGGAAGGAACCATTAACAATGATGAGGCGGCTCCCAGCTTTTCCATAGCCGGAGCCTCCGTCGTCGAAGGCGATGCCATCGGTGGCACCATGACCTTCTTCGTCACCCGTACCGGCGATGCCGAGATGCAACAGACGGTGGATTACGCCACCGCAGACAGTGGCGCCGGAGCCGGCTTTGCCATTGCTGGAACGGACTACACTGCCGCTGCGGGAACCCTGACCTTTAATCAGGGCGTGTCGGTACAGTCTTTCACTGTTCAGGCCATCGCCGACGTGCTGCCGGAGGGTAACGAGAGCTTTGCCGTTAACCTGTCGGGAGAGACCGGTGGCGCGGTGATTGGCACCAGCAGTGCCACCGGTACGGTTACCGACGATGATATCCCCGTCTACACCATCTCCGCCGCCTCGGCCACCGAGGGTGGCGGCGTTAGCTTCACTGTTACTCGAGATATTTCTGGCGTGGCGCAGGCGGTGAGTTTTGATACCTCCGCTACCGGAACGGGTGCCGGCTTCGCGATTGCGGGAACGGACTACACGGCTATCGCCGGGGGAACCCTGAATTTTGGCAGTGGTGACCTGAGCCAGACCATCACCGTGTCCACGACTACGGATTCCCTGTTTGAAGGATCGGAAACTTTCCTGGCTACCATCAGTAGCGTAACGGGCGGGCCGGGGGGCACCATTGGTACCGCCACGGCGATCGGCACCATCCTTGATGCCGACACTGCCCCGGTTTTCTCCATCGCCGACACCAGCATCACCGAAGGTGGGCTGATGAGCTTCACGGTCAGTCGTACGGGCGATTCCCAGGCTTCCCAGACCGTCTCCTACAGCACCGCCACGGGTACCGCCGGAGCGGGTGACTTCACCCTCACCAGTGGCAGCATTACCTTTAATCAGGGCGACCCGCTGTTCAAGACCTTTGCGGTCCAGACCACCGCGGACAATCTCCTTGAATCCCCGGACGAGACCTTCACCGCCACTATCAGTGCCACGGGCAGTGAAGTCATCGGTGACGGCAGTGCCGTGGGTACTATCACTGACAACGATTCCGTCTTCTCCATCGCCGATGTCTCCGCCGCAGAGGGCGGCGGCCTGCTGTTCACCGTCACCCGCACCGGCAATATCGCCGCCAGCCAGGACGTTACGGTCAACACCGCCGACGGCACCGCGACGACGGCGGACACCGACTACACCGCCATCGTCAATCAGGTCCTGACCTTCGGCATAGGCGTGACCACCCAGAGCTTCACCGTCAGCACCACCAACGACAACACTCTGGAAGCCGATGAGACCTTCAGCGTTGCGCTGACCACCAGTGATGCCAACGCCAGTATCGACCCGGTCAATGGCACTGCCACTGGCACCATCACCAACAACGACGCTGTCTTCTCCATCGCCGATGTCTCCGCGGCAGAGGGCGGCGGCCTGCTGTTCACCGTCACCCGCACCGGTAATACCGATGCCAGCCAGGACTTCACCGTCAACACCGCTGACGGCACCGCCACCACCGCGGACACCGACTACACCGCCATCGTCAACCAGGTACTGACCTTCGGCATAGGGGTGACCACCCAGAGCTTCACCGTCAGCACCACCAATGACACCACCCTGGAGGCGGACGAGACCTTCAGCGTTGCGCTGACCACCAGTGACGCCAACGCCAGCATTGACCCGGTCAATGGCACCGCCACCGGTACCATCACCAACAATGATTCTGTCTTCTCCATCGCCGACGTCTCTGCGGCAGAGGGCGGCGGTCTGCTGTTTACGGTGACGCGTACGGGTGACACCACCGCCAGCCAGGACGTCACGGTCAACACCGCCGATGGCACCGCCACCACCGCGGACACCGACTACACCGCCATCGTCAACCAGGTCCTGACCTTCGGGGTAGGTATTACCACCCAGAGCTTCACCGTCAATACCACCAACGACAATGTGGTGGAGTTGCCGGATGAGACCTTCACGGTTGCGCTGACCACCAGTGATGCCAATGCCAGTATCGACCCGGTTAACGGCACCGCCACCGGCACTATTACCAACAATGATTCTGTCTTCTCCCTGGCCGGTGATGTCAGCGCCACCGAGGGCACGGGACTCGTCTTTACCGTCAACCGTACCGGTGATACCTCTGCCAGTCAGGACATCACCATCAACACTACTGCTGGCACCGCAACGGGCGGGGGTACTGATTACACCAACCTCGTTAACCAGACCCTGACCTTCGGGGTGGGCGAGACAGCCAAGACCTTTACCGTCGCCACTAACGACGACAGCTTCTTCGATCCGGGTGAGACCTTCACGGTTGCCATTACCACCAGTGACGCCAATGCCACCATCGGTACCGGCGGTGCCACCGGGACGATTAACGACAACGAGACGGCCCCGACCTTTGCGATAGCCGACAGCTCCATAGGTGAGGGGGGCGTCATGATCTTCACCGTGACCCGTACCGGGGATGCGCAGGCGAGTCAGAGCATCGACTATGTGACGGCTGCGGGCACGGCGACGGAAACGGCCAATGAGGATTACACGGCGGCGGCCGGGACCCTGACCTTTAACCAGGGTGATACCAGCAAGACCTTTACTGTACAGACTACGCAGGATGGCACCACGGAAGGTAATGAAACCTTCACCGCCAACATCAGTGCAGGGGGCAGCGAGATCATCACCGATGGCAGCGCCGTAGGCACCATCATTGACGATGATATTCCGGCCTTCTCTATTAGCGATTCCTCGGCACTGGAGGATGGCAGCGGCATTGTCTTCACCGTAACCCGCAGCCTGGACGCGCCGGGCATCCAGACCGTGGACTATCAAAGTTCCGATGGTGCGGCCGTCGCCGGGCAGGATTACACGGCCACGGGGCTTCAGACCCTGAGCTTCTCGGCAGGCCAGCTGAGCAAGACATTCACCGTAGCGACCACTACGGATACCGTGTTCGAGGCGGACGAGGCCTTCACCATAACCCTGAGCAATCCCACAAATGGCTCGGTAATCGGCACGGGTAGCGCGCAGGGTACGGTCACCAATGATGACCCGGCCACCAGCTTTGCGGCCGGGATCGCGTCCATTCTGGAAGGCGGGTTGATGACCTTCACGGTCACCCGCACGGGCGATGCCCAAGCCACGCAAACCGTAGACTTTGCCACTTCCGTCGAGGCGGGA
Source organism: Gammaproteobacteria bacterium (assembly GCA_021773635.1). Lineage (GTDB taxonomy): Bacteria > Pseudomonadota > Gammaproteobacteria > HK1 > HK1 > JAJFJV01. Next base: position 110,613 of record JAJFJV010000013.1, on the reverse strand, counting down.
GATACGGCGGAGGTTGGAGATTTCACTGCCAATAGCGGTACGCTGACTTTTAATGTCGGGGAAACCACCAAGACCTTCACGGTCCAGACTACCCAGGACGCCTTGTTCGAGCCCAGTGAAACCTTCACGGTAACACTCAGCAATCCCGGGGGCGGTGCCACGATCGGTACCGCGGCTGCCCAGGGCACCATTACCAACGACGAGGCATCACCCAGTTTTGCGATTGCTAATACCTCGGCCACCGAGGGTGGGGCACTTACTTTTACAGTCACCCGCACCGGCGATGCCGAGGCAAGCCAGACTGTTGATTTTGCCACGGCCAGCGGCACCGCTATCCAGGGCACCGACTTCACCGGAAACTCTGGAACCCTGACCTTCAATGCCGGCCAGACCACCCGGACCTTTACGGTGGCCACCACCGATGATGGCGATGTGGAAGGTGACGAGACCGTTGGCGTAACACTTAGCAATCCTGGCGGTGGGGCGATCATCGGTACGGCGTCTGCTGTCGGTACCATCAACGACAATGATACTGGTGGGGCACCGGCAATTACGTTGCTAACACTGGACAATCTAAACGGTGCCGATGGACTCAAGCTCAACGGAATCAACGGCACCACCGGGTTAATTGGTGATTCTCTTGGTACTGCTGCCAGTGCTGGTGGAGATGTCAACGGCGACGGTTTCGCCGATATTATTGTCGGCGCGCCCGATGCCGAGCCCGGGACTGGCACAACAACCGAGGGGGAGAGTTATCTAATCTTCGGTGGAAGCAATGCCAGCCTCAGTAGCCTGGCCAATGGCACCACGGGATTTGATGTCGCCCTGCTTGACGGCAGTCAGGGGCTTCGCTTTGAGGGGGCCAATAACTCTGATCGCAGCGGCGCTTCACTAAGTGGTGGTGGAGATGTGGATGGAGACGGCCTTGCCGATGTATTGATCGGCGATGGCGCCTTTAATGGTACCCAGCTGGCGCACGTTGTTTTGGGTGATACTGCTGCAGCACTGGATTCACTCCATGGCGCAAGCGGATTCGACCTTAGCGGCTTGAATGGAACAAATGGGGCCACCCTGACGGGTGGCACGGTGTCGCCGCCCGCTGACGTATTCAAGATGGGTATGGCGGGTGATGTGGATGGCGATGGCCGGACCGATCTGCTAATGGGGCAAGACCTGACAGACAATAATGGAAGCAATTCCGGGCAGGTGTTTCTGACCTTTGGTAACTCCGGTGCTGGCCTGGATGGGCTGGCACCATTGACGGGAAGTAATGGCAATGCGGTACTGTCCTTTGACGGGCCTGCTGCCAGTACCTTCTTGGGACGCTCGGTGGGCAGTGCAGGGGATTTAAACGGCGATGGCCTTGATGACTTTGTCATTGGTGCGACCGCGAAGACCAATAGCACCGGGAAGGCCTACGTTATCTTTGGTGACAGCCAGACGAATCTGGCCACGCTTGCCACGAATATTGCTAATGGCACCGGTGGTTTCACCAGCGGACTGAATTCCCTGAACGGCGCAAATGGCGGGTTTATCCTCAACAATACCTTTGTTGAAAAAACCATCTCCGGGTACTCGGTGGGAACCGCGGGAGACTTCAACGGGGACGGCTTTGATGATCTGCTCATCGGCGGCCCCGGAACCAGCGGTACCTATTCCATGGTAAACGTGGTGTTTGGCAAGGCCTCGGGCTTTACCAATCTGGATCTCGACAACGACCTCGTCGGCGCCAATAGCAACGGCTTCCTTATTCTTGGCCGAAACGGTGAGCGGGTTGGCTACTCCGTGGCGGGTGGCGGTGACATCAACGGCGACGGCTTTGATGATATCGTGATGGGGGCGCCGGGCACTGGTTCGACCAATGGCTACGTGCTCTTTGGCACCAGCAATGTATCCCCCCTGCTCTCAGATCCCTTCGCTATCGGCGGCATGGTTGATATCGGTGCCCTGGGTGTCAATTTTGGTGCCGGCCAGTTACTGGAAGGCAAGGGGCTGGTGCTGGACGGTGCCGGTTCAACGGCCACCGGCAGCGCTGTGGATATCGCCGGTGATATCAACGGCGATGGATTCTACGATCTGCTTGTGGGTGCCCGGGTTGCGTCACCACCCACTTCCAATGACAGCGCAGCGGGGCAGGCCTACCTCATCTATGGTCAGGATTTCGCCCAGAATCTCAATACGGCAGCGGGAAGTACTGCTACAGCCAACAGTCAGAGCGTGATCGGTAGCAGCGGTGTGGATACGCTGAGCGCGGCGACTTTCAGTAATGTGGTTCTGAGTGGTGGTGCCGGTAACGATACCTTGCGGGTAAACGGTAACGAGCAGCGGGTGGATGGGGGTGGGGATAACGCGGGCCTGGGTGTGGATGGCGCTGGCGATACCCTGATGATTGCCGCGGGCAACGATAATCTCGAGCTGGATTTTACTAATCTGGCTGCATCCACCGGTTTCCATGTACACAATAAATATACGGGTATTGAGCGTATCGACCTCACCGGAGCCGGAAATAACGCATTGACTCTGGACGCCAGGGATCTGCTGGATCTGTCGGACACAACCCACGCCCTTTTTGTAACCGGTGACGGGGCGGGTGCCGATTCCGTGAGTTCCACGGGGCAGGGCTGGGGCAGCGCCGGAACGGTGGTGAATGGTGGTGTGACCTATAACAGTTATGTCATTGCAGGTTCCGTGGCCAATCTTCTGGTAGACCAGAATCTTAGCCAGGTTATTAATTAGATCTTCTCTTTCGCTCTTTCTTTCTCACCCCTTAGGCCAGTGAACTTGCCAGGGGAAGGGAGCCCGGATTATTTGCTTCGTTCACCCTGCAGGCCGCCCTTTGGGCGTTCAACGCGCTGCGCGCTTTTGTCGCGCCTCCATGAGAATGACGACGTCGGTTTTTGTTATTCTCGTCATGGCGATGCCGGTTTGACCAACTCTGGCGGTCAGGACGAGTACGCCGTTTCCCCTCATATCCCTAACGCCTGAACCCTGACCGATATGTCTGAAAATCCCCCGATAGAAATCTCCGGTTCCCGCCAGCTGGTTTCCTGGCTGCTTGAGCAACACCTCAGCCTGGCCTTCACAACCTGCCAGAGTGGCAAGTTGTTTTTTATCGGAGCCCAGGCGGATGGACGGTTGTCGATAGTCGAGCGGAGCTTTCCGCGTTGCATGGGTTTGCATGCGACTGGAAACAGTCTGTATCTCGCATCGCTGTACCAAATCTGGCGTTTCGAAAATTCACTGGAAGCGGGGCAGGAATACCAGGGCTATGATGCCCTGTACGTGCCGCAACTGGCCTGGACTACCGGTGATCTGGATGTACATGATCTGGCCCTGGATAGCTCAGGTCGCCCGGTGTTTGTTAACACCCTGTTTAGTGGCCTCGCTACGGTAAGTGAGGGCTATAGTTTCAGTCCCTTGTGGCATCCTCCCTTTATATCCCGGCTCGCAGCAGAGGACCGTTGCCATCTCAATGGCATGGCGATGAAGGATGGAAAACCCGCCTACGTTACATCGGTGGGGAAAAGTGATGTGGCGGATGGCTGGCGGGAGCAACGTGCCAAGGGTGGCCTGGTGATGGATGTGGAGAGCAATGAAGTAGTGCTTGCCGGTCTCTCCATGCCACATTCCCCACGCTGGTATAAGGATCGGCTCTGGTTGCTGGACTCCGGAAACGGTTATTTCGGTTATGTGGATATTGAGGCAGGACGGTTTGTTCCGGTGAGCTTCTGTCCCGGCTATGCCCGCGGCCTGAGTTTTTTCGGGGATTTCGCAATCATCGGGCTCTCGTTGCCGCGACATGAGCAAACCTTTGGTGGACTGAAACTCGATGAAGAACTGGATGCACGTAACGTAAAACCACGCTGCGGTCTGCAGATTGTCGATCTGCGCAGTGGGGACGCAGTGCACTGGCTGCGTATAGAAGGGTTGATTGAGGAACTATTCGATGTAACAGCACTTCCGGGAATACGTCGTCCGCTGGCACTGGGACTGATGAGTGATGAAATTCGACGCACCATCAGTCTGGCGCCTTCTCCCTGAGGAACGTAAATGAAGCACGCATAAAAAAAGCGGCCCGGAGGCCGCTTTTTAGTTTGGGATGGTATTTTCTGGCTGGATAACTCAGGCCTTGTCGTCCTCAGGCAACAAGCGACGGCGACGACCCGCCAGACCCATGAGGCCCATGCCGAGACCCGTCAGCGCCAAGGTCACCGGCTCCGGGACGAAGGCCCCGTTGAAGGTCATTGCGGTGCTGCTCTCATACTGCATATCGCAAGGACTGCTGGTGCCTATGCCTGACTTCTCACACAGGAAGTCATTGACCGGCAGGGTTTGACCGTCAAGCGATCCGCCATCGGAGATAAGCTCTGCATCCCCAAAGTCCGGCGTAACCTCTACAACCTTGGCAGACGAGTTACCGGTGAAGGGCAGGCTGATCCCCAAGGTGGTAATGGACAGGTCCACCGCAAACCCGGTATCGATCATGTCATTGACCACGTAGGATTCATTTTGGGTGTCAACCACCACGGAGAGCTTGCCGGAACCGTTACCCGTAATGGTAGCCACGCCCGAGTTATTGGGTGACAGCGCTTGCAGGGTCCCGCTCAATAGCGCGGTAAGGTCGGTAAAGATGAACGTGCCCGCATCATCAATCTCGATTGTGCCGCTGAGCAGTTCAACCTGACCCGCATCCAGGCTACCACCATTCAGGTCACCGTAGCCGGTGCCTGCAGCAGAATCCACATTGGGAGTCGGGTCAAAAAAGATCGCGAAGTCACTGGTGCCCGCACGGTCAGTAAAGTTCACTGTCGTACCACCGCCTGCTGAAGTTGAATCTACCGGCAGGATGAACTGGTAGGTGAGGATGCCGAGCCCGGGCAGGATGCCACTGGCATGGGCGTAGATGTTTCCACTATCAGTGCTGGAATCACCCAGCTCAAACAGGTCATCGGCAAGTACGTTGCCTCCACCCCAGGGCGGATCCTCAAGAAAGATAGAACCGGAGACGTTGCCGGTACCGGTGGGGTCCAGTTGCAGACCACCGGCAAAGGCTACGGAGGTTCCGAGCGTTAGTGCCAAGGTAGTGGCCAGTAGGGCCTTTTGTTTCGTTTTCATTTTCGTCGTCCTTTCTGAACAAGTACGTTGAGTCAGCCAGATAAAAGACAGGGGACCATCCCAAAACCCGTGATGCCTTGTCCTTCGCCCTTAACCTAAGCACATGCCGTGCCAGTTTTATAAACCCTCGTTAAAACAAAGAGTTGTGGTTCTTCTGATGGTTCGGGGCTCTGCCCAGGGTTGTGAATGTAAAAAATACTGACATTAATTGGGGGCAGTTATGCGGGTTTCCGCCCTCCATTTTTATAGCATTACGCTTGCCTTTAAAAAAATACATTATAAACAAACGGTTAGGCGTAAATCGCTTGCGTTGCAGGGGTGTAAGAAATTGTGACAGGAGTACCGATATAGGGGGGATCTCATCTATTCGTTGTAAGGAATTGTGGTTTCACGCTGTGACACGGGCTGGGCCTCTGGCTACAATGCCCCCGCTCCCCTCTTCAGGAAGAAAGCTAATGATAACAGGCGCTATTTTCAAGTGGATAAAGCGGTGTTTTGGTGCTTTTGCCATGCTTTCAATGCTCGCGGCCCTGGCGGCCTGTGATAGTGGTCCGGGTTACGAGAAGCATATGACCCAGGCACGAGACTCTCTGCGAGACGGAGACTATGTGGCCGCGGTCATCCAACTGAAGAATGCTTTGCAACGGGTTCCGGAGAGCGGTGAAGCACGTGAGCTGTTGGGGCAAAGCTACGTTCAACTCCAATTAGGGAGTGAGGCGGAGAAGGAGCTACTTCAGGCCCGGAAACTTGGCCAGAAAGAAGAGACGTTAAGTCATACGCTTGCGCGCGCTTATCTTCTGCAGAACAAAAATCAGGATGTCCTCGATCTTCTTGCCAAGCCGGTGGTGGACGGGGACTCGGTGACGCGTTGGGTGCTCCTTGGTTTTGCAGAACTGGGGCTCGGGAACGGATCAAAGGCGGAAGCCGGGTTCAAGGCAGCGCTCGAAAAGGAAACTGACAACGCGGAGGCTTTGTTGGGGCTGGGCCGACTGGCTATGGGTCGTGGAAAGAAAGAGGATGCTCGTCACTATCTCGAGCGGGCCGTGGAGCTGGCTCCCGCCAATCCCCTCATATTGATGGTCAAGGGACGTTTTGAGTTTGGTGAAGGGGCCTATGGGGCAGCGCACCTTGCCTACGCAAAGGCCTGGGAGGTGGCGGATTACCTGTTTCGGGCTCGTCTCGGGTTGGCCGAGACCTTGCTTGCGGAGAAAAAGCCCGTGCTTGCTGCCCAGCACTTTACGGCGCTATCCAGACAATTTGCCAGAAATCCGCGCATTAAGTACGGACTGGCTGTGGCAGCCTATCAGCAGGGGGATTTTGCCGAAGCGGAGAAGGAACTGAGGGAAATTCTCAGCATTCTTCCCAATCATCCCCGCAGCATGCTGTTCATGGCTTCGCTGCATTATCGCAACAAGCAATACCGTCAGGCGGAGGAGTTGCTCATCCTGTTTCTGGATCTGCAAAAAGATAATATTGCGGCCAGACGCCTGTTGGCCATGGTTGGGCTGAAACTGGGGCAACCCGGACGTGCCATTGAAGCTCTGGGCCCGGCCCTCAAGCAGGCGCCAAAGGATGCCCAGCTCTATGCGATCATGGGTTCCGCCCATCTGCGGCATAAAAACTTCGAACAGGCCACCCGGTTTTTTCAAAAGGCAGCTGAGCTTGACCCGGAATCAGCGGGGCTTCATGCACGTCTGGCAGGTAGCTACATCTATCTTGGTGACACGGGAAAGGCGATTGATGCGCTGGAAGCGGCCATCGAAATTGCCCCGCAGTTTGGGCAGGCAGATCTGTTGCTCATCCATACTCATGTGCGGAAAAAGGACTATGACGCAGCCTTGGTGGCGGCACGACGCTTTGCCCTAAAACAGCCGAACAACCCGGTTCCACTAAATTTTGTGGGGGTGGCTCTGGAGGGTAAAGGTGAGCTGAAGGCGGCACGAGAGGCCTACGAAAAGGCTCTGAAACTGGCACCGGAATACGTGACCTCGGCAATGAATCTGGGCCGTATGGACGAGCAGGCCGGACGACGGGAGGCGGGCCGTAAACGCTATCAGGCCATATTGGAGCGCTGGCCAGCACAAGCTGATGCACGACTTGGCCTTGCCCGAATGGCCGCCCGCGATGGAAACAGGGAACTCTGGCTGTCACAAGTCAGGGAGGCACATAAGCGTAATCCGGAGGCAATCAAGCCCTATCTTCTGCTTGCCGCCGATTTACTTCGCCGTGGTGCGACTGCGCAAGGGCTTGAGAAAGCAGAGGAAGCACACCTTTTGCAGCCGGAGAATGGAGAGGCCTTGCTGTTGCTTTCCCGGGCGCAACTTCTTGCGGGGCAGGCTGATGCAGCGCTGGGTACCGCCCGGCAGTTACTAGGGCAGGAACCAGAGTCTATTGAAGGTAATTATCATCTGGCCCAAGTATGGAAAGCGAAGGGAGAGCGCGTACAACAGCGCGTTGCGCTGGGAAAAGTCCTGGGCCTTGCGCCCGGGCATCTTTCGGCCCTTGGTGAGTTGGGCGGACTGGAGGTTTCGGATGGGCGTTATAAGGAGGCTCTGAAAGTGGCGGACACCCTCCGTAAAAAACATCCCAAGCTGGCGGGCGGGGAGACATTAAGGGGTGAGGTATTGCAGCAGACGGGCCGGTCCCGGGAGGCTATGGTCGCTTTCAGGAATGCATACAAGTTGTCGCGCAACAGCACGACCGTACTCGGTTTGTCCCGTGCCGAGTACCGATCGGGGAACAGGAGCGTGGGCATACAGCTGCTACGAGACTGGCTGCAGGATCATCCGAAAGACATTCGAATACGGGAACATCTGGCCGATATACTCTCGTTTTCGGGAAAATCCGGATTGGCCATTGCCGAATATAAGAAGGTGTTGGTAACCAATAGTGAATACGCCCCGGTCTTGAACAAACTGGCATGGCTATATTTTCAGCAGAAGGATGGGCGTGCCCAGCAGATGGCTGAACAGGCCTATCGCGTGGATTCGGAGAGCCCCGAGATTGCGGATACCCTGGGCTGGATTCTCCTGCAGGGGGGCGAGGTCGAACGGGGTTTTGGCCTCCTCAGGAAGGCCGAGAAGCAGCTGGACAAGGTCAGGTTACCGGCCGACCGTGCGAGTATTCGTTACCATCTTGCGGTTGCCCTTGCCCAGAGCGGCAACCTGGGCGGTGCCCGGAGTACACTCCGGAATGTGCTGGACTCCGGGCAGGCGTTCGTCGAACGGGAAGATGCACGGCAGTTGCTCAGGGAACTCTCCCGGTAATCAAGGCAATGTGTGTCTCCGGGAGCCTTGTCAAGAGAAGGATAAGGCTGCCCGCGCTTGTGGTATAGAAAAATCGGAGCCTCGTCCCGCTTTAACTCCCATCATTGCCATTGAAACGTGGGCGGCGTTCGCCGCTGCATTCCCCATGCTCCCGGGAGCTTCAAGGTGCGGGAGTATGCCACCTGAATCACCACACTCTGTTTCTGGCCTGTTCTCCATATCCGCTGGGTGTGTTCCGGCCGGTGCCCCATCCCCTTTTGTGTGATTCCCTTGGCAGAAAAAAATGTAAAGAATTCTGACAATGGCCCGATACAGGGCGGGTAAGGCAGTAAAGCCCCGCCATTTCTGGCCAGCCGTTAACGGATTCGCCGGTGACGGGGTGGCGGTAGCGTGCCCGGATACCCTTCTCCATGCTTCGTATATTTCGACATTACATCCCCAAGTTCCTGCTTGTACTCGGCACCAGCGAGGCGCTTATGCTGTTTGGCGCCGTATATTTCGGGGTGACCGTACGCCTGCTGGATTTCAACCCGGTAAATCACCTGGTCGTGGGTGAGCTGTGGACCAAGGCACTTTTCTTTACCGTGACGGCCATGGCGATGATGACGGCCACTGGCCTGTATCAACGCGGGCTGAGGGATGAGCCTCGCGGCATTTTATTGCGTCTGGGCGTGGCATTCGGCGGAACGTTGGTGCTGGTGTTGATAGCACTCCAGTTTGAACCCTCCTTGTCTATCGGTCGTGCGGCATTTGTGATTGCCTTTACCAGCTCCCTGCTCGGAATTGTGATTTTCCGTATTTTGCTGCACCACTATCTGGGCAATACCTTTTTTCGACGCCGGGTTGTGGTGCTGGGAACCGGTCGTGCAGCGAGCGAGATTGAGCACCTGCGGCGAAAAAGCGATTGGCAGGAATCAGAGCTGATTGGCTTTATCAGTCTGGAGGGTGAGAAGACGGTCGTACCTGCAGAGAAATGCATCCAGCTGGATGTCCCGTTGATCGAGTTTGCCAACCGCCATCGCATTGATGAAATCGTGGTGGGCGCTGACGAGGAGCTAGGCAAGGTGCCGGTCAGGGAGGTGCTTGAGTGCAAGATGAATGGCATAGATATCATTGATGTCATGAGCTTTTTTGAGCAGCGTACCGGAACCATCAGGCTTGATGCCCTGCGGCCACATGACATCATTTTTGCCGACGGCTTCATCCAGGCAGTGCTTAAGGGTTATGTCCACCGTGGTTTTGATATCACGGTTGCAGCTGTCGGATTGCTGCTTACGGCCCCCATTATGCTGTTTGCGGCGCTGGCCATTCTGGTCGATTCCGCTGGCCGTGGTGGCGTACTTTATAGACAGGTACGGGCGGGCCGAAAGGGCAAGCCTTTTACCATCCTCAAGTTTCGCAGCATGCGCCCGGATGCAGAAAGTAACGGCAAGGCGCAATGGGCCTCGGCCAATGACATGCGCGTTACCCGGGTCGGCGCATTCATGCGCAAGACTCGCATTGATGAATTGCCCCAGCTGATCAATGTACTGAAGGGGGAGATGAGCTTCGTTGGCCCACGTCCCGAGCGCCCGGAGTTTATTGAGGAACTCGCGGAGCAGATCCCTTACTACCATCTGCGTGAGTGGGTGAATCCGGGCATTACCGGATGGGCCCAGATCTGCTTCCCCTACGGTGCCTCCGCCGAAGATGCCCGCCAGAAGCTCCAATACGATCTTTACTACATCAAAAATTACAGTCTGTTCCTGGATATCATGATTCTGATCCAGACCGCCCAGGTTGTGCTCTGGCGTAAGGGTGGGCGTTGATTTTCAGGGCTGAGAACCGATGTTGACCCATCTGGGAGCGTTCTCCCATGCCGCCGGGGCGGTACTTTTCCTGCTACTCACGGCGTTGCTCGCCACCGCATGGCGTGGACGCATGCGTGGTGCATTGCTGCTCATCGCCTGCCTCGTCTCAGCTGTGTGGTGCGCGGCACTGGCGTGGCAGTCCCTGACCGGGAATCTCAGTTTTACCACTATCGGCTTGCTGGAAGTTGTGCGTAATGGTGCCTGGATTGCCTTTTTGTTACGGGTACTGGACACGGCACGTGGGGGGGGGAAAGGCCCGGATCGCAGCCTGCGCCTGTTTACTGTTCCCGCCGTGGTGGTTTGTGGTGGTATCGCCGCATTGCTGCTATTCCAGCCCTATCTACCGCCGGAATTCCTGCCGCGGCAAACGGGGGTCAGTCTGCTGGTATTCGGGCAGGTGGTGGTTGCGGTTCTGGGGCTGGTGCTGGTGGAGCAGTTTTACCGCAATACCCGACCCGAGCATCGCTGGGCTATCAAGTTTCTTTGTTTTGGTGTCGGGGCAATCTTTGCCTTTGATTTTTTCCTTTACTCCAAGGCCCTGTTGTATCGCCAGCTGGATCCGGGCTTATGGATGGCGCGTGGCGTGATCAATGCCCTTGCGGTTCCGCTTATTGCGGTCTCCGCGGCCCGTAATCCATCCTGGTCAGTGGAGATTTTTGTTTCCCGCCACATCATCTTCCACTCGGCTGCGCTGCTGGGAGCGGGCTGCTACCTGATATTGATGGCCGGAGCCGGCTATTACATCCGTCTCTATGGCGGCAGCTGGGGCGGCGTGGCGCAGGCGGTGTTCTTTTTTGGCGCGGTCTTGCTGTTAGCGCTACTGATGTTGTCGGGCCAGCTTCGTGCCCGCGCCAAGGTCTTTCTCGCAAAACACTTCTTCCGCAACAAGTATGATTATCGGGAGGAGTGGCTGAAGTTCACCGAGATCCTGTCCCGCAGCGGGCAGGATGCCAACGTCAAGGAAAACATCATCCGCGCCATTGCCGGGATCGTGGAAAGCCCGGGGGGAGTGATGTGGGCGCGGGGAGAGGATGAGTGCTTCCGGCCGGTGGCGGCTCGGCATGCCGCCTTTCCCAGGGTCGAAAAAGTGCCGGAAGACTCTTCTTTGGTGCGATTTCTGCGGGAACGTGAATGGGTTATTTTCCTGGATGAAATTACCGGAGATCCGGAGCTCTACGCGGGTCTGGAACTGCCATCCTGGGTGCAGGAATATCAAAATCCGTGGATTATCGTGCCGCTGATGCATGGGGCAGAAGTGCTTGGGTTTGTCGTTCTCACCCGTTCACAGAACCAGCGCCAGCTTAATTGGGAAGATAGCGATCTGCTTCGTACTGTGGGTCGTCAGGCGGCCAGCTATCTTGCGTTGCTGAGTCTGTCCGATGAACTCGCAGATGCCCGCCAATTCGAGGCCTTTAACCGGCTCTCCTCCTTCGTGGTTCATGACCTCAAAAATCTGGTGGCCCAGTTGTCGCTGGTGGGTGAAAACGCACGCAAGCACGGTAGTAACCCGGAATTCATCGAGGATGCGTTTGCAACGATGGCCAATGCCACGGCAAAGATGAACCGCTTGCTCGGGCAACTGCGGAAAGGGCGAATGGACGAAACCACCAGCAAGATGGTCAATCTCAAGCCGATACTCCATAAGGTGGTTCAGGCACGCGCCGTCAGCCAGCCCCAGCCAGTGGTTGAGCATATAGACGAGGGGATGATTGTAACCACCGATGCCGAACGTTTGGGGACCATGGTGGAGCACATTATTCAGAACGCCCAGGAGGCAACTGCCGAAGACGGCCATGTGTGGATCCGCGGCCGGCAAGATAGTCAGCAGGTGATCATCGAGGTTGAGGACAGTGGTTGTGGTATGGATCCGCAGTTTATTGCCGAGCGCCTGTTTCGCCCCTTTGACACCACCAAAGGTAATGCCGGTATGGGGATCGGGGTGTATGAGAGTCGGGAGTTTTTTCGGGGGCGTGGCGGAGATATGGAGGTGAACAGCACGCCGGGAAAGGGCACGGTATTTCGCCTTATTCTGCCCCTGGCGGAAGAAGGGATTCAGGCAAGCGTGGAGGTGGCGAGGTGAACGCTAAGGCAGTGAGCAAGCGCAGCTTGCTGGTAGTGGAAGATGACCCGGGTTTGCAGAAGCAGTTACGGTGGAGTTTCGAAGGCTACAAATTGCACCTGGCGGGTGATCGCGAATCAGCGATCAACCTGGTACGCCGGTGGGAGCCGCCCGTGGTGACCCTGGACCTAGGATTGCCGCCGGATCCTGCCAATGCCAGCGAGGGTCTTGCCACCCTGGAGGAAATACTCAAGCTGGCGCCGTCTACCAAGGTCATCGTGGTAACCGGCAATGATGATCGTGAAAATGCGGTGCGCGCCATTGCTCTCGGTGCCTATGATTTTTACCAGAAGCCGGTGGATGCGGACATCCTCGGACTCATCGTCGAGCGTGCCCACCATCTTCATGAGCTGGAGCAGGAGAACCGGCGGCTGGCGGATGAGAGCGATGTTTCTCCGCTGGAAGGCATCATTGCCGCCAGTGCTGAAATGACACGGGTGTGCGCCATGGTAGAGAAGGTGGCGCCTAGTGATGCTCGAGTACTGCTACTGGGCGAGAGTGGCACCGGCAAGGAATTGCTGGCGCGTGCCCTGCATCAGTTGAGCGACCGTCGGCGCGAGCGTTTCGTTGCTATCAACTGCGCGGCAATTCCGGAAGCATTGCTTGAGAGTGAGCTTTTCGGCTATGAGAAAGGCGCTTTTACCGGGGCGGTCAAGCAGACCATAGGCAAGATTGAGTACGCTGATGGCGGCACTCTTTTTCTGGATGAAATTGGAGACTTGCCTTCGTCGCTTCAGGCCAAGCTGCTGCGCTTCCTGCAGGAACGGACAATTGAGCGTCTGGGTGGGCGGAGCGAGATCGCCGTGGATGTACGAGTGCTCTGTGCCACTCACCAGAATCTGCAGGAGCAGATCGCCGACACCCGTTTCCGCGAGGATCTCTATTACCGGATCAGCGAGATCAGTATCGAGATTCCGCCGCTGCGCGAGCGCAAGGGGGATCCCATCTTGCTCGCACAGGCCTTTTTGCACCGTTACCATCGCGAACATGGAAGCAAAATCAAGGGCTTCAGTGATTCGGCTGTAGCCGCCATCGAGGCCTATGCCTGGCCTGGCAATGCCCGCGAGTTGGAAAATCGGGTCAAGCGGGCGGCGATCATGGTGGAAGGCAGTCTGGTAGAGGTCTCCGATCTGGAGCTACAGAGCTCGGAGCTGGAACCGATGCCGCTCAATCTTCGCCAGGTTCGTGATGCCGCAGAACTTCAGGCCGTGCGCCGCGCCCTCGCGCTAACTACCAACAAGGTGGCGTCGGCGGCGGACATGCTGGGTGTCAGCCGACCCACCCTGTATGCATTGATGGATAAATTCAGTCTGAAATGAGTGTTGCGAGGACACCGCCAACACCCGAACTCGTCAACCGTGTGGATGCACGGCGCGTGGATATATGGGCAGTGGCTGTAATTCTCGGAATGCTGCTTATTATATATGGTCAGACCGTGACGACCCTATGGGATACCTGGCTTCATTCGGCGCCCTACGGGCATGGCCTTCTGGTGCTGCCAATTAGCCTCTATCTTGTGTGGGAGCGGCGTGCGGAAATTGCCCCAATTCCGTCCAGGCCGACCACCCTGGGTCTGGCCGGTCTGGGAATGCTGGGCTTTGGCTGGTTTGTCGCCCATGTTGCGGGGGTGGATGTAGGTATGCAGCTGATGCTGGTGGCCTTGCCCGCTGGCGTGGTGCTTACGTTACTCGGCTGGCCGGCACTTCGCGTACTGGCATTCCCCATTGCGTACCTGCTTCTTGCCGTTCCCATTTGGTCCATCTTCATACCGGTGCTGCAGTTAAATACTGCACTGGCTACAACCTGGATGTTGCAGAACATGAGCATTCCCGTGCTGTTGGAAGGCTACTATCTGACTATTCCTGAAGGCCGGTTTGTGGTGGAGGAAGTTTGTGCGGGACTGAGATTTCTGCTCGCCACGATGTCGGTGGGAGGGTTATACGCCTATCTTAATTTTCGCGCCCTGTGGCGAGGAGTGCTGTTTTTCGCTGTCAGCATCGTCTGCGCGGTGGTGTTCAATTGGATTCGGGTCAGCATTATCGTTGCTGCGGGTCATTATGGCGGCATGCAGCACTGGCTGGTGCGAGATCATATTAGCTTCGGCTGGTTTGTGTTTGCAGCAACGCTGGTACCGTTATTTCTATTTGGTGCCTGGTTGGCGGAAAAAGAATGGGACGAAGGGGTGCCGGCACCCAGATTTGAGGGTTCCCACTATGGCGCGAAGGGAATCGTCAGTCTATCGATACTGGCACTGCTGATTGCCAGCCTGGGGCCCGCCGCGGCTTATTGGCGTGAGATGGGTGATACAGGGGTTAACGAAATAATCCTGGCTGCGCCAGCGGTGGAAAAGCCGTGGATGGGACCGGTGGAGGCGGAGCGGAATTGGCAGCCACAGTACTTGGGTGCAGACGGAGAGGTGCGCGGCGCGTATCGTCGGGACGCAGCCGAGGTCCAGCTTTATCTGAGCTATTACGTCTCTCAGCGGCAGGGTAAGGAACTCGTCAACGATACTAATACCCTCTACAACGAGGCAGCATGGAGGCGTGCCGCCCGCAAGGAGGGGGAGATTACCCTGGAAAGTGGCGAAACCCTGAAAGTGAGGGAAATGGAATTAAAATCTACCCGCGGGGCGGGCATACGGCTTGTCTGGCACTGGTACCAGGTGGCTGGCCGCCTGACTTCCAGCGATTACGAGGCAAAATTGCTCCAGGTATGGGGATTACTGAGCGGCCAACCTGGCGCTGCCGTGATGGCCTTGTCTACCAGGGTTCATGGAGGCCGGGAAGAAGCGCGCAAGGTCCTGAGGGATGCGGGGACTGCTCTGATGCCGGCATTGAGTGGCTATCTGGACAAAGTTCAGGCAGCCGGTGAATTTGTCCCAGCGATTGCAAACATTCATGAAAAACATTAGGGATATTTCGCAATCCCCTTTATTTGTTGACATTTTTCTTTAAATAAAGCGCATATTTATTAGACATGCCCGCTTCAGGAA
This sequence comes from Gammaproteobacteria bacterium, assembly GCA_021773635.1. Taxonomy (GTDB): domain Bacteria; phylum Pseudomonadota; class Gammaproteobacteria; order HK1; family HK1; genus JAJFJV01. Next base: position 95,271 of record JAJFJV010000013.1, on the reverse strand, counting down.
GCATACAATCCCGCGGTGTGGCTCTGTATTGAGAACGTGAGGAGAAAACTGATGGCTAAGCATAGAGGCATCTCCAGGCTTTGGGGTATGGGTATCGCGGGATTGTTGGCTCTTTCCCTGGCAGGTTGTGAGACCTCGGATATCAAGATTGAGGATTTGCCGGCAGGAGAGGCCGCCGCATATGACTACATCATTGGGCCTGGCGATGGTCTTTCTATTTTCGTCTGGCGGAACCCGGAGCTTTCTCGCTCGGTAACCGTAAAGCCTGACGGCAAGATATCGGTGCCACTGGTGGAAGATCTGGCTGCCAGCGGCAAGACCTCCACCCAACTGGCCCGTGAAATTGAAGGTGAGCTTTCAAAATACGTCAAGACGCCACTGGTGACGGTGATGGTCAGCGGTTTTCAGGGCACCTACGACAAGCAGGTTCGGGTGGTTGGAGAGGCGGCGCAACCGCGCTCGCTACCATTTCGGGCCAATATGACGGTTTTGGACGTAATGATTGCGGTGGGCGGACTGACAGAATTCGCTGCTGGTAACAAGGCGCGTATCGTGCGAACCGCGGATGGTCAGCAGCATCAGGCCCGGGTGCGTTTGGAGGACCTTCTGAAAGATGGCGATATCAGTGCCAATGTGCCTGTAGCGCCCGGCGATATCATCATTATCCCCGAGGCCTGGTTCTGAGTTCTGTCATGACAGAGGTGGACTTCAGAATTCATGAGGGCTGCGCATGCATGAGGTAGTCGTCCAGGGGCTCAATCATGCCCGCATGGTCTGGCAATATCGCTGGTTGGCCCTGATCAGTGCCATCGTGCTTTGTATGTCGGGATGGGTGTCGGTACTCCTCATGCCTGATCGTTACGAGGTGTCCGCCAAGATTTTCCTCGATACCCGTTCACTGTTACGGCCATTACTCAAGGGCTTGGCGGTACAGAACACTTCTCGCCAGGATGCGGCATTGATGATGCGTCGTACCTTGCTGGTACGCCCCAATTTGGAGGCCGTAGCTCGCAAGACGGATATGGACCTCAAGGCCAAGACCCCGGAGGATATGGAGAAGCTTCTTTTCGGGCTGGCGGAGAACGTCAAGGTCACTGGAACGGGCAAGGACAATATCTTCGTCATTAAGTATTCCAACACTGATGCAAAGCTGGCCACTCGGGTGGTGGAGGCATTGTTAAACCTGTTTGTCGAGCGCTCCCTGGGTGATACCCGCAAAGACACCAGCAAGACCAAGCAGTTCATTGAGGAACAGATCAAGGAATATGAAGGCAGGCTGGAGGCCGCTGAGGCCCGTCTGAAGGAATTCAAGCAACGCAATGTCGGGATGATGCCGGGTGAGGGCGGGAACTATTTCAGCCAGCGTCAACAGATGGCGGCCCTCCTGGCCAGCGCGAAGCTGGAGCTCAACGAGGCGACCAGACGCCGCGAGTCGTTACGCAAGCAAATTTCCGGAGAGGAGCCGAGCTTTGGCTTGGGGCCACAGCCTCCCGGAGCAACGGATACAGGAAGTCCGCTGGATGCGCGAATTCTGGGACTGGAGAAAAATCTGGATCAGCTGCTTTTGCAATACACTGATAAACATCCGGATGTGATCTCCACGCGTAGGGTGATGGATCAGCTCAAAAAGGAACGGGCAGAAGAGCAAAAGCAGTTTGCTGCCACCAATCCGCAAGGTAATTATCAGCTTAATCAGAACCCCGTCTATCAGGAACTGAAGATATCCCTGGGCGCGATCGAGGCGGAGGTTGCCGCGTTACAGGCGCGGGTTTCCGAGTATAAAAAACGCGAGGTGGGTCTGGCAAAAATGGTGGATACCATACCCAAGGTCGAGGCAGAACTCGCCCGGCTCAACCGCGACTACAATATTGACCGCAAAAATTACAATGAGCTGGTATCGCGTCGCGAGGCCCTTAAGCTGGGTGATGATGCCAGCCAGACTACCGATGACGTGCAATTCAATATCATTGAGCCGCCCAGGGAGCCACTGGTCCCTACTGAGCCTGACCGTCCTACTCTGAGTGGTCTGGTGTTGCTGGTTGGTTTGGGGGCTGGTGTAGGCATTGCCTGGCTACTCGCTATGCTGCGGCCTGCCATTTACTCCCGGGAAGCCTTTGCAGAGCTGACTGATTTTCCTGTCCTCGGGGTAGTTTCCCGGGTATGGACCCCCAAGGAGAAAGTGCAGAGAAAGATGGCGGTGGTGAGTTTTGCTGCGGGGTGTCTGGCGCTGATCGGAGTCTATGCTGGCCTGGTTACCCTGCAGGTGATGCGTGTGGATATCGTGAGCAAGGTTGCGAGCCTTGGAGAGCGTTTCCTGTGAGTATTATCGAAAAGGCGCTGGAAAAGCTTGAGCCGAAGGGGCGGAAACGATCTGCTCCGCCATCCCCCCCAATTCCTGAGCCCAATGCGAGTGTTTCATTTCGGCAGCAGCCAGAGTTACCTGAGGAAGAAGTAGTTACGGAAATTGCCGCGCAGCCGGAAGTAAAAATTGATGTCGTTTCGGAACCAATAGTCTCTCCTGCTCCTGGCGAATTGGCAGATGATTCGGCGCAGTCTCATACCCATCGCCGCATCATGATGGATCTCGCACGCTTCGGTACGGATCTCGTAGTTAATCAGGAGACGGATAATTCACGTTTAGCAGAGCAGTTTCGCATCATCAAGCGTCCCTTGCTGATGCAGGCGTCCCCCGAAGGCGAGCAGGCGCTTAGGAACGGTAATCTCATCATGGTGGGCAGTGCACTCCCTGGTGAGGGCAAGACCACTACCTCATTGAATCTGGCGCTCAGCATCGCTATGGAACGCGATCGTACCGTACTGCTGGTGGATGCGGATCTGGCCAAGGCCGATCTGACACGCCGGTTCGGGCTCGAGGAGAGCGACGGCTTGACGGACTTCCTGATAAACGAGGATATGCCGTTGTCTGATGCACTGGTAGCCACGGACATACCCAAGCTCACCCTGCTGCCGACTGGCAGGCGCCATCCCAATCTTACGGAGATTTTATCCAGCGAAGGGATGACCCGTTTGGCGAGTGAGCTTTCCTTGCGCTACCGGGATCGCATTGTGGTTATTGATTCACCCCCGGTACTGGCGGCCGCCGGTGCCAATGTGCTGGCCAGCCTGGTGGGGCAGATCGTCATGGTGGTAGAGGCAGTGCGCACCCCTCAGAGTGCGGTGCGGGAGGCACTGGAACTCCTTGGCCCGGACAAGAATATCGGGCTGCTGCTCAACAAGGAACGGGGCGGCGATCGTCTGGGGTATGGCTATGGTTACGGATACGGCTATGGCTATTACGGGGGCAACTAGCGTCGTGTTCTTATCACGTCTATACGGGCTGGGTCTTGCGTTGATGCTGGCCGGCGAAGCAGTTTCCGCCGGACAGTGGCGCATTGTACCGGCAATTTCCGTGCAGGAGAGCTACACGGATAACGTCAATCTGTCCCCTTCGGGGCAGGAGGATGATGATTTTATTACTGAAGTGACTCCCTCTATCAGCCTTCGGGGGCAGGGCGGACGGCTGAGCGCAAATTTTGACTACAGTCTGCAGAAACTTTTTTATTCCAACGATAGCGACCGCAACTCCCTCAGCCATCAGTTGCAGGCCAATGCCAATGCGGAGCTGGTGAAACAGATAGTCTTTCTTGATGTGGATGCCTCGGCGCGGCAGGAAAATACCAGCAACAGCGGGCGTCTTTCAGATAGCAATATCTCCGTCACGGGAAATCGTAACGAGGTGTACACCTGGCGCGTCAGCCCGGTGGTTCGCCACCATTTTGGTAATTACGCCAATGGAGAAGCGCGGATAACGGTGGACCAGGTACTGAACAGTGGTGGTAGCAATAGTACCTCGACCAGTAGCGATATCCTTATCGACAGTGGTTCACGTTTCAGCCGCTTGCCCTGGAGCATTAGCTATAACCAACAAAGGGTAGATAACGAGAGTGGCACAATCTCCAGTTTTGAGCGCGTCAACGGCACCCTGCGTTACGTCTTTACCCGGAAATACAGTGCCTTCGTGAATGCTGGCCTGGACAATAATAAATTTGCCACTAGCCAGGATGATAGCGATGGATTTAGCTGGAACGGTGGCGCGACGTGGACACCGACTTCCAGAACCCGACTGGAAGCAGGCTACGGTGAGCGTTTCTTCGGAAAGAATTACTCTTTTTCCCTGAGTCACCAAAGCCGGCGCGCGGCATGGACGGCAAGCTATGCGGAAGACATCACCACCACCCGACAGACCCAACTCGATCGCCAGTTAATTCCGTTGGTAGATGCCTTCGGTACGCCGATTCTGGATCCGGGAACCGGATTGCTGGTTCAGGTGCCGGTGGATACGGCGACGATCACCGAAGAAGTATTGGTAGAGAAGCAATTTCGGGGGGGGGTAACGCTGCGTGGTCGCCGTACCGATGCCAGTGTGAGCCTGTTTAATACCCAGCGGGAATTTCAGCTAAGCGGTGGCAACGAGGAGGTCCTCGGTGCCTCGGCCAGTATCAGCCGTCGGTTGTCGCATCGCACGACCGTTTCTCTCAACGGTGGTTGGCAACAGTCTGAACTGGCCGGTGGTGCCCGCGAGGACACGCGTTGGGATGCCGGCGTTTCCATGACCCGTCAGTTTGCCCGGGATCTGAATGCCCAGGCCAGCTTCCAGCGTGTACAGCAGGAATCCGATCTGGCGACAAACGAATACGAAGAAAACCGCTTTACCGTCAATCTGAACCTTTCCTTTTAAGCTTGGGCCGTTCCGGCCGCTAAATCGTAGGGCGGACCATGTCCGCCACCCAGTGGCGATGGTTTGGCGGACATGGTCCGCCCTACACAGGCACGGAATACTCATCCACATTTTGTAGGGTGCACGGTGTGCGCCGTTCCAACATGGAAACCAATCCAGATGTACGAATCCTTTTATAACTTCCGCGCCAAGCCTTTCCGCCTTAGCCCGGATCCACGATTCTTTTTTAACAGTTCGGGGCACAAGCGGGCACTCGCGTATCTGCGCTATGGTGTCAAGCAGGGCGAGGGCTTCATCGTTATCACCGGTAATGTGGGAACCGGAAAAACCACGCTCGTGGGCGCTCTGCTCAAGTCTCTGGAGCATGAGAACGTGGTCGCTGCGCAAGTGGTGAGTACCCAGCTTCAGGCGGACGACCTCCTGCGTATGGTCGCTGCTTCCTTTGGCCTGCCTATCAAACGCATCGGAAAGGCGGCACTGCTTACGGCGCTCGAATCCTATTTTCGCGCCTGCCGGCAGGAAGGGAAACGTGCCCTGCTAGTGGTGGATGAAGCTCAGGGCCTGCCGCGAAAAGCCATTGAGGAGTTGCGCATGCTTTCGAACTTCTCCATGGACGGTGAACCCTTGTTGCAGAGCTTTTTGCTTGGGCAAAGGGAGTTTCGCAACACCATGCGTTCCGAGGGTTTCGAGCAGCTGCGTCAACGCGTGATTGCTGCCTATCATCTAAAGCCCCTGAATGCAGAAGAAACGCGTGGCTATATCGAACATCGCTTGCTGACCGCCGGCTGGCAGGGTGACCCGGAGATCGATGATGCGGTCTATCACGGGGTTTACGAATACGCCGGTGGCGTCCCACGCCGTATCAATAACCTGTGTGACCGGCTATTTCTCTTCAGCTGCCTTGAGGAATTGCATGCACTGACCCCTGAAACTCTGGCATCGGTAACGCAGGAGCTTCTGGAAGAGCAAGGCGATGGTGGCGTGGAGCCGGAGTTACCGGCTCTGGCAACTCCGAAGCCCATTAAAAAGCTATCAAAGCCCGCACCGAAAACCGTGCCAGCGAGCGATGATCGATTGGCTGCGGTAGAGGAGTCTATGAGCATGCTGGTTGGTACTTTACGTGAAGAACTGGCAGAGCTTCGTCATGCAATGGCCAAAAAAACCGAGAGCAATGAGGATAAACCCGAGTGAATAAAGCGCCGGCAATCATCACTCCAGTCATACTCGCAGGTGGTTCGGGCAGTCGCTTGTGGCCACTCTCGCGCGAGGGATACCCCAAGCAGCTACTGTGCCTCAATGGCTCGAAAACCATGTTCCAGGACACGGTAGCGCGGCTGGACGGCCTGCAGCAGGAATCCGTGTCGACACCCTTCACGGTGAATCCCCCTCTGGTGGTTTGTAATGAGGAGCACCGCTTTCTTATTGCTGAACAACTGCGTGTGGCGGAACGGTCGGCACAGCGTTTGCTGCTTGAGCCCGTTGGCAGGAATACCGCTCCAGCCCTGACTATCGCAGCCCATTCCGCGATGTCTGGAGGCGAAGACCCGATCTTGCTGGTCATGGCCGCAGATCACATTATTCGGGACAAGAGTCGTTTTCATTCGGCCGTACTTATCGGTATGGAACTGGCTCTGAATGGACGGATTGTTACCTTCGGCATTGTGCCGGATCGACCGGAAACCGGTTATGGCTATATCCAGAAAGGTGCACGCCTGAAGGGACATGACGGTGCCTGTGCACTCAAGGCCTTTGTGGAAAAACCGGATGTAAAAACTGCGAAAAACTATCTCGATTCGGGGCGTTATCTTTGGAATAGCGGCATGTTTATGGTGCGCGCCAGCATCTGGCTCGCAGCCATTGAGGCATGTCAGCCGGAGATTGCGAAGGCCTGTCTTCAGGCAGATGCAAGCGGCGATGAGGATGGTGACTTCTACCGGGTAGATCGGGAAGAGTTTGCCGCCTGCCCGGCGGATTCCATTGACTACGCGGTGATGGAGCGGCTGCCGGTAAAGGTTGGAAAATCCCGGATCTCGGCGGCCGTGGTGCCGCTGGACGCAGGCTGGTCTGATGTGGGCGCATGGCCTGCAGTACTTGAGTTGGGTGAGGCAGACAAGGCGGGCAATGTGGCCCATGGTGATGTACATGTGGAGGGAGCCAGCAATAGCCTGCTTATTTCAGAAAGCCGTTTTCTTGCAGCTGTCGGGGTAAAAGACATTATTGCGGTGGAGACTGGAGACGCGGTACTGATAGCCCACAAGGACCACTGCCAGGACGTGCGTAAAGTGGTCGACTGGCTGAAAAAGGAAGGTCGCAAGGAGGGCCGTAGCCATCGTAAGGTGTATCGGCCATGGGGTGCCTACGAGCAGCTCGATGCCGGCAGTCGCCACCAGGTTAAACGGCTTTCCGTCAAACCCGGCGCGGTCTTGTCTTTACAGCTCCACCATCACCGTGCCGAGCACTGGGTCGTGGTGCGTGGTACGGCGCGGGTGACGCGTGGCGAGGAAGAGTTTCTGCTAACCGAAAATCAGTCCACCTATATTCCGCTGGGTGTGAAACACCGCCTGGAGAATCCGGGCAGGGTGTCCCTGGAAGTCATTGAGGTGCAGTCCGGCAGCTACCTCAGGGAAGATGACATCGTACGCTTCGAAGATCTCTATCATCGCGAACAGGATTAGTGAGCTAATACGCTATGTAGGGCGGTCCGTGGCCGCCGGCCACTCTTGGGCGCAAGGCACACATGGTGTGCCCTACATAAATGGATAATTAAGAACTCTCCTTCGTAATGCCTGAAGACCCATCAATTCAAAACGCACTCACCGTAGACCTCGAAGACTACTTCCAGGTATCGGCCTTTGAAGATGTGGTGCAACGCGAGGACTGGGATAATTATCCCTCCCGCGTGGAAGCCAATGTGGAGCGGATTCTCCGTCTGTTCGATGAGGCGGGGACCCAAGCCACCTTCTTTGTCCTTGGCTGGATTGTAGAACGCTACCCGGATCTCATCCGTCGAGTGCATGCGGCGGGACATGAGATTGCAAGCCACGGCTATGCGCACTTCCGGGTTAGTTCGCAGAACGCCAAAGAGTTTGGTGAAGATGCGGGGCATACCAAAAAATTGCTGGAAGATGCTGTTGGTTGCGAGGTCAAGGGCTACCGAGCAGCAAGTTTTTCCATTGGGCGTAACAATCTTTGGGCTTTGGATGTGTTGAAAGAGTTGGGTTATGAGTACAGTTCCAGCATCTATCCCGTACGACACGATCACTACGGCATGCCCGAGGCGCCACGTTTTGCCTTTCGTTATCGTGACGAAGGGTTGGTGGAGATCCCCATCACCACGATGTCGATGATGGGTGCCAATCTGCCCTTTGGCGGTGGCGGTTACTTTCGACTCCTTCCCTATGCACTCTTTCGTTGGGGCCTGCGTCAGGTTAATACACAGGATGGGCAAGCGGGTATCTTTTACTTTCATCCCTGGGAACTGGACCCGGGGCAGCCTCGCCAGTCAGGTATCAATTTCAAGACCCGCTTTCGTCACTACCTGAATCTTGGACGTGCTGAGGCCAGGGTTCGACGCTTGCTGGCAGATTTTAGCTGGGGGCGAATGGACGATATTTTCCTCGATCATCCAATGATGATTTACGACCCTGATGCTACTTAATCCGTCATCCTGGATGTAGCATGTAGGGCGGGCCGTGCCCGCCGATTGCGCTTACCAGAAGACACCGCCGTAATCCCATGCCTCAACCCACGCCCCCCCTCGTCGTCCACATCATTTTCCGCCTCGATATCGGTGGTCTGGAAAACGGTCTGGTCAACCTGATTAACAACATGGATACGGCTCGTTATCGCCATGCCATCATCTGCCTGACTGAATTCACGGATTTTCGTGCCCGCATCCAGCGCCCCGATGTGGTCGTCCATGCCCTCCACAAGCGCCCGGGCAAGGATGTCGGTGCCTATCTTCGGTTATGGCGCTTGCTGCGAAAACTTCGTCCCGCCATCGTACACACACGAAATATCGGCACCCTGGATTGTCAGCTCATCGCCTCGCTGGCGGGAATCAAGCATCGCGTACATGGGGAGCATGGCCGGGATATAGCCGATTTGGACGGTGTTAATCCGGCGTATCTGCGCTTGCGACGTATATTGAAGCCTCTGGTTCAGCGCTTCATCACCGTGTCCCGGGATCTGGATGCCTGGCTACAGGCAACGGTTCCGGTAGCTCCCAATAAAACGAGACAGATTTATAACGGCGTGGACTGTCAGCGTTTTCACCCGCCTGCGGGAGGCGAGGAGCCACCCAAAGATATGCCCTTTAATTCCCGGGAGCATCTTATTATCGGCTCGGTCGGTCGAATGGACCCGGTCAAGGATCAACTCACCCTGGTTCGGGCTTTTCTGCTGTTGCTGGATTGTGTTCCGAAAGCTCGTCAGCGGTTACGTTTGGTGCATATCGGTGATGGACCGCTGATGGTAGAGGCAAAGCAGTTATTGAAGTCGGCAGGGGCAAGTGATCTCGCCTGGCTCCCGGGAGCCAGAGATGATGTGGATCGCATCTATCAGACTTTTGACCTGTTCGTATTGCCGTCTCTAGCCGAAGGTATCTCCAACACCATTCTCGAGGCGATGGCCAGTGGCCTGCCGATCATCGCTACCGATGTGGGCGGTAACAGCGAACTGGTAATAGATGAAACCGGCGTTCTGGTACCCCGGGCAGATCCGGAAGCATTGGTGAAAGCCCTATTACCCTATGTTCAGAATTCCTCATTGATTCGGGCGCACGGTGGAAATGCCCGGGAAAGGGCGGAGGCTACCTTTAGCATTCCTCACATGGTGGAACAATACGCAGCGACGTATGACCAGCTGGTTTCCGCGTAATGGCTGAGTCACTGGGAATGAAGACATAGCCTTGCCGATATTGTTGGGATGGTGATATTCGACCGCACTGCCTTCGCTCTCTGGATTATTGGCTTCGCTCACCCTGCGGGCCGCCCTTTGGGCGTTCAACGCGCTACGCGCTTTTGTCCCGCTTTCGCAAGAATGAAGGGCGGAGGGCAGAGGGCAGTGGAGTGAGAGGCCATCCTCTGTCATCGCGGGCAAGCCTTAAACTCCCTCCCGTCATCCCGGCGAGACGACGGGAAAGAGTGATAGGCCACATCCACCCGTCATTCCGGGCGGAGACCCGGAATCCAGAGAACAGAGGCACGGTAATAATCAGATGAATATCGTGCCAATACATCGGGTAGCGCCAGACCTAAAAGGGAGTCAACGCCTATGGACAGGCAACCTTGCGTCTACATCCTCGCAAGCAAACGGAATGGCACTCTGTACGTGGGTGTTACCTCCGACCTCATCAAGCGCACATGGGAACACAAGAATAATGTTGTAGAAGGTTTCACCAGTCGTCATAGCGTTCATCATCTCGTCTGGTATGAACTGCATGCATCGATGGAATCTGCAATCGTCAGGGAGAAATCGCTAAAGAAATGGAAAAGATATTGGAAACTGGACCTTATCGAAAAAGAGAATCCCCGGTGGCGAGATTTATACGCGGAACTGATTTAACTGGATTCCCGCATTCGCGAGAATGACGGTGGTTTTGAAATGGAGGTCGGAGTGGGAAGTGAGCCGAGAATTCACATCCCCCCGTCATCCCGGCCCCGGGTGGGGCATCAACTTCTCTCCGTCATCCCGGCCAAGCGGAGCGCAGTTTTGGCCAGGGAAGGGCTTATGACGCGAAGTACAAGGATGTACGGGAGCGGCGACCCGGGATCCAGGGAACGAAGGCGCTGCAACAGAGTGGTTTTATGTCCTCAATAATGACAACCAAGGAAATACCAAATAATAAATGTGTGGCCTGACAGGAATAGTCGATTTACGTGAGCGTCGCCCGATAGATCGTGGTGTGCTTCATCGCATGAACGAATCGCTTCATCATCGTGGTCCGGACGACGGTGGCTTGCACCTGGAGCCTGGAGTAGGCCTTGGGCATCGTCGCTTGTCCATCATCGATCTGTCCAATGGACACCAGCCATTATTCAATGAAGATAATTCGGTGGTGGTGGTCTACAACGGTGAAATCTATAACTTTCAGGAGCTTGCCGTCGAATTGCAGGCCCTGGGGCATCAGTTTCGGACCCATTGCGACACCGAGGTCATCGTGCATGCCTGGGAGGAATGGGGGGAGGATTGTGTACAGCGATTCCGTGGCATGTTTGCCTTCGCTATCTGGGATCGTAATCAGCAGACCCTTTTTCTTGCCCGTGATCGTCTGGGCATCAAGCCGCTTTACTATGCATTGCTCCCGGATGGCCACTGCATCTTCGGCTCCGAGCTGAAAGCCCTCACCGCGTACCCTGGATTCTCCCGTGAACTGGAACCAAAGGCAGTGGAGGACTATTTCGCTTACGGCTATGTGCCAGAGCCCAAAAGCATTTATCGGCAGGCCAAAAAGCTGAGTGCCGGTTACGTTCTCAAGCTGCGTCGTGGTGAAACACCCAAGCCGCCACGTCAATATTGGGATGTTCCCTTTGCGGATGTTGGGGCAACAAATTTTATTGAGGCGCAGGAAGAACTGGTTCGCCAGTTTCGTGAGGCGGTATCTGTACGCCTGGTTTCCGAGGTGCCGTTGGGTGCTTTTCTTTCCGGCGGGGTGGATTCCAGCGCGGTTGTCGCGATGATGGCTGGGCTCGATCCCAAGCCGGTGAATACCTGTTCCATCTCCTTTGGGGATCCCAAGTATAACGAGGCTTCCTTCGCGGACCAGGTAGCTGAGCAGTATCACACCGATCATCGGGTACAGCAGGTGGAGCCCGGCGACTTCTCGTTAGTCGATCGGCTGGCGGGGCTTTACGATGAACCCTACGCTGACAGCTCTGCGATGCCCACTTACCGGGTTTGCGAGCTTGCACGCCGCGAGGTAACGGTTGCGCTCTCAGGGGATGGTGGGGATGAGAATCTGGCGGGATACCGCCGTCATCGCTGGCATAACTATGAAGAGCGGATGCGTCGATTACTACCCCAATGGTTCCGCGGTCCGGTATTTGGTGCGCTGGGTGAGGTCTATCCAAAAATGGATTGGGCACCACGAATTTTCCGCGCTAAATACACACTACAAGGCTTCGCCCGGGATAGCGTCGCTGGCTATTTGCATAGCGTGGGAATCGTGCCACGAAATCTTCGCGAGCAACTCTATTCTCCCTCGTTGTTACGGGAACTCCAGGGTTACGATGGGATAGAGGTCTTTCGTGGCTATGCGGAGAACGCTCCCACAGATGATCCCCTTTCGCTGGTTCAATATCTCGATCTCAAGACCTACTTGCCGGGCGATATTCTCACCAAGGTAGATCGGGCCAGCATGGCACATTCACTGGAGGTGCGGGTGCCGCTACTGGACCATCATCTGGTGGAATGGATCTCCGGCCTGCCTGCAGCCTGGAAGCTCAAGGGTCGTGAAGGAAAGTATGTATTCAAAAAAGCGCTGGAAAAACATCTGCCGGAAAATATCCTTTATCGGCCAAAGATGGGTTTTGGAGTACCGCTCGCGCGTTGGTTCCGGGAGGATTTGCGGCAACATGTGCGAGATGCGTTGACTGGTGAAACTCTGTCGGACTCAGGATTATTTCAAGAAAAAACCGTGGAGCGGTTTCTCGACCAACATCAATCAGGCCTACGGGATCACAGTGCCATACTCTGGAGCCTGCTGATGTTTGAATCATTTCTACGTGGGCAGCAAGGGGTCGGGTCTACTGAGATGGAAAATATCTCAGCCGACATGACTACTTCGTGAAAATCCTCACCTTTACGACGCTCTATCCAAATGCCGTACAGCCTACAAGCTGTATTTTTGTGGAGAATCGCTTGCGTCATCTCCTGGAACTGGATGGGATCGAGGCACGGGTAGTGGCACCGGTGCCATGGTTTCCTTTTAGCCACCGGATCTTCGGTCGCTACGGCGATTTTGCACGGGTTCCCGCCAAAGAAGAACGCCACGGGATCAAAATTTTGCATCCCAAATACCTCGTTATCCCTAAAATCGGATTGACGATTGCACCTTTCTTGCTTGCCATCGCCGCATATCCTGCTCTGAAGGCGCTACGAAGGGAAGGGTACGACTTTGATCTCTTTGATGCGCATTTTTTCTATCCGGATGGTGTGGCGGCGGCATTATTGGGTAAGTGGATGAACCGGCCGATAACGATTACAGCCCGTGGTACCGATTTGAATTTGTATCCACGCTTCCGCATGCCCAGAAAGATGATCTGCTGGGCCGCAGAAAAAGCTGCCGGGCTTATTACTGTATGCCAAGCCCTTAAGGACGTATTGGTGGAGCTTGGGGTTCCCGAGAAAAAGGTAACACCTCTGCGAAATGGCGTGGATTTGGAAATCTTTCGTCCTGTGGATCGTGCAGAAATACGCAACAAGCTGAATTTCACCCGGCCCACCCTGCTTTCCGTGGGTCATCTAATCACCCGAAAGGGGCACGATATCGTGATACGTGCCCTGGAGCATTTGGCGGATACCGATGTCGTGATAGTGGGCGGGGGTCCCGAGGAAGAACGGTTACGTTTACTGGCGCAGGATATCGGGGCCTCGGATCGCGTTCGTTTTATTCCCCCCATGCCACCCTCGGATCTTCGCGAATACTACGGTGCGGCAGATGCCCTGGTGTTGGCATCAAGCCGGGAAGGTTGGGCAAATGTATTGCTGGAGGCTCTCGCATGCGGGACTCCGGTTATCGCTTCGCGGGTTTGGGGCTCCCCTGAAGTGGTCAGGGCACCGGAAGCGGGAGTGCTGATGGAAGAGCGTACCCCCGAGGCCCTGGCCGAAGCATGGCGGTCTCTCTATTCAGAATACCCGGACCGGGATCTTACCCGCCGCTATGCGGAGGGTTTTGACTGGGAAGAAACCAGCAGGGGGCAGCAGCTATTGTTTGAACGAGTCCTTCAGCAGGTCCCGCGAGAAGTCGTGATGAGAACTCCAGTCGGCGATTAACAGAAATGCCCATACGCGACCTTATCATCCTTGCCATCGTGTTCGGCTCAGTACCTTACATCCTGAAGCGACCGCACGTCGGTATGCTTATGTGGGCATGGGTGAGCTATATGAATCCTCACCGCTTAACCTGGGGAATTGCCTACGATTTTCCTGTGGCGGCAATAGTTGGTGGCGCATTTCTTGTCAGTCTTTTTCTTAGCAAGGAGCCAAAGAAACTTCCCTGGAGCCCAATACTGAAAGTATGGTTTGCCTTTATATTGTGGATGAATGTAACAACAGTTTTCGCCCTGAATTCGGTTGGAGCATATAACGAATGGAATCGGTCGATGAAAATTCAACTTATGGCCATTCTGACCCTCATGGTTATGCGTAGTCGTGAGCGAATTAATGCCTTGGTATGGGTGATTGCCCTATCTATCGGGTTTTTTGGTGTCAAAGGTGGTCTTTTTGCCATCCGCACGGGCGGACAATGGGAAGTGCTGGGACCGCCTGAAAGTTTTATTTACGGCAATAACGAGATTGGTTTTGCGCTGGTGATGGTATTACCACTCCTGCGCTATTTACAGATGCAACTGCAGAAGCGTTGGCAGGTAATGGCTATGAGCTTTGCCATGTTGCTGTGTGGCCTTAGTATTCTATCAACATACTCACGGGGTGCCTTTTTGGCAGTAGCTGCCATGCTTGCTTTTCTGATTTTACGTAGCAGGAAGCGAGGTCTAATGATTATGGTAGGAGTTCTGGCTGTCCCCGTCATGCTGTCTTTCATGCCTGAAAAATGGTCTGAACGTATGGGTACCATTCAGACCTATGAGGAGGATGGCTCGGCGATGGGACGTATCAACGCCTGGTGGTTTGCGTATAACCTGGCAAAAGATCGGCCTTTGATAGGCGGTGGTTACCGTGCCTTTACTCCAAGATTATTCTATCGCTATGCTCCCATTCCTGAAGATCATCACGATGCTCATAGCATCTATTTTGAAGTGTTAGGGGAACAAGGATTTGTTGGATTAGCTCTGTTTCTGCTCCTGGGATTGATGGCCTTTTCTAGCTGCCAATGGACTATCCGTCATACACGACGACGAGAAGAGCTTCGATGGGCTTATGACCTTGGAAGTATGTTACAGGTCAGCCTGCTCGGTTATGCAATGGGTGGCTTATTCTTGGGGCTTGCCTATTTCGATCTTCCGTACCACCTGATTGGACTCGCGATATTGGTCAAATTATATGTCGCTCGTGAATTGGGGTTGTTAAAAAATAATACCCGGGGTTCTCCAAGGACGACGAAAAGGGTAGCTAGTACTTATGGAAGTCAGACAAGGTAGGGATGCGCTAACATCTCTCTTCCGTTCCAGTCAAGTGGGGCATTGATATTCACCCCCGTCATCCCGGGCGGAGCCCCGGGTTCCTGCGTCCACGAGAATGATGGATTAATGGGAGCATCCATACCCTTCGTGAACACATAATGAAAACCAGACTCTTTCCCATGAGAATGGAAAAAAGGTGCGTAGCCCGTAGGTTAAGCGCAGCAAAATACAAACACATTAGGCCCAGTAAGACATGACAGGAATTTGCGGATTTATTGGACTCCACCCACCAGGCGAGGTATCTGGCAAAGCCATCGTCACCCGGATGGCGCAATCGCTGGGGGCAGATGACCCCTCACATTTCAAATTGGCAGTGGGTGAGAACTGGGCTTTCGCTGCAGTGATGCCTCAGGGGGAGCATCTTTCCTCAGATTATGAACACGCTGCTGTTCTGACCGGTACACCAGACTTTGAAACCCCGGAGCTCATAAAGGAGTGGAACGCGCATGGTGAAGCAGAGACGGTGCTGCGAGGATTTCGTCGATTTGGTGTTGGATTGCTTGATCACATCGCTGGCCCGTTCTCTCTTGCTGTTCTGGATGCTGCCAAAAAAAAAGCGCTTATCGCCACGGATAGGGCCGCTATTTGCCCCCTCTACTACGCTTTAGTCGAGAACGGCATCCTTTTCTCCAGCCATCTCAACAGCTTTGTAGGCAATCCATTTATTAATCTCGAGATCGACCGGCAAGCTATCTATAACTACCTATATTTTCACGTTATTCCAGCACCGCGCACGATCTATAAGCAGGTCCGGCGGCTGGACCCCGGAACCTGTATTAAGTTTGAGAATGGCAATGCTTCTATATCCAGTTACTGGAGCCTCAAGTACTCAAATGAAAAAGCAAAGGGGAGCGTGGCGGACTACAAGGATGAGTTTCGCTCTCTCCTGCGTGATTCGGTAGCAAGAGAACTTAGGCATGGGGAGCGGGTGGGTTGCTTCCTGAGTGGCGGTACAGACTCATCCACCCTTGCGGGTTATCTGGGCGAGGTTACGGGTGAGCCCGCGCGCAGCTATTCCATCGGTTTCGATGCTCAGGGATATGATGAAACTCACTATGCACGCATTGCTGCGAAATATTTCAAGACCGACCATCACGAATATTTCGTAACCCCGGAAGATATAGTCGATCTCATTCCCAGGATTACCGGGGTCTATGGCCAACCCTTCGGTAATTCGTCGGTAATACCTGCCTACTACTGCGCAAAGTTGGCGCGTGAAGATGGCAATGATCGGATACTGGGTGGAGATGGTGGTGATGAGTTGTTCGGCGGTAATGAGCGATATGCCAAGCAGAAAATATTCTCCTGGTATGACTCGATTCCGAAAGGAGCTCGAAAAAATCTGATTGAGCCAACCCTGGAGGGCTTTCCCGTACGGGATGCCATCTGGCCCGTGAGAAAAGCCTGGAGATATGTTGAGCAGGCCCGTATACCGATGCCGGATCGGATGGAGACCTACAACTTCATCCACTGGTTTGGTGCCAGGAATATATTTTCGAATGACTTTCTGGATGCCATTGACCAGGCTGCTCCATTAGATGAACGCCGCAGAAACTATGATGCACCAGAGGCAATAACGATGCTCAATCGTATGCTGGCCCTGGATTATAAATACACCCTGGCAGATAACGATTTACCCAAAGTAACAGGCATGTGCGGATTGGCGAGTATCGATGCCGCCTATCCCTTTATGTCGGATGCCCTGGTTGAATTCTCAACACGTGTACCCATTCACCTGAAGCTCAAGGGATTGAAATTAAGATATTTTTACAAGGAGGCGCTCCGGGATTTCCTGCCAGAAGAAATCATCCGTAAAAAGAAACATGGCTTTGGTTTGCCAGTGGGCCCCTGGATGCTGGCTCCAGGAAAATTCAGGGAACTTGCCTTTGACTCCCTGGAGAGTCTGAAATCCAGAAATATCATTCATCCAGAATTTATCGATGAGATAAGGAACAAATGGTTGCAGGATACGCCAGGTTTCTATGGCGGGTTAATTTGGGTGATGATGATTCTGGAAAACTTCCACAATCGTAGGGATTAAGAAAGTATATCTGATGGGGCTTGCTGTATATAAAGCCTATGTTATAGCTCATCGGCTTAGTGAAATTTAGGGAAGTATGGTAATGCTGTTTGGCAGATTTATTCGCTCATGGTGTGAATATTCACGCTTCAAGAGTCTTTCTGAAAAAGACCGATCGATTGTTTTCTATTCCGAGGGCGCAGGATATTCAATCTATCTCTGGCCGGTCATGAAGTGCCTGCTTGAGGACCACGGTCGTCGCTTGTGTTATGTGACGAACGACGCGAGCGATCCCCTGCTGAGTGAAGAGATTCCCGGATTGTCAGCCTTTTATATGGAGTCGGCATCTACACTGATTGCGTTTTTCAATAATCTGGAGGCGGGTATCCTGATTATGACCATGCCCGACCTGGAGACTTTCCACCTGAAGCGCTCAAAGCATCCGGTTTACTACGCATATTTGCATCACTCTATCGTGAGCACCCACATGGTATACAGGACCGGTGCCTTCGATCACTTTGATGGAATTCTTTGTGCTGGCCCGCATCATGAGACCGAGACACGGGCCTGGGAAGCAGCGCATGGTCTAAAACCGAAAGAGTTATTCCCACACGGCTATGCTCCGCTTGATACCATCATGGAGGAGGGTTTGCGTAGAGGTCCGTTGCAGGAAGATCGCACACGGGTTCTGGTGGCCCCTTCCTGGGGATCCAAAGGAGTGTTGGAGCTTTACGGTGAGCAGTTGGTGGATTCTTTGTTGCGCGCGGGATTCGAGGTCTATCTGAGACCTCATCCGAATTCGAGAAAAACAAACCCCGACGCTATCGACCGGATTCGGCAGAAGTTCGACGGCTTGGAACGCTATCATCATGAAGAGGACATCCGTTCCCATGATTCTTTCTACAACTCCCATGTAATGGTGAGTGACTGGTCAGGGGCTGCCATGGAGTTCGCCTTTGGTCTGGAACGCCCGGTTCTGTTCATCGACGTACCCCGGAAGGTCAACAACCCGGACTATGAGTCTATTGACTGTCTTCCACTTGAGGAGCGACTTCGAGAAGAGATCGGTTTAGTTCTGGCGGTAGAGGATATTGAGCAAGCAGGCGGTCGAATTGAAGAGTTACGTGCTGCGGCAGACACATATCGCGAGAAAATTTGTGCCGCACGCGAGGCGTGGGTTTATAACGTAGGACACAGTGGTGAGGTTGGTGCCAGGATAGTGGCCGAGTTGTCCGATCGAATACAGGGTAAGCGATGAATATGCCGCTATTCTCTGGGCCTAATGCGGTGCGGATCCTGATTTACCTGGCAGTGGCTATGTTCTTGTCAGGGCGCATCGCATACGCAAACAGTAAGGATTCTGTACCGATAGAGCACGGCCCTCACGTCGTGAAGTTCTCTCTCAAAGGGGCGGTTCCTGTTGAATGGCGATTGCGCATTCCCAAGTCCGGTGGCGCTATTGAGGAAACCTTGATTGATCCGGCTGCTATGGTTCCCGGCTCGGGCCGGTTCCTGGACCTTGTGCTTTCTCAGGAAGGTGAGGGCTTGTCCGAAATCATCAATCATTCAGATTACTCGCTTAGCCGCACCGTGGAAGGAACCGTGATGATGCTCAAGTTCAGCTCTCCTCGCTTTGAGGGTGGACTTCGCATCGTAAAAACCTACTGGTTCGCCGAAGATAGCTATGCCATTGAGCACTCCATAGAGCTACATAATGAGGGAGATGGCGCTTTTAGCTTCGGCAATAGTAAAAATAAGTTCGCCATCTGGCTTGGCCCACAATTAGGGCCAGTGGATGCGACCATGCCGTCACCCACCCGCGCCGTATTGCTTTCGACTGATGGCGTAGTGGCCATCGAACCGGATGAAGTCTCGAAGCCAAAGCGGCTATTACCAGCCGAAATTAAGTGGGCGGGTATTGAGAACAGGTACTTCTTGCTTGCTTTGAAATCTGCCGGTGGGGCAGGGCGCCTTGAGTCGGCAACCTTGAGCCAGATCCGGGACCCACAGCTGGATACTGAGCGTGTGACTCGGCCTGTACAACTCGAATTAGCTGTTTCGAAGTTATCCATTGCGCCCGGAGAATCCGTGGTGCTTAGCTACCGGATCTATGCTGGACCAAAGACAGCTGTGGCCTTTGGGAAGGACGAAGAGCTCAGGCAGATATTTTTTTCTGATTTGTGGTTCTGGATGCAGTGGTTGTGTCTGGGGCTTAAATGGCTGTTAGGTACACTGCATCAAGTGCTTCAGAGTTGGGGCTTTGCCCTTATCGCACTTGCAGTGGTCGTTCGCTTGATTCTCGTTCCTGTTGGCATAGCAGGGCAGCGCCATCAGGCCAAAACCCAGCTTGCACAGGCAAGGCTCAAACCGGCCCTACAACGTATCAATGAGGAACACAAGGACGACTTCGACAAGCGCCATTATGCAACAAAGCAGCTCTATGAGGAGCATGGTATGAGTATGTTGGCACCTTTGACGGGTTGTCTGTGGGTGCTAATCCAGATCCCGATATTTATCGGCCTGTATTTTGTTATTGGTGAGTCTTTCGAGCTGCGAGGTGTCGGTTTTCTTTGGATGGAAGACCTTGCACTACCTGATCGGCTTATATCCCTTGGTTTCGAGATTCCGTATTTTGGAGCCTATCTGAATGCACTGCCAGTGCTGATGGCTGCGTCTCAGGTGCTCGTCAGCACGCCTTCGGTACCTGGTACAGATCCGGGTCAAGCTAGTGGGCAGCGCAAGGCGATGTTTATCATGGCGCTTGTATTTTTCTTTTTGCTCTACAATTTTCCAGCAGCTTTAATGCTCTATTGGTTGTGTACTAACTTGCTGCAATCATTGCAGCAAATGATGGTGGCCAAGTGGGATCAGCGCGTCTTCGATGTAACTTCGAGTTAGGAATGGTGCCCGATCGGGCAATCATCGAGCAATAAAACCCAGGGTTTCAGGAATCAGTATTCAGGGGAATTTATATGGGAACTAAGGCGATTGTGCTAGCAGCGGGACTCGGGAGCCGGCTCAAGGGTTACACGGAGGAACTTCCCAAGTGCATGCTGGAAGTGAGCGGGCGCACTATTCTGCAAAGGCAGATCAATACATTCAACAATAGCGGGATAGAAGATATCCATATTGTCCGTGGTTATAAGAGGGAGATGATTCAGTATCCAGATATTTGTTATCACGATAACGAGGACTACGAGAACACTAATATGCTCGCTACCTTGCTATGTGCGAGGGATGCTATTCAGGGAAATGTATTGATCTCGTATTCGGATATTCTGTTTGCAAATCATGTGGTGGAGCGTGTCCTGCAGTCCGAGCACGACATCTCTGTCGTCGTGGACATCGATTGGCGCGAGACGTACAAGGGACGGTCCGAGCATCCGTTGACAGAGGCGGAGAATGTTATTTTCAATGCGAATAATCAGGTTGTAAAGATAGGGCAGGTCATTGCCAATGAGATGGATGTGCATGGAGAATTTATTGGTATGCTGAAGCTATCTCAGCGTGGAGGGGAGATCCTGAAACGTCACTATGATCGGGCAAGGACTCTCTTTTCCGGCAAGCCATTCCAGCGCGCAAAGACTTTCGAGAAGGCCTATTTGGCTGACTTGCTCCAGGATATGATAGATCTGGGGGTGCCGATCCACTGCGTAATCATTGAGAGAGGTTGGAAGGAAATTGATACCCCTCAGGACTACCAGAATGCCCTTGAGGAGTTCCAGCGGTGGTATGCGATGGAGCCGTATACATAAGTTGCTCAAACGTATTAATTATCCCTGATTTTTTTAACTCTTTACCTAAAAGGATGAAGCAATGAAAAAACAGCCTGTTATATTAACCAGTCTGCTCAGCATCCTGCTGATTTGTTATAGCTCTTCTTCCTACGCCTACCTGGATCCGGGCACGGGCAGTATCATCCTCCAGGGGGTGATTGCGGCGGTAGCAGGAGCTGTAGTTACCCTGAGGCTTTACTGGTACCGGATTAAATCCTTTTTCTCAAAGTCATCGAAGAAACCTGAAAAGAGTACGTCAGTGGATGCCAGCAGTGAAGAGGACAGCAATCTCTAAGATCTTCTAATAATGGTGACCGGCCCACATGAACACGAATGGCGTTTTCCGGAACAATATGGTGGGATAAGAACGCGAAAACTGCTATTTCTGTTCAAGATATCCCATCAAAAATCCCGGCTAGAGGTGGATGTTGAATTTGGGCCGATGCTGGTGACCAGGGAGTTAATCCTCTATCTCTTATCGGGAAAGGTAAGCGGACCGGAGGAAGTGAAATCGCAGCTTGAGAGCCCGTGATTATAAAATGGACAGAATGAAAAAATATATAGTTATCCGTATACGCATCAGGTTTGAGGTGCAGTAGTGAAGGAATCTGTTATCCATTCCACGAAGGTATTGCAACCAGACCATCGTCTGATTTATCTGTTTGTATTGTTTTCCTGCCTTTTTCCGATAGAAGCACTCTATCTGTTCTCAAAAGATATCGCAGCGGTATCCCTGGTTTTCGTGTCATCCTATCTGGCCATATTTGTTGTTGTTCAGGGGGGTGTTCTTTTATTGGTCGCACGCTATTATCGAAAAATATTCCATTTTATTTATTCGGCACTAATAGTCCTTAACTATCTATTTCTGTATTTGACATCTTTCCGTTTCGTTGCGGTCTTGCAACCAATTATTGTTTTTATTGCTTTTATCGGTGTCACAATCGTCCTGTGGAAAATTCTTTCCCGTTATAGCCACCTTATCGATAGGAATACTTGCTACCTGTTATCTGTACTTTCTATTGCAGTTTTTGTTCTGCATCTTCCATTCGGAATAAACGAACAGAATTCTGTCCGTATAGAGGATGAACGGGAGGATGTGGATGCGGCATTTAAAAATTGGAAAGAAATCGTATTAAGTGACAAGCCGAACATCTATTTGATTGGGTTTGATGCCATGATTCCAGTTGTTTCAGCTAATAGATTTATGGGGGTGGAAAGGCTTGAGTATACGGATGTTTTAAATAGCATGGCCTATACTTCTGAACGCTCGTATGCGCCAAAAGTAGCAACGTCAGCATCTCTAAATTCATTAATGAACTTTGACCAGAATCTGAATTCGAGTCCGGCTGATAGATTTATGGGTAGTGCACCCTCTCTTTTGGCATCTATGTTTCAAAACAATGGGTACAGAGTATCTACTGGATGGACATATTTGAAAAACAAGGGAGATGGCCGTTTCATTGACCACTTTATGGCACCAGACATTTCCTATTTGGGGGAAACGACGCTTTGTGTTGAGGAGAGTGCAAACTGGAGCCAATATAAGTTTTTTGCTCTATGTCGATACGGGAAATATCTTCCAATTGGATTCGACACGGTTAAAGAACAATTTAGTGCGCTATTGGAAGTAATAATCAGGAAGCTAAACCTGGTTGATGATAAGGGTGTGTTAACCAAGAATGCATCGGATGCATGGGTGAAACAGGTGTTTGAGTCGATAACTACGCTTTCTTCAATGAAGCAACCGCAGATTTCTATTTTTTATATTTACGATCCGATGACTCATACGAACTCTCGTACTTATCAGCACAGCGACCTTAAAAAAAGGGAGCAGTACAAGAATAAGTTCCTGGATAACTCCGACAAGCTTGCATCGATATTCAAGAGACTACATTCGGCGATAATGGAGGATGACCCTACTGCAATTGTAATAGTGTTTGGCGATCATGGCGCATATTTCACGAGGGGCATTAGCCCTCGTGAAAAACCGGAAATGGTATATTTCGACCGCCACGTGATCGAACTCGGATTGCTTAAGACACAGAGCCGATGCGCCTCCAGGGAGGCCTTAGCGTATTCCCGGGATTATGCAACGTCAGCGAGGATGCTTGTGGGGGTTATCCGTTGTTTGGCAGCGAATCCAGAGGTATTGGACGGAGTTGTTGATTTTGTAGACATGAATACCCCAGTGGCAGACCTGGAAGCTTTTCGGAAAACGGGGGGCCATTGATTTCAGCAATGACCAACTCAGTATTTTGGCCTGTTCCAGATGCTCAAGATAAGCTTATAAGGAAACGATTATTTTTCTAGCATTTGGAAAAAGCCGCCTGTCTATTCTCAACTACCATGGGATAGGTTCACACCAGGACCCCTTATTTCCCGCCGCCATTGATGCGGATACGTTCGCGTGGCATATAGGTTTGCTGGAACGGAACTACAATATTATGGTGGTAAAGGACACCGTAAGACGGCTCCGGGCGGGGAAATTGCCTTCACGTACGGCCTGCATCACATTCGATGATGGCTATGCTGACAATGCTGAAGTCGCTTTGCCAATTCTTAAGAAATATGGCTTGTCCGCAACGTTTTTTGTCGCTACGGGGTTTCTGGATGGTGGACGTATGTGGAATGACACCGTTATCGAGTCGATTCGGAGAGCGGAATCCGGGGAACTTGATCTTAATGAAATCGGGCTTGGCGTGATATCGTTGCAGTCCACGGATGAACGCGTTGCCGCCATCAATCAGCTGCTTTCCAGACTCAAATATCTGGAGCCGGAGGAACGGCAGGATAAGGTGGACGCCATCGCCCATATATCCGGGGCCATTCTTCCCGAGGGACTTATGATGACCAGCACGCAGGTCAAGGCACTTGCCGAGGAAGGTATGGAAATTGGCGCGCATACCGTGAGCCATCCCATTCTGGCCTCCGTTTCACCTGCAAAGGCACGTAGGGAGATTGCCGAGGGTAAGGAGCGTCTGGAAGCAATTACGGGACTGCCCGTGTGCACATTCGCCTATCCTAACGGTAAGGCGGGAGTGGATTACCGCCGAGAGCACGTTGAGATGGTCCACGACCTCAGTTTTACAGCTGCGGTAACGACGGAACGGGGTGTAGCCACGCGAAACACGGACCGTTACCAGTTACCACGTTTTACCCCTTGGGATCGTACGCCGGCCCGTTTTCTGTTGCGTCTCGCTTTGAATGGATGGAATACGAATCCAGCGGTTGTGGGCTAGAGAAACTCTGTGCTGTTGGTGATTTTAAGTAGAGCAAAAAGCCTGGATTGTTCGCTTCCCTTACCCTGCGGGCTGCCCTTTGGGCATTCAACGCACTACGTGCTTTTGTCCCGCTTTCGCGAGGATGACAGTGGTTACTGGATCCCCGCTTGTGCGAGGACGGCGAACACTAAGGCAAGTGATGTTCCGTTCGTTTGAACATAAGCGTAGCTTGTTGCATTATCCCCGCCTTTCCGAAATAACTGATGGATATTTCTATGGATAATTTTGAAGACGTCAGGTCGATCCTCGTGGAGACACTTGGAATTGGCGAGCGGGGAGCCGCGCTTGCCCGTGAATCCGTCTTGCTGGGCGATATTCCAGAATTTGATTCCATGGCGGTGGTTTCGGTCATTACCGCCCTGGAGGAAGAATTTGGCTTTATCGTCGATGACGACGAGATCAGTGCAGAGACTTTCGAGACCCTGGGTACGCTGTCTGATTTCGTGACCCGTAAGCTGGCAGCTTGAAGCTATGGGGGTAAGGGACGCCCCGCAATGCTCCTTCCTTGAGGCGACACACGGCCCGCTTTTCCTCGCCTACTATCCACCCTCCTCTTTATCGTCACCCCGTGGCGGCATTCTCTACGTTCATCCCTTGGCCGAGGAGATGAATAAATCCCGGCGTATGGTGTCTCTGCAAGCCCGGAAGCTCGCAGCGTTAGGGTATGGGGTATTAACGGTGGATCTCTACGGCTGTGGAGATAGCAGCAGTGATTTTTCAGAGGCGAGTCTGGAATGCTGGGTAAATGACTTGGTGCTTGCCCATGCCTGGCTTCAGGTAAAACTGGGGCAAGGGCAGGACATAGGACTTTGGGGTTTGCGCTTGGGAGGTCTGCTTGCCCTGAATCTGGTGCCTCGTCTGCCAGCGCCTCCGTCTTTTGTCCTCCTCTGGCAGCCTGTATTAAAGGGAGAGGGTGCGTTGACGGAGTTCCTGCGCATCGCAGTTGCTGGTGAGATGATGAATTCTGGCAGCGGAGTAACCGTAAAGGAGCTACGAGCGAAATTTGCAGATGGACAGAGTGTTGAGATAGCCGGTTATGAGGTCGCTCCTGAATTGGCCGATTCGCTGGACAAACTCAAGATGGCGGATATGGAATTACCACAGAGCAAGTATTATTGGATTGAGGTTGCCCGGGATGCTACGAAACCGCTGTCGTTCGCCTCTCGCAAGCAGTTGGACGCATGGTCTGCATCAGGCATAAACGTGGATTCCAGGGTCGTCCAGGGCGAGCCCTTCTGGAAGACGGTAGAAATTACCGATTGTCCCGCACTTATAGAAGCGACTACCGGGATGTTAGCGAGTGGCAGCTAAAGAGAAGGTGCTGGCTGTTCCGTGCGGGGACGATATTCTCTGCGGTATATTGCACCATCCGGTCGAATCGATTCAAACAGTCGATACTGGAGTAGTAATCATCGTGGGTGGCCCCCAGTATCGCGTCGGAAGCCATCGGCAGTTTGTGCTACTGGCACGTGCACTTGCCGATAGCGGCTACCCGGTACTGCGTTTTGATTATCGGGGGATGGGAGACAACGGAGGGGAATTGCTGGGTTTTGAGGATATTGAGGCTGATATTCGCAGCGCCCTGGATGCCTTTACGGAGAGCGTTTCAGGCGTAAAACGAGTTGTGCTTTGGGGCCTTTGTGATGCGGCATCCGCAGCACTCTTTTATGCTCACAAGGATCCGCGAGTTTCCGGGCTCGTATTATTGAATCCCTGGGTGCGAAGTGAGGCGGGCATAGCTCGTTCCTATCTTAAGCACTACTATCTGAAACGGCTTGTTTCCCCGGACTTGTGGGGAAAGGTTCTGCGAGGGGACTTTCAGTTCAGGGCTTCTATGAGCTCTCTTGTTGGTATGATGTTTTCTGCCCTAGGGGTTAGAGATGACCAGGCACAAACCGATGACAATCGTTTGGAGCCAGTAAAAGATTCGGGTATACCCGGTAAACCACTCGCAGATCGTATGGCAGACGGATTGTCTGCCTTCAAGGGGAAGGCTCTGTTTATCCTGAGCGGAGATGATCTGACCGCGGGAGAGTTTAAGGGGGAAGTATCCCGATCCCGTGTCTGGCGTCGGCTCATGAAACGAGCCACCATCAAGCGGATTGATTTTCCCGAAGCCAACCACACCTTTTCACGCCGAGCCTGGAGGGAACAGGTGGCTACGTGGACCATTGATTGGCTACGGGTGTGCTAAAACGCGCACTCCTCGTCGCGTATCATTTTCCGCCCCTTGCCGGTGGTAGCGGCATCCACCGTACTCTCAGCTTTGCCCGACATCTACGAAAATGTGGTTGGAAGCCCGTCGTGCTCAGCATTCATCCACGAGCCTATCCTGCAGTTTCACCGGAGCGTATGAAGGAGATTCCGGAGGAAGTGATCGTGGCTCGGGCCTTTGGTCTTGATAGCGCCCGGCATCTAGCTGTGGCCGGGAAATACCCGGATTGGCTGGCTTGGCCTGACCGATGGATGTCCTGGTGGCCGGCCGCAATGTTACGTGGCCTAGCACTGATCAGGCGGTATCGGCCAGAGGTAATTTGGAGCACTTATCCTATAGCGACGGCCCATCTCGTGGGTATGGGCTTAAGCAAGTTAACCGGAATTCCCTGGGTCGCCGACTTTCGTGACTCTATGTGGGATGAGGTTTTTCCATCGAACGAGAAAACCCTTGTGGCACACCGCTGGATCGAAGAGCGTACGTTGCGTATGTGTGACCGTGCGGTATTCACCGCTCCCGGAACATTGGAACTCTGCGCTAGCAGATACCCGGATCTCGATAGCAAGCGTTATAAGGTTGTGGCGAACGGATATGAGGAGGATTGTTTTCCAGCGGAGGTGCCTCAGAAGGCGCGGGCTGGGAAGCGAATTACTCTGCTACATAGTGGCTTGTTATATCCAGTAGAAAGAGATCCCACGGCTTTTTTTGAGGCGCTTTCAAGGCTTTCTGCTGAAAGTACTATAACGCCATCGACTCTTCGCATCAGATTGCGTGCCACTGGATATGATGCCCACTACAAGTCACTTCTGGGACATTATGGATTGAGCGATATTGTGGAACTGGCATCCCCGCTTTCTTATGCCAAGGCCTTAGAGGAAATGAGAGAGGTAGATGGACTGTTGATATTTCAGGCTGCGAATTGCAACCATCAGATTCCAGCCAAAATTTATGAGTACTTCCGCGTCCAGCGTCCCGTGTTTGCGCTAACAGATCCTGGTGGTGATACGGCACATGCACTACGCGCAGCCGGAGTAGACAGCATTACACCATTGGATTCCATGGAAGGAATACTGGCGACGTTACCTCTATTTCTGGAAAGTATACGCAATGGAACAGTGCCCATTGCAGATAAGAAATATGCATTGCTCCAAAGCCGGAAACAGCGGACGTCAGAGCTCGCCGGGCTGTTTGATCGTCTCGTAATCTATTCTCAATAGAAGATTCTGGATGAGTTTTTGCCGAAATCTCTACTTATTACCTGTCGCTGGTTGGATTGGGATAACGTTACGGGAAAGTGGACTATATATGGATGGTACCAGCAAGTCTTGTCCGTCTGCCAGGTATATGTAGGGTTTGCCCGAGGGTAGTTCAGAGGCTTGGAATAATACCGACTCAAGGAGCCAATCAATGGGCAAAACCTGATTGTTGACGCCTGGAGTTAATATTGGGGATTTCACGGCAAACAAGGTGGAGAAACCAGCAGTCAAATCACTGCTTGATAATTTTCCTTCATTAGCCATTCTTGGGGCTGCGCTCATGATGCGTGACCCATGGTCTCCATGAACGACAATGGTTGCACGATCGTAGATTCCTTCTTCCTTCAGCGTAGCAAACATCTGTTTAAGCAATTTATGGGTGCATGATACCTGTTCCAGGTAAAGCTGGTATCGCTGTTTTCTTTCAAGATCAGAATCACCAGAGCTATTGCGATCTGCCCAGTCATCCAGAGAGCTGCGAATGCTGCAATCCGAATGAAAAACATAAGGCTCGTGTGGAATACTGATATGGGCAAAGTGCAGATGGCCTGTTGAGTTGTTGATAATGTTTTGAGTGAGTAATTGAAGCGATTTTGGTGCGATAATCGGGAAAACAATTTTCCTTTCCCAGTCCCAGTCTGGTACGGAAATATCCAAGCTATCAAGAGCTGGCTGAAGTAGATTTTTGTATAAAGAACGTAACTCTTTATAGGCAAGGGAAAGCTCTAGGAACTGACTCAGGATAATACGACTTTTCTGTACTGTTTTGAGTTCTGACGTCTTAAGAGGCTGAAGACCAGTACCAGGAATGGTGTAGCAATTTGTGACCAGAATGTTTGGAGTTTGGCAAAAATCCACCCAATCAGTCTGAACAACCGTGATCTGATAACCAAGTTTTATCATTCTTTCAAAGTAGAGATTGCGGATTATAGTGTCCCCGGCATGAAAGTTACCCGCAAAAAGATCGTTATTAGGTTTATCGGAGAAATTTAACGTCGCAGGGATAGAATGCTTGGTCATAAAGTAATGACTGTAGGCATTGCTAAACAAGAGGAAATCGTGGTCCTCAAAGAAATGAAGCAATTTTGTCCTTAGTGATTTGGCACCGGGTAATTCGGAGGGTAGGCCAGAGATTCCGATATGACCGTCTAATATGATGTGAATTACAGGCGATAGATCATGTGTGACACTTTGCACGCTAGATTTTGGCTGAGGCCTGAGAGCGGCTTCAATGTGGCCAACTGGTAATAATACAGTTGAAACTAGTAATACAGAAACGGCGGTAGTACTTATTACTACCAAGTGTTTTTGTAATACCGTACAAACAGCCAAGAGAATAAGGAATGTGAATATAAGCCAGTTTGGGTGCCAGTCCCAAAACTCGAATCCAAGGTCGATGAATAATGTCCACGCCCCGGCAATGATAATAATTCTTGTGATTCGCCCACCCAGCAAGCCAAGTAGACCGGCGCTCATTCCGACAACAATTAAGGCTGCTGCGCAAATAGCTAGTTCGAGGCGAAGGGGGGGATAACCGCTGAATTTAACAAAGCTTAGGTACCCTGCCAACAGCATCAGGGCAGGTAGTGCAACGTCCATTGCATATTTGCGTATTAACCGTCTCATGTCGTATCTGTCTCGCCTAATCTTTCCTCAATCAAAGAGGTAGACTCCAATTATCAGACGGAGATTAAGAAGGTTTAAGTCCATTCTGCGAGCATTTTAAAAATCTAACTGGACAGCAGTGTATCTATACCAGCATCTCCACAGGAGGTGGATGACTGAGAAAGGCGGTGGGGCTGGCTGTATAGCCATAGGCTCCCGATTGCAGGATGACCACGTAGTCGCCAATATCGGCTTTCGGAAGTTCCATTTTATCTGCCAATAGATCAAGCGGTGTACACAAGGGGCCGACGATACTAACCGTTTCCCGCTCCTTTTGACCCATGCGGTTGCCAATGACGACAGGGTAATTTTTTCTCAAAATCTGGCCAAAATTTCCAGAGGCAGCCAGGTGATGATGAAGACCACCGTCTGTCACTAAAAATATCTGTCCCCGGGATACCTTTTTGTCGACTATCCGGCAAACATAAATGCCTGTCTCGCCAACGATATAGCGTCCAAGTTCGAGTACGATTCGAGTATCTGGCAGGCATAGCCTTACATCTTCCATCATGCCCTCAAGGATATTTCCCGTATTTTCCAAATCCAGAGGCTGTTCTCCGGGAAAGTAAGGAATGCCGAATCCCCCGCCAATGTTAAGCGTCTTCAGGGAACATCCCACTTCATCGCACAAACGGTAGGCCAGGCCGAAAGTTTTCTCCTGGGCTTCGGCGAGGGCTTTTGCGTACAGATTCTGGGAGCCGCAAAAGATATGGAGGCCCTGAAAATCTAAATCCGCAGCTAGAATTTTTCTCAGTAGGTCGGGCGCTTGTTCCGCATCAACGCCAAATTGCTTGGCACCGCCCGCCATTTTCATTCCCGATGTTTTGAGTTCAAAGTCGGGGTTAATCCGCACCGCGACACGTGGGGTTTCACCCAGCTCATTGCCCAAACGCAATATAGTATCCAGTTCAGTGAACGATTCCATGTTGACAATAATCCGGGAGGAGATTGCAGCTTGAAGTTCATCTCGAGATTTTCCAGGGCCGGCAAAGCTGATGTCAGAAGATGATATTGATGTGTCAAGAGCGACGCGCATTTCCGCTACTGAGGCTACATCGAATCCATCAACGAGAGAGGATAGATGCTGCACCACAGCGGGCATTGGATTAGCCTTGATTGCATAGTGCAAGTGGATATCGTGCGGTAAACATTTACGAAGATAGCCGATTCTTTGGCTGATCGCAGTGCGGTCATAGGCGTAAAATGGTCGTCCACTAGCTCGTGGTGCAAGCCTGCCAAGTTGCCGGGAGGCAAAGATCAGTTGGTTATCAACCGAGTTAAGGCTTGCAATCGCTGAATGTGTGCGTTGTTTTGTCATGGCTATTGCTTTACTTCAGATGCGCGAGCGGTCCATCGTTCCCTGAAATTTTCGATGGTCTGCTTGATTTTTCCAAAAATATGTATGGGAAGTTTCTTTGAAAACAGGAAATAGTTGCTGTGTTCTCGTATTTGGTCAGCCCATTCCATCTTGTGGGGCATTATGTCGCCAAGAAAATCAAACTCCTGAGCATTTGTTTCAAAAGCACGCTTGACAGCATCTTCGTTTATGATTGACCCCGGATAGAGTTGTTTGAACTTGCTTGAATAGGAAGTTTTTAGTTGTCCAATCTTGTGTTTGTCTTTATAGCAAAGACTATAGGCGACGGGCGTGTTATCCAGATAGAGAATATTGGAAAATAGCCGCCCCGAGTTGGCGAGAAACGGTATTAACCTCTCGTAATAATCGGATTCTACAGGTCGGTGCGCCACGGACATGTCAGCACTTACTTTCCAGCTTTCTTCTTCAATTGTCATAATGGACTGCAGGAGGCTAGAGGTATCATCTTTGTCTTCATGCCATCGTATTTCAACATGTCCCGCCTTGTTCATTTTCCGCATACGCCGTTTCAGATTGTTTCGGAATTTCGAACGTTTCGCGGAGATAAAATCATCCCATGTGCCTTCCAATACAACATAGGGGGACGACTCGGCCGGATATTGCAATAGCACATTATCGCCACCACGTGCATAGCTGATAATCTGCGCCGCTGCCAGACTTTCAGGGCTTACGTTGTGAATATATGCAATATCCCACTTTCCCTCAGTATGCTGAAATAACTTTTCCATCAAGTCATTGCAGGTTGTTGAACAAATCAGGTCTGGATGGTAGGAAACAAGATTAGACGCTGACTCCAGACAACGTAGAGGTAGCCCGTTTATTTTTCGTTTACGTATAAGGTAGGGGAAGATTCCATGCGGCTGGGAATCATTGCAGTTGTGAAACACCCTGATATCGGAAAGGAGGTTATGGCTTTTCGCGACGCACTCTATCCATTCAGGAAGCAGGGAAGGATTGAGTGCTCGTTCCTGAACTAATTTCTCCCAGGTGGAAAATACCCGTTCAGGAGTCTCGTTCCATGATAGATCGGTGTAACTGTGATTGCTCATTTCTATTTCAAACCATCCAGTAAATTAGCGAGAAGCCCGGTCTCTCGCCGGCGGTCGAACCGCGAAATAGCGGACTTGTCGGGAACCGTTACCTTTTTTTTATCCAGATCGGACAGGAAGCAGGAAAGGCCATCAGCTATAGCATCAGCATCCTCGATGGAGAAGATATATCGAGAGCCCAGTGCTTTAAGCAGAGCTACCGTTTCTCCGTCCTGGTCGGCCATCGCGATCACCGGCTTTCCTGCACGAAGATATTCATATAGCTTGGCGGGTATGGCCGGGTTTGAGGTATATCCTTGGAATAGCAGGAGGCCATCAGCAGAGAGCATTTCAGCAAGCGCTTTTTCATAGGGAAGGGCGGGGGCTAGCCGGACGAGGTCGGAGATTCCCAACTTATTAATAATGGGGGCATAGTGACCATCGTGGCCCGATGCACGCAGTATAAATTGTACTTTTTCCGGGACAAGTATGCCTTGCTTTTTTAGATCAGCAACGGCGGCGAAGAAATGGCTTGGGTCGCGGTCTGGTGTTGGATAAAGAATACCGCTGTGGAGCAGGGTAACAGGCCTGTCGCCTGATTTTCCGGATGGGATGTGTTCTTCTGCTTTCTGGAAACTTTCCTCATCATAGCCATTCGGAATAACATGGGATTTTTCCGGTGCTATGGTCGGGTAGCGTTCCTGGCATATGCTCGATGCTCCCTTGGTACAAAAAGCCAGGCGGTCAGCTTTTTCCACACAACGTCTTTCAACAAAGAGCCGTGCCCGGCGAAGCGAAGTGTCCAAAGGTGTTATAGCACCGGTACGCGGATTCTTCTCAACCATTGGGTCACGGAAGTCCGCTATCCAGGGAATCCCGGTGCATTTCTTAAGCGTCCATCCGATCAGGTGCGCGGTAGCGACTGGATAGGTCGACCATATCGCCTGTGGCCGGTATTTTCTTATCAGGCGTAAACCCGAGGTCACTCCTCCGGGAAGCCAGCTAATCCAGCGATCAGGTAATGCCATTCGGTCTGCATAACGGCCGCGCCAGGCGAGATGGCGGGCTGTATCCCAGGCCTGCGCGCGTGAGATCTTGAGTTCCTGCGGCAACAGGGCAAGCAGATCTTTTCCAGTATCACTATAAGCACGGGGGTGTACGCTCAAGACAAGTGGTTCCCAGCCATACTTCGGAAGGAAACGGGAGAAGGCAAGGGTACGCTGCATCCCACTGCTTCCACGAATCGGTGGAAAGTGATAGGCGATAAGGAGAACGCGCTTGGCCATTACCGTATAGATATCAACTGCCTAATAGATGCTGAAACGTACCGAGGGATACTCAGGCACCGGCTGGTTTGGTTGTACGGCGGAGGGATGCGGAGAGTTTGCCGCGAAACTTATGCAGGTGGCCTCTCCAGGTCAAGTTATGGATAGCATATACCTGCCTGGTATAGGTATCGCTGGTCCATCTCATCTTGTACTGTTCACACTTTCCCATGAAATCGAATAGATTGACCTTGTCCTCCGCATCGCAAAGATCTTCTATAATCCTGTGAGTAAGAACCGAGCCGGGACTGAATTTTCCAAGGTCGTTTGCATAGCTCGTTTTCAGCAGATAGTAGGTTCCCGAGAATAGCAGTCCAAATTGATAAGCCACTGCTTTTTCCCCCACTCTCAGCACGTAGGAACGTAGCCATTTGTTACGTGCTGCAACTGGTGCCAGCTTTTCATGAAACTCCATTTGCCGCGGGTTGGTGGTAAGTGAGGTCAAGGAGTCCTCTTTCCAGGATGACTTTTCCACAAGGGTCAGATCGGAAAGAAAGCCTTCCACCTGTCCGGAATCTGTCACTGTCTCCATGGTCAGGTCGCCTATCTTGTCAAGCCGTCTGGCACACCAGCGAATATTTTTTGCCAGTTTCGAACTCATGGAATCACGATAATGCTGTGACGATTCCGGAAGCTGCATGTAGGGAGATGCAGCTGAGTCTACCGGATACGGTTCCATGGAAAGTCTGTCCACCGCATCCTGGAGCGCTTTATCTGATGTACTTCCGCTGACTGCGTTCAGTAACAACACATCCCACCTGGCATCAATATCCCGAAGAGTGCCAAGGAGCTCTGTAGCAAATTTTGTTTCGTAGCCGGGTTCCGCGATCAGGCCCACACGAACGGGGTACAGGCCGGGAACGGTTGCCAACTCTTGTCTCTCGCCAAGGGAAAATGGTGTCATCCCGTTATAGAGCGGCATGATTCCCCGGATATTACCGTCCTCACGCGCTACCAGAATGTTCAGGGATGAGTCTGGAAGGTGAGTTTCGCAAAGCAGGCGCACACAATCGAAAGTGCTGGTAGGGCCAGGTCCATCAATTTCCTTCGCCTGTTTCTCGACCAGGTGATTCCACGAAGACGAGACGGGCTCAAGATCGTTTATATTATTGTATATTTCGATTTGCATCGGGAATGAACCATTCGCTCCTTAACTACTGGCTACATTGAAGCTATTGACTGTAGCGCAGTACGCACTTACTTCGGATTCTGAAAGATTTTGATGTATGGAAAAGCACAGTATGCGCTCCGATATATTACGTGCCCTGGCAACCATATCGGGCTCTGTGGTGGCAAGCTCAAGGAGAGAGGGATGGAGTGTCTCGCCATGGGTAAATAGCGGCACTCCACGAACACGCAACTTATGGTCAATGTTGCTACGGCTATCCATCAATACAGGAAAACACCACGGAACGACATGTTTCGGTAGTTGTGAAAATAAAACCTTCAATCCAGAGGTCTCCTGAATTATTTCAGAAGCTGTCCGATAGTTGGCCTGCCGTTGTTTGGATATATCTTCCAGGCATGCCCTGTTTAGCAATTGCTGAGTGGACCAGGGAATCCGGGTAATTCCATGGGATTTGTGAAACCGGTAACTGGAAAGATATTCAGAGGTACCTTGGGTTGCTGATTTATCCGGTTCCTCATATGCACTCTTTCCGAAGGATGTCCTGATTCCTTCAATGCGATCGTAAGCGCGCTTCAGGTGCTCGTAACGGCTATTGGCCAACACTTCTTCCCCCAATCCTTTGAGATTCTGCAGCGATTCGGAAAGGGGCCTGCGTGCCTCTGGAATGTCGATGTGAATGCTCGGATTATTTATACGCATACCGCCGCCGGTTCCGCAGGGTAGCGTTTTCCGAAAGCTGAAGACTGCTGCATCACCTCGTTCACCGGCAAGGCGAAGAGGATTGGCGTAATAGAAGGAATGGGCACAATCCTCGATGAGCATTATGCCCGCGTCCTTGCATGCGCTCTTTAAACATTCGAGATCTGCCGGAAATCCGAAGTAATTGACTGTGAGCACTGCCGCAACATGCCGATCGAGCTTAGCCAGCAGATCTTCATGATCGATCTCCAGATTGTCATCGATACCATAGTAGGCCGGACTAAAACCCGCATCAATAGCCGCAAATACCATGCTTGGGCAATGAAAGGCGGGTATGAGTACCGTCTTGCGAGTGCTGTTTTTCAGGCTGAGCAGTAGTTGCCAAATAGCTCCCCGGCCATTATAGGTATAGAGCAGACCGGATTCGTTCAGAAGCCTGATGGTGGCGTTGTTTTGTTGACGATACAGATCCTGGAAGCGCAGGGTGGTGTGAGCCGGAACTAAATGATGCTGGATACCGGAAGTTCCCAAATGGTGCTCTCCAGTTTCCCCGCTTAGGGCATGGGGCGTGCTGCCATCGAGGCTCATTCGTTATTTTCAAAAAGGGCTGTGAAGCTGCCGGAAACGGTGGCGCGGTCAATCTTGCCGTTAGGATTGCGGGGCAGCGACTCGCGGACATCCACATAAGCGGGAAGCATGAAGTTCGGCAGCAACGGTTTCAGTGCATTCAACAACTTTTGTTCCGAGAAGTCATCTTTATCAACAGGAACAGTAATGGCAGCGATACCCTGGCCAAGTTCTGGATGGGGAGCCCCAAAAACGACCGCCTCGTGCACCATGCCGGTACGATAGAGCGCCTCCTCCACCTCGGTAGGACTCACGCGGTAGCCGGATGTCTTGATCATTTCATCCTCGCGGCCGATGAAATAGAGGTAGCCGTCTTCATCCATCCGCACCGTATCTCCAGACCAGACCGATAGTTCCTGTCCGGGAATGCCGTCCTCTTCTCTGGGGACCGGGCGAAAGCGCAAAGCGGTGCGCTCGGGATCGTTCCAGTAACCACGGGCAACGAGGGCGCCCCGGTGAATGAGCTCCCCCGGCTCATTGGGGGCGCAGGGGCTACCATCCTGCCGAACCACCATAATCTCGGTATTGGGAATGGCCTTACCGATGGAGTCCGGACGCTGATCGATTTCATCCGGTGGCAAATAGGTGGAGCGAAAGGCTTCGGTGAGACCATACATGAGAAAAACACGGGTTTCTGGCAGCGCCTTGCGCAGGGCATCAACGGTACTGCGCGGCATAGCGCCACCGGTATTGGTGATGTAACGGAGATTGTTTATGACATCTTCGGGCCAGGTCTGGCGGGAGAGAGGGATCCACATGGGTGGCACCGCACCGAGGCCGGTAATCTGGTAGCGATTGGCCGCATTGACGACATCCCGTGGTAACAGATAATTCATCAGCGCAACGCTGGCTCCCGCGTGAAATGCTGTGCTGAGCTGGCTGAAGCCCGCATCAAAACTGAGGGGCAGGGCGGCGAGCAGCCGATCTTCGGATGTGTTTTCAAGGTAGGTGGCAACGCTCCGGGCACCTGCAACCATATTCCGGTGGGTCAGGACGACACCCTTGGGTTTTCCGGTACTCCCGGAGGTGTAGATGATTGAGGCCATATCCGTATCAATGACCCGGTGGGTTCGCCGGGACTCAAGGCCCGCCCGGAATAGCGGGTCCCAGGAATAAATACCCAGCCGGCCCTTCGCCGGGTATTCGTCGTTTGATGCTCCTGCCAGGATGACGGAGTGAAGGTCCGGGCAATGGGTGAGCACCGTTGCGATCGTATCAAGCCGATTTTCGGAAGTGATCAGTATGCGGATATTGCAGTCATTGAGAATGTGCTGAACCTGTTCTCCCTTGAGTAGGGGATTGATGGGGACAAAAACTCCTCCCGCATGGCAGGCGCCAAAAATAGACAGAACTGTCTCAAGTCTTTTTTCCAGATAAATGCCAACCCGTTCCTGTTTTTCAAGGCCGAGTTCAAAAAGGGCGTTAGCAGTATTCGCCACACCCTCAGCCAATGCCTTATAGGAAAGGGTGTCGTTCTGGTATAGAAGGGCATCGGCATCGGGCGTAAGCATGGCCCAATGGTCGATGAGTCGATGGAGCAGATCGGTCATGGTTTACTCAGAAGATTATTCTGTACTGTATTCATAGGCGCCGGCATCTGTGGGCCCTGCTATGGGACGGGGAACTGCCCTGTGGGGATGCAGGTACTGAAATGCGGGTACCAGGGATTGATGCTCTGGACCGGATATCTGGGTGCCGGCATCTATAGCGGGGGAATTTGGCAGCAGACGGTAATCAAAACGCAGGCGGTTTAGAAAACCAATCTCTTTTACGATGAGATTATTAGAGGATAGTTTCAAACCAGACAAGGCGGGATGATTCCCGGTAAGAAAATATTTGAGCCTTGATTTCCAGGAAGAGGGTGGCGCCAGAACATTGCCATGGACTGTAGCGCTCCCGCGGACAATTGTTCCGGCACCAACAAAAATATTGTTATAAACCTTTGCCGGCCTATTGCTCCGATTCCATATAAAGCGACCGCTGCTGCGATCATTCACCATGGTATTGTTGATGACATCAAGTTTGTTGTGGATGTAGGCCAGCTTCTCCGCACCAAAGGCGATCATGTGATAGTTCTCGGTATAGGGACTCTGGTGTATAAGGTTGCCCCTGACAGAGGCAATTCCGCCGTTGGAAATATCGATGGAATAGTTTCCCCTGCCATCATGTTCATCCATGATGCGATTATTGATGATATTGGTCGTGCGTGCCCGGCTTTTTACATTCGATCCGATATAGGCGTGATGTATGTAGCTGTTGCGAAGTGTGAAGCTTCTCACCCTGCCAATATAGATATTATGCGACTTGCCGTTTTCGTGCCCGTTGTAGGCGAACTCCGAATTCTCGATTACGATATCGCTTTCCAGATTGCTGCCCGAAAGGATGCCTTCTTCATTGTCACGAAAGACGCAATTTGAGAGATGCAGTCCGGCCCCCTCCTGTCGTATTCCCGCCCCATTTTTGTCCCGAACCCTCGCACCGACAAACTTGATATTTTCAATCCGGGTATTATTGCCTTTTATTACCCAGATTGCCTTTCCTCTAACAGACTTTCCATCAGCAATCAGTGTGGCCAGGCCGCCAACCCCCTTGATAGTGAGGTTGTTAGCTCTCCAGGCCGTTACATCCCCGCGGTAAGTTCCCGTGGTAATCTCAATGATGTCACCATCCCTGGCAACATGTGCTGCCTGGCTTGGCAAGGTATATTTCTGTTTCGGGCCAACCAGCAGAATGCGGCGATCTCCAATATTGTTATAGGATCCTCTAGCCGCGTTTGCAGGTGAAATATAAATTAATCCCACAACAAGAATTAGAGCCAGGGTTGTTGTGACAGAAGAGAAATTATTGTTGGTAGGCATGGATATAGGGTGTGCCAATTAACTGATTAATTAAAGCTGACAAGATTAAGGCCTATGCCCTGCCTTTTCCAACTTGTTCTTCAATCCTGGCAGCGTATAACCATTTTCCTGGGCTTTATTAGCATGGAGTGTCGCCTGTTTATAATCTTTCATATCGGCATATAACAATCCCAGATTATAATGTAACTCTCCCCACCCGGGATGTTTCTCTATGAGGCGCTTGTATACCGGAAGGGATTTCTTATATCTCTTTCGTTTGTGGTAATAAATGGCCTTAAGCAATGGGACATAGGGGTCATCAGGAACAAAACGCATGCCCCGATCAAAGAAGCACTCAGGCGAAACAGAAAAAACGCCTGCAACAGGCGGGTTAAATTCTTCTTTTGGGAATTGATTGTGAAACCTGGCAAGAAGGAAAAGTGCCTGATGATGGTTAGGGATGCGTATCAAGGTATAACTCAGCTCTCTATGAATTCGCTGCGGCAATGGGCTTCTTTTGCTCATTTCACGCTGCGCCTTGAAATAGTGATGCTTGTTCACATCATTTACATGCCATCTTTCTCCTGGAGACCTTGTTCTGTAATTGTAAGGTCCAGCTGTGTCTTTAGTGCTAACCGGTCCGCACGAGGAGGAATTCAGAATCGAATTGGCATGTATCGAATAGGATGGGGCAAGTAATAAAATAAATGAAAATATAAAGGCGAGTTTTGGGAGCGGTTCCTTGGAGAATCGAGTTTTAATAAGTGCTGAAAGAATCACCAACTTTACCTTGTTGTCATATCAGCTCAGGATGCCAGTCCACTCTTCACAGAATCTATAATATGATTCTGGTCAGTCGTCTCCAAATACGGTCCCATGGGAAGACTCAGGATCCGCTCTGAGACAGACTCCGATAACTGAAAATCACCCTCGCCATGCCCAAGATGCCGGAAAGTACCCTGCAGGTGCAGGGGCTTGGGGTAGTACACCATAGAGGGAACATTGGCGATTTTTAACCTTGCCTGCAAGGCGTCTCTCCCTTCCACAAGGATAGAGTACTGCGCCCAGGCGCTGGAATAACCTGCTGGGATGTGTGGTATCTGTACGAGGTCGCTCAATCCCTCGTTATAACGTTCAGCAATGCGTTGACGAGCCGCGAGTTCCTCTGGATAAGCCTTGAGTTTCGGTAGCAATATTGCTGCCTGCAGGGTATCGAGGCGACCGTT
This sequence comes from Gammaproteobacteria bacterium, assembly GCA_021773635.1. Classification (GTDB taxonomy): domain Bacteria; phylum Pseudomonadota; class Gammaproteobacteria; order HK1; family HK1; genus JAJFJV01. The sequence continues at coordinate 55,710 of JAJFJV010000013.1, read as the reverse complement.
CATCCCGATACGCACGTTATCGTACTTGTCTCCGCCCTTGCCATGTACCCGGATGGAACGAAGCTTCTCGGCCATTTCGCCATCGTCGGTGAGGATAGCACCGCCATCACCGTAGCAACCCAGCGGCTTGGCGGGGAAAAAGCTGGTGGCGGCAACATCGGCAAGGCTCCCGGCACACCGGCCTTTATAGGTGCCCCCAAAGCCCTGGGCAGCATCCTCCAGCACAAAGAGTCCATGGGCTTTCGCAATGGCATTAATAGTGTCGTAGTCCGCAGGCAGACCGAACAGATCGACAGGAATGATGCCCCGGGGCTTAAGCGTGCCCTCGTTTTCCACCCGTTGTACCGCAACTTCAAGCTTGCCGGGATCGATATTGAAGGTTTTTGGGTCGATATCCACAAAGACAGGGGTAGCCCCCAGCATCGCAATGATCTCTGCAGTAGCGATAAAGGTGAAAGGGGTGGTGAAGATCGCGTCTCCAGGGCCAATATCTCCGGCCATCAGCGGCATCAGCAAGGCATCGGTGCCACTGGAGCAAGTGATGGCGTGTTTGACACCAGCGTAGTCAGCCAACGCAGTTTCCAGCTCGGCCACTTCCGGCCCCATGATGAAACGACCATGGGCCAGCACTCCATCGATGCCTGCACGGATATCCGCTTCCAGGTGATGAAACTGGGCCTGTAAATCGATAAACGGGATGTTACTCATGCAGTGTGCTCCAGGCTGTTCCCAACCAGTTGGTAATCGCTGCCACAGACCTCGCAGTGAAAATCCTCGGGAAGGCGCTCGCCACAGGCACACATCCAGCCTGCATGGCGTGCGGGATTGCCTATCATGAGGGCATGGGCTGGTACGTCTCGGGTGACGACTGCACCGGCGCCGATAAAGCAGTACTCCCCCAGGGTATGACCACAGACCACGGTGGCATTGGCGCCGATGGTTGCGCCCCGGCGTACCAGCGTATTACGGAATTCATCCTTGCGGGAGACGTGGGAGCGGGGGTTCATGACATTGGTAAAGACCATGCTGGGTCCGCAGAAGACGTCATCTTCGAGCGTTACACCTTTATAAACGGAAACGTTGTTCTGAATGCGGCAACCGTTACCGACGGTGACCTTGGGGCCGATGACCACATTCTGGCCCACGGTGCAGTCCCGGCCAATATGCGAAGACTTGAGGATGTGGCTGAAGTGCCACACCTTGGTGCCCTCGCCAATCTCCACCCCTGGGTCGATGATTGCGCTTTCGTGTACAAAGGCACCGGATTTTGGCTCCCCGGTTCCGGCTAGTGCCACGGGCTGGTTACGCTCCAGCGCCTGCTGGCAGGCGTTGAGTACCCGCAAGACCCGTAGCCCTTCCTCGCCATCGGTGCGCGGTGCTTCCCGGCTTTCCATGCAATCGAGAAAATGCCGGCATTCATCCTTGAGTGGCTCGGTCTCGGTCAGCGCTACGTATTCAGACTCCGCCTTCTTCGCCACGGGCACCTTGCCGTCCCAGGAGACGCTGTGGGGATAGAGGCAGAGCTTATGCTCCCACGGTGCCGTGTCGTCAAAGACCGCCATCTGGCGCTGTCCAACGACCACCAGCTTCTGTTCTTTAAAGGGATGCAGCCAGGAAACAAAGATATGGGCACGTACCCCGCTGGCGAAGTTGAGCAAGGTGACGGTGGTATCGGCAATCTGCCGATGCAAAAAGGCACCACCCTGGGTCTGTACCGAGGCTGGCTGGTCGCCGAGTAGCCCCAGCACTACGGAAACATCATGCGGGGCAAAGGACCAGAGTACATTTTCCTCGCGCCGCAGCTTGCCCATGTTGAGGCGGTTGGAGTAGATGTAGTCGATGCGACCCAATTCGCCCGAAGCCACCAATTCTTTGAGCTTCAAGACTGCCGGGTGGTACCAGAGCAGGTGCCCCACCATCAGGATACGGCCACGCTCCTTCGCCAGTGCCGTCAGTTCATCGGCCTCCTTGACCGAGAGACAAAGTGGCTTCTCTACGAAGACATCCTTGTCCGCCAGCAGTGCCTCGCGTACCAGCAGGCCGTGGGTGTGGGCCGGAGTGGCGATAGCCACTCCCTGGATAGCCTCATTAGCCAGCACGTCGGCGTAGGCGGAGGCGCCCTCGACACCCTGATATTGGGTGAGGAAGTCAGCCAGGGTTTCCGGGTCGCTGTCACAGACCGTGTGCAGACAGCCCAAGGCGTGGAAGTTACGCACCAGGTTACGGCCCCAGTAGCCGGTGCCTATGACGGCAATGCTTTCCAAACCAGCTTTTTCGCTTTTCATAATTTTGAGGGCTATCCCATATCTGCTGAATATTCGTAGTTACGTCCGAGTAACTTTTTCTGTATGACGGCAATTACCTGAGACTCTGCGCCTTTAGGATAGTGACAAATTCGCCAGAGCAGAAGATGTACTCCCAGGTAGGTAATGGCACCGCTAGCGATACATATAATCAATTCCAGTGCATGGTCAAGCAGAGAGCTTGAATCCGGAAGGAAATGTTGAGCAGCCAGCACCACAACAACCATCATCCCGGTCGATGCGAGAGTCCTCCAGATAGCGATCAATACGGGAAGAACGGACATTTCCAGAGCGGACAGCGCCATACTCAGGCCGTTCAGGAAGAGGACAATGTTTGCAGCGGTTACTGCCCATGCGGCGCCTGTAGCACCGCCTTGCGACACGCCCCAAGCCAGCGCTGGAAGGATCACTGCACACCCGATAGCGATATTTCGGGTAGTTAACTGCGGCTTGCCCATAGCGAGCAGGCACGGTGAGACATTCGAGGCGGCTATTGAAGCAAGCCCGTAAATTGTCAAAATCTGGATCAAGGGTATCGCCTCAAGCCATTTATCGCCCAGAAGTACGTGTACGGCTGGAGATGCAGTAAGTCCAATTCCCACTGCCAGCGGCGTTGCCAGCATTAATGTCAATGCCATGACATCTATGAACGCCTGGCGTAATGAGTCACGGTCTCCTGCAAGCTTTGAATACCCTGGAAAGATTGCTCTTCGGATGGGGGCAACCAACTCTGTTGTAGCAAGGTTCGCTATCTCATACGCGATACTGTAAACGCCCAGCGTAGCGGTGCTGGTTAGCTTTCCAAGGATGAAGGTATCACTGCGTATGTACAAGAAATTCAGCAGGTTGCCGGCAAGGAGCCATTTTGAAAAATGAAATACATCGTGCCAGGCGGATAGTGAAAAACGGGGGCGAAACGAATGCAGGATATAGCTTAAGAGCACGCGGATGGCATTCTGAAAAACAATGCCAAGCACGAGCGCCCAGTAGCTGCGCAGCCAAAAAGCCAGGGAGACGGTGATAATAAATGAACAAATTCGCACGCCAAGTAGAAACACGAAGTCTTTGTGGAATTCCAGGTTTTTTCTGAAGTCGATAACACCGCTGTTTTCGAGGCCAAAAATAAGGGTGCCTACAGAGAGTACATAGATGATGTTCTCCAGTCTTGGATCACCGAAGAAAGTCGCTACGAGTTCTGCGCATGAAAGAAGTAGTATGCAGGTTATAACGGATCGGATTATGGCAAGGGTCCATACCGTATCGTAGTCTTTTCTGTCGGCATCCGGCTTGCGTATAAGCCAAATATCGAAATTAAACTCCCCGAGAATTTCGAGTGCTGCCGCAAGCATGGTTGCGAGGGCAATGAGGCCGAAGTCCTCGGGAACCAGAAGGCGGGCAAGGATAATAGTGCTGACCATTCCCAAACTTCGGATCGCGAGCCGCATGCCCACCGTCCATGCCGCACCTTTTGCCATGCGGTTTCCAATCGATGATATGTTGAGGCTAGGATTCACATAACACCTGTGCCAGATAAAAATACGTGAAAGGCGTGAATCTATGGCAGAGTAATAGCTCGGATGGAGACCCTGCGAAATTAGTTTTGTCCCAAGAGAGCGGTTCTAACCGAATCATTATTTATATGCCCTAGTTTAGAATAGCTGCGCGCAGCTTCTCTGCTTGAATTTCCCAGCATGCCTCGACGTCTTGCGTATGAGCAGTTGCGGCTGCACAGGAGTATCGATAATCATCATCTTCTCCCATTCGAGATAATGCACTCTGGAGTTGCGTAACATTGCCCGGCGCGAATGTTTCTCCAAGCCCCCTAGTCTTCACATACCAGCCAAGTTGCGCTAAGTCAGTGGTAATGAGAGGTAGGCCAGCCGCTAGATATTCAAATAGCTTTCCTGGATTGCAGTACTTATAGCTTGTGCAGATATCAGGAATTGGAATGAGTCCAATATCGGCATCCGCGGTCAGTTTCATTAGGAAATTCTGTGGAACCTTGTTGAGAACAAACACACGATCCGACAACCCCGAATGGGCTACATCACTTCGCAGCAGTTCTACGTCCATTGGCCCGACTACTACGAAGACAATTTTGGAATTTAGGTGCCGTAGGGCAGGCAGGACATCCCATAGACCACGAGTCTTGGTTATTTGGCCAGTATAGAGAACGATAATGTGTTCGGGCGACAATCCTAGTAGTTCTCGAAGGTATCCCTTCTTAAGACTTTTTTGTCGCGGGAGACTGCTATATACGGTATGTAGTCGATCAGGAATTTCAAGTTCCTGAGAGTACAACTCACTAAGTTTATCGCCCAATGAAACCCACGAGTAAACATGGTTCTTAAACGTGGCCTCGATCCACCTATTGCGTTTCGAAAGTTCGTGTCCACCATATGATAATCCCGGATAATACTCGAATGGAATATAGGCTACACGAGCTCCTGTTATTTGTGATGCGGAAACCGCGAGAACCAAATCATCGGGATCTCCAGCAATGTAAATATCTGCTTTCGTGTCTAGCAGTGCCTTTATGATTGAGAAGGACGGAAGGCTAATACGGAGTTTATTGAAAACAGAATGTCGCCAGACAAAGGGTAGATATCGTTGGGACGGAAACTGATGTACCGAAGCCTTTGTAGGAATTATTCCCGTAGAGTAGCCTGATAAGTCGGAGCGCCGTGTATAGATCTGTACATCGGCACCGCCACAACGTATCGCTTCCGCATATTTTGAGACGAGCCAAGGTGACGTGGATTGCGGAGAAAAGTAAATAATTCTTGTTTTGGGCAAGATTATCGGTCTAGATATTAAGGTGAACTGATCAATAAATTAATCGCAAATTACGGGCCCGGATTATCGAGCTGTATTTATGGTTGTTTTATATTTCTAGGCGAGCGCCGTTCTTACTAGGCTCTGGCGCTGTGTGCCGTCGTTGAATCGAAATTGGGTGCTGCATGTAAATATCCCAGGGCATAGTCTTTCTCTGAAAATGGATTCCTAGCAATCGTTCATAGTGAAAATATTCAACAATCATGGGTTAAACGTGCGGCTTGAAGCGTAGCACTGCCTTAATGACGATATCTTGCTCATCTTTGCTCAGGGTAGGATAGATTGGGAGTGCGATGGCACGTGTGTCGGCAGATGCTGCTTTTGGATAGTCACTACACACCCAATGATAGCGATGAGCGTAATAGCCAATATTTGGCATAGCTTGGGCGGCCTGAACAGCGGCTATTCCTTGATCAGCAAGGTAGGATATTAATCGATCACGAGAAGAAGTAGGGCGCGTAGAGGGATTATCGGGATCACCAATAAGAGAGATATATGACTGATATCCGAAGCGGATACCTTCGGGTTCTAATATGGTAGTCATCCATGGAATATTCTCGAATGCCTCGTGATAACGATGAGCGATCTCGCGTCGGAGCGAAAGAATGTCCTCCAACTTTAGAATCTGTGCTAAACCAATTGCCGCCTGTACGTCGGTAAGTTTGTAGTTGAAGCCAACCCGGTGGTATTTCGGTAATAAACCTATGCCTGTGCGATGGCGTTGCCACGCTTGGAGCGAGGCTCCATAGTTACGCAACTCTTGCAACACCATCGCCACATCTTCAGAGTCGGTGACTACCATTCCGCCCTCTCCAGTAGTGATAGTCTTGCGCGGGTGGAAACTCAAGCATGCAAAATCGCCATGGATTCCAACATGATGATCCCCACTATAGGCCCCTATCCCGAGTGCAATGTCTTCAATTAGAAATAGGTTGCTTTTTCGGCAGAATTCCGAAATCTTCCTAATACAGCCTGGGATTCCAAACAAGTGAGCAAAAATAACTCCTCTCGTACGCTTTGTTATGGCCTTTGACAACTGCGACTCATCGATCGCAAAGGTGGCTAAGTCAATATCGACGAGAACAGGCTGAGCCCCAAGTGCTTCAATCGGATGTAGTGCGGCTACGCAGGTGTAGGCGGGAACAAGGACTTCATCTCCTGGTTGCAGGCCAGCAGCAATCAGTGCCAAATGAATGGCACTAGTCCCGGAGTTCACGGAAACACCGTATCGGCGCCCAACAAACCTCGCCATTTTGTTCTCAAACTCTAGACACCGTGCTCCGGTTGAAAGCCAACCGCTCCTAAGTACATTCAGTACTTCTATTTCTTCAGTATCGTCAAGAAATGGTTTGGCAATGGGAATATTTGGCATTGAAATAGAATCTTAAGTTAACGACCAATAAGGATCTTTTGCCAATCTTCGGCATCATTAAGCTTCCGTCGAACCTGGGCTGGTTTGCCATATGCAATGACTCCAGGAGGTATATCAGATAACACGAGAGAGCCCGCTCCAATTACAGTTTGTTCCCCAATTCGTACTCCAGGTCCAAGAACGGAACCAACTCCAATAAACGCATTACGCCCGATTGCTACCTTTCCCGCTGTACATACACCGGGCGCGAGGTAGGCACCGTATTCTATAGTCGAATCATGGTCGAGAGAGACGGACGAATTGATAACAGTATCATTCTCTAACGTACAGCCAGTGACTACAATCGCGCCTGGCCCGATAAATATTCCTGTTCCCATATTAGTAGTAGCGGCAAGTACTGCAGATGGATGTATAGCATTGGTTAGTGTTACGCCTGCGGCACGAAGTGATTCTGCAATTTGTCGTCTTGCGGGATTGCTGCCTACTCCAATAAAAGCTTCTGTTTGTGTTCTTATCTCCGCGACAGGAGATAATAAAGTGGATATGCCTCCAAGCACAGGTATATCACATATGCGAGTGTTATGAAGTGTGGGATTGTCATCAAAAAAGCCAATGATGTGTCGTCCCGCTGCCTGTAGCGTAGCAGCAGAAACGCGTCCCTGTGCTCCAGCACCAATGACTACAATGCTAACGGAATCTTGGAGATTGCTTGGGTTCATGGGTTTAAATTACGAACGTACTCGGCAGTGGAAGCTATTCCTTCTTCTAGCTCGACGTGGGCGGTGAAGTTGAGTAACGTTTGCGCCTTATCTACATTGGGGATTCTCAGTTCAACATCTGCATAACCCTTTTGTACAAATGATATTTTGGATTTCGATCCAAGCGTTCGAATAACTGTATTTGCCAAGCCGTAGATAGTAACAACAGCTCTCTCGTTTCCGATATTAAAGGTCTCACCAATGGCTTTTGGATGCTCCAGGCAAAGGAGAAGGCCGCGTACCATGTCCTCCACGTAACACCACGCGCGAATTTGAGTGCCGTTGCCGTGAATCTCGATATCCTCGTTTTTGAGCGCACGTTGAATAAAGGTAGAGAGTGCTCCTTCGCCCACTTGCCCGGGGCCATAGACATTAAAGGGGCGCACTACCACCGTGGGCATGCCCAGCTCGGCATGGTAGGCAACGGCAAGATGTTCATCAGCAAGTTTGGAGACGGCGTAGGTCCAGCGTGCAACTCCAACGGTGCCAATGACGGCCTGTGATGTTTCGCTGGACTGTAAAGCCTGCTGTCCGAAAACCTCACTGGTGGAGAAGCAAATGATCCGCTCCAGATTGCTGAGTTTGGCGGCGGCCTCCAGCACATTGGCTGTGCCCAGCATGTTGACGCGTAGTGTTGTGACCGGGCTTTTAATAACCGTATCAATTCCGGCTATCGCCGCGGCATGAATCACATGGGTCGGATTGACCTCAAGCAATACTTTTTCCAGAGCCTCGGCATTCAGGATATCCCCCTCAATGAGTTCGAGATTTGGATGATCCCGGAAATCCCGATCCTTGAGCGAGTTTCGGCGGAGGCTGTCGTACAAGGTGATTTTATTGTCCGCCAGGAGTTTTCCGGCAACGGTAGAGCCGATGAAGCCTGCGCCACCAGTGATAAAGATACGTTTGCCTTTCAGCATGCTAGTTTTCCTTGATTTAGGAATAACGTGGGTCAGTGTGATCACAAGTCGTGTAACGCTTGGGCTACGTGCTGGTAATCAGCGTCGCTCATTCTATTGTGTAAAGGAATGGCCATGGAACACTGGTCGAGATAGCTGGCTACCGGATATTCCCCGGCCTGAATCCCGTGTGTGTCGCGGTAGTACCCCAGGTCAGTAACAGCATGCGTTCCCGGGCGGGTGCCGATTCCTCGTTTCTGTAACATTTCCATGATTGCGTTGCGGGGTAGCGGCGAGATGGTCTCGTCAACAATGGTCACGAAGGCTTGCCATGCATGCCGGGAATTCTCGGGGACATGGGGAAGTTTAAGCCATCTTAGATCGGCCAGCTTATCGTGATACCACTTTGCCCAGTGATTACGCTCATCGATGAACTCGTCGAGTTTGGTTAGCTGTACTACGCCCACCGCTGCCTGCAAATCACTCATACGATAGTTGAAGCCAAGCATATTGATATCCGGCATTCTGTGAGGGGCAGGGCCGTGGCGGCGGGCCTCATCGGATAGGGTGGCCCCATGACTTCGCAGCGCCGCGGCACGTTCCGCCAGAACCGGATCGTTAGTGGTAAGCATTCCCCCTTCACCAGTGGTAATGGATTTGCGCGGATGAAAGCTGAAACAACCAAGGGTTCCGAGCCCGCCTGGCGCCTTTCCCTTATAGGCAGATCCTGCCGCGCAGGCTGCATCTTCTATGATGCTCACGTTGTCGGGAAGAATTCTTTTCAGTGCATCGATATCAGCGCAGAGACCAAATAGATGGACTGCAATCACTGCCCTGGTTCGCTTAGTAACCAGTTGGGCAACCGCATCAATATCAAGGTTGTAGGTATCGCTGCGGACATCTACAAAGATTGGGGTAGCTCCGGTATAGAGTACGACGTTCGCTGTAGCAACCCATGTAAAAGCGGGCACGATGACTTCATCTCCCGGCCCGATACCGAGTGCTGCGAGGGCGAGATGTAGTGCCGTTGTTCCGCTGGTGGTTGCTATGGCATGTGCGACGCCATGACGGGCAGAAAAGCCTTTCTCAAACTCCGCGACCCTTGGGCCCTGGGTGAGCCAGCCAGATTCGATAGGTGCGCGGAGTGCTTGCCACTCCTCATCTCCGGTGGCGGGGACACTCAGGGCAACCTCGCGATGTTTCTTTGGGTTGGCTTGAGCGCCGCAAGATTTATGTGATGGCATAGGTTTATTCAGTGGTATCTGGATCGAGATGTGAGAGGGTCGATTATCTTTGTTGTGGACAGGTGGTTACGAGACTGTTCTGAGGCAATTTTCCTTAAAACTTATGGCGACGCGTTGCCATGAATAATGCTTTTCCACCAGCCGCCTTCCGGCATCACCAAGAGTGGTTCTGTCTTTTTGGTTTTGAAGGAGGGCGCTGATTTGTTCTGTCAGCATCCGGGCACTGTCACCGTATGCAATCGTCTCCCCATCCTTCAATCCTAATCCCTCGGCACCGATGTGGGTTGATACGACGACCTTCCCCATGGCCATCGCCTCGTAAATTTTCATGCGTGTTCCACCACCAATACGTATAGGGACAACTACTATCGCAGCTCTGGCAAGGTATGGACGGGTGTCTTCTACCCAGCCGGTGAAGGTTACTTCGTTTTCTTTGGCCAACTTTTCAACAAGGGATGAGGGTGGATTGCGTCCCACAATAAGAAAGTGGGCATCGGGTGATGATTTTCGTATTTCCGGCAATACCTCGGTAGCAAAGAATTCCACTGCATCCTGATTGGGCAGCCAGTCCATGGAACCGCAGAAGACCAGAAGGTTCTTTTCTTCCTTGCCGGGTTGAGGGGCGAAGAAGTCTATATCGGTGCCGGTGGGGATGGTGTCTACGTGTTCGGAGCCGTATAGCTCGCGGTAGGTGTCGCAGTCGGTCTCGGAGACGGCGATGACGCGAGTGAATCGGGCCATCTCCTTTCCCTCGTAGGCCAGCCATTTTTTCCATTGCAGCCACCAGAATAGGCGGGCGAGTGGATTGCCGGCCTGCAGATAATGACGCTTGGGGATCATGGATTCGACGTTGTGCTGGAAGAGCAGGGTAGGCAGGCCTTTAATGTTGTGAAACATGAGGGCTGACTGGGCGAAGTCGCAGATGGCGATGTCGTAGTTTCCGGTGGCTGCTTCCTGTTCGACTGCGGAGCGTAAGGCATTGGAGTAATCGTTCAGGGGGCTGACCGGGTTGGGCGACAGGCATTGGAGTAACAGGCGCAGATAGAACAGGGGATGGTTTCTGGAGGCCTCTTTCCAGGGTACCTGGATGAAGCGCGAGCAGAAGTTTTTCATCTCCGGGAGATAAGGGGTGTCTTTGGGCTCCTCGACGTTGGAGATGAGGGTGATTTCGTTGTCGCGGGACAAGTGTTTTAGGATGTTACCGGTGCGGATCTTGCCGCCGGTGTCCATGGGCATGAGGAAGCGTTGAGAGAGGAAGAGGATGCGCATGGGTAGTGATTTCTAATTGATTTGGTTTAAGTGTTCAGCTTTGGTGAGAAGGCCATGGGCTGATGTACAACTCATTTACGCTCTGGATTCCTGCTTTCGCAGGAATGACGGGGAAAGAATGAAGAGAATGCGCATGGTTAGACTCTTCGGCCGCCGGGTCGAACTGCTCGGTTGGTCCTCGGGAGATGGGTGTGGATTGGTGTGCGTCTCATTGCTGCTCTGGATTATTCACTTCGCTCACCCTTGGGGCCGCCCTTTGGGCGTTCAACGCACTGCGCGCTGTTGTCCCGCGCCCGCGAGAATGACGGAAAAATAATATGGTCCACGTTAAATAACCGGAAAGCCTGCGGCAGTATCAAGTAGTAGGCTCCGGCTTTTCGAGCATATCCAATATTTCACGGATACGCTCAGCATCTGCTCTGTCTTTGGGCCGGTGCCCCTGCTTGGTATCCAATAGCTTGTGTAGACTCAGCAGCGGAAATTCAATCCCGTTGACTATAAGTGGCTCTGAATTGGAAGCGAGTTGCTCGAAGGGAATTCCAGCGACTGAAGGCATGATGTCGATGGTAAATTCGTCGTTGATACGGATTGCGTGCGAATAATCGCCGCCAAAGGGATCATTTTCTTTCAACAATTCCGCTGTTGCCCGGTCGGGTAGCTCAGCCAAGGCCAGAATCCAGTTTTTTGAGTTGGCGGGGCTGGGATCGACCGCAATATCAATATCCGCCGTCAGACGCTCGATGCCATGAGCGTAAAGTGCATAGCCACCAACCAGAACAAAGCGGACTTTGTGTTTGTTTAATAGCTTGGCAACCCGGAGTACATCATCCCAGGTTGCGGGTCGTGTGAACGTCGCCATTTTTAGCTGCCCTGATGGAGTCCAGTTCCCATTTCTCCCAGTCCCGGTTGGCCTCTTCGTGGTTACGATAACGGAAGATTCCTTTAGGGGCGCGGAAGCAGGAATGTTTGGCCATGTCGGCGATCCACCGGATTGAATCTTCGCTCGGAGGGCGTGGCTCTAAGGATACCCGCTCCAGGCAGGATTTCCGTTGTCCGATGGTTCTATTGATGAGAGTCATGGGTGCCTGAGCCTGGGGTTTGAACCGATTTTTCAATGGTTCGTTGGAATCGTTGCGCTAGAGTTTAGTCCGCGCCAATAATGCCAACAAGCAGCGCGGGATGAAGCCGTTGCCCGGTTGACCAATTACCAGCACAGGCCCTCGTAATTTTCGGGGAACGTGGCCTCTTCGTTTGGCAACCGTGCCAGGTCGAAAACCGGTGTTTTGCAGGTGCCGTCAAGGAGACCATGGAAGTCCGGGTCATTATTGCCTACCACCAGCAGTTCGGAGTCATCAATAACCTGCTGAAGGTCACCACTCATCAGCTTTGATATGTGCGGAATCTGTTTTTCGATATAGGCCTTGTTGGCGCCGATGAGCTGCGAGAGACTGACGTTCTTGTCGTAGATACGCAGCTCATAACCCTTGCCGATAAGGCTCTCCGCCAGCCGGACCATGGGAGATTCCCGCAGGTCGTCGGTGCCCGGCTTGAAGCTGAGTCCCAATAGCCCGACCTTCCTCTTTCCGGAGTGCAGAACCCAGTGGACGGCTCGCCCCAGGTGGGTGTCGTTGCTGGGCAGGATGGCGCTCAGGATCTGGGTTTCCACGTCATTTTGGCGCGCCAGATAGGTCAGTGCCCGCAGGTCTTTGGGTAAACATGAACCACCGAAGGCGAAGCCGGGCTTCAGGTAATAAGGTGAGAGATTCAGTTTCCGATCCATGCAAAAGATCTCCATAACCTTGTGGCTGTCGATGCCGGAGCCTTTGCAGATGGCGCCAATCTCGTTGGCAAAGCTGACCTTGAGGGCGTGGAAGGCATTGCAACTGTATTTCACCATTTCCGCGGTGCGGAGATCCGTGTGTACCAGCGGGGCATCGAGAAAGGGGTAGAGTTTGGCGACGGTCTTGCCGCTGTGTTCATCGTTGGCACCGATGACGGTGACAGAAGGATTGTAGAAGTCCTGCACTGACGTACTTTCGCGCAGGAATTCCGGGTTGATAGCGACCCCGAAGTCAGAGCCCATGGTCTTGCCGGAGGCCGCCTCCAGTTCCGGGATGACCACTGTTTCAACTGAACCCGGCAGCATCGTGCTGCGTACGACCACCACGTGGTAGTCAGATTTGTCTTTCAGACACTCACCAATCTGTTGCGCGCAACGGCGTACGAAGTCGAGGTTGAGGCTGCCGTTGTCATTACTGGGGGTGGGTACGCAGAGCAGCGAGATCTCGGTTGCCTGTATCGCTTCGGTGGCATTCGTTGTGGTGCGTAGCGAACCGGGACCTTTTGCATTGCCACCCGTGACTTCCTTGAGGATATCTTCAAGCTGGTCTTCGACGATGGGGCTTTTGCCTTCAGCGAGCAGCTTTACCTTGAATTCGTTGACGTCCACGCCGATTACGGTGTGTCCTTGCCGTGCCAGACAGGCCGCCGATACGCAGCCTACGTAACCAAGACCGAAAATTGAGACTTTCACTGGGTATTACTCCCTGATTGGAACCGCACTGCCTGAGAGGGTGTGGTTTTGTAGGGTGGACCGCTCCCGCACGTCCTGTGCTCTGCGACATAAGGCCATCCTTGGCCAAAACCATGTCCACCGTGTTGTGGTCGGGATCTTTGTTGTGCGGCGCACATGGTTTTGTACATGGATGTACTTATGCCGCGACGGCATGGATGCCGGAGAGCGGTGCGCCCTACTAGATTATCCATGAGTGTTCAGGGGATGCCGCGGACGATGCCCGGGCCGATGAGGCGGGTAAGCCATACCGGCATTTTTTTCCAGGTTTCTATCCGTCTTTGCATCCGTGGGTTATCCGGGCGGGCTGCATCCAGTGTTCCGCGGCGAAGGTGATACTGCCAGACCGTGGGACGAGGCACTGCGCCCCATTGTTTCTTGAAGCGATAGGTGCCGGAGCCTTCACTGGAGCGGCCAAAGTCAAATTGCACACTGCCTCGCTCCATCGCGCGCAGTAGCAATTGGTGATACATCCACATATTAGCGTTGGTATGGCTGAAGTTGCGCAGGCTGCTCGCGGAGGGAACCTGGGTAATTTTTTCCAGCCGCTGGTCGTGGATGAGCAATGCGCCAGCAACGGGTTGTTGTTCGGAATAGACCACTGCCAGTTCTGATTCTTCCGGAAAATGGTGGAATATGGCCGAGAACAATTTGCGGGAATACACGGGGGTTCCCAGATCGCGCATGTTGGTGGCGAATACGGTATAGAAATCGTCCAGTAGTGTCTCCGCACCCCATTTGATGTTCAATCCGGACTTTTCTCCCTTGCGTACCTGATTGCGAATCTTTGGGCCGACTTCCTTGAACAGGGTTTCCGGGCTATCCGGTAGCTTCCGTACCATGCGTACCTTGTCTTCTCGCGTGTGTGTTACGAGTGGATTATTGAGTACCAGGGTATGGTGGCGGAGCTCGAGGTATTGCACGTCAAGTTCGTCGGCGAGTTTGACCGCGGTCTGCAGCAACTCCGTAGCGCTTGCAGTGTCGCGGGCTGCTATACCGGCCCGGTTGAGGTAGGGGAGACCGACGAGGAAACGTCCAAATAATGTGCTTTTTACTAGGACCAGGGACAGGAAGCCATCTATTTGGGCTGAATCATCTCCGGTGCGGATGACAAGTATGAAGGGTTGATGCCCTAAAGCATCAGATAACACTTGCAGCCAGCGGGGATCGTGCTCGGCGCAGGCACCTTCCTTCAGGGATGCTGATTTTAGGAAGGTAGCAATTTCTTTCCTAATGGCCGGATTAACCTGCTCTATGATTTCTACTGTCATTGCCTTTCCGGGTTCCACGTAATCAGCTTTTTCCCCTTAAATACCCCCACCGTGCCAAGCAAAGCGGCGACGCTTGAAAGGCAAAAGAAGTAGGCGAGGTAGACGGGTTTCAGCTTTTCAAAGGCGGGTACCTGATGCAGGACAGCAAGTGTATAAAAGGCGAGTTGGGCAAAAAGGGCGATTCGATACAATGGTTCTCCGCTGCTCAGGATGACGCCCAGGGAACCTGCAAAGGCGCCCATGAGGAAAAACGGTGTGAACCACCTCAGCACCTTGTGGAGCAATAATTGATAGGCAAACCAGCCCGTCTTTAGCGGGTTGAGCACTTCGGGTACACGGCCAAGGCCACGGAGGGCGCGATTGACGATACGCACTTTTCTACGGAATTCCCCCTGGAAATTTGGTGCGGCCTCCTCGTGGCAAAATGCCTCTCCATCAAAGACTCCCCGATAACCTTTGGCCACGATTTGCAGAGGGTTTACGAAGTCGTTGATATCCTCATCACTTAGTGGGAAAAACAATTCCGAGCGTATGGCGTAGATGGCGCCGTCTGCACCGACAACGGAACTCAAGCTGCTTTCCCAAATTTTCAGCTGAATTTCGAATCCCCAGTAGGTGCTTTCGGACTCGGCGGCAGTCGAATCCCGATCCTCGAAATAGCGTTGGTGACCTACCACGTAACCGATTTCGGGATCTGCAAAATGAGAAACCAGATGACGAATTGCCTGGGTGCCATACATTGAGTTGGCATCGCTAAAGACGATGATGTCACCGCCCGCTTCAGGGACGAAGCGAGTCAGCCCCTTGGATTTTCCGCCTTGTGGCTCCTGCCGCTTTAGAATGACGCCCTTATCCGCATATTCATTGATAATTTCATCCGTTCCATCGTCTGAAGCGTCTGAGATAACAAAAATTTCCAGCTGATCGCCCGGGTAATCCAGGGCAAGCGCATTCTCTATCTTTTCACGGATCACCGACGCCTCGTTATAGGCGGCAATGACGAGGGTGACCCGGGGAGTTGCTTTGTCAGTGACGTGGCTACGACCAAACAGCCGCGCCAGGACCGGCATGCTGAATGGGTAAAGTATGTAAGTTGCCAGCAGTGCAGATGTAGACAGCCAAAAAAGAACCTTCGCCAGAATCACGCTGCGATATCCCTTGTTTGATCAAAGAATACACCTTGCCATACCTCCAGGGTCAGGAGTGCGAGGATGTGTTCCGAGTGGTCGGCACGTTCTGCCATGTGATCGTCTATTAGGTTCCACGCTACCTTTGGATCGACGAGCCCTCGTGCGCGCAAACGCTCAGGGGAAAGCATGTCGTGCAGGTATTCGCGCAACCCACCCCGAAACCAGCGGCTAATGGGAGTGCCAAAGCCCTGCTTGCGTTGTTTAAGCAAACCCTTGGGAAAGCGCTCTGCCATAGCGCCTTTAAGCACTCGCTTGCCGTCTCTGAGTCCTTTCATCTTCAGGTCGGGCGGCATGCGCGCTGCAAGCTCGATCAGACGCGTGTCGAGAAAGGGCACGCGAGCCTCCAATGAGACTGCCATGGTCATTTTGTCGGTAAAGCTCAGCAGGCTGTCCACCAGGGAGGTTTTCTGGTCTGCGTAGAGCATGTGGTCCAGCGGGGCTTTGGCGTCGGCGGCCCGGTACCAGTCTGCCACTTGATTGGCGGGTGAAGCAGCGTGCACTGGGCGCATATCGCTGCTCAGTAAATTCTGTAACTGCCCATCGGTGAAAATCCGCACGTAACCCTGGTAGCGTTCGGCATCCGGAAGATCGGCATGGGCAAGGTAACCGCGCAGATAGCGTGCAAAGGCCTTGAGGGGTGAGCCTCGATCCACCGGCATTCGGCTCACCAGGGGCCGCACCATGGAACGGTCGACGAAATTTGGCAGCAGAGAATAGTATTTCTGAATCTCCGGCCACAGATAGCGCCGGTAGCCACCAAATACCTCGTCACCACCAACCCCCGAAAGAATGACAGTGACACTCTCTTTAGCCAGTTTGCTTACTAGATAGGAAACCAGAAATGAGGTGTCGGTAACGGGTTCATCGAGATGGTAGATGAGAGGTTCGATGAGCTGGGTGACGTCGGGCTCCACCAGGATTTCGTGATGATTGGTACCGACGGCCTTTGCGACCATAGCGGCCTTGTCAGTCTCGTTGTGGAAGGCGTCTTCGGCACCAAAACCGATGGCGTAGGTAGAGATATCCTTTGTACCCAGTTCGCGCATGGAGGTCACGATGGCGGTGGAATCAATACCTCCCGACAGGAAGGCGCCCAGCGGTACATCGCTCGCCAGTTGGCGGCCCACCGCATCATCGAAGGTGGTACGAAGTTCTTCACACCAATCCTCGAAGGGCCGCTCTTCCGGGTGAAATGCAACATCCCAATATCCGTGGCGGCTAACTTGTCGGCCTTTGGCTACAAGATAGGTAGCCGGCGGCAGTTTCTCGATTCCCTTAAACATTGTGCGGGGAGCAGGGACGTAGCCAAAGGTGAAGTAGTCGATTAGCGCCTGCTGGTCGAGCTCTGGCTTGATAAAGGGGAGAGCAAACAGAGCCTTGATCTCTGAGGCCCAGGCGAGGACGTGCTCATCCTCAAACAGGTACAGGGGCTTAATTCCCACATGGTCTCGGGCAATCAGCAGGCGACGTGCCCGGGAGTCCCAGATACTGAAGGCGAACATGCCGTTGAGATGGCTGGGCAGTGCATCTCCCCACTGTTCATAGCCGTGGACCAGGGATTCGGTATCGCTGTGGGTGCGAAAGTGATGTCCCTGGCCTTGCAGCTCTTGTTTCAGTTCGGGATAGTTGAAAATCTCCCCATTGAATACGGTGGAGATTGAGCCGTCCTCGTTAAAGATCGGCTGGTGCCCACCTTCCAGATCGATCACAGCCAGGCGACGCATCCCCATCCCGAGATTGTCATCTGTGAAGATACCTTCATCATCGGGCCCGCGGTGAACAATGCGCGCACACATGGCGCGCACAGATGACTCCTCAACCTTGCGTTGACTGTCCTTGAAGTAGATTCCGACGATGCCACACATATGATTGAGGGTAACGAGTGCTCTATTGACGGGAATTCAGGGTGGGCTTGCTGGACTAGAACGGCTACCGCACATGAAACCCCGAGGGACTCCACGTTTAACTGCCAAATTCTACCTCTCCCCGGATTGATAAAAGCTGAACCGGGGCACGTTACAACACGTTTGAGATAATGCGTTATGAAAGCCCGCAGGCCTCCCGTTAATGTATCGTCCGGGGATGGCAATGCTTGAGGATGATTTGTGCTGTGAATTCCCTCGCCTGAAAAGGCGATTCGGACGATGCTTTGGTTCAGCTTCTGGATCAGATGCCGATGTGTCTCGGAAGTAGCGTTTTTTGAAGTCAGGCGGGTATCCCGGATGCTCGCGTCATATGCTGGTCGAGTGTTTTAAAGGAAAAGTCAGAATGACAAAATTGAAAGTGGTCAACGTGGTCGGCGCACGGCCTAACTTCATGAAAATAGCACCAATTTACGAGAAGATGGCGGCATGTTCGCAGATTGATCCGGTTATCGTGCATACGGGTCAGCACTACGATCAGAAGATGTCGACGCTCTTTTTTGACCAGCTGGGATTGCCAAAACCGGACTACTATCTTGGGGTCGGGTCGGCCGGGCACGGGGTGCAGACCGGGCGGGTAATGATTGAGTTCGAGGAAATTCTTAAGGAACTGCAGCCCGATCTGGTGTTGGTGGTGGGGGATGTGAATTCCACCATTGCCTGTGGTCTGACCGCGGTAAAGCTGGGTATCAAGCTGGCACATGTGGAGGCTGGCCTGCGTTCCTGGGATCGGCGGATGCCGGAGGAGATCAACCGGGTGCTGACCGATCAAATCTCGGATTTTCTGTTTCTTACGGAGCGAACAGCCTTCGCTAACCTGGAACGGGAGGGAATTGACAGCAAGCGGGCGTTCTTCGTGGGCAACGTCATGATCGATTCCCTGCTACATCATCGTGAGCAGGCGGCGAAGCAGAAAATCCTGGATAACCTTGGCCTTGCATCCCGGGGCTATGCCCTCGTCACACTCCATCGCCCCTCCAACGTGGATTATGCGGAGATGTTGAGTCCCTTACTTGATGTGCTAACCGAGATGTCAGAGCGTCTGCCAATCGTATTTCCGGTGCATCCGCGTACCCGTGCACGGCTTACCGAGTTCGGTTTTGACGAACGTCTGGCGGCCTGCCCGGATATCCATCTGGTGGAGCCTCTTGGCTATCTTGAATTTCTCCAGTGCATGGATAATGCGGCCCTGGTGCTGACGGATTCCGGTGGTATACAGGAGGAGACCACAGTGCTCGGCGTGCCCTGCGTGACGGCACGGGAAAATACCGAGCGTCCCATCACTATGACCAAAGGCACGAATATTCTGGCTGGACAGGATCCGCAAAAGATTCGCGAAGCGGTGTTTTCCATTCTCAACGGGGAGACTCGCGAGGGGCGATGTCCTGAATTGTGGGATGGTGCTGCCGCGGGGCGCATCGTGCAGATTCTGCTGGAGCAGATGTGCCCGTCATAAACTTCATAAGCCTCTGTTTTATAGTGGTGTTGAGCACCTCGGTCTCGGCCGATCCGCTGCCGGATACCATCGCAAAGGTGAAGCCGGGCGTAGTGGGGGTAGGCACCATATTGGCGACACGGCGGCCCCCCGCCCGATTCGTGGGTACCGGTTTTGTGGTGGCCGATGGCAGACACGTGGTGACCAATGCCCATGTGGTGCCGGTAACCCTCGATAGTGAGCACCATGAATCCCTGGTGGTGCTCGTTGGCGGGCCTGCCAGCAAGGGCCAGGTGCGCAAGGCTCATCGGGTTGCGGTGGACAAGGTGCATGATCTTGCCCTGCTGAAAATTGAGGGCCGTCCGTTACCCGCATTGAAACTCGGTGATTCCGGACGGGTACGGGAAGGTGAGCTCTATGCCTTTTCCGGATTTCCCATTGGCATGGTGCTCGGTATGCGTCCGGTCACGCACAGGGGGATCGTGTCCGCCATCACGCCCATTGCGATTCCCCAGATATCTACAAAACACCTGGATACGCAGATGATTCAACGTCTGCGGTCTCCCTATAACGTCTTTCAACTGGATGCGACGGCTTACCCCGGGAATAGCGGAAGCCCGCTCTACGACGTGGAAAACGGCATCGTCATGGGGGTGATTAACCGGGTGTTTATCAAGGAGAGCAAGGAAACCGTGCTGGAGAAGCCGAGCGGTATCAGTTACGCGATACCCAGCCGTTACGTCCGTGCGCTCCTACGCAAGGCCGGTGTTCCTGCAGAATAGTTTCCTCCAGAAGCGGGGGCATCAGTGGATAAAGGCCTTGAAATGTGCGTGGTATTACACATAATACCAATATGCGCCCAAGGATTGTTCTTGATACCAGCGTTTTGATTTCTGCCCTGCGTTCTCGACAAGGTGCGTCATTCAGGCTGCTTTCTCTCATCGATGAGAATAAGTTTGAGTTTGTGCTTTCGGTGCCTCTGGTAATCGAGTATGAGGCTGTTGCAAAACGGTTGGCGGGAGAATTTGGATTGTCAGCCGTTGATATAGATGACTTTCTTGATTACTTGTGCCGAGTCGGACGACATCAGAAAATCCATTTTCTGTGGCGCCCACATCTTCACGACCCTGATGATGACATGGTGCTTGAATTGGCAGTTGAATCAGAAAGTCGCTACTTGATCAGTCACAATTTAAAAGATTTCTCAAAAGTGGGCCGTTTCGGTATCCAGGCACTCAGTCCGGCAGAATTCTTGCGAGTCATAGGAGAAATATCATGAGTACGCTAAGCCTGAGGCTTCCTGACTCCCTTCATGAGAGTGTTCGAGAACTTGCCCGAAGGGAGCACATATCCATCAACCAGTTTGTGGCGACTGCCTTGGCCGAAAAGATGTCGGCATTGTTGACCGAGGAATATCTCTCTGAACGGGCCAGGCGAGGAAGTCGGAAGAAATTTAAAAGTGTCCTGGCCAAGGTGAGAGACGCCACGCCCGAGAAGGGAGATATGCTTTGAGTGAGGTGCTGCACAGCAGGCCTGTGAAGCACGCGTTCTTTGTCTGACATAATAAAACCCTACGGTGGAACCCTGCGCGAGCTGTTGGTCGACGAGCCAGAAGCAGCGCATTTGCGTGCGGAGTCCGCTGCCTTTCCCTCCCTGACACTTCGTCATCGCCAACTATGTGACCTCGAATTGCTGCTGAACGGGGCTTTTTCTCCGCTCGACGGGTTTATGAACCGCAGCTGTTATGAGTCGGTGCTCGAGCAGGTGAAACTTGACGATGGCACGGTCTGGCCCATCCCTATTGTGCTGGATGTAAATGAGGAAACCGCGGCGGGACTTGAAGCGGGTGCAGTTCTTGCCCTGCGAGATAACGAGGGCGTGATGCTTGCTGCCCTTGACGTGGATGACATCTGGCAGCCGGATCTCGGGCGGGAGGCGGAACAGGTCTACGGCACGCGTTCTGAGGCCCACGCCGGGGTAAAGCGACTGCTCCGGGATACCCGTCCTTTCTACGTGGGTGGAAAAATCAGGGGGCTGCGGCTCCCCCTGCACTATGACTTTGTGGATGCCCGCCTTACGCCTAGGGCCCTCCGTGAACTTTTTGGGAATTGGGGTTGGGATCGCGTGGTGGCTTTTCAGACCACCCAGCCCATGCATCGGCTGGAGCAGGAGGTAACGCTGAGGGCGGCCCGGGAGGCACATGCCCATATTCTGCTGCACCCGGTGGTGGGTATCGCCAGGCCTGATGATCTTGGTTATTACGCACGGGTAAAGTGTTATCAGGCAATCCAGAAGCACTATGGCCACGCCCAGGTTTTGCTATCCCTGCTACCTTTGGCCATGCGTATGGCGGGACCAAGAGAGGGGCTGTGGCATGCCATAGTCCGGCGTAATTACGGATGCAGTCACCTCATTGTCGGCAATGATCATGGCAGCCCACCAGCGCACGCAGATACCGGTGAGCCTTTCTACCCGCGTTACGCCGCGCAGGACTTTGTGGGTGGTTACGAGGCGGAAATCGGGCTGGGGATCATTCACTCCCGGCGCCTGTGTTATGCGCCGCGCCGGGGACAGTTTATTTCCTGCGAGGCGGCGCAAACACAGCACGAGCCTTGCCACAGCCTCAGCGCCTCGGAGCTCTCTTCCCTGATGGCCATGGGGCAGCCTGTTCCGGGCTGGTTCTCCTTTCCGGATGTATTGAAGGTACTTGGCCAGGTTTATCCGCCGCGTAACCAGCAGGGTTTCACGCTGTTTTTCACCGGCCTTTCCGGTTCGGGGAAATCAACATTGGCGAAGATCCTGCAGGCAAAGTGCATCGAGGCGGGTGAACGTCCGGTGACTTTGCTGGATGGCGATATCGTGCGTCAAAACCTCTCAAGTGAACTCGGTTTTTCCCAGCATGACCGCGATCTGAATGTCTGCCGTATTGGTTTTGTAGCCGGGGAAATCACCAAAAACGGGGGGATCGCCATTTGTGCGCCCATCGCGCCGTTTCAGGAAACCCGAAACCGCGTGCGGGAGATGATCGCAGCGGACGGGGCATTCATAGAAATTTATGTGGCGACCCCGCTGGCAGTCTGCGAGGAGCGCGATCGCAAGGGGCTTTATGCCAAGGCACGGCAGGGGTTGATTGCAGAATTCACCGGTATCAGCTCACCCTATGAGGCACCCGAGACTCCGGAAATTCGTATCGATACCACCCATCTGGAACCGCAACAGGCGGCGGACGTGATCTTTCACTATCTGCTGGGTGAGGGTTATTTGGAGATGGCGGAGCCTGAGGATACGCTGCCGGGTTAGTGGGGTGTTGTTGCAGATTGTGCTGCGCTGGCATGACCTGCCATAACTTCATCCTTGGAGATTCGTTGCCGCCCGCTCCCGGCGGTCTGGCAACATACATCCCGTCCCTGGGAATAAAAAAGCCCCTCGGGCTGATGGAATCCTTTCCAGCCGTGAGGGGCACCGCCACGTCCGTGTGTGGCTCCCTGTGCACCGAGGCCTCCTTGGCTTCCTTGTGCACGAGGGTGTCAATCTAGATCACTCGCCACACAGGCTCTATGGGCAAAGCCCCCACTGTTTGTAGGCCATTGTCCATGCGTTCTTTAAAGATAATGTTCCGGCTCTGTAAAAGGGCATTGACCCTCACTCCGTCATTACCCACGAAAGTGGGTAATCCAGGGATCAATTGCAGTGCAAATAGTTCTTTGCTGGCAATGGTAAAACACCGCTTTATCGGGCTGGGAGGAGGGATAGGTTGCAGTACCTTCGTTCCCCTGGATGCCGGTGTTTCGCTTCGCTGCAACCGGCAGGACGAAGTTATTTATTGGGGCGGTCCAACCGAGCTATTGCGTTTCGCCAGTTTTTGTTCCCAGGCGAGACTGGTGCGGACGATGGTGTCCAGATCGTCGTAGCGCGGGCTCCAGTTGAGTTGGTTGCGGACTTGCTCGCCGTTGGCGATCAATGCTGGCGGGTCGCCGGCGCGCCGGGCTTCCTCCCGGATATTGAGTTTGATCTTGCCTACGCGCTCAACCGAGTCCAGTACCTCGCGTACGCTGAAGCCACGACCATAGCCGCAATTCAGGGTGAGTGAGTCGCCTCCATTTTCCAGGTGTTCCAGGGCCCTGAGATGGGCACTCGCCAGATCTTCCACGTGGATGTAATCACGGATTCCGGTGCCATCGGGGGTAGGGTAATCGGTACCGAAGATGGAAAGTGAGTCGCGCTTGCCCACCGCCGCCTCGCAGGCGACCTTGATGAGCAGGGTAGCCCCCGGCGTAGACTGGCCGATACGGCATTCAGGGTCGCAACCGGCCACGTTGAAATAGCGCAATATCCCGTGCCGCAGATCGCTTGCGGCGGAAAGGTCACGGAGCATCCATTCGGTCATGAGTTTGGAGCTGCCGTAGGCGTTAATCGGTTGGGTCGGTGTTTCCTCGGTAACCGGCTGGACCTCGGGGATTCCATAGACCGCGGCGGTAGAGGAGAAGATGAAATGGCGGACCCCCGCCTTGGCACAGCAGGCCAGCAGGTTTCGTGAGTTGCAGGTGTTGTTGCCGTAGTATTTGAGCGGATTGGCAACCGACTCCGGTACCACGGTGTGGGCCGCGAAGTGCAGCACGGTATCGACTTCATACTCCTTGAGTATGCGATTAATCAGCTCGTGGTCACCGGTATCACCGACCACCAGATCGCCGTGCAGTACGGCCTCGGCAAAGCCCGTGGACAGATTATCGAGCACCACCACGCGGCGCCCGGCCTCACCGAGTTGCCGGACTACGTGACTGCCGATGTACCCGGCACCACCGGTTACGAGAATTCCTTTAGACATTACTGCTATCCCGTTAGCTAAAATCCGTCATGCCGGGCTTGAACCGGCATCCAGTCAGCAGTTTAAAAGCCTGGATTCCGGCTCAGCAAAAAACGCTGTCCGGAATGACGGAACTTTGATTTTCATGTCTCTACAGCTTTTCAAGCAATTTTTTCGCTTCATCGCGACCACGGAAATTATCCTTGCTAATGGCGAGGGCCCTGGTCAGCGCCTCGCGCGCCGCTGTCTTGTCACCCGCCCGGACGAGGGCGGCTCCAAAGTGATAGCCGATTTCCGGGTTTCCGGGTGCCAGTTCTACTGCGCGACGCAATAACCCGAGTCCCCGCTCTATCTTGTCATTCAGTACCAGTAACCAGCCATAGGTATCGACAATTTCGGCCCGTTTGGGCAGCAGATCATAGGCCTGACGGGCATACTCCAAGGCGCGCTTGTCGCCCTTGCCCTGATAGAGCCAGGCGAGGTTGTTCAGGGCAATGATATGTTTTGGCTGGCGTGCCAGCAGGTTTTCATAATGAGTAATGGCGAGTGCATCACGGCCGGCCACCTGGTCGATACTGGCCAGGCTAAGAAGTACTCTCTGATCCTCCGGGTGCGCCTGCAGCCATTTTTCGAGGCCTTTGTAGGCCTCCATGATTTTGCCTGTGGCGCGCTGTGCATGGTAGCGGCGGATGGCGAGGGTGCCCGCTGGTTGCAGAGCCAACGCCTCTTCGTAGAGTGCCAGCGCCTTCGCAGGTTGGTGCTCTACCATATTGATATCACCTTGGAGCAACGATCCGGCAGCTGCCTTGGGGGCCAGTTTTCGGATTTTTGCTGCAATTAGCCGGGACTCCTTAAGTCGGCCGGTACGCAGTTCCAGGTTACCGAGGGCAATCAGGGTGGTCAGATTGTCCGGCGCCAACTTCAGGGTTTTCTCCAGTGAGGCCCGGGTATTGGCAGCATCTCCGGCCCGGCTTTGGGCCAGGGCAAGGTGGAAATGTGCCTCGGCTTCATCGGGGAAGCGCTCGGTGAGGCCACTAAAGGTGGCGAGGGCATCATTGCGCTTGCCGTTGGCGAGTTGTGCGCGCCCTAGATTAAGCAAAACCAGCGGATTTTCCGGGGCAAGCTTACGGGCCTCTTCGGCGATAACCAGAGCCTCCTCGCCTTGACCACGCTGGAGCAGCCCGGCAATGAGCATGAGCCGCGGTTGCAAGGCCCGGGCGTTGCCACGCCTGGCCTGTTGCAGCAGTTCAATGCCTTTTTCAATTTGGCCTGCCTGGCCATGGATCCGGGCCAGCCCCATCAGCGCGATAGTTTGGGCAGGATGCCTGGCAATAATGGCTTCGTAGCGCTTTTGTGCCCCCGCAGGGTTGTTATCCTGTAGATCCATACGGGCCAGATTGAGTGCCGCGCCGACATAGTCAGGATTTATCTCCAGTGCCTTTTGATACTGCACGCGCGCCTGAGCCTTGTCTTTTTTTCCTTCAAAGGCGGCACCCATAAGGTTCCAGGGAATAGGGTTTTCCGGTTGTTTTTCAGTGAGGGTGCGGGCGGTTACAAGCGCCTTATCGAAGTCCCGATTGCGCAGATGGGTAAATATCAACAGCATATCGGCACGGTGAAACTTCGGATCGATTTTTACCGCTGACTTGAGCTCACTGACGGCTTGTTCCGCCGAGCCGGTAGCGAGATGGCTGATAGCGAGTTGGGTGCGAATAGCCGCCGCATCCGGCGCCAGAGCGGCCGCTTTTTCCAGAAACTCGGCGCCCTTGGCAAATTCCCGGTTGCTGGTGTAGGCGCTACCGAGCAGGGCCAGTAGCTGGGGATCCTTAGTCTCGGTTCCGGTGACGGCAAGCAGGGTCTTCACTGCCTGCGCAGTTTGTCCCTGTTCCATCTGTACCGCGGCCAGCAGTTTGTGTGCTGGAACATGGCCGGGAAGGGCCGTAGTAAAGCGTTCAAGAAAAGAGCTGGCCTGATCAAACTCACGCTTTTGGTAATGAATAGCCCCCATCAGCAACAGGCTACGCATGTGATTGGGCTGCACGCTAAGCACTTCGCGCAGTGCCTGCTGGGCGCCATCGATATCTCGTCGCTGCTGCGCTGCTACCGCCTTCAGATAATTGACCAAGGGGTGTTTGGGGCTTGCTTTGCCGAGTACGGCCAGTTGTTCTTCGGCCGCTCCGGTATCTTCAAGTGCCAGGAAGCTGCGGGCCAGCCCCAGCCGCGCGCCAGCATTATTGGGGGATAGTTTGAGGGCTGCTTCGAAGGCCGCCTTTGCCGCTTCAAACCGGGACTGGGAAAATTCGAGTTCACCTTTCAATAGCCAGGCCTGGACATCCTCGCTGGAGACCTCCAGGGTGTGTTCCAGCTGTTTTTCCGCTTCCTTGAATTTACGCTGGCTCAGTGCAATGACCGCCAGCCCTCTCTGCGCCTCCGGATTTTCTGGTTCCAATTCCAGCACTTTGTTGAAAGCGGCGCGGGATTTATCTTGCTGATTCAGACCGAGATAGGCTTGGGCACGGAACAGGCTCAGGGTTTTTTCATCCAGCGCTTCCCGCAGGGTTCCCAGTCGTCCGAGAACTTCTTCAAATTTACCCTGGAGCAGGAGGGCGCTCAGGAGGGCCGGATTAAGATCGCTTTCTGCGTAGCCAAGATCCCGGGCGCGCTGAATTTCCTTGGCTGCCGCCGCACCCTGGCCGAGCTGCAGATAAACATTACCCAGTTTCCAGCGGGCATCACGGTGCTCGGAATCCTTTTGCAGGACATTTTTCAGCTCGATGACGGCTTCGCGCAACTGTCCCTGGGCGAGGTAGCTATCTGCATTCTTCAAGTGCTCCTCAACACCATCACCACAGGCGTTAAGGCTGATAAACAGAAGGAATATAAGGAAACGGACGGCTGCGTTGTGGGCGCGTTTAAAAATTGCCATATCAGTACAGATTCCTCGGCCGGGACACCGTGTGGTTATGGTCACGCGGGTGGTGTGCCTCCATGGCACGAGAGCCCATGCAGGAAAGACGCTGCGATCGAATTAATTACTTGATCTTGAAAGTTGTTTCGCCCTTTTCGTCAAATAACACCAGCGTAGGATTGTCCTCTGCCGTCATTTCAAAGGTGGCGCGTGTCTTGCCGGTCTTATCGGATAGATCGATAAACGGGGTGTCGTCAAAGCGCATGCCAAGAGACATCCGTGGCTTGCCGTTGCGGTCAAGTAACTGAAGTACCGGCACGCGGGAATACATGCGCAAAAACAGCCGGGGATTGCCATCGCTGTCCATGAGCTTCAATTGCTTTGATTCGACCAGGGTTTGCTTGACGATGGCGCTGGCCGGAACAAATTTATCAGCAACCAGGAAGCCGCTGAGCAGAACGAGAAAACCCACCAGCACCTTCATCAGCAGATTTTGCCGTTCCAGCTTAGCCAGCCGTGGAAGTACGGAGTCTGTCGAAGCATTTGGCCCCGGTGGTGTTGCCGAATCAGTCGCCGTATCGGATGAGCCAAGCCTGACGGCACGCCTGACGGCGCGCAGTTTTCCTGTATCTATGGTGCTGTCGCTGATGCGTCGGCTCTCCTGTTCTTCCTTTGATGCTGTATCCCAATCGCCGGTATGGGGGCGGGAATCCGATATGGGCTGTTTCATCTTAACTGGTTCCTTTTTTAGCCACTTTGGCTAAGCAACGGTATGCTTCCCTGCAGTGTCTCAGTTTAGGGCAGGTAGCCGTGAAATCCCACTGCAAGCCGAGATGATGTTTATAGCTATCCCGTGGGTCTCTGGCGAGTGAGCGGCGTTTAGGGATATTTCTTTAGCCCCTCGCGCAGTAATTGCCGGGAGATGGCAATGGAGTGAGGGGCTATAATTAACGAATCAGTTCATTCTTTTGGGAGGGGATGATGAGTAAACAGGAGCGTCGTGCGATCTACCGTGTTACGCCAGATTCTGCTGATGAAATGGCGGTAACACTGCAAACCCCGTCTGGCCAGCGTTCTGCGGCGGCGGTTATCGATATTAATGTGGACGGGGCAGGTACCCGTTTCGCGAGCAACGAGGCAATTGCCCTCGGGATTGGTGAGCGGGTCAAGCTTTCGCTTTCCTCATCACGTTTCAGTGCCCCGGTTGAGCTGGAAGCCACCGTGGTTGGCAAGAAGGAGCGTGAGTCGGAGCAGGATTACAGTTTTCACTTCCAGGGGCAGGGGAACGCCGACACGCAGTTTCCCCATGAGTTTTACGAGATGTTTAATCGCCGTGGAGCGTATCGTGCCGTGGAACCGGAAAACGAAAGTCCGATCGACGTGGGGCTGCGCATCCCGGACTCTACCGGTGTGCGCAACGTGGGTACGGCCCGGCTGATGAATATCTCCGCGACCGGAATGGGGGCTATGGCGGCGCCAAGTACCGATCAGGCCATGGGTGACAATCAGTTCGTCGAGATTTCTCTTGGCCTTCCGCCCAATATGGCGGCAATAAACCTGGCGGCCTGGATCCACAATCGCGAATTGCAGGACAAGGGTATTTATTACGGACTGAAATTTGATGCCCGACGGTCTCCGGACTTTCTCGCTATGGAAGAGGAGATAGTCGACTATGTGATGTGCCGCTATTACGACAAGATGCAGCAGCGTGCCCTTTAGCTCATTGTGGTAAGTGAGTTTCGGTTTTCCTGTACCGCCTGCGGTCGTTGTTGCAACGCGCCTCCGGGCATGCGCCTTGCCGAGGCCTACGGGCTTTCAGATATTTTTATCCCCGGGATTCGTTTTCGTACCCACGTCATTGCAGACCCGCGCGATCCCGATGGTATATACGCTTGGAATGGTGGCTCGAGCTTTCGCCTTTCACCACCACGTAAAAAGGAATTTGCCGCGGCTATGCAGGATTTTTGCCGTGAACACTATCGATTTATAGCACGTCATCCGATCTATCCCTTCGATCTGTTTGTCTCGGTCATTGCAGAACACGTGAGCCTTGAGCAGGGCGTTTGCCCCGCCCTGGCTGATAAAGCCTGCTCCATCTACGAGCGCCGGCCTTCTGTTTGTAAGACAGTTCCCCTCGACGGCACCGTGCCCGAGGCCTTTCAGGGGGAGGCGCTGGATTTTTTCCGGAGATATATCACCAGCACAGAAGATGGAGAGTGCGATTTCGAGGCGTCTGCCCCATTGATGTTCGAAGGTACGCGCATCGTGGTGGCCGAGGACCGGGATGCGTGGCTCCGGACCACGGCCAAGTGTGATGTGGCGGAACAGCTGATTGACAGTCACCTCATGAATACGATGGAAATGACTCCGGAAAAGCTCTGGCATGTATCCGAATCCGGCTTTCCGCTGGTTACGGATTTTTCACCGGCAGTGGAATACCTTGCTAAGGAAGATGCGGGTGCTGGTAATATTTTTTACCGAAATCAGTTACAGATGATTAACAGCGAATTGGCGGTTTCAGGTGAAACGGCCAGCGCAGAATCATTAAGGCAGTTAACCAGCTTTCGGGATCACTACACAGAGATTCTTGAGCATGACCTTCAGGGGCCCTGACAGCCGCATCAACCAATAAAAGCCACTGTCCCCGTTACAGCGTGGATACAGATTTCCGTCTATGAATGAAACCGGTAAAGCCATGATTTTTGACGGGCCGGGAAAACCGTTGCGGCCCGCTGAATTTGTATTACCCACGCTCGCCAAAGGAGAAGCGCTGGTACGGGTGACGTGTTCTACCTTATGTGGCAGCGATGTGGGGACCTTCTTTGGGCGCCGGACAGCGCCGACTCCCACCATTCTCGGACACGAGATCATCGGCTGCGTTGAGCGTCTTGCCGAGGTCGACCCCCCGCGTGATTGGCACGGGGAAGCGTTGGCGATGGGTGACCGTGTCACCTGGACCGTTGCCGCAAACTGCGGGGTCTGCTTCTATTGTAAAAACGGCCTGCCGCAGAAATGTGAGCGCCTCTTCAAGTACGGTCACGAACGGGTTTCGGACGATCACCCCTTCAGCGGTGGCCTTGCCGAATACTGTCACCTTGCACCGGGGACGGCGATTCTCAAGGTTGCCGATACGCTGCCTGATGAGATCGCCTGCCCGGTAAATTGCGCGACCGCGACGGTGGCGGCCGGCTTTCGAGTCGCGGGAATGCCTGTGGACGGCGGGTCGGTTCTCGTCATCGGCGCCGGGATGCTGGGACTGATGGCGACGGCCATGGCGCGTTCGGACGGAGCGCGCGAGGTAATTGTCTGTGATGTTCAGGAGGGTCGCCTGGAGCAGGCCAGATGTTTTGGCGCAACCCGGGTCTTCCGCGTCGGAGAGTCCCCCGAAGTGTTGGAGGAGATGGTTGCGGAAGCCTCTGATGGTCGCGGCATCGATTTGGCGATGGACCTGACCGGTGTGGCCAACGCCATGGAGCTTTCACTCGCGCACCTGCGCATCGGTGGCGCCTGTGTCTGGATCGGAGCCGTGCACCCGAGTCGTCCGATTCCACTTGACGCGGAAACCCTCGTACGGCGCATGACGAAAATAGTGGGCGTTCACAACTACGCGCCCGAAGACCTGGCCACTGCATTGGCATTCACCGAAACCCATGCCGGGGCATTCCCCTTCAGTGAACTTGTTTCCCGAAGTTTTCCCCTGGAGCAGGCCAATGAGGCCTTTGAGGCGGCCCAGGCCTCGGGCGCCTACCGTGTCGCGGTCAAACCTTAATTTGGGAGCAGGGCTTTTTTGGCCATCCCATCTCACCAAATCAGGTTGGTATCACCGTTGAAGGGTATCGCCTGGCGGGCTGCATCGACGATTCTCAGCAAGGATCGTACGGTGTGTAATTGGCTCCCCGGGCGATCCTTACTGCGTACCAAGACGCTTAACGCGCCGATGCCGTTGTGGGCCCGGAGACGGGCTTGCCAGAAGACAGCGCGAAGGATTCAATAAATTTCCACTGTGGCGCTTGCGGCGCACGGTTTCAGGCGCGTCCCGCTCGGGTTGACGATGCTCCAGAGCTAGCCCACCACCCCTACGCTTACTTTGCTGAATGCCCGGATTGCGGGGAAGAATCCCCACAGGCGGCGTGGGAAAGGGCGCTTTTTAAGGCTTGGGCGCTGGCTACCGGACCCAGAACGCCGGAAGGGAAGGCCATATCTGCCGCGAATCTCGACGGCCATCCAACCCCTGAAGAAGCCATCCGCACCCGTTTCAATGCACTGAAGCACGGCCTTTCTGCCCGTGTTGCCACGTATTTTCCTGCCCGCCCGGGCAAATATCCGCACTGTGAGGGTTGCGAGTACCTAGAGACCACTTGTGCGGAGCATGTCGCCTGCCTGAAACGCATGGAGCTGTTCATGCGCCATCACGTGGCTTTTGATTCCGGCGACCCCGTGCTGCTTAACGAACTCCGCGGCGACACCCAGGCCGGGCTGCAGGCACTGATCAACGACATGATTTTTACTATTGCGGCGGATGGCGGTCCACGAATCAAGGAACTGCAGTGGTATCACCACGAAGGGAAGTCCTATCTGGCGAAATGGACGGATAAAAGTGGCGCTGTCCACAACATTTATGAGCTGAAAGCCCACGTTCTACTCCGCCCGCTCATCGACTTCATTTCCAAGAACAACATGGCCCTGGGCGATCTTTCGATGACTCCGCAAGGCCGGGATGAGCAGGACATGATTGAGGGGCATCTGGCGGGTCAGCAGCAAGGCCGCGAAAACCTTCTGGACCACACCCGCCGGCAGACCAGCGCCCTGGAGGGCATGCGCGAAATGATTGAGCGCAGCCAGGAAAAAACCAAACGTGACCCCATCCTGATCGAGCACGAAGGCGCACCCACCGATGCCTAAACGCATCAACCGTGCCCAGCGCATCCGCATGCAGAATGTGGCGGAGCGGGAGGTGATGCGCTATGCCGGTGATCACGCTGCCTGGCACAAGCACGTGCACAACGTGGATCTGGACGCGGCCCAGGTGCTCAAGCTCATGGAGATGGGGGAGCATCCCAACACCATCGACTTTTCCTGCCGGCGCACCGGCAAGACCGTGGCCAAAGAGCTTTATCTGCTGGAGTACCTGGCCACCAACGCGGATCAGGAACTCGGCATCGTCGCGCCCCGCGAGGCTCAGGCGCTGGTGAATCTCGGCTATCACCTGGACGCTATCCGCCGCTCCCAGATCCTCAGCGCCTGGATCAACAACAAATCCGGACGCCAGCAACTCTCCGACACCTACTACCAATTCGCCAACCGCTCCATCGTGCGGGCCTACGGCATCATGGCCCAGGTAGACGGCGGGGATATGACCGCGGCATCCCTCGAAGAAGTGGATGACATGCCCCGCGAGCGCCTGTTCTCCCGGTTTCTGCTGATGATGGGAGCCACCCGCCGGCTCGGTGCCGGCGATGATGCGAAAAACGACCCGCAGATCCGTATCACCGGCGTATTCAAGGGCGCCGACACCCTCACTGACCTGCTCGCTGGCGACAGCTACCAAGCACTCCCCACCATCAACCTCTACCTCGGCCTGGAAATGGGCATCCTCAACAAAGCCGTGATGGACGAAATGCGCCTCCAGCTCTCGCCGGATGAATACCTGCGCCAGCTCCTGTGCATCAACGTCTCCGCCCGCAACCTCATCTGGGAGACCCACATCCGCCGCGCCATGCAGACCGGCCTCGACTCCGGGCTTGAACTCGCCGACCCGCTGCCCGGCGCCACCTACAAAAAGCGCGGCCTCATCAGCTTCGGCTACGATGCCGGTGGCCACGGTGAATCTGTCTACGCCTCCCGTCATGCCCTGGTAGTGGTCGAACAGATCGGCAACTATACCTGCTTTATCTATGCTCGCACTTGGCCAGCCGGGGCCGATGATCAAGTGGTCAAGCGCGATCTCAAAGGCCTCTGGCAGTATTTCCAGCCCGACGAAGCTCTGGGCGATGCCTACGGCGTCGGCATGCTCACCCAGCTCAACGACGAACTGTTTGCCGACAATCTCACCACCATCGACCGCCGCACCATTGGCGACGGTGATTCCACCGCCAGCACCTGGCCCGAGTGGCCGTTTTCACCCATTCGCTTTGAGGGCATGGTCAAGCACGCCATGGCCCAGGCCCTGAAATCCGTGTTTCACAACAATCAGGGCGCCATCCCTTATTTCGACGACCAGAACCCGCTCGACCTCATCACCGCGGGCCTCCGCCTGCTGGTGCAACAGCTCGGCAACATCGTGGCCGAACAAACCCGTACCAGCTACGCCAGCTACAAAATGGCCGACAAGAAAGTCGGCGACGATCTGTTTGATG
Source organism: Gammaproteobacteria bacterium (assembly GCA_021773635.1). GTDB lineage: Bacteria > Pseudomonadota > Gammaproteobacteria > HK1 > HK1 > JAJFJV01. Next base: position 22,569 of record JAJFJV010000013.1, on the reverse strand, counting down.
CCGCCATGGCCGCCGTCTGGGGCCTGGTCACCCGCGGCGCCGCGTCATCCACCACCGTTATCCTGCTCCGCAATCAGACCCGCGCGGAGCTCTTGGCGCCTGCCGCCACTCCACAGAGGGCAACAGCATGAGCATCCTCGGCAACCTACTGATCCGTGTTGGTACGAGTTTTGGCGGCGCCCCCGCCGCCAGTCCCGAGCCGGAAATCGAAGCCCAGCCCCCGCTGCTTCCCGGAGAATCATCTCCCGGCACTAGCGAAATCGGCCAACGTCCCACCCCGGAAAACGCCACCAAATACCTCTACAGAACCATGTGGGTGGACCCCGATGTCCGATCCCGCATCCTCGACATCCGCAGCATGGATGCCAACGATGGCCGGGTAAAAAAGATCCATGCCCGCACCGCCCGCGCCGCCGTCAAAGGCGGGCTGCGGCTCAACAACCCCGGCAGAAACGAACATCTGGACCGCGCCTGGCAGCGCTTTGCCCGGCGACTCAAGCTCGACCGCTTTGAAAAGCTAGAGTCCGACATGCGCGGCCTCATGATGGAAGGCAACCTGCCCATGCAATGGGTGCTCGGGCCGGACAAGCGTGTGGCCACCGGCGTGCGCATGCCCTCCGAGACCATCCTCCCGGAAGTGGAGGCCAACGGCCTGTTCAAAAACCCGAAAAACGCCTATACCCAATACGACCTAACCACCGGCCAGCCCCTCGCTCGCTTCGCCCTCTGGCAGCTCTCCCTGGTCCGCCTCACTCCAGATAATTACGACGATCTCGGCAGCATGGGGCGGCCGTATCTGGATGCCACCCGCAGCGTCTGGAAAAAACTCCGCATGACCGAGGAAGACCTGGTCATCCGCCGTCGCGAGCGCGCCCCGCTGCGCACTGCCCACGTGCTTGAAGGTGCCGGCCCGGAAGACCTTGAGGCATACCGCGAAAAGGTGGAAGCCGACCAACAGAGCATCACCACCAACTACTACCTCAACAAAAAAGGCGGAGTCACTGCCATCCAGGGCGATACCAACCTTGACCAGATCGCCGACGTCGCCCACCTGCTCGACACCTTCTTTGCCGGCGCCCCGGCCCCTGCCGGCCTGTTTGGTTATGTGGGAGACATCAACCGCGACATCCTCGAAGACCTGAAAAAAGACTACTTCGACGAACTCGATGCCCTGCAAGACACCCTGGCCTACGTCTATCGCCTTGGCTTCGAGCTGGAGCTCCTGCTCTCCGGCATCAATCCCGATGCCGAGAAGTTCGACATCATCTTCGCCGAGCGCCGCACCGACACCCCCAACCAGCGCGCCGATCTCGCGCTCAAGCACCAGGCCCTGGGCGTACCCCCGCGCATGGTGTGGGGCTCCGCCGGCCTCGATCCGGCAGAAGTCGCCGCCCAACGCGAAGCCGCAAAGAACGACAACGACCCCTATCCTGGGGAAGACGACGACTTCAACCCGCCCCCCGGCACTCCCCGCGTCTCCATCACCCCCGGCAACAGTCCCAAGGGCGAAAGCGCCACCAGCATCGGGAATGGGGGATAGGGCTGCCTTCGATGAATAAATCCGAACGTGCCGCCGCCCTGGCCCTTGCCGAAGTGCGCGTCGGCTTCACCCCCTGGGCCCGGCGCTTCATCCGTGCCATGGCCTGGCTCGCCGAGCATGAGCCCAAGACCACACTGAGCACCGCTCAGAAATGGGGCATCGACACTGCCGTCTACCGTTTCCGCCGCCAGCTCGCCGGCATCGAAGACATCAACATCCCGGAATCCCAGCCTGTCCGCGCCGACTATGTAGAAGAACACGAACACCGCTGCACCCGCCGCCGCGAACTCCGCGAAGCCCGCGAAGGTAGGCCACCCGATCAGGGGGCGCTGCTCTGATGCTCGAACCCCGCCAACTCATCCGCCCAGCCATCAAGGCCACCATTCGGCGGGCCTCTGCGCGTGCCCGCAACGCATTGCACCGCCTGGATGGAGAGGCGAAAAGGGATCTGGTCGGTGCCTATGAACGTGCCGTGGAGGATTTTGGCGAAGCCATTCGCCAGCGCCAGTCCGTCGACGGCCGTGTACATCTCGAAGAACTTCAATCCCTGCTGGATCAGGCGACCTCTCGCCTAAACGTCCTGCGTAGCGATCGCGAAGGGCTGCTGGATAAACACACCCGCGAAGCCGCCGCCCTCGGCATCGAGCCCTTTGCCCTCGAAGCAGCGACGATCGGCACTCAGCTCACCCAGCTCGCAGAGGATGCCTTACGCTTCACCCATTCCTTCATAGCCCAGGATGGCCTGCAACTCTCAGACCGTCTCTGGCGGCTGGACCGTCACGCCCGGGAAGTGGTGGCCGAGGCTATCCAGAGTCACGTCATCCAGGGGCACTCCGCCAGCCAGGCGGTGAATGAATTGCTTTCCCGTGGCGAGCGTATCCCGGCGGATCTCGCCAACAAACTAAACCTCAGCCAGGCGGATCGCATCGCCCGGGTGCTTGGCCGCGATCTCCTGCGCGCCGAGGGCAGCCCGCGTGCCAATGCCCTGCGGCTGATGCGCACCGAAATCAACCGTGCCCACGGCGAGGCCTACCAGGCCGCCGCCTTTGCCCATCCGGACACTGCCGGCACCCGCTTCCTGCTTTCTCCCAGCCATCCACGACGCGACATCTGCGATATGCACGCCCGCGTCAATCGCTATGGCTTGGGCCCCGGCGTCTATCCGCAAGGCCGCAACCCCTGGCCGGCTCATCCAAACACCCTGAGCTTCGTGGAAGTGGTTTTTAGCGACGAGATCACCGATGCCGATCGCAAGGGCAAGGAAGATCGCATCACCTGGTTGAACAAGCAGCCGGTGGAGACCCGTATCAGCGTCCTGGGCAGCCTCAAAAAAGCTGGCGCACTCCGTCAGGGAATACTCAAGGAAAATGAGATCGCCACCCCGTGGAACGTGCTGAAAAAGCGCTACCAGCGCCGCGGCATCGACGTTGACTCCATTCTTTCCCCTCGATCTGTTCGCCCGCCTGCGCCTCCAGCCAACCCCATCCCGGGAACAGGGCCGGCCCCGCTGGAGCGTGATGGCCCACCCCGGCAAAACACCGCCTTTTTTCACAAGTGGGAAACCGCCGGCACGTTCCAGTCCACAGAACTCCAGCGCGCGGTCAATCGCTTTGACGCGCCGGAAGAGATCCCGCGGCAGCCTCGTGATGGCGCCTACCATCTGGGAGGCCGTATCCACATGGCTGCTTATACCCCGGACAGCCCGGTGGGTCGGGGTGTGATGCGCCACGAGACTGGGCATCACATCGATACACGCATCGCCCTGTGGAAGCATCGACAGGGGGAGCGTGGGGTGAATCGCCTGTGGTCATCCGCCCCGGCCGGCACCGATGCGCTGCGCGCCGACAACAAACACATGGACCGATTGCAGCGGGATTATTTTGCCGGGGCTCGCCGCCGTCATCCGGAGCAGCTCCGAGGCCGCAGATTCTCACAATCAGCCCTTGCCCGCGCCCGGGACCTGGATACGCAGGCCTATGTGATGCAAAACGGGGGGAATGTTCCAGAGGCCGCCACCCGCGCCCGTAGTGATCTGGGCTCTGGCGCCGGCCCGCTCTCAAAATTACCGCCAGATTCGCATCCGGGCATGGTGGCCGCCGTGCAAAACGCCACGGCGCAGCAGCATGGAGACATCACCTGGCTTGCCGAGGTGCGTTATCTGCACACTGACGACGCCTTGTTGGGCGACTTGGCCGGCTCCATCACTAAAAACCGTATTGGACGTGGACACACCAATAGCTACTACACAGCCCGGCGGGGATGGGGGCAGCAGGCGGAGGCATTTGCCAACGTCTTTGCCCTGATGGACTATGGTGCCGGCTTCGAGCGCGATTATATGGATGCACTTGCTCCTAATTTCACCCGATTTGTGCGGGACGCACTCAAGGAGGTAATCGATGCCTGAATTAAACGATATTTTTAGCCAGACGCGATGGGAGTATGAAGATCGCTTTGGCCGCCTGGATGTGACTCTCGTGGGGATTTCCGCAGAGGACAAGGGCAAACTGCTGACCGAGATGAAGCGGGCGCTAGCCGGTAAGCGAGGACAGGTTTCCGAAGACGATCTGGAATCCAGTATTCCGCCCGAGGCACTGATTTAGGATGCTGCCGGCTGAAAACACCCCGACACCCATCCGCACCCCGGTGCACTGTGGTGCCTGCGGGCGCACCGTATTCGATGGCCTGGTGATCAAATCTCGGGTGGTGCGGGTGCTTGCGGCGCATGCCGAGGCCAAGTGCCGCTGCAAGGCTTGGGTGCCTGTGCCGTTGCGGTATTTCCCCCGTGAATAAATGGCCCGCGATTTAGCTTGGAAAGCCCTGCGCATAACTCGATCATCCTGCCGATCTCAGCAACATCATCGCTGTCTTTTTTTGTCAATTTTGGTGCCAGACGGGATGAATACTTTTTGCCCACCCGAGAGCACATCTTCAAGAGACATACCTCTAACTATGGGTAAAAGGCGTGCTGCCTCTACTTTTAACTTTGCTTTTACATGGGTTTCCAGTGTACCCGTTAATTCTATAATCGCGTTCGCTGCAGCAGGGTGTAAGCTAACGACCTTGCTGCCTCCATAGCCGATCGCCGTAATACCTTCATCGTTTACGCGTTCCTCGCAGTAAGTAGCTCTAGCGATATTCTCTTCGAACTCATTCAAGGAATGGGCGATATGCTTGTTACGGTAGGCGCGAATATAGTCGTGTGAGGCTCGTTGTTCTTCATTCAGTGTCTCCAGGTCCTTAACTTTTAGGTGATGCCTCGCTCCGCTTGAAAATGCTCGACAATAAGTAACGGTTGCGGCAATAGATAATGGCTCAACAAGCTCCCAATTGGTTTTTTCGGCTTGGAATTCAGATAGAAGCATTTGCGCAAACTTACCGGCGGTTCGCAGATCGACCAATATCCCGTTTAGATCTGCAAACAGCTCCGCTTCAGGAATATGAAGATCTACCCAAGTATATTTAGCCACTGGTTCTTATGCCTTCTTAATGCGTATTGTGCCGACCGAGTCACTATCCCCTAAGCGGCCGAGATTGACAAAACCCCAATCAGCGCCTAATACTTAACCCAACCAAAGGCATAACGCGCGCTGCCCCAGCGCACTAAAGCGAAAAGCCGGACACCCGAAAGGGTGCCCGGCTTTTTTTATGGGCTGAAAATGTGAGCAGACCAGTACGGCGCATCAAACTCGAAGGCGCGACCCCGGAGGGAGCCATCCGCTTCCTCTCAGGTCTCCGCGTGCAGCTTGCCGACGGCAAGACCTCCAGCGTGGTCACCATCACCCGCACCGGTCATTTCAGCGATCCACGCTACGGCAAGTTCGACATCAGCCGCGACATGCTGCTCGGCATGGTTGCGAACTTCGACGCCGGCACCTACGGGCAGGACATCTTCCTCGACATCTCCCACAAGCCAGAGAACGGCGCTGCCGGAAAATTCACCCGGCTATTTGTCGAGGGCAACCGCCTGCGTGGCGAAGTTGCCTGGACCCCCTATGGCATCGAATCCGTAAGGAGCCGGGGCTATCAGTACCTCTCCGCCGAATATCACGAAGATTTTGAAGATAACGAAAAAGGCGAGGCCCACGGCCCCGTCCTGATGGGGGCAGCGCTCACCGTGCGACCGGTGATCAAGCGCCTCGACCCCGTCCAACTGGCCGAAGCCGGCGATCAGCATGTGACCCTGCTGCACCCCGAGCTGGTCAAAACCCTCTCTCAGGAGATTACGATCATGTGGAAAGCACTACTCGCAAAACTCAAAAAGACCCTGGCCGAATTCAAAGCGCTGCCTGAAGCCATCCAGCTCCAGCTTGCCGAGGCCTTCGAGGCCTCACTGCAGGGCATTACCGACGAGGCTCAGGCCAAGGTCCTGCTCGCCGCCTTCACCACCACCGGCACCCAGCTCTCCGAACAGCTTGAAAAGGCGGGCGGCGACTCCGGCGCCATCAAACTCGATTTCTCCGGCCTCGAGACAGCACTGCAAGGTGCCGGCGGTCGCGCTGCCGCTGGTCTGGACCAGGCCGCTGTGCTGAAGCTAATGGAAGATCAGGAAACCAAGCGCCTGGACGCCGCCAAAAAGCTCACCGAGGGCCTGGACGCTAACCGCAAACGCTTCACCGATGCGCTGGAAAATGCCGAGGGCCTCAAAACCCTCAGCGAAGGCAGCCGCACCATGCTCGCCGAGGCGGGCGATCTCATCACCGCCGCCATGACCCCCGAGCAGGTGGACGCCCTTGCTGCCCACTCCATCAAGCTCGGCAATGATCTCGTGGCCCAGTCCAAGCTCGTATCCATGGGCTATCCCGGCCCGTCCGGCAGCGTCCACATCTCCGTGGATGACGCCAACAGTGTCAAGGCGCTGCAGGAGGCAATTGACCGCCGCCTCGGCATCCTCGACCTGCCGGACTCCCGCCGCTATGCCGCCACCGGTGGCACGCTGCTGGCCGAGAACAAGGCCTTCGCCGAACGTGTATTGGCGCAGTTCGATGCCGATCCCCAGCATCGTGTGGCCCTGGCGGAGGAGCACAAGCATCTCGCCGCGGGTGATGGCATCGTCTCCGACGTGGCCGTTCCGGTGGTGTGGGAGCGCACCGTCATCCGCGAGGCCCTCTACCGGCTCATCGGTCTGCAGTTCGTCGATTCCGGCTCCGAGTCCTTTGCCACCTCCTACATGATCCCCTACAGCTACCGCGATACGGCAGCGGGAGGGATTGGCAGCGCCCGGCGCTACGAAGGGCAATCCATCGCCCGCGCCGGCGTCATCCAGACCGCGGAAACCGCTTACAACACCCCGCAGAAGCTCGCCTTCGAGGTCTCGGACGAGCTGCGCTATCTCACCGCGGCGAACCACCTCAACTGGGACGCCATCGCGGAGAATCAGCGCAACGCATCGCGGATCATCGGCGAAGACACTGAGCGTCTGATCTTCAACGAGGTGCTGCATGCCGCCGACGAGTTCGGGGCGGTGGTGGTGGCCAGTGAGAACATGGACGCCCAGACCGACGGCACAGACAACGTCTTCATCCTGGCCAACTTCCCGGTGGTTCGCCCGCGCAGCGTCTACGACCTGCAGGGCAATCAGGTGGGCAGCACCGTTAATCCGGTCACCATCACCTTCAAGGGTGGCGCGATTCCGGAATACGACGGTACCGGCACCCAGGCCGCGGGGAATTACTACACCCTCGACTACAACCTGGGCGAGCTGCGCATCGTCACCGAGCTGGGCGCGCTGACAGTCCCGCTGGTGGGAGACACCCTGGCGGCCAGCTACAGCTACTCATCGAATGTCTACGCCTTCAACACCGATCCAGGCGCCGTGGCGGTCGATGCCCATTGGGATACCTTCCTCTATCGCTTCGGTCTGCGTAAGGCGGTGATTGAGGATGATCGCTTCCACATGGCCAATTTCGGGCTCATGTCCGGCAGCGTCATGACCCAGGTGGAGCAGGCCAAGCAATTTGGCGCCAACTCCATCCGGGCGGGGACGGATCTCGCCGGTAACGGCAACCTCGGCCGCATCAAGGACGTGCCCAACTTCCGCACCACGGCCCCGGCGCTGTGGATGGGGGATCAACGGGCGCTCATCGGCGAGCGCGGCCAGACCCGGCTACGCATGACCAAGCCCTGGACCCTGGGCGAACTGGAAAACCAGAAAGACGCCAACGGCCGCTTCACCGGCAAAAAAGAGGCCTACGGCGATCAGTTCCTGGTACTCCACACCCCCACCCAGCTCAAGCGGGCCTACACCTCCCTGGTGCTCTACAGCGCCGCGGCGCGTGTCGACCGGGTCGAGTAGTAACGGCTGATTCGGGTAATGAACGTGGCGGGGCCCCTTGTGAGCCTCGCCACGCCACCGAACACAGGAGAAAGCCATGTCGAACGAGATCCCCGTAAAAAACACCGGCGCCACCATGCTCTTTGTCGGCAGTACCATGATTCCCCCCGGTGAGACCCGCATCCTGCCCGACCACCACGTGCCTGCGCACCTGCGCCCGGTCACCGAAGTGGAAGCCCCGGCGGAAATCGACCCCATTGCCGATCTGCTCGCAGAGACCGTCCCCAACATCACCGCCGAGCTACCCGGCCTCCCGGATGAATTTCTGCTCCAGCTCCGTGCTGCAGAGGAAGCCTCCGAGAATCCACGTAGCACGCTTAGCGCCGCCATCGCAGAAGTGCTGCTCAAGCGCGCATCCGGGAACGACTAACCGATCACCTGGGGCCAATTTGGCTCCGGGACCACGGGAGACCACATGCCGCACCCGCGTCCCAAAGTCTGGCTGGTTCACGGATTCAATGTCCGGGACTCCGGTGCCGGCACCACCGATCGCCTGCGTAAGTCCCTCGCTATCTGGCTGCACCCGGTGCGTGAGTTTGATTATGGCTGGCTCGGGCTGCTGGGTGCCCGCTTTGGCAACCGCCGGATAGCCACCCGACTGGTGGATGCCGTGCTGGCGGATGATGGCGATCTCGATCCGCGCCCCGTGGCCATCGGCCACTCCAACGGCTGTGCCTTGCTGCATCTCGCCAGCCACATGGGCGCTCCGTTTCGCAAACTGATCTACATCAACCCCGCGCTGGATAAAGACGCCGTGCCCGGCGATCAAGTGGAAGAAGTCCACATCTGGCACAGCCCATCAGACACCGCCGTGCGTTTTGCACGCTTCCTGCCCTGGCACACCTGGGGCGAAATGGGTGCCACCGGCTACCGAGGCGACGATCCGCGTATGCACAACCACAACAAAGAGCGGGACTATCGCCTCTCCAGCAAAGCCCACTCTGATGTTTTTAAAGAGCCCCTGCTGGGTTTCTTTGGGCCGCTGATCGTGAAGTGCATCTGATGTCCTCGTTCGCGCTCGCAATCTCCCTGCTGCTCACCCACGAGGGTGGCTTTGTCGATCACCCGGCCGATCCGGGCGGTGCCACTAATTACGGGATCTCCCTGAGTTACCTCAGCAGCCTCGGAGACTTGGACGGCGACGGTTACCAGGACGGGGATCTCGACAAGGATGGCGATGTGGACGCGGCCGATATCCGTGCATTGACCCGTGACGAGGCCATCCACCTGTATGCAACCCAGTGGTGGGAGCGCTACGGCTATGACCGCATCCAGAATCAGGTCATCGCCGCCAAAGTATTTGATCTCGCCGTAAACATGGGGGCCCGCCAGGCCCATCGTGTGGTCCAGCGAGCCCTGCGCTCTGCCGGTGTGCAGGTTGCAGAAGACGGCATCCTCGGCCCGAAGACACTGGCCGCGATCAATGGCGTAATGTCATGGAAGCTGCTGCCGGCCATCCGATCCGAGGCCGCTGGCTTTTATCGCTCGCTCCAGCGCCCCGAGTTCATCCAGGGCTGGCTGAATCGAGCTTACGCATAGGGAGAGTTGAGCATGAAACACGGAAAAGAATGGCTGATTGACCTGGGTTTAACCCTGATTATTGCGCTGCTGGTGGGTTTTGCGCTGGTGACATCCGTCCGCGCCGACACCTGGCCCACCAAACGCTTCGGCCCGTACCAGTCCGAGCTGGTGCGCGTGGCGGATGGCGACACCGTCTGGATGAAAATGCACACCTACCCGGACGAAACCAAGACCACCAAGATCCGCCTGCGTGAGATCAGCGCCCCGGAAACCCGCTCGAACTCAAAGCGGAAAGTCCCCGAGTGCGAAAAAGCCCTGGGCCGAGCTGCCACGGCTTTCACTGAGCAATGGCTCGCTGGCAGGCCCCGCCTCATCGTCTCCGATCTCTGGTACGGCTCCTACCCCCGCCGCATGGTGGGCCGCATCTCAGCCGGCGGTGAATACTTGGGCAAAGCCCTGCTGGCATCCGGCCACGCCCGCGTGCCCATAAAACCCTTTGTGCCCTGGTGCTCCGGGTAGCCCCATGAAATGGATCGCCGCAATTATCGGCGTGCTGGCACTTGCCGGCGTGGCCGTGCTTTCCGGCGGCGTAACGGTCAACACGCTGGATTACATCACGGTAAATGTAGGCGCCCCAATCATCACCACCGTGGGCACCGCCAGGGAAGACGAAGAGGAAGTTCAACAATGAACGCCCGGGCTGAGTGCGAACTTACGTTGACGCGAGCCGATCTGGAGGAGGCGCTTGCTGGCGTCCTCGATGATCGCCGCACCATCGATGAAAAGACCCATCGTGCCCACCACGATTACGTGCAAGACCTCATCGAAGCTCGCCGCCGGCACCGCGCCCGCTGGGACACGATCTGGACGCAGGTTAGCGGTTGGCTCGTGATCGTTACCGTGACCGCCGTCGGCACCTCGGCGGTAGCCTGGTTGGCCCACGTTTTCAAGAGGGGTGGGTAGTGGCCCACCTGGAATAAACAGGAGATTTAGGACATGCAATACGACGCACTAACCGCAGAGCAAAAAGCAACCCTTGATGCCTTTATGACCTTGCTCCGTCCGTGGGCAGGAGAGGCGGCACGGGCCAACAATCACGCGCAGCTCATCGACGATACCTATGAGGCCAGCGCCACTGGAGTTATTGCATCTCTGGACGCGGGCGCCGTGGTTCCAAATAACACCGGGCTGGCTGGCGCGATGCCGCTCACCAAGGAAGAGGTTTTGGAGCTGGTCACAGACATCAAAACCCTGCAGGCGGGGTTCAACACCCCCGCGAAACGACAGCTTATTTCCAAGGCTGCGGGCGCTGGGAACATCGTCGGGTAGCAACAATGTCAAATCCTCCGAGCGACTACTACGTTGACCCATCCATTGCCGCTGATAGCGGTACGGGGACTACTGGAGACCCCTATGGGGATTTGCAATATGCGCTGAACCAAGTGGGTACGTCGCCGGGACGGAACGCTACCAATGGAGACCGCTTTAACGTCAAGGCGGGGACGGATGAAGTCCTGACTGCTGCGCTTTCGCTCGCCACATACGGGACTCCGGCATACACAGGGCCGCTTATCTTTCAGGGCTACACATCGTCACAGGGTGACGGGGGTATGGGTGGAATTGACTGCAACGGGAACACCGCAATCACCAACGCCGGCTCCGGGATTTGCTGGTACGACATGCATGCTCATAACGGCCCATCAGCAGATGCAATATTGCTCGTCGGAAAATGGGGCGCAGTTGTTAATTGCGAGGTTAATAATTCAAATGGGCATGGCATAGCGACCAATGGCAACGGTGGAACCATTGCTGGGTGCAATGTCTATGACGTTGGAGACTCCACTCATGATGGAATCCATGTTTTGGCCGGAAATGGGGAAATAAAAAGGATTTTTAACAACTATATCAAGCAGGGCGCATCGAGAACTATGCGCTCTGCGATATACGTAAACGATGAAGAAACCACCGTCTGCTCCAATATAATTTCAATAGATGGGGCTAGCGACGGGATATATGCCGCAGGCGCTAACGCGTGGAATCTGTGTATAGATGGCAACACCATCGTGTCATCGGCGGGCACCGGGCAGGGTATTGATCTATCGGCACACGGCAACAATTTGTTGGGGCTGATCCTTACCAATAATTATGCTGAGGGTTTTAGTGGCACCGGTGGCGTTGGGATAAATGCAACGCAAGACTCAAATGGTGGTGGCCCCTACGGGATGAACGCTGTTTATAACAACGTCACCCAAATCGTATTTAATGCAGAAACGTTCAAGCGGCTACTCGCTGGTGGCTCTGAGGACAATGAAACGCTGACCGCATCTGGGCTGGCCAAGTCCGGCTCCGACACCTTTGCTAATCGCTTCACCTATTTCGCGCCCGCTGATGAGGGCAACATGCAGGCGGGCGGATTCCCGCAAGCGGCGTAATGGCTACCCAACAAAAAGCTAAGGGTGCGGTACAGATTGCAGGGGCCAGCGGGGCCCAGGCACGCGCCAAGGGCGCGGTACAGGTCAAGGGCACTACCACCGGCCCCGCTTTTATCGTCCTGGACGCCGAATCAACGCCCGCCACTGATGCGCCCCTACTGACCCAAACGCACAATCTGACCGCTCAGGACTCGGCATCGACCCCCGCTGCTGATGCCCTGGCGATTTCCCAAAACCATCAGGCCCTGCCGTCCGATGCAGTGGCCCTCGGCGCCATTGATGCGCCATCCATCACGCAGACCCACCAGACCCTGGTGGCGGATGCAACGGCAACCCCGGCCATTGATAGCCTGGCGCTTGGTCAATCCATCACGCTCACCGTGGCGGATGCGGCTGCAACGCCAGCGATTGATGCCCCCACGCTCGTGCAGACCCATAGCCTCACCCCGGCAGAGCCGGTGGCCATGGGGTCGGTGGATGTGCTCGGGATCGGTCAGACCCATGCGCTGACGGTTGCGGACCCCATCAGCATCCCCGCTGCGCTGGCGTTGCAACTCACGCAGACACACATGCTCACCAACGTGGACGCGCTGTCCATCCCATTTATTGATCCGGTGTGGCTTGGCGGTACCAGCTTGCCGGCTATCACCAACCCCGGCGTGGTCTCCATTACCCCCGCCCGCGGGATTGTCAGCATCACCCCAAGGCGCTCTGCAGAGAGGATTTAACAATGCCCAAATATTACAACCCGAACGTGCTCGACAGCGGGCTGAGCCACATCAAGACCAACGCCGACGAAATGCGCTTGCTCAAGGCCTACACGGCCGGCGACAGCCACGCGACGGTGCTCACCAATTCCATCGCCACCATCGCGGTGGTGACCGGTGATTTCACCCTCGGCAATCAGGGCACGCTGGGCCGCCAGCTTGCAGTGGCTGCCAAGTCAGGCACCGCCAATGCTGACAGTGGCGCGACTCCGGACCTGCACATTGCCATCGTCGACAGTGTGGGCACGGAAGTGTTGGCGGTGACCGACGAAACCTCGGATCAGGTGGTCACCAACGGCAATCCTGTAGATGTGCCGACCTTCAACCTCAAGCAGAACCAGCCGGTCTAGGAACTCATGGACGCGGAAATCGTATATCCACCCTACGGCAACGCCATTGATGTGGTGTTGACCGAGAATGGCAAGGCGCTGGAGGAGCTGGGCCCGATCACCCGTTGTGTGCTCACCCTGGGCGCCACCGTGCTGGATTCCGACTTAAATCCCGGGGTGTTTACCTGGCCTGTAGCAGGAATCCGGGAGGATGTGGCTGTGGAGGCGTTGCGTATCTCCCTGGGTGCTGAAGGCCTTGCTCCGGGGCTGTACCAGGGCCAGTTGGTCTCCTACGATTCCGCCCATCCAGCCGGCCTGCTGTGGACCAAATCCCTACCCATTGTGGTTGAGGCGGTGACCTGATGTCTGACATGTCCCGCTTTTCCCTGATTCAGGATCTCCAGGTCTCCCTGGGTGATGCTGCGGATTCTTTCAAGGCCGCGAACGATGGCGACTTCGGCCGCCACCTCGATTGCGCCGCTGCGGATTTCTCTCGCGTGCAGCGCCACATCCGCACCAGCCAGCTCACCCTGGTCCCGGGGCAGGCCGCCTACGCTGCCCCGGCGGACCTGGTGAGTCTGCATATCGTCACCTGGGGTAAGGCCGAGCGGCAGCGTTACCAGCCCTGGGAAGACCTGCATCCGGGCCGTCTGCCTACCGCCCATGTGATCAGCGCCGCCGGCGGCAAAGAGATCCATCTCTCTCCGGCCCCCAACGCCACCCAGATCGGCATCGCCGGCAGCGCCTTCGATTTCTACTACACCGCGCCGCATCTCATCGATAAGGATGCGGCCAACACCACCGTCCTCGGTTCCAACCGCGACTTGCTCCTGCTCCGCGCCCAGGCCGAGGCCATGAAAGAGCTGTCCCTGCGCGGCGCAGTCAAACCGGTGCAGCTCCACAAGGGCATGGGCTCCATGCCCGCCAGCGGCACCCCCCAGGCCCTGCACGACAGTCTGATGAAAGCATTTGCAGCAGGTGCCACCCGATGACAAATTTGACTGGATCAAATTTGCACGGCCAAAGGCCGCCCCGCAGGGGTGGCGCACAGGGAGGTGCGCCATGAACGCCTTTGCCATCGAAATCAAGGGCGGCACTGCACTGGAAGCCGCGCTGGAGCGCGCGCCGCTCGCCATCTTCCGCCACGTGGATCGGCAGCTCTCCCACGCTGCGCTGGAGATTGCCCGGGAGATGCGTCGCCTGGCTCCCAAGGCAGTGTCCACGCTCATCAACAGCATCAGCGTCACCCGCCTGAAGCTCATGGCCTTCAGCATCGGCCCCCACGTCAACTACGCCCGCTTCGTGGAAGAGGGCAGGGCCCCTGGCGGCCGTATGCCGCCGCTGGAGTCCATTCAGGATTGGGTCAAGACCAAGGGCCTGCTCGGCAACAGCCCGGAGCCCAGAGCCCTGCGTGGCACCGCCTGGGCCATCGCTCGCCACATCCAGATCCACGGCACCAAACCCCAGCCCTTCGCCCGGCCCGTGGCCAAAGATCCAAAAATGCATGCCCGCGTGCAGGAGCTGGTGGACGAAGGCGTGCGTAATGGACTCCGGGAGGCGGGGCTGTGATCACCTGGTGGGACATCATCAATGCGCTCTACACCGCCCTGTTGGCCGGCACCACGCTGGATGGCGTCAAGGTCCAGCTCGGGGCCTCTGCCGAGGTGCCGGCGGCGGCCACTGTGCTGCTGGTGCGTGGTGGCAGCACCCCCCCCACCAAGCACGACACCGTAGCGGGCGAGCAGATTCTGTTTGTCGAGTGCTGGGAGCATGGCCCGGCGGATGACAACACCGTGGCCTATCGCCGCCTGGCGCTGCTCGAGGAGAAGTTTCGTGCCGCCCTCAATGCCTGGGTGGACTCGAACCCCTTTCCAGAAGCACAGATTTCCGCCGTGCCGGGTGAATTCCAGCCCGACGGCGATATTTTCCGGCCGTCAGTGGGCAGCCGCATGGAACTGAACATCAAGTGGCGCCCACGGCCGCTGTAAATCGGGAGCAATCCAATGGGTGATTTTTCGTTTATCGGTAAAGGCAAGCTCTACGCCGGCCCCTTCGGCGGCGGAGCCAAGATGCGGGCGCTGGGCAACATCAGCGCCTTCGAATTCACAGCGAATCAGGAGAAAAAGGAGCTGCTGGACTTTCAGAATGCCGGCGGTGGCTTTGCCAACACCCTGACCCGCATTACTGGGGTAGAGGCGAGCCTCACGCTGCATGATCTCAATGCCGAGAACATCGCCATGGCGCTCTACGGCACCACCTCGGCAACCGCCGCTAGTGCGGTGGTGGATGAGGCGATCACCGCTTACAAGGATGGCCTGGTGCGCACGGCCAACATCATCGACACCTCGGTGGCCCCGGTGGTGACCGGCAGCGGCGGCACCCCCACCTATGTGGCGGACACGGATTACACCGTCTCTCCGGCCGGCATCTTCATCCTCGCCGCCGGCGCCATCACCGACGCCTTACCGCTGCTCATCGACTACACCATCCAGGCCTTCAACGCCGTGGAGGCCATGGTCAACTCCGGGCAGGAATTCGTGGTGGTGATGGACGGCCTCAACGAGGCCCAGTCCGGCAAGGCCGTGGTGATTGACGTGCACCGCATGAAATTCAGCCCGGGGCAGAACATCGGCGCCATCGGTGACGACTTCGCCAGCATGGAACTCACCGCCGACGTGCTCAAAGACGCCGCCATCACCACGCCAGGGCTCTCGCAGTTCCTGAAATGGTCGCAGGTGGAGGCGTAGATGGGCGACACAGAGAGCGCCCTGGCGCGCCTGCTGCCGGAGCCCATTGAGGTAGAGGTTGGCAGCGAGACCGTAGCCGTTAGCCCGTTACGCGTGGCTCAGTTGGCAAAGGTTCTTGCTGCCGCCAAGCCTTTTCTCGCGCAAATCCAACAAGGGGCGGATGGAGACGCCCCGGAGGATGGGCTGCTTGAAATAGCGGCGGAGCATGGTGATGCCTTGATCGGGACGGTGGCCATCGCGGTCGGGAAGGAGCCCGACTGGGTTGGCGGTCTTCTGCCAGACGAATTTATTCGCCTGGCGGTGGCCGTGTTCGAGGCCAACTCGAGTTTTTTCGTCCAGCGCGTCGCACCCCTGATTCCGGGAGTGGGCGCAAAGGCGAAGACGGATGGGCAGGCAGCATCCAGCGACTAATCAGCCACGGCCATCGATGGCGGGACGTAAGGCAGTACACCATCGACCAGGTTGAGGTGTTTTTGGAGGCGATTGGCAGAGAGGATGGTGCGCGTCAGAAGGATTTGCTGGCCCTTATGCGCGCATCTCAGGCCGACGATGCCGGGTTCCAGCGGATCTACAAAGGGCTTGGCTAAGCCGGGAACCCTCGCCAGAGCAAGCGCACAAAGGCAATGCCGTACACGGCCCAAATGAGGACCATGGCGCCAATGCCCCACATCACATCCGGCCAGATGTCGAAGAATGGCACCAGCGGAGAGATGAGTAGCAAGCAAAAGATGTCTCGAAATCTCATGACCAGAGCATAGACCATGCCGAAGAATAATGACGTCAAGATAGTCATCAGCGCTGACGACCGGACCAAGCCCGCGATCAAGAGTACGCGGGCCGGATTGGTCTCGATTAGTCGGCAGCTGATCAACATGCAGGCGGCTGCGGCGGCATTCTTTACGCTGCCGGCGATCACACGAGGACTCGCGAACCTCAAAGAGATAGCCGACACCTACCAGCAGATGAATGCCCGCCTGAAGCTGGTCACGCGCAGCACAGAGGAATTCGAGGCGGCCCAGGAGGCGCTCTTCAAGATCGCTCAGGAAACCCGTAACGGGCTCGAAGCGACAGTGGGGCTTTACACCCGCCTGGGCCGCGCCACTCGGGAGCTCGGCGTTACCCAGGGGCAACTCATTCTGGTCACAGAGACGATCGGCAAGGCGCTTATTGTGTCTGGGGCCAGTGCGACCGAGGCCTCTGCCGCGCTTGTTCAGTTAGGTCAGGGGTTGGCCGCGGGAGCCTTGAGGGGCGACGAACTCCGCTCCGTGCTGGAACAAACCCCCCGCTTGGCGCAGGCCATTGCGGAAGGCATGGGCGTTAGCGTTGGGCGGCTTCGGGACCTGGGAGAGCAAGGGGCGCTCACGGCCGAGGCCGTAGTGAATGCGCTCATCAAGCAATCTGACGCCATAAATGCAGAATTCGCTACGATACCGAAGACAATCGGGCAGGCCATCACTCAGATGGGGAATGCCTTCACGCAGTTTGTGGGGCAGGCCGACGACGCGGGGGGCGCATCCAAAAAGATTGCTAAATTCATAGGGGAGGTTGCCAAAAATATAGACCTGCTTGTTGATGCCGTGCTCACCCTGAGCAAGGTCATAAGCATCGCCGTGGTTGGAAAAATCCTGAGCATGGCGAATGTTGCAGGCGTTGCTGGTACGGCATTCCTGAAGCTACGTCTCGCAGTAGAGACAGCCATGTTTGCCATGCGCGCAGGCGTTGCCCCTATCACGCTGTTTACTGCAAGCCTTCGCGCATCCGCAGCCGCCACCTGGGCCCAAATCAAAGCGCTCGGAGCCCTTCGCTTTGCCATGCTGGGTGTCTTCTCCCTGTTCGTTGGCTTTGAGATAGGCAGCTTCCTGCGTCGCCAGTTTCCAGTAGTGGAACGGTTTGGGGTCGTTCTCGCTTCCTTGGTGCACAAGGCGATCATTCGCATCAGCTTCCTCTTCAGTCGACTCGCGGAGGATATGAAGCTCGCGTTCGCAGCCCCTATTCAATTCATCCGAACCGCGTTCGCAGGGCTCGTGGAATTCATAGGCAAGCGGATTGCTCAATCTCTCGGCATTCTTGCTGCCGCAGCCGAGTTTGCGGGAGCCGACGAGGTCGCAAAACACCTCCGTGGTGGGGCGGAGGGTATTCGTGACGGCTTTAACAGCGCCGCAAAAGCGATAGCAGGGAGCAGCGCCGCAGCGGAGGCACACGGCGCCGCCATTGCCAAGCTGAGTAAGAAGGAAACCGCCGAACTCGCTCGGATAGAAAGCGCGTATGTAGATTTGTTTGCGGCAGCATCGGGAAAGCCCACCAAAAAGGCCCTGGCCAGAGCAAAACCCGGCACGCTTGCCAACAAGGGAACGCCGCTGCTGGATTTGAAAATCCGCTTGCTCTCCGCGGCAGGGGATCCAACCGGCGTCGCCCTCCAAAAGCTTAACGATAACTTTAAGGAAGTCCTCGCGAAGATGGGGGACGACGCCAAACGGGCCGACCTGTTCGTTAAGACCTTCTCGGCCGCGAAGGCCAAGATATCGATTGAGTTGCTGGACAAGATAGGCAGGAAGGTGAAGACCCTCGCCAACGAGAGAATCGCCGCTACAAAGAAGGCCCTGAATGAATCGCTGCAGTCGGAGAAAAAATATAGCGACGATCTAAAGGACATTCTGCGGAATCGGTTTGCCGAACAGCGCAGCATCCAGGATCAAATCCGCGACAAGAAACGCGAGGGGCTCTCTCCCGCTGCGGCGGAGAAAGACCTGGAAGCACAATTCGCCAGCAGGATCAGAGAGGCGGAGCAGAATCTGTCTGGAAGGAAGCTAAAGAGGGAGGGGCGCCCGGAATTCGGCACGAAAAAAGCACCGGTAGATACCGATAGGGCCCGGCAAGCTGTAGAGAGCGCTCGCCAGCTGGCTGGTCAGCTAGCCAACAGAACCCGGTCCATGGCCGCGCTGCAAAAGGTGGCGGAAACGGTACTAAACATCAGCAAAAAAGAAGAAGAAGTTAACCGTAAGGCCGCGGGAGCCCAGAAGGGGAAGACTGCTGCGCTACGCAAGCGCCTGGAGACCGAGAAGGATCTCGCCCTATCACTCAAAGATGCGCTGACATCAATTGGAAAACTAAAACCGAACGTCAAAATATCGAGCAACCTTGAGGCAGAAATCGCCAAGGTTAAAGAGCTGAAACGGCAGTTGGCGAGCCTCAGCGGCGCCAAGGCCAGTGGCAAGGCCGTGCCTGGATTTGCACGAGGCGGATTGCTCCCGGGCTTTGGCGGTGGCGATCGCATTCCAGCGGTGCTGGAATCCGGTGAGTTCGTGATCCGCAAGGAGGCAGTGCGTCGTTACGGGGCAGGGCTATTCGACATGCTGAATGGGTTAACCATGGCCCGCGCACCCCGTGTTCCCAGTCTCCCGGCCCACTTTGCCAATGGTGGCTCTGTGGAGGCGGCACCGGTGGCGGCTGAAACCATCAACCTGAATCTAAACCTCGGTGGTAATTCGTTCTCCGTGTTCGGCGAGCGCGACCAGGTGCGCGGGCTGGTGGATGCCTTGGCGGAGGTCTCGCGCGGTGGTTAAGCAGCTCGGCACCCTGGTGTTGCCAGATTCGCTTGAATGGGCGGAAGAGCACGAACCCTTTGGGATAGCCCAGAGCACTGATCGAACGCTCGGTGGGGCGCAAGTAGTGCACACCCGGACGGTGACCAAGGGGCGGGAGATCACCCTGCAGGCCAGAGAGCGTGTCTGCTGGTTAACACAAGCAGATGTCGATGCCTTCAAGGCCATGGCCACGCAGCCCGGCGCCACCTTCACCCTCATCTGGGGGTCGCAGACCTTCACCGTGATGTTCCGCCACCACCAGCCGCCAGCGCACGAATTCGAGCCACTGTTCCCCCACGGCGACACCTACACCGGGCGGATCCGGTTGATGACGGTGTAGGAGATGACGGCGGGCACGGCCCGCCCTACATGCCGGGACAAATTGACGTAGGGCGGACCATGTCCGCCGAGAAAACAAAAGGACGCACACCATGCCAGTCTTAGCCAGCGAATTGAAAACCTATAAAGCGGCGGTGAATAACGACACCGGCGGCAACGGGGGGCGCATAACGTCCGTCCTTGTTGCTGACAACGTGAAAAATAACGCCTGGCCGGATATTCCGGAAGCCGAGCGAACAGCGGGCAGCACCAAGTACCGCAAGGCCTTCGCCAAGGTCGCCAACGATGCTGATCTGGCCCTGCAAACCGCCCGCATCTTCGTCGCCCTGCAAACCGCTGGCGATGATCGGCTGCTGATCTTCCCCGCTACCCAGCGCGACACCCAGGCCAGCATTACCGGCTCTGAGCGGGTCTATGGCGCGGGTAATCTCAACGCTGACATCGCAGTTTCGGCGGTTACCGTGGTGGTGGATACCGAAGCGGGCGCGGATGCGATATTCCAGGACGGCGATACAGTCTGGATCGGCGACGGTACCAACGAGGAATTTGTCACCATCGACACCGGTGGTGTGGCATGGGGTGCGGACCAGGCAACGCTGACGCTGGTCACCGGCACCGTCAACGCCTACCTCGCCGCTACGCCCACCAAAGTGGCGAGCTGCATTGATGCTGGCACTATTCAGGGCACGGCGGACAATTACGCCATCAGCAGTGCCAGCGGCACCTTCGACGACACCACCTACCCGACGGGGGTGGATCACATCGGCGGTGTGGAAGAGACGATCACCGTTACCTTCACCAGCGCCACGGCCTTTGATGTGGTGGGCGACACTCTCGGCAGCCTCGGTAGCGGCACCATCAGCGCCAATTTCGCGCCCAACAATCCGGATTTCTCCAAGCCCTATTTCACCCTGGACTTCAATGGCTGGGGCGGTACCTGGGCCATTGGCGACACGCTGATCTTCCAGACCCACCCGGCGGCTTATCCGTACTGGCAAAAGCGCATCGTGCCCGCCGGGGCCAACTCGGTCTCCGGCAACCAGGCGGACATCATCACCGACGGCGCCAGCGCCTAAGCGGCCATGAGTGAGCTGAAGGCATCCGTCCGCCTCGACTTCCGCGATCCGCTGGGGGAGGCACCCTTTGATCTGGTGCAGGACCAGGCGGATGCCCGGGAGGGACGGGGGGCCTTTTATGCCCTGAAGGCGCGGCATGGATTCGGCGATCCCGGCCTCCACGAAGAACAGGCGCCACTGCTGGCCTACGGATTCGCTACCGTGCGCCTGTACGGTCCGGCAGGCCCTGTGCCGGAAGTGCTGAGCCTCGACCCGCCGAGTGAACCAGAGCCTGAAGAGCAATCCTTCCGCCTCGCCGGCATGCTGTTTTTCGTGCCGCCCAATGGGTACGACGGGCAACAGATCGTCTACCTGGGACGCCGCGAGGCGGAGCAGGTGGAGGCGCTGGAATTTAGCGGGAGCAATGAAGCGCGAATTCGGTACTGGCACGACAGCCCGAACATCGAGGTGCTGCACCAGAGCGATTTCATCAACCCCGCTGGTGAGCCCGCCACGCCGCCCGCGCTGCATCCAGGTGGCCGTTTCGTGGCGGCGGAACCGGTCTCCGGTGGGCTGCTGGTGCGCTACACCACGAGCTACGGTGCCTGGCGCGTCTATTACGACGTGCCCACACACCGCGTGCGCTGGTTGGTCTCCGAGAATGGCCGCCAACTAACCGGATTGCCCCCCATACCGCCACCGCCCGTGCGGATCTATGCCCGCCAGGGCCAGCGCATCACCCACATTGGTGTCCCGCGCGAGGTGCTGCGGGTCCGGTTTCCGGAAGGCCGCGCCAGCGAGTCAGCAGACGGCACAGACTTTGAGGGCAGCGAGGAAGAACGCTCCACCGAGGATGTCGTGATTGCCGACCCTAACGATCCCAGCGTTACCGTCACCGTCCAGCGGGCCCAAAAGATCACCTTCATCGACGACAACGGCCGTCGCCTCAAGCTCAGGATGGCGCAAGCGATATGAGCATTCAGGAGGGTGTGTTTCAGAGAATTACCGGGATCAGCTTTCCAGGACGTGTCGGGATCGTCAGTGACCTGGATTCCCAGCCCGTGACGGCCTTCACTTACTGGGACGTCGAGCTGGATGTGATGGCTTTCTTCCCGGCCCCTTGGCAGCGGACACAATTCACCATCGGACACGGAGTGCATGCCGGAATTCTGGACATCATTCAGTGGCCGGACAAAATGCGCTCCGTCGACTTTAGTGGCGCGCCAGAGCTATTCCAGGTGGAGCACCTCCCGGACAACTCCCCAAATTATTACCTGCGCGGGATGCACATCATGCGCTGGTACAACACCAACCCGGGAGGACCGAACGCCGGGGTGCTCGAAATAGTCCAGCCACAGTCGGAGTTCCCGGGCTGGATATTGAATGAAACCGTGCGCGCTCAGGCGCCAGCATAGGAGATCATCATGGCAAGCAACGTAAAACTATCCACCGGCATGCGAAACCAGAAGCTGGATGGTGGCATCGGCAGTATTTTCGATGGCGGCAAGCTGCAAATCTACGACGGCGCGCAGCCGGCCAGCCCGAATGACGTGGTGGGTGCCGGCACGCTGCTGGCGGAAATCACCCTGCCGACGCCTGCTTTTGCGGCTGCCAGCGGAGGCTCGCGGCTCAAGGCCGGCACCTGGGAAGATCTGCTGGCAAATGCCAGCGGTACGCCCACATGGGCGCGGCTCATCACCAGCACGGACACCGGAGTGTCCAGCACCACGGAAAAGCGCATCGATGTCAGCGCCGGGCTTACCGGTGGGGCGGGTTTCGATCTTGAATTTACTGCCGCGCTGGTGATTAACGAACCGCTCACTATCGATAGTTTCACCCTCACCGAACCCGCAGCGTAAGGAACCCTCCCCGTGGGCTTCGCTACCTGGAATCCGGCTGATAAAGACCCGGATATCACCCTATC
>JAJFJV010000012.1 GCA_021773635.1 Gammaproteobacteria bacterium | reverse complement strand
AGAAATACTCACCGAATCGGCGTAGTACCAACCAGAAGTAACAGGTGAGCCCTCGACCGAGACGAAGTCACCAACCCGCAGACTCGACAGCATATCTTGAGAGGCCATTACGACCTGCCCCATTGATTCGAATACGCCGTTTACGCGGTCGACTGAATCGACTGGGCCTGCGAGGAATACACCTGTGCCGTCGATACCGGCTGCACCCGTACCATCTATGCCGGCGATACCTGTGCCGTCAATACCTAGAATGCCTGTCCCATCGATACCCGCGGCGCCAGTGCCATCAATACCAGCTGCACCAGTACCATCTATGCCAGCGATTCCTGTGCCATCGATACCCGCGGCGCCCGTGCCATCAATACCCGCTGCACCAGTACCATCTATGCCAGCGATTCCTGTGCCATCGATACCCGCGGCGCCAGTGCCATCAATACCCGCTGCACCAGTACCATCTATGCCAGCGATTCCTGTGCCATCAATGCCCGCGACACCAGTCCCATCTATACCAGCCGCCCCGGTCCCATCTATACCAGCAATACCTGTGCCATCGATCCCAGCCGTCGCGCTACTAGTCGTAGCCGCAAATACCGGATTCGCAAGTGCAACAAGCGTCGCTCCCAGGACAACACATGCCCTGGCGCTCTTTGCGTAAAACATTTTTCGCTCCTAACTTTTTTACTCCAACCCCCGGCTCTCAAAGTACTTTCTTGGGAAGCAACGATCCTTCGCCAGCTTCAAAAGACATTTCGTACAATTGCCGAAGTCTTAATCTTGACCTACTCCTCTTTCCTGCAGTAGTTCTCTCAACGATCCAAGGTCATCTTTCTCTTCAACATAGTGAAGCATGTAGACTCCCGTTTCTTTTCGTGGAACTCCAGGCTTATTCAAATCCTTTCTAGATGAAAACCACACATCTAGTTCTTCAAGAAACGACTGGCCTCTAGTGGACAAGTACTCGGAAAACATTCTAATAACTTCATCCGTACAACCATCGTCAGCAAACACCATTCTGTCGAAAAGCGTCTTCTTCCCAGATTCCCTATCTGCGTCGATATTCTTGGCCGCAGTCGAGAAAAATCTGTATCCGACACTCCCCAACCTATCGACAATTGGAGCTGATAGCTTCTTATGAATAAATATACGGCTGACCGCCTTATATCTATCATCTACTTGCAGCACCGCCCCTGACTCCAACAGTTGATTTAACATCTGCCGCGGGGCCATATCTCCGCTGTAATTTTTTACTAAAGCCACGAAACTGGGGGCACCTTCCTCCGCTCCTTCGTACGGCAATTCCAATGGGATCCCATACGGTCCTTGATACGCCGGATCGGAATACCACCCGGTAAGTACCCTCGCGGGCCTGGAGTGTGTTTTATCCTTATAATCCGTAGTCAGCGCTCGATCCACGACGTTTTTGGCTTCTTTGCGTGTAAGACCTGTAAGTATCGCTACTCTTGATTTATTGACCTTCCCTTCTGTTTCAAAATGCCTCAATGCGATTTCCACATAGACTTCTTTCGCTGTCTCTGAAAACTCAGCGTGAGTAACGCCTTGAGCAATCAACAGGCGTACCAGTGGTTTCAACATTAGCGACAGCGCGTGCCGTAAGTGGTCTTTTACTTCTTGTCCCATTTAAGGCCAAACCGTCTGAACAATATGTAAAGTATCTCGCGTCGCCGACCTATGCAACTTCGTTGAGCCGCCTACAATTGGTTGAATTGCACCACCTATAGTGGTTTCGAACATTATGTTAAGTGGCAAGGTGACAAAGTTACGGTGCCACACTAACGGAGTAATGTAACCGATTGATAACTAACGGTCTTTTAGATAGCGAATTCGCGAATACGTCTCAGACAGTCATTCGCGCCTTCAAATTTTCAAATTCGAAGGATTCGAAGATGAACTGGGGTTACGTCAAGCGGTTCACGCTACACAATTGACGATGTGCGCAAAATATCAGAACTAACGTGACTCAGTTTCTGGAAAACGTTAGTCAGTTGTTATTCAAGGAGCCGGTCTGATACCCGCGAACTACCATTGATATCGAGCGTGTGGATCGATCTCCTCGAAGTAGTACAACCCGACCGAGACAACCGACTCTTTGCCTTCTTTTTCTGATCCAGTTGGTGATGACTCGAAAGTAGTGAACAAATCATCGAATGAAACCGCCATTTCAGACAATCTGTCATAACTGATACGTTTTAGACGGGTTCTGTCTTCTTGGGAGATCGACAAAGAGTGAGTGGTAAATTGAGCCATGCCCTCGCCCCTAACCTTGTCTGGCTCAGTATTCGTAACAGTTGTTGCAAGTAGTGGGTATACCCCGTGCACTAAACAAGACATAAGGTTATCAGTACTATCCGGTGGCACCATCGCACGTGATTTAATCAATAGTGACCCATCGTCCTTCTCGTCAACCAAATCCATTCGTTTCAACTCGGTTCGCATTGCGCCAGGCGGGACATCGCCACCGAACTTTTTTACAAGACTTGAAAATGATCCGACTTCCCCAGCAAAGGGTAGTAAGGATGCACGGCCATTAGTGTCAACATATTCGTTTTCAGAGTGCCATCTAGTAACTATCTCGGTGATGGGTGTAGTCCTGACACTGACCGTATCTTCACCACTCTCAATCTTGGTCCGAAGCCTTCGGACCTCTTTGCGAGTGAGTCCGGTCATAACCGCTACACGCGAGATATTCGTCGGTCTGCCACGAATGCCAAAATCGGTGCTCCCTACGTCCACAAACGCTGTTTTTACGGTTTCTGCGAATTCGTTATAACCGATTCCGTAACGGAGTAAGATTTTTACGACAGGCCTGAGGACGAGTTGAAACGCGTCGAGAACTTTCTTCTGATGTGCTTTTTGCATGGGCAAGCAATATATTGATCAAGTGGTTGAATCGCCAGAGAAATATCAAACTTGGGAAAAATCGCCCAAGTCTTGCCACACGTTTGCGTCAATTACC
>JAJFJV010000011.1 GCA_021773635.1 Gammaproteobacteria bacterium | reverse complement strand
CAGCTGATTAATGAGATGGAGCAGATCGCTCCGGTGTTCACCTCCTTGCTATAAGCGAAGAGGCCAGGGGCCTAATGTCATAAACTAGGGCCCCAAGCCCCGGTCGTGCAACCACGACCGGGGCTTTTTTTATTTACATGGAAAAAAATGTCTTCTACAGGGCTTCCAAGCTATTGACGAGCTTGATAAAAAAGGGGCGTTCGTCTAAAATGCCCGGCTAACTACAGATAGTCAAATGTCCAAAGCCTCCGATGCTTTGCGAGGGCGGTTTTACCCGATGCCCTCCGACCCCGCCGCGCACCACCGGGTGCCGACAGCTGCCGTAAACCATTTTATTTAGCTACTGCACGCCGATTGCGTGGTTCCGCCTTTTCCAATGGTCGGCCTCCGGCGTACAGATATACAGGAGTAGGATTCATGGAACTTCCAAAGATGACCGGTCTGTTCGGCCGCTCGCGGGCCCTCGAGGCGGAAATCGATCATTTCCACGACAAGCTTTCCCAGTCCGCGGTAATTTTCAAGACGGCTTTGTCTGCTTATCTGAAGGAAGGGGCCACTGAGAGCTTTATTGAACGCCAAGAGCACCTCAATGCACTTGAGACCGAGGGAGACGAGTTACGTCGCGCCATCGAAACCAAGCTCTATGCCGAAACCCTGATCCCCGAATCCCGTGGTGATGTATTGGGTTTGCTGGAGGCCTCTGATGAGGTACACGGTGCGTTACAGGGAGCGCTGTGGGGTTTTGCCATTGAATTGCCGGAAATTCCCGATGAATTTCGTGAAGAGTTTTCTGAGCTAGGTGATATGGCGGTGTTGACGGTTGAGTCTCTGGTGCTCGCCTCGCGTGCCTTTTTCCGCAACATTGAGGCGGTCCTTGACCATAACCATAAGGTTGGATTTTATGAGACCGAGGCGGACAAGATCAGCAGCAAACTGAAGATGGCTATCTTCCGTTCCGACCTGGATCTCGCGCATAAACTTCATCTGCGTACCTTCGTCGAGCGTATCGACGAGATTGCAGACAAGTCTGAGGATGTTGCCGATCGTCTGAATATCTACGCCATCAAGCGTTCGATCTAAAGGGAGCGGTCGATGGAAATCGCAGTTCTATTCTTTTTGTCCAGCGGACTATTCCTCGGTTGGGCACTGGGAGCGAACGATGCCGCCAATGTCTTTGGTACGGCAGTGGGCACGCGGATGGTCAAATTTGGCACCGCGGCGCTTATCTGCAGCATCTTCGTCATCCTCGGGGCCACCATCAGTGGTGCAGGTGCTGCCCATACCCTCGGTAAACTCGGTGCGGTCAATGCGCTCGGAGGCTCCTTCATGGCGGCCTTTTCGGCTGCCGCGGCGGTCTATGCCATGACCAAGGTGGGTATTCCGGTATCCACCTCCCAGGCTATCGTCGGGTCCATTATCGGCTGGAATCTATACAGTGAAACGGTGACTGATACCGGGGCACTGATCAAGATTGTAACCACCTGGTTCGTTTGTCCGGTACTTGCGGCAGTGCTTGGCGCAGCCTTGTACAAGGTGACCCACGTGGTGCTGGGTTTTGCCAAGTTGCACTTGCTACGCCTCGATGCCTACACGCGTATTGGACTGGTGTTGGCGGGTGCCTTTGGTTCCTATAGCCTGGGTGCCAATAACATTGCCAACGTTATGGGGGTGTTTGTGCCGTCATCCCCCTTTACCGACTTTCGCTTTATGGACCTCGTCACCCTGAGTTCCGTGCAGCAGCTGTTTTTGCTCGGGGCGCTTGCAATTGCGGTGGGCGTGTTCACCTATTCAAAACGGGTGATGCTGACCGTTGGTGGTGGCCTGATGCCGCTTAGCGCTGTGGGTGCCTGGGTGGTTGTGGTTGCCCACTCCATCGTGCTCTTTTTGTTCGCCTCCCAGGGGCTCGAGTCATTTCTCGCAGGCAAGGGTTTGCCGACCATCCCGTTGGTACCGGTATCCAGTTCCCAGGCGGTTATCGGTGCGGTTATTGGCATCGGCCTGCTCAAGGGTGGGCGAGGTATCCGTTGGAATGTCCTTGGCGGGATTTTCACGGGCTGGATGGTCACCCCGGTTATTTCGGCCCTGATTTGTTTCGTTGGTCTCTATTTTCTGCAAAACGTGTTCAATCAGGAGGTCTACAAACCGGTTGGTTTTGAGATGAGTGAGGTGGTCCTTGATCGTTTGGACAAGGGAAAGATATCGCGCGAGCATTTTGTCGATTTGACCGGACAGGATTTTGAGTCTGGCCGTGCCCTGATGCTGGCGGTTGAAAAGCAGACCCGGCTGAATAGCAAGGAGGTGAGTCAGGTGCTCGACTTTGCCAAGGTTTCGCCACTGACTGTTTCCATAGACAAGATCGAACATCTGGATACGGATTGGTTTAGTGCCGCACAGATTCAGGCCCTGAAAGAGCTTAGTGGTCGTTCATATCGCCACAGCTGGATGTTGGCGGATGCACTGGCCCAACAGTCAAAAGCCTGGAAGCTATTGCCGAAGGCGACGGCCAATAAGCTCCACAACAAGGGAATCACACAGCGACTGGAGGCACTCTTCCGAAGCTTCAGTGACAAGAACCAGAAGTAGCCCTGAGTATCGAGTGCTGGCGTAGGATTTTTCCGGTATTCGTTGGGAAGTGAAGAACCGGTTGGGGGTTAATTCCCAACCGGTTTTTTTTCGTTCGTGCGTTATTGAGGGCGGGCGATTGACTTCGTCGGACAGCTTGAGAACAATAACATGAGTTTTTGTTCATGCGAGTCTTGTCTATGTCGGAACGGTTACCGCCAATATCTGCGTTACGTGCCCTGGAGGCTGCAGCGCGTCTGTTGAATTTCACCGAGGCAGCGCGGGAGCTGAATGTAACCCAAAGCGCGATCAGCCATCAGGTCCGCCATCTTGAAGACATCTGGGGCCTGAAACTTTTCGATCGGCGTGCGCGTCAGCTGGCGCTCACCCGCAATGGTCAGGCCTTGGCCCCGGTGGTGGGCCGTTTTCTGGATCGTATGGCGGTGACCCTGGAGGCGTTACGCAACGAATCCGAGCGTGAGCCACTGCGGGTGAATATGTTGCAGTCCTTTGCAGTCAAGTGGCTGACCCCCCGGCTAAAACGTTTTCACGAGGCCTATCCCGATTTGGACGTATGGATCTCCACGAGTGAGGATTTCATGTCCTTTCGCAAGCAACAGGTGGATGTTGCGATACGCCTGGGCGATGGTGATTATCCCGGCCTTCACACCACGTTTTTGCTGCGGGAATACGTTTTCCCGGTGTGTACCCCGGAATTTGTTGAGCGCCATGGGCGGCCGTCTACCCCCAGGGAATTACTAAAATACCCATTGCTGTTGCGCCTCGGCGAACCGGCACACCCCAACTGGGAGCACTGGTTTACCAAGGTGGGGATAGCGGGCGTGGTGCTTACCGAGGGACCCCGTTTTCCGGATACCAACATGGCGCTGCAGGCGGCCATGGACGGGCAAGGGGTCGCCCTCGCACGCTCGGCACATGTGGGAGACGACCTTGCCGCCGGGCGCCTGATCAAGCTCTTCGATACGCATCTGCGTTCCAGTGTTTCTTACTATCTGGTCTGCCCCGAGGGAACCGAGAATTTCCCCAAGATCATGGCGTTTCGGGAGTGGATGCTGGCCGAAGCAGAGCGGGCCCAGTCGCAATATGACCGACTGACCTCGAGCGCCGCAGAGGAGTGAACATTAAGCCCGCTATCCTCCAGGTGCGTGCACGATGCCTCCCTTTGTCCGTCTTGCCCTTGGCTAGCTAAGGTGGAGCCTGCACTGGTCCTGATGGTGTTGTGCGCGGCCGTGATGCACGCGTGCTGGAATACCCTGCTCAAGATTGGTGATGACCGCTTGCTGGTGATGGCGGTGCTGACCGTTATCAGCGGGACCCTGGGGCTGGTATTGCTTGGTTTTGGGGAATGGCCGGCCGCGCCCAGCTGGCCTTATATCATTGCATCGGCACTCCTCAACAACGTCTATTTCCTGTTTCTCATCAAGGCCTACGAAATTACCGATTTGTCCGTTGCCTATCCACTTGCCCGTGGCTCCGCGCCCTTGCTGGTCGCTGGCGGGGCGGCCGTGTTCGCGGGGGAGATGCTGAATGGTGGGGAATTTATCGGCGTTGCCCTGGTGTCGCTGGGTATTATCAGCCTGATGTGGGGTGCCTTTAGCCGTCTTGAGGACTGGAAAAGCATCGTTTTTCCGCTCGCTACCGGGGCGATGATTGCTACCTATACGGTAGTTGATGGCATTGGGGTACGGCTTTCCGGTAGCCCTGCCGGTTTTATTGGCTGGTTGCTGGTCTTTTCCGCACTGCCTATAGGCATGGTCGCCTGGCACCGTCGGCAGGGCCGTATAGAGGGTTTTTTGCGGCGGCAGTGGCGCTCACTGCTGATTGCCGGAGCACTGGATTTCGGGGCCTATGGCTTGGCCATTTGGGCGCTGAGTCTCGGGGCAATGGTACAGGTCTCGGCGCTACGTGAGACCAGTGTGTTATTCGCAGCCTACATCGGGACCCGATTACTGGGAGAACCGCTGGGTGTTCAGCGGATGTTCGCCGCCTTGCTGGTGGTAACGGGCATCGTGCTACTTCACACCATGACTTGAGGAAACGGGACGTGTGCGAACGCATCATCAATACCGAAACCCTGTTTGAGGGTGCGGTTTTTCGGATCCTGCGCCACGCAGTACAGCTGGGCTCGGGAAGGCTGGTAGAACGTGAGGTGGTGGACAAGGGTGGGGACAGTGTTGCCATTGTGGCTGTGGATGAGACACACAATGTGTTTTTGCTGGAGGAATATCACTGTGCCATTGATGCGCGTGCCCTGGGTCTGCCCAAGGGAATGATCAATGCGGGGGAAAGCCCGGAAGTGGCGGCACTCAGGGAGTTGCGGGAAGAGGCGGGGCTTGCCGGCAATTTACGTTTGTTAGCGCGGATGAGCTTGAGCCCCGGTTATCTCAATCAGCACTGTTATGTTTTTCTCGCCACTAATCTGAGAGACGCCCCGCTGGCGGGTGATGAGGAGCATGCCCTGACGGTGCTGCGTGTACCCCTCGCTCAGGCCTTCCAGATGGCGCGTACGGGAGAGATTAGTGAGGCACGGGCCATTGCCGGCATCGCCCTGGCTGAGGCGACTCTGGGCGAGGATGCTACCGGCTAATTTTTCTGGAAGCGCATGGAGAAATCGATGCTATGCAGGTGTTTGGTTAAGGCACCTACGGAGATGTAGTTAATGCCGGTGTCGGCAATTTTTTTTAGCTCATCCAGATGGACGTTACCGGAGACTTCAATTTTAAGCTGTCCGGCGTTGAGAGCGACGGCACGCTGGACATCGGGCAGGCTGAAGTTGTCGAGCATTACGATGTCGGCACCGGCCGCCAGTGCCTCACGAAATTCGTCCAGGTTCTCCACTTCCACCTCTACCGGCAAATCCGCGCGCATCGCCTGTGCCCGTTCTACGGCGGCGGTTATAGAGCCCGCCGCCTCGATGTGATTTTCCTTGATGAGGAAAGCATCAAAGAGGCCAATACGGTGGTTATAAGCACCACCACAATGGACCGCATATTTTTGTGCGGTTCTGAGGCCGGGAATGGTCTTGCGTGTATCAAGGATACGGACCGGGGTGTGCGCTACTGCTTGTGCATAGGTGTGGGCGGTGGTGGCCGTTCCCGAAAGGGTTTGAAGAAAATTGAGCGCCGCGCGTTCACCGCTAAGCAGCGCCCGGGCACGACCGTGCAGTGAGAAGACCGGCTCATCGGGGACCAGTGGATCACCCTCTTTTCGGTGCCAATGAATCTCGGTGGTGGCATCGACCTGTCGATACACTTCATCCACCCAGGGGCTGCCACAGAGTACCGCGGACTCACGGCTGATGATGGTAGCCTTGGCCATTTTGTCGGGGGCGATGAGGGTGGCGGTAACGTCTCCTGTGCCCAGATCTTCAGCGAGAGCCAGACGCACCACCTCAGCGATGTCATCGGGTAACGGGGTTTTACTCATGTTCTGGTGCCGGTGTGGGTAGGACAGGGATTGTAAGGCTTCTCGGCGGGCTAAAAAAGAACAGTTGAGGGCTGCTGCGAAAGCCTCCGGAGCTCTATAATGGGGCGCTTCGGTTACAATAATCCAGTTTTTGCAAATCGGCCGACCGGCTGCTTGGAAAAGGGCATTTAGTGCGAACTTTTTTCTCCACTCTGGGAGGGAGCCTTCGGGACCTTGCGCCCATCTTCCTGACCATTGCCATCTTTCAGCTGTTTATCTTGCGTCAGCCAATTCCCGATCTGGGTGCCCTGTTGACCGGGCTGGTGCTTGTGGTCCTGGGCCTTACCCTGTTCATCCAGGGGTTGGAAATCGGTCTCTTTCCGCTGGGCGAATCGCTAGCCTATGACTTTGCCCGCAAGGGCAGTTTGCCGTGGATGCTGTTGTTTGCATTTGCTCTGGGTTTTGGGACCACCGTGGCGGAGCCGGCACTTATCGCGGTGGCTGCCGAGGCCGCCGAGGTGGCCGCTGCGGAGTCCTATATCGCCAATGAGTTGGCCAGCAAGGCGAGTTATGCCTTTGAGTTACGTATGACCGTCGGCATCGCCGTGGGGGCTTCCCTGGTGTTGGGGGTTTACCGGATCTTGCGTGACTGGCCTATCCAGTATTTCATCCTCGGGGGTTATATCGGGGTAGTTGTTCTTACCCAGTTTGCACCGCGGGAATTTATTGGCATCGCCTATGATTCTGGCGGGGTCACTACCTCGACTATAACCGTCCCTCTGGTGACCGCCCTGGGGGTTGGTTTGGCTTCCAGTATCCGGGGCCGGAATCCCATGACCGATGGTTTTGGCTTGATTGCCTTCGCCTCTCTGAGCCCCATGTTGTTTGTCATGGGGTATGGCATTTTGCTGGAGGCAGGACGGTGAATTTTCTGCTGCAATTGGCGCAAGTGTTGCTGGAGACGATCCGCGACGTACTCCCCATTCTGGTGATTATCGGTGGTTTCCAGTTTTTTGCTATCCGTCGTCCGGTTCCCAACCTGAAGCGGGTGGCGTTGGGCGTTGTTTATGTCATTCTCGGGCTCGCGTTATTTCTCAAGGGGCTGGAGCAGGCGCTGTTTCCGCTGGGAAAATTAATGGCCCAGCAACTGACTGACCTTGATTTCCTGCAGGAAGTCACCGGGCGGGCCGCGGATCAGCTGGGGTGGGCGGATTATTACTGGGTATATATCTTTGCCTTTGCCATTGGTTTTTCGACCACCATTGCCGAGCCTTCATTACTGGCGGTGGCGATTAAGGCGCAGGATGTGTCCGGTGGTGCCATCAGCGTAACGGGACTGCGAATTTCCGTCGCCCTGGGCGTTGCGGTGGGTATTACCCTGGGGTGTTTTCGCATCGTGAGCGGGACCCCGCTACATATCTATATCATCGCCGGTTATATCCTGGTGATGGTGCAGACGCTGTTTGTTCCGCGCGGGATCATTGCACTGGCCTATGATTCCGGCGGGGTCACCACTTCCACTGTTACCGTGCCCATCGTTGCCGCCCTGGGGCTTGGGCTGGCGACTCATGTGCCGGGGCGCAGCCCGGTGCTGGATGGTTTTGGCCTTATTGCTTTTGCAAGTCTGTTTCCCATCATGGGGGTTCTGGCCTATGCCCAGCTTAGCCAGTGGCGCCATGAGCGGAAGCTATCGAAATAACCTGGGAGGTGCAGCATGCATTTCAAATTGATTATCGCGCTGGTCGACGACAATAAAACCAATGCCGTGATGGACGCAGCTCGGGAAGCCGGAGCCACTGGTTCTACAGTCATCAATCACGCCCGTGGCGAAGGGGTAGATGTGTCCAAAACTTTCCTTGGCCTGAGCCTCGAGACCCAGCGTGACATGTTGTTATTTTTGGTGGAAGAACACCTGAGCCGTAACATCCTGGAGACCATCGAAGTAGTGGCGGAATTTGGCCATACCAAGGGGGCGGGGATTGCCTTTCAAATTGATGTGGAGGATGCCGTGGGCGTCGCCCATCAGGTGGAGAAACTCACGACCGTGGTGGAGGAAGAATTATGAGCGCACACGAGGAAATTATCTTTGTCAGGGACATTATGAAACCCCGCTTTGATCGGGTGGACGGTATGGCAACCATCAAGGCGGCCCTGGACGCCATGGAGCATCTGGAGGCCAAGTGCCTGATAGTCAACAAGTCTCATGAGCACGATGTGTACGGAATCCTCCTGCTTTCGGATATTGCCCGGGAGGTGCTCGCCACTAACCGCCCGGCGGACCGGGTCAACGTCTACGAGGTGATGACTAAGCCGGTTATCGCCGTGGAGGCTGACATGGACATCCGCTACAGCGCGCGCCTTTTTTCGCGCCACGGATTGTCACGTGCGCCAGTGGTGGAGAACGGCGAGATCATTGGCATCATCAGCCTTAACGACATGGTCATGCGTGGTCTTCGCAAGGGCGCGTGAGCACGGTATGCGATTTGATTCTGCCGACTGGCTGGAGGATGTGCGCCGGGTCATTTCACCTAACTGGGATGAACGTCCCCCGGGTTGCTGCATTGATGCCCTGGTAATCCATAACATCAGCCTGCCTCCGGGGCACTTTGGCGGGGCGCACATTGATGAGCTATTTTGCAATCGGATTGATGCCAGTACTCACCCGGCCTTTGCCGAACTGGATGGGCTGCGGGTTTCTGCCCATGCACTGATTAACCGGGCAGGTGTGATTACCCAATACGTGGGCTTCTCCAAACGGGCCTGGCATGCAGGAATATCCTGCCTGCAGGAGCGGGAAGACTGTAACGATTTTTCTATCGGGATAGAGCTGGAGGGGACGGACCATGCCTCCTACACCGATGCGCAGTACCAGCGTCTGGCGCAACTGAGCTACGCGCTGATGTGTCGCTGGCCCGCCATTAGCGAGCGACGAATTGTAGGGCACAGGGATATTTCTCCCGGGCGAAAGACTGACCCGGGGCCAGCTTTCCAGTGGGCGCGTTTTCGCCGTGAACTGGCAGAAAACACAAATTAAAAATAGGGTTCCAGACGAGATTTTGTTGTTGCGGTTTGATATTTTAATCATTAGACGAGGCATTGAATGAAGGCACTGACGGCTAAGCGGGTACTGGTGACGGGTGGGGCCGGTTTCCTCGGCTCCCACCTGTGTCGGCGCTTGTTGGAACAGGGGAACGATGTGCTCTGTGTGGATAATTTCTACACCGGCACCAAGGAGAATGTGCGCGAATTACTGGACCACCCGTTTTTCGAGGTGATTCGTCACGACGTGACCTTCCCCCTCTATGTGGAAGTGGATGAAATCTATAACCTCGCCTGTCCCGCCTCGCCCATCCACTATCAGTTTGATCCGGTGCAAACCACCAAGACCAGCGTGCACGGCGCCATCAATATGCTGGGGCTGGCAAAACGGGTAAAGGCCCGGATTCTCCAGGCATCCACCAGCGAGGTCTACGGGGACCCGGAGGTACATCCCCAGCGTGAAGAATATTGGGGGCGGGTCAACCCGGTGGGAATACGTTCCTGCTATGACGAGGGCAAGCGTTGTGCGGAAACACTTTTTTTTGACTACCGTCGGCAACACAATATGCCCATCAAGGTGGCACGCATTTTCAATACCTACGGTCCGCACATGCATCCCAATGATGGCCGGGTGGTGTCCAACTTCATTCTTCAGGCGTTGCGGGGTGAAGCCATTACCATTTACGGCGATGGCGAACAGAGCCGATCCTTTTGCTACGTGGATGATTTGGTTGAGGGTTTTTTAAGGTTGATGGCGACCCCGGAGGATTTTACCGGGCCGGTCAATCTGGGAAATCCGGTGGAGTTCACCATTCGTGAACTGGCGGAAAAGATTATCGAGCTTACGGGCTCAACTTCCCGGCTTGAGTCAAAGCCACTGCCCAGTGACGACCCACGGCAGCGTTGCCCTGATATCGGCCTCGCCCGCAAGCAGCTGGATTGGGAGCCAAAGATTCCATTAGAGCAGGGCTTGGTGCGCACCATCGCGTATTTTGAGCAGCTAATGGTGCAGGGCGGAGAGGCGCCGGGAGCGTAGATACAGTTGGGGGTGTATGCGCGGCATCTCCGTTTGACAGTATTCCCGCGTGCGCTCTACACTGCGCCGCAGTCATATGAGGTGCTCTGAAGGCATTCGCCCGAGGAGTGAAATGGGAAGCCGGTGCGTCGCGCTGTCGCGTGCACAATTCCGGCGCTGCCCCCGCAACGGTAGGTGAGAAGGCGGATCGAAATGCCACTGCGCATCAGCGTGGGAAGGCGATCCACTGGGCCGGAAGGCCACTCACAAGCCCGGAGACCGGCCTGAAATGACGCTAATCCCGTTGCGGAGGGCAACCCGGGTGAGCGTGGTTTCGTGGAAACTGTTCCCCGACCGGGTGTTGTTTTGCCCCCCGCCATCCCTGACTGTTCCCCATAGCGGACCCTGAAATCTGTTAGGTCGTTGTGTGGCGCGGGTGTGCCTACCGGCGGCCGGGAGTCTGTGATGTTTTGTGTCGACCTTTATCGGCGTGTGGGCGGTAGCCGTCACGCGTTCACCTTTTTGTTAACCCTTTTCCCCTTGTCCTTTTCAGCATTGCCGGCTGCGGCCACGGAGCCCCTGGAAGTCCAGCCGGTGGTGGTGAGCGCCACCCGTTCTGAACAAAGCCTGGTGACCGTGCCTGCCAGTATCACGGTGATTACCCGGGAGGAGATTGAGGCCAGTGGTGCCGCTCATGTAGTCGAGGTGTTACGTGGCCGGGGTGGAGTGCAGGTTAACGACACCTTTGGCGATGGCAGCCGTGCCAGTATTGGTGTCCGTGGTTTTAACGAGAGTGCCAATGCCAATGTGCTGGTGCTGGTGGACGGACGCCGCCTGAATAATACCGATATCGCCAGCCCGGATTTGAATAGTATTTCCCTCAAGGATGTGGAGCGGGTAGAGATTATTCAGGGTAGTGCCGGTACGCTCTACGGGGATCAGGCGGTGGGCGGGGTGATCAATATCATCACCCGGAAAAATCGGGTGTTTTTCGCCGAGGGGGAGATGGGTATCGGTAGTTATGGGCGCAAGACCCTGCGCTTGCGCACCGGCAACCGCTTTACCAATGGCCTGGGATATCAGCTCTCCGGTGAGCGCCTGCGGAGCAACAATTACCGCGACAACAACCGCCAGGATTACTGGAACTATTTTGGCAAATTTGACTGGGAGTATGATCACGGCAGATTGTTCGTGGAGCTCCAGGACGTAAAGGAAAACCTGCGTCTGGCGGGACGTCTCACACTCGCCGATCTGGTGGCCAGTCCCGACCGTCGTCAGTCAGTGCGTCCGAATGATTTTGCTGCTTCTGACACCGAGGTTGCCCGGTTTGGAGCCGAGCTGTCGCTATCGGATAACTGGAGTTTCGAAGGCGACTGGAATTATCGCAAGGTTACGGGTTTCTCCCGGCTGGTATTTTTTGGAGCCAACAGCGATACCCCGCAGGAGCGCATCCAGCGCGGTTTCACCCCCCGGTTTGTGGGTAGCTACGGCCTCGCTGCCGGGGAGTTGGTGATTACCATTGGTGCCGATATTGACCGCGCCGACTACGACACAACCAATACTTTTTTTGGCGTTACGACCACCACCGGTAATCGTCAGGATGTGCATGGCCTCTACGCCCAAGCGGTGGTTCCCTTTGCCTCCGGGTGGATCGCCACGATTGGCGGGCGTCAGGCGCAGGTAAAAAACCAGCTGAGACATTCCACTGCCTTTCCGGCAGGTGTATCCCTTAAGGACGATCAATTTGTGGGTGAATTTGGCCTTAGCTATCGCCCCCATCCCCAGTGGCGGTTGTTTGCCCGCCGGGACGGTAATTTTCGTTTTGCCAAGGTGGATGAGCAGACCTTTACCTCGCCGGGAGTGGTGGGGCTCAAGACCCAAACGGGAACATCCTGGGAGGGGGGTGGTGAGTGGCGCCAAAGCGAGGCTTTTCTCAAGCTGGTGCTCTATCGTCTCGACCTCAAGAATGAGATTGGCTTTGATCCTACTGCGGCGCCACCCTCCGGGCCCTTTCCCGGCGCCAATGTAAACTACGCCTCAACCGTGCACGATGGCCTGATTCTTGAGGGTGGTTACGGGTTCAGTTCCAAACTCCACCTGGCGGGCAGCTATAGCTATACCGATGCCTATTTCGATTCAGGCACCTTTAATGGTAAGCAGATCTCCGGGGTGGCCAAGCATTTGCTGCGGGCGACGGCTAGTTACCGGATACGCCCATCCTGGAGCGCCTTGCTGGAATTGCAGCTCACCGGCGATCAGTTTTTGTCGGGGGACAACGCCAATGCCATGGCTCGGCAGCCCGGCTATGGTGTGCTCAATCTGCACATGAGCTATGAGCGGGGCAGTCTGAGTGTGTCCGCCCGGGTCAATAACCTCCTGAATCGGGAGTACAATGAAGTGGCAAATGCCTTTGGCGCATTATTCCCGGCGCCGGAGCGCAATTTTCTGCTTACCACCCGCTACCGCTTTGACTAGACTCTGAGCTGTGAATCTCGCTTCTTCCCATCGTCTCGCCAGTTGGTTGCTGGTTTCGACACTGGCCCATGCCGCCGTATTCAGCGGCTGGGCCTATGTTTTTCCCGCCACCAAAACCCCGGCCCAGGGCGCTCCCATCATCCATACCCGCATGAGTGTTTTGTCCGGGGTGTCCATGACGGGGGCAGACGAGGTGACGAAACCACGGGAGCCGGACAGTGCCAAGGCCAGGCCATCCCGGCCGGAGATACCGACCAGACACTCTGTGCAGACGGTACGGCGCCCACCCGCCTTGCGGAAGTTACGCCCGCAACAGCAGCCCCGGCGACAGCCTGCCTTGCCCATATCGGTGTCACCAAAAACCCGATTAGCGACCGTCGTAACGGGAACGGGGCCCGTGGCGGCCGAGCCGGTCAATATCGCGATGGTAAATCACGGCGCTGTGACGACGATTGAAACACTGGACAGCCAGCGGCAGGGAGAGGAAGAAAACAATGATTCTGCGGCCCGTTTACTGGAGGTGCTGCACCGCGAAATCGACCGTCACAAGCGCTATCCCTATATCGCAAAACGCCGGCGCCTGGACGGCGTTGCAACCATTGCCTTCCAGCTGGGGCCAGATGGTGAGATAGGAAATATAAAGGTTCTGAAATCCAGTGGACACGGGGCCCTCGATCGGGCCGCTGGTGCTGCAGTTGCCAGAGTATCGCCCGTGGAGGAGGCGAGCAGCTATGTACAGGCCGCTCACGACTTCCAGGTAAAAGTGGTTTTCGCGCGCTCCTGGTAGGGAGGATACCGATGGGAAACCGGCTTTCAAAAATCAGTACACGTACCGGGGATGAGGGCACGACGGGCCTTGCCGATGGTCGCCGTATTGCCAAGGATAACGGGCGCATCGAGACGCTGGGTGATGTGGATGAGCTCAATAGCGCCATCGGTGCGGTGAGGGCGCATGCATTACCCAAAGAGGCGGATATCTGTTTGCTGCATGTGCAACATGGCCTGATGGTATTGGGGGGCGAGCTGGCGTTACCCG
Source organism: Gammaproteobacteria bacterium (assembly GCA_021773635.1). GTDB lineage: Bacteria > Pseudomonadota > Gammaproteobacteria > HK1 > HK1 > JAJFJV01. Next base: position 79,781 of record JAJFJV010000011.1, on the reverse strand, counting down.
GTGAAACGCGAATTATTGCCGCGGACGTGGTGGCCGTAGAGAAGCAGCTCACTGCTTTTAACGATGAACTGCCTCCCTTGCGTGAATTCATTCTTCCCGGTGGCAGCCTGGCCGCGGCGGCCTGCCATCAGGCACGGGCCATTTGTCGCCGGACCGAGCGCCGGCTGGTATCGCTGTCGCAGGAAGAGGTGGTTAATCCTGAAAGCCAACGTTACCTTAATCGCATTTCGGACCTGCTCTTTGTCATCGCCCGTTACCTGGCGCGGGCAGAAGGCGAGGAAGTGCTCTGGCAGCCAGAGCACTGGCGTGGCGATGTCAGATAAAGCAAGTAGCGGCTACCAATTTTTCGCCCTGTCACCTACCATTGGGCAACTTTTCGGGGAGCAGACATGAACGAGCATTTCACCATCGACAAGCGGTTTATCTATCTTATTGCGCTGGTGGGGCTCGCCGCGATCAGCCGCCTTATTCCCCATCCCCCGAACGTCACGCCGGTTGCGGCCATGGCGTTGTTTGGTGGTGCTGCCTTTGCGGATCGTCGCCTGGCCTTTTTGCTACCGGCGGTGGCCCTGTTATTGAGTGATCTGATTATCGGTTTTCACAGCCAGATGCTGATTGTCTATGGCTGTTTTGCGGTGACCGTGGGCTTTGGTCTGTACTTGCGTGCCAGACCGGGTTTCATTGCTCTTGGGGTGGTCACCCTGGGGAGTTCCCTGCTGTTTTTTCTGGCAACCAATTTTGGCGTTTGGTTGCTTGATGGACTCTATGCCCACACTCTGAACGGGCTGGTCAGTTGTTATGTGGCCGCCTTGCCATTCTTCCGCAACAGCCTGCTGGGAAATGCCTTCTACGTCGTCTTGCTGTTTGGCCTGAGTGGCTTGCTGTCGCTGCGTGCCGACAGCCGTCTGGCACCCGCCGGCTAGATATCAGTAACGTCGACGAAGTTCCAGTGCTCCTCCCTTGCGCTGCATATCCAGGCGCTTGAGAAAGGACATCCCAAGCAGCACGGTACGGGGGAAATCTCCGTCTATTACCGCGGCATCGACCTCGTGCAACTCAATATCGCCCACGCGAACTTTTTTTAGCCGGATGCCATAACTGCGGGTCACACCGGAGGCGGTGGATGACCAGCCCGCCTTGCCCGTTACCAGATAGTCGATTCCAAGACGTCGGGCCTCGTTGCGGTTCATGGCAATGGTGGTGGCGCCGGTGTCTACGAGAAAACTGACGGTCTGGCCATTGATGCTGCCAGTGGTGCGGTACATTCCCCGGGATGAGGCCCAGATGCGGACACTGGGCGGGGTCGGTGGAGTGGCGTAGCTGCCACTGATACGGGAGCCCATTTTGTACGTGGAACGCTTGCCACGGTACTCCAGCACCGCCGCCTTGCTGTCCGCGGAAATCAGGGTCAGGCCCTCGGGAGTTCGTTCTCCCTTGCGTACCAGACGTTGATGGCCGTCGATTTCCAGTAACGCCTTATCGCGAAACAGTCCCTTGATGCGTATGTCGCCATCGGCGTAGGCCGGGGCGCTGAGAGTACACATGACCAGCGCGAGGCAGGCGAGATATTTGGGCATGGACAGAATATAGCACCCGCTCTGCGGAGGAATATTCAGCATGCCGACAGGATGCGGGGTACCCGCTCCAGTTTCCAGTGAGCGATGGCCCAGTCCCGAATTGTTTCAACCGCCTCCCCGGGGGGCGGAAGTTCCTGCCCGAGAAAACTCAATGCCCGCAGCCAGGTGTCTTTCGGGGCAATTTCATCGATCGCCCGGGCTCCTGTTTGCTTGCTTAGCTTGATACCAGCGGTGTTGGTAACCACGGGCAAATGGGCGTAGGCGGGTAGCGGGTAATCGAGTGCGTGTTGCAGGTGGATGTGGCAGGCGGTGGACTCCAGCAGATCACTGCCACGGACGATCTCGGTGATACCCTGGAAGGCATCATCTACCACTACGGCAAGGTGATAGGCAGGAATACCGTCGCCACGCCGGATGATGAAATCTCCCACGCTCTCTTCCAACATCTGGAGTTCGATTCCCTGTATGCGATCCTGAATCTGATAGCGCGCGCCCTCCGTGCGCAGGCGCAGGGAACGACCGTTCCGGCCGGGTGGAAGGCCGTGACGGCAAGTACCGGGGTAGGGTCTGCCTGCCACCTCTTTGCGAGTGCAACCACAGGGGTAAGCCTGGCCACTATCGACAAGTTGTTGCAAGGCCTCTTCATAGACGGCCATCCGGGCGCTTTGATAAAGCACCGGGCCGTCCCAGTAAAGTCCCAAGGACTCGAGTCCGCCGAGAATGGTATCGCCGGCCCCTGCTACAGTGCGTCCCTGGTCCAAATCCTCCATGCGTAACAGCCACTCACCACCGGCGCTACGAGCCTGGAGATAGCTGCCAATGGCGGCAACGGCAGAGCCAAAATGCAGGGGGCCTGAGGGCGAGGGGGCAAAGCGGCCCCGGTAACAGGGCGCAGCTTTCATTGCTGTATCCGGGAGAGATGCGTTGCTGGCAACCCGGAGAGGGGAATGTGGTGGCGCGGGTAGAAAGAGCCTGCGCCGGGGTCCATCAGCCCTGTTGTTTCTCGCGGATTTCGTCCAGCACCTTGCAGTCTATGCACAGGGTGGCGGTGGGGCGTGCCTCAAGGCGGCGGACACCGATTTCGACGCCACAGCTTTCGCAATAGCCGTAGTCATCAGATTCCAGCGCCACGAGTGCCTCATCAATCTTCTTGATGAGTTTACGTTCCCGGTCGCGGGTGCGAAGTTCCAGAGTAAACTCGGATTCCTGGCTGGCACGGTCGTTGGGATCAGGGAAGTTTCCCGCATCGTCCTGCATATGGTCGAGGGTGCGGTCCACTTCTTCCATTAACTGTTTCTTCCAGTCGTTGAGGATTCCCTGGAAATGCACGACCTGGGCCTCATTCATGTATTCCTCTCCCTTCTTCTCCTTGTAAGGAGTGAAGTTGAGAACTGGCTCCAAGGGGTCTTTCATGGTTTTCCTACCTTTACCTACACAGGGTTTGGCCAAGAGCGGAATGCTAGCATTCCCGCCAGAATGGTGCGAGTCCCCGGGCAGAATGAAAAGCCTCTGCAGGCCTCCTGCTCCAGCGGACGCGGTTTAATACCAGATCAAGCGGCGAGACGCAAAAAAACGGGATAAAAAGTGCTTCTTAATTGGCTGTTGGCGCGGAAACAACGGATTGTTCCGGGCCGAGACGCTCAACCCACAGCAAGGTGGCACCGGCCACGGCTGCGGGCATGACAAAGAAGTTGAGTATGGGTACCAACAGGGCAAGTGCAACGCTAGCGCCAAAGCCGAGACTCAGCAAACGTCGCTCAGCCAGTTTGCGGCGCTGTTCGGGAAAAAGGATGCCGTGATTGCCCATGGGGAAATCTGCGTATTCCAGGGCAAATATCCAGGCACCAAACAGGAACCATAGCAGCGGTGCCGCAAGATTGAGTCCAGGTATCAGAAAAAGCAGCAGCAAAGGGATAGCTCGCAGGAGAATATAGGTCAGCTTGCCCAATTCTGACCACAGGGTTCGACCGACCTCTCGCAGGATTCCCTTCCAGTTGCCATCCACTTCCTCGGCATGGCCCCGGAGTTCACGTTCCACCGCCAGCGCTAGCAGGCTGTTGAAGGGGGCAGCGATGAGCGCTGCCAGCAAGGCAAAACCAAACCACAACAGGCAAATGGCGGCCAGGGCGAAGAGTGGCCAGACGATCCACAGCAACCATTCCAGCAGCCACTGGGGCAGTAGCCAGTTCAACAGGCTATTGAAGGCATCGCCGAGATAATAGAGCAGGAGCGAGAACAACAGGGTGTTGATGGCCAGCGGGATGATAACGAAACGGCGTAGTCTGGGGCGGGCAATGAGGCGGAAGCCACGCAGCAGGCAGGCCGCTCCGGTCAAGGGATTGCCCGGTCCCGGAGCCGTCGTGTTCACGGTAACGAGACGGGTGTGGTTGATACCCAGCCCGGGGCCTGGTGTTCGGCAACAATGGTGGTGTAAATGCCGCCACGGACCTTGAATTCTGCACTCAGGCGCATGAAGCGCGGCTCGCAGGCGCTGACCAGGTCGTTGAGTATCCGGTTTGTGACCGCCTCGTGAAAGGCGCCCTGATCACGGAAGGCGACGATGTACAGCTTGAGGGATTTGAGTTCCACGCAGCGTCGATTTGCGACGTACTCAATGTGCAAGGTGGCAAAATCCGGCTGCCCCGTCTTCGGACACAAGCAGGTGAATTCGGGGATGCGGATGCGGATAGTGTAATCGCGCTCCGGGCTCGGGTTTTCAAAGCTGTCAAGCAGGGCGGAGAGGGGTTCGGACATGGGGTGAGTCTCTATTTCCAAGCGCAAATGAGGCAACACTTTAGTGTAAAGTACCGGCCGATGTCAGCCGGCCTGTGTTTCGGGGAAAACTCTAAGTATGCGTCTACGTAAAGTCCACCTTTCGGGCTTCAAATCCTTTGTCGATCCCACCACCGTGGAGCTGCCCGGTCAACTGGTCGGTATCGTTGGGCCCAATGGCTGTGGCAAGTCCAATATCATTGATGCGGTGCGTTGGGTGATGGGGGAGGCTTCAGCCAAGCATCTGCGCGCCGGCACCATGTCGGATGTCGTGTTTAATGGTTCCAGCTCCCGCAAGCCCGTGGGACAGGCCTCTGTCGAGCTGATTTTTGACAATCACAAAGGTGCATTGGGCGGACGCTACGCGAGCTACAACGAAATTTCCATACGTCGTCAGGTGGGACGAGACGGGCATTCTGCCTACTTCCTCAACGGCAAGCGCTGCCGTCGCCGTGACATTACCGATATTTTCCTGGGTACCGGCCTTGGACCGCGCAGCTATGCGGTCATCGAACAGGGCATGATCTCACGCATGGTGGAGGCCCGGCCCGATGAATTACGGGAGTTTATCGAGGAAGCGGCCGGCATCTCGCAATACAAGGAGCGGCGTCGGGAAACCGAAAATCGCATTCGCCACACCAAGGAAAACCTTTCTCGCCTCAGTGATTTACGCGAGGAACTGGGCGGTCAGCTACGCCGTCTGGACCGCCAGGCCAGGAGCGCTGAGCGTTATCGCAGCCTGAAGGAGAAGGAACGCCATCTGGAAGCAGAGCGTCTGGCACTGCGCTGGCGCTTGTTGAATGAGCGCTTGCTGGAACAGGAACGCGGCATAGCCGCCCAGGAGGCGATGCTGGAAAAGGCCGTGGCCGAGTTGCGTGCTATCGAGGCAGATTTGGAGCGTCGCCGTCAGCTGCACGGAGAGCAAACCGAGCAATTCAACGAGGCCTACCGCATCAAACTTGCTGCAAGTGCCGAGATCGCGCGTCAGGAGGAGGCCATAGAGCATCGCCGGCGCGAGCTCGCGACCCTGGAGGAAAACCTCGCCCGCGAGGAGCGCATCCTCAATGAGGCGCGCGGGGAAATGGGGCGCGACAAGGCGGGCCTGGAGCAAGTTGCCAGCGAGCTCACTCAGCTTGAGCCCCGACACACACAACAGTTGCAAGCCCTGGCGCAAGCACGGGAACAGGCCGATGCCTGTGAAGAGGACCGGCACACCCACCAGGCCGAATGGGAGGCATTCAATGAGCGTAGTGCGGCGCCGGCACGGGCTGCACATGGGGAACGCACCCGTATCGAGCAGCTCAAGGGGCAGATTGCCCGAGTCGAGAGCCGACTGGAACGCATTGCCGCGGAATGTGCCTCACAGCAGCCCGCTGACGATCAGCAGGATTTTCACAGCTTAGAGGCGGAACTGGCTACCACCGAGCGGGATCGGGAAAGGTTGCAACAGAGCCAGCAGCTTGAGCAGGAGGCCGTGGAGCGGCTACGTCAGGAAGTGGCCGGACTCGGTGAGACAGTTCATCACGAACGTGAGGTGCTACATACCCTGCAGGGGAAGATCGCCTCGCTGGAGGCCTTGCAGCAGGAGGCGATCAATGGCGCCAACGAGTCGGTTCAGGCCTGGCTGGAGGCGCACCAACTGGCTGACCAATCTCGTCTGGCAGAGGATCTTGAGGCCCCTGGTTGGGAGTTGGCGCTGGAGACCGTGCTGGGTGGAGATTTGGAGGCGGTTTGTGTGGACGGAGGTCTGCGTGAGCTGGCCACTGCCCTGGAGACCGGTTTTCCCGGCGGTGGGCTGGCCTTTCTCGATAGCTCTAAAGATATTGCCCCGAGCACCCGTGGTGCAGCTGCCGTACCGCTCTGTGAGCGCGTAGAAAGCCGTTGGCCGGTAGCCAGCCTGCTTGATGGTATCTATGGCGTGGACAGCCTGCAGGCGGCCTTTGAGCTGTTGCCAGAGCTGGCCCCCCGTGAGTCGGTGGTCACCCCCCAGGGTGTTTGGCTTGGCCAGAATTGGGTGCGGATGGCGCGGGAGCCTGATGGCCGGCCGGGAATTCTCTCGCGGGAACGTGAGCTCAAAGAACTGAAAACCCGTCGTACCCAGGTTCGGGAGCGGGTGGATGAGCTTGAACAGTCGCTACGCGAGCAACGCGTGGCACTGCAACAACACGAACAGGAGGCGGCGCGCTGGCAGCGCGAGCTGCACCAGCTGCACGGTCGCTATGGCAGCCTGAAATCCGACTATGCAACGGCACGTGAGCGAGCGGCGGCCGAACAAGCGCGGGCGCTGGAGCTGGCCGGGGAAAAACAGCAATTGGAAGAGCTGCTCGGTAAGGACCAGCAGGCACTGGCAAGTGCCGAGAACGGCTTGCGAGAGCACAGCGCCAGCCAGCAGCGCCTGGAGTCAGAGCGAACAGTGTTGCAGTCTGCCCGCGAGACCCTGCGCGAGCGCTTCAATGAGGCACGCGAACTGTGGCAGGCAGCGAGCGATGAGTCCCACGAGCTGGGCCTTAAGCTCGAGTCCATGCGAACCCGGCGCCAGGCCCTGGAACAGGCCAGTACCCGCAACCGGACACTGGTGGCCGAGCACGAGCAACGTCGCGCTGAACTGGAGGAGGCCCTGACGGCCGTGCGGCAGCCGCTGGTGGCCGTGCGCGCCGAACTCGATACCAAGCTGCAGGCGCATGAGTACGCTGAACAGGCCCTTAAGGCAGCCCGCGGGGTGGTGGAGGTTGCCGATGAAAAGTTGCGCGAGCTCTCCCGGCAGCGGTTGGGTCGGGAGCAGGCGGTGACGCAAGAACGCGATGGCCTGGATGGGCTACGCTTGGAGAATCGGGAATTGCTGGTACGCCTGCAGACTCTGGTGGAGGAACTGGAACAGCGTGACCAGATATTGGAGTCCTTGCTCGAGAACCTGCCGGATGATGCGCTGGAGACCGACTGGGACGAGTCCCTGGTCAAGCTGGCCCGTAGCATCGAACGTCTTGGGGCAATTAACCTCGCTGCCATTGATGAACGTAGCCAGTTGGCGGAGCGCAAGGAGTATCTGGATGCCCAGAACCAGGATCTGGTCGATGCGCTGACCACTCTGGAAGAGGCTATCGGCAAGATTGATCGGGAAACCCGAACCCGCTTTCGGGAGACCTTTGAGACCGTGAACAACGGGTTCAGCGAGCGTTTCCCGCGGCTATTTGGCGGTGGTGCTGCCTATCTGGAGCTCACTGACGAGGATTTGCTGAATACCGGAATCACCGTAATGGCACGTCCACCAGGCAAGAAAAATAGCACCATCCACCTGCTTTCAGGCGGCGAGAAGGCGTTGACGGCGGTTGCTTTGCTATTCTCGATTTTTGACCTCAAGCCGGCCCCATTCTGTTTGCTCGATGAGGTGGATGCGCCCCTGGATGATGCCAACGTCGGGCGTTTCTGCGAGCTCGTCAAGGATATGGCCACCCAGGTGCAGATGATCGTGGTTACCCATAACAAGGTCACCATGGAGATCAACAAGCAATTGATCGGTGTCACCATGAATGAGCCAGGCGTTTCGCGTCTGGTGGCAGTCGATATGGATGCAGCAGTGGAGTTGGCGGGAGTCTAGGGATGGATTATCTGCGTCTGGTTCTGTTATTCACGGGTCTGGCAGTGATTGCCGGGATCTACCTGTGGAGCCGCCGGGGAACATCGGCAGACCGGATTTCCACCGCTGATACGCGCCATGAGCCATCGCTTGGAGAGGGTGCTTTTGATGCGCTGGATGTGAGCGCTGAAGAACAGGGCCTGCCAGAGCTTGGGCAAGCTGTCACCGGGACGAGTGACGGGGAGCCGGTTCTGGCTTCGGCCACGGCAGATGTTGCTCCCTCCGCCAGGGATGATTTAATCATTGCGCTGACCTTGTTGGCGCCCGTCAATGAGGCCTACTCCGGAAATGCAATCCAGGCCGCGGCGCGTGAGGCTGAATTGGTGCTGTCTGCCCACAAGGTGTACCAGTGCCTGGTGGCGGAAGAGAATTCGGTAGCAATATTCAGCCTCGCCAGTTTGCTGGAACCGGGCAGTCTCGATTTTTCCGGAGAAGAGGACGCAGCGGTTCCGGGACTTTGTCTCATGCTCCGTCTGCCGGGGCCACTCACGGGCACGGAGGCCTTTGAAAAAATGCTGGCCTGTGGCCAGGGATTGGCGACGCGATTGGGGGGCACGCTTTGCAACGAGCGGCGTAGCAGCCTGACCCCCCAGTATCTCAATCATCTACGCGAGCAGATCCTCGTTTTCGACCATCAGTCAGAAACCTGATGGGCTCGCGTTCTCCGGATGTGCGGGCGCGCTGGGAGTGTCTTTGCCGGACCCTTGAGACCCACAACTACCGTTATTACGTACTCGATGATCCGGAGGTCCCGGATGCTGAGTACGACCGCCTGTGGCGCGAGCTGGTGGCACTGGAGGCAGATCACCCCGAGTTATGTTCCCCTGACTCGCCTACCCAGCGTGTGGGGGTGACACCGGCTTCGTCATTTGCCGAGGTGGAGCACACCAGCCCGATGCTTTCCCTGGCCAACGCGCTTGATGAGGCCGAGCTGCTGGATTTTGATCGACGGGTTCGGGATCGACTTGGACATGACGCCGTTGAATACGTGGCGGAGCCCAAGCTTGATGGCCTTGCTGTCAGCCTGCGTTACCAGCAAGGACAGCTGATCCAGGCCGCGACCCGGGGTGACGGATATCACGGCGAGGATATCACCGCGAATATCCGCACCATTCCCAGTATTCCCCTGCGCCTGCGAGGTGAAAATATTCCCCTTAGCTTAGTGGTGCGAGGTGAGGTTTATATGCCCCTGGCGGGCTTCCGGACGCTGAATGCAGCCCAGCAGGCGCGGGGTGAAAAGCCTTTTGCCAACCCGCGCAACGCCGCGGCCGGCAGTCTGCGACAACTCGACCCGGAGGTGAGCGCCCAGCGCCCGTTAACGGTGTGTTTTTATGGCGTGGGTGAAGTCGACCCCGGGGAGGAGATCCAGCGGCATTCAGAGCGGCTGGAACAGCTGAAAGGTTGGGGTTTGAGGATCTCGCCCGAGTATTCGGTGCTGCGCGGCATTGATGCCTGCCTGGAATATTTCCGCGCCATGGCCGCGCGTCGGGCGGGACTTGGATATGACATTGACGGAGTGGTTTACAAGCTTGACCGGCTGGACGAGCAGGCCGTGCTGGGGGCTGTTTCCCGTGCGCCACGCTGGGCCATCGCCCATAAATTTCCCGCCGAGGAGGCGCTCACGACGGTCAGTGCTATCGAGGTGCAGGTGGGACGTACCGGGGCCCTGACACCGGTGGCACGTTTGGCGCCGGTCACCGTGGGCGGAGTCACCGTGACTAATGCCACTCTGCACAATGCCGAGGAGATCAGTCGCAAGGATGTGCGGGTTGGCGATGCCGTCGTGGTACGCCGTGCCGGTGACGTCATTCCCGAGGTGGTACGTGTGCTGGTAGAGCGTCGCCCGAGCGGCACACATCCCTTTGAGTTTCCTGACGCTTGTCCGATATGTGCTTCAGCGGTATTAAGGGAAGAGGGTGAGGTGGTGGCCCGCTGCAGTGGCGGGCTCTATTGTCCGGCCCAGCGAGCACAGGCAATTCGCCATTTTGCCTCTCGCCGGGCCATGGACATTGATGGCCTGGGTTCGAAGCTGGTGGAACAACTGGTGCAGCAAGGGCTGGTTCAGTCCGTTAGCGATCTCTATGGCTTGCGTAGGGATACCCTGGAAAAGCTTGAACGGATGGGTACCAAATCGGCTCAAAATCTGCTTGCAGCGCTGGAGCGCAGCAAGCACACCCGCTTCACCCGTTTTCTTTTCTCCCTCGGGATGCGGGGTGTGGGAGAGGCAACGGCACGGGCTCTCGCAAACTATTTCGGAACGCTCGAACGGCTTCAGGAGGCCGACGAAGAGAGCCTGCAGCGGGTGCCGGATGTAGGACCGGTGGTAGCCCAGCAGATCGCCCTGTTTTTTTCCCAGGCCCATAATCGTGAGGTGATCGAGGCCTTGCTCGCGGCCGGCGTAGTCTGGCCCGAACAGACACCGATGGCGGCCGAGCTTCCATTTACGGGACGGAACTTTGTGGTTACTGGCAGCTTGTCTACGATGACTCGAAATGAAGCGAAAGAGCGCTTGCAGGCACTGGGAGCACGGGTTAGTGGAAGCGTTTCCAGCAAGACCGATACCCTGATCTGTGGGGAGAATCCAGGGTCCAAGCGTATCAGGGCCGAGGCCTTGGGCATCCCTGTGCTTGATGAAAAGGCCTTCCGGGCGTTGTTAACTGAAACCTCGTAAATGGGTTGAGATCTGTTATTAAACTATTTTTATATCAGTTGGTTAGGAGCTATACATGAAGTTAGGTGTTGCCTTTGTTGGGGTTTGGATGTTGCTTGGGTGGTCCACAATTTTTGCTCACGGGGATGGCGATGGACACGGAATGGGGTTCGTCCGTGTGGAAAAGGTCTGGGCCCGGCCAACTCCACCCATGGCAAAAAATGGTGTGGTTTACCTGCAGTTAAAAAACCGCACTAACAAGGCGGATCGGCTGCTTGGTGCTTCCACGCCGGTGGCTGAGCGAGCCGAGCTCCACACGCACCAGATGAAGGGCAATATGGCAAGGATGAGGCCGGTTGAGGGAATTGACGTACCGCCAGGCGCCCTGGTGAGCCTGCATCCCGGCGGCCTGCACATCATGCTGTTTGGCTTGAGCGCCCCCCTTAGAGCCGGTGAGCACTTTCCGTTGAGTCTTGAATTTTCCAGTAGCGGGAGCGTTGAGACGGAGGTGGAGATTCGGGGAATGAAGGCACATGCCGGGAAGCCTTCACCGGGGCATCACGACATGCACTGAATCAGCGAGCTTTTTCTCAGGCTTGCGCAGTCCGGTGGTGTTTGGAAGATGCTGCCGCTTCGTGATGGCTGTCTTTGAGCACCGTCACCCGATTGCGTCCACAACTCTTGGATTGATACAGGGCGTCATCGGCCTTTTCGATCAGGTGGCGGGCATCTTCCTCGCCGTTCAAGCTGGCGACTCCCAGACTGATGGTGGTCTTGAGCTCATATTTCCCGGCGCTTACATCGGCACGTTCAACCGCCTGCCGGATGCGCTCCGCCAGTTGGCTTGCCCCCGCAAGCCCGGTGTTGCTGAGTACCACCATAAATTCCTCGCCGCCGTAGCGGAAGACGATATCGCTATCACGGACGCTCTCACTGACCTCGGCTGCAACCACCTTGAGTACCTGATCTCCCACCGGGTGCCCAAAGGTATCGTTGACGGCCTTGAAATGATCCAGATCCAGCATGATGACGGACAAGGGGGTGGAATAGCGCCCGGCCAGCTGGATTTCACGGGCCAGGCTATGGTCCAGGCTGGCCCGGTTTTGCAGGCCGGTCAGTGCATCCTGCATGGATGCCCGCAGTGCCTTTTCATAGCGCAGGGAATTGTGCAGTGGATGCACGAAATTACAGAGGAGATCCTCGAGGATATTGGTTTCTTCCTCGGAAAAAGGATGATTGCGGGTGAAATGTACGGCACCCAGGGTGCCGCCGTGCAGCACCACGTCATAATGACAGGAGTGTTTACCCAGCTCTCCTTGCTGGAATTCAATATCGCTGCCTGAGGTACTGAAGTGGATGCTGTCGTAGTTGACGATGGCCGCCGTGTGTTCCGCGAAGATACGGACCAGCTCCTCCGTGTCCAGCGAGGTCTGCAATGCCCGGGCAAGCTTGAGTAACCATCCCCGGTTGGGACGGTTTGGCTTTTTTACCGGTTGCAAAGGCCTCTTTGGCATAATGGCAATCTTCTGTTGGCGACTCTCTACGTTGTTAATAAACCTGTTTTCGGCAGAAGGCAATGGAATGGGCATCAGGTTTCCCCCAGGGCTTTTTATTAGTGTCTGGGATTTACACTGCGAAATGCGTGCCAGCAAATAAGTCAATGACATAAAAACTAGCATAATCACCATCTTATGCAAGTTTTATTACTTTTATTCTCCATTAGAGACAGATATTTGGCGTTTTGGGGGTTCAAGTTCAGCACCTCCAGAAGGAACGTCAGGTTATTGACGCTAAAGGGCCGAGCCAGACCGAAATATCCGTGTACGCCGCGGGTAGGGGGAGATTGGACTGGCAATCCGCAGGCTAATGGCGGCAGTTTGTTGCCGTCAGGGGCAAGTTTTCCCCCGGTGCGCTATCCGCAATCGAAGGCTTGGCCGTTGATACCATGGCTGTCGGGGCCAAGCAGATAGAGGTAGGGCATGACGATTTCCTCGGGGGCCGGCAGGCTTTGTGGGTCTTCCGCCGGATACGCCGCTGCGCGCATGCCAGTTCGTACCCGGCCCGGATTTATGCTGTTAACCCGGAGGGTACCGGACTCTTCGACCTCGTCGGCCAATACCTGCATGAGACCCTCCGAGGCGAACTTGGAGACTGCGTAGGCGCCCCAGTATGCACGGCCACGGAATCCAACGTTGGAGGAGGTAAACAGGATGGCGGCATCTGCTGCCTGCTCCAATAAAGGCAGGCAGGCACGGGTGAGAAAGAACGCACCGTTCAGATTAACCTGCATGACCTCCATCCATTCTGCTTCGTCATAGTGCAGCAATGGGGAAAGGGAGCCCAGTATGCCCGCATTGTGGACCAGGCCCTCCAGACCACCCAATTCGGCATCCACCCGGTTGGCTAATTCCTGGTAATCATCAGGGGCGGCGCCCGCCAGATTGAGCGGATAGAGGGCGGGTTGGGGAAATCCTGCATCCACGATCTGGTCGTAGACGGCCTCGAGCTTATGTACGGTGCGCCCCAGCAGGATGACCGTTGCCCCATGCCCGGCAAGGGCCAGACTAACGGCCCGGCCAATGCCATCGCCGGCACCCGTGACCAGGATCCGACGCCCTGCCAGTAGCTCTGGCGCGGGCTGGTAGTCGGAAGGAATCTGCTTCGATGACATGGTTTTACCGCCTTTATGGCACCTGCGGGAGGCAGGCGAGCAAATCACCCGGGCTTTCGATAGCAATATCGGCACCCCAGCTCAGGGGATCGTCCGTGGGGAGTATATAGCCAAAAAGGGCCGCTACGGTGCCGGTTCCGGCACGCGTTCCGGCCTCTATATCCCGTTGCGCGTCGCCTACGTAGAGGCAATTTCCCGGCGCACTACCGACTACTTCGCAGGCATACAGCACGGGTGCGGGATGCGGTTTGCGTTGGGCCGTGGTATCACCGCTCACCACGCATGCGGCCCTGGATGCCAGATTCAGTGCCGCGATCAGGGGATCGGTCAGGTAGGCGGGTTTGTTGGTGACGATTCCCCAGCTAAGTCCGAGTTGCTCGATACGGTCGAGTACCGCTTCCATTCCCGCAAACAGGCGGGTAGCCGAGCTGAGATCGGCGGCATAGTGTTCCAGGAAGCGTTTACAGAGACGCTCGTAGTCCGGATGTTCTGGCGCAATGCCAAAGCCATGGCAAACCATAGCGCGGGAGCCGTGGGAGACGCTCGGCCGAATATGCTCCAGCGGCAGTGCTTCCAAAGATTCCTCGGCACGGACCCGGTTAAGTGCTGCTGCCAGATCCGGGGCGGTATCCACCAGCGTACCGTCCAGATCAAAGAGTACCGTGCGCAGGGACTCAGGCGTGGGCATCATGGGTTTCGCGTTGAAAATGCATCAGGTAATTGACGCTCACATCGGCAGTCAGACGGCAGTGACGGTTAAGCGGATTGTAATGCAGGCCACTCAAATCCTGCAGCATCAGACCGTTGGCCCGGGCACTGGCGGTCAGCTCCGAGGGGCGGATAAAACGTGCATAGTCGTGGGTGCCGCGCGGCAGCAGGCGTAGCAGATATTCGGCACCGAGAATGGCTGTCAGGTAGGCGCGGGGGGTACGGTGGATGGTGGAAAAAAAAACCATGCCACCGGGCTTTGCCAGGCGTGCGGCGGCCGCAATAACTGATTCCGGATTCGGGAGGTGTTCGAGCAATTCCATGCAGGTGACCACATCAAAACCGTCGGCATTCAGTGTGGCGAATTCTTCCGCGGTGGTTTGTATATATTCCACCTCGACGCCGGACTCATAGCCGTGCAGACGAGCTACCCCGAGGACTTCAGCGCCCGCGTCAATGCCCGTGACTTGCGCGCCGGTGGAGGCCATGGCCTCCGCTAGCAGGCCGCCTCCACAGCCGATATCCACGACCTTCTGGTCCACCAGCGGCGCACGTGTATTGATGTATTCCAGGCGCACGGGGTTGAGATCATGGAGCGGGCGAAATTCACCTTCCGGATCCCACCAGCGCGCCGCAAGCTGGTCAAACTTCGCCACCTCGGCGGGATCAATATTTTGCTGTTCCATGTCGCCTATGCCTCATTGATGCGTGTCTGCCACCGACTCACCCGTTCCCGCAGTTCAATTTCATCCAGGGTGGTGAGCATTCGCCCCTTTAGTACGTGGCGACCGGCAATCCACACATCACTCACCTGGTTGCGGCTGGCAGCATAAAGCAGTTGGGAAACCGGGTCGTAGACTGGTTGGGTTTCCAGTCGACTGAGATCCACGGCCACCAGATCGGCGGCTTTATTCGGCAGCAGGGAGCCAATATTGTCGCCTAAGCCCAGCGCATTGGCGCCACCGAGGGTGGCCATTTCCAGTACCCGGGCGGCGGGCAGCGCCGAGGCCTCGCCCGACACGCCTTTGGCCAGCAGCGCACTGGTGCGCATCTCACCCAGCATATCGAGGTCATTATTGCTCGCCGCGCCGTCCGTCCCGATGGCCAGATTGACGCCTGCTGCAAGCAGCCCGTTGGCAGGGCAAAATCCAGTGGCGAGTTTGAGGTTTGACTCCGGGCAGTGCACTACGTGGGCTCCGCAATCGGCAAGCTCTGCCATCTCCGAATCCAGCAACTGGGTCATGTGGACCGCCAGCAGACGTGGCGACAGCAGCCCCAATGCCTTCAGGCGGGCCAGAGGCCGAACGCCATGAGCATCCACGCTGCGACCGATTTCATCGGCGGTTTCGTGGACGTGCATGTGAATGGGTATGTCCAGCTCTTCCGCGAGGACGCCGATCTTTTCCAGCACCTCGGGGGATACGGTGTAGGGGGCATGGGGGGCAAAGCTGGTGTGTACCAGGGGGTCGTTGCGATACTGGTCGTGTACCTCGATGCCCTTCGCAAGGTATTCCTCCGCGTTCCCCGCCCAGACGCTGGGAAAATCAATAACGATAAGGCCTGTGGTGGCGCGAATGCCGGCCTCGCTGGCTACCCGGGCGGTTTCGCCTGGAAAGAAATACATGTCGTTAAAGCAGGTGGTACCACCACGAATCATCTCCGCGATTGCCAGCTGGCTGCCGTCGCGCACAAATTCCTCGCCAACCCAGCGCCGCTCCGCAGGCCAGACGTGAGCTTCCAGCCATTCCATTAAGGGCAGGTCGTCTGCGAGTCCGCGAAACAGGCTCATGGCCGCGTGGGTGTGGGCGTTGACCAGACCGGGGATGAGGAGGTGGGTGTCGAGCTGGTGGCTGAGTTCGGAGCTGTATCGCCGATTTGCCTCGGCAGAAGGCAGAATCTCAACAATGCGACCTTCGTGGATGGCTACGGCGTGGTCCGTGTAGACCTTGTTTGCGGGCTCTACCGGGGCAATCCAGCGGGCGTGTATCAGCGTATCAATTATTTGCATGGCAATGGCTTCAGGCTTTGAGCCCGCGCATGATAAAGGGGAAGGTGGGATGGTTGCCACCAAACTGTGCTGTTTGGCGTGCTACGAACCGATAATATGAGGCTATTAAGGGTCAATTACGCAGGGCAAGGAAAGACAGATGGAAAAATATGATTCTATCCAGCCGATACGATGGTCCAGGAAGGGGTTGTTATTGCTGGACCAACGTCGTCTCCCTGCTCACAGGGTCGAGTTGTGTTGCCGTAGCGCCAGCGAAGTGGCGGATGCCATTCGCGATATGGTGGTGCGTGGGGCGCCGGCTATTGGTATCGCGGCGGCCTATGGTGTGGCGCTGGCGGTACGAAGCCGTTATCAGGAGAACCCGGAAAGCTGGCGTGAGGCCATCGCCGCGGATCTGGATATTCTGACCACTTCCCGGCCCACGGCGGTCAATTTGTTTTGGGCGCTTAAGCGGATGGCCGCCCTGATGGTGCCTGACGGCGAGGACCCGGTGCCTCGCTTTGAGTCGGAGGCAATTGCTATCCATGATGAGGATATCGCCGCCAATCATCGTATGGGTGAGCTGGGCGCGGCGCTGATCAGCGAGCCCAGCGGTATTCTGACCCATTGCAATGCCGGCGCCCTCGCGACCGGTGGATATGGCACCGCCTTGGGGGTTATTCGCAGCGCCTTTGCCGCAGGTAAATTACGGCAGGTCTATGCGGACGAAACCCGGCCCTGGCTCCAGGGCGCCCGGCTCACCGCCTGGGAGCTGGAGAAAGATGGCATACCTGCCCAACTCATTGCCGATGGTGCCGCGGCCTACCTGATGCAACGCGGCATGATTCGCTGGGTAGTGGTGGGGTCTGACCGGATTGCGGCAAACGGGGACGTCGCCAACAAGATTGGAACCTATGGTCTTGCGGTAAACGCCCGCCACCACGGCGTGGGTTTTATGGTGGTCGCACCGACGTCAACGCTGGATATGAGCATCGCTTCCGGATTGGATATTCCTATTGAGGAGCGCAGCTCTGAAGAGGTCCTTAACTTCCAGGGCATTTCCATTGCACCGCAAGGGGGCACCGCCTGGAATCCCGTCTTTGACGTTACCCCCGCTGCTCTGGTGGATGTGTTGGTTACGGAAAGGGGGGTGGTAAAGCAGCCAAACCGGGAAAAACTCATAGCCCTGATGGCGAAAGGCTAGATTACCTTACAGTTTTCGCATTGCCGGCCGCTAATTCTCCGAGAGTTCGGGGCTAGCACTATGGCAGAAGAGTTACAGGAAAATGAGACAGTAGCACCACCCTCCGTGCAGGCGGACAGGCTGGCACACTCGTCACCTGAAGCAGAAAAGAATTTTGGCCCTGCCATCAGCGGGGAGCATGCCTTTAACTTTGAGCGTCGCAGACACGATGAGGAGCCCGATACGGGCTGGGCGGTGCCCTGGGCTGACTTCATGATGGTGATGTTTGTGCTCTTTGCTATCCTGCTGGCGGTACAGATGCAGGAAGGGAGCCTGGCAGAGCTTTTCGCCACCCGCGAGACCGAGCAGCAGCCCCGTTTGGGTACCGAGGCCGAACAGGCCGGATACCCGTTAGCACCTTCCGCCGAGCGGAATCCGGGAGCGGATACCAAGGCACCACCCTCAGCCGAGCAGATATTGCGGGAGAGTCGGGAAGCCGTGGTCAATGCCAATCTGGACACGGTAGACGTGGCCCTTACCAAAAATCAGGCGATTCGGGTCAGTGTGCGTGGGCCGATGTTTTTTGAGCTCGGGAAGGCCGATCTGAAACCTACTGCAGCCAGTTTCTTGCAGGGACTGGCGGCGGTTATCCGGCGTAACCGCTTCATCGTTCAGGTGGTGGGTCACACCGACGACTTTCCTATCGATACCGAGCGTTTTCCCAGTAACTGGGAACTCTCTGCCGTTCGTGCCACCACGGTGGCGCGTTATCTTATTGCCCGGGGAGGAATCGATGCGGCCCGCTTTACCGTCATTGGTCACGCCGATCACCGACCCGCGGTACCCAATACCACGCTGGCAAACAAGGCTCTGAACCGCCGCGTGGAGATCATCATCACTCGCGATGAAGTCCCGGTGCCGGGAGAGGATACCAATGAACGGATATAACTGGCTTGCGGTGACGCTGTGTGTGGGTATTTTCCTGACCACCTTTCTCGCTGGAGACGGGGCTGGGTTAATGCTCAATATCATCGGTATCACAGTAGTGATCTCTGGCACCCTCGGGGCGACCTTCCTCAGCTATCCCCAGAGTGACATCAAGGCAGCCTTCAAGGTGGCGCGCAACAGTTACCTGGTGGACCCCCCCACGGCCAAGGAGATCGTCAACGGGCTCATGGACCTCTCTATCCGCTCCCGTCACGAAGGGGTGTTGTCACTGGAAAATGCGGAGGAAGAGACCACGGTAATGTTTTTGAAAAGTGCCCTCGGCATGCTGGTAGACGGTTATCGCGAGGCGGAGTTTCGCGATGTGCTGTTTACCGAGATGTACTTTTTTCAGCAGCGGCGTCGCCAGCAGGAGCGCCTGTTTCGCCATATGGCACGACTGGCCCCGTCGTTTGGGGTTGCGGGCAGTGTTATTGGCCTGATTGGCATGCTCGCGGGCATCGGCGAGGTGGGTGTGGTGATCAAGACCATTCCAATAGCGCTGACTTCGACCCTGTACGGTATTGTGCTGGCCAATTTCATGTTTATTCCGGCAGCCGAGAGCATCAACGTCAAGACCGAGAAGGAGCTGTTGATGCAAAAACTGGTGGTTGAAGGCGTGAGTGCGATTGCCAGTGAGCACAATACTATCCGCCTGCAAACCAAACTGGAGTCCTTCCTGACTCCGGCGGCCCGCGCCGAGAATCACCTCAGCTTCGAGGAGCTGCGCAATAAGTATCAGGAACTCAAGCTCGCTCGCCTTGATGAGGCCGGCGAAACTGCCTGAATTGTCCTCCGCCTGATAGCTTGATGATGGCGTGCAAGCATGCCATCTGTTTAACCGTGTTCGATAGCGATAACACGGCCAGTTTCCCTGCGGCTTGTGCTAAAATCCCCGCCTTTTAGATGGCTCCTTTTCTCCCTGCGTGCACGGGACTTACCGGGTAGTTCTGAATGGCTGAATTTGCGAAGGAAATCCTCCAGGTAGACATTGAGGAGGAGATGAAGCAGTCCTACCTCGATTACGCCATGAGTGTGATCGTGGGACGCGCCCTGCCGGACGTTCGTGATGGCCTGAAACCGGTGCATCGGCGGGTGCTTTACGCCATGAGCGAGCTGGGCAATTCTTGGAATCGCCCCTACAAGAAATCCGCCCGTGTGGTGGGTGATGTCATCGGTAAGTATCACCCCCACGGCGATACCGCGGTCTATGACGCCATTGTGCGTATGGCCCAGCCATTTTCCCTGCGCATGCCACTGGTGGACGGGCAGGGTAACTTTGGTTCCGTGGACGGCGATGCGCCGGCGGCAATGCGATACACGGAAGTGCGCATGTCTCGCCTGGCCCACGAAATCATGGCAGATCTCGATAAGGAGACCGTGGATTTCGTCCCCAATTATGACGAACAGGATCACGAGCCGACTGTATTACCCACCCGCCTGCCTAACCTGCTGATCAACGGTTCCGCAGGTATCGCAGTGGGTATGGCCACCAATATCCCGCCGCACAACCTTGCCGAGGTTACCGACGCCTGCATCGCCTATGTGGATGATTCCGGGATTGGTGTAGAAGGTCTCATGAGCCACATTCCGGGGCCGGATTTCCCTACGGCGGCCATCATCAATGGTGTCAAGGGAGTCCACGAGGCCTACCGGACCGGTCGCGGCCGCATCCATGTGCGTGCACGTAGCCATATTGAGCTGGGGGAGGGCGGTAGCCGGGACCGCATCATCGTTACCGAGCTGCCTTTTCAGGTGAACAAGGCGCGGCTGGTGGAAAAGATCGCCGAGCTGGTACGGGACAAGAAGATTTCAGGGATTGCCGAGCTGCGTGATGAGTCCGACAAGGACGGCATGCGCATGGTCATTGAGGTACGCCGCGGGGAGGTTCCCGAAGTGTTGCTCAATGTGCTCTACCAGCAGACCCAGCTGCAGACCGTATTTGGCATCAATATGGTGGCGCTTATCGACGGCCGGCCACAGCTGCTAAACCTCAAACAGATTATCGAGGCCTTTGTGCGTCACCGCCGCGAGGTGGTCACCCGGCGCACCCTTTTCGAACTGCGCAAGGCGCGTGAGCGCGCCCATATCCTGGAAGGTCTGGCGGTGGCGCTTTCTTCCATTGATGAGGTAATAGCACTGATCAAGGCCTCCCCCAATCCGGCTGCGGCCAAGGCGGGTTTGCTGGCCCGTGCCTGGCCGGCTGAACTGGTGGCCGAGATGGTGGCACGGGCCGGGGCCGATAGTCGCACGGACACGATGGCGGACTACGGTCTGCGTGAAGACGGTTATCACCTGTCGCCGATTCAGGCCCAGGCGATTCTGGATCTGCGCCTGCATCGCCTCACCGGGCTGGAGCAGGACAAGCTGCTGGAGGAATTCAAGGGTCTGCTGGAGACCATCGGTGAGTTGTTGAGGATTCTTAATGATCCGGAGCGCCTGATGGCAGTAATTCGGGAAGAGCTGGTGGCGCTTCGAGATCAATACGGGGATTCCCGGCGCAGCGAGATCGTGGAGCAGCACATCGGGCTTGACCGTGCGGATCTGGTGGTGCCGGAGGATGTGGTAGTGACCTTGTCTCGTGCCGGTTATGTTAAGGCCCAGCCGGTGGATGAATATCGTGCCCAGCGGCGCGGTGGGCGGGGTAAGACCGCGGCCCGGGTGAAGGAAGCGGATCTGGTGGATTATCTGCTGGTGGCCAATACCCACGACACCATTCTGTGTTTTTCCAGTCGCGGCAAGGTCTATTGGCTCAAGGTCTATGAGCTGCCCCAGTCTGGGCGTAGCACCCTGGGCACACCGATAGTTAATTTGCTGAAGTTGGAGGATGGCGAACGTATCAGTGCCATCCTGCCGCTGCAGGACTTTTCCAGGCCGGGTTATGTGTTCATGGCGACGGCCGGTGGTGTGGTGAAGAAATGTGCGCTGGAGAATTTCTCGCGCCCACGCAGTAACGGCATCATCGCCATCGAACTCCGGGATGATGACCAATTGGTGGGCGTTGCCATCACCGATGGTACCCAGGAGATCATGCTGTGTAGCGATGGCGGCAAGATCATCCGTTTTAATGAAACCGAGGTGCGGCCCATGGGGCGTACTTCCCGCGGCGTGCGCGGGATGCGCCTGTCCGGAAAGCAGCGCCTTATCGCCTTGTTGCTGGTGGAAGCAGAGCGCCTGGAGGTGAGCCGGGTATTGACGGCTACCGAGCATGGCTATGGCAAGTGCACACCGGTAACGGAATTTCGTGCGCAGGGGCGTGGCGGTAAGGGCTTGATCGCGATTCAGAGTAGCGAACGCAATGGTGCCATGGTGGGGGCCCTGCTGGTGGAAGAGGCGGATGACGTGGTGCTGATCTCCGACGGTGGCGTCCTGGTACGCACTGCGGTGGATGGTATCAGCGTGCTGGGGCGGAATACCCAAGGCGTCAAGCTCATTAATTTGTCCAAGAAGGAATCACTTATTGGCCTTGAGCGAATAACTGAGGATGAGCAATCTGATGAGGCGGAAGAGGAGGGAACTGATGCCACGCCTGTATAACTTTAGTGCCGGGCCGGCGACACTGCCGGAGCCCGTGCTCGCACGTATCCGCGAGGATCTCCCGGAGTGGCAAGGGCTAGGTTCCTCGGTGATGGAGGTCAGTCACCGTGGCGCCGAGTTCATGGCGCTGGCGGCAGCGGCGGAAGAGCGGCTGAGCAGCTTACTGGCCATTCCAAAGGGCTATCGCGTGTTGTTCCTCCAGGGTGGCGCTAGTCTGCAATTCTCGGCGGTACCCTTGAATTTGTTGCGTGGTCGGGAAACGGCGGACTACGTGGACACAGGCACCTGGTCACATAAGGCGCTGAATGAGGCCGGGCGCTATTGTGCGCCCAAAGTTGCCGCCAGCAATGAGGGTGCGACCGACTTTGCCATTCCCGCGCAGGCGGACTGGCAACTGAATCCCGAGGCCGCCTATCTCCATTACACCCCCAACGAGACCATTGCCGGGGTGGAATTCCACTGGATTCCGGATAGCGGCCCGGTCCCGTTGGTGGCGGATATGTCTTCGACCATCCTGTCCCGCCCCCTGGATATCGGTCGCTTTGGGCTGATTTATGCCGGGGCACAGAAGAATATTGGTATCGCCGGGTTAACTGTAGTGATCGTGCGTGAAGAATTAGTCGGGGAGGCGATGTCTTGTACGCCGGGTCTGCTGGATTATGCGGTGCAGGCCAAGAGCGACTCCATGCAAAACACGCCATGTACCTTTGCGTGGTACGTGGCGAGCCTGGTCTTTGAGTGGATCGAGGCAGGCGGTGGCTTGGAAGCCATGGCTGACTACAACCAGCGCAAGGCGATGAAGCTCTATGGGGCTATCGACGCCTCGGACTTCTACCGCAATCCGGTGGCGCATGAGTGTCGTTCGTGGATGAACGTACCCTTTTTACTCGCTGACGATGGCCTCAACGCCTCGTTTTTAGAGCAATCAAAGGCTGCTGGACTGTTGGCCCTCAAGGGGCATCGCGCCGTCGGTGGCATGCGTGCAAGTATTTACAATGCGATGCCGGAGGCAGGTGTGGACAGCCTGATTGAATTTATGGCCGAATTTGAACGACGCGCGTAACCACGAGCAAACGGGAACAGACGATGTACAAGATACTTAGCCTGAATAATATCTCTGTGGCCGGGCTCGATCGCCTGCCGCGGGAAAACTACGAAATTGCCTCGGAAATCCAGCATCCAGACGCCATACTCCTGCGCTCCGCATCAATGCACGACTATCCCGTTCCGGAAAGCTTGCTGGCGGTAGGGCGTGCGGGTGCCGGGGTGAACAATATTCCAATAGATAAGCTGAGTGCCCGCGGTATCCCGGTTTTCAATACCCCGGGGGCCAATGCCAATGCAGTGCTGGAACTGGTTATTTCCGGACTTTTTCTGGCGGCAAGGAATATTTGCCGTGCCTGGGACTTCAACCGCGGTTTGACGGGAGATGACAAGGAATTAAGTCGTCAGGTGGAGGCCCATAAAAAGCAGTTTGTGGGCTTTGAATTGCCGGGTCGCACGCTCGGCATCATCGGCCTGGGTGCCATTGGTTCGCGGGTTGCGAATGTGGCTATCGGTCTCGGTATGAATGTCATCGGCTACGACACCAAGATTACCGTGGAGCGGGCCTGGAAATTGTCCTCGGAGATCCAGCAGGCGGCCAGCATTGGCGATCTCCTGGCGCGTTCTGATTTCGTCAGCGTGCACGTCCCGTTGGTGGAGGAGAACCGCAAGCTGATCAATGTCGATCGCATCCGCATGATGCGAGAGGGTGCGACCCTGCTGAATTTTGCCCGTCAGGGTATTGTTGATGACGAGGCGGTAGTCGAGGCCCTGGATGAAGGTCGGTTGCACACCTACGTTACCGATTTTCCAACCGAGCTTTTGCAGGGGCGCGACAGGGTGATTTGCCTGCCACATCTTGGTGCCTCTACCCGCGAGGCGGAAGATAATTGCGCCATTATGGTGGCGGACCAGGTGCGGGCCTTCCTGGAGGATGGAAATATCCGCAACTCGGTGAATTTTCCCGAGGCAGTGATGCCGCGTAACTCGGGCTATCGCATCGTCATCGTCAATGCCAATGTGCCCAATATGCTGGGGCAAATTTCCACCACGCTGGCGGAGGTTGGACTGAATATTATCGATATGCTCAATAAGTCCAAAGACGGTTTAGCCTATACCGTTATCGACGTGGAACAATCCATCCCCGATGCGGTGGTGGAGACCTTATCGGCGATTGAAGGCGTGCTCACGGTGCGCACCCTTTAGTTCCGTTATGGCCAGCAAACACGAAGAACGTCTGGCGGCGGTGCGCGAGCAAATCGATCGCCTCGATCGTGAGGTGCTGGAGCGCATCAGTCAGCGTGCGCGCCTCGCCCAGGATGTGGCAACGATCAAGGAAGATGGTGAGGGGGACGAAGATTATTATCGGCCCGAGCGGGAGGCGCAGGTATTACGGACCCTGCTCAGTGAAAATCCGGGGCCTCTGGCCGATGCCGAGATAGGACGTCTGTTTCAGGAACTCATGTCCGCCTGTCGTGCCCTGGAGAATGCCATGGCGGTGGCCTTTCTGGGCCCCCGTGGTACCTACACCGAAGTGGCTGCTCTCAAGCACTTCGGGCAAGCGGTGCAGGTGACTCCCCTGGATAGCATCGATGCGGTGTTTCGTGAAGTGGAAGCCGGTGGCTGTGAGTATGGTGTGGTGCCGGTGGAGAATTCCACTGAAGGCATGGTAAGCCACACGCTGGATATGTTTGTCCACTCGCAACTGCAGATCTGTGGCGAGGTGAACCTTCCCATACATCACCATCTGCTGGGAAAGGGCAGCGAGCTGGATGGTCTGCGCCGGGTATATTCCCATCAACAATCCTTTGCGCAGTGCCGGCGCTGGCTCGATGAGCATCTTCCCCGAATCGAGAAGGTCGCGCTCAGCAGTAACGGCGAGGCGGCTCGGCGTGCCGCTATGGAGCCAAACACCGCGGCCATCGCCGGCGAGACCGCTGCCTCGGCCTACGGGCTGCGGGTGATTGCCAAAAACGTGGAAGACGAGCCCGATAACACCACCCGTTTTCTGGTGATCGGGAAGCGTTCAGTGCCCGCCAGTGGTGTGGACAAGACTTCCTTGCTCATCTCCGCCAAGAACCAGCCAGGCGCACTGTTTCGTTTGCTCAAACCTTTTGCCGAAAGAAATATCAGCATGACGCGAATCGAATCGCGTCCGGCACGCCGTGGTCGGTGGGAGTACGTATTTTTCGTTGATGTGGATGGCCACACAGAGGACCCGGAGGTGCGGGCCGCCCTGGATGAACTTGAGGACACGGCCGGCATGGTGCGTGTACTGGGCGCGTATCCAAAGGCCGTCTGTTAAGTGATGGGAGCGGAGTTTCTTTCCCTGGCGCTACCCGGGGTGCAGGCGTTATCGCCCTATGAGCCCGGTAAGCCCATTGAGGAGCTGCAGCGCGAACTTGGTTTGGATGAGGTGGTCAAGCTGGCCTCCAACGAATCCCCCCTCGGTTGCGGACCGTGCGCTCTCAAGGCTGTGGGTGGCGCTCTCAATGAATTGGCAAGATACCCCGATGGCGGCGGATTTAACCTTAAACAGGCCTTGTCCCGAAACCTGGGTGTAGGCACCGATTGCCTGACCCTCGGCAATGGTTCCAACGATGTGCTGGAACTGGTGGCCCGGGCCTTTCTGAGTCCGCAGCATGAGGCGCTTTTCTCCGAACACGCCTTCGCCGTCTATCCGCTGGTTACCCAGGCCATCGGGGCCCAAGCAGTAGTGAGCCCCGCGCGTGACTGGGGCCATGATCTGGAGGCCATGGCGGCCCGCATCAGTGCACGCACCCGGGTAATTTTTATTGCCAACCCGAATAACCCTACGGGCACCTGGGTTGACCGCGAGACCCTTGAGGCATTTCTTGACGCAGTACCCGCGACCACCCTGGTGGTGCTGGATGAGGCCTATTTTGAGTATGTGGCCGAGGCCACTTATCCGGATGGTGTGAGCTATCTGTCCCGCTATCCCAATTTGATTGTTACCCGCACCTTTTCCAAAGCCCACGGCCTTGCGGGGCTGCGTGTGGGCTATGGTATTTCCAGTCCGGAGGTAGCGGATCTGCTGAATCGGGTACGCCAGCCGTTCAATGTAAACAGCGTTGCCCTGGCCGCCGCAACGGCGGCACTCTCGGATACCGGACATCTCGCACGTAGCGTGGCGGCTAATGCTGAAGGCATGGCCCAGCTTGAAGCGGGAATTCAGACGCTGGAACTTCCCTGCATTCCTTCCGTGGGTAATTTTCTCGCCATAGACGTGGGGCGTCCCGGACGCAATGTTTATCAGGCCTTATTGCGAAAAGGCGTGATCGTTCGTCCTGTAGAGGCCTATGGTATGCCACAGCATCTGCGCGTCAGTATTGGTTTGAAGGCGGAGAACGACCGTTTTCTGGAAGCACTGGAGGATGTGCTGCGGGATGGCTCATGTTGATCCGGCGCTTGTGCATAGTGGGTGTCGGGCTCATGGGAGGCTCTCTCGCCCGGGCCCTGCGCCAGGCCGGTGCCTGTGCCGAGATCATTGGCGTGGGGCGGCGGGTGGAAAAGCTGGAAAAAGCTGTCAGCCTTGGGGTTATAGATGGCTATGACACGGATATCGGTCGGGCTGTAGCGGGGGCCGACATGGTGGTGCTGGCGGTGCCCGTAGGGGCGCTGGAACATTGCTTCAGTGCCATGGATGGGCATCTGGCCACAGATGCGGTGGTGACCGACGTGGGCAGCGTCAAGCGCCACGTGCTCGATGCGGCGAAGGCCGCCCTGGGAGCAATTCCGGATTACCTGGTCCCCGGACATCCCATTGCTGGCGCTGAAAAGAGTGGTATCGAGGCGGCCGTTGCCACCCTGTATCGGGATCGCCGGGTGATTCTGACCCCTGCGGAGCATACTGATGCCACCGCTCTGGAGCGGGTGCGGGCCATGTGGCAAGCCACTGGTGCGGAGGTGGTGGAAATGGAGGCGGGTTATCACGACGCCGTATTGGCCGCCACCAGCCATCTTCCGCACGTGCTGGCCTACGCGCTGGTGGATGTACTCGGAAATATGCGCGAACACACGGATATCTTCCGTAATGCAGCGGGGGGCTTTAGGGATTTCAGTCGTATCGCCTCCAGTGATCCCGATGTTTGGCGGGATATCTGCCTGACAAATGGTGATGAGATAGCCCGTGTGCTGGCCCGGTACCGGGAGGAACTGGAAACGCTGGAGGAGAATATTCGAGCCGGAAACGGCGATCACCTGCGCCTGGTCTTCCAGCGTGCCAAGGCCTTGCGGGATCAGTATGCCAATGGTGAGAGCAACGGTGGTTGAAGCGGGGGCTGACCGAAGCGAACTGGTTTTTCAGCTCGATCCCGGTGGCTGTTTGCGTGGTCGGATACGGCCTCCGGGCGATAAATCCATTTCCCATCGTGCCTTGATGTTTGGTGCCCTGGCGGAGGGTGAAACCCGGGTCGAAGGCTTTCTGGAGGGTGAAGATACCCTGGCTACTCTGGCGGCTTTTCGTGCCATGGGGGTCGAGATCTCTCGGCCTGCAGCCCATGAACTCATCATTCAGGGAGTAGGCCTACACGGTCTGCAGGTGCCCGACGCGGCCCTTTATCTGGGAAATTCGGGCACCTCCATGCGCCTGCTAACAGGGTTGTTGAGCGGTCAGTCTTTCGACACCGTGCTTAGGGGTGACGCCTCCCTGTCACGCCGTCCCATGGGGCGAGTGACTGAGCCATTGGCAAAAATGGGGGCGCTCATTCATTCCACTGAGGCGGGGACACCACCGCTCGAAATTCAGGGTGGTCGAACACTACAGGGTCGCCAGCACCGTCTCAGGGTGGCCAGTGCGCAAGTAAAGTCGTGCCTGTTGCTCGCGGGGCTCTACGCGGCAGGCGAAACCTGTGTGCAGGAACCGGTGGTCACCCGGGATCATACCGAGCGCATGTTGCAAGCTTTTGGCTATCCGGTGGAGGTCACTGACCGGGGTATTTGTCTGAACGGCGGTGGCCAGCTTAAGGGTAATGCCCTGCAGGTGCCCGCCGATATTTCTTCGGCCGCCTTCTTTCTGGTGGGGGCCGCCATCTCTCCGGGTTCCCAGCTGCTTATTGAAAAGGTCGGGGTCAATCCCACTCGTCTCGGGGTAATCCATATA
Source organism: Gammaproteobacteria bacterium (assembly GCA_021773635.1). Classification (GTDB taxonomy): domain Bacteria; phylum Pseudomonadota; class Gammaproteobacteria; order HK1; family HK1; genus JAJFJV01. The sequence continues at coordinate 51,912 of JAJFJV010000011.1, read as the reverse complement.
CTTCGATTGATGGGGGCCGAGGTGGAATTTCGCAATTCCCGGGAATTTGGCCGCGAGCCGGTGGCCGATCTCCATGTCAAGGCGAGCGCCTTGCGGGGGATACGTATCCCCCGGGAGCAGGTCTCCCTGGCTATCGATGAATTTCCAATCATCTTCATTGCCGCCGCCTGTGCCGAGGGCGAGACCATACTGGAAGGTGCGGAAGAACTTCGGGTCAAGGAAAGCGATCGTATTGCGGTGATGGCCGCGGGATTGGCAGAACTCGGTATCTCAGCACAGCCCACGGCGGACGGCATGGTTATTCAGGGGGGTACTTTTTCTGGAGGCCGGGTGCATAGCCACGGTGACCACCGCATCGCCATGGCCTTTTCCATGGCAGCCCTGGTGGCTAAAGGGCCGATCACGATTGATGATTGCGGCAATGTGGCCACCTCCTTTCCAGGATTTGTGAAACTGGCTGGTGCAGCAGGCCTGCAAATACATACTGAAGCAGGTGCGGGAGCGTGAACGATAATGTGCCGGTTATCACGCTCGATGGCCCCAGTGGAGTGGGGAAAGGTACGATTGCCTGGCATCTTGCGACCCGGCTGGGCTGGCATTTGCTTGATAGCGGTGCCCTTTATCGCTTGCTGGCGCTCGCTGCAGAGCAACAGCATATAGCCCTGGATGACGTGGCAGCCCTCACTCAGATGGCGGCGGAGCTGGATGTTTGCTTCCGTACTGGTGATGAAGCTTGTCCGGTTTATCCGCTATTAGACGGCCAGGTTGTAGGGGATGAGATGCGCAACGAGAACTGTGGTAATCGTGCATCGCAGATCGCCCGCTACCCCGAGGTGCGCAGCGCCCTGCTGGACTTGCAGCATGGTTTCGTTTCATTGCCGGGACTGGTCGCAGATGGTCGTGATATGGGGACCGTGGTTTTTCCCCATGCGGCGCTAAAAATATTTCTTAGCGCCAGCCCCGAGGAGAGGGCGCGAAGACGCTATAAACAGTTGAGGCATAAAGGAATTAGTGCTAGCCTTGCCCGCTTGTCCAGGGAGATAGTCGAGCGCGATGAGCGTGACCGAAACCGTGCTGTCGCCCCCCTCGTACCGGCTGCAGATGCCATAGATATCGATACTACATCCATCGATATTGACGGCGTGCTGGCACGGGTGATGGCGGTAGTGCAACAACGCGGTCTGTGATCCAAACGGCCTTCCGCCGTCGACAGTGGAAGGCGAGAGTGACTGTACCTTGCGGTGCAGCCTGACAGTTACCCCAATTGCCGGATTCTGGTCCGGGCTATAGAGCCCAGGTAATCCATCGGGCAAGGGGTGGCTTTATTGAGAAATGAGTAAAGAACCAATGAGCGAAAGTTTCGCAGAGCTATTTGAGCAGAGCCAGGTTGAAGACAAGATGCGTCCCGGCGCCATTCTTTCCGGCGTGGTCGTCGATATCCGATCTGATTTCGTGACTGTTAATGCGGGTCTGAAATCGGAATCCAATATTCCTATTGCCCAGTTCCGTAACGAACGCGGTGAGATGGACCTCAATGTGGGCGATCAGATTGAAGTTGCCCTGGAGGCGGTGGAGGACGGCTTTGGAGAGACTCGCCTGTCCCGGGAAAAAGCCAAGCGTGCCCAGGCCTGGAAAAGGCTTGACGATGCTTTCGAGAAGTCTGAAGTGGTTACCGGCATATTGACCGGTAAGGTGAAAGGTGGCTTCACCGTGGATATCGATGATATCCGGGCCTTTTTGCCGGGTTCCCTGGTGGATGTGCGGCCAGTACGTGATACCGCCTATCTGGAAGGCAAGCCACTGGAATTCAAGGTCATCAAGCTCGACCAGCAGCGCAACAATGTAGTGGTTTCGAGGCGTGCGGTGGTAGAGCTGCAGTTCTCGGAAGAGCGCGAGGAATTACTCAAGAATCTGAAGGATGGTGCCGAACTCAAGGGTGTGGTGAAGAACCTTACCGATTACGGTGCCTTTGTGGACCTGGGTGGCATTGATGGTCTGCTACACATCACCGACATGGCCTGGAAGCGGGTCAAACATCCCACTGACGTGGTGCAGGTGGGGGATGAGATCGATGTCAAGATCCTCAAGTTTGACCGTGAACGTAACCGTGTTTCACTGGGATTGAAGCAACTGGGTGCAGACCCGTGGGTCGGGATTGCCGACCGCTACCCGGTGGGCAGCAAGCTGCTTGGCAAGGTGGCAAATATTGCTGATTACGGTTGCTTCGTGGAACTGGAGGATGGTGTCGAAGGCCTGGTGCATGTCTCCGAGATGGATTGGACCAACCGCAACATTCATCCCAGCAAGGTGGTACAGGTTGGGGAAGATGTACACGTTATGGTCCTCGATCTCAATGAGGAACGACGTCGCATCTCCCTGGGTATCAAGCAATGTGCTTCCAATCCCTGGGAAGAATTCTCGGCCTTGCATCAGCGTAACGACAAGGTCAAGGGAAACATCAAGTCGATTACCGATTTTGGTATTTTTATCGGTCTTGATGGCGGTATTGACGGCCTCGTTCATCTCTCGGATATCTCTTGGGACGACAATGGTGAAGAGGCGATCCGCAACTTCAAGAAGGGTGATGAAATTGAAGCCGTGGTGCTTTCTGTAGATGCTGATCGGGAGCGTATTTCCCTCGGAATCAGGCAGTTGGATGGAGATCCCTTCTCTGACTATGCTACCGAGCATCCGCGTGGAAGTATTGTGACGGGTACCGTTGGCGAAGTGGATGCCAGGGGTGCGGTGATCGTATTGGCCGAGGGTATCAGTGGTTACCTGAGGGTGGCAGATATCAGCCAGGAGCGGACGGAAGACGCGCGTAGCGCACTCTCTGAAGGCGATTCCGTTGAGGTGAAGATCGTTGCCATGGACCGCAAAAAACGCAGCATCGGTTTGTCCATTCGTGCCCGTGAGAGTGATGAAGAGAGCGCGGCCGTGGAACAGTACAGTGATGCGGGAGAAGTGGGCGCCGCGACCTTGGGAGACCTGTTGAAGGAGCAGATGGGCGACAAGGGCTAAGGCAAATCGTAGACGCGATTCAGACGACATGTTGAGCATGCTATGACCAAATCAGAGTTAATTGAGCGGGTGGCGCATAAGCAGATGCAGTTGGCCTACCGGGATATCGAGCTGGCGGTAAAGACGATCCTGGAGTTGATGGCCGGGCGGTTGGCCAGCGGTGAGCGTATCGAGATCCGTGGCTTTGGGAGTTTTTCGCTACATTTTCGCCCTGGCCGGGTAGGTCGCAATCCCAAGACGGGTGAACCTGTGTCCCTGCCCGCGAAATATGTTCCACACTTCAAACCAGGGAAAGAGCTGCGCAAGCGCGTTGATTCGGGTGGTTCCAGTGTCACCACCAAGGCGGGCGCAGTCTGAGTCGTTTCAATTGATGGGAGCCCGATGATGGGGCAGGAAAAAACGGTATGTCTGGCTATCAGGACATGCCGTTTTTTTTGGCCTGCTTTTTGGCATACTTTCCAAACGAGGCGGATGGTGAAAGCACGGGTACGAAATTGCTTTCCACTCTTTCCCACTATCGCTCAACGAGGGCCAGGCGATGCGCTACCTGTATTATCTTATTCTCCTTCTTATCTTTATTCTGGGTCTTAGTTTTGCGGTGGAGAATGCTCATCCGGTGCATTTTCGCTACTACCTGGGGAGTGCCGAGATCGCACTCTCGCTGCTGCTTGTACTCTCCACCTTCCTGGGGGTTTGTCTGGGCCTGCTGGTTAGTCTGGCCAGTTTCTGGCGTATCAAGGTTAAGCTGCGTGGACTGAAGCGACAGTTGGCCTCTACCGAGCGGGAACTGGAATCCATACGTCTCGCCCATCCGGGCGAATCGGTCTGACCGCATGGAGTTCTTGTGGCTGTTGCTGCCGGTGGCGGCATTCTCGGGTTGGTGGGTGGCGGATCGAAGCGCTGGCCGGCGCAGTCGCCCGGGCGCCAAAGGCAGCCTTTCTGCCGACTACTTCAAGGGTATTAACTACCTGCTAAACGAACAGCCGGACAAGGCTATTGATGTCTTTATCAAGGTATTGGAGGTAGACCAGAACACGGCGGAAACTCATCTCGCGCTAGGGAATCTGTACCGTCGTCGCGGTGAGGTCGACAGGGCCATACGTATCCATCAGAACCTGCTCGCACGCGTGGGAGCAGGTGACACACAACGTTTTGAGGCCTTGCTGGAGCTGGCCCAAGACCACCTCAGTGCCGGGTTGCTGGATCGTGCGGAAGGATTATTTCGTGAACTGGTGGAGGGTGGCCACTACAAAGTCCAGGCCTTGCGCCAGCTGGTGGATATCTACGAGCAGGAGAAAGACTGGGACAAGGCTATCTCGGCCAGTCGCCGGCTTACCGCAGAAACGGGTTTGCAGCTGGCGCCCATTATCGCTCATTACCGTTGTGAAAAGGCCGAACAGGCAAAGCGGGCTGACGCTCTGGATCAGGCCATGAGCGAAATTCAAAAGGCGCTACGGGCCGATCCCGATTGTATACGTGCCCTTCTGCTGGAAGGTGATATTTACGTCATGGAGGCAGATTTTGCTCGCGCTGCTACCGTATTCAAACAGCTGGTAAAAAAGGATCCCGATTATTTGCCGGAAGTGGTGGAGCGTCTGCGGGTCTGTCATCGAGCGACGGGTATTTCTGCCGCACTTATCCCGTATTTTTCTGCCCTGTTGGAGCAGCACGGTGGCATTACCGTGACCTTGAATTTGGTGGAGCTGATTCAGCACGAGAGTGGGATTGAGGAGGCCATTCGATTTATCACGGAACACCTGCAGAAGCGGCCTACGGTGCGTGGCTTCGACCGACTGCTTGATTTGGAAAAGGAGCTGGAAGACCGCCCAGCTCCGTCGTATCTCGGAATTTTCAAGGAATTGACCACACAACTCATAGAGGAACGCGCCATTTATCGCTGCGACCACTGCGGCTATTCAGCCAAATCACTGCACTGGAAATGTCCCGGCTGCAAAAACTGGAACACCATCAAGCCTATTCAAGGGGTGCAGGATGAATGAGCGAAATTTAATCGTCGCCCTGGATTTTCCCTCGGTTGATGGGGCGATCGCCATGGCTGATCGCCTGGACCCAAGCCGTTGTCGGGTGAAGGTGGGCAAGGAGTTGTTCACACGTGGTGGGCCCGCCGTTGTTCAGGCCCTCGGAGATCGCGGTTTTGAGGTCTTTCTGGATCTCAAGTTTCACGATATTCCCAATACAGTCGCGGCGGCGTGCCGCGCTGCGGCCGATCTTGGGGTCTGGATGATGAATGTCCATGCACTTGGTGGTCGCAAGATGATGGTCGCGGCGCGCAATGCCTTGGATCAGCTTCATAACCCGCCTTTGTTGATAGCCGTGACCGTGCTTACCAGCTTGGATGCTGATGATCTTGATGAGGTGGGCATCCCGTTGGTGCCCGAGCAAATGGTGTTGCGCCTGGCCCGGCTTGCGCATGATTCGGGCATGGATGGGGTGGTGTGTTCGGCGCGGGAACTCACGCCGCTACGCGCCACCTTGCCAGCAGAGTTTCTGACGGTCACCCCGGGTATTCGCCCATCAGGTGCGGCGGTGGCGGATCAAAAACGGGTGATGTCGCCGGCCGATGCGATACAGGCGGGCGCCAGTTATCTGGTGGTGGGTCGGCCCGTGACTGCGGCGGAGCAGCCGTTACAGGCACTCGCGGCTATTGAGGCCGAGATGGCAGGTGTCAGCTAAAGATTCTTGGCAAGGATGTGGGAATTGCGTTTGTAGTTGTACAGGGCCTGACGCTCCACCGGCAGATCGTCCAGCTGTACCGGGCGAAAGCCCCGTTCCTCGAACCACTGAATTGCACGGGTAGTCAGCACATAAATCTGCTTTGCTCCGGCCGCCCGGGCTTCGTCTTCCGCAGTTTTCAGTAGCTGCTCGCCACGGGCCTCATTGCGGTATTCCGGGTGTACCGAGAGACAGGCGAGTTCCACTGCTGCGGCATCCGGAAAGGGATGCAGGGCCGCACAACCAATGATTGAGCCATCCCTTTCCATGATGAGAAAGTGCTCTATATCCGTTTCCACTTTGTCGCGGGGCCGGCGTACGAGGATGCCTTCCTCTTCCAGGGGACGGATAAGTTCGAGTATCCCGGCCACATCTTCTATGGTGGCTGCACGGCTCGTGTCATAGGGGCTGGCACTTAACATGGTGCCTGCGCCGTCGCGGGTAAAGAGTTCCCGGGGCAGGGCGCCATTTTCCGTCCAGTCGAGCAGGTGGCTGCGCGTCACACCCTTTTGACAGGCATCTACGGCGCGTGACAGGGTCTCGATAAGGCGCCCGTATTCTTTTGTTTGCCCGGCATGTTTTCCAAGCCAGCGCTTGCCTTCAGCAGTGGTCATTTCACGCACCAGCACGCCATCATCACCAATTGGGCCGGGGTCGCCCACGAAGATAAGTTTTGCCGCGCTCAATTCCACCGCAATAGCGGCGGCGACTTCCGCCGCTGACAGGCGAAAGATCTCACCGGTGGGGGAATAGCCCAGGGGGGAAACAAGTACGATAGTGTGTGCGTCCAGCTGCTTTTGCAGGGCCTTCGCGTCAATACGACGCACCTCTCCTGTGTATTGAAAGTCGGTGCCTCCATGTACGCCTAACGGGCGTGCGGTGACGAAATTTCCACCACTTACCCGAATGCGTGCACCTGCCATGGGGGAGTTGGTGACCCCGGTGGAGAGCAGTGCTTCGATATCGAGGCGGACACGCCCGGTGGCCTCCTTTACCAACTCAAGACTTTCACGGTTGGTAATGGGCGGTTTGTCGGGCGGTGAGGGCTTGGCAGATTTGCCGGGCAGGCGTGCCGTAATCTGAGGCTCGGCACCATGCACCAGCACCAGCTTCACGCCCAGGGCATCGAGTAGCGCTATATCGTGAATCAGATGTTTGAATCCACGGTCTGCCACGACTTTGCCACCAAACTGGATCACAAAAACCCGCCCCTGATGTGCCTTTATATAGGGGACGGAGTTGCGGAACCATTCCAATGGTGTGGGGGAATCAGTCACGGTGCAAATCGCTTTTCAGTAATAACAGAATGGACATTATACAAGGAGCTTCACTGTTTCTCGCCAATAAGCGCATACCGGAGCGCGGTGACAGTTGTCGTCTAACTCCAGCTGCCCGGGAGTCTGGTATCATCCCGGCGCTGCATATAAAAGGGGGCTGGCGACCCTTGCCACTCCGCGTATTGAAGGCGCGATGAATCCACCCAAAGACGTGAAATGACAGCAGGTCAATCATATGGCTGAGATCATCACCGTTAGCACGCAGCATCGCGAGGAACTGGTGGATATCACCGACGAAGTACGTACGGTGGTGCAGAATAGCGGGGTCGTCGATGGCCTCGTGTCTGTATACGTCCAGGGTGCGACCGCGGCGATAATGATCCAGGAGAACTGGGACGAGAGCGTGCAGACCGATGTGGTGCAGTTGTTACAGCAAATGATCCCCCGTGGAGTCTGGCTGCACGACCACCAGGACGGTAATGGCGATGCCCATCTTAAAGCGGGGTTGGTGGGGCCGTCCGAGAGCGTGCCCGTGGTGGAGGGAAAGCCCGGCCTCTCAACATGGCAAAATATATTTTTATGCGAATTTGATGGCCCGCGTGCGGCGCGAAAGATCGTCTGCACGGTGCTCGCCTCTTCCTGACCAATATTCTCGTCCCATTCCAATATCAAAACACTGATTCACCAGGTATCTGAACATGACAAAACTAAATCGTATCAGCGCCCGTATTACCCAGCCCAAGGCTCAGGGCGCGTCCCAGGCCATGCTCTATGCCACGGGTATGACCACCGAGGATATGGATAAAGCCCAGGTCGGAATCTCCAGTGTTTGGTATGAGGGGAATAGCTGCAATATGCATCTCCTCGATCTTGCCGCCAAGGTCAAGGAGGGGGTGGTCGCGGCCGGGCTGGTGGGGATGCGTTTTAATACCATCGGGGTTAGTGACGGCATTTCCATGGGTACTGAAGGCATGAGCTATTCGCTCCAGTCGCGGGACCTGATTGCCGATTCCATCGAGACCGTAACCTGTGCGCAGTGGTACGACGCCAATATTTCCCTGCCCGGATGTGACAAGAACATGCCCGGTTGCGTGATTGCCATGGGGCGCTTCAATCGTCCCTCTATTATGGTCTATGGCGGTACCATCAAACCGGGCTACCTGGGTGACCGGCCGCTGGATGTGGTTTCTGCTTTCCAGAGTTACGGTGAGTATCTCGCCGGTACCATTGATGAGGAGGAACGCCAGCAGATCGTTCAGTGTTCGTGCCCCGGGCCGGGAGCTTGTGGCGGTATGTATACCGCCAACACCATGGCATCGGCGGTGGAGGCGCTGGGCATGTCGCTGCCCTACAGTTCGTCGACTCCGGCCGTCGACCCTAAAAAACTGGACGAGTGTTTCCGGGCCGGGGCCGCAATTCGCCATCTGCTGGAAATTGATCTCAAGCCACGCGACATCATGACCCGTGCCGCCTTTGAGAATGCATTGGTTGTACTGATGGCTCTGGGGGGTTCCACTAATGCAGTGCTACACCTTATCGCCATGGCCCGGGCCGTGGACGTTGAACTGGGCCTTGAAGACTTCCAGTCTGTCAGCGACCGCATTCCTTTCATTGCTGATCTGAAGCCCAGTGGCCGCTATGTCATGGAGGATCTGCATAACGTAGGCGGCATACCGGCGGTGATGAAATATCTGCTGGAGAAGGGTTTGCTGAATGGCGAGTGCATGACCGTTACCGGCAAGAGTCTGGCGGAGAATCTGGCCGAGGTAGCGCCACTTAGTAGTGGTCAGGAGGTTATCCGGACTATCGAGGACCCCATCCAGGAGATTGGCCACATACGCATTCTGCAAGGCAATCTGGCCCCCGGCGGTTCGGTGGCCAAGATTACCGGCAAGGAAGGCACCCGCTTTGTGGGTCCGGCCCGGGTCTTTGATTCCGAGGAGGCGATGCTTGCCGCTCTGGAAGAGGAAAAAATCCGGAAGGGGGACGTCATTGTCATTCGTTACGAGGGCCCCAAGGGTGGTCCGGGTATGCCCGAAATGCTGACTCCTACCTCGGCTATTATGGGGGCGGGTCTTGGCAAGGACGTGGCACTCATCACCGATGGCCGCTTTTCTGGTGGATCCCACGGCTTCATCATTGGACATGTCGTGCCCGAGGCCCAGGAGGGTGGCCCTGTCGGCCTGCTTCAGGACGGCGATCAAATCACTATCGACTCACACGATTGTGAGCTCAGCGTAGATGTTAGTGATGAGGAGCTTGCCCGGCGAAAATCAGCCTGGCAGATGCCCCCCTACAAGGCTGACCGCGGTACGCTTTATAAGTACATAAAGACTGTGCGCACCGCCTCAGAGGGATGTGTTACCGACGAATAGGGAGCAAAAAAGAAGACTCAATAATTTCCAGATCCACACCGGGTAATCAGCTTCTACCGCCGGGGTTTGCTTATCCCCGGCGATGGCGATACCGTGTGGCGCAGTTCTTAAGGGGAGGTAAATGATGGAAATAATTGACATTTTTAACATGATGGCGCGTTGGGGTCACTTGTTGTTCGGAATTACCTGGATTGGCTTGTTGTATTACTTCAACTTTATTCAGGGCGGCTATTTCAAGGCGGCGACCCCCGAGGGATTGGCGGACGCCAAGGAAAAATTGGCACCTGCCGCTTTGTGGTGGTTTCGTTGGGGGGCGATGTTTACCTTCCTGACCGGGCTCATCCTGTTGTGGGGCCTGCACAGTGGAGGTGCCCTGAATCCCTACATCGTGACCGGCGCTACGCTCGGTACCCTGATGTTTCTGAATGTCTGGTTGATCATCTGGCCCAATCAGCAGATTGTTCTGGGAATGGCGGAGGGTGATGGCCCGGCGGCGGGTGGCAAGGCGCTGCTGGCCTCTCGTACCAACACCCTGTTTTCAGGTCCTATGGCCTTCTGCATGCTGGCAGGCCCCCACTTTGTCGGCTCAATGAGTGGATACGGTCACCCGGCCGGTTCCGGCGCCATGTGGGTGGCGCTGGTCATTGCGGTGGTACTTGAGCTGAATGGCATCATGGGCAAGCAGGGTCCGATGACTACGGTTCGCGGTGTAATCGTCAGCAGTCTGGTACTGACCGCCGTTTTCATCGGGGTGCTTGAATTTATCTAGTTGAATCCTGTTTGGGCGAAAAAGCCGGCCACACGTGCCGGCTTTTTTTTGGTTTTTCCAAGTGGGAGGGCTCGGGTATATCCCGTTCCCGGTGCCGGGAGCCCGGCCGTCATTAAGGCAGATGATGATAATGGGTATTTGGGAAATACTGTTGTTGGGCGTACTGGTGCTCGTGGTATTGCTATGGTTTGGCCCGGGCACCAAGGCGGCACTCAAGCATAGCCCCAAGGGCAGTTTTGAAGATTGGCGCGGTTTGATATTTCCGTTGGGCCTGGTGGTTTTGTTTGTGGTGTTACTAATCGCTCTGGCTTGAGTCAGGGCAGGATATAAGCCCGTTCCAGAATCTGTCGGGTGAAGGATGTGCGCAGATAAAATCCCCGGGGTAGTAGCCAAGTGGGTTGTCCCTCCGTACCAGTACCGCGGCGCAGGCTGCGGGCATTTGCCCCCTTGGGACGGATCTGCAGGTGGACACCGTGATGGGCCGTGATCTGGTCGATTTGGCCAAGGGTTACGAGTTCCATCAGCTCCTCCCAATCCTGTTTTAGTGTGGCCTCCTCGCTTTCATTTGGCGACCAAAGCAGCGGCGTGGCAATACGGCGTTCGGTTACCGGCGCACCTCGCGGGCCAGCAATGGGGAGCCACAGCACCCGGGCCATTTTTCGTCGCAGATAGGAGCCTTCCCAACACACTCCGTCCTCCCCGGAGAGTGCAACCGGGCAGACATAGGTGCTTTCCAGTGGCTGGCCCTCCAGACTGATGGGCAGGGTCTTGAGCTCAACCCCGATGGCCTGAAAATCCGGTTCCGGCAGGGATGAGGCGGTGGCCCCGAGGACGCCCTCTAAAAATTGTCCAGCCCAACCTTTCGCGCGGCGGTTTTCTCCGGGTATGATTTGCTGATAGCGTTGCGCCAGCTCTCCTAGGCTGAGGCCAGCGATGGCCTGGGTGCGGGCCATCAGTTCATGTTCGTCCCTGGGGGGCGGGGCCGGAAAGGGGGGGCTTTCGATCTTGCTCAAGTGCCCCGGCCAGGGATGCTATTTCGCGCCGGGACCAGGCCGTGAACGGCAAGCACGGCATTCAGGGGGCCGCTGGTGGTATCACCTCCCACCAGACGCAACCCACATTCCTCACAGGTTTGCAGTAGCCGGGTGCTGAAGGCATCCAGCCAGGCTTCATCGGCGGCTGGCAGGCACAGGGCGAGGGTGGCCCAGGCCGGTCGGGCATTCCGGGCTACAAGCTGTTTTTTCCCCTCGGTGACGAGCTGTGTGGCGAAGTCTGCGGCATCTACTGCCTGTAGTCGGGGATCGGGGCTGTTTTGGCAGGCGATTGCACTGATCATTGCCTGACCCGGAGGGGGCTGGAGTACCGCCGCATCATCTCCAATACCCACCACAACACCATCATGATTGTCGGCGGGCCGCTTGAAAAAGCGGTCGATGAGAGAAAATTCTTCGAGTGGCATGGAGTGCTACGTCTACGAGGCGCGCCGGTAGCTACGATAATAATCCAGCACCTTGCGCACATAATTCTGAGTTTCGGGGTAGGGGGGAATCTGATTACCGTAACGGGCGACTGCATTTTCGCCTGCGTTATAGGCCGCCAGGGCAAGGCGTACGTTGCGAAAGCGTGTGATCAGATCGCGCAGGTAGTGCACCCCGCCGTCAAGATTCGCCGCAGGGTCTCTGCGATTACTGACCCCATAACGACTCGCAGTTCCCGGCATGAGTTGCATGAGCCCGACCGCCCCCGCACGGGAGACAGCCTTGGCATCGTAGGCCGATTCCGCCGTAACTACGGCGTGCACCAGGGCCTTATCCATACGGTAGCGCCTGGCGGCACGGTCGATCAGCGGGGTATAGCGTTTGCGGTTGGCGCGGCTCCAGTGGATGCCCTTGGGAACCCAGCCTTTCCAGGTACGCACAATGGCCCGGTAGCCGGGACCCAGCGGGCGATCAGAGAGGTGCACGATGCCATTGGCATCGGTGTATTTGTAGATATCGCCCCAGGCCGCGGTGAGCGGTGACAGGAGCACTAATAGCAGTAGCAGGCGAGATGGCATGGTGACAATGCGGGCTTCCCGTTGGTATGTGCCGATTATAGCGGCAAATGAGCACCGTTCTGCAGCCACTGCGCCGCACCCTGGACCACCAGCCAGGCCAGAGCACCCGCCAGCACATCGTCCAGCATGATGCCGAGCCCCCCGGGGACCCGCCGGTCAAGCAGTGAGATTGGCCAGGGTTTAAGGATATCGAAGACGCGAAAGGCGACAAAACCGATGACTGGCCAGATCCAGCCGGCGGGCGCGGCACACATGGTGACGAGATAGCCTGCGATCTCGTCCCAGACTATGGCCGGATGATCGTGGGTTTCCAGGCGCCGAGCGGTGACGCCGCAAAGCCAGACCCCCACAATGATGCTTAACGCGGTAATAGCAAGATAGGGGTAGAGGGGGAGGGGGCGCAGCGCGAGGTAGATGAGTACTCCCACCAGGGTGCCTGCGGTGCCGGGCGCACGGGGCGCCAGGCCGCTGCCAAAACCACAGGCGATCAGATATGCCGGGTGCTCACGGAGCAATTGAAAAGTGGGCTGCTTCATCAGCTGAAGTGTTGGTAGGCCCGGCCAGAAGTGAAGGGTGTGCCACTTTCATTGTGGCAACGCAGTCCTGATCTGGCCTCAACCCTGCCGATGTGATGAACCGGACAATTGATGGTGTCCATCACTTCCCCGATGTGCGTTCGTTGCTCCGGCGGGGCAGTAAAGCAAAGCTCATAATCATCCCCGGCGCCAAGGGCGAGCTTCCATGCCTGTTCCCGGGGGAGGCTGTTGCGACAGGCTGGAGAGAGGGGCAGGGCATCCAGCTCCAGCGTGGCACCCACGGCACTTGCTTCCAAGATGTGGCCGAGATCTCCCACCAGCCCGTCAGAGAGATCGATGGCGGCAGAGGCGGTATTCCGTAGCTGTAATCCGGCGGCAACGCGCGGCGTTGGATGGCTGTAGCGACGCTCCACCCAGGCGAGATCCTCCGCATTGAGCTCCAGATCGCGCTCCATCACCTGGATGGCCAGGCCCGCATCCCCCAGAGTGCCAGTGACGTAGATGCCATCACCTGGCTGCGCCCCCCGACGGCACAAGGCGGCACCGATGGGTACCTCGCCCCAGATCTCGATGCTCACACTGAGTGGGCCGGGTTGTATCCGGGTGGCATCGAGCATGGTGTCGTGCGCGTCGGCAAGCTCTGAGAGCCCCCGGTAAAAGTCATTCAACCAGGTATCATCGTGGGGATTCGGCAAGGTCAGGGCAAGGTTTAGCCACCGGGGCCTGGCGCCCATGGCGGCCATATCACTGAGATTTACCGCAAGGCTGCGATAACCGAGGGTGGCGGGTGTCATGGCAGGGGGAAAGTGGACTCCCGATACCAGCGCATCCATGGATACTGCCCACTGTAGCTCGGGGGACAATTGGTGGTAACCGGAGGCCGTTTCAGTTGCCACGTGCCTAGTCACTTTTATCGGTGTTTTGTTCCAGATCGTGGTGCAGTTTATCGAGCACGCCGTTGACGTATTTATGCGCGCCGGCGGCACCAAAATCCTTGGCCAGCTCGACCGCCTCGTTGATAACGACGCGCCAGGGCACATCCCGACGAAAACGCAATTCATAGCTGGCAACGCGCAAGATGGCCCGTTCCACCGGATTGAGTTGTGCGACCGAGCGGTCGAGACAGGCCTCCAGCAAGGGGTCCAGCTCTCCGAGTTTTTCCGGAAGATTGGTGAAAATGTCCTGAAAATAGGGGATATCGGCTTTTTTCAGGCCATCATCTTCCAGGAACTGTGACTCAATGGTCAGGGTACCTTGGGCCGTGCTCTGCCACTGGTACAGGGCCTGCATGGCCGCGCGTCGGGCACGCCGCCGGCCGCCAGCGGTTACACGGGGAGAATTAGCCATTTCGGCGCTCTTCACCAAGCTGGCGCATCAGGGTGATCATCTCCAGGGCCGCGACCGCGACCTCGTGCCCCTTGTTGCCGTCACTGCCACCACAGCGGGCCAGGGCTTGTGCCTGATCGTCGGTGGTCAGCACGCCAAACAGTACCGGGAGCTGCTCATCGAGTGCCACTTGCCCAAGGCCGCGGGTGCATTCGCCGGCGACGTATTCAAAGTGGGGAGTGCCACCGCGAATGATGGCGCCAAAGGCGAGTACTGCCTCAAATTCACCCTTACGGGCCAGCGTCTGGGTGGCCAGGGGCAGTTCAAAGGCCCCGGGTACACGAATGATCTGGATGGCCTTTTCCTCAATGCCGTTGTCGCCGAGGGTTTCCATGGCGGCGGCGACCAGTTTTTCCACAATTTCGTGGTTAAAGCGTGCGGAAACGATACCTACACGGGCACCATTAACCTTATATTCCTGGGTGTCGAGGTCGAAAATGGCCATTTAGCTGTCTGGCTCCTGTTGCGAATTCTGGCTGACGTATTCAACGACTTCCAGCCCAAAGCCGGAAATCCCGGCGAGATTTTTTGGGGTACTAAGAATACGCATTCTGCGTGCTCCGAGGTCGAGCAGAATCTGTGAGCCGACACCAAAGGTGCGTACATTGTCGTAGCTATGGGATGGCGGGTTTTGGGCGTCCTGGTCGTGGCTCTCAAATTGATCAATACGATGGATTAACTCCTCGCTGGATTCATCCCGGCGGATGATGACCACTACCCCTTTACCTTCATCGGCCACCCGTTTGATGGCGCAGTCGAGCGGCCAGCCACAGTCTGCCCGGTAACTGCCCGACAGGTCGCTCAGGGAGTCCTGGACATGGACCCGAATAAGCGTTGGTTCAGCGGGATCGATTTCGCCCTTGACCATGGCGAGGTGTATATGACCGTCCACAGTGTCCTCATAGGCCACTCCCCGAAAGTCGCCATGGGCGGTGGGGAGGGCAAATTCGCCTACCCGGCGTACGGTTTTCTCGTTGCGCAGGCGGTATTCGATGAGATCGGCAATGGTGCCGATCTTGAGATCATGCTCGGCGGCGAATCGCTCCAAATCGGGACGCCGGGCCATGCTGCCATCCTCGTTCAGGATCTCGACGATGACCGCCCCGGCCTCGAGTCCGGCAAGGCGAGTCAAATCGACCCCGGCCTCGGTGTGTCCGGCCCGGGTGAGTACGCCGCCAGGCTCGGCGATTAGCGGAAAGATATGCCCGGGTTGTGCCAAATCCTGGGGTTTTGCGTCGGCGGCCATCGTCGCCTGAATCGTGGCCGCGCGATCGGCCGCAGAAATACCGGTAGTGACGCCCTGGGCGGCATCGATGGAAACTGTAAATTGGGTACCATTGGCCTCTCGATTGTCGCCTACCATGAGTGGCAAGTGCAGCTGTTGGCAGCGTTCTGCATTGAGGGTCAGACAGATGAGGCCACGGCCATAACGGGCCATGAAGTTGATGTCCTCCGGGCGGATGAGCGAGGCGGCGATGATGAGATCGCCCTCATTTTCGCGCCCCTCGTCGTCCACGAGTATGACCATCCGTCCCTGACGAATGTCCTCGATAATTTCGGGTGTGGGATTAAAGGTCATGCTTTCTCTGCCAACAGGCGCTCCAGATAACGTGCAATTATATCCACTTCCAGATTCACCCGGTCGCCAATCTGGCGCGTACCAATAGTAGTGACTGCCTGGGTATGAGGGATGAGGGTCAATTCGAAGCGGGAACCGCTTACCTTGTTCACGGTGAGACTGATGCCATCCACGCAGATGGAGCCCTTGGCGGCAATATAGCGAGCGAGTTCTGGCGGTGCCTCAATGGCGAGAAACAGAGACTCGCCCTGTTCTCGGCGCTTCCGGATGTGGCCGACACCATCAACATGCCCACTGACCAGGTGCCCACCGAGAGGCTCGCTGAGGGTGAGTGCCGGTTCCAGGTTGACCGCATCATCCACTTTAAGCTCGCCCAGTGCGGTGCATTGCAGGGTTTCTTCCGAGGCGTGTACACGAAAACTGTCGCCCAGGCATTTGGCTACCGTCAGGCAGACTCCATTGACCGCGATGCTGGCACCAAGCAGGCATTCATCCGCGCTGAGGGAGCCGCGCTCAATGGTCATGCCGGTTTCCGCGCCGCAGGGTTCGAGGGCGCGTATATGGCCCAGGGTTTTGATGATTCCGGTAAACATATCTGTTGCCTATGAAAGAATCGGCCGGGCGGTGATGCGTAGATCCTTGCCGATGGATCGTACATCCTGGATATCCAGCTCCAGTGCCTGATCGAGCTGTGTCAGCCCGGGGAGCTGGAACAGGCCGCGGGCGCCGTCTCCCATGAGCTTGGGGGCGACATAGAGCACCAGCTCATCCACCAGTCCCGCGGCGAGCATGCTACCACCAAGTGACGCTCCTGCCTCCAGCAATAATTCATTGATTTCCTGTTCGCCGAGCCACGACATGAGCCGTTTGAGGTCAATTCCATTTTTCGCTAACGGTAGTTCCAGTAGTTCAGCGTGCTGCTGCAGGATCTCCCGGCGTGTTGCCGGTGCATCGGGGCTATGGACCAGCAATACCGTTCCCTGTCGGCGGAATATGCGGGCCTCGCCAGGGCTGCGTAGTGTGGGATCGACGACGAGCAGAAGAGGGGGCCGGCTTGTCGCTTCGTCGGTGTCGGGCAGTCTGAGCGTATAGCGGGGATCGTCGCTCGCTATGGTACCCACTCCAGTGAGAATCGCATCGCTGCCGGCGCGTAATCGTTGTACATCCTCCCGGGCAGCGGCACTGGTGATCCATTGACTCTCACCGGAAGCCATGGCGGTGCGTCCGTCCAGACTCATGCCGAGTTTGCAGCGTACGAAGGGGCGCTGCCGGCGCATGCGCGACAGGAATCCGGGATTCAGCTTCTCCGCTTCCGCCTCAAGTATTCCCGTAAGTACCGTGACACCGGCTGTTTTCAATCTGCTAAAACCCTGCCCGGCCACCAGTGGATTGGGGTCCAGGCTCGCAGCAACCACTTGACTGATGCCCGCCTGCAGCAGGGCATGGGTGCAGGGCGGAGTGCGGCCCTGATGACAACAGGGTTCCAGGGTAATGTAGGCGGTTGCGCCCCGGGCTTGTTCTCCCGCAGCCTTCAGTGCCATTACCTCGGCGTGATCCCCGCCCGCCTGCCGGTGCCAGCCTTCGCCGACTACGCGGCCATCACGAACGATGACACAGCCAGTTCGGGGATTGGGGCTGGGGTTAAAGCGTGGCCGGCGCGCCAACTGGATAGCGTGCGCCATATGCCGATGATCGTCGGCAGTGGGGAGATGGCTCATTTCTTGTTACGTGGGTCGGCGTCGCTTTCCAGGCGTTCTATTTCCTCACGGAAGGCATTGACGTCCTGAAAGCTGCGATAGACCGAGGCGAAGCGAACATAGGCCACCTGATCCAGAGCGCGTAACTCCTCCATGACCTGCTCGCCAATCTCCCGGGAGGGCACCTCGCGGTCACCGCTGGCGATGAGTGCCCGCTTGATGCGGCTCACAGCGCCCTCCACCTGATCGCTGGGAACCGGACGCTTTTCCAGTGCGCGCATCATGCCGGAGCGTAGCCGGTCCTCGTTAAATGGAACCCGGCTGCCATCACGCTTCACCACCCAGGGCAGGGACAGCTCCGCCACCTCGTAGGTGGTAAAGCGTTCTTCACAATGGGTGCATTCCCGCCGTCTTCGAACCTGGTCGCCGGCGCCTGCGAGGCGCGAATCGATGACTCGTGTATCCGAGGAATTGCAGTAGGGGCAGCGCATGGGAAGACGGGTGGCCGAGCAGTCCTGAACCCGACAGACTCCTAGTTTCCCTGGTAGACGGGAAAGGCCTTGCATAGCTCCAGCACATCCCCTTTTACCCGCGCATTGATAGCGGGGTTATCAATATCGTCGAGGATGTCGCATATCCAACCCGCCAACTGCTCGCTTTCGGCCTCTTTGAAACCCCGGGTGGTAATGGCCGGGGTGCCGATGCGCAGTCCACTGGTGATAAACGGTGAGCGTGGATCATTGGGAACCGCATTCTTGTTCACCGTGATATTGGCGGCACCCAGGGCGGCATCTGCATCCTTGCCGGTAAATTCCCGGCCGATCAAGTCAATCAGTAGCAGGTGGTTGTCGGTGCCACCGGAGACGATCTTGTAGCCGCGTGCCATGATGATGCTAGCCATGGCGCGGGCATTGGCTACTGTCTGCTTCTGGTAGTCGACGAACCCGGGTTCCATGGCCTCTTTGAAGGCCACCGCCTTGGCAGCGATGACGTGCATCAGCGGTCCACCCTGCATGCCCGGAAATACCAGGGAATTGAGCTTTTTCTCTATCTCTTCATTGCCCCGGGCAAGGATGATGCCGCCACGAGGGCCACGCAGGGTCTTATGGGTGGTGGAGGTGGTGACATCGGCGATGGGTACCGGATTGGGGTAGACCCCCGCAGCGATGAGTCCCGCCACATGGGCCATGTCCACCACCAGATAGGCACCCACTTCATCGGCAATAACCCGGAAACGCTGCCAGTCCACGACGCGGGAGTAGGCGGAAAACCCGGCTATGATCATTCGTGGTTTATGTTCCCGGGCCAACGTCTCCATCTGTTCGTAATCAATGAGCCCGGTCTCGCCATCCACCCCGTATTGCACCGCATTGAAGACCTTGCCGGAGAAATTGACTTTCGCGCCATGGGTCAGATGGCCACCGTGGGCCAGACTCATACCAAGGATGGTATCTCCCGGCTGAATTAGCGCCAGATAGGCCGCGGCGTTTGCCTGCGAACCCGAGTGCGGCTGGACATTGGCGTAATCCGCCCCGAAGAGTTGCTTGACCCGTTCGATGGCCAGTGTCTCACCCACATCCACGAACTCACAGCCACCGTAATAGCGTTTGCCCGGATAGCCCTCGGCATATTTGTTGGTGAGTACCGAACCCTGAGCCTCCATCACCCGTGGGCTGCTGTAATTTTCCGAGGCGATGAGCTCGATGTGCTCTTCCTGGCGAACTTCCTCGGCACGCAGGGAGGCAGCCAGTTCGTCGTCATAACCCGCGATTTGCATGTCTTTGGAATACATTGGAAACCCTGATTTATGGTGAAGTGAGCGCAGATTGCCGGGCTCGGAAAAGGGGTCCGGAATGAGCTATGAAAAGGAGCGAAGGCTAGCAGATTTTGGAGGGGATTGGCAGTTGGCCCGGAGTTATGTTGAAAGGGCGGGGAAGTATCTTGCGGTTCTCCTGGATGACTGAGAGCTAACAAAAAAGGCGGCTCATTTGAGCCGCCTTTTTTAGCGTTTCCCCTTGTCGAAGCCTGGTTCAGGTCAACAGTTTGCGGCGTCGCATCGCCCCTATACCCGCCAGGCCGAAGCTGAAGAGCGCCAGTGTTGCCGGTTCGGGTACCACCCACATCCGGTCTATCCGAAAGCTGTCGCTGTCACCATCCGCCCAGAACAGAAACTCGGTGCCGTGGACGCCATTAAAGAAGAATTCATCCGACTGCCCCGCCACGTTGGTGACCAGTGGCGAGGAATCCCCCGAATTGTAATCTACCAGTACCGATACCCCGTCAACGGTCAAGTTGAAGTCATCGCTTCCAGAGAAGCTATCGAAATTAATGTAGGTGAGATCGATCGCTCGGGTGAAAGAGAACAGTAGACCTTCATCAGGATCTGAGGATGTCGTAAGCCCACTGTCGCCCCCATCCAGGCTGTGGCTGTCCCCCGACAGGCTCGGGTGCATGCTTGATACCCCGAGGTTGTTGCCGCTACTGACATACACTCCGGTACCCCCGCCCTGTATTTGCACCTGATCAGTAATGCTGCCACTACCGTTATTTTCCAATTTGAATGCGGTAATGGTGACGCCGATGGTGCCGACAGTCATGCCTACCGAGTCGTAGGCGATGTCGCTGGTGCTGCTATCAATGACACCCAGATTACTGGCGTTGAAATCGAAGATTTTGGTGGCGGATGCTGAACTGGCTGCCAGGCACAGCACGAGGCAACCGAGGGTCCGATAAAAGACAGAAACTTGTGACACACGTGACGCTAAAAAAGACATGCTGAATCCCTCCAGATTGGATATTTTTTTCTTCATCGGGAACGTAGCAAGATTTAAGCCAACTAAAAATAATTCAGGTAAAACAGGGCCTTGAAGATAGAGTGATGCGGGGATGGGAGGGGCTTTTTGGGGGGGTGTAAAAATTTCCGACGCTTTTCTATCGAATGCCTCGGGGCAGGAATGGCCCTGATTGTTGGGTTTTCCAGAATATCCCTTTAAGTCAATGAGTTACTGGCATGTGGAGGGGGGTGGAAGTACGTAAAAAATCCTGACAAATACCTTTACCTTGCCGTGAAATAATCAGAGGCCTTGTCCGTCTGATCCGGAGATGGAAAGCTATTGTTTGCCAAGAAAAAAGCCCGGTATTCGCGAGAAAATGCACCCAGATGTTGGTGGTGTAGCTGACGAAGATAAGCCAACTCCACATGTCAATATCAGAAATTACAGTTTGCTATGCTTCATTCTCTGGTTCGTTATGCAAGGGTGCAGTGACGGCTATCGGCATCCATATACTTAGGATTCTAATGGCCGCTTCGCCCCGATGGGGCGCTGATTCAATGGCTGGGAATGTTATTCCGACTTCCGTGCCGCAACCTGTTCCACTGACTAAAGACTGGTGACGGTTTGCCGATGCAATTAGCAGACGCTATGGATTTGGCCGAATAATGGACTGGTCACAGTTTTTGATCGGGAGTTTGGAATATGCTTAGGCGGTGAGCTGAGCATGAAATGTGAAACAAATGAGGAGCTTGGCAACATGACTGTTTCTAAACAAGGCAATCGTCCTCTGAGTGAGAAGTATCTGTACTTTATCCTCAAGGTCGCAATGGCCGGTTCGGCAAAGGGCGAGTATCTCGGTCCCTATGAAACCGAGGAAGCCCGTGACCTTGCAGCCTGCGAATTGCGTGATAGCAAGGGTCAGGGGCGGCGGCGCGCGGTATTCTGTTACCGGGTCAATGTCGCCGAAGAACGGGTTGCGGAAATTGTTGGGCCTGCCAAGAAGGCCGCCTGAACTCCTCACTCATGAGCCGGTCTACTTGTCTGTTTGCGTCCTTTTGGGAGTGTTGTGCGTGATATTTCATCGATACCAAAGATCTTTGACCAGATTCCTGTTGGCCCTTTTTCTGATAGCAGGGGGTGGAATGTTTTCCAGCGCCTCGGCCATGGAGGCACCCAGCGAGGCGGATGCACAGCAATTTATTATTGACCTCGCCCAAAAGGCGGGTGCGACCTTGCAAAGCAAAGGCGGCAGTGTTGAACAGCGGGAGACCGCTGTACATGCCTTATTGCGGGAAGGCTTTGCGCTGGAATTTATTGCACGTATTTCTCTTGGGAAATACTGGCGCCGAATTAAGCCCGGGGAACGGGCCCGTTACACCGAGCTTTTTTCACAATTTCTTATACGTACTTATGGTGCGCGCCTGGCGGGTTTCAGCCCGGAGCTATTTCATGTGGATGGCGCTGCCAGTCGCGGTAAACAGGACATGCTGGTAAAGACGCGTCTCGAGCAGCCGCAGGGGCCGGCCTTGCAGGCCAGCTGGCGAATCCGTTTATTTGACGGTAAACCCAAGATTGTTGACGTTGTGGTCGAGGGTGTGAGTATGGCGCTCAATCAGCGTCAGGAATTCTCTGCGGTCATTCAGCGCAGTGGCATGGAAGGGTTAATGGAGTTGCTGCGTGACCGCGCTTCGGGGGCGTCTACCATACCGCCCGTCAACGTGGTCGCTGTTAATACCAAGTAGGGTTTCAGGCGTTTCCGCGTACCTTACGGTCGCGCTGACGTGCAAAATCGAGCATGCGGTTCAGGGAAAGAACCGCGCGCTTACGGGTTGGCTCCTCGATAAAAATCTCGTTCTCCTCCGTTTCCAGGACCCGCACCAGATTTTGTAAACCGTTCATCGCCATCCAGGGGCAATGGGCGCAGCTTTCACAAGTGGCCCCAAAACCTGCGTTCGGCGCTGTCATGAGCATTTTTCCTGGCGCGGCCTCGCGCATTTTATGGAAGATGCCGCGGTCAGTGGCCACAATAAATTTCTCCGAGTCCAGATCCTTCACCGCCTTTATAAGGGCACTGGTTGAACCGACGACATCCGCCTGAGCCACCACGTCGGCGGGGGATTCCGGATGAACCAGTACCGCGGCATCGGGGTGCTCGGCACGCAATTCCTCCAGCTCGCTGGCCTTGAAGCCCTCATGGACGACACAGGAGCCTTGCCACAGCAGCATATCCGCACCGGTCATTTCCTCGATGTAACCACCAAGATAACGATCGGGTGCCCACAGGATGGACTCGCCCTGAGCAGTCAGGTGCTCAACGATATCCAGTGCGATGCCGGAGGTAACCACCCAGTCTGCCCGCGCCTTTACCGCGGCGCTGGTATTGGCATAGACCACCACGGTGCGATCCGGATGGGCATCACAGAAGGAGATAAAGTCCTCGGCAGGGCAGCCCTCGTCCAGAGAGCAGGTGGCGTCCAGGTCCGGCATGAAAACCCGTTTTTCCGGGCTGAGGATCTTCGCCGTTTCACCCATGAAGCGAACTCCGGCCACGATCACGGTGGAGGCTGGGTGCTCCCGCCCAAAACGGGCCATCTCCAGCGAATCCGAGACATAGCCTCCGCTTTCATCCGCCAGCAACTGGAGATCGGCATCGGTATAAAAATGGGCCACCAGCACGGCATCTTTCTCGGCCAGGAGTTTTTTGGCGCGGGCAAAGAGGGCATCGCGATCAGAGGGGCCAAGGGGTGGGACTTTCGCGGTGATGACTGAGCCGTCGGGAATTTCGACGGGTGTGGGCCTGGGTGCGTGCATAGGGCTATTTTCTCACTCGCAAACAAGCATGAGGAGTGGTCGATATGGACTGTATGAGAAACGGGACTGGACGATAGTGCAAATCCCTTGACGATTCAATTTATCGGATACGAGAGAGCTCTGGAATTCGTGTTATCGTTAACCGCGTTTACATGTCACCTTTGGAGGCGCTTCGATGATTGAGTCCATTAGCCGGTCTCTCGGCGAGCTGCAGGCCAGGCTTGACCGGGTTAACCGAACCTGGGGCGTGGATAAACATGAGCACTTCCTGGAATTCTTCGTACGTATCGTACCGCCGCTGATGGCAGCCGAGCGCTGCGCTGTATTTATTCTTGATAGCGAAGGCACCGGAGTTCTTTCCAAGGTCGGGACGGGTATTGGAGAGAGTGAGATCGCGGCGCCTCTGGAGGGCAGCATTGTGGGTCGTGCCATTTCAACGGGCGATCGCGTGACCGAAAACAACCTCTCGAAGTCGACGGGATTTCACCAGGTGACCGACGAGCAAACAGGCTTTGTTAGCCGCAGCGTGCTTTGTGTTCCAATTCGAGGTGCCACCGGTGCGCAGATTAGCGGTGCCATTCAGGTATTAAACAAGGAAAGGGATGCGGGTTTCGATGAAGAGGACGCAAGATTACTGGAGGAAATAGCCAGTTTCCTCTCGCGGGCTTTGGACAATATCCTCATCAATGGTGAGATTCTGGACCTCTCGCGCAAGCTGGAACAGGAGCTCAGCCGCACTCGTACGGCAGAAATGGCCGACGCCCCATTGGTCACCCACAGTACGGCGATGGCGCGGGTGATGGAGGAGGCCCGTCTGGTGAGTGAGACCCCGGTAAATGTGGTGATTCAAGGTGAGAATGGCACCGGAAAAGAGCTGTTGGCCCGCTTCATTCACGATGGTAGTGAGCGGCGGGAACGGCCTTTCGTGGCGGTTAACTGTGCAGCGATTCCTGAAAACCTCATGGAAAGTGAGTTTTTTGGCTATGAGAAAGGGGCCTTTACCGGGGCAGCCGCCAGTCGCCGGGGGCGTCTTCTGGAGGCCAGTGGAGGCACCTTGTTTCTGGATGAAATTGCCGATCTTCCCCTCAGCATGCAGCCAAAATTCCTGCGGGTACTGCAAGAGGGCGAGGGTTCGCCGCTGGGGAGCAATCGGATAGAGAGATACGACCTGCGTATTATCTGTGCCAGCAATCGGGAGCTTCGGCAGGCGGTAGAGGAGGGGCGTTTTCGTGAGGATTTGTATTACCGCCTGTTTACCGTATTGCTTCGGCTTCCTCCGCTGCGCGAGCGGCACGAGGATATTGCTCCGCTATGCCAGACTTTTCTGAGCGAGGTTTGTGAACGCTTTGGAAAGAAGTTGAATGGTTTTTCCAACGAGCTATTAACACTGTTCGAGGCCTGCCCCTGGCCCGGCAATGTACGGCAGTTGCAGCATGAGATAGAGCGGCTTGTGGCCCTCACTCCCACTGGGCAGTTGTTACAGCCACAAAACTGCTCCCCGGAGCTGCTGACGAGTGTGCCGGCGAGCGCACACGCACAAGAGGGGGGTGAGTTTGCCGGTGGTGAGCTGGCTATCCCGGCTCGTGTCGAGGCACTCGAGCGGGTTCTTATTGGCCGGGCGTTGGGGGATACGGGCGGCAACAAGGCGCGGGCCGCAGCGCTCCTTGGAATTACTCGCCAGGGACTCTACAAGAAGCTGCGACGTTATGGCTTGTAGCGCGGGGCTGGCTTGTGGGTGGGACTCCGTCGACTACACTTAATCACAGGGCTGCGATCGGTAATGAGCCGACGGGGTCGGCGAGACCGGTTTTTCTCCCGGATACCCTTGGTGTTGAAGGTGGCATTGCACCTGGCCGGTCGCAGCTCGAACGCTCGGGTTTATCAGTGCAGCGCCGAACGCCACGCCAGACCGGAAATAACCATGCCCTCGTGTTCCGCCAGCTCTGCCAGCCGGGCGTGGATTGCATCTGCGGAAAAATAGTTTTTTGCCAGCTCCACAAATAGCAGTCCGTGTCCATCCTCGCTCTTCCATAAGTGTTCATAGAAGCTCTTGAGGGCAGGCTCTTCCAGGGCTTCCGCAACCAGGCGAAAACGCTCCGCACCACGGCTTTCGATGAGGGTGGCGAGTAGCAGCCGATCGAGAAAACGCTCGTCGCGACCGTGGCGCAGGGCTGGTAACAGTTGGTTGATGTAGGGGTCCGGGCTATCCTTCACGAGTCCCAGCCCCCGGGTCTGCATGAGATCGAAAACCTGGCGGAAGTGGCTCAACTCTTCCTGGGCCAGGGCAATAAGTGGTGACAGGATTTTCTCCCGATCGGCATACTTGACCACCAGGCTCATGGCCAGTGCCGAGGCCTTACGCTCACAATTGGCGTGGTCCTGCAGGAAGGCATCAAAATCCTTTACCGCGACTTTAGCCCAGCCTGGATCCGTGGCGACAGTAAGGGGAGCGCTTAAATCAGACACAGAGGGTTCCTTTGGTAGTGGTGGTCATGTCCCGGATTCTTTCAATCAGTAATTCCAACGAGGCTCCGACCTTGCGACCGGATGGCTGGGAACGCAAAGCTAAGGCCTATCTGCGTAAACATCAACTGGTACCGCGGCAACTGGATGGGCCTCCCCACGCGGAGCTGGGCATTGTAGTGGTCATTCCCTGCTACAACGAACCGGATCTCCGGCTCACCTTGGATTCACTGCAGGCCTGTCGATCGCCGCGGGCCGCGGTGGAGGTACTGGTGGTTATCAATGCCCCCGAGGATGCGGGAACCCGGGTTTTGCAGCAAAATCGTCGTTCATTGCAGACGGTACAGGACGTCGACAGATCCCTGGGTGACCCCCGCCTGCGCCTGCACGCGCTCTACTTTTCCGAACTTCCCCCAGAACTCGCGGGTGTGGGTTGTGCCCGCAAAGCGGGTATGGACGAAGCGTCGCGTCGCTTTGCCGATTTGGGTCGCCCCGAGGGGCTGATTTTGTCGCTCGATGCGGATTGTCGGGTTGCACCCGATTATCTTCAGGCGGTGGAATCCCACTTTGCCTGCAATCCCAAATCGCCGGCCGGTTCCATCTACTTTGAACACCCACTGGATGGGGATTGTGCCGGTATCATGAGCTACGAGTTGTTTCTCCGCTACTACGTCCATGCCCTGCGCTTCAGTGGCTATCCCCATGCATTTCAGACCGTGGGCTCGGCTATGGCGGTGCGTGCCAATGCCTATGTGAAGCAAGGCGGCATGAACCGCCGGAGGGCTGGCGAGGATTTCTATTTCCTGCAAAAGCTTATGGCCCTGGGCCGATTCAGTGAGGTGCGAGATACCGTGATTTCCCCATCTGCCCGCCGCTCTACCCGTGTACCCTTTGGAACCGGGCAGGCGATAGGGCAGATCGAGCTAAGCGGCCACGCCGGATACCCTGCCTTTTCCCCCCGGTTGTTTCGTGATCTGGCTCCCTTGTTTGGCCGTGTGGAGCGGGCCTGTGAGCTGGGGTTTCAGCCGTTGCCCCGGTGGGCCGGCTTGGCACCGGTATTGGTCGATTTTCTTCGTGGCGCCGGTTTTGACGACAAGATGCTGGAAATTCGCCGCAACGCGGTCAGCCCCCGCACACTCCGCCAGCGCTTCTATAACTGGTTTAACCCCTTTCGGGTGCTAAAATTTGCCAACTTTGCTACGGCGTCCGCTTATCCCAAAGTGGATGTTATTCACGCAGCCCACCAGTTACTGCAATGGCGCGGTATACAGGCGCCCGAGAATGGCCTGGAATTGCTCCGTGCGTACCGGGAACTGGATTCGGAGTAACTCATGGCATACCGGCATCTTTTTGTTGACGGAGAAGTCACCAGCCTGCCCGTTGGCAAGGTGGTTTGTGTGGGGCGAAATTATGCCGCCCATGCCCGGGAACTGGGCAATGCCGTGCCTGCCGAGCCGGTATTATTCATGAAGCCGGCAACTGCCCTGGTGGATCTGGAAAAGCCACTGCAGTTGCCGACGCACGGTGCTGAATTACATCATGAGGTCGAGCTGGCGGTGCTGGTAGGGGCCCGCCTTGAGCGTGTGGAAGAGGCAGAGGTCGGGCCGGCCATTGCGGGCTACGGTGTGGCGCTGGACCTCACTTTGCGGGACGTGCAGGCGCGTCTAAAGGATGCCGGCCATCCCTGGGAGCTGGCCAAGGCCTTTGATGGTTCCTGCCCCCTGTCTGCCTTTGTGCGCCCAGCGGACCTGCCGGATGTGGCGGATTGCGCCTTGCGCCTGTGGGTGGATAAAAAATTACGGCAGGATGGCAGTACCCGGGATATGATCGTGAAGCCCCCCGCCTTGCTCGCCTATATTTCAAAATTTTTTACCCTGGAGCCGGGTGACGTGGTGCTCACCGGAACACCTGCGGGGGTAGGATTGTTACGGGGCGGGGAGGCATTGTTACTGGGTCTCGGAGAGACCTTGCGTTTCCCGGCCCGCATGGCGGCGCCGGCCGCTGATTAATTTGTGAGGTAAAGAACTCCGTGGAAGACAGACAGATAACACCGGCAGTGCCCGGGCGACGTGATTGCGCGCAAGCGAAGGTCGGCCCGGTAGCTATTGGTGGCGGGGCACCCATCGTGGTCCAGTCCATGACCAACACCGATACCGTTGACGTTGACGCCACGGTGCAGCAGGTGAAGGCACTGGCGGATGCCGGTTCCGAGCTGGTTCGTATTACCGTGAATACGGTGGAGGCCGCCGCTGCGGTGGCGGTAATCCGCGAGCGTCTGGACGGACTTGATTGCCCGGTACCGCTGGTAGGGGATTTTCACTACAACGGTCACCAGTTGCTCAGTGATTATCCGGAGTGTGCCGAGGCCCTGGCCAAGTACCGTATTAATCCCGGCAACGTAGGCTTTGGTGGCAAACGCGATACCCGTTTTTCCACCATGATCGAGGTGGCCTTGCGCTATCACAAGCCGGTCCGTATTGGTGTCAATTGGGGCAGTCTGGATCAGGCACTCATGGCGCGCCTGATGGATGAGAATGCGGAGAACGAGCACCCTCGTTCAGCGGATACTGTGATGCGCGAGGCGCTGGTGGTTTCGGCGCTGGAAAGTGCGAGCCGTGCAGAAGAACTCGGTATGCAGGCTCAGGACATCATCCTGTCTTGCAAGGTGAGTGGTGTGCAGGATCTGATCGCGGTGTATCGGGAACTGGCTCGTCGCTGCCGCTACCCGCTGCATCTGGGCCTGACCGAGGCAGGCATGGGGCACAAGGGGGTGGTGGCCTCCACCGCTGCCATGGGAATCCTGCTCAATGAGGGAATCGGTGACACCATTCGGGTATCCCTCACGCCGAAGCCTGATGGCGATCGTACCGAGGAAGTCATCGTTGCCCAGCAGATCCTCCAGGCCCTGGAACTCCGTGCGTTTACCCCGCAGGTGACGGCCTGTCCGGGCTGCGGACGTACCACCAGCACGGTATTTCAGGAACTGGCGGATGAGGTACAGAAATTCTTGCGCCATAAAATGCCGCTCTGGCGGCGCTGCTATCCCGGGGTGGAAAATCTTTCGGTGGCGGTGATGGGTTGCATCGTCAACGGTCCGGGTGAGAGCAAGCAGGCAGATATCGGGATCAGTCTGCCCGGTAGCGGTGAGCAGCCGGCGGCGCCGGTGTTTGAGGATGGAAAAAAGACCATCACCCTGCGTGGTGAGGGTATCGTCGAGGCCTTCAAGGAGCGTCTGGAGCAATATGTGGAGCGGCGCTACGGCAAGCCTGATTAAGTTGCGCAGGCCTCCGGGCTATGCGGAGGCGTATGTTTTGAGCCCGGGATTAGGCCCGGGGCAGACTACTGCAACACCACCTGTGCCGTAGGAGTCGTGGCGTCCAGTGACCGCGACGCGTGCTGCTTCGGGCGGGAAGAGAAGGCATCCACACAGTCCGGGTCAAACTGTTTGCCCCGCTGTGACACCAGATAGTCCATGGCACTCTGATGTGGCCACGCGGCCTTGTAGGGGCGCACTGAGGTTAAGGCATCATAGACATCGGCCACTGCCACGATACGGGCGGCCAGGGGGATTTCCTCGCCGCTGAGTCGTTCCGGATAGCCCTTGCCGTTGTAGTTCTCGTGATGATGCAAGGCAATAGCGGCACCCATCTGCAGGCACTCTGAGGGGCTTTCCCGCAAGATCTCGTAGCCAATGCGGGTATGGCTTTGCATGATCTTTCGTTCCGCCTCATTCAGTTGCCCTGACTTCAACAGGATTGGGTCCGGGATGCCCACCTTGCCAATATCGTGCATCGGTGCCGCCTGCTCGATGAGCTCACAATCGTATGCGTCGAGCCCCAGGGTTTCGGCCAGATCCCGGGCGTAGTGGGCGATGCGCAGTACGTGATTACCGGTGCCCTCGTCGCGATACTCGCCGGCCCGTGCGAGACGCAACAGAATTTCTTTCTCCTGGATGCGCAGTTGTCTGGCAGAGTCTGCCATCTTCATGCCCAGTCGCTCCCCCAGAGAGCCCTCAAGGCGCTGCAGACGCAGAAGATTTGCACAACGGGTACGGCATTCCACCTCGTCAATGGGGTTGGCAAGAAAATCGCTGACGCCGGCTTCCAGCGCCCGGTAATGGGCGTGGCGCTCAGCTTGCGTGGTCAGCAGCAGCATCCCGGTATCCAGATACTGGGGAAGCCGGCGTAACTGCCGAATGGTTTCCACGCCATTAAGAAAGGGACTGCCGTAATTGGCAATTATGAGGTCGGCGGAATGATCCTTTGCCCAGGTAATTGCCCGCAACGGGCTGGCAAAAGAGTGGATACGAATATTTCCGGGAGTGGTTGTCAGCACCCTGCGAAGGGTGCTGATCCGCGCCGGGGATTGATCGACGATCACTACGGTTGCCATGAATAACCCTCCTCAAATATCCAAGGTCCGGCATCCGTTCCGATAACCCGCCGTAGCTTCGGGTGACTGAGCATTATTATTGAAGGTGAGATGTTCGCCTCGGCTTTGTCAGCACCCCGTCGACTGTGAAAGAATGATATCTTAATAAGTGGTTTAAGTAAACAACGCATCTTTTTGTAATTAATAGTATTTTTTTCTGAAATTTCGTCTAAATAGTTTAGATCCTGGCAATGCCTTCGCTGAGTGCTTCTGTTAAAGTACTGCCGTTCTTCGTGCGGTATGCGCACCAAGACGAGAGTTATATCTGCTGAATAATGAGCCTGCTTCACCACACCCTGGTCGCGCAGGCCAATGCATCGTTTAAATTCCGCCCAACCCCCGCGGAGTGTCCGGCGGTTGATCCGGAAATGGCCCCGTTACTGCCTCGCCTTTCAAGAACCAGCGCCTCTGGATGGCGTTATTTTGTGAATATAGATCAGTCTGTTAGCTACATCTGGCTGCGAGGATTTGACATCCCGCCAAGGCACGGGCGCTAGGGCACAGGCCTTGCGTAACCGGCCTCAATGGCCGCTTATCGATATTGCGCCCGGATGCGGGTATCTGCACAGGGACACGCGGAATCACTTTTCCTGGAGCGGATATGGTTGCCGATAACAGAAAGCTGAAGAGTGATTCCCCGCCAGCGTTTCTCCGGGAAGGGCGTTTCTTCATTCTGGCGATCCTCGTGCTCGCCGGGCTGCTAACCACCTTCTATGGCCACTATGAATATCGGCTGTTGCGCTGGGAGAAACACGAACTAATCGGAGTGACCGCCGCACAACTTCAACATGAAGTGGAACATTACCTCGATCGTGTCGAGAGTCTGCTCAGGCACCCCGCCATCGATACTCGGGAACTTCTCATTCCCGCGATAAATAGCGAAGAGGACAGTAAGGATTTGATGCGAAGACTTACCGCACATCTTCCGGAGATCGAGGGCTTTGCACTATTTGATGGGCAAGGCCGCCTTTTGGGCGGCAACATGGCCTTGCTGGCCACCGAGTCAGTGCAACTGATGGACTTCCTGGAGAATGGACGATCCGGGCCGGACTTTCACTCTTCACGGCATTTCAGCCTGTTCGTGCCCTGGCGGGATTTGTCCGGAGAACATCAAGTGCTGCTCGCTCGCATCAGACACGATGGCTTGGTTCGGAGTCTTTATTCACGCGAGTTGCCACAACTCGAGGTACAGCTTTTGGTGTCCTTGTTGGAACCCGCGGGAGTGCGTCCGGTAACGCTCCTTGGCGATGGAACATGGCTGGGGGATACGCGCTATGCGGCAGGGTCACTCGTTCAGGAAACTTCGATATCCGGTACGGGGTGGCGGGTACGGGCCGCTGTGCCCGCCAGAATCCTCAATAGTGGAGTGACCGCTATTGTGCTGCGTACCGTCGCGTTGCTCATCATTGTTCTCACCATAACCGTATTGTTGATGCTGGGATGGATGCGTTGTGCGGAGCGCTTGCTGCGAAATAGCGAGGCGCGGCTTCGGACGATTCTGAATGGTGTTCAGGATGCCATTATTTCCACTGATGAGAATGGACTGCTGCTGACCTTTAATTCGGCCGCAGGAAATATTTTCGGATACTGCCAGCAGGAACTCGTTGGTCGCCCTGTTGGTCTGTTGCTCTCCAATGGTGATCGCGCGATTGATGCGGGATTTTTAAAAAAACGGCGAGGCAGCGGCTGGCAGGGCGAGATGAGCGCCCTGTGCGCTGGTGGGCGCCGGTTTTCGGTGGACGTCAGCTTGCGGAGTTACCGGGAAGGAAAACAGCGGCTTTTTATCATCGCGGTCCACGATTTGAGCCTGCGGGAAGATGCCAAAAAGGCTCTGGGTCGGAGCGAGGACCTCTTTCGCATTGTCGCCGAAAATATCCGGGACGTGCTCTGGGTCTCCGTGCCCGGAAAACCCCACGAGTACGTCAGCCCTTCCGTAGAAAGAGTCTGGGGACGGCCAGCCGCAGATTTTTACCACGATCCGGGCTTGTGGATGGAGATGATCGTGCCGGAGGACCGTGAGCGTCTGCGGCCGGCCTTTCGCGACTGGGAACGTGACAGGGTGGGTACCTTTGAATACCGCGTCAGGCGCCCCGATGGCAAGGTTCGCTGGATTCGCTCGCGCACCTTTGCGGTGCCGGACCGTGCGGGCCGGTTCGGTTGCAGCGCTGGCGTGGCCGAGGATATTACCGCTCTCAAGCTGGAGCAGCAGAAACGGGAGGCCCGTTTTGAGGCACAGCGGCAAGCCTTGATCAAAGAACTCCACCACCGTATGAAAAACAACCTCCAGGGATTATTGGGACTGCTGAGCCGGCATGCGAAGCACAATCCGACTATCCGCGAGCCTATGCTGGGTGCAACGGGACAGATTCGTGCCCTTGCAGCGGCCTATGGGGTGCTCGCGGAAGCGAAGGAGCAGCGGCCACGGGTTTGCGTGATGGTGGAGGGCCTTATCGAGAATCTGGAGGGCTGGCTGAGGCCGGCCCGGCTGCATTACCGATGCGTCTGTCCACCGTATTTACGTGTTCTGGAAAAAGAAGCGGCTGGCCTTGCGCTGATTGTCAATGAGCTGCTGTTCAATGCCTTGAAACACGGTGCTGGCGATAGCAAGGTCAACGTCACCGCAGAGATCGGTCCGGGTGTCGGCTCGGCGATGCTGCGGATAGACAATCACGGTGTACTGCCCGAAGGATTCGATTTTTCCGCCGGTGCGGGCTGCGGAACGGGGCTTGATCTGGTGCGCAGCCTGATGCCGGGCACGGGAGCGCACCTTGAGTTCGATAGCTCGGCGGGGCGAGTCACGGCTCGCTTGCTGCTGTACCCGCCGGTGGTACAACTGGTACAACAGGAGGTCTTTGCCGACTTGCCAGCGTCGTAGCTGGCGTGATGCACAGAACGCCAGGATGGCTGGGATTTTCCTATAATTAAAAAGAACAGAGAGGTGAATTGTGGCTGAACAACGCTTATTGCTAGTGGACGATGATCGGCTGGTTTTGGCTACCCTGAGCGAGGGACTGCGGGAACGGGGTTTCGATGTGTTGCAGACGGCATCTGGCAAGGAAGCGCTGCGTCTTGCCGCGGACAATGATTTCGAACTCGCGCTGCTGGACGTCCGTATGCCCGGGCTTTCGGGTTTTGAGGTGGCAAAACACCTGTGGAAAGAACATGGCGTGCCCACAGTGTTTCTTTCTGCCTATAGTGATGCCGAACTCGTCAAGGAGGCGGTGGGTTACGAAGGGGTGCTTGGCTATCTGGTAAAGCCTCTGGGCGTGGAGCAGATTCTGCCCACGCTGGAAACGGCCCTGGTGCGGTCTCGGGAGGTTAAGGCGCTGGAGTCGTCGGTGGAGAACCTGCATACCGCCATGACCCAGAGTCGGGATACTAGCGTCGCCATCGGCATCCTGATGGAAAGACTGAAACTGCAGCACGATGAGGCCTTCGAGGCATTACGCGGTCGGGCCCGCAACACCTGCGCTAAAATTGAGATTCTGGCTGCGCAGTTGGTCAGTGCGGTGGATTCCCTGAACACCCTTCATTCCGTCAGAGATGGCGCACCCCCCAGGAAGAAAGCAAGGAATTAGCTCCAGGGATGGAGTGTATGCCGCAGGCCCGCCGGGAGCGGGCGGTGGCGAGCTCCAGGGGTGGAGTATGTGCTGCAAAGTGCTTCGGCAGCCCGTGCGCCGCTGTCCCCGCTCGGGTGCGCCCTCGCCCCGGGGCGTATGTCGTCTCGCTCATCTTCATTTCCGGGGCCAGCGCTGCCGGTTTCAGTTGGTGGCCTGTAACAATTTCTCCGACTCCCGCAATACGCTGCTGTCAGCGCCGGGCCTGGTGGCAGACTCGCTGAGGTAACGGCGCCAGGCCTTGGCGCCTGGAATGCCATGGGTCAGTGGTAGAAGCGGGTGGATGAGGTGGCGCAGCGATGTGCCTTGGGCCAATTCGCGTTCCGCATAGGGCAAAAAGCGCTTAAGAATTTCTGCACGGCTCGGTGCCGGCACTTCGGAGTCAAAGAATTCCTGGTCTACGGTGGCGAGCAGATAGGGATTTTGGTAAGCGGCACGCCCAAGCATGATGCCATCTGCCCAGGCGAGCGCTTCACTGGCCTCGGACAACTGGGTAATACCACCGTTGAGGATGATTTCCAGTTGTGGAAAGTCTTCTTTCAGGCGTTGGACGATGTCGTACCGGAGTGGTGGCACACTGCGATTCTCTTTTGGATTCAGTCCCTTGAGCCATACTGTGCGGGCATGAATGATAAATCTCCGGCAGCCGGCAGCAGCGACGGTTTCAACGAAATCTACCAGGGCCGGATATGAATAACTGCCCTCGATGCCGATACGGGTCTTGACCGTAATCGGCAAACTCACCGCCTTGCGCATGGCGGCCACGCAGTCGGCCACTACGGCGGGTTCGGCCATGAGCGCCGCGCCAAAGCAGCCGGCTTGTACCCGGTCGCTGGGGCAACCGACGTTGATATTCACCTCATCATAGCCGGCGCCCTCCACGTGTCGCGCAGCTTCCGCCATAATGTTCGAGTCGCGGCCTCCGAGTTGTATCGCAACCGGGTTTTCGGTCGGGTGGTGAGCCAACAGGTGCGCGGTATCGCCGTGACACACCGCGTGGGCGTTAAGCATCTCGGTGTAGATCAGGGCATGGCGGGTAATCTGGCGCAGCAGGTAGCGCGCGTGACGATTGCTGTAGCCCATCATCGGGGCGATGCTAAAGCGGGAACTGGGCATAAAGGTTGCGGAACCGGGGATGCTGTTTGGCGACCGGTGATCTTAGCAAATGGAGGAAATCCTGGCAGTGATGCGTCTGTTATTGATCGATGGCCTTAATTTTATCCGCCGAATCTATGCGGCGGTGCCGGCCGATGCGGATGAGCATAGGCATTTTCAGGGCTTCCTCGATTCCATCCGGGGTTCCCTGCGTCGAGCCTTGTCCGAGGCCGAGCCGAGCCATGCGGCTTGTGTCATGGAAGGAGAGGAGCATCCCTGGCGGCGTGCTATCCATGCCGCTTACAAGAGCGGCCGCTCGCCGATGCCCGGGGCGTTACAGGCCGGGCTGCCGGAAGTGGAGAGGCTGTTCCAGGCCGAGGGTGTGGCCACCCTGGAATTCCCCGGTGAAGAGGCCATGGATATCCTGGCAACCGTGGCGGCCAAGGTGGCGGCCAGCGGTAAACAAACGCTGATCCTCAGCACCAACCGTCATCTCTGCCAATTATTACGACCGGGTATCGAGATCCGCGACCATTTTGCGCGCTGTGCGCTGGATGCGGCCTATGTAGATGAGCATTTGGGGTTTTGGCCGCAACAGCTGGACACCTATTATGCGCTCGCCGGCGACCCCGCGGCCCACATCCCGGGAATCAAGGGGATCGGGCAAAAATCAGCGCTGCAATTGATTGAGCGGTACGGCGATCTCGACGCCATTTTTGCAGCGGCCAGCGAGATTTCGGGAAGAGCCGGAAAGCTGTTGGCCGACGGCCAGGAGATGGCTGAAATGTCCCTGAAACTCGTGCGCCCGCGCGAGCAGCTTGATTTGGGCATCAATCTCCGTGAGTTACGGTTTTGCCCGCCGCAGCCCCCGGAGTAGGAGTCTGTCGGACTTAGGACTGCCCTACTGCGGAAAAGCCCTATTGGCCCTATTTTCCGGTCCTTTTCGTCTAATAGAGTGACTATTATCCTCAAATGACCGAAAAATCTGTCTCAATAGGGCTTCCCCTCGCTACGGACGCCTAAGTCCGACAGACTCCTAGGGGCCCTTTACTTTTTTTTCCATCGTCTTGAGCAATGGTGTGATCAGATCCATCGGTAAGGGAAAGACGATGGTGGAGGATTGCTCTCCCGAGATTTGGGTGAGGGTCTGCAGATAACGTAGCTGGATGGCCTGCGGCTGTTGCGAGAGCGCCTCGGCCGCCAGCACCAGCTTTTCAGCCGCCTGCATTTCGCCTTCCGCATGGATCACCTTGGCGCGCCGCTCTCGCTCCGCCTCCGCCTGCTTGGCGATGGCGCGGATCATGCTCTCATCCAGATCCACGTGCTTGATTTCCACGTTGCTCACCTTGATGCCCCAGCCATCGGTTTGGGCGTCGAGGATATGCTGGATGTCGCTGTTGAGGCTTTCGCGCTCTGCAAGCATTTCATCGAGATCATGCTGGCCGAGTACGGAGCGCAGGGTGGTCTGGGCCAGTTGGCTGGTGGCGGCGTAGAAGTGTTCGACGTTGATAATTGCCTTTTGCGGATCCATAACACGGAAGTAGAGCACCGCATTTACCTTGACCGAGACATTGTCTTTGCTGATTACGTCCTGCGTGGGCACATCGTGGACGATGGTGCGGAGATCCACGCGCTCCATCTGCTGGATTATCGGTACCACGATGATAAGTCCCGGGCCCTTGACCTTCCAGAAGCGACCCAAGGTGAAAATTACTCCACGTTCATATTCTCTCAGAACCCTGAGCATCGCCATGAGCAGGGCCAGGACAATGGCAGCAATTACTAGATAAATAGCGTTCATTTAAGTCTCCTCAGGGGGATGAGTGTTATCTATTTGGCCCAGCGGCTCCACATGCAGGACAAGTCCATCCATGGCGATCACCCGGACGGGTTGGCCATCGACGAGCGCGACCTTCGTTTGGGCCTGCCATATTTCCCCCCGGACATGTACGGAGCCATGGATTTCAAAGGCACCATTGCTTTCCCCGGCGGAGCCCACCATCTCTTCAGCGCCACTGACCACGGGCCGCGTACGCGCTTTAAGGGCCATTCCGACGACCACCATAAAAAAGGCCGCGGTAGTCAGGGCAACACTGAATATGAGGGGCAGGGAGATGCCGAAGCCTGGCACCGTGGTATCCATGAGGATGATGGAGCCGGCCACGAAGGCGATGACGCCACCAATGCCCAGGGCCCCGAAACTGGGCAGGAACATTTCGCTCACCATGAAGATGATGCCTAACAAAATCAATGCCAGCCCGGCGTAGTTGACCGGCAGCACCTGGAAGGCATAGAGCGCAAGCAGCAGGCAAATCCCGCCGATGACCCCGGGCAGCACTACACCGGGGTTGGCGAGTTCGAAGAACAGGCCATAGACCCCCAGCAGCATGAGGATGTAGGCGACGTTGGGATTGGTGATGACAGCCAGGAATTCGGTGCGCCAATCGGCCTCAATCTCTATGATGGCGAGGCTTTTGGTGGCAAGTTTCAGTTTGCCGGTGCCGATACTGACCTCACGGCCATCGGCTTTCCCCAGTAGTTCCGGCAGGTCTGCCGCGATAAAGTCGATAACCCCCTGTTCCAGGGCCTCTACAGCCGACAGATTGGCGGCCTTGCGCACCGCCTGCTCGGCCCACTCGATGTTGCGTCCACGCAACCGGGCGAGCCCGCGGATATAGGCCACGGCGTCGTTAATCACCTTGCGTTCCATCGCGCCCTCGGGCTTGGCGGGCTCTTCCTTTTCATTCTGGCCAGCATCCTTGGCGGCATCCGGTTTTTCTGTTGGCTTGGGTAATGTCGGGGGGGAGGGGATGCCGCCGATACTCACCGGGGTGGCGGAACCGAGATTGGTGGCGGGGGCCATGGCCGCCACGTGGGCCGCGTACATGATGTACGTTCCGGCGCTGGCGGCACGGGCACCGTTAGGGGCTACCCAGGCGGCTACGGGAACTGGTGAGGCGAGGATGTCGCGAATAATGTCGCGCATGGAAGAATCGAGGCCGCCAGGGGTATCGATACGGAGAATGACCAATTTTGCATTGGCCGTGGCCGCGTCCTTGATGCCACGCTTAAGATAGTCAGCGGTGGCCGGCCCAATGGCACCTTTGACTTCAAGCAGGTGAGCTTTGCCCGTCTCTCCGACAGTCTCGTCGGGTGCCGCCCTGAGCAGGGCAGCACCCAATAGTGCCGTTAGCAGTAATAGCCATCGCGCCATGCAACCACCCCTGTGGTTTCCTTTGCTACAAGCATAGCCTGCTTGCTTTAATGTAGGGCGTACCGCTCATTGGCATCCATGCCATCGCGGCATAAGTACATCCTTGTACAAAACCATGTGCACCGAAACATCGTTACATTGCAAAGATGGCGGACATGGCCCGCCCTACGCGGCGGCTAGCTGCCTCAGTACATAGTGGAGGATACCGCCGTGCTGGTAGTACTCCCATTCCTTGGGGGTATCGATGCGTACCCGGGCGGTGAAGCGCTTTTGGGTGCCATCCTCAGCGGATGCGCAGACGGTGACCTCAGTGGCGCCATCGCCAAAGCCTTCCAGATCATAGCTTTCCGTACCGGTGAGGCCGAGGGACTGGGCATTTTCACCATCCGCAAATTGCAGCGGCAGCACGCCCATACCCACCAGGTTGGAGCGATGGATACGCTCGTAGCTCTCCGCGATAACCGTTTTAACGCCCAGCAGGCGGGTGCCCTTGGCCGCCCAGTCCCGTGAGGATCCACTGCCGTATTCCTTGCCAGCAAGTATCAGCAGCGGGGTTTCTTCCTGCTGATAACGCATGGCGGCATCGTAGATGCTCATCTGCTCACCCGAGGGTTGATGGAGGGTCCAGCAGCCTTCAGTGCCCGGCGCCAGCAGGTTGCGCAGGCGAATATTGGCAAAGGTGCCACGCATCATCACCTCGTGATTGCCGCGGCGGGAGCCGTAGGAATTGAAGTTGACCGGGTCCACCCCCTGGGCAACCAGATACTGGCCGGCGGGGCTTTCGGCCTTGATAGCGCCGGCGGGTGAAATGTGGTCAGTGGTAATGCTGTCGCCAAGCAGGGCCAGCACGCGGCAGCTGCCGATCTGGCTGATTTCCCCGGCCTTGCTGGCCATACCCTGAAAGTAAGGGGGGTTCTTGATGTAGGTCGAGCTGTCATCCCACTGGAAGCGACCACTGCTGGCCACCTGGATGCCGGCCCAGCGCTGATCGCCATCAAAGATGCTGTCGTAGGTGTTGCGGAACATATCCGAATCGATTTTGGCCATCGCTTCGGCGACCTCGCGCTGGTCTGGCCACAAATCCTTCAGGAATACTTCACTGCCGTCGTCAGCGGTGCCAATGGCAGCCTGTGCCAAGTCATGGCACATGGTGCCGGTGAGCGCATAGGCCACCACCAGTGGCGGTGAGGCAAGGAAATTCATCTTGATGTCAGCATGAATCCGGCCCTCGAAGTTGCGGTTGCCGGAAAGCACCGACGAGACCACCAGTTCGCCCTCATGTATGCCCTTGCCCACGGCCTCGGGTAGCGGGCCGGAGTTGCCAATACAAGTCGTGCAACCGTAGCCCACCACGTTGAAGCCCAGCGCTGCCAGATCTTCCAGCACGCCCGCTTTCTTCAGATATTCAGTCACTACCAGCGAGCCCGGAGCGAGACTGGTTTTCACCCACGGTTTCACCTGCAGGCCCAAACGGCGGGCCTTACGGGCCACCAGGCCGGCGGCGAGCATGACTGCTGGATTGGAGGTATTGGTGCAGGAGGTGATGGCGGCTACCACGATGGCACCATCCTTCAACTCATGATCTGCACCATTTAGTTTGACGGCCACGCTTTTTGATACTGCACCACCGCGCAACTCTTTAATGCTCTGTTGCACCTTGCTTGAACCATCTTTCAGGCTGATACGATCCTGCGGGCGGCGCGGACCCGAGATGCTCGGCACCACGTCAGCGAGATCCAGCTCCAGTACATCGGTATATTCCGCTTCGCTGTCGCCTGCTTCGCGGAACAGACCCTGGGCGCGGGCATAGTCTTCCACCAGAGCGACCTGTTCGCCCGTGCGACCGCTAAGACGCAGGTAGCGCAGGCTTTCCTCGTCCACCGGGAAGATGCCACAGGTGGCACCATATTCCGGAGCCATATTGGCGATGGTGGCGCGGTCGGCCAAGCTCAATTGGTCAAGGCCTTCACCAAAGAACTCGACGAATTTTCCAACCACTCCCTTTGCGCGCAGCATCTCGACGATGATGAGCACCAGATCGGTGGCCGTGGTGCCCTTGGGCAGGCTGCCCTTGAGGCGGAAACCCACTACCTGGGGAATGAGCATGGTGACCGGCTGGCCGAGCATGGCGGCCTCTGCCTCGATGCCGCCAACGCCCCAGCCGAGCACCCCGATGCCATTGATCATGGTGGTGTGGGAATCGGTGCCCACCACGGTATCCGGGTAGGCTTGGGGATTATCGCCACCATCTGCTTTCCCAAACACCACGCGAGCGAGATATTCCAGATTGACCTGGTGGACGATGCCGGTATCCGGCGGCACCACGCGGAAATTGGAAAAGGCGCCTTGACCCCAGCGCAGAAAGCCGTAGCGTTCCTGGTTGCGTTCAAACTCGATCTCGGCATTCTTCTCAGCGGCGTCAGCGCTACCGAAGTTGTCTACTTGTACCGAATGGTCGATAACCAGCTCAGCCGGCGCCAGCGGATTAATGAGTGCTGGGTCGCCGCCCAGTTCACCCATAGCGTCGCGCATGGCCGCCAGATCCACCACCGCGGGCACACCGGTAAAGTCCTGCAAGATGACCCGCGCCGGGGTAAAAGCGATCTCCCGGGAAGGCTCTGCCTGCGCATCCCAGCCCGCCAGCGCCTCCACATCATCGGCACTCACCGCCACGCCATCCTCATGACGCAACAGATTTTCCAGCAGAATTTTCAGGGAATAGGGGAGGCGTCCCAAGTCAAAGCGATCAGCAAGGCTGTCGAGGCGGAAGATTTCGTAGTTCTGATCCCCGGATTTCAGGGTGGAACGTGCGTTGAAACTGTTAGACATGGAGGGGTTCCCCAGTTAGGCAAAGATGGGCGTACGCCCGGGAATCACGGGCGAGTTAAAGGGTGAAATTATAACGGATTGGCTGGGGTGATTGTGTCTTCGGATTCAGCCAATATCCCAGGGCTTGGCATCCTTAGCCGCCAGATTACGGCTGCCGTGGAGAACCGTGATCACCTGCACGGAATCAGTTTTCGTCCGGTAGATGATCCGATATCCCCGGAAGATCAGTTCCCGGACATCGTTGCGGTCGGCCTCCGGAACCTGGCGACCCATGCGAGGATGATCCTGCAACGCCTCGGCGGCATCAAAGATGCGCTCGATAAAGCGTCTTGCGTAATAGGGCGAGTCTTTAGCAATGTAATCATGGATGACCTCCATATCATCCAGCGCCGGATTGGTCCATTCAACTCGCATTGCCGAGCAGTCGCTCTTTAGCCTCCTGATGAGAAACAGAGCGTCCTTCATCGGCCGCTTTGATCCCGGCTTCGATTTTCTGCTTTACATACAGCTCGTACATGATGTCATCCCAGGTCGCTTGGTCCGGCAAGTGGTTGATGACCTGTCGGGCAGCATCTTTCGCACTTTGCATAGTCGAATCTCTGTAGTTGCCTGGTTTAGCCGTGATCCCGCATTTGGCCTCGCGCGTGATCATAACACTCTCAGATAAACGGAATGCCAGCCTTTACGAAGCTTATGAAGCAGTTGGCATTGGAGTTTCCGGGAAAGTGTGTCCCTGAGGGATCCCCTTTTCTGCTCGTTTACGCTCCAAGGCCTGCCAGCCGGGCCATGGGGGCCAAAACCCGAGGCTATCCCCCAGTGAGGCAGGCTTCGAATCTAGACCTGACACCGGATGTTTCGGACGGGACTTGAACCCTTAGATTGATCGCTGATGACGGCGTGCGACCTGACCCTGATGCTGCTGTGAAAAGACTTGCAATGCCTGGCACGAATGTCTGATCAAGAGTTGTCTTCATCATCGTCATAGTATTCAGAGTTCATGGTCTTTTCTTTGAATTCCGTGAGATGATCGTAATAGCTGGTAGTCTCGCCGTACTCATCCCAAAGTACCGGAAGCCCGGCTTTCCTCTCTAAATATCTCAGCTTGAAGCCAAGCAATACCACGAAATTATGTAGCCTCCATATACAGTAAGCACCACCCGCACATAACCAAATGAGAATAACCTCGGCAACCGATGAAGGACGTAAAAGCAACGTCAAAAGAAACGCCCCGACAAAACAAGCTAGTAGTTCTTTATATTCCTTAACGCCCTTTTTCACGTCGCTACCTCCAAAGGTAATAGGGCAAGTATATAAACAAAAACCCCAGCCAGATCCCTCCAGCGGGGGCTACACGTTAACCCAGTCGCGCAGCGACTCTTGGTCGTGTCCGGTCCTAGTCGCATCCTCGAATCAGGGGAACACACAATACTCAATTCCTCGTCCACTTGGGGCCAAGTTTCTGCCGAACTCCCTAGAAATGAATAGCCCGCCCATCCACCGCCAACGCTGCTTCATGCAGGGTTTCGGCGAGGGTGGGGTGGGCGTGGATGGTGCGGGCGAGGTCTTCTGCGCTGGCGGAGAATTCCATTGCAGTGACTGCCTCGGCGATGAGTTCCGAGGCCTGGGCACCGAAGATATGGACGCCAAGAATGCGGTCGGTCTGGCTGTCTGCCAGAATTTTTACCATGCCTTCGGTTTCTCCCGCGCCCTGGGCGCGACCACTGGCGAGGTAGGGGAAGCTACCCTTGCGGTACTTGGTTCCGGCGGCTTTCAGGGATTCTTCGGTTTCACCTACCCAGGCGAGTTCCGGATGGGTATAGATCACGCCGGGGATGCAGTCGTGGTCGATTTTGCTGGCCTGGCCGGCAATGGCTTCGGCCACGGCCACGCCTTCCTCGGAGGCCTTGTGGGCGAGCATGGGACCGGCGGTTGCATCGCCAATGGCGTAGATCCCCGGTAGATTGCTTTGCCCCTGGGCGTTGACCGGAATACGACCAGTCTGGTCTCGCTCCAGGACGATTTCGTCAGCGCCCAATTGATCGGTGACCGGTCGTCGGCCGACTGCAACCACCAGGCGATCAAAGTCGAGTTTCTGTTCACCCTTGGCATCGCTGTAGGTCACCGTCACCTTTTTGCCCTTTTTACGGGTGCCACTAACGCGTGCGCCGAGGCGGATGTCGAGGCCCTGGGCGGTGAGGCTTTTGCGCAATCCTGCGGCTACTTGTTGATCGGCG
This sequence comes from Gammaproteobacteria bacterium, assembly GCA_021773635.1. Taxonomy (GTDB): domain Bacteria; phylum Pseudomonadota; class Gammaproteobacteria; order HK1; family HK1; genus JAJFJV01. The sequence goes on along the minus strand of JAJFJV010000011.1, from coordinate 9,015 downwards.
GCGGGCAGGAAGGTATCCAGCGCTTCCAGTAACACCACTTCGGAGCCAAGTCGGCTCCAGACGCTGCCGAGTTCCAGGCCAATGACGCCGGCACCGACAATGCCGAGGCGTTTGGGTACACGGGTGAAGGTGAGTGCGCCACTGGAATCCACGATGGTGTCACCGTTCAGGGGTGCTGAAGGAATTTCCACCGGGGTGGAGCCGGTGGCGATGATGATGTTTTTGGCCTGCAAGGTCTCTTTGGTGCCGTCGGCGAGGCTGATTTCCACCTGATTTTGTGGCAACAGGCGGGCGTGGCCGCAGAGACTTGTCACCTTGTTCTTGCGCAGCAGTCCGGCGATGCCCTGGCCGAGATTGCCGATGATGGTCTCACGCCGCTTCTGCATGGTAGCGAGGTCCAGCTTTGCCCCGGTGACACTGATGCCGTGGGCGGCAAAGTTGTGTTTCAGATTGTGATAATGGTGCGAGCTTTCCAGCAGCGCCTTGGAGGGAATACAGCCCACGTTGAGGCAGGTGCCGCCGAGTACCGCCTTGCCAGTATCATCCTGCCACTTGTCTACACAGGCGGTTTTGAGCCCAAGCTGCGCGCAACGGATAGCTGCCACGTAGCCGCCCGGTCCCGCACCGATTACCACGACATCGAAAGTTTTCATGATTTTGTCCCTATGTACCGAGCAGGCTTAGACTTCGAGCAACATTCTGCCCGGATCTTCCAGCGCATCCTTGATAGTTACCAGGAACTGCACCGCCTCGCGTCCATCGACGATGCGGTGATCGTAGGACAGCGCCAGGTACATCATCGGGCGGATGACGATCTCGCCGTCTTCCACCATGGGGCGCTGCTGGATCTTGTGCATGCCGAGGATGCCGCTCTGGGGCGGGTTGAGGATCGGGGTGGAGAGCAGGGAACCGAAGACACCGCCGTTGGAGATGGTGAAGGTACCGCCGGTCATGTCCTCGATGCTGAGCGTGCCGTCTTTGGCCTTGGCCCCAAAGGCGGCGATATTGCTTTCTATCTGGGCGAAGGAGAGCTGATCGGCATCGCGTAGTACCGGCACCACGAGCCCGCGTGGAGAGCCCACGGCGACGCCGATATCGCAGTAGTCGTGGTAGACCGTATCGGAGCCGTCGATGTAGGCATTGATCTCGGGGAATTTTGCCAGCGCCAGCGTCGCGGCACGGACGAAGAAGGACATGAAGCCGAGGCGGGCGCCGTGTATTTTTTCGAATTGATCGCGGTGGCGGGCGCGTAGCTCCATCACCGGTTGCATGTTGATTTCATTGAAGGTGGTGAGAATCGCGGCGTTTTGCTGGGCGCTTAACAGGCGCTCGGCAATGCGCGAGCGCAGGCGGGTCATGGGTACCCGGCGCTCCTGACGTTCGCCGGGAGCGGCTGGTGCCACCACTACCGGAGCAGGGCTTGGAGTTGCCACTGCCGCTGGTGCAGGTGCTGTTTTGGCATCTGCCTGCTGCTTCATATAGGCAAGCACATCACCTTTGGTGAGACGCCCATCCGTGCCGGTGCCGCTGATATCCGCCGGATCGAGTCCGTGTTCATCAACCAGCTTGCGAACCGCGGGGCTGAGCCTGGGTGCTGATTCTGCACTGGCGGCGGGTGCTACCACCGGGGCTTCTGCGGCGGGCACAGGGGCCGGGCTTGCCGCGGCGCCTTCGGTATCGAGGTGTGCGAGGGGCTCCTCGCTCAGTGCGATCTCGCCATTTTGCTTGAGCAATTCCGTGAGCACCCCCGATTCGGGTGCTGGCACTTCCAGCACCACCTTGTCGGTCTCCAGCTCAATGAGGATTTCACCCTGGGTGACGGCGTCGCCCGCTTGTTTCTTCCATTCGATCAGGGTGGCGTCGGGAACGGATTCCGACAGTGCGGGTACCTTTACGTCGATGATCACGGGGTGCTTTTCCTTTTTGGTATCGGAGTACACGGAGATGCGAAATAACGCATCCGTTAATGTCAGCTACAGGGGATTGGTTTAGGCCCTTTTCTTGGTTATAGAGGTAACGGTGGCTAGGCCGAGTGCCTCATCCACCAGGGCCTGTTGTTGCGCCAGGTGGACGCTCAGCGAGCCCGCCGCCGGGGATGCGGAGTAGGCGCGTCCCACATAACTCAGGGTGTGCTTGCGGTCCATGCAGCCCGCGAGATGGCGGCTGGAGAGCATGTGGAACCAGGCGCCCTGGTTACGTGGCTCCTCCTGAGCCCAGATGATCTCCTTGGCCTTGGGGTAGCGGGCGAGCAGGGCATTGATCTCGTCCTTGGGGAAGGGGTAAAGCTGTTCGATACGGGCAATGGCGATGTGATCAAGTTCGTGTTCCCGGCGTGCCTCCAGCAGGTCGTAATAGACCTTGCCGGCACACAGCACCAGCCGGGTGATCCCCGCCGGTTTGAGCGGATCAACCTCGTCGATGACCAGCTGAAAACCACCGCTGGTCAATTCCTCTGCAGTAGACGTGGCGAGGCGATGACGGAGCAGGCTTTTGGGTGACATGACGATCAGCGGATGGCGTAATGGGCGGATCATCTGGCGGCGTAGCAGGTGGAAGATCTGGGCCGGGGCACTGGGCATACAGACCTGGATATTGTCTTCGGCACAGAGCTGGAGATAGCGTTCCAGGCGGGCCGAGGAATGTTCCGGACCCTGGCCCTCGAAGCCGTGGGGTAACAGCATGGTCAGCCCACAAAAACGCCCCCATTTTGCCTCGGAAGAGCTGAGGAACTGGTCGATAACCACTTGGGCATTATTGGCAAAATCGCCGAACTGGGCCTCCCAGATCACCAGGCTCTCGGGCTCTGATGAGCTGTAGCCGAATTCAAAGCCAAGCACCGCTTCTTCTGACAGCAGGGAGTTAATGACCTGAAATTCGGGCTGCCGGGGAAACAAATGCTGCAGAGGCTCGTGGGTACGACCGGTTTTCTGATCGTAGAGCACTACGTGGCGATGAGAGAAAGTGCCGCGTCCACTATCTTGTCCCGATAGGCGGATGGGATAACCATCCTCCAGCAGCGCGGCATAGGCCAGATTTTCGGCAAAACCCCAATCCATGGGACGTTTGCCTTGAGCCATGTCACGGCGATTACGGATTAGCCGGTTGACCACGCGATGGAGCTCGAATTCCTCCGGGTATTCCGTGAGCTTCTGACCCAGTTCCGCAAAACGTTTGGCGGAAATCGTGGTGTCACCCGCATCGGTCCAGTGGGCACCCAGATAGGGGGTCCAGTTGACCAATAGTTTGGGATCGGGATTGGCCATTAGCGGGCGGGAGACCACCTGCTCGGCATCGAGAGCGGCGATATATTCCTCGCAGTAGCGGTCCGCTTCACCATCCGCCAGCACACCGGCTGCCTCAAGATGGTCCGCGTAGAGTTTACGGACGGTGGTTATCTCACGAATCCGCTGATACATCAGCGGTTGGGTCACCAGCGGCTCGTCGGCCTCGTTGTGACCGTGTCGGCGGAAGCACACCAGGTCGATGACTACATCTCGATTGAAGCGCATGCGGTAATCCGCGGCCAGCCGGGTGACGAACAGCACGGCCTCGGGGTCATTGCCGTTGACGTGGAAGATGGGGGCCTGCACCAGCTTGGCGATGTCGGTGCAATAGAGGGTGGAGCGGGAATCCAGGGGGTCGCTTGAGGTAAAGCCGATCTGGTTATTGATGACGATGTGGATGGTGCCGCCGGTACTGTATCCACGGGTCTCGGCGAGGTTAAGGGTCTCTGTGACTACGCCCTGGCCGGCAAAGGCAGCGTCACCATGGATCTGGATGGGCAACACCTGGTTGCGACGCAGGTCCTTGCGTCGCTCCTGGCGTGCACGCACCGAACCTTCGATCACCGGGTTGATGATCTCCAGGTGCGAAGGGTTAAAGGACAGTACGATATGGGTGGCGCCTCCAGGGGTTTCTACATTGGAGGAAAAGCCCATGTGATATTTGACGTCGCCAGAACCGTTCTGGTTGGCCTTGACCTTGCCCTCAAATTCTCCAAATAACAGTTCGGGACTCTTACCAAAGATATTGACCAGGACGTTCAGCCGGCCACGGTGGGCCATGCCGATAATCACTTCCCGTACCTCTTGTTCGCCCGAGATCTGGATAAGCTCATCCAGCATGGGGATCAGGCTTTCGCCCCCTTCCAGCGAAAAGCGCTTCTGGCCAACATATTTACGATGCAGGTATTCCTCCAGCTTCACCCCGGCGGTGAGCTGGCGCAGGATGTCCTTTTTCTTCTGGGCGGAAAATTCGGGGCGTGCCTGGCAGGATTCGAGGCGGTCCTGGATCCAGACCTTTTGCCGGCTGGAACTAATGTACATGTATTCGGCACCGATGGAGCCGCAGTAGGTTTCCCGCAGATTAGCAAGAATATCCCGCAGGGTTCCCTTGGGGATGCCCTCCACCATGCCGGTGTAGTAGGTGTGGTCCAGATCCGCTTCAGTAAGCCCGTGGTATGCCGGATCCAGGTCCCGGGCCGGGGCACGCTCATAAATTTTCAGGGGATCGATGTCGGCCAGACGATGCCCACGAAAGCGATAGGCCGCAATCAGTTGAGTCACCGCAATTTGCTTCTGGGCCAGCACGGCTTCGGTCTGCCCCGGGGGACGGCTGACTGGAATGGTTGAGGTGGTAGAAGGTGCCGTCGGGCTGGTCTCCCCCAAGCCATCAAAATACTGCCGCCAGTTGGCTGGAATACTCTGAGGATTCTCCAGATAACTTTGATAGAGATCTTCCAGAAACTCTGCATTACCGGTAAAAAGTAGCGAATCCATGGGTGGTGAGCGCTATGGTCCTGAGACCTGGCCTATCCTCCTAGTCGGTCCCGCCCACGCTGGCGGGGGGCTAATTACACTGCTAAGTATTTGTGTTGGCAGATAAAACGCTAAATTTAGAAGATGAAAGTTGAGGCGGTGTATAATGCGCCGCTGCTGGCTAATGAAGATAAGAAATTGCCGCGGATATGGCAATATCCCTGTACACCCTATTCATCATTTACTTTTCGCCCGGTTTGCGGTCGGAATGACGTTGGTGTCCGACAGCTGCCTGGCTAACGAATTGTTGTGATTACTGCTTGCCAGATTCGAGGCAAGCTGACAAATAATTTTGAGGAATCCCGAATGCCAAAGAAGGACACGGTGACTATTACCGATAACGCCACCGGCAAAACCATGGAATGTCCCGTTTTACATGGCGTCCACGGCATACCAGTTATCGACATCCAGGGGTTGCAGAAGAAGCTCGGATATTTCACCCACGATCCGGGTTTTACCGCCACCTCTTCCTGTGAAAGCCGGATCACCTATATTGATGGCGATGAGGGGGTGCTGCTCTACCGGGGTTATCCGATAGAACAATTGGCCGCCAAGAGCAGCTATCTGGAAGTGTGTTACCTGCTGCTCTACGGGGAACTGCCGACACCAGGCCAGTGGCAGGACTTTGAGGCACGGGTCCGCAAGCACACCATGGTTCACGAAGACGGCCGTCATTTTCTACGCGGGTATCGGCGCGGTGCCCATCCCATGGGTATGCTGGTTGGCCTGACCGGGGCTATGTCGACCTTCTATCACGCCACTCTGGATGTTAAAAATCCTGAGCACCGCGACCGCTCGGCTTTGCGGGTTATTGCCAAGATGCCTTCCCTGGCGGCCTTTATCTACAAACATCAGGTGGGCCAGCCCTATGTCTATCCCAATAACAAACTGAGTTTCGTAGAAAATTTTCTGAATATGATGTTCAGTGTTCCTGCCCAGGAATATGTGCCGGACCCAGTGGCCGTAAAAGCGCTCGAATTAATGCTGATTCTGCATGCCGATCACGAGCAGAATGCCAGCACCTCTACGGTGCGTTTGGCGGGCAGCTCCGGCGCCAACCCCTATGCCTGTATCGCCGGTGGGGTAGCTACCCTCTGGGGCCCGGCTCACGGGGGTGCCAATGAGGCTGTTATCAAGATGCTCCATGCTATTGGCGATGCCAGGGAGATACCGAAATACATTGCCCGCGCCAAGGACAAAAACGATTCCTTCCGGCTCATGGGTTTCGGGCATCGCGTGTACAAGAATTTTGATCCGCGCGCCAAGATCATCCGCAAGGCCTGTTACGAACTGCTGGAAAAACTCGATGCCAGCGAGCAGCCGATTTTTGAGATTGCCCTCAAGCTTGAGGAAATTGCCCTCGAAGATGAGTATTTCATTTCCCGCAAGCTCTATCCCAATGTGGATTTCTATTCAGGCATTATCCTTAGCGCGCTGAATATTCCGCTTAGCATGTTTACCGTTATGTTTGCCATGGGGCGTAGTGCTGGATGGATCAGTCAGTGGATGGAGATGATGGCCGATGATAATCAGCGCATTGGCCGGCCTCGCCAGATCTATCAAGGAGCGGAAAAGCGAGACTACGTATCCATGACGGATCGTAGCTAAGAGATTGAAACCTGGAGACTTATCATGACTAAAGCAGCTGTGCGCATTGCCGTAACTGGTGCTGCCGGGCAGATCACCTATTCTCTGCTGTTTCGTATTGCCTCGGGGGAGATGCTGGGCCCTGACCAGCCAGTTATCCTGCATCTGGCCGAGATCACACCCGCTCTGCCCGCCCTGAAAGGGGTGGTGATGGAACTCCAGGACTGTGCCTATCCGCTGCTTCAGGACATTATCGTCACCGACGATCCCAATGTTGCGTTCAAAGATGTGGAATACGCATTGCTCGTGGGTGCCCGTCCTCGTGGCAAGGGCATGGAGCGCAAGGACTTGCTGACGGAAAATGGCAAAATATTCGGTCCTCAGGGGCGCGCCCTGGATGCCCATGCCAAGCGCAATGTGCGTGTGCTGGTGGTGGGTAATCCGGCCAATACCAACGCCCTCATCGCCATGGCAAACGCGCCGTCCCTGAGCCCCACCCAGTTCACAGCCATGACCCGCCTGGACCACCACCGCGCCTGTGCCATGCTCGCCGGCCAGACCGGCAGTGAAGTTTCAGCGATCCGCCGCATGGCGATCTGGGGCAACCATTCCAGTACCCAGTATCCCGATCTCAGTCATGCCCTGGTGGATGGCAAGCCGGCCCTGGATCGGGTGGAGCAATCGTGGTTTGCGGAGAGTTTTATTCCACAGATTCAGACCCGTGGCGCGGCAGTTATTGAAGCCCGTGGGGCCTCCAGTGCTGCTTCCGCCGGCTTTGCTGCGCTCTCGCATATGAAGACATGGGCTTCCAGCACCCCTGAGGGTGATTGGACCAGCATGGCGGTGGCCTCCGATGGCAGCTATGGCATCCCCGAGGGACTCATCTATTCTTTCCCGGTGACCACTCGAAATGGCGCCTGGGAGATCGTTCAGGGGCTGGAAATCAGTGGTTTCAGCCGTGAGCGCCTGGAGCTGACCCGGCGTGAGTTGGAGGAAGAGCGGGACGCCATTCGACACCTGCTCTGATCCTGATTTCGGCGGCCGTGGATACGGTGCCGCGGGTTGCTATGAAGTCCCTCCGTCTGATTCATACGGTCCGTGTGCTTCTGTGCGCGGGCCTTCTCCTTCTGCTGGGTGCCTGTGGTGATCAAACACCGGCCCTGCCGTCACTGGCCGATGATTCTCTCATCCTTGCCTTTGGCGACAGCCTGACCTTTGGTACCGGTGCCCCTCCCGAGCAGAGTTATCCCAGTCGGCTTGCGGTACTTAGCGGAAGGCGGGTGATCAATGCCGGGCACCCCGGGGAAACCAGTGCCGAAGGGCTGAAACGCCTGCCCGGGTTACTCGAAAAACACCAGCCGAAACTTCTGATCCTTTGCCACGGAGGCAATGATCTTCTGCGCAAACTGAACTCGGAAGAGACCGAAGGCAACCTGCGCAAGATGGTTTTGCTAGCCAATGAACGCACTATTTCGGTGCTTTTAGTCGGCGTTCCACGCCCTGGGTTGTTTCTAAATACGGCAGCCTTATATTCAAAACTCGCGACGGAGATGAATGTCCCGCTGGAGGCAGAAAGCCTGCCCGAACTCCTTGGGGACAATCGCTATAAATCGGATCTTATTCATCCCAATGGTGCCGGATATCAGCAACTTGCCGAGGCCATTTACGGCCGATTGAAATCCGCTGGAGCCCTCCGCTAAATTAGTCCTGATCCCGATTCTCCTCAACGGGAGCTTGTGGTAGGATTCGCCCCCTTCCGGAGAGGTGTCCGAGTGGTTGAAGGAGCACGCCTGGAAAGTGTGTATGGGTTTATCGCCCATCGAGGGTTCGAATCCCTCCCACTCCGCCAATAAAGCAAAAGGCCCCGCTCGTCGGGGCCTTTTATCTTTAATAGGCTTGGAGACGCTTACGATTCAGGCAGCTTCCTTGCCTAATCAGCTATTGGCCTTCTCAAGCTCCGCGTATTTCTCCTCAATGAACTTGATCCGCTCGGCTTTACCCAGGCTATTGCTCTCGCCAGTGATGGCAATGACCTTGCGGGCGACATCGCGACGTCGCTCCACCTCCGCCGCCAAGTCCTTCCCCTCCTTAATATCAAGGATGTTGCCCTGACAGTAGAGATTAGGCGTGGGGTTTTGCTCCAGCCATTCCTTCCATGCCCCGGGACTGGCCTGTGGATTGTCACCATTGATAGCATCTCGTAGCAACTTGCGGAACAGAAAGACGCCACCATCCGCCTTCATCGGATTCTCCAGGCTGTGTATGGCGATGGGACGCTGGCTAACAACTGCCTCGTAGTCACCCGGCGCCCACTGAGCTTCCTTGTAGCATTCGCGTGCTCGATGATCCGGCTGTGGTTGGAGGAATGGGGTCTTCTCGTCCTTGCTGTCCCAATAGCGCTGTAGCTCTGGCCGGCGACGGGAAACCTGACCATCGAGGAAATCGATGGTCTCGTAACCGATGAGGTGCCTGAGTTGTTCGCCAAGGCCGCGTGGATCGATACCCGGCCCCACCATCCGCCAACCAATCATCTTGCTGGAAGTATCGTTGACGGGCACCGTCCAGCGCAGCATATGGATGCGGCTGAAGACCTTGTGTTTCGAACCATCCT
>JAJFJV010000002.1 GCA_021773635.1 Gammaproteobacteria bacterium | reverse complement strand
GCATCGACATAGTCCCAGGTCGGATCACCGGTGTACGGCGCCATTATGGTCATAGCCAATGAAGCAAATGCAAAAGTCCCCAGCTTCCATCTTGATAGGAGGAACTGGCGGTAGCGTGGCTGAAACAAAACAAGCCTGTCGCGCTCGCGAACCATCAAGATTACCGCCACGACACAAGCCAGGCTGTAACTGGCGAGGTATACGCTAAGAAACGGTGTCACTATGAAAACCGCAGTGCTTGCATCGGTCCATGCTACCGGAGAAATATCGCCGGCGGAAATAGCAGGCTGGTTCTGCTATCGCTGATGTTTACCCCGTAGCCCGATGAGCGCTGCATCAAGAAGATCCAGCGGGGCACTGAGACGGAAGCTTGCGAAGCATAACCTGGACGAATTCGACGGTTCCCAAGCGCGTTTGAGCTGCGTCTATAGCGAACGAACCCGAAACGTCGAGGCAGATGCCGTCGTGCTGGTTACAGCGCGAAGTTCCTTGGATGGTCTTTACAGGGAGATTTCCGGGCGGCTGTAATCCATGGATTCGGGATCCGTCCCAACACTACAAAAAATAGGCGACTGCGATGCACCGGCAATTATCGCCGCAGCCGTCTACGCGGGACATTCGCACCAAAAAACTAAACGAGATATAACAGCATCCTAATTGTCGTATATGCTGATAGATATCCAACCTATGAGCCCCCCGGATCATGCCAAATATTCCGTATAGAGCTTCTAACTTCGCCACGACATGGGGTGCTGCGCTGTCTGGGAGCCACACACTTTCCGTATCCTGGGGTGAGCTGGTTTGGGCGGCGGTAACTATGGGTAAGCCGGGAACCGCTTTTCTTCTGTCTCACGGATGGCACTCGGTAAGCGACACGATAGTCAGAACCCACAACGTCTATGCGAATCTCAGAGCAAGCGCGCGTCGTTATGAGAAAAGCACCCTTTACGAAAACCTTGATCCAACAGAGAAGGGCGCTACCTCGTACTTTATCGGCATGATGGCGGCAAAACTCGTCGGTGCGCGCCTTCTAGACACGCCTTGGTTATTTCATCTGTCCATGTTTAGTTCGCTGGGCGGGACAGCGTCGTTGGTCGGAAACTCCTCACCGGACCTAATAGGCACCAACACAAGCGGCGACTGGGTAGTCGTAGAGGCGAAGGGCCGAACCAATGGCTATGATTCCGTGGCAATGACTACGGCGAAAACGCAGACGCGGCAGGTGCGAAGAATTAACGGCACAAACCCAGTGCTAAGAGTTGCTACTCAAGCTTATTTTTCACCGGCTCTCAGATTCGCGATAGACGATCCCGAAGAATATGACGAAAAGGCTATAGATATTTCTGTAGCAAGAGAGTCAGCTTTCCACAGATACTATTCTTTCGCGCTTGAAAGTACTGATAGCCCGACTGAAACGCGAACGGTATTTGGAAGGCAGTTCGACTTCAAGTTGATCGAACAAATAGGGGTGTCAATCGGCGTGGATAGAAAGGCACGAAAGTTCATGAGTGCCGAAAACACTTCCGCGAACCAGTTTGAGGGTTTGTTTGGATTGGAGCGCGGTCGTGACGAATCTCAGTCTGTGGAAGTATTCTCTGACGGACTAGCAATAGCATTGGACGATCGTTGGTCTGAGAAAAACATGAAGCGTGAGCCAAATTCCCGAAGTAGCACCTAGATGCACTTTCGATGAGAGAGTGAAATGCAAGAGGTCAATTTCACTACACGGAATCCGGTCGAGCATTACCTCCGGGTTAGAACCGAGACTATAGCACCCGGGCAGGTCCGGCGAGACCGCGACCAGTTGTACCAGGACATTGGGGCCGAGGCGCATCGGTTCGCTTGCCACCTCGCTGTAATTGATGCTTGAGTATTCTTGTTGCACATACGTGTTGCCGAGGTAGCCGCCCGGCCGCAGATAGAATTCCTGTACACGTACATTGGCTGGCATTGAACCCGTGCAATTGATCCAAGACGCCAAGTCCGATCATTGCAATGCCAGCCAACTCCCCGAACGAAAGCTCATACATTCGATCCCAATACGGTACATCCAAGTCCATCTCGCGCAGCGAATCGCCATCGAGCGTGAAGTCATCAACTTCCTCGAAAATTTCGATGAAACCGTCAAGTTTGTTCGCAGAATGTTTTCCATGTTCCTTTGGAGTCATAGACAAACTGGCAGGTAAGAGTAAATAAACACCATATTCGGGATATAATGAACAAATCAAGCAACAGGAAGAACCTAATCGATTGGGGCCAGAATGTTCAATAAGATCACTATGCGAGATATCGCGAGCTATAAGGCAGCGACTAGCCTAGAAACCGACAAGAAAGTGAATTTGGTATACGGTTTGAACGGGACAGGAAAAAGTGTCCTCTCTAACTATCTATACGATCCCACGAATCAGGAATTCGCCGATTGTTCAATTGAGGGCCTCACCACTGAACGGTTGTACGTATATAACCAAAAATTCGTCCAAGACTACTTTTTCGAATCGGAAGGGCTTGACGGGATATTTACACTGTCGAAAGAGAACAAAATCGCGGAAGGAAAACTCGAAGAAGCCAAAAAGGAGCAACTCGGCTTCGACTTGGCAAGAGAGAACCAGGTCCAAAGAGCAGCGGAACTCGGGTCAGAGCTGAATGTGAAAAAGCAAGCCCTCCAAAACAAGATTTGGGAAATCAAGAAAACTTACTCGGGCGGCGATCGAGTGTTGGAGTTTTGCCTTGACGGACTAAGAGGAAACAAGTCCGTTCTATTTGGCCACCTTTCAAGTATTGATAAACCGGAAGAGGAACCGAAAAAATCTATAAATGAGCTCAAAAAGGAGGTTGAATCGCTAGAAGGAGACCGCGCACAACCTTGCAACTTATTGGAGGAAATAGCAATTGATGTGAAAGAAATGGAGCTTGATGAGCATTTCAAAAAAACCATCGTCGGGAACGAAAATAGTTCCATCGCCGGTCTGATAAAGACGCTAGAGAACTCCGACTGGGTAAGGCAGGGGCTAGCTTATCTTCCGGATGAGATAGAGACACAGAACGAGCAATGCCCGTTTTGTCAGGAATCGACAATCTCAAGTTCGGTGCTTGAAAATATTCGAGGTTACTTTGACGTTACTTATGATCTCGACGTGCAAAAACTTCGGAAGAGCCTGACTAGATACGAATTTGAACTCAATAAGATTCCACATTTTGAAGTTTACGAAAACAACGTGCACGTCAAAGCAAACGGAGAAGTGTTTCGAACGAGATACGACGATCTATGCAAAATCCTATCTGAGAACAAGAAATTAATAGAAGAGAAAATCGTCACACCTGGCAAGGCAGTCACTCTTGAGGCCTCATCGGATGCTGTAAGTAATCTCAACTTATTAATCGATGAGATAAATGTCGCAATTGCGGCTCACAATTTGCGGATCGAGAATAAAAAAGATTCACTAATTGCGATTAAGGAATTGTTCTGGAGTCGCATGCGCTGGGACTATGAGCACTTAATCTCAAGCTTCTCCACTGAAAGACGCGACTTGGAATCAAAAATAGTAGCAAGTAACCACGCGATAAAGGGAATTGACCAAAAAATAGATCAGAACCAAAAACAAATGCGTGAATACCAGCATGGCACCGTCAATATCGAAGAGGCCATCGATGCCATTAATGGTGGGCTTCAAGACTTAGGTATTGATGACTTTCGCATAGAAAAGCATACCGGCAACCTCTATAAAGTAACGCGGGAGGACGATCAGCCTGATGCGTTTCAAACTCTAAGTGAGGGCGAAAAGATGATAATTAGCTTCTTGTATTTCGTTGAAAGGTGCAAGGGAAAAACGTCGGCTGCAGACGTGACAGACAAGAAAGTAATTGTGATTGACGACCCGATCTCGTCGTTGTCCCATATATTCATATTCAATATCGGTGAGCTAATAAAGAATGAGTTCTTGAGATCTAATAGATATGAACAAGTGATTGTATTGACGCATAGCCTTTATTTTTTTTATGAAATTACTGATATTGATCACAAGAGACGAAAAAGAGATCAAAAACTATTCAGGCTAATCAAGAACACAACCGGCTCACAGATAAAGGAGATGAAATACGAAGAAATCCAGAGCGATTACCAAGCTTACTGGCAAGTCATCAAAGACGAGAATCAGCCCCCTGCATTAATCGCCAATTGTATGCGGAATATTGTGGAGTATTTCTTCAACTTTATCGAGAAAAGGGACTTGAATAATCTTTTCGAGCAGTGCGATCTTCAAGATAATAAGTATCAAGCCTTCCGTCGGTACATCAACAGAGAGTCGCACTCACTAGGGCAGAACATATTTGACTTCAAAGAATTCGACTACGGTGTTTTCTACGAGGCTCTCGAACAACTTTTTGAGAAGTGCGGTTACAAAGAGCACTACGAAAAGATGATGAAATAGCATTGTGCCAGATCGCGGTGCATCCAGTTGGCAACCAATGAAGAGCGGCTGCTTAGCGCTCGAAAGCAGCCGCTCAGGTGCTAGCTACTGAGGGACAGCGGCTGATCCAAAGCGGTCGTTCGCATCTTAACGCGCCGTCTGGGATGCTACCCTTCATTCTTGCACGAGAATATGTAGTTGGGCACCATGAACACATCATTGAAGGCCGCCAGGCCAAAATGTTCACCGACAAAGTAGCAGTACGAGTTGTGCTCACATGGGCCCACTTGTCAGAGGAGAAGACGCAGCCGTGAATGAAATAATCTGCCCGCATTGTAGGACAGCGTTCAAAGTTGATGAAGCCGCGTATGCGGACATTCTGAAGCAAGTTCGCGACAGCGAATTCAAGCAGCAGTTGCATGACAGGCTTGAGCTGGCCGAGAAGGACAAGCTAAATGCAGTCGAACTTGCCAAGAACCAGGTCGGCAGCGAAATGCAGAAGGCTGCCGCAGCCAAAGACGCTCAGATTCAAGAACTGAAAGCGAGCCTAGATGCAGGTGAGGTTGCCCGGAAACTTGCCGTGACCGAAGCGTTGAGCGCCGTGGAAAAGCAACGCGACGCGCTCGCAAACAAATTGGAGCAGACTAAACAAGATCACCTAGCTGCTTCAAAGCTAGCTGAGGCAGCGCTCGCCGCCAACGAAGTTACGCAGAAGCTCGCAATCACTGAGGCTGTCAGCGTGGTCGAGAAGGAGCGCGACGAGCTGAAGAGTGGCATTAAGCAAGCGGAACTCGAGAAGCAACTTGCCGAGACGTCGCTTAAAGATAAGTACGAGACGCAGATCAAGGATCGTGATGGCGAGATTGAGCGTCTCCGTGATATGAAGGCTCGCCTGTCGACTAAGATGGTTGGAGAAACCCTCGAGCAGCATTGCGAGACCGAGTTCAACCGCATTCGATCGACGGCGTTTCCGAGGGCCTATTTTGAGAAGGACAATGACGCGAGTACTGGTAGTAAGGGCGACTACATCTTTCGCGACTCGGACGAGGCAGATACCGAGATCGTTTCGATCATGTTTGAAATGAAGAACGAAAGCGATACGACCGCAACAAAGAAAAAGAACGAGGACTTCCTAAAGGAGCTCGACAAGGACCGTACTGAGAAGGGGTGCGAGTACGCAGTGCTAGTGTCGCTACTCGAAGCTGACAGTGAGCTCTATAATTCTGGGATCGTCGATGTATTTCACCGATATCCGAAGATGTACATAATTCGGCCGCAGTTCTTTCTTCAAATCATTTCACTGCTGCGTAACGCAGCTATGAAGTCGCTTGAATACAAGACGGAACTTGCGCTCGTTAAAGCACAGAACGTCGATATCACAAGCTTTGAGAATGATCTCGAAACATTCAAGACTGCATTCGGGAAGAACTATGATCTTGCGTCCAGAAAATTTCAAAAGGCGATCGATGAGATTGATAAGTCGATCGATCATTTGCAGAAGACAAAGGACGCTCTGATCGGAACTGATCGGAACCTTCGCCTGGCAAACAACAAGGCTCAAGATGTAACGATAAAGAAGCTGACTCGGCGCAACCCTACGATGGCGGACAAATTCGGGGAGCTGAATAGTGAAGGTTCCTCCGATGCTGAGTGATGCGGTCGGTTCATGCCCTAGACGTGCCTTTGACGCGCTTTGGCTTTGTGAGCGCCGATAGTAATCGGGGTTAGTTTGAAATGAAGTACTTTTTCCTTGCTTCTTTGTCACACTATTTTTATTGGTGAGCCAGCAGCTGGAAGCGAAGTAACTCAATGTTTTGAAGAAGCATGGGCTCATCCTGAAAATGGGGGGGTGGCCTAAGACGCGGTCAAGCTATTGGTCGATGCAAAAAAGCGCTGAGAAATAGCCGCACGAATAGTCGTGAGATGACCGCTATCGGCCGTAATCAGACCCTCGCAGTTCCCAGATTGCGGACATTTGAGTGACCGCTTGGGAGTCATTAAACCGTTCGTTGAGCTAGGAGAATTTCTTGGGAGACAGACGCACTTGGTGATACGGGCCGCACCAGGTAATGCGGTTTGATCTCTTATGCCCCAAAGTCGCTCCCGACCGCGTAAAGTTATTGACAGAACTCCAAGAAGTGGAGTCGATCCGTCACTCGACGAATAAACATGTATCGATTGAAGTCTCAGAATTGATAATATCAGGTGTATGGAAAACGCAGCACTATTGCTTGACTCACTTAACTCTATTGCATCGCTCGTTGCGATTGTTGCGGCACTAGTCGCATGGTACATAAGTGCGAGAAAGGCGTTGACTATTGAGCGGGTGGTAATCCATCGCAAAGCGAATGACAGCAACTATATAATGATAGTACGGAACCGAAAAAACTATCCCGTAACAATCAAGTCGAGCCGATGCTACACAAGGAAGAAGTTCACCGTAACAAAATATAGAGGCGAAAAGGCGGAGCTAACTGAAGGCTTTCCACTCGAGAACCAAGTGTTCCTGAGTAACGAGGACTACATCATCGAAGCCAAGGGTAATACCGACGTCAAAATCAATGGCACAAAACTTCAGGACTCTGTGAAAAGCCTGATTTTTTCCTTGAACACATCTCACGGATTCCATGAAATTGTCCATAACGGCGAAATTCTGGTTGTCGATATGGCGGGAAACGCGATGGTTCGAAATATTGAGTTGCAGCGGTCGTATCAATCGAGGTTCAAAGCACGAGCTCGATTCTTCGCGCTGAAGATATTTCGACATTGATTAGTACGCATTTTGGCGGCCGAATCAAACGCAGTTTGTTGGTTTTCTCGGACCCTCTGGCAGAAATTGGCGAAGGCCCGTATAGCTAGTAAAGGCGTGGCATCTGGCGGGAAACAAGGAGTTTCCACAAACGGCGCCTGATTAGTCGGTCACTTCTTCGGGTGTCGTTCCAATTCAAACTAGCCAAGAATATGTTTGAAGTGTCGCCCGATTTTCTCCGCCAAAACGACGGGTACCGCGTTTCCTATCTGGGTGTATCGCGGTACTTCCCGATCGTGGAGGTTTTCTTTCGGATTACCTGCTCGGCGGATACCACCGGTAGTTCTTTCGCCTTTGAATTCATACCAGTCTGGGAAAGTCTGAAGCCGCGCCCATTCACGTACGGTCAGGATTCTTGGCTGTTCAAAATGCACATAGTCGTCAGGAAGAGACGTCGCAGTTATTGATGGGCCTGATTGATCCCATCGTCTGGGCAGCAATCTCTGGGCAAATTTCTTCGTCCTGTACTTTTCGAGTACGGCGACGTCATTGTCGATGAGCGCTTGAAATCTTATTTTCACGCGCTCAGAGTGCTTTGAATACTTATGTTGGCTAACTCTCTGCCGTTTGTGCTTGTGCCTATTTTCTCCTGGGATCAAGCGAAGCTCGCGCTGAATATCAGTCTCGGCGGATTTCGGGTAACGTTCAGTGATCAGCGTACCATTCATGTATTCAGGGTCCACAAGGTCTCCCAACAAGTCTTCTAGGTGGGGCGCGCTCCCTTGCTGGCCTTCGGGGAAGAGCCCGCTTTCTATAGCGTTTACGGTCCGCTTTCCGTTGCCAAAGTCAAATTGACTTTGCCGAGCTCCGATAGTCGATTTGATTCCAACGATGAAAATTCGTGGTCGATTCTGAGGTACACCGTAATCACCGGCACTGATCGACACCCACGCAGCTTCGTAACCGTCGATCTCATTGAAAGCCTTCCAGACGTCGTCCCAGATTTTCGGCGACCCGGGGTTACGCGTCCACCGAGCAGATAGCAATCCGCGTACATTCTCAAAAAGGAACATCTTCGGCTGGACCACCTTGATTACGTTGATCATGTCCTGGAAAAGGTGATTCGATGGCAAATGCCTCTTGTCGACACCATACGAACGACGATGCCCGATTCCGGAGAATCCTTGGCAAGGTGGGCCGCCGACAACAAGGTCGATGTCCCCATTTCGGGCATCCAGTTTGTAATCCTTCTTTATCTCCCTGATGGTCGAACTAAGAACTTCAGCTCGGTTTGCCAAGAGACCCTTAACATCATGACAGTTATATTTTTCACGAAGCAGTGGATGAGTATTGTCGCGATTGGCCAAGTAGGAATCCATTGCGTCAGGGCTGAGTTCGTTTACAAGCAATGGCGTAAAACCAGCTTTCTCTAACCCAAGAGAGAGGCCTCCGCACCCGGCAAAGAGATCGATGAAGCTGAGAGCGGGTTTCATAGGCATGCAATTTTTGGCGAAATTTATGTTGAGAAACTATTATGTTCCGCGACTCGATTCAATACCAGGGCAATATTGAACTTGTTTGCGGAGTTTTGATTGAATCGACTTTGATTGGACCATTTCACCATAAATTATATCTGCATTTTGTTGTATTAATTTGGCCAAGAGATCTTCGAACCGGCTTGAATTAAGATGCTCATTTGATTAGACGTCTTCTAATTGATTTCATTGATCTTTTTCATCTGCTAACCTGACGCACTCGGCGTGCATGGGCGCTGACGCACAAATACGGAAAGGACGTCGTTTGCCCGAGAATGCGTTTATTTCAAAACTGATTGCTCGCGGGTTTGGTGGCGGCGGTGCTGTCGTAGTACCTGGCTCGTCAACTATTGACGAATTGCCGTCTTCCGCTCCACCGGCAGGTGTCGCGTTTGCATGCGATTCATTGATCGCCGCGGTAAAGGGCGGGACAGAGACATCTCCAAACTGTTGGGTAGTGCTGGTAGGTGGCCCTGGTAACGGGAAATCTTTCCAAGTTCAACGGGTTATCGATCAATTGAAGTTATCGAGCCTATCCGACGCGGACGGCTTGGCGCTGCGCAGCCAGTGGAACAATCTCGACAGTTCTAAGGTCCTCATCGTCAATGACGCGACCATTCGAGCAGAAAACTCAACGGGCGAAGATGTCGGTTCCTTGGCTCGGGAGCTGCACACACTTCATTATTCTGCACAACATGACGCTACACACGCGCTGATCAGTGTTAACCGAGGGATACTGATCGAAGAACAAGCTCAGGTGGCTGGAAAAGACGGTTGGCTAACTGAGCATCAGTTGATCTCGTGGCTCGTTCGACAGGACATCGAATTGCCTTCGGAGTGGTCCCGCTCGCCTGAGTCGGCCTACTTTCGTCGAATCGTGCTGCCCGAGAATGAACGGCGACAACAAATCGAAATTTACGCCGTATATCTCGACCAGCTCTCATTAATGGAGCGCCAGCCAGAGCTGACGGTGGACTCGATCGACGACATTCCCAAGTATCGAACCATGAGGCCCAACCACCCGGACAGGGATACAACACCGGTTGCAGATCTCGTTCGAAAAGTCACTATCGCTGAAAATTTTGAAGATCAGGGCTGCGCGGATTGCCCGTGCCAAGATCTTTGTCCGATATTGGCGAATGTTCGGAATTTAAGGCAGGAAAGCGTTCGCCAAGGCTTGTTCGAATTCCTAAGAGCTGCTGAGGTCGTCAGCGGTCACTTATTCACTTATAGGGATTTGTGGTCGGTCCTTGCAACTGTCGTCGCGGGGAGTTCGGAAACAGAGCTTAATGGCCTTCACAAGTGTGCCTGGATACAGCAACAAGCAGAAGATTTGTCAGACAGCGAGAAGCGGACTGAGGCCGCGTTCAATTTGTCCCGACAACGATACTTCGACGCGCTATTTCACGAGGTGAATCCTTTTTACTCTAGGGAACAAGAAGTTAGCACCCGCGATGTCTCTGGCGCGATCGAGCGAATACGGAGCATAGACCCCGTTATCGACGCAGCAAGGGTATGGACGGAGCCAGTCCTCGAGAGCGTGCAGGCAATTTCTTATGATCAACTGCCACTCAATTTTGCGGCAGCACAGATCGGAGAATTTGAAGGGCTAGTTGAAGAAATAGACAAAGTCGTTGAGCAAGAAATAGTTGGCCAATTGATTAGCGACGAATCGAATGTTGATGACCTGGAGAGGCGCGCGATACTGAGGTGGCGGGGCCAGACGCTTTTCCGGCAGTTTGGAGTTCGCAAGGGCGTAGCGGCTCACGACGAGGTCGTCAAGGCATGGCTAATCTTAAGGTCAAATGTTGGAGACACATTTGCGCCAATACCATCAGACAGCGTTTTGGACGCGGCGCTGCGATTCCTTCTATTGCCTCCGGCGAGTTTTGATGAAGAAAGGTATTGTTTATTGCCATTATTTGAGTCTCGCGTAATTCCTGTTACTGGTCCTCAAGAACTTCCGGTATGGTGTCACGGTATTGAAAGACATGATGTTCGGTGGAATATCAAAGCTGTCGGTGATTCGTTAGAGATTGGTCTTTTCCGCAACTTCGATGAAAAAATTGCTGTATTTGAGTTGGATTTCAATGTATGCCGAGAATCTCTTGTCTGCTTGGTATTTGGTGGCGCGCGAACAGACTGCCGCTACGGATTTACAGAATTGGGCAACTCCGTCTCTCCTCGTCTCGAGCGCATACGAGCGTCGTTTTTGGCCCATCTTGGAGAGCAAAATTCCGACCTTGTCTTTATTGCGCAATCGGGTCTTTCGACTCTCCGTGCTGAATCAACGGGGAACGGGTGATGAAATTCGGTCAGTTTTTCCCAGTTTTCAATCGGCCAGAGTACCCGAAAAATCCTGAGGCTTTTCAGTCTGCGATGGCTTGGTCGTTGATTGATACGAATGACGAAATTAAATTCAAAGAGCTCGTCGAAGGTTTCAAGCCGGGGAAGCCAATTGGGTTGATCTACAAGAAGATTCATTCGATAGCCAAGAATATTAATCTTGTCGAGACGTGGCCGAGTTCGACGAGACTCAAAGTCCTTTCTAAATCGTTGTCTGACGCCGGGATAAGGCCTAACGAATCTGTGGACATGGATTTCGTATCCCGAAGCCTGTTGAAGGCATTGGAAGGCGTCAAAGCAGACAATGCAAAGGGATATGCAGCAGCGCCTATCACAAGGGCCGCTGCCTATCTTCAGAATCCAGTGGGTGTTCATACAAAGGAAGGACCACCTAATTTCGCCCGGATTATCGAGCAAATTTATGAGGGTGGCAAAGCTCTGGACAGTGATTCGATGTCGGCCGCGTCGGGATGGCTGGCCGCAATTAGTGGAGATGCCGAAAACCAATTTGATCGAGCAATTGAGGCCGGAATCGCGGGATATTTAGCTGAGCTTGGACCGGGCCGATCTTTGCTCGAGGAGAATTCAAAATCCCCGCTGGAAGAAAGTCAACCACGTTGGCTTCGGGAATCTTCGACCCCACTCCGGTGGTTCAATACGACGTGGCAAGTATTTTGCCAACCCGAGTGGAGAACATCCCTTGCTGGTCGGCGTTGGTCAGATTGGGCGTCATGTATATTGAGAACGGGAATTTCGATGGCGTTTCTCTGGGAAAGCCGTTTTTATCAGACTCTTGGCAAGTTGCTGCTCGCCGAGTCTCTCGAACCGATCGATGCCAGTAGGATGCTATTACACAACTCGCGCCCATTACTGGACTGGCACGAACCCGAATTGGCGATTACGGTGAGAGATCAAAACTCCGGAATAATTAGTTCCATTCGAGATGGGTATTCAGTGCGTTCATTT
The DNA here is from genome assembly GCA_021773635.1 of Gammaproteobacteria bacterium. Lineage (GTDB taxonomy): Bacteria > Pseudomonadota > Gammaproteobacteria > HK1 > HK1 > JAJFJV01. Next base: position 8,399 of record JAJFJV010000002.1, on the reverse strand, counting down.
CTTGACAACGAAAGTGATGTCTTAGATCGATTGGACGGCAGTTTAGAAGACATCGAACGCTGGCAGTCAGCTGATGGCTTTGGTGAGTTTATTAGTATGATTCATCGGGCCCTCAGCGAATCTGACAAGAAACAATTGGAAGGTTGTTTCCAAAGAACACCTGGTGGGGCCAACAATACAATCGAAACCGTCCAGTACTCGTTAGGCACCAGGCAGGAAACTGGAAAACACGCGGATTTCTACGGGTTACTCGCACGCCGATCACGGCGTTTTCTGGTTGTTCAGCCAGGAGAGGAGTGGATTGTAGTAATCGCGAGCATGTGCGCGAAACTACCGGGTGATCGCACCGTGTTAAGGAACGTACGCAAGTCCTTGTCCCAACTGGGGATAGGGGTAAGTCGAGAAATCTTGGTTTCTGAACTTGAACGAGCGGGACTAACATCCAGCAGTCACGATGCTGACGACGCGATCGAAGTTTGGGCGGGTTTCTGATATGAACCCAGCGGAGATTACAGGGAAGGCGTTTGCGATGTCTGTGGGGTTGAGAGAGGGTCTATGCGGCATAGCTCTCCCTCGTGGAGTGCCCACTGGCCTTATTAGTTCTTTTGTAAATGCGTCAAATTCGATCGCCAGTGAGTCTGGCATTGCTAGCTATTGTCTTGAAGTTACGTCCACCAGCGACATGGGTCACCTGAGAGTTGATCCAGAGGAAGTAATTCGATATCGCGCAGGTAGTCACAGGCTGTTTGTATGGGAAGAAGGAAGCTTTGAGCCCGATACGAGTTTCGCGAGTAGCGTAAGAATAATTATCAATACCGACTTCCCATCCCGGACATCGAATGAGTTCGATCTTAGCGATTTTTCGAATGGCATACTCGGTTTAATTCGAGAGGGTAACGAAGAAGCGCTTCATGGGGGAGACTGGCAGGCGCTGAGTGATTCGGTATCCGGCGCTTTGGACTTCGCAGCTGGGCTGTTCGATGAAGCGGGAAATGAAAGTCTGCAATCTTGGATGTTGGGTTGGTGGCGTACGGTACAAGATATGATCGCCAACATTCACCGTCACCTGTCTTCGGACGATGCCACCGACATTACGCCTAGCCATTTGGCATACGCAGCAGCGTGCCTTCCGGTTCCTGAGGGGCAGGACTCAACGGGCTATCGTCACATGATAGCCAAGAAATACATGGCCTCTCTCGTAGCGAATTGGCAAAAGCCGAATGACATCAAGATGAGCCTAGTGCGCTTAAGACAAGGTGGTGACCATCAAGATGAGGGGCGGCCCTCTCCGCTAGAACAGCTGAACTGGACTGGCAGTTACGATCGGATGCAGCGAATCTTTGAGCATTCAGTACTGGCACTGACGCAACTTCGAAATGCAGGTGATGACGTCTCAATGCCCATCTGGGCGGGCGTTACAGAAAATGATTTCCTGCTTCTATCAGCTAATGAAAGCGTGGAAGTTGACGTGTTTGCTTCAATGTCAGGAATGCCGTTGCCGGAGGTCTTTCAAGACGATCGGTGCCGCAAAACGTTCATTCTTCCGACAACAGACTTCGACGTGGTTTCGAATAACATACCGCAAATTCGGGAACTACCACAGGTCGACTTCGCGCTCACAGCTGACTGGAATTCCGACCTAGAGGAAATCGACCTAGATGACTCGCTGAGAGTTTCAGTGGCTAGCAAATTTCTTGATGTAGCGGTGTCTGATATAGGTCTAGTTGACGGCGATATTGTTGTCCAATTGCACGTTTCACTGAAAATTTCTCGGAATGGAACGTGGCCAGCAAACCCGGTCAAGGTCAGTTTTTCGCCGAATCCCGATAGTCCGTTAGTATCGAATATTGACCGGGCAATCGACATAGGTCTGATTGTACCTGACCCTTGGAGCCAACCGACGGTTGTGATTCGGCATGCGATTGGCGATGCAAAACCTAGCCTCAAATTGGTTGGCGGTGGTAAGTACACGATCAATGAAAACGGCAATGTCGTTTCTAGATCGGACAGATCAGAAACTCTTGTCTTACTCCGGGCGAACAGCCGCGGAACGATTGTTTCTTATGATGGTAGCGACCAAGATGCGATAGTGGGCATTGCGTTCAAAAACACGCAATGCACTCAATCGAACGAATGGCTTCGATCCTTCTCAATCAGCGATGCCGAATTTGAGCAGGATGACGAGATCTATGCGTCAGGAGAATCGGGTAGTCTCCTAGTACGATTAGTAGTAGACGACAAAACTGAAAAACCTTGGTTGCCCTTGTTAGCCACGGCGCTCGGCACTTCGCCGGTGCAACAAGGAACATTGGTCCCTGGGGAAGACCGCGAATCTATTCGCGGGGAGTTAGAAGTTCTCATTTCGCGAGGCGTCCAGAGGGTCGCGAATAACGACGGTGTGTCCACGATCGGATTGTTGCAATTTCTCGTTGCAGAGAGTGAATCGGGATCGTTTCAGGGTGAAACCGAATTGGACGGGCATGGCCCATTTTGGATCGGTGGTGCGCCCGAACACAGGCAATCAATACGACATGCCGGTGAAGGACCGTCGGAAGATCTGCTTGGCAGCAGCGAGTTTTCTGTTTTTTGGAAGTCGGTAGTATCAATCCTGGATGCCATTCAGTTCTTGCGCGAAGATGTCGATGATCCGTGGATATCGAGATGTTCCTTGGCTAACGTCAAGCAGGCAACTATCGATCAATACCTGGGTGCATACGTAGACCTCGTCCGAATGGCAGAAAATCTTTCTCGCTCCGATCAATTTTGGGTTCGGTATCCATTTAGCGCTTTGTTATTGGATCAAAGTGCTCGAGCAATCACAGGCGTCTTGCTGTCACCGTTACATCCAGTTCGCCTTGCCTGGCTATACGGAGCAGAGCAAGCGATTCTTGAAATGGAGACTTTCGATTCTGCGCCACCGCTCCTGCAAATACTTGAAGGTTGGAATTTCCCGTGGATTGGCCAGGCGACTGGAGCACAGAATGCGTATCCAGTGTTCGCTGCGATGCCAATGGACGCTGGTGTTACGAAATTGTTCGCAGGGTGGGGTTTGCTGGTTGGCTTTGATAACAACGGCGGGTCGGCAGAACTTGCTTCATGGTTTGCTGGACGCAAGGCACCAGGGAGTGCGGCATCGGGGCTGACGGCGGGTGGTATTGCTGCCGCGATCCGAGACTATACAAAAGTTAATCCGTTTATTTCTACTTTATCTGTCGATCTAGCCGCGCTATCTCGTGCGCCAAGGTCAATGGAAATTGACCGAGCGGTCCTTAGTGAAATAGGAAACTTGGCAAGCTCGCCAAGGGGCGAGTTCAAATTAGTCGGTGGTGTCAGGATCTACGATTCACTCTATCGAGAGGGCGATCCTCCCGGCCCAGAATCCTTGATGGCAAGTATTTTAGAAGAATCACGTTCGAACCTCGATTGGCGGTTTTCATGGCAGCGATACAAAGCAACGGTCGATGCACCGAATTCAGACATTCGGTTCATCGAGAGAGGGCCATCGACGTTTACGGCCATTGATGGATCGAAAGCGGCTTCGACAACGTATTGGCCCGTACGAAGGTTTATACCCAAGTCCGGAGAAGAGGTCACGCAATTGCACGGCCTCCTAGATGACGAAGATGTACCGTCAAATTGGCGAGCGTTTGCCACCGCTCTGTCAGTTTTCGAGAAAAGCGATGCGCGGAACACAGCTCTAGAAGTTGACAATCAGGATATATTGACAACTCAGGGGTCGAATTCGGCATGGTTGGTTACAGGCAATGTTCAGGTTGACCCATTTGTACTGGCGCAAGCGGCCGCCAGGCAAGGCCGGTTATTGTGGGAATGGCGACCAGGGTTTCTCCCGAAACGGATGGTTCGGACTGAAACTGGCGCGTTCGGCGTAAGGCCGTATACCACGATTGCTAGTATTCCCCACTCATTCAGAGAGGGCATAAAAAATAACCTGGATTGTACTGAGGGCGATGTAGATAACATATTCAGCGAACTGGGATCGCGCGGCGTGGGCTTGGCATCATTGTTGGCCATGGGAACAACCCATGTAAGTGGGGCGCTCGGTTTTTTTCTTGCTTATAAGTTATTGGACCAACTGCCCAAGCTGGAAGGCGTCGATCGATTCATAGTGCCGTTAGATGCTGTGGACCTGGTATTTAGAGCAATAGCGAATCAAGTCTTGCACGACGAGACGAAAAGAGCAGATTTACTAATGATCGATGTGTCCATCGTAGATCGTTCTATTCGATTGACGCCTATTGAGATCAAGTGTTACCCGAAAACAACGGGCAGTTACCCTGGAATTGATACCAATTCAATCTCAAGTGCGCTTCTTCAATTGAAAGACACAATGAGTGTTATCACGAAGTCGATACAACAGATTGCTCGCGAGGGAAGAGCCCCCAACGAAGAAGTTCGTAAGCCAAGGAGTCTCGAGCTTTCCGCGCTGGCGGCCATTATTGAATGTGGCGTGACGTTGACGCTGCGAAGCGTTAGTACAGATCGCGTTCATGAAATGTTGAAGGGTATTACGGCAGGGGACTTCGCGGTCTCAAAGCCAACAAACCTCTTGCTTTGGTTTCAGTCGTGTGATCAAGATGAAATGATTTGGTGCCCCGATCAGCCCGAATCATCGATCGGCACTCTTTTTTCGGACGTTGCACGTACTAAACAAAAAGCATTTTCGGGTATCGATATTATTGACGCTAACCTTGCTTCAACTATTGCCGATTGGATTGCTGGTGAAGGTCCGCCACCCGTGGCGGGTAACGAAGGCGACGAACCGGGGGCTGTTGATGGATTGGGCGAGGAGGCACCGGTCATCGAAGAACCAACTGATGAAATAGTCGACGTGCACGTCGAACAGGCGGAAACCGAGATGGACGAAACGGAAACGGGGGCAGGTGGTGAACAAGCGGTCGAGCCGACGGCTGCTGTCGACGATCCGATGGGTAGCCGGGCTACAGATCGCGTCAAGTTTCTCGTCGGATCCGATATAACTAGGCCGAATACAGGTGTTACATGGGACCCACAATTCCCTAGAAATCGACTCAGCAACGGTCACTGGGTCATCTTGGGAGGATCTGGCGCCGGTAAGACTCAGACGATTAAAGCGCTGGTAAGCGAATTAGCTAAACAGTCTGTTACACCGATTCTGCTCGACTATAAGGATGATTTCGTTGAGCCCGAGTACCTATCGGAAATTGGCGCTAAACTTTTTGAAGCTGATGATGGATTGCCATTTAATCCACTTGAGCCAGGGGTCGATCCGCTTTCAGGAAGGATCAAGATTAACTCGGAGGTCTACAGCATTTCGGACGCGTTGACCCGGGTTCATAGACTTGGTGATCAACAACAAGCGAATCTGCGAAAGGCAATATTCAAGGCATACGCTGACAAGGGAATTGACCGTGGAGCGAAGACGTTGGCTGATGATCAAGCTTTGCCGAGTTTTGATGATGTGGGCGAACTGATTGAGCAAGCTGGTGATAACAAGTTGTTCAACCGATTATCGCCAATTTTCGATTTGGGTCTATTTAGAGCAGACCGAGAAGGAATTGAAGTTCTCGTTAGATCGCCGAGCGTTGTGAGACTAAGCCAACTTCCAGGAGAAGAGATCAAGAAGGCGGCCGGCGAGCTACTTTTGAGGTCATTCTACAATTTTATGGTTAGGCAAGGGCACAGCGATACATTGAGGTATGCGCTGGTTATCGACGAAGCTCATAAGATCGCAAACTTAGCCTCCGTAAAACTGCTGCTGAAAGAATCTCGGGCATATGGCGTGGCGGTCATTCTTTCTAGTCAGGAAGCACGGGACTTCGACGAATCTGTCTATGCGAACGCTGGGACTCTTCTCGCACTCAAATTGAGCGAGACCGGGGATTCGGAGAAGGTTGCAATGCTGCTCGGCGGTGCTCAATCCAAACACGCTCTCGGACAAGAAATTCGTGGGCTCCGACCATTCCAGGGTTTTTTGCGAAATGACCACTACAACCGACCGTATGCGAAAGTCGAGGTGCTGCCGCACTACAAGCGTTAGCGTTTTAAACGCCGAGCGCATCAAGGCGGTAGTATGCTCGTGCCTTCTGATAAAAAGAGATTAGGGGCGAACATCACGGCAATCGAAGACCATGAAGTAGAGTGGTTTAGAGAGGACCTATTTGCTTGGTTTGGAGAACACGGGCGCCAGTTTCCGTGGAGAAGCACGGATACAAGCCTATTTGAGCATGTACTTTCTGAAATCCTGCTGCAACGCACTCGAGCCGAGACTTTGGCACCGTTTTTCAGAAAATTTATCCGGGAATTTCGCAGTTGGGAGGATATTGCTGAGCTAACCGTAGCAGAACTCGAATGTGCCTTGACGCCAATCGGCCTATCAAAACAACGGGCACCGAGAATTCACGCACTGGCCGAGATCTTGGCCAAGAACGGTGGCGAATTGCCGGAATCTGTTCACGAGTTACAAGAACTACCGGCGATCGGGCAGTATGTTGCTTATGCAATCCAATCCTACAGGGGGATTGCTCGGCTGCCATTACTAGACGCCAGTATGGCTCGTGTAATTGAACGGTGTTTTTGGCCAAGGCAGCTCGCGGACATTCGGTATGATCCGTATTTACAGGAAACCGCTCAACACCTGATTGATTGTGATCGTTCAATAGAGCTCAGCTGGGCGATACTGGACTTAGCTGCATTAGTTTGTAGGCTGAAGTCGCCGCGTTGCATAGAATGTCCATTGGCTCGCCAGTGCAACTTCGAGGGCGGCCATTAGCAATAGTAACGACACAAGGCGCCGGCGAACGAATCGAGGGTAGGTGTTTGAAAATAGAGCTGACAGGCAAACAGAAGAAATATAAGGCCGGTTCTGCCCGAGATCTGTGGTGGAAAGCAATTCAAGAGTGGAACGGCGAAACTGTTGAAGCTTGGAGCCGAGCTATGACGGAGAGCCCTCCGAGTAAGCCGACAACCGGCCAATATGCTGAATCCGGCGAGCCACCGTCCGGCTGGCTCTCGTTCTTTCGAAGAGAGGGCTTAATTGAAAAATCACAGCTAGGATGGACTGACGAAGAGCTACTCGGGTCGTTGTTGGCATATGAGGAGCTCCAGCTACAGTCAGATCGGGGCGAAAAACCTAGTAAGAAGGCAGTCTATGATCAATTAGCTGGCGACTTTGACAGAACTGCCAAGGCGTTTGAATTTCGAATGCAAAACATATCGAGCGTTTTGAATGATATGTGCATTCCCTGGATTCAGGGGCTCCCGCCAGCGAAACATGTGGGTTCCGGCGTCAAGTCGCGATTACTTAGGCTAATACGGGAAAATGCACTTTTCGAATCTTTCCTGGCGAAATCCACGGGTGACTTCGGATTGGATGATATGAAGGTCGCTGAGCTCATGGCCCGGGGACAAGGCGAACCGCCAGCAGGAAATGACAATCCTGGATCGTCGCAAGAACTTCGCAATCTATACCAGCGAGATTTGAGGGTTAAGGCTTGGGTACTAGTTGAGGCAAACGGACAATGTGAGTGCTGTGCCAAGAACGCGCCATTCAGAAAGGCGGACGGGTCAAGTTATTTGGAGGTGCATCACGTTCAGCAATTGGCACAGGGCGGTAGTGACACGACTTCAAACACAATCGCTATTTGCCCCAATTGTCATCGGGAACTACATTTTGGGACCAATTCTGCCGCAATAGTGGAGCGTCTCTATAAGCAGATCGCACGCTTGACGGTCGAATAGAAGTACTGTCGATAAGGAGCACGGCCGTAGGTTGGCATGTTGCCTATTGTGACCAACCTCGTTCATGAATTCCTGAGTAGGGATGAACCTACACCAAAAACCATGCTCCATTGTTGATCTATAACCCATTGATTACAAATTGATTTACGACAAACTACTGGTTATAATGACAGTCCTAATTCACACCACAAGGACGTGTCATGAAGCCAGCAAAATCACCCGAAAATCGTCTTCTCTCTATTGACGAACTCGATCGCGACATCGTCAATCTCGCCGCCCGAATCAACGCCGCCACCTACGAACTACTGGTCCTCATTCGCCAGTTCGACGAGCGTGCCGGCTGGCTAAAATGGGGCCTTGGGAACTGCGCCGAGTGGCTGCACTATCGCTGCGACCTCTCCATGAATGCCGCCCGTGAAAAAGTCCGTGTGGCACACGCGCTCAAGACCTTACCGGACATTGCAGCCGCATTCGCAACGGGCGACCTGTCGTATTCCAAAGTTCGAGCGATGACACGTGTTGTTGTTAATAATTCGGAACTCTTGTCGTTTGCCTTGAAGACAACGACGGCTCGCGTTGAAGAACGCTGCCGGGAGTTGCGTTGCGGCACGGTGGATTCCCTCGATGGCGCGCAGCGTGCGTTTGCCAATCGATCGCTGCGC
>JAJFJV010000001.1 GCA_021773635.1 Gammaproteobacteria bacterium | reverse complement strand
CGTCTCCTCGTCGGCATAGAAGCTCAGTTCGCCAAGCCCGCTGAGCCTTGATCCAAAGCCGACGATGAGGAGGACGGCGATTCCGATCAGGTGGGTCCGCCGCGCGCTGTCGATGTGTCGACCGCCCTTGTGAAGCTCTCGCCAGACTGCCAGAAACTCGTTGAATATGCAGGATCCGTGCGTGCGCGTCACGTGGGTCGTGTGGTCGCGCAGACCGCTGTTGCCCGATGACCGATGGAAGGGAGGATTCAGCTCAGCCGGGGGGCGTGATCCAAACCAAGTTCCGCAAGTGGTCATCAAGCGCATCGGTCGAAGCCCGGGCTTCGACGGCATCGCGTCGTGTGGCGGCGTCTTCGAGTCGGCCCCCGACACGGCTGATGAAGTCGAATCCGTAGGACGTTCCCGAGCCCTTCATATCGTGGCCTCGGGATCGGATGGTTTCAAAATCACCGGCGGTCAACGCGATCCGGATCCGCGACACATCTAAACGTCGCCGCTCCAAGAAGTCGGGAATCAGGTCCGCCAGATCGGCCGGCACTTCGATCCCGGCGCCCCGTTCCCCGCTCCATCGCCGCACCACATCCCGGAGGACGCTCGGGCTCACCGGCTTGGTCACGCACTCCGCCATCCCGGCGCTCAGACAACGCGCTCCAAAACCGGCCATGGCGTGTCCAGTAAGCGCGACGATCGGGATTGGGGCCAGACCTCGTGCGCCCCAGACCGTCTTCAGGGCGTTCGTCAGTTCGAAGCCGTCGATCTGCGGCATGTTGATATCGGCGAGGATTACGTCGTATCCGCCGCGCGACCCTCGCCTGATGCCGTCCTCTCCACAGCTGGCTTTGGACACTTCGCAGCCGGCCTGCTCGAGCACCTGTGCGACGTAGCGGCGGCAATCCTGGTCGTCCTCGACCAAGAGCACGCGCGCCGCCAGCGTCTCAGTCAAATGATTCGGCATGCGCTGGCAGGCATTCTTCTCCTTACGTAATGATAACAATCGGTCCAGCGTCTATTGTATCACGGCGGGCCCAATGTGCGGGAGACGGTCGCCATTTATCCGTGACTTCCCAATACTAGAAGACGCTGGGCCCGCTCGGTCCAGAAGAACCTCGCCCACGGAGGTGGCCCCGCTGGGACTCTCGAAAACAGCGGTCAAGGTTGGTCAAGGTGGATCGGTCGTCATCGTTGATGACGATCCAGATCAGCGCGCGCTCCTAGAACGGTGGCTCGGCCTGGTGGGCCACTCGGTGACTGCGTTCAACGGTGGCGAGGCCTGTCTCGCAGGGCTCGCTGCCACGCTTCCCGAGGCCGTTTGTCTCGATCTTCACATGGCCGGGCTGAGTGGGATGGAAACCCTCGAGCGGATCCAGGCCCACTCACCGGAGCTCCCGATCATCATGCTGACCGGCGAGCGTTCACTAGAGGCGGCCGTGTCCGCCATGAAACTGGGGGCGCACGACTACCTGACGAAACCGATCGATCGTGCCCGTCTGGGAACCGTCGTTCAAAACGCGATCAACCAGTATCGAATGGCGGTACGGCTCACACAGCTCGAGAACGAAGTGGAGGACTGGCCGGGTCGCGCGATTCTCGGTCGCTGCGGGCCGGTCAAGGAGCTGCTTCGAGAGATCGACCGCGTCGCGTTGAGCGACGTGACGGTCTTGATCCAGGGCGAGAGCGGAACGGGCAAGGAGCTCGTGGCACGAGCGATACATGAGCGAAGTAGTCGACGTGAGGGGCCGCTGGTCGTGCTCAACTGCGCGGCGATTCCCGAAACGCTACAGGAGTCCGAACTGTTCGGGCATGAGAGGGGCGCTTTCACCGGGGCGTCGCAGCGTCGCGCCGGGGTGTTCGAGCGGGCCCACGGTGGAACCCTTCTGTTGGACGAACTGGCGGAACTGAGCCCGCCCGTCCAGGCCAAGTTGCTCCGAGTCCTGCAAGAGCGCACGTACATGCGGTTGGGCGGATCACGCGACCTACGCTCGGACTTCAGGTTGCTCGCCGCGACGCATCGCGATCTCCCGACCGAAGTTCGCGACGGACGCTTCCGAGAGGATCTCTTTTTTCGGGTCGCGATCTACGAGATCCACGTGCCACCGCTCAGGTCCCGGGGTGAAGACGTGCTACTCTTGGCCGACGTGTTTCTACGGCGACAAGCACGAGAACTCGATCGACCCGTCCTGCGCTTGACCCCGGAAGCGAGCGAGCTTCTGCTCGCGTACGACTGGCCCGGGAACGTGCGCGAACTCCAGAATGTGGCCCAGCGTGCGGCCCTATCTGCGTCGGTAGATGAGCTTCGACCGCGAGACCTTCCCCGTCACCTTCGCGCTGGGCAACCGGGACTGTGGCCCGAGCGCGCGGTCGCTCCGCCGAGGGCGAGCGAGTCGGCAGAATCCACGGCCCCATTCCTCGACGCGGAATCGACCATGACCCTCGAGGCTCTTGAACGGGCCGCGATCGAGGCGGCGCTGCGTCGCACCGGTGGCAACGTGTCGAAGGCGTGTAGTCAGCTGGGGATCGGTCGCACGACACTGTATCGACGCCTGAAAACCTATGCTTCGGACGAGATCTCCGACTCCGGATCTTCGACCCACGCGACCAACTCGTCGTAGCAAAAAGGCTTGGACAGGAAGCGGACCTCCTCGGGGTTCGTGATCGAACTCCGCGCCGCGGCGGGGTCCCCTGAGATGAGGACCACACGACCCCGCAACTTGGGCATGTCGCGTAGCTTCCGAAGAAGACGGCTCGAGTCCCCCGCTATATGGTAGTCCACGAGCGCAACGTCGATCTCAAAGATGCTTGCGATGCGCAGCGCTTCGGTGACCGTCGGCGCAGCGTAGACCGTGTGCCCTCGTGCCCCGAGGATCTGCTGCACTGCCAAGCGAATCACCGGTTCATCGTCGGCGATGAGGATCGCCCGTGGGACCGCAGCCGTACCGCTCGATCTGGGCCGCCGGACGGGCGCTGCGGTCGCGAGAGGCCCGCTCGTTTCCGGACGCGTCGCACCTACCGGCAGTTCAACGAAGAAGGCCGTCCCCCTCGAGGGTTCGCTCTCGGCCCACAGTCTACCGCGATGATCCGCCACCACCGCTCTCGAGACGGAGAGCCCGAGTCCCGACCCTCCGGGCTTCGAGCTGAAAAACGGGTCGAAGACGTGCGCCAACGTGTCCGGATCCATGCCGATCCCGTTGTCCACCACCGCGAGGACGACTCCGGCCGACGATGTCCGAGTCCGTAGGATGAGTCGCTTTTCTTCCGGGAGACTCTCGAGTGCATCCTCGGCGTTGATCACGAGGTTTAGAAGGACCTGGGTGAGACTGGCCGAGTCCCCGAGGATCAGCGGCAGCGCGCGATCGACGTCGAGTCGCACACGAATGCCCCGCCGGGCAAAGCCCGCTTCGCGGAGCTTCACGACACGGCCAAGCAGCGCGTTGAGATCGACTCGTTCCATGCTCCGCGCATCGCGCTCACCCGCGAGCGCGAGCTGCCTCTCCATCAACGCCTCGGCTCGCCGAGCTTCATCGGTGACCAACCGCAGGAGTTCAGCGCGCCGTGGATCTCGAGTTTCTTCGCCCAAGAGCTCCGTGAGTAGCGCGACGGACTGGACGTTGTTTCTTACCTCATGGGCCAACTCGAGGGTCGCCTCCGCCGCGGACGCCAGCCGCTCCGCGCGGCGTCGACGCGCCTGCTCTCCACGAAAAGCGGTCAGATCTTCGATGATCGCGTAGCCTTGACAGGTGCCGACCGGCAAGCGGACCGATCGCATCCGGGCCTGGGTTCGGGCGGCTCCGAACCTGGGCGAAGTCTCGATTGGGAAATCGAACGAGATGTCACCGCTAGCGAACTCGCCGCGGTATCGTTTCAGCGCGGCTACGCGGCTGATCACCTCGCCAAACGCGAAGAAGTCCTCGCCAACCAGGGGGCCTTCGGCGGGGGTGAGGAGACGAGCAGCAACTTCGTTCGCGCGCGTGATCCGTCCCTCTTCGTCGAGCAGCACCAGGCCGACCGGAAGGTTCTCCCACACGACCTGCTCGACCCGGTCGTTCTCCGTTGACTCGCCGGGTGTGTTCACGCGCTTTGCACCATATCAAAGCCCCCCCAAAGCCGAGGCGCGAAACTCAGGCGCGCCGTTGCCCTCCCCACGTGACCACTGCGCGAAAAGCGACAAGCATGCCAAGCCGAAATCGCCTCGACGGAGCAGGGACTGGAAGCGCCTGGCACCTGTCTAGCGCACGTCTGGCGGGTGTTGAGGGAGTTTGGCGGAGTTGGTGGGCGGGGAGGCCCGATGCTCCGTTATGGAACAATGCCCGTCCTGATTCGGAACAGGAGGGACAGCCGGCTCCTCGCGCTCGTTGAAGGTGCCGACCGCTAGTTGAGGGTGCCGACCACCTCCTGAAGCGTTCGCTCGAGATCGTGATATCGGTACGGCTTGGGAAGGAACGTCATCTGGTCAGGACCATCGGTCAAAGGAGAAGGCGCGTAGGCCGTCGAAATGATGATGGGCACGTCCGGTCGGATCTCACGAATCAGCTTGGAGCACCGCAGGCCGTCCATCCGAGGCATCCGTACGTCCATGATCACGAAGTCGACCGACTCCGCGTGTTCACGGAATCGTTCGACGCCCCGGACGCCATCTTCCGCCTCGAACGTATCGTAGCCAAGCCGACTCAAGAACCGTCGGAGGACGTCTCGGATCTGGCCCTCATCGTCGACGACTAGGGCGTAGCCCCCCGGCGTGCGCGAGGGCAACGTGTTGTCGCAAGAGCCGTTCGCCGAGGTGGAAGCAGGGAGCCAAAAGCGCGCGCGCGTGCCCTTCCCGAGTTGGCTCTCGACCTCGATCTCCCCCTGGTGCTGTGAGAGGATCCGGTGAACCCCCGTCAGGCCAAGCCCGTGGCCCCGTGGTTTGGACGTGAAGAAGGGGTCAAAGATCTTTGGTAGGTGATTCGCGCTGATGCCTGCGCCACGATCTTTGATCTCGCAAACCACGCGACCCGTTCCACCTTCTTCACACGGTTCATACCAAACGCCGACGCGCACGGGGGAACGCGTTGCGGCACTCGCCTCTGCGGCGTTGAGTACCAGGTTCATGATGACTTGCTGCAACTCGGCCTTGTATCCGCGAACGAACGGAAGCGGCACGCGAGCGTCGATGTCGGTCTCCACGTCGACCCCCTTCGGGACCACCGTGCGGAGGAGTTTGGTAAGCGAGTGGATTTCCTCACCGAGATTGACATCCGCGATCCCGGCGGTTTCGCTACCCGAGAGGGCGAGCAATTGACCGGCGAGCAGCGAGGCGCGTTCCGCGCCACGGCTCAGCTCATCGACGGAGGCTCGCGCGGGGTGGTCCCTCGGGAGCTCGACCTTCGCCAACTCCGCATACCCCGACACCGCGGTGAGGATGTTCCGAAAATCGTGGGCGACCCCGCCGGCGATAAGGCTGAGGTCTCTTACCCGCCGCGCTCGATCTCTGAGCGACGTGACGTGGGTGTACTCCCAGTATGCGTAGAAGGTGGTACAGGGTAGCGTGGCCAACACCGCCGCGATGGGCAGGCCCCACCCCGGCACCCCGTGAACCAACGCCGCGATCGTCATTCCGGCGACGAGCAGAAGATTGAGACCGGCGTAGAGAATATATCCGCGGGCCTGGACACGAATGCTCGATATCGCGGCAACGAGCAACCCGACCACGAGAGCGCCAAACCACGCCGCAGGAACGAGATGGACCAACAGTGAGATACAAACCACGTTGAAGAGCGGCTCGCTCCACCCGTGCTCCGCCGTCGGAAAACGTCGTTGGACAACGATGACCATCGGGGCCACGACGAACACCAGGATCGCCGCGAGGACAAACCGGTTTGGCCCGACGCTCGGGAAGGCCGCCGCCACAACCGACAGGAGCACGATCCCGATCACATGGAAAACTAGATAGGTATTGGCGCCGCGTAGCCACGCGCCGATGCGTTCAACCAATGGTTCAGCTCCCCCAAACGACGTCTGGTCCGCTGGAAGGGTGCGGCGCGTGGTGTATTCCAGCAAGGCCTCGGTCGCGGCCCGCCCGGGCCTTGCTCCGGATCCTCCCGCGGCGGACTGTACAGTATGGTTTGCCGCGATCCGGGGGGGGCTCGCTGGGTGCCGATCCGTCACCACGTCCATTTGCTCGCCTCCGCTCGGGTTTTTCGGGGTCCGCTAGCGGGGTGGTGGATGGTCGCTGAAGCACATCGAGGTGAGATTCGGTCCGTAAGAGCGGACCCCATCACGGTGTGGGGCACCCTCCGTCGCGATCCGGTGATGCGGTTCGCCGTTCCGGTTCTCTTGCTCTCGCTACTCCCTTATGTGCTTCCGTTGTTCGGCGAAGAGGCTCAGCATCTGTACGCGGACGCGTATGCGGATCTACCCCTCCTGATCTTGATTATTGGCGCGTTTCAGGTTGGGCTCCGCAAGGTGGTCGACGATCGCGAACGCCGGTTCTGGAATCTGTGGTCGGTTGCATTCGGTTTTTGGGTAGCCATTCGACTCTTGTTTGTTGTCGCGCCGGTAGCGGTGCAAGTGGACCACCGCTTCGATGTCGTGATCGACTTGCTCTATTGCTGCTTTTATCTATCGCTGGTGGTCGCGGTGGATCTCGAGCCCGGTTCCGGCTACGTGCCACCAGACTCGGTGGCGGCCGCGACCACGTCGGGGACCGCGGTGGCCGCCGCCGCTCTGCTCGGGTACTTCGCGGTCATTCCCAGTGCGATCAACCCGGACAACTACAGCACCTGGGTTCCATCGCTGATTCTGTACACCGTCCTTGATGTCTACTTGTTCTACCGCCTAAGCCGCGCGTGGCGGCAGACGACCGATGAGCGCTGGCGTCGGATCTATGGTTGGTTGACGATCGCGGTTGGGCTTTGGTGTCTGACCGACGGAGTCGAAGCCCTGGCCTGGGGCGGCGTCATTCCGTGGTTTTGGCCGGGCACGTTGTTCGATCTGCCGTGGTACTTGCCGCTGATTGCGGTCGCGATCGCCGCTCGTGTGAGAACCCACGGCATCGGCGCGACACCGTCGGCGGTTCCGCGGGAAAGCGCGACTGGGACAAACGTCACCAGGCTTTGGGGTGGGTCCTTCGCGATGTATGCGTTCGGGCTGGCTCTGGTCCACGTGGCTGTGGAAGCGATCGGCCTCATGGACGCCGAAACGAGGCCGGCGCGAAACGTCTGGGTTCTTTCGATGCTCGCGCTGCTGTTGGTCTTGGCCATCAGACGCGAGCGAGTCCTGGCGCGTAGCGCTGGGGAGACGGCGGCGAGAGCACGCGATCTTCAGCGTCAGCTGAGACAAGTCCGAAAGATGGAATCGTTGGGCCGGCTCGCGGGCGGCGTAGCGCACGACTTCAACAACATACTGGCCGCGATTATCGGCTACAGCGAGCTTGCGAAGCAGCAGACCCCCAAGGGCGAAGAGACTCATGATCACCTTGATTCCGTTCTGCGCGCGGCGGATCGAGCGACTCATTTGGTGCGGCGAATCACGACGTTTTCGCGGCACGGCGGGCATGACTCCCAACCCGTAGAGATCGTGCCGGTGGTGCGCGAGTCGTTGGAACTGCTACGGGCGACCCTTCCAGCCACGACCGAGATTGTCGAGGAGATCGACGATACGGTGGGATACATCTTGGGTGACTCGGACCATTTGTATCAGGCGATGCTCAACCTCGGTGCCAATGCAGCCGACGCCATGGGCGAAGGTGGGATCATGAAGGTCCGGGTGGAGCCAATCGCCACTGCGGAGGACCTCCCGCGACCCATGGCAGTTTCCGAACCAGGCCCTTACGTCTTGCTGACGGTCTCCGACACCGGCTGCGGTATGGATTCGGAATTGGCCGAACACATCTTCGAACCGTTCTTCACGACGAAAGACAGGGGCGTGGGACTGGGCCTCTCGGCGGTCCACGCGATTGCCACCCGTCACGGCGGGATTCGTGTCGACTCGGAACCCGGCAAGGGTACGACGTTTCGACTCTGCTTCGTCAGCACGCCGGAACGTTCGGGGCTCGTTCCCAAGGAGGGATCAGCGCGCGACCTGCGCGGCACCGAACGGATTCTGGTCGTCGATGATGAGCCATCGTTGGTCCGCCTCGCGCAGCAGCAGCTCGGGCGACTGGGGTATGTCGTGACGTCGGAAACGGACCCCGAACAGGCGCTGGATCGCTTCACCAATTTGCCTGAAGGGTTCGACTTTCTAGTGACAGATCAGACGATGCCGGGTCGGAGCGGTCTACAGCTCGCCCGGGCCATCAAGAACGTCCGGCCCGATCTCCCGATTCTCCTGACGACGGGGTACAGCGAGGTCGTGACGCCCCAAAGTAGTCGGGCAGCGGGCGTCGACGTCGTGATCGCCAAACCCTTCGATGAACGCGCCATCGCCGGCGCGATCCGCGAACTCGTCGACGCGCGGGGCGCCGCCTCCTAGGGCACGACGGCGAAGACCCGCACCTGGCCGCCCGAACCGCCTTCGATCTTGATCGGAGCCACGATCAGATACGCCCCGGACTCCGGGAGCGCGCTGAGGTCGGCGAGGTTCTCGAGGTGAAAGCGCCCCGAGCCATTTACGATCTCGTGCACCGGGAACCCTGCCGCATTCCCCGGATCGACGCTACCCGTATCTACTCCGATGCCGGAGACGTCTCGCTCTTCGACCAGAAAGCGGGCGGCGTCTTCAGCGAAGGCGGGGAAGTGGAGGCGTCCATCCGCATCCGCGTTGTAATACCGATCGCCTTGTGCCCAACGGGCTGCCCACCCCGAGCGCATGACGACGATCGCGCCGGTCGGAATCGGACCATGCTCAGACTCCCACATTCTGACGTCGTCCGCGGTGACCGCGTAGTCTTCATCGGCGACCGCCTTTTCAGTCACGTCGATAATCGCGGCGGGACCAAAGAGGTCCGTGGCGGGGATCTGATCGACCGATGCGAGTCCGGCTCCGAAGTGGACGGGCGCGTCGAAGTGCGTACCGAAGTGCTCGGGAGCGGCATAGGCAGCCATGCTCGGCGACCCGTCCGCATGGGCGGCGATCGTGTCGTGTCGAAACGGGCTTTGAGCGGGGCCCGGCCAGTATGGAGCGTCCGCGCTCACCGCGTGGGTGAGATCGATGATCGTCATCGAATCCGCGAAGAGGGCCGTGATCGTGTCGTTCGAGGACTCCGGCGTGCAGCCCCAGGGTACGAGCGCGAGTGTTGCGAGAAGGATCTTTCGCATATCCGATGGTGCTCCAATGCGCTGGCGAGTCGAGGG